>NZ_PQGD01000036.1 GCF_002915575.1 Superficieibacter electus
GCTATATTTCTTTCGAAGAGCGTGGAATGCATACCAATCCCCGATAAAAAGGAGTTGGTGATGACTGTGACTAATCAGTTTGCTGCACACGTTGGTCTGGACTGGGCAGATAAAAAACACGATGTCTGTGTTCAGTTCAAAAACGGTGAACGCGTGTTCCATGTGATTGAACATACGGCAGAAGCGCTTGACGTCTGGCTTACTGAGTTACACCAGAAGGTAAAAGGCAGGATCGCTATAGCTCTCGAGCTGAAGAAGGACCCTGTGGTGTATGCTCTTCAAAAATATCCCTTTATCACCGTTTTCCCCGTCCACGCTTTATCCCTGGCTCGTTACCGGCAGGCTTTCTCGCCCAGCGGCGCTAAAGATGATCCACAGGATGCCGAGCTGGCATTAGAGTTAATGCTGCGTTACCCCCAGAAGATAAAAGCTATTGAACCTGACAATGCGGATACCGTAACGTGAATTTTTCGCTAAAGCGTCAGACAGTGAGTATACTGAATTCTACTGGCATAACCTGCTGTCTTTTCTTAAGGTTGCAATATAGAAGCAAAATACATGTTGGTAAAAATGCTGGTAAAAAGCAAAAGATAAAATTATTTTACAAATAAAAACAAGGTATTGTATAAATGATCGATTTCGAGTCCGGCACCACCTTTCCTTTTTTACGCTTCCCTATGAATTCATATGTGTATGTAATTCAATAAGTTAGCGTAAGAATCTTTCTCGATGCGTTTTGATTTATCCCTACGTATCCGGAAAATTTGGGGTCAGATTACGGGTCGTTCAGTTCGATGAACGATAGAGACCCGTATTATGGCCCTGATCGACGGTAAAATCCGCGCTGCTAAACCCCTCGCAAAGTCCTACAAAATCACCGATTCACAAGGTCTGTACCTGACGATATCCACCCGCGGCTCTAAGCTATGGTATTTCCGCTACCGTTTTGAAGGTAAGGAAAATCGTCTGGCCTTCGGCCCCTACCCACAGGTTACACTGGCAGAAGCCCGCGAAAAGCGCGATGCCGCGCGTAAGCTGCTGGCATCCGGTATCTGCCCTTCCCAACTCCGCAAAACGGATAACGACGCCGTTGATGAATCCCTCACGTTTGAATTTGTCGCGACGGCCTGGCACACCAGTTGCCTTAAGCTCTGGTCGGAAGGCCATGCGGATAAAATCCTCACCTGCCTTAAACGCTACGTCTTTCCCGATATTGGCACGATGGGCATTGCGAAAATTGAAACCCGCCATCTGGCGCAGCTTGTTAAGGCAATTGACGACAAGGGCGTGCATGATGTCGCCGGGCGGGTGAAACAAAGTTTTCTTCCTGGCGCTGGGTATCAACACCGAAGGCCAGAAAGTATTACTGGGTATGTGGCTGGCCGAAAATGAAGGCGCAAAGTTCTGGCTGAGTGTGCTGACGGAGCTCAAAAACCTTGGTCTTCAGGACATCCTGATTGCCTGCATGGACGGTCTGAAGGGCTTCCCGGATGCGATAAACGGCGTCTACCCGCAGACCCATATCCAGCTGTGCATCATCTATATAGTACGTAACAACCTGAAATACGTGTCCTGGAAGGACTACAAAGCCGTCACCAGCGGGCTGAAGACAGTTTATCAGGCCCCGACCGAAGAGGCTGCACTGATGCCGCTGGATGCGTCCGCGAAAGTCTGGGACGATAAGTATCCGCAAATCAGCAAAAGCTGGCGTGCGCATTGGGGAAACCTGAATACGCTCTTCAGTTATCCGCCGGACATCCGTAAGGCCATCTATACCACGAACGCTATCGAATCGCTGAACAACGTGATCCGGACAGCCATTAAGAAACGCAAGGTGTTCCCGACGGATGACTCGGTACGAAAGGTTATTTATCTGGCGATCAAGGATGCGTCAAAAAAAATGGAGTATGCCGATCCAGAACTGGCGGCTGGCAATGAGCCGTTTTATTATCGAGTTTGGTGACCGCCTGAGCGATCACCTTTAATACATTGGCTGTTACACAGAATTACTGACAGGCTCTTTTTTATGCGTGCATTACCATCCTGCTATTGATGAAGGGTCTTTCTCAAGTGCAGCAAGTTGCTGCTGCGCTTTTTGTCCTTCGGTTGTCGACAACACGTTTTTCGCATTCGGATTCTCTTTGATCGAGAGTACAGGGAAAATGTCTGCATCTTCCTCCGCCAATATCGATTCTGTGTTCATTTCAGCCGCAACTTTTTTACCCATTTGCAGTAAAACCCAGGCTTTAACCTTGTCGTTGTTCTTGAGATACATATAAGCTAATGAGTTATAATCTGTGAAATTTACTGAGTTTATTGTCAGCTTCGCAACCAGACCTTTCTTGTAAATCTCTATTCCCTTATTTATATCTTTTGGGATACCATTGCGGCCACTAGCATAATCCCATCCCTTTGTCTCCATTGCATCGCCATCCCCTTGATCGATGGCTTTCTGGATCCATTCGCTTGCTTTGTGATAATCAATTTTTACGATATCACCAAAGTTTCCAAGGTAATATCTGTACATTTTCATTTGTGAATTAACATCACCTTGTTCAGCGGCTTTCTGTGTCCATTCAAAACTTTTTTTATCATTCCTTTCGACGCCAAGGCCCCTATCATATAACTGAGCTAAAACGACTTGGGATTCTCGGTTGTTTTTTATTGCTGCTTGCTCAAAGATTTTGAAAGCATCCTCGGCAGAGGATGACAATATCCCAACATGATAGAGCGCGCTCGCGTCGCCTTTCTTAGCCAATTTGTTCAATTCATCAACGGATGTATTTACCCAAAGTTTCTTCCATTCATCCGGATTACGTGCAATTTGTTCGCCAAGTCGCACGATTTCGTAGCGCTGCCATAAAGGTGCTTTACTCAAATGAAGAGGATCAATAAGAGATTCATTTTTCTGACTTAATGCAGATGCATAAACTAATACAGAACCTTTAAGATAGTTTATTTCAACGCCTTCGCCATTGAGATATTTTAAACCCAGTTCATATTGTGCTTTTGTATCCCCAACCTTAATGTGCTGCTCGAGGGTGGGCACGTCAGTGGCGTTAGCATAATTGATAAAAATACTACTGCATAAAATTAGAGCAATGAAGTTTTTCTTTTTGTTCACAACAAACTCTCCTTGTTGATAATAAAAAATCATTTATTAATTTCCATTATATTTGTAGGTGTTAAATCTTTTCGGATGTTAACTGATAAAAAAAGAAGCGTAAAGATGAAATAAGTTTAATTTTTTTGTAAATAGGCAACTTCAATTCCGAAGTGCAACGCTAAGCCGCCTTTTTTAGCTCTGCAAACAACACCGAAGGTTGCCTGAATCACAGATACTTGCGTGGTCTGCTATTCAGGGTGTCCTGATTGCGCGCCAGGCCCTCTTCTGACACCGTTCTCAGACCAGTCTCCTTACCGATAAACTGCCGCAGAAGCCCGTTTGTATTTTCATTTACCTCTCTCATGCGAGGCGTAGGGATGAGCGAAGTAAGTATCTGCTTCCAGCGCCTTCGCGATTACTCTGTGTTCACTGAACTCAAGGCCATTATCGAAGGTTATCGTGTGGCACACATCCCGGAAATCGCTCAGCAACGAGATAATCGTGTTACTGGTCTCTACTGCATCCGTTGAAAAAACCTTTTTCGTCAGGTAAATACGGCTCTTTCGCTCTGTCAGTGTGACGATAGCGCTGGTTCCCTCATTACCCAGCACAAGGCCAGCCTCCCAGTTCCCCAGCCCCCGCGCATCAACGACAGCCGGGCACAGCTCTACGGACACCGTGCCTGGGATGCGCCCCCACTTATGGCGGTAGTGGCGCTTACCCTGCCGCAGGTGTCTGTAAAGCTCGCCACCATATGCCTTATCTGCCGTCACACGTCGCTGCTCACACAGACGCAGGGCATTCTCCGGGGGGGCTTCACGGGAGATCGTAGACTTACTGACGCCCACCCGCTGGTCAATCTCACGATAACTACAATGTTCTTTATAAAGCAGGGCAATATGATATCATTGCCCCCGGTTAATTATTGGTACTTCATGGTTACTCGCTTATCTTTGGTCGGAAGAGCAGGATCGCTTATCAGCAGCTAACCGTCCTTCCATCTAACATGACTGAGCGTTGCACTTATTATCTGAATCCGCGAACTACGAACTATATAAGGAATTCACTAAGACACCTCGGCACGCCGCACAGCCTGGCGAACATCAACGGGGAAGAGGTGTACCGCTGCCAGTTCGACGCCTATGGCAATTTGGTGGAAAAAGTTATCGCCATTCACTGGCAGACCGGCGAGCGGTTGATAACATCCGCAATCCGCTGCGCTTTCAGGGGCAGTACGAAGATGAAGAGTCCGGGCTCTTTTACAATCTGAACAGGTACTATCAACCGGAGCTGGGGCGATATATTACGTCAGTGCTGGCGGATTGAATCAGTATGCTTACGTGGGTGCAAACCCTGTCAGTTGGGTTGATCCAGAAGAGTTATTCCAACAATCCGGTACTGGGTTTAGTAATACAACCCCCATCTTCTGACGCAGTGCCATTACCAATGGCTTCCTCATGAATGGACAATATTTTATCATCAGGAAAATTACCGGGTGATAACAGTATCGTAATTACGGATAACTCATCGGGGATGCCCAAAGAGGTATTGTTGGTCAGGCAGGAGGCCGATGGAGAAATGCGATAGGTGATTTATTCTGGTGAAGCTGGTAGAGTTCTTTAAAAGGCGGAGGTCGGTCTGTAGTGCATACGCATCCGACGTAAACATTTATCAGATATGGCCTTCAGCTGGAGATATGGCAACAATAAATAAGTATTACTTCAGTCAAATGAAGTTAAACATAAATCATAAGCCACAACCTCACACCATTATATGGGGTATAAAAAACCTGGTGCCACAATGAAAAACCAATACTATTATAGCAAAAAATAGGAAAAAACTTATACAGGCGAAGAAATCATAAATAGACTTACATATGAAAAAAAGTGTTGAAGATTATTATTTAGCGGAAAAATATTTTGGTGATTACATTATTACCGCATACTTCAACTTACATCATTGTGATTTCTTTTGGGAGGATGAATTTTTTCGAGCCGCACTAATTTTTTAAAAAATAGAAGCGTACGCATTGTACTCTATAAAGAGTAAACTTTGGCATAGAAATTTTAGCGAATAGTTAAACTACAAAAACTATGACTATAATTTTTCACTGCAAAATTAATAAGGGATTATATGTTAAGAAAGTCGATTTTAGTTCTGACCATTGTGGCAATCCTGGGAAACCCAGTGTTAATGGCAAGGGCAGAAACATCGTTACCGCAAACAGAACAATTGGCGAAACAGGGTAATGCCCAGGCTCAGTTTGACTTTGCTCTGAGGTATTTCAATGGAAAAGAGGTGGAGAAAGATCCGTCACGTGCCGCAGAGTGGATGAGCAAAGCGGCTCAACAGGGGTTTGTCGAAGCGCAAGTCTATCTTGGTTACTGGTATCAAAAAGGCATTGCAGTTCCGGCAGATAAGAAAAAAGCGGTTGAATGGTTCCGTAAAGCCGCAGAGAAGGGCTATGTTCCCGCACAAGCCGAGTTGGGCATGTGCTACTGGAATGGGATGGGGGTCACCAAAGACTACCCACAGGCGCTCCATTGGTTACAACTTGCTGCCGACTGGAGAAACAATTCGAACACTCTGGGCGCTGAAGATTTCAGTACGATGCAGGCACAGTACCTGCTTGGCAGAATGTACGATCTGGGACAAGGTGTACCACAGGATACAGAGAAAGCGGCAACCCTGTATCGTGCGGCATCATTGAATGGACAAAACATAGGGCTGGCTTATGCACAGTTCAGTCTTGGTCAGATGTACGATACGGGACGAGGCGTCAGAAAAAATGCGCTTGAAGCCGCGTCCCTGTACCGTCTGGCAGCAATTCAGGGCCTTGCTGACGCACAGTACGCCTATGCAATGAAATATAAAGAGCCTGTCGGTATCCCGGCTGAATCTGCTTATGCCTGGCTGGCGACAGCCGCAGCAGGTGGTCTGAAAAAAGCAGAAACTATGCGCGTGAAGCTTAGCCGCCAACTGAGTAAAGAGGAGCTTACGCTGGGTGAAAAACAGGCTAAAGAATATATTCGGGATCACGCACAAGGTTCGGGCAGGTACGTCAATCCCCAATTTTTTGAAAATCTTCCTCCGCCATTGACGGAAGATGAACTGAAAGTAAACGGCAATAAATAACATTTCAAAAACATAATTAAATGCCGGTGGTGTATTACCTTGTCCAAATTCAGGACTTACCGTATCACCACCAGCTTAGCTAATGACGCATAAGTTCTTTATTACACCATAGGGTTAACCTGACCCGGCAGTTCTGCGTCCGAAAGCGTCAACGTTAGCCAGGCGTAGCGGCAGCGCTTCCAGAAGGCATCGCCATGCAGATGAGCCAGGCAATCCCACACCACGTCACTGTCTGGATAAAGTGTTTTCGCAAAATGGTACCAGCGAGCACTCTTTTTCATATTAAACAGCTTTTTGTCCTGCTTATTGCCATACAGTCGCGACAGCGTCACCATAGCTTCCATTACGCCTTTATCAGCTTCCTCATGCAAAAGATCCAGATGCTGATGCGCCAGCGTAAAATCTTTCACTTCAAAAATATTAAGCAGAAAGTATCTCCAGGCATCTTTATGGCCGAACTGATGCGCCTGATATAAGGTGTCGAGAAGATTCTTTTCATACGCGGTGCGCATGGATGGGTTGGTTTCCATCTTACTTAAGCGCTGATAGCAAGTGGAGATGCTGAAATAAGTATCCCCAAGATCGTTCTCGTATGATGTGTATCCGCCGTTGCTAATTAAAGGATATGCAACGCTGTCACGTCGAATGATTTGCGCACGCAGAATTTCAGCCGAACGCTGGTGATAATCCAACGCAATATCTGGCTGATACGGTAACAACGTATTATCTTCGCGGTCGGCGTATTCCAGCCCCAGCCATTTTAATGCGCCGGGAATATTTCTCTGTGCGCCAAGCTCAGCCAACGGTACGCAGTGTTCCTCAAGCTTGAGCCAGTTTAGCGAACGGATGGCCCAGTTCCAGGTCAGGCTGCACCCGACACTATTAACGCTCCCCTTGTCCAGCCATGCTTTAGCCTGTTCCTCATTTTTCTCAAAACCAAACAGCCCTGCGTACTGAAAATAACCGCGATAGATCTCTGTAGCAGCATATAACGTTTGTTGAGAGTTCTGACAGATAAAATTATAGATCCAGTACGTATTGGGAAAATCGCGCTGCGCAAACTCCACCGCCTTATAGGTGAAATAGTTATTCAGTTTCCTCTTTTCCATTACGGCTAACTGGATGCAGTGCCAGAGTTCGCCCTCTTTCTTTAGCTCATCATAGCAGTTCATCAACCACCCCAGCGCATTATGGCGGGCTTCCCGGCTGCGCGCGTTGAGCGCAATTTCTCTGGCTTGAGCAATGAGGCGTTCCTGCTCCGCCGGAGAGCTAATTTCCTCAATATTCAGATCGCGATAATCATCCCACCAGATTAGCAACTCCAGATGCTCCTGTTCCTCCGGAGACAGATGAGCACAAACAGGCGAGGCCAGAAACTCGCGGATCTCTTCATGCGACCCTCTCCAGCGCGGCATCCGAAACGGAATATATTCACCCAGCGCGTAAAACGCCGTGGGGAAAATGCGCAGGCAGACGGAGAGCCAGTATTGTTGCCCGGCATCGTCATCGCAGTCCGGCAACCCTGGCGGACGAGGCAAAGCAGGGCAAATCGCGTTCTCGAACGACAATCCGGAATGCGCCATCAGCGCTTCCACCTCCTGTGGCGAATGTTGATGGTAGCCAGCCAGTTCCTGCATCAGCGGCAGCCCGGCAACCTCCTCCCCCTGCAAAAACGCAACCAGCCACTCTGGCTGACCGAAGACTTTTGAGTTGGTGCTGGTGAGAGAGGCGGCCATCCACTGGCGTGGATCGCGCTGAATGGCGTTAAGAGCGGCAATCACCATTTGTTCATTGCAGGTTGCAGCGCAGATCCACATCGCGCGGGTGGTCTCTTTTGCCCAGCCATAGCTACGATACAGCCATGCATAGTGGTTCCAGTATTGCACTTCGGCAAGCCAGGCGTGAGTAGAATGAGGGCGCGCACGCTGCCAGTTTTTAATTAATGCCAGACCGTCAGCTCCGGCTTCAACCACCTGATCCATATCATAAAAATCGTTACCCGTGTGGGTACAGGCCTGAAAATAGCGTTTTTCCGCCTCACGACTGGCAAAGCTTTCCGTCAGCGCCTGATTGTAGCGCGCATCCAGTTCGTCATAACGTTCATCGCGCAAAAAACGGGCTACATCCGCGATAAACCATTCGCGCTGTGGGTGGTTTTCCATTATTTTGCTGTCGCACATCGTCTGCATGGCAGTTAGCAGGCGGGCATCCTGTTCCATAAATAGTCCAGTTAATTAGGTTCAAAAATTTTGAATTTATTCCACGGTATATTCCGCCAGTTACCGGCTCTGTCGTTCAGATAGTGGGTAACTTCCTGCAAATCACGTCCGGCGATGGCGGGGGGAGTTTTGTGCAACGTCAACCAGACCTCACGGGCGCGCACATAGGCGGTGGCGTAATCCTGCCAACTGGTGAAGCAGTCCTGAGCGCGCTGCGCGTTAAGAAACAGCACCAGCCAGGCCTGCTCTTTGTCGCACCAGTCCAGCGCGGCAATACAGCGTGTCAGAAAAGCGGTGCGCATACAATCAAATGCCAGAGCGTCGCGAACCTGCCCCTGAGAGGCCAGTTGATAGTAAAAATCACGCGGCGATTTACCCATACCCGCAGGCCAGCGACGTAAGATCTCTTCTATCTGTCGGCGCAGCGCCTCGCCACTGAGATTGTCAGCCAGGCCAAGTTCTTTTTTCACCTGCTGCGCCAGATGCCGACGTGTGTCATCAGTTAGCGTCAAGGTCAGCGAAATTCCCTGTTTTTGCAGTCCATTACGTCGGACGAGAATGTCCGCCAGCGCTAAAGCCCACTTACGCCGCCGGGTATCACGGCGTTTCTCGGCCTGACGATCCTTTTCTTTTTCCTGCGCAATACGCGCGGCGACCAGCGGCTTATTTTTCTTATAATTTCGGCGGATAAACCAGAAAGCAACCAGCAACGCGATAAGTAAATGCATCGTTATACCCCCTCGCCTGCGACCAGGTAGCGCGTAGCCTGAAGCTCCACATCTTCAATACAGAACGGAGTGCTGTCGGTATTCTTCCCGGCCAGAGTGGGATGCCATTCCTGCTGCGGAAACAGCATTTCTGCCGCTGTCGCAACAGTTGGATCAATAGTTTGTAAATAATGCAGTTTATCTGGCGCGCTGTGCAGCAACAGCCACTGTAATGCCACAGGCGGCGAGGGAAAATGCTTTATCAGGTGAAAATTATTGTGCAGTACGCTTTGCAGGAAATATTGATCCTCAACCCCGGTAATGAATTTCCAGCCCTGGCATTCCGGCGTTTCTTCGTAAACAATCCCCATACCTTCACAATCGGCATGCCGTTCCGGTTGTGGCCCGAGATGACATAAAAGGTGTAAAACATCCGTCGCATATTTCTTTATTGGGTGGCGATTCTGTTTACCTTTAATTTGATCGATATACAACATTCCCTTATTCACGATCAGACTTACCGTGACATGGGGAATGTTATTACGGTCACGCAGGCTGAACAGCCGCATTTCGCCTTGCTCAATTTTCCGGGCATAATAATCACCATAGCCGCCGGTAAGCGCATTTTTGTCCTGAAACTGGCCGACACAATGTTGCATGTGCCATGACTCGTAAGCCATTTCACGGCGTAAGTACGGGCTTGATGGATCAAACTCAAGGATTTCTCCACTCTCAAGTGCCATCACCGGTTTTAATGCGTCAGGGCTGGCAGACTGCCACCCTTGTTGCTGGCGTTGCTGCATTTTTTCATGTTCTGCTGCACGCATCGCCAGGGCGGTAAAGCAGTTAATACGCTGTAGTTTATTCGCCAGCCGTGTTGTCGCCTGACGCGCGAGAAATTCCACCAGCTCGCGCTCTTTCGCCAGTAATTGCGGATGTTGCGGATCGAGGTAATAGAATATTTTTTCGCCGGAGAGTTGCGATGCCAGCCAGCCAGGGAGCCTGGCATCGACACCAAAGCAGGTGGCGTAATCAACAGCGGAGGAGACGGGAGTCACCTCAGGAAAATCGCCGATCGTCCAGCGATAAAAGTGATTAACCAACCAGCTTTGGACAGCATCGTCATCGTTACGCTGTTGGCTACGCTTTAGTATCGCTGCTTTTATGTCTGGCGCATTGATGATGTTTCTGGGTTTATAAGTATTCTGAGACGGGTTTTCCATGAAAACAATCCTTGTTTGGCACTGTTGCGTCATTCCTTGACGATTTATTTTTATAGCAAAGAATAAAATATCAGATTGTACCTTAGGTGACTATCGCAAACGTTATTAATCAACCGAAGTTTAATAAAGATGAATTAAAAACTCCCCACCAAATCCCCCAACGTCACCATCAGCATCATCAAATCCATTGGCGACGCCTCAAACCCAACCCGCAGGTAGAACTCCCGCGCTTCATTAGACAATGCATGCACCAGCATCCCGCGAATGCCGATAGTTCCCGCCACCTGAATCACCCGCAATCCGGCGTCACGCACTAAAGCTCGCCCTACACCCTGACCATGCAGCGATTGATCCACCGCCAGACGCCCCAACACCACAACCGGGATTGGGTCAGGCATATTACGACGAAAACGGCCCGGTGCGGTATTCGTCGCCACGGCACTGGAGGCCAGCGAGTAATATGCCAGTACCTGAGAATTGTTGTCGCAGCAAACAAAGGTACGGGATGCGCCAGCAACCTGATTTTTCATCGCCCGCTGTTTCAGCCAGTTATCCATAGAATCCACGCCGCAGCAAAATGAAGTCAAAATGTGCCCGGCATGGAGAGGCTCAGGGGCAGAGATCATTTTTCCTGCCCCCACGGTGCGGGAGTCTGCATGGTTTTACACAGAGCGGCGTTAGGCTCTGGTGCCTGATCCAGACGGGTCAGAAATGCCTGATAAGCCTCCGGGTCAGCCATAATGATCCGCTGCTCTATCAGCGCTTCCTCTGCGGCAGCGCGAGCGGCTTCCAGCACGAACTCCGTGCGGTTTTTCCCTCTGGCCTTCGCCGCCCGATCGATAAGATCGCGCTCGGCGGGTTTGATGCGTAGATTTAAGGTTTCACGTTTAATCGCCATACTGTTTGCGGCTGGCATGATGTTGTCCTCCTGTGTTTCTCTGAATATTAAGTATACAGCATGCGTAACGTAAATGTCAGTACATCAAACCAGGAGGAAATGCGCGATGTTTGTGATGAAAACAGCCACAACACCCGCCCCGGCTCCCCTGCTGTTGGAGAGACATGCTCTGTTATCTGCGCTTCAACGAGAAAGCCGAAAGTTTCAAAATAGAAACGAACATCCTGTTCCAGTTCAGGCCATTTATCGTTATAAAAACGCGCATTAGAGAACGCTGGTAATAGTCCGGTCAAAGAGAGGGAGTGGTCAGATATCCTGAGTACTCAGGCCCGCAACGATAACTTCATTGGAGCAGAAGTTATCGGTAAATCCGGGTGCAATGATCCTACCCAGCAATAGTGGCGCTGACGGAGGGTGAACCGGTTATCGTTCCGACAAAGGAACAAGATGGCTGGAAACTCACACCGCACTCTCTGGCGAAAGGCTGTTGTATACCTCATTTCATAGTATCAACGTTCAGGGGCACCGCTTCGGCACCCCTTTGTTTAGCGCACGACTAATCCTCGTACGCAGCGTGATGGAAATCAATTTCCCACTGCAGCACATCACCGTAAAGCGCCGACAGCGCCTGCTTTTCGTGTTCACTCAGCGCCATGGCGCAGCGGTCGAGTTCGTTCTTCAGCCAGAGCGCCTGCTGATAAAATTCGTCTTCCGCGTGCATTTCCACCCAGCGTCGCACATCCGCATCGCTCTGGCGATGCTCGCTTGCCCGTCGGCACCAGAAATAATACATCCACTCCGCACCGAACATCAGGGTAACGATCTGCTCATAGCTTCCCTGCCGGGCCGTACGCAGCATGCCGTCGCGAAAGCGCCGCACGCCGGGAAGATCGTCCGGATAATCAGCGGAAGTGATCTGCCGTTCTGATAACACCTGTTCAAACCATGCAATCTGCGTGTCAACCAGGGCATTCAGGACGCCAATAAGCCAGCGCTGCTGATGAATACCCGGCGCATTGCTGACTCCGAGAGCAAAAATCGCGATTGCCGTCGCGACAAAGTTGCCCTCAAACACCAGATAGCGGTTAAAGACGGCTGTCGGCAGACGATCCTGTTCGATGTCAGTCACAAAACGATGCTGCTGCATCGCCTGCCACGCCGATTGATGTTCGCGCAGCAGGCGCTCGCTAAACGCTTCCATTATGCTTCCTCCAGCGCGGCCTGAGCGACCGACATAAAATGCTTCACCCGGGCCAGCTCAACATCGTTCCACCAGACGCCATCGACCTTCATCGTACTGGCCACAATGACCCCCTGAGTCCGCCCGAGGATCTGACTTACGTTGGCGGGCGTCACCCCGGAGCCCACCAGCAGTGGTAGCTCCGTTGCCGCACGGATCTCGTCAATTTCCTCCATTGTGGCGCTATCGCCCGTGCGCTGACCGGTCGCGATCACCGCGTCGGCTTCGAAGAAATCCACGTCGCGCGTAAGCTCCTGAATCGAACGATCGGCAACGATGGCATGGCTACCGTGCTTGACGTGGCTATCGGCAAAGACGCGAACATGTTCAGCGCGCAGCATGCTGCGATAGCGCAACGCCTTAGCGGCCGCCCCTTCAATAAATCCTTCGTTGGCGATATAGGCGTTGGCCCACTGGTTTACGCGGACGAAATCGGCCCCGCCCGCCAGGGCGATCGCCATCGCCGGGATCGCCGCGTTCGCCAGGACGTTAATGCCCAGCGGCACACCAAAACGCTCACGAACTTTCTCGGTAATCACCGCCATCAGCGCAGAGGTTTCATGACCGATATCCTCAGGTTTGGAAAAAGGAATATCACCATGGTTTTCAATAATCAGGCCGTGAACGCCGCCTGAAATATAATTTTCAGCATCACGAAGCGCACGCTCAACAATACCGGAGACTGATTTCCCTCGATATTTCGGCGTGCCGGGAAAAGGATCGCAATGAATAACACCAATAATAACTTTATCACGTGAAAAAATATCTTGTATTGCATTCGTTTTTTCTGCTGAGATAGCAACCATCTTATCCATCCTGTTAAGGGAACACTATGCGTGTTTATGTTACTGGTAATATTACCGTAGATGAAACCTGGTCCATTCCGGATATACCGAAAAAAGGCGTTTCCATTCACGGCATTAAAGTTTCGCAGGATATCGGCGGTAAAGGCGCGAATCAGGCGATTATATTATCCCGCTGCGGAATCGACACGCGTTTAATTGCCGCCACGGGAAATGACAGCAACGGCGAGTGGATACGCCAGCAGATAAAAAATGAAACACTGACGCTACTACCCGACGGCCATTTCAATCAACATAGCGATACCTCGATTATTTTAAATAGCGCTGATGGCGATAATGCCATCATTACCACGACGGCCGCAGCCGATACGTTCAGCCTTGATGATATTATTCCTCATATGACGGAGGCCGCTGCAGGCGATATTCTGCTACAGCAGGGCAATTTCTCCCTGGATAAAACCCGGGCGCTGTTCCAGTACGCCAAAACTCGCGGTATGACAACGGTATTCAACCCCTCGCCTGTCAATCCTGATTTTTGCCATCTGTGGCCGCTTATCGACATCGCGGTGGTCAATGAATCCGAGGCCGAGCAGCTCCAGCCTTACGGCGTAAAAACCTTAGTAGTGACCCAGGGCGCGGCAGGCGCCTGGCTGGTTCAGGCAGGCCAGCGCCAGTTTTGCCCCGCCGTCCCCGCCGAGGCGCTAGACACTACCGGCGCTGGCGACACGTTCCTCGCGGTGATGCTGGCGTCCGCGATCCTGCGCGGCGTAGCGCCGGATGCGCTGGCGCTGGCGCACGCCAGCCGCGCTGCCGCCATTACCGTTAGCCGCCGGGGGACGCTCAGCGCGTTTCCTGACGGCCATGAGCTCGCCGCTCTGTTAGCCATGAACAGCGCGCGCTGACCTACTTGAACAGCGAACGATAGGTATCGACGTTCGCTTTGGTTACCACCGTGGCCGGAACCAGGATAGTTTTCGGCACGGTTTTACCTGAGGTGATCGTGTTCAGCGCATTCAGGGCTTCGGCCCCCATCTTTTCAGGGTCCTGCTGCAGAACGGCGGTGACGTAGCCGTCGTCAATACCGGAAATCGCCTTCGCCGTCAGATCCCAGCCAAAAACTTTAATATCTTTCTGACGCCCCTGGTTTTCCACGGCGGCGATAGCGCCCAGCAGAGCGGGTTCGCCGGTGGCATAGATTGCCGTCAGATCGGGGTTACCGGTAATCAGGTTCTCCGCCGCGGTCATCGCTTTATCCTGCACGTTCTGGCCGTCGACGACATTAGCGATAGTAATTTTCGGATTACTTTTCAGCGTCTCTTCAAATCCTTTCTGCCGCTGGTTCTGAATGGCCGAATTCAGCGCGCCAACAATACCCAGCCGCGCCTGGCCGCCCATCTCTTTCTGCACGTAGTCCACGAAGTATTTACCAATAATTCTGCCGCCTTCGATATTATCAACGCCGACCTGAGCCGACTGCGGCCCGGCCGGTAATACGGCATCAATCGCAATCACTGGAATGTTAGCGGCGGCGGCTTCTTTTACCGCGGGCATAATTCCGTTAACGTCAATAGCGGCAACCAGAATGCCTTTAACGCCTTGCTGAATATAGTTTTCTATCGCGTCGTTTTGCGCCACGGGATTATCGTTAGAGTTAAAAATAACTAAATCCTTGCCGCTGGCTTTGGCCGCATCCTGCGCGCCTTTATTCATCAGATTAAAGAACAGAGCCTGCTGATTGATTTGTACCAGCGCATAAGTCGGACCGGCGGCGCAGGCGGCAGAAATAAAACTCATTGATGTCAGCATCGTCGTGGCTAAAGCAAGTAAACGCAGTTTTCCAGTGTTAAATAACATCATCAGTATCCTCGTCGGGAATAGTTGATAGCCAGCAGAGTTCCGCGCCGCATGCGAACGCAGAAGGATTACTTTTTGGCGGGCAAATATCGTCTATATGGCCAGAACAATCATCGACCGTTCGGCGGATACCTGCTTAATTTCATTCCGGCAACCGGTCCGTGTCGGTGCGCGACTGGAATGAGTTAAACGGGTTTGGGAATGACTTCCCGGATGATGCGGTAAACTGCCTATACAATTCTCCGCAGATTAAAATTTGTCAAGCATTTATTTCCAGTTATTGTTAGCAGAGAAATTGCTGTATCCGCCGCGCTTAACTATGTTACAGATAGCCGATTCTGGCAGAAATGGCACAGGAAATGAGTATAAAACGCGTATTGTTATCCGATGTGGCAAAGCTGGCGGGGCTGTCGAAGGCGACCCTGTCGCGCTATATGAACAACAGTATTGTGCTACCGCAGGACACCATCACTCGCATCGAAACCGCCATTCGCGAACTGGACTATCGCGGCAATAGCCTGGCACGCCGTCTTAGCAAAGGCGGCAGCGAAACGCTCGGCCTGGTGCTCCCCGATATTACCAACCCCTTCTTTGCCGAACTGGCCGATGCCGCTGAAGAGGCCGCTTCTGCCAGCGGTTACAGCCTTGTGCTGTGTATCACCCGCAACAACCCGGAAAAAGAGTGCCAGTTTATCCGCTGGCTGGATACCTGCCAGGTCGACGGCCTGCTGTTCACCACCAACCGCCCCGATAACGGCCTGCTGCGCAAAGAAGTCCAGCGTCACGAACGAATTGTCCTGCTGGATGAAGATATTCCCGGCAGTAAGGTGCCGAAAGTGTTTGCTGATAACGTCCAGGGAGGGCGGATCGCAACCGAAAAACTGATCGCCGCCGGGCACCGCCATATCGCTTTTGTCGGCGGCCCGGACAAGCTGATGAGCGTTCGCGAGCGCTATCAGGGCTTCTGCACCGCGATGGAGCAGGCCGGCCTGAGCTGGCCGCCCGAATGGGTGATGTACGGCAACTACCAGCGCGAGTTTGGCCAGCAAGCGCTGCGGTCCCTGTTCAGCCAGCCGGTTCGCCCGACCGCCGTCTTCGCCGCCAGTGACTATCTGGTGCTCGGCCTGCTCGACGGTCTGCGCGCCAGCGGGCTCCAGGCCCCGGAGGCGCTATCGTTAGTCGGCTTCGATGACGCCAACTATGCCGATTTTACCCAGCCGCGGATTTCCACTATCCGCCAGCCCGCCCGGGAACTGGGCCGCACCGCGGTGAACATCATGATGCGTCTGCTGAACGACGATCGGGATATCCCGGCGGAAACCCGTCTTCCGGTGGAGTGGATTGGCCGCGACTCGATCAAGATCTGTTAAGCACGTCCCAAAATGGCGCAAAAGCGCTCACTTTTGGCGCAAAAAACGTTCAATTAACATTTTATTCACTATAATCAGTAAACCGGTTTACCGGAGCGTAATTAATAAACTCTATTTATTACAAAAGGTTAAATCACAGGGCTGCTGTGTTGTTCCTGCCCTGGCACGGATGCTGCAATGTTCTTACTGGCGAACAAATATCTTACATAGCGTTTGTCCTGACTGTGCTGGCGAGTGCTCTATTCCGCAGGTAAACCGGTTTACTAGCATGTAAACCGTGTCGGATAGCCTCTCTCCCGCAGGATGGCGAACATTTTCCCGGCAACAGCGATGGGAGTTATCAGATGCAGCAGCCACAAACTACCCCGCCAAGGGTGGAGATGATCAATATCACCAAGACCTACGGGTCGATACTTTCATTGCGCGGAGTCAACCTTGAACTGGCTCCGGGCGAGGTGCTGGGTTTAGTGGGCGATAACGGCGCGGGGAAATCCACCCTGACCAAAGTGCTCTCTGGCGCGGTGATCCCCTCCAGCGGCACGATTCGTATCGACGGTGAACCGCAGCAGTTTACTAATCCGGCCGATTCGCGCCGCTGCCATATCGAGATGGTCTATCAGGATCTGTCGCTCTGCGACACGGTCGACGTCGCGGGCAATCTGTTTATGGGCCGCGAGCCGATGAAGCCGGTCCTCGGTATCCCCTTTCTCGATGAGGCCAGAATGCACACCGATGCCAGGGAGATGCTAAAAGGGCTCGGGATTTCCATTCCCGATACCCGGCTGCTGGTGCGAAACCTTTCCGGCGGCCAGCGCCAGGCCATTGCCATCGCCCGCGCAGCGGCCTTTGACCCGAAAGTGCTGATTATGGATGAACCCACCGCCGCGCTGGCCGTCGCGGAAGTCGAAGCGGTGCTGGAGCTCATTCGCCGCGTTTCCGCTCGCGGAGTGAGCGTGATTCTGATTACCCACCGCCTGCAGGACCTGTTCCTGGTCTGTGACCGGATCATGGTGATGTATGAAGGTACCAACGTTGCCGACAGACGGGTGGCCGACACCAGCCTGAGCGACATCGTTAACCTTATTGTGGGCGAAAAATTCACCGCCCGCTCTGCGGCTGCACATTGAGGTAACAGGATGAGTATCATGAACTTAAGCAGCTCCCGCATGATTCAGCATTCGCTGCCGCGCCGCCTGCTGCATAACCACTCAGGCGTGGTCAGCATCGCGCTCTTTTTCGTCTTCTGCTGCGTGGTGTTTTCGCTGATCACCAGCAACTTTCTCACCGGCACCAACTGGCTCAACATCATCCGTCAGAGCGCCCCACTGCTGATCGTCGCGACGGCGATGACCCTGGTCATTACCACCGGCGGTATCGATCTGTCGGTGGGCTCCACCCTCGCGCTGGTCGGCGCGCTTTCCGCTATCGCCCTGAATAACTGGGGGCTGCCGTGGCCGGTGGTACTGCTCGGCGGCCTGCTGCTCGGCGGATTCGTGGGCGTCATCAACGGCTTCTTTATTGCCTATGAAGGCATTCCGGCGTTTATCGTCACGCTTGCCACCCTGGCCGTGGTTCGCGGCATTGCGCTACTGGTCACCCAGGGCTACTCGATTCCGGTTCCGGCTGACAGCCTGTTTACCTTTATAGGACGCGCGTGGGTAGTCGGTATCCCCATGCCCGCGCTGATCGGCATTATGATTCTGGTTATCGGGCATATTGTTCTCAACCATATGCGCTTTGGCCGCTACGTAACCGCAATCGGCGCTAACGCCGAAGGTGCGCGACGCAGCGGCATTAATACCAAAGCGGTCACTATGAAGGTCTATATCATCAGCGGAATGGCCGCCGCGCTGGCGGGGATGATCATTACCGCACGCCTCGGCAGCGGCTCGTCCAACCAGGGCGAAGGCTTTGAACTGCAGGTTATTGCTGCCGTTGTGCTTGGCAGTACCAGCCTGTTTGGCGGCTTCGGTACCATTATCGGCACGCTGCTGGGCGCGCTGTCGATTGCGGTCATTCAGAACGGGCTGATCCTGTCGCATATTTCCCCGTTTTACACCCAGATAGCCACCGGCACCATTATCCTGCTGGCGATCTGGCTGAACACCCGCATTCTCAACCCCACGCGCTCCGCGGCAAAAGGATAGCTGATGAAAGGATCAATTTTTCGCCATCCCACCCCGCTGCCGCTTGGCGTCAGCAGCGGTTACGTGATGACGGTGCTTGGCCCGCTGCCGATTAGCGAAATGGGGGTTACCCTGATGCATGAGCATATTCTGCTGGATGCCTCCGGCAAATGGGTTCCGCCCTGCTGCTGTAGCGATCGCCATCTTGCCGAAATGCCGGTGAAAATGGAAAACCTCGGCGAACTGTCGCTTAATCCGCTGATGAGCCGCGATAACTGCCAGCTGTTTGACGTCGACGTTGCGATTGACGAACTGACTAAATATCGCGCCCTTGGCGGAGAAACGGTGGTCGACCCGACCAATATCGGTATCGGCCGCGATCCCAAAGCGCTGGCGCGCGTCGCACGCCTGACCGGTCTGAACATTATTATGGGTACCGGCCTCTATCTGGAACCTTCGCACCCCGAGTGGGTAAGAACCAGTAGCGTCGAACAGCTGACCGAACGGCTGATTTACGATCTGGGCGGCGGGGAGGAGAAACCGGAGGTGCTCGCCGGTCTCATCGGCGAAATCGGTATCTCGAGCCGCTTTACGCCGGATGAGGAGAAATCCCTGCGCGCTGCGGGCCGGGCCAGCGCCGCGACCGGCGTGCCGATCGAGGTCCATCTGCCAGGCTGGGAGCGGCTGGGTCATCGGGTGCTGGATATTCTCGAACAGGAAGGTGCCGATTTACGCCATACCGTGCTGTGCCATATGAATCCCAGCTTTGCCGATAAGCGCTACCAGCGGGAACTGGCGCAACGCGGGGCGTTTCTCGAATACGACATGATCGGCATGAGCTATTACTACGCCGACGAGTCGGCGCAGTCGCCCTCCGACGAGGAGAACGCCCGCGCGATTCGCGAACTGATTGACGACGGCTATATCCAGCAAATACTGCTGTCGCAGGACGTCTTCCTGAAAACCATGCTCACCCGCTACGGCGGCCACGGTTACGGCTACATACTCAAGCATTTTGTTCCCCGCCTGCGACGACACGGCGTCAGCGGCGAACAGCTTGAAACCTTGATGATTGGAAATCCCCAACGGGTCTTTGGCGGATAAAAGGAAAGTCATAATGCAGAAAAAAATCTTACTGGTCGGTGAATCCTGGACCAGCACGTCAACGCACGTTAAAGGCTTCGACCAGTTTGCCACTGCCACCTGGCACACCGGCGCAACGGATTTTCTGGCCGCGCTCGCGGATAGTGCCTACGCCATTACCTATATGCCCGCCCATGCGGCGGCGACAGACTTTCCGCTGACGCTGGAGGCGCTGCAGCGGTGGGATGCGATTATCCTTTCGGATATTGGCGCTAATACACTGCTGCTGCATCCGGATACCTGGCTGAAAAGCCGCCGAACCGCCAACCGTCTGACGCTACTGCATGACTACGTAGCCGGCGGCGGCTCGCTGATGATGATTGGCGGCTATTACAGCTTCCAGGGGATTAATGGCGGCGCGCGCTATCGCCATACCGCGGTGGAGAAAGTTCTGCCGGTCCGCTGTCTGGCGTGGGACGATCGCATTGAAACCCCGGAGGGTTGCTATGCCGAAGTGACGGAATCCCACGCCCTGTTCAACGATATTCAGGGCGAATGGCCGTGGCTGCTGGGTTATAACGAAGTAGAAATGCATCCGGAAGGCAAACTGCTGGCGACCGTGGCCGGTACCGGTCATCCGCTGCTGGCTATTCGTGAATATCAGCAGGGTCGCTCGCTGGTGTGGACCAGCGATATGTCGGCACACTGGCTACCGGAAGAGTTTGCTCAATGGCCCGGCTACCGCCAGCTGTGGATTAACTGCCTTGACTGGCTGACGGAACGTCGCTGATGGCCGCCACCCTGCAACTGGCCCGGCAACTGCTGGACTTTAACACCATCAACCCGCCGGGCAGCGAAGCAGACTGCATGCGGTTCTTCGCCGACTGGCTCAACGATCGCGGTTTTGCGGTTTCGCTGTCGTCGTTCGGCGAGGGACGCAGCAATCTTATCGCCAGGCTGTCCGGGGCAAAGACCGGTAAACCGCTGGCCTTTACCGGTCATCTGGACACCGTACCGCTGGGAAATGCCCGGTGGCAGTACGATCCTTTCGGCTCGCAGATGGAAGACGGGCGTCTTTATGGACGCGGGTCCAGCGATATGAAAGCGGCGATAGCGGCGTTTGCCGTCGCCTGCGTTCATCAGCGGGAAACGATCCTCGCAGGACGCGGTGCGGTAATGCTGATTACTGGCGGAGAAGAGACCGGCTGCGACGGCGCACGGGCGCTGATCGCCTCCGCGACGTTGCCAGACGTGGGCGCGTTGATCGTCGGTGAGCCCACCGCCAACTATCCGGTGATCGGCCATAAAGGCGCGCTCTGGCTACGCTGCGAAACGCGGGGGAAAACCGCCCACGGCGCGATGCCGGAGCTGGGGATAAATGCTATCTATCTTGCGGCGGATGCGCTGGGTAAGATCCAGCATTTTTCGCCGGGCGCGGCGCACCCGCTGATGAAGCAGCCCACCCTCAACGTCGGACGCATCGAAGGCGGGCTTAATATTAATTCCGTGCCGGACCGCACGCGTTTTGATGTCGATATCCGCAGCGCGCCTAATTTACAGCACGCCACTATCCGGCAACGCTTGACCACGCTGCTTGGCGAAAGCGTCACGGTATCCACGCTGGTCGACCTGCCCGCCGTACTGAGCCGGGAGGATCACGCGTGGATTAAGCAGGTTTATCAGCGCTGCCAGCCGCTGCACGCTAAGCCGATTGAACCGCGCGTGGTGCCTTACTTTACCGACGCCTCGCTGCTGCTGCCTGCGTTGGGCGATCCGCCCTGTATTATTCTCGGCCCCGGCGAGCCGTCTATGGCCCATCAAACCGACGAGTACTGCCTGCTCAGCCGGCTGGAGGAGGCTGAGCAACTATACGAAGACATTATTCGCGACTGGGAGATGTAGCTTGCCAGCAGTAACCAGGCACAAATTAGTAAATCGCCACGGGTTTAACCGACTCTCAGGGTCATTTAAGATAGCTAAAAGAGAGCAAATCCTCGGAATTTGAGGCAGTCACAATTTATTAGTACGAAAAATGTACTCTGCGTGATATTTCCCTGCCCGCTCACGGTTTCCCGGCAGACGGTAGTCCGGCACCAGCAGGTTGCAGCAGTTGAACGGTTCCTGTGTGGTGTTGTAGGCCGGACACAGGCCATCAGCATCAAAATAGGTTACCGTCTGTCCGTCGCTGTCAAACTCCAGCTACTGCGACCAGTTGCACAGACGGCGATTACCCAGCAGACCTTCCACACGCTGACGGGCAGTGTACGTCCAGCACAACGACGATATGCGAACAAAAAAAATCACCTTGTTAAAAAATCATTGATTTTTTCATTTAAAATAGACTCACTTACAACCACCTCTCCTGATTCCAATCTAAGTTGATAAGTGTTAACGGTAGTTGATATAATAATACGCTCTCCCAAATAATTTTCGACTTCAATAAAACCGTTCACTACACCGTTAAGATTATGTATCTCTGACTTCAAACGAGCATCGCTCATTAAT
Organism: Superficieibacter electus; assembly: GCF_002915575.1. GTDB lineage: Bacteria > Pseudomonadota > Gammaproteobacteria > Enterobacterales > Enterobacteriaceae > Superficieibacter > Superficieibacter electus. The sequence goes on from NZ_PQGD01000036.1 coordinate 22,270, forward strand.
ATATATTCGTTGCCTATTGTGCCCCCGCCAGTCTTTGTATTATTAAAACGAACTAAAATTTTAGGCTCCGGCTTCCGATCCCATCTGTCAATATGAACTCTCCTGGTTCTCATTTCTCGAAACTCATCCACCGACTCATTTCCTGAAAATTCATGATGATAGATCGGGGAACATAATATCAGCTCTGAACGTTTATCATCCAAAACCCCGTTAAAGTGCCCATGATAGCCCGAAGGAGCCAAAAGCAACGAATCAAAACCGTAATGATTAGTAGAAATATTTACTTTGTTTAAACTGGTTATTTTTTTATTGAATGAAAGTTGAGAATATATAAAAGATACAAACTTATCATCCTCAATATTTTTGGATAATAGTAAAAAATCCCCAGATCCCCTCTTACACCACAAATAATTAAAAAGAGTAAATGCAGGCACTTCTATCTTAAATTTAAACACCCCATCTTTTAATGTTTCAATCGACTCACCAAACCCATTAACTAAATCCTGATAAGTAATCATATATTGCCTTTTCACCTGGAATAATCTTCACCAGTATCCTGCCTATATCTTTCACCTGCGGCAACCATTTTCCCACCACCTGAGCTATTTTCAGAACGAAGCAATATGGACATATTTTCAGTGTCGTTATAAAAATCATTTCTTGCTGCTCTTGTAGAGCTATAACCAGTCTGATTCCAATGATCAACAACAGATTGTTCATGTTCAATAGTAATCCTTGGATCAGTCCTTTATACAATGTGAGCATCTGCTTTCAATATTTTTCCCTTATCAGGACCATTAGGAATCGTATTAGCATCAAGCACTTTATCTTTAATCCCTGCCCTGTAGTTACTGAGGTATTCACTCTTTCAATTGTGAGCTACGGGCTCTTCACCCGAAGCAAACTGCCCTAATTCATTGCGTGGACAATCCAGCAGCCCCACGGATCGCACAATCCCACCGGGTTATGCACATACGACTGCGTGTTCAGCCCGCCGCCCAGCCAGCACCTTAAGGGTAACGGGCTCGGAGAGGCGGGATTTGTTACCGGGCACGGCGTAACCGTGATGATTCCACAGGGTTGCATCGTGCTGATGGCGGATAATAACGAAGTGTAGGAGTTGCGTGAAGAGCTTTATAAGGTAAAACAGGTGGTTAAGGGATTAAGGAGGCCGTGGTTTAGTGGAATGAACGGCGGCAGGCAATAAAAAAATAAGCCGGGAAGGTTTAAGATCTCTCCCGGCATTGAGTAGTAGACTGTGGAAAATTATCCAGAATTGCGAGCAAGCACTAATTAATATTTAGTGCTCACACAGTTTCATACCATACATCTTCATAACCATTCAAATCAGTAATAAATTTGAATCCAGGGGCTAAAGCAAGATATTTTATTACATAATCGGGAATAACATCATTAATATGAGAAAAGTGAACGGTCTGAAAAAAATCATCAGATGAGGAATAATCCCCCCCCCATAAATACCATCCGCATGAGTTATTCTCCCTTATCACTCGCACCCCATATATTGGTTGATTTTTCATTGAATTTATTGCAACACCAATAACCTCAACGCCAGAACAAAAAAAATTTGGTGAATTATATTTTCTACATATGTTTTTTTGCTCTTTAATTAATACTTCCGCTTTATTTTCCATATTCTACACTCACTCTATACCAGAAAGTATTTGTCTCATTTTTGTAGAAAAAGCAGACATTTGCCTCCTTGTGCCACGCTTTCGTGACTTCCCGCCAGACGCTACGCGCCCTGCTTTCGCCACGCCGTGCACCCGCAGGCATCTAGGCCCTGCTCTTCCATATACACTGCATGGTTCAGCGGTGTCTGCCCCAGCCAGCTTTCCTCGTCCTCCGGCCGGTAGCGGCGGCCGCGCTCCAGTCCCGCCGGCGTGTGCCCGAATTCCATCCGGTGGCCACCCGTTAACACGCCTGAGATATCATATTCCCGGCTGGTTTCGCCGTCTGCGGTCTTCGTCCCCGCCAGCCGTCCCGCCTCATCGTAACGGAACTCTGTGCGCTGCCCGTCCTGCTCCTCCGCCACCAGACGGTGCCGTTCATCCCACTCCAGTTTTACTTCGCTGGTCAGAGTGTAATCCTGTGCCGTGGCATCACTGCATTCGTGAACTTCCGCGCTCACCATCCGGTCATATTTATCATAACCGTAGCGAAGCTGCTGATGCTCCCCGGTGATGGCCGTCACCCGCCCGTACTCATCCCGCGTGTACCGCCACACGCTCCCGTCCGGGCGCACCTTCTCCGTCAGCTTGCCCTGTTCGTCCCGCCGGTAAACGGTTCTGCGCCCCGACCAGTCATCCTCCCCTGCCAGCTGGCCCGCCGCATCGTAATGCAGCCGCCACTGCTGGTTACCGCTGCGGCTGAGTTGTGTCAGCCTCGCCGCGCCGTCATAATCGCAGATTATCTGCTGCCCGTCTGCATCCTCCACCTCACGCAGCAGGTCGAATGCTCCGTGCCGGTAACGTGTGGTCTGGCCCATCGCCCCGGTGTGAACCGCGATTTTCCCCTCGCCGTCATAGCGGAACGTCTCCGTGCCGCCGTCTGCCCGGATAACCGCGCTCACCTTCTCATGCGGATTCTCCACACCCGGACGGTACTGCCAGTCCACCCGGCGACCTTCCGCATCCTCCACGCCTGTCAGCCGAAGCCAGCGGTCTTCCGTGTAATGCGTGGTTCTGCCTGCCGCATCGGTATGCGCAGTCAGGCTGCCCTGCGCGTCATATTCCCACTGCTCACGACTGCCGTCCGGGTACTGCGCCGCCTTCATCTGCCCGTCTTCGGTGTAACGGTACTGCCAGCTCCGGCCATTCACCTCCCGGCGAACCAGGTTGCCTTCACTGTTGTAACGGTATGTCGCTGTGGTACGGTGGTCCCGGTATGCCGTTATCTGGCCAAATTCGTTCCACTGCCATTCCCGTTTGCGCCCGGTTTCATCGGTTTCGCTCAGGATACGCCCGGCGTTGTCGCGTTTTAGCTGCGTGATACGTCCACCCGGTTGGCGCAGGCACAGCAACTGGTCGTATGCACTGTATTAGTACAATTTATATATCCACAGTTAACGTAAATTATCTATGTCTATTTTTCTCATCTGACTAAAAGATATTTGTGAAAATACTACACTCTTAGCCATTCCTAGAAGTGGCTCAGGTAAATCACAAATTGTAATAGGACATTTTGGCGATGATACGAGTTCATATAAATTGGAAGATGCTTCAATTGTTCTAACTATATCTCGCCAATCGTAGACAAAAAAACCTCGCTTACTCATTTCTATAAAATCGTCTGGACGTTTCACTGAAACATGTAGATCTATATCAGAAAAATAAGGGAGCTTATAAACTTCATTTTCTATATCATCTAGAGATAACTTTTCGTTTTTTGCTGCCTCTGCAGGAAGAGGTCCTTGGCCTGCCGAAAAAAAAACAGCCAAACAGCCATCTTTATCAGATGCGAGCCACATACAATCAAAACCGTCATCGAAAATAATTTCACTCATAATTTTTTACATCCGTTTTAAAAACAGCATCAGGTGGAAAACTATCCCGCCCATAATGTCCCTCACAACGAGGGCACACAGGAACTTGCTCACCAGTTCGCGGTCGAATGGCTGACGTAAATTTAACATCATCTTTATTTCCTCCTAATTTTTCCACAACCATATCCTCCGCACATCGTCCTCCATTCCCCTCATTTGTTGCAGCGGCAACCTCTCCCGTTTTTGTATTATATCCAGCAGTTACCGTTGCCGGGCCTTTTCCTTTTTGTCTTCCGGTTCTATTTTGTGCTTTTGCTATTTCTTGAGCAACCAACTCATCCCTTGCCCTCTCGGCCCTCGCTAATAATTCAGCTTCACGTGCTGCATTACTGGTTTCGTTCGCCGCAACTGGAGGTGCAGTCCCCACCAGCCCCCACGGATCGCACCATCCAACCGGATCATGCACATACGACTGCGTATTTAACCCACCCGTAAGTTTCAGCGGGTCCTGGCTCAGGTACTGACCAGTGCCGGAGTCCATGTAGCGGTGTAAATTATACCACAGCCCGCTCTC
>NZ_PQGD01000037.1 GCF_002915575.1 Superficieibacter electus
GGAGCGGTAGTTCAGTCGGTTAGAATACCTGCCTGTCACGCAGGGGGTCGCGGGTTCGAGTCCCGTCCGTTCCGCCAACTCATTATCTGAGGGTGTTTTTATACATCCTTATGAGTCAAGAAACCGCAGGTCATTCAGTGACTTGCGGTTTTTTTTGTCTGTATGCATCCTGGTATGTACCGGGGAAGCGAAAGATAATGAGTGCATAAATGAGTAGATCACCTGAAAGGGACAATTTTGATACACTCATTTTTATTTTTCTGCGGATAAACATTTTCAATTTCAGGAAGATGCAGCCATAGAACCTTTGTGAAAACCGGTCTCCGGACCAGCCTTTATAAGGAGTGATTATGGCGATTGTTACCAACCCTCTCACTGCAACTCAGATTCAGAAAGCAAAGCCTGGCGATAAGGCGTATTACCTGTTTGATGGTCAGGGATTGTGTCTCCAGATTAAACCTAACGGCAATAAATACTGGCATTGTCGGTATAAGCGCCCTGTAACCGGAAGCACCACAACAATCAGCCTGGGAGCGTATCCGCAGGGGTACAGATATGTAGTGTTGTATGCTGCGAGTATCGGCGGATAATACAGGGTTGATAGTTTCTGGTTCTGCCGGAATATCTTTAACGGATATTTTTGGCTGGTTATCGCGGTTTTCTGATGCAGCCTTTTCTGAGGCTGGAAATAACGAAAATGCCAGATTGGTCAGCTTTGATTCTGTAGTTGATAATGAGGGGAGCCGGGCAGTTTGTGTATTGTTAACCGGACCACATTTTCAATGCCGTTTGCCGCAGGGATCATCTTTCCTGCAAACAGGGCAGGATGATCTTCCTGGGGGGCCATAGCCGCGATGGTGTTAATCGCAGCAGCGTTAGCGTGCATCCCGGCGTCCAGCCACTGGCGGCAGTAATAACCGATGAGATGCCATACTGTTCTCCAGTGGTCTGTGAAATCTGGGGATCATTCGAGCATGACATCGGTTTATTTAAAAGCAGGCATACCCAATTTAAGCACGGCAGCATCAAAAGTTTTGATTTTCCGCTTTCGATGCTTGTTGTGGCGATCCTCGTTTGAATGCTGTTTTCAGGGTTTCAGCGCAAATATCGTCCGTGATACCACAACCTGTCGCCCATTGTTCGAAGATCGACGCCAGTTTATAAGGATGATCAACCAGTGGACCGATTGCATCATTATGTTTGCAGGCAAGCCATAACAGACGGGAAACCGGAGTGGACATCCGTGATGCGCTTTTTTGTGTGAATGGCTGTGGGAAAAACCGCTGAATAAATTGTTCAAGAGTATCCCGTTTGATGACGAAACAGGCATGATCAGGGACATGGTAAACAGGAAAATGACCAGTTGCGTTTTCTGTCTCTGATTTTATTAATTTTCCATGAATGCGTGATGCCATGTTTATTGGTAAATGTTGTAGTTGCCGGGAAATATGTTGAGAGAATGACGTGGATTCAAATACCTGATACAGATTTCATTATCCTGAACCAGCATACCATAATGTATATCATACTGACCTGTAACTGGGGCCGGAAGGTTGAGTTCTCTTGCCAGTAATTTTTGCACTGCGGCATATTCGGAACCTGGTAGAGGTGCATCCAGAATAAATAGGGGAGGTGATACGTCATCACCCTCAGTTTTTATAATGCAGTTATCATTGCTGATAATACACTCACTACTCAGGTAACAAAGTTTTGTGATAACATTTTTAGAGTCTATTTTTTTGTCTGGATTTTTTTATTTTCTGCTGTAGAGACTCGTCTCCGTAGAGCGGGAGACTGAAAATAAACAGATAAAGTAATATGCCCATAAACAGAAAAGCGACATATATCACTAAACCGCACATCAGTTCCGGAGCGTTGTTTGATAATATCAACTGCTTCATTTATTGTAACCCAAATCGGCATTGATGAACTTCGGGTATCACGAAGGATGGAATACATATAGCAGCTATCCATTTCCATTAATCAGAGGAATTAACTAAAAATTGCAGGAATAACTAATTTTTTATATATCCACTCGTTCTGAGTACGGATATTGTAAATGTTACATTTGAATCTGCCGCTATATAGACAATATGTGGAGATATTTTTAATATTATATTTGACATATATCTTAATGTTAAGCAGATTGTACTGGTACTGATAGTTGATTGAGTAACAGGATTGATTGATCATAATAATCGTTCCTGCCATAAATAATAAGTAATTTATGTGGTTTTTTTTAAGATTATTTTAAGCCATATTCGCTTGATCTTTATGTTTCATGTGAATTTTTCTGAGAGGATCTGATTATTCAGAAAATGAATTCATTTTAATTACATATATAAAATATAAATGGTTTATTTTTTCTATATCTGGACGAATGGAGGTATAATAAATGACAAATTTTGAACGGAGCTTCTTATATGAATAACAAATTATTGCTGCTGTTGTTTTTGAGTTCTATTTTACTGACTGGATGTTCTAAATCGTCTTCCATTGATGCCCGAAAAACAGGTGCGGCGTCTCACAGGGCAGAAACTTCTTCATCCTTACAGTTAACCGACCAGGATGTTTTTGGTAATGAACTGACGCTGGAAATTTCCGAAGGAGATATTCAAAACGCGGTTGAAGAGGCTAAGGGCGATTTTGAAATTTCACTCAACTCATCGGTGATCCTGGTTCAGTCTGGCGAGCGTGCGCCGGATGTTGTCATGCAGAAAGAAATGCAAAAATATTATAAGGTTTCTACATTCTCTGGTATTCCCGTTGTTCCGAAAAAACAACCGGTACGGCCTGCCACAATAGTGAAAGATGCAGAGTCTGTTACAGACACAATAGAAAATTTAGCCAACAACGGAAGCGGCGTTATCAATGCCAACTATATGCAGGCGCTGCGGTATATTGGTGCGAAAGGGCGGCAAAAAGCCGTGATTGTTTACTGGGGAGAACTGGAGTCAGGTAAATACAATTCAACCACAAAGGATATGGTCTGGAAAAAATATTCAGGCGGGAATCTGTCCGGGCTGTCGTTGCGCTATCTGATCCGGTTTGCGCTGGTGGATGTTGCCACCGGTGAATGGGCTACGTACTCGCCAGTAAATACGGAGTCTGCCACCGAGCTATCTATCGGGAAAAAAGAAGGATCGGCGGATATGACAATGACAGAACAGCAGATCCTTAACCTGAAACAAAAAAGTTATCAGATAGCCGTTGATGATCTGGTGAGTCGGTACGGCAATAAAATCTGACGGATGTACCGGAGAAACGGTTGCAGTTGCCGTTCAGGAATATTTTCCACCGATGATTTGCGGCGGTAGCCAGCGGTATGAAAATTTTCGTGCATCCGGCCCGTTTTCTCCCCCACTGTCCAGTAATGAACGCCGTTTACCGGAAACAACCGGAACCCTTTTTTTTCACGGGTTTTGGACGTTCGGGGTATGTGCCGGGTCGATGCTCGCTGTCGATTTCCGGCTCATCTGAGCAGATATACAGCATAATGGAAAGGAGCTTACTGAAATTTCCGATTTCGCCATTTATAAATGTCATGAAAGGTTCTGATTTTTTCAGTTGCCCGACAGATTCGGCATCAATGTGACAGGCAGCCGCGTTATGCTCGAACGTTTCATTAAGGAGCGTGCTGATGGAGCCGGGTTTTAAAGGCATATATTCCATCTTCACACCACTTTCCCTGTTTATCAGCAGGTAAAGCCGCCTCTTGTTGCTGTTACCGCTGGTGTTATCATTGATTGTTGCCCAGAATCCATGTAGTGCCTCTCCTTCCATGATCATTCCTGGGGTTCTGATGTAGATACACCATTCCGGAAGGCGCAACAGGACGTCCACAGGCAGGGCGTCGGAGAGCGTGGTTTCCGTCAGGGCGTGTAGCAGCGCCGGGTGCAGGGTGTAAATGCCCTTGCTGTAGCGCCAGGTCCCCAGCACTGACAGTTTCAGTATTTCTTCCTGCTCCTGGCTTGTGGGTGGGTACCGGCCTGGCTCGCGGTTTGTCAGTAGTGTTGTCCAGACAGGCATGGGCAAAGTCCGGTAATTCCCGTCCTTTCATCATCCTGGCTCGTTCCACTTTAGCTATAGCCCGTGGATGTTTTTTACAGAAAATATCTGCGATACAGCCCGGATCGGAAGCAACATTATTCATGGCACACTCTGGTGATCCTGTTGCTTAAAAAATTCGCTCATCCCACAGGCTGTAAGCGCTGGTCCCGGCGATGCAGTGCTCCCAGTTAATACTTTCATAGGCAAATGCCACGGATTCTTCCGGTTGTCCCCCACTGTCTGTAATCGTATGGGGAACCGCCAGGCTGATACTGGATATCCGGGCGTTAATCAATTTGAGCCTGTAATACAGTTCGTTGATACCAAAGCGGTTGGTCCGGTAAAATGCAAAATCACAGGTCAGGCACTCATTTTCCGAAATCGCTTTACCCAGCAGGGGTGAGGCTTTGTCCACAGGTTTACTGATGGTCAGCACCTGGTGATTAACGTTTTGCTTCCGGCTCAGACCGTGACTTAGCGATGTCACCTGGATCTCATCAAGATGCGCGATCTGAGCTTTATTACCGATGGACGGCATCGACGAACATCCGGCTGAAATCAGCCCCTGTAATTCTCCATTCAGTGTCAGATAGACGAGATTGGCCATTGTTATTCTCCTGAGACTTGATTTACGGAAACCGGCTGGGCGGTTTCGTTATTCACGGCCGTTCCCGGCGTGGTTCTGTTCAGTAGCAGCCAGCGGCTCAGTACGCCTTCCAGCCGTCCATTAATTTGCTTTTCCAGTTCTGCGGTATTTTTTCCCTGCGCACGCGCCTCCTGGTATTGTGTCAGCAGGTATTCGAGAGGTGTTTCCTGATTAAGCAACCGCTCGGCCTGCCAGGTGACCGTTTTGATGTAAGAGAGGGTGAAGCCCTGCTTCTCTGTTTCCCGTTTCATCATCAAATCAGCAAAGTCGCGTAAATTCTGCCGTGCCTGTTGCCAGCCTTTCATCTGCGGACTGGACTGCGCACGGGTTTTCAGCGTATCAGTCCACGACCGGCTGGCTTGCTGCTGTTGCAGACTTTCCGGCCAGCGGGCGGCGGCAGTTTCCGCCATCTGCTCGCCGGTTTGTAATGACTGGACGGGGGAAAGCGCGGACAGGGATTGCAGGCGTAGCGCATAATCCGGCAGCGAGGGAGAGGTAAGCCACAGGGTCGCGGCACCCTGTGCCGTATCGCGCACCTGTTTAACCTGCTGTTGCAGTGGATAAACCTGCCACCACCAGAGCAGGGCGCTGACCAGCCCTGAGCAGAACACGCCCGCCACAAAACTTTTTATCGCTGCTGGCCGTGTTTTCCTGATATTACCAACGGCATCCGCATGTACCGCTACACGCATTTCTGTTATTTCTGGTGGCGGCAGCGGCGGAAGCGGCAGGCTGTCCAGGCTTGCCGGTGACGTGTCCGGTGCATACACCAGTGTTCTGACCGTCGTTTGTTGTGCGGTCTCTGCCACACCTCCCTGCTGCTGTGCCTCCTGGCGTTTACGGCTGTTCTGCATAAACCACAGCAGGTTTTCCACGCGTGGCTGGCGTTTCAGTTCCACCTGCTGGAGCTTGTCGCAGATCACCTGTAATGCCCGTTCTGCCCGGTACATCAGCGGCAAATCGGCCGTGGAGAATGACAACTGCTGGCGCAGAATATTACCGTTCCGGGTGTTGAACCAGTCCAGCATTTCGGTGCGGGCCGGGCCGTTCTGGGGCCAGAAGGCGTCCCATTCACGGGAAATCATAGCGGCAAGTAACTCCACACCTTCACAGAATCCGGCAAGCCCCTGGAGGCGGGTCCGGGCGAGGGTGTAATAGGTCGCGGTATGTAGATCCACGCCGTTGGCCTTAAAGATTGCCAGCGCCAGCGACTCCACCAGTTTCCAGTTAAGCTCCGGCTGTGAGGGATGGCTGGCTTTGTTGATTTCTTCACGCAGGGCGCTGAACTCAGGCAAACCCCGGGGATCTTTACCGGTAATGATAATTTGCACGGATGCATCATTGCTCATAATTATATCCTTGAACGCCCGAAAACTTGTTTCCGGGCGTTGTCTCAGTAAAGCGTGTCGGGCAGGGCAAACTGACTGAACAATCCACCGCTGAATGGGTTATCTTCGGTATCCACATGTACCCGATAAACCATATAGCCGCCGTCAACGTTAAAGCGCACGTCAAAGGTATCATCCGTGACATTGGTCAACTGGCCCGCGCCGAACAGGCGGAATTGTGCCCACGGCCCGCTGAAAGCAAGGCTGCGCGGCGATTTAGTACCGCTACTGCTCACCAGCGTCAGCTTGCTTTCATTGCCTTCGCGCATATTGTTCGGCCACACCAGGTGGGCGGTATAGTTGCGCCCCTGGCTGTAGTCAACAAGCTGACCGTCCAGGTTCAGCACACTGCGGCGTTTGTTGGCCGACAGGGAGATCGTCTGTACCGCAAACTGTGTCCCGAGGCCGTTTTGCTGGCTGAAAAAGATATTGCGGATTTTCCGGGCGGTTTCCAGTTGCTGACGGATGTCTTCCCGGATCAGAACCTGACCATCCTCACCAAAGGTCAGATCGTTATCCAGGAACAGGCGCAGATTATCCTGGTAGAATTTATCCAGCGTACCGTCCGGTTTAAAGAAACGTTCAAACGCGTCCAGCGAGGCATCCTGCGGCGCTCGCGGGTTAAAAGGATATTTATCGGCAAGCTGTTCGTTAAACGGTTTCACCACGTTGTCGCGCCAGTCCACCTCCATATAGTGAACGGCTTCCACCATCACCACATGCCAGGCCTGGTCTGCCAGTTTGCCCACCCAGCGGTTAAGTGGGGCAGGCAGTGTTTTTGCCATCTGCCGGGTGGCAAAAATCGGATCGCTGCTGTTCTGATCCAGCCGCAGCTGTACCGCTTTCAGCGCGGATTTGCCGGGAACCGGCGCGTTCTGAATTGCCAGCAGGTAGCGGTGTAGTTCGGTCAGTTGTTGGTACACGGCCTGGAGTGTACTGGCCTTATCCTTCTGCTCTTCCAGTGCGCTGTTTTCCGGGGAAAATTCATGCCCCAGCCGGGACAGCAGGCGGTAATCCAGCTCCGCCATTGCCACTTCCCGCTCCTTATCATTCAGTTTTGCGGAGAGCGCCAGGGCGTGGGTGTTATCCCGTAGCGCCGTCAGTGCGCGCTGGAAAGGCTGATCGCCGCTGATAATCTGTTCCAGCGCATCAGTCAGCTCTGGCAGGGCTTCATAATCGCGGACGTTGAGATTGTCCATTCCGGCTCGCCAGGTGGCGATGTAATCACCGATATACTGTTCAGTAATATGGCGCTGGATCTCTTCCCGGTCAGCATTGCTGTATTTCACGCTTTGCGTCAGATTCAGTACCCATGAATCCAGGGCCGTCAGTTCCACCAGACTGTCGCGCTGACGGACAAAGTAGCTTTGCAGGCCGTAGCGGGTGAGAAACTGCGGGATCACTAACTTGTCGTCATCACCGGCGACAAAGACTTTATCGAAGGTGGGACCGACCTGATCGCGTAAATTCAGATCGGCGGGCAGTACGCCCAGCGCTCTGGTTCGCAGGGTCTGGTAGACGCGCTGGTAGATGGGTAGTTTGCTGAGTTCACGCTGCGCATTAACCACAGATTTGTCATACGGCACCCAGCGGCTGATGGCGTCGCTGTCGCTCTTTTGCCGCTGGGCGTGCCAGTCGGTATGTTCCAGCGCGTAATCCAGATGCGCCATCAGTTGCGCCTGAGTATCGCGCTGGCCGTGGAACTGATCGCTCCAGCGCCGGGCCATATATTGTTTCACCACCTCGTTATTCCGGCCGCTTTTGTCCTCCATCATGCGCATCACGCGCAGTACGGCGAGTTTTTCCTCGCTTTCCGGCGGCGCATTCTTCAGATCCCGCTCCAGACCATTAAATAAGGCGGGAAGATAACGCTGTTCCAGCAGTTGCAGATAGGTCTGTTCCACATAGGGGCCGACCCGGGTGCCCTGATACAACCCCATATCAGGCAGCAGGTTATGATCGCGATAGTCACCATAAGCGAGCGTGGCATCACGCACCGGATTAAGTAACGGCAGTTGCCGATCGCCATATTCATCAGTTCCCTGTGGCGGCGGCACGTCCATAAAGGCTTTGGCCTGCGCCAGTACGTTGATGCCGGACTGCCAGTTTTTGTTGTAATAATGATGCCAGCCGCCTGCCAGCAGGACGGTAACGACAGCGGAGCAGGCGGAAAACGCCATCAGCTTGCGTCGCGAGCTGCCCAGCCAGACACTGTTTTCATCCGCCAGATTAGGTTCAGCCAGCAGCGCCTCCGGGAACAGGCGGCGGGTAAAATAGGGGGCGGTTTCCACCAGTGGCCAGGTCGTCAGTGAACTGTTGTCCAGGCCATACTGCCGGGCGGCAGACTGCGTAAACATATCGTCCACCTGGCCGCGCTGTAGCGAGGAGGTGAGGTACACGCCGCGCAACATGACATCCATATTTTCACCGTCGAGCAGGGCGGTGAGCAGGGAGGCAACGATATCCCCTGTACCCTGCATCTGGCGGGAAAAGCTGAACAGGGCGCTGCGTCGGGCGGCGTTACTTTGCAACAGCATCTGATCCGCCAGCGCCAGGTTCATCTGCTGTCCCCATGCCAGCCAGAACGCATTCAGTTCATTGCGCCAGTCGTCATTTTCATGCGCGTGGCGGGTGAAGGTGACGCCGAGAATGCTGTCCCGGTCCTTTCTGTCCAGCGCGTGGAACAGGGCGGCAAAGCCAGTCAGCAGATCCAGCCGGGTCAGCACAACGTAAACAGGCAGGCGGCAATGCAGGCACTGGCGGATCTCCTGCAATTGCTGGCGCAGGCTCTGGAGCAGGGATTCGCGGCGGGATTTATCCGCCGTCAGCAGATCGGGAAGATCCAGCGTCAGGATCAGGCCATTAAGCGGCTGGCGTGTCCGGGTGCGTATCAGCCAGCCCAGCCAGTGCTCACGCAGGCGACGGTGAAGCAGGTCATCATCAGCGGGCGCGGTCAGCACACCGTCAATATCAAAAATAACGGCCTGGTTCCCTACACGCGGTGTAATCAGCGGGCGGTACTCCACGCCCCTGATACTCTCCGGCGTGTAAATCACATCGGACGGAAAACCTTCACGCAGCAGGGCGCTTTTACCGCTGCCGACAGGGCCAACAACCATATACCACGGCAGTTGCCACAGATAGCGCCGGTTATCCAGATGGCGGCGCAGGCGTAACAGCCAGTGGTCCAGATACTGCTGCTGATTGTGGATTTCCACTGTCAGCTGATCTTTTTCCTCTTCACGTTGCTGTTTCTGCTGCTTTTCCAGCCGTTGCAGGCGTTTCACCACCCGTGACGTCAGCCAGATCAGAGCAATAAGCCCCCAGACGGCGGTTGCCAGCCAGCGGTTCGTCAGCGGGGCCAGCCAGTGTTTTCCATAAAGCGTCCACACCGGGCCTTTCCACCAGATCCAGACCAGCAGAACAATCCATGCCAGCGCCAGCAGCCAGACGGCAGAAACTTTAAACCTGGGCATCGTCGGTCTGAGAACGGATCTCAGACTGCTGAACAGCCGTGGGGTGGGTAATCCGAACACAAAAGCTCCTTATTTTTATTGTTCTGCCGTGAATTTGTTTTCCAGCTGTTCCAGCAGGGACGGCTCCCAGTCGGCCAGCATCATCTGTAGCCCCAGCCTGAACAACATCCGGTACTGCTGTTGTGCCAGTTTTTCCATGCCGGCCTCCTCAATTAACTGCGCGCCGAAATACTGGCGGTGAAACTGATCGCGGGGAGAGCCATCGGGCAGGGTTTCCAGATAGTGGAGTGCTGCCTCCAGTCCCTGCTCCGTAAAATACTGGCGGGCAGTCTGCAAATCTTCACTGGTCTGCACAGAGGGGGCTACCTGAGTCCCCTGAGAAGCGGACAGCCACTGTCTTGTGGCATCCGAAAGAAACGGTGTGCGGTCGTTAAACAGCAGAGTGGCAAGTTGGGGCAACCGGGCGAGAAAGTGAGTGACTTCATCACGAATGGCGTCTGCCACATCGCTGTAGCCCAGGCGTTGTGCGGTCTGTGCTGACAGGTAATGACCATCCAGCCAGTACGGTGCCAGCAGCAGGCTTTTTTCCACCTGCTGCCACAGTTCCATATCCGCGTTATTCAGCCGGGCCAGATAGTCTGCGGCCATATCGGCAGAAACCGCCGCCAGCGGCGTCCGTCCGTCGCTTTCCGCCTGCGGCGTGCCGGTAATGGACTGCCACAGCGCATGGCGGCGCAGACGGTATCCCTGCGGCGAGTCCGGCTGGCGTTCGCACAGGATCGCGGCCACTTTCAGCAGCGTATCGCGCCAGGCTTTATCATCATAACTGTCCACATTCACCACTGGCGCGGGGGCTGGCGGTGGCTGTTCGGGAGGAACTGCCGCCGCAGGCGTTGCTGGTGTTGTGGTTGTGACGGGTCTGGCTGAAACCGGCGCAGCGGCAGGATCGTAATCGCTGAAGGTGCGCTGATACAGGGCAAAGATATCATCCGTTGCCTGCGCCAGTTCCGCCGCATTATGCTGCTGCCAGAGCTGTGCCAGCCTGGCCAATTCACCCAGCAGCAAATTGCGCTGGTCTGTACTTGCGTGACTGGCGAAACTCTCCGCGCCGGGTTCAAAACGCTTTATCACCTGGGCTGCAAAACGTTTTTTATGTGCCATATTCTGTGGTGCGGCGACGGGCCAGTAATGTTCGACGTACTGTGCCAGCATCCTGGTCGCCAGCAGCATATCACCGACATGTTGCAGGGTGCGCAGCAGATGAGCCAGCAGGCGAAAATCTTTGCTCTCTGACGCCAGAAGCTGTAGCCCCCGGCGCTGGAGTTCAGGGATATCAAGCTGGCTGTGCTCCAGCGAGCCAAGTTTGACGATTTCGCTGTCGATATACTCCCATTCCGGGTTGTCATCACTTAGTGCGCTGGCAAGTTTATCTTCCGGCAGATTTTCCAGCAGGTTCGCCATCCAGATATCAGGGTTACGTAAATCCATCTTGTTATTCTCCCGCCCAGTGACAGGCATCGCGCAGTGGGGCGATGGTTTTTGCCAGCCCGTCAATATTGAACGTCAGTTTTCCGGCGGCGCTGTCTGTGCCAGTGTCAATCGACAACGTTTTGGTACCAAAAAGTTGTTTAATTTCATCAATACCGGATAAGCCACGGCTGGCTTCCAGCAGGTAGCCGTTCTCACGGATAAACCAGTGTGAACGGAACTGCCGGTTGTCTGCATTCAGCACCACACCAACATCGTTCTCTGTGCGGGGATGCGCCAGTGCCACCTGCATCCGGGTGATATTGTCCACGCAACTGAACATCAGCACCGGGCGCGGGGGTAAATTACCGATGGCCGGGGTGGTAATAATCACCGTCGGGCGCTCACCGGGGGTCTGGGTCATTATCAGCGCGGTGGAGTTATCCGCGCGC
Organism: Superficieibacter electus; assembly: GCF_002915575.1. GTDB lineage: Bacteria > Pseudomonadota > Gammaproteobacteria > Enterobacterales > Enterobacteriaceae > Superficieibacter > Superficieibacter electus. Next base: position 11,480 of record NZ_PQGD01000037.1, read on the forward strand.
TGTTTCTCCTGTTCAAATGCCCGCGTCCACGCCTCGCCCTGATAGCGGGCTTTTACCAGCGCATCTGTAAACTCCTCCGGCTGAGCCGGTGCCAGAATGCGGTCGTAGCAGTCCAGCCGCTCCAGCGCCGCAGGCTCTTTCCGGCAGGCGCTCATGGCGTTCACCGTGGCCTGCGCATTGTCAGCCACCTGCGTCTGTGTCAGCGCAACGGTTTTTGCCGTCAGGGCCACACCGGGGACAAGCTGCTCCGGCGCTACGGCGGCCTGTGCGGCGCTGGCAGTCAGGCCAGCCAACAGTGCGAAGGCGTGCGCGTGGTTCATAGGTCAGCCGTGTCCTCTGTTTCCGGTTCTGGCACCGGCTCCGGTACGGAGATGTCATTACCGATACTGGTGGTGATTTCTTCCGTATTCTCTCCGGCGTCGCTGTTCCCGGTATCCTCTTCAACGACGGCGGTAAACTGCCCCTCCGTTGCGCCCAGGGTTATCCGCGTAATCACCGCGTTTGCCGCCATCTTCTGTAACAGCAGCAGGGATAGCGGCGGCAGCATCTCGCCGTCAATCACCGATTCCAGCATTCGCGCACCGTTCTCGGCGCGGGTGACGCGCTGCATGATCTCCTCGGTTACTTCCGCCGCGATGATCACCTCCGCCCCGAAGCGGGTGCGCAGGACGTTATCGAGACGGGCCAGCTTCCCGGCGATAATCACGGAAAGCGTTTCACGCGACAGCGGCAGGTACGGCACCACTTCCATACGCGCCAGCAGGGCCGGTTTGAAGAAGTCAGCCAGCACCGGGTACAGTTCTTCCTGCATGGTTTCCGGGTTATCGGCGTGTTCGACGATCACCTGATAACCAAGGTTGGAGGTCAGGAAGAATACGATGTTTTTACAGTCAATCACCCGCCCTTCGCCGTCAGCCATCTCGCCCTTGTCGAACGCCTGATAAAACAGGTTGAGCACGTCCGGGTGGGCTTTTTCCACTTCATCCAGCAAAACAACGGAGTACGGTTTCTGCCGGATGGCTTCGGTCAGCACGCCGCCCTCGCCGTAGCCGACATAGCCCGGAGGAGAGCCAATCAGGCGCGAGACGGTATGTTTTTCCTGGAACTCCGACATGTTGATGGTAGTGAGATACTGACGCCCGCCGTAGAGCAGCTCCGCCAGTTGCAGCACGGTTTCGGTTTTGCCCACACCGCTGGGACCAGCCAGCAGGAATGCCCCCAGCGGACGCCCCGGACGGCGCAGATCCGCGCGGGCGGTCAGCAGGTGTTTGTGCAGGTGCTTAATCGCCAGATCCTGGCCCTTGATGGTGTCGCCCAGCCACTGCGGCAGATCGGTGATCACCGACATCTCATTCTGCGACAGGCGGTTAAGCGGCACACCCGTCCATTCGGCAATCACGGCGGCAATCTGTTTTTTATCGACGTGCGGGGAAACCAGCAGTTGCGCGTTATGGAGGGCGTCGAGTTCGGCGGTCAGTTGCGCCAGGCGCTCCGCCGGGGAAACCGGCGGGTCTGCTTCGGGAAGGTTCTCTTCGACCTGTAGGATATCGTCATCGGCAGTATCCGCACCGGTTGCTGTGACGCTTCCGGTATCTGTGGACAGAGGATCGGCCTGAGTAATCGTTTCAGCCTCTTCCAGCAACCCCTTACGCAACGCAATAATTTCCTGTACCAGCGCCTGCTGCTGGTGCCAGGCGGCGTTCAGTTCATCGAGTTCCGTCAGCGTTTCATCATACTGCACAATGACGTCTGTCAGCCGCGAGGTATCCGTGCGCAGGCCGATACGAATTTCACGCTCAAGCTGGCGCATCTCCGCTTCACACTGGTGGCTCAGGGTGGTCAGCGCCGAGATTTGCTTCGGTGGCGAGGAGAGGTTAATCGCCACGCGGGCGCAGGCGGTATCCAGCACGTCGATGGCCTTGTCCGGCAACTGACGCCCCGACAGGTAACGCTCGCTTAAGGTGGCTGCGGCCTGTAAGGCTTCGTCGTCAATCAGCACGCCGTGGGACTGTTCATACACTGCCGACAGGCCGCGCAGGATAATGGTGGCCTCGGCGGCATTCGGTTCGCTGACTTTCACTAACTGGAAGCGGCGCGACAGGGCGGCATCTTTTTCGAAATACTTTTTGTACTCGCTCCAGGTGGTGGCGGCGATGGTTTTCAGCTCGCCGCGCGCCAGCGCGGGTTTGAGCAGGTTGGAGATATCCAGCCCGCCCTGCGCATTACCCGCGCCAATCAGGGTGTGCGCCTCATCAATAAACAGGATGACTGGCTTCGGTGACTGAATAACTTCTGCCATCAGTCCCTTAAAGCGTTTTTCAAACTCACCTTTGACCGAGGCTCCCGCCTGTAATGCGCCGAGATCCAGCGTCATGATATCGGTATCGCGCAGCTTGTCCGGCACCTGGCCTGCGACGATGCGCAGCGCCAGCCCTTCAATCAGCGCGCTTTTGCCGACGCCTGCCTCGCCGACTACAACAGGGTTGTTTTTACGGCGGCGGCAGAGAATGTCGATCATCAGATCGATTTCGTTATCGCGGCACAATACCGGGTCAAGTTTGCCGTTGCGGGCATCTTCGGTCATGTTTTTGGCGTAGCGGGCAAGCAGGCTGTCGCCGGTCTCTGCCACGCTGTTAACGATCTGCCCGTCAGCATCCAGCCTCACAGATTCGGCAGACTCTTTTGTCCACCCGGCAAAATCCTGCTGTAGCTGGTCGCGGTTGATATTTGTCAGCAGCCGGGCAGCGGCGGGCGGTACATAACGCAGCGGCGAGTGTAATAACGCAAGCAACAGCGTAGCGCCACGCAGCTCGGTCTGCTGCATTTCAGCGGAGGCCAGCAGCCAGGACTCCTTCAGCCACTCGACCAGCATCGGCGAAAACGATGGGTAGCTGTCCGCTGAGCGGCTGGTGGCGTAGTTTTCCACGGTCAGCGCCTGGCGCAGGTCATCCACGCCAATCTCCGCACGTTCCGCAATCACCCTGAAATCGCTGCGCGGGATTGCCAGCATCTGGATCAGCACATGTGAAACGGTGATTTCAGCCGCCTGCTGGCTCATGCATTCTGACGCCGCCATCTCCAGCGCCTGTTTTGAGAAAGGATTCAGTCGTTTTACCAGCGTGGCTAAATCAATCTGGATCATAAATCAGCGTCCTTACCTGGCGAGCAGCCGGTTTAACTGGTGGAGAATGTCCTGCGTCTGGCTGTCCAGGCGCAGGAGATAAAAGAGATAAAACAGCACCACAATCACAAGGCTACCGGACAGCACATGTTTAACCGTCAGCCGTTTGATAAGCTGGTAACGTCCTCCCTGCATTTTTTTATCCTGGTGCAGCAGCGGGAAAGGGGCGTCGCCGCGTAGCTTGTGCAGGACATGATGCAGGCGGCGGTAGATCTGATCGAACTCATCCAGGTTCTGAATGGCGACTTTATAGCGGCCCCGAAAACCGAGTGAGAAGCACAGATACAGAAACTCCAGCAGATCCTGATAACGCACCGGCTCACGGATCAGGCGCTCAAGCAGAATAAAGACCTTCTCGCCGCCCCAGGCTTCATTGTGGAAATGCACCAGCAGCGACTGTTTGATCCACTCGTTTTTGTTCGACCAGCCGTTACCCAGCGCGGCTTCGTCAATAAATGTGCAGAGGATATAGCGAAACGACACGATGACGCCCGGCTCGTAGCCCTGCTCCTGGAGCAACTGCTCCACCGCCTGAACGTCGGTAACAACCTGAGCAAACAGATGCTCCGGCATTGCCTGGCTGTTCATGGTGGACAGCCGCATTACCATACCCAGCAGCGGCGTGGCGGCGTCGATCATCGGGTTCAGGCTGTTGCCGCGAAGTGCCAGACGGTACTGGCGTCCCGGTATTCCGCTCTCCGGCTCAGCCGGAAAAACAGACTCCTCCATATCCATGCGTTATCCCCTTATGGCCCAGAGCTGGAGATCCAGATCCGGGAAGGTACCGGAGATATGCAGGGCCAGCGCTCCCGCTTTCACCACGTCCTGCCAGGCTGGCGTATTTTTCTCCAGTTCGAAATAGACATAGCCTTCGTGATAGGGCAACTGGCGCGGGGCGGCAGTCAGCGTGCGCAGCGGGATACCCGGCACCTGGACGCTGACCACGCTGCGGATTTTGTCGGTAGCTGCGACTTTCGACTGCTGGACAAACTGGCGCTGTACCTGGTCGTAAGGGAGTCTTGCGCGGACAGCCAGTACCAGTTTGCTGGACTGTAACAGCGTGGGATCGTTGATGGTGGCGATATAAACGCCTTCCGACAAAAAGAACGGCAGATTTTGCGCGCGCGGCAACAGCACGGTGCTGAGCGCCCGGCGTAACTCCGGGATCACCGTTTTAAAGGTGAGCGTCAGGTCGCGGTGGTTATAGACGTCCACCGCGCAGGGCAGGCGATTATCTTCGGTGAAGGTCATCAGTTCGCCGAGTAGTCCGATCAGATCGCGATAGAATGCCTCCGGGTGCAGCGTGTGCAGTTGCGAGCGATGGGTAAACTGCATCTGGTGGCGGTTAAGTAATTGCAGCATCATAAACTCGGCCACGTCCGCAATCCCGCTCTGTTCCGGCGATCCGATTCGTCCGGCCAGATCAGCAGCGCGGGTGGTAACCAGCCCCTGCACTTCGCCGGAAAAGGCAATGAGCACTTCACTGACGCGTATCGCCTGAACGGTGGGAATAAAGGTATTATCCAGCGTCAGTGAACCATTGGGGTTTTTGCTGCGGATGCGGCACAGAGGGAGCGTGACCATCGCGCTAAGATCGTCCGCGCCGCTGACGATGCGAGGGACTAACTGCCCCAGCCCGAGCGGCTGTTCATTACCCTCATCCGTATGTAAATCACGGATGCTGGCGTATGTAAGACGATAACGCTCTGTTCCCTGCCCGGCGCTGTGCAGTCCCTCAATTTCATTGATGACGTCGCTGATCACCGGCAGTGCCAGATAGATATCATGGCTTTCTTTTGAGGACAGGATACCTGGCTGAAACGGCACCGGCAGCAGATCCTGATCGGGAATGCTGAACACCGTGCCATCCGGCATACACCCTGCTGCCCGGTCTATCATGACCTTACCCTGGGCAAGCAGTTCTGTGTTGATGGACAGTGACGTGAAGCCCCAGAAAAAATCTCCCTGCGCATCCAGACGACGGTTCAGCAGATATTCCATATTACGTTGCTGCTGCTGAAAATGCTGCGGCAGGGCAAACAGCCCTTCCTGCCAGATAACTTTGTTCTTCATGGTCGCCATCGTCATTCTTCCTCTTTTTTCATTTCGATCGTGTTGGCGCGGATATGTACCAGCAGACGGTAGTGATGCCCGGTGCTCTCCACCGATTCGATTTGTTTCCATTCCGTTGTCTGGTCATCTGAAAAGTAGGCAATCACGCCGATAAAGCCGGTTTTTTCATCCAGTTTCACCGGAGGAAGCGTTTTCATGGTGTCCGGCAACAAATTAAAATCCTGGTGATCGACATAGTTTTTTCCCAGTGCATCCGGCAGTGGCGTGGTGGCGATCTGGTCATAGTCAGCCGCCTGGAATTTCGAGTCGTCACTCAGGTAAACCAGTTGGATGTCCACCGGCGCAGCTTCGCCATCGACGGTGAGGTTAGTATCCGGCTCGGTCAGCAGGGTGATGCTGACCTCCGATGCCTGTGACTTCAGATCGCCCACCTGAATATTCGGGTTCGAAATCACCTGACTAATTTTTTTTGCCGTCTCACAGCCGCTCAGGGTGGCGGTAAAAAATATAACCATCACCCATGCGCGGAAAAAACGCCTGATCATGCTTCCGGCTCCCGCTGTTTTTCGCGCAGTTCCCGGTCATAAGCCTGGGCGTAGACCTCGTTGAACAGCATTTCAAATCCCTGCTGGCGGCTGGAGGCCAGTTCATCGTAGTAATCGCAGTACATCTGCCAGGCACCGGCATCATCCAGCGGCTTGCGCAGTTCATGGCTGCGGCGGTACTGCACAAAGCGGCGCATAAGACTCTGTGGTGAAAACGCGTCCAGCAGCACGCGCAGCGATTCGACGATGGCGGCGCGGTTGGCTTCGTCATGCTGGCGAATATTGCGCAGGCTTTCGGCAATGGCGGCAGGTGCTGCAAGGTGAACCGGACTTTTTCCTTCGGCGAACATGACGTTAAGCGCCGTAGCGTAATCCATATCCAGACGCAGCGGGTTGTCCTCCAGCGGTCGCAGATGCTTGTCGGACAGGCTGTTCTTCTGCTGTTGCAGATTCAGCAGCCCCTTGATTGCCGCCTGTAACGCCCGTCCGGCTTCTTCCAGAAACGCGTCCGCGTCCTGGGTGCTGTGCAGCGTCAGCGGACAGTCCATTCCGCGAAGTAACGGCGTGACGGCCAGGTGATACTGGGCCATCGCGGCAAATTCATCGTCATTATTTTCCGGCAGATGTCCGGGCGGCAGATCCATAAAGGGGGTATTGATCCCGTTTGTCCCGGCCAGATCGGAAAAGGGAGCCGATGGCCGGGGAGGGCGCATGGCGATGGGATCGTCCGCCACCATCAGGCTTTCTGTGCGCAGCGCCAGCAGGGGATCGCTGGAAAAACCGTGTGCCACGGTCGGGGCTATCTGGTGCTGAAACGGCATCCCCGGATATTCAGGCTGTCCTTCGGTCGTCAGCAGGGTTTCCGCCAGACTGTCACGGTTCATCACGATGGTTTCCGGCGTCGCCATTCGCTCATCATAGGTGACAGCCGCGCCTTCATGCAGAAACGCTTTCAGCGCCAGCGCCCCGAGCTGGATCTCATCCCCCTGGCGCAGCCGCACCAGGGCGTCGGATGCCATGGGAGCCAGATTGATCATCAGTCCCGGTATCTGGCTTTTCAGGCAGAATGCGCCGTCGTGCCTGATAACAGAGCAGGCATGTCCGGCGATGGTTCCCGCCCTGTCCTGTACCGGCCAGCGGCAGTCAGAGGCATGGCCAATATCACCGCCGTTTTCATTAAAAAGACATTTTGCGGCACGCCCGCTTTCCAGTTCATTACCGTTCATGACCTGAAGGGTCAGTGATGCCTGGCGGGACGGCTGTTTTTCTTCTGCCATAAATTGCTCCACAGAATTACTCCCTGATACAAATAGTGATGGCGGGCGGCACTTTTGGCTGGCCGATAAAGCTGGTGCGCCCGATACAGGAACTGCCAGGATCGCCCAGGCGCATTCCCCTGGCCTGCTGTGGGGCCAGGCATAACCGTAAATCCCAGGCAAACTGATCGCGCAGAATAAAGGAAAGGAACATGGTCAGCGGCAGATGGTTTTCGCCGTCAGGTAAAAAGGACAGGTAACGCTTAAGCGACAGGCCGCCGAGCTGGAGCAGGAATTTACCGCTACGATCCGGCACCTGCGAACCAAGTGTGAAATTAACGCCGAGAAGGGAACGGCCAGGAATATGCCCGGCCGTTTTCCCTTTCGGATTGCGCACGCCAATCCGGGTCTGCCGGTTCGGGTCTATCTTTACTTTACGCAATTGCCAGCGTTCAATGGTGACGTCTGGTAAGTCGAAGCAGTGAGACACCAGGTTACAGATGACTTCCGGCGCGCGGCCCGGCGTTGCCAGGATACCGGCGTAAGCCAGCATTTTGCTGTGGTTGATGGCGAGTTTATCGCGCACGCTCGGGCTACCCAGCCCGACCAGGGCATACATTCGCCGGGAAAATGAATCCGTGCCGCCGTTACGAAAGCAGATGTAGTAGCGGTATTTACGCCAGGCATGGTAGGCAAACTGCGTCCAGCGGTGGCTGAACAGATCGAGAAATTCTTTCAGGCCATCCTCATGCTGTGCAGACTCCTGCGCCATCTGATCCAGATAATAGCCCGGCAGCGGTGACTGACTGCCGGAAAAACCGAGGAATTTAGTCTCCAGCACAAACTGACCGCTGTCACGGCGGGAAAGCTGGCTTAAGTCGCTGCCCGGAAACGCAATGCGGGCATCTGAGCTGAAACGCACGATCTCCTGTGCGGGATCAGTACGCAGGGAAATCTCCTGATCCGCAGAGCCGTAACGGCGGTACAGCGCCTCCATCAGCACATAAAAATTGCAGTCACGCACGTCCGCCGGAAACGGCGGCTTCGCCGCCGTCGTTATATCAGGGCGTGCTGGCCCATTTTCTCCTGCCATTCCCAGGACTCCTGGCTTTCCGTGTTAATAATTTTCAGACAGTGATACGAGTTGATGCTGGCGTAGAGCGCGAAGAAGTGCGACAGCACGGTGCCCAGCAGGTAAATCTCACCTTCGCAGACAAAGGGATCGGGACGTATCCACAGCGTGGTGGCTAGTCCGCGCACCGGTACGCCTTTAAACAGCCGATCTACCGGGCGGGTTTCCAGTTTCTCTATGGCATCCAGCTTCTGGCACGACAACCTGGCCCGCTGCGGGTGGTGTGCGCCCGGCAAATCAAAAGTACGCAGGATCTGAATTAATGTTTCCCTGTCCAGCAGGGAGAGATAATTCAGGTTCATGGCGGAAATCAGCGACCAGTGCATGTCGCCGTCCGTCACCGGGTACAGCGGCTGTGTCGGACGGGTGACGTTGTGAAAGGATGCCACTGCCGGGTTTTTGTTGATGGCCACGCAGATATCACCAGTATGCAGTTGGGTTGGTAGCATCCGGTTCGTGCAGATTAGCGTGGTGGTGATCACGTCATCGTTAAAGCGCGAGCTGTCCGGCATACTGCCGTCGGCGTGAATAAAGGCGATGGTGTGATCGAGTCCGCGATGGAACAGAGAGGTTTTTGTCCGGTGATGCCAGTAAACGACTTCCCGCTGCTGGCTGTATTCCATCTGGTGCTGGAAACTTTCAAATTCAGGCCAGGTACGCACCTGGCTACCCGGATAAGATACCCCGGATGACGCTTTTATCTTACTGGTGACGGCACTGACCTGGAAAATATCATAGGCATCCGGGTGCTTATGACTGGCGCGTAGCGGATATTCAGCCGTGCGACCATCGGGTCTGACGGGTTCCGCATAATGAGTGAACAGATTAATGGCGGGCGTACAGTGCAGGCGCAGGGAATCCCGGCGCAGTTTAATATCTACCGGTAAAGGTCGGTTAAAATGCAGCCTCAGCGTAAAGGCGCTGACCGGAAAATCCTCCGGCAACGGGGTGACATTTCGCAGATGGAAAAAGAAGAATGCTTCGGGATAACAGAAATATTCCTGCAAAACGCGGTAGCCACCGTGAACGTTCTTAGGCCACGGCAACAGGGCATCCTGATTCTCAAACCCGGCAGCCTCCAGCCACAGATCCGGCATCGGCACCCGCCGATCCCCGGCAATCAGCTCCGCATCCATCAGGCATTCACAGAACCACAGATAAAGCTGGAAACGGGTATAGTCATCTTCGTTACCCAGCCAGAGAGTGACTTTATTCAGATCCAGCATACTGGCAGACACATTATTATCTGCAACAAAGCTGATATCGATGATACCCTCTTTCTGGCTGCTGGTGTTGCGGGTATCCTGGATACGCAGTGGTTGCAGCCAGATGTCGCGGGCCAGGGTGAAATGACAGGCAGGAGACTGTACCAGCTCCTCTGTGCCATCTGTCAGTGGTTTCTGCTCTGATGAGGTTGCCCGGCTGGTTTTCGAACTAATCAGTTCATTGCGGCAGACCTGAACCGGGGTTTTTAACTGCGCAGTTTCTGGTTCATAGGCAATGACCGTCATTGCCGGAACCGGGCGCAGATAGTTAGCCCATAACATGCGGATCAGGCCGTGAGTGAACTCGGGAAATTCATCTTCAAGTTTCTGGCGCAGGCTACCGGACAGAAAAGCAAACGCTTCCAGCAGGCGTTCCACATCCGGATCGCCCTCTTTCTCGGCTAAAAAATGTGCCAGATGTGGTTTTTCCTGTGCCAGTAATTTTCCAAGCTGACGCAGATAATCCAGTTCTTCGCGGTAGTAACGTTCTTCAAAAGGCATGATGGCTACTCCACACGATAGTGCTGATGGCTGTTCAGCAGGATGTCAAACTCAAGCACGTCCCTGGCCTCACTGAAATCAACAATTGCCACAATGTGAAAACGCAACTCCAGCGGGGCATTTTCATCCGGTGCAATAACAACGATGTTCACATCTGAAATCCGTGGTTCATAGCGCAGAATGCAGCGCTTTATTGTCCAGGCTGTCGTGTCCCTGAGATTTACAGATACAGATGCGATATTATCCAGATCGCTGATCCCCAGCTCCGGTGAACCATAACAACTGCCGGAGCGGGTATTCAGGATCTGTTGCAGATTACGTCTGATCGATCTCAGCAGCGCCCCTTTGGGGTTTTGATAAGAAGGCGGGGTTGCCGCCTCCCGGATACGCTCAAACAGACTACCTGTCGGTCCTGAATCCCGCCGCCGCATATGGTTATTCCTTGTCCAGACGTCCGACCAGGCTCAAATCAAAACTGGCACCCATATACTTGAAATGCGGTCTTACGCTGATGGCGACCTGATACCAGCCCGGTTCGCCTTCCACATCCAATACCTCGATTTTTGCCTGACGTAGTGGCCTGTGACTGCGGACTTCTGCGGGCGGATTTTCCTGGTCGGCCACATACTGACGTATCCAGGTATTCAGTTCGCGCTCCAGATCGCTGCGTTCTTTCCAGGAGCCAAGCTGTTCACGCTGAAGGACTTTGATATAGTGGGCCAACCTGCTGATAACAAATAAATAGGGCAACTGAGTGCCGAGTTTGTAGTTGGTTTCGGCGGCCTTGCCTTCCGGTGTTTTAGGGAATACCTTCGGTTTCTGCACCGAATTGGCCGAAAAGAAGCAGGCGTTGTCAGATCCCTTTCTCATGGTCAGGGTGATGAAACCTTCCTCCGCCAGTTCATACTCGCGACGGTCAGTGATTAACACTTCGGTCGGGATCTTGGCCTGCATCTGCCCCATCGCTTCATACATATGGACCGGTAAGTCTTTAACCGCCCCACCACTGGTCGGACCAATGATATTCGGACACCAGCGGTATTTCGCGAACGATTCTGCCAGGTTAGCGGCTAATAAAAATACCGTATTGCCCCATAAATAGTCATTGTGGTTCTGGCTAACATTCTCATTGTAACGGAATGATTTGACGAGGTTTTCATCAACGGAGTAAGGGTGGCGCAACAGGAATCTGGGGGCCGTCAGTCCTAAATAGCGGGAATCTTCGGACTCACGCAGGACGCGCCAGCGGGAGTATGCCGGGCCTTCGAAAATGGCGGCAGGTTCCTTGATCCCCGGCAGTTCTGTCCATGACTCCAGACCAAAAAACTCGGAGGAAACCGATGACAGAAACGGGCTGTGCGCCATAGCGCTCACCTGGCTGACATATTTCAGCAGCTTCATATCCGCTGTGGTGTTTTTAAAAGCAAAATTGCCAATCACCGCCGCCACGGGTTCTCCGCCAAACTGGCCGTAACCGCTTGAATAAACATGCTTGTAATAGGCTGACTGTGTGATTTCCGGCGCGAATTCGAAATTGTCCAGCAGTTCTTCCTGTGTGGCGTTCAGGAAATGAATTTTAATGTTTTCACGGATATCGGTACGATCGGCCAGCAGCTTCAGCGAGCGCAGCAACGACTCCAGCTCCTGAAACTCCGGGGCATGAATAATGGCGTCCATTTGTCTGCCGGTGCGTTCATCAATATCGCTTATCATGGCATCGACGGCCAGGATATTGATGGGTTCCTCGTTGCTGTCGTTCCGTAACATGGCGGCAATGAAGGCGCTCACGCCCTGACGAGTGATATCGTAACTTTCGGAGGCGGGCTTAACACGGGTCTGCGCCATGATCTCATCAAGCAGGGACGGGGTTGCGGCAGTCGGCGATACACTGGCGGGAACAATATCTTCCTGTAATGACATACTGAAAATCCTTCTGCAAAAGTTATTTCTGACTGGCGATGCCGAGTTCCTGGATCAACTGCTCGCGGGTCTCTTCGTTTTCCAGCAACGCCTGGATTTGCTGGCGAAACGCGGGAAGGTTACCCATCGGGGACTTGAGCGCGACCAGTGCTTCACGCAGCTCCAGTAGCCGCTTTATTTCCGGTACCTGGCGGGCGATGCTGTCCGGAGACAGGTCGCTCATCGATTTTATTTTCAGGCTGATGTCCAGACGTTCATCGGGCGCATCGCTGAGTTCAGCCGGAACCAGAAATTTTCTCTCAATACCGGCTTCTGCAATCACCGAGTCAATGTTGTACCGGTTAACGGAAACGGCGGTGCGTTCATCCAGCGGCGTGTCGTCTGGTGTTCCCTTCAGGTTGCCGACGACGAGAAGATTAAGCGGCAATTCAATCTCGGTTGCCACTCCGTCAATTTTGGGGGTGTATTTTATTGAAATTCGCTCTTTTGGCGCGACGCTGCCATCGTTCTTGCTGCTCATATGAATAATCCATTCGAATGAATGTCCATGCCATTAAAGCGGCATGTTTTGTGTTAAAGAAAACACAATGCATGCCACACAAATGGCGGCTAAAAATGCAGTAAGTCTCAACTGTTGATCCGCATTTTACGCCTAAAAATTTAAATTAGAAGCGCTTTTTTTGATCAGAAAAGAGGGGTATCCTTTGGAAATGAAATTCATAACAGGTTTGATGAACTGTCTGGAAGACAGTGTGATGTTTATCCTTTGTTTTTACGAATCATTGCTAACATGTTGATTTTTAAGTGTTTTTAAATTCAACCAATTATTCATCAGGCATGTATAGTTTTGCTATTTCATTTGTGGTTTTTATGAATGAAGAGAATGTGAATTATGAATTAAGAATAATTAAAACGAACGGCGATTTATCAGGGGAAGGAATCAGATGAAAGTGCTGAATAATATTATTCAGGATGATTCTTTTGCTTGCTGAAAATAGTCATAAATAATGACTGTGAATGGTTTTTGTTCCGACATTTTCTGCATGCACGGCGGAACAGCCAGACGCGGGGATATTCACGATTATTTATCCGGAAATATTCATTATCTGGATGAATAAATGAATGACGTGTTTTTCTGCCTGCCAGGATTAGACGGCAGGTGATCGTAAGTTGTAATCAATAATCTACAAGGAGTTTACAAATGCCTACACCGTGTTACATCTCAATAACGGGTCAGACTCAGGGCAATATCACTGCGGGTGCGTTCACCGCAGATTCTGTCGGCAACATCTACGTGCAGGGTCACGAAGATGAAATGCTGGTGCAGGAGTTCCTGCACAACGTCACCGTGCCAACCGATCCGCAGTCTGGTCAGCCGAGCGGTCAGCGTGCGCACAAACCCTTCATCTTCACCGTGGCGCTGAACAAAGCGGTGCCGTTGCTGTACAACGCGTTAGCTTCAGGCGAAATGCTGCCGAAGGTGGAAATGCACTGGTGGCGTACCTCTGTTGAAGGTAAACAGGAGCACTACTTCACTACCCGTCTGACCGATGCGACCATTGTGGATATGAATCTGCATATGCCGCACTGCCAGGACCCGTCGCAGCGCGAGTTCACGCAACTGCTTGCCGTAAAACTGGCCTATCGCAAAGTTGAGTGGGAACACATCAAGTCCGGCACTTCCGGTGCTGACGACTGGCGTGCGCCGCTCGAAGCATAAGTCTGAACTAACAGTATCCTGCCTTCGGGCAGGATACTGTCTTTTTATGTATAAAAATTGTGTGTCAGTAAGGAGTTACGCTTTTTCAGGGAGATGGCGGATGCCGGAAACCCGGGCGGTAGCGTGTCTGGTGGACGCGTAACTCCATACTGATATTCTTTGTCGCACAGCTGTAACGGCTGGCATATAGATGGATCGGGAGGTAAACATGTCACTAAAAGGACTGCGTTTCACGCTGGCGGTGGACGGCATCATGGAGATGGCGACGGCAGTGGTGAGCTTCCGACTGACGGAGCGTTATTCCGCGCCGTTTTCGCTGGAGGTGAGCATCGCCAGCGGGCTGTTCGACCTGGCGGCGGAGGA
>NZ_PQGD01000038.1 GCF_002915575.1 Superficieibacter electus
AAAAATCGGCCCAGATCCGCGAAATTTTAATCAGCGAGTCAGCTTGGGAAGAAATGACCTGCTTATTCGCACCTTCCTTAGTTAGGATATAAGTCAGCGAAAATGTATAAATAATCTTAGCCGTAGGCTAGGGACTGTTATTAAAAAAAGTTAATGACAATATTGTGCCAGTTCGTCAGTTGACATGTTCACTATTTGCTCTGAAAATAGACAGGCTTACTTGTTGCTACATGCAACCAGCTAATGCTCCGGCAGTCTGAGAGGAGCGCCTTCGGGTGACTAGCAGCTAACGTTTCACCGGTCTGAGAGAAACACCTTCGGGTGACCGGAAAATCCTCGCAGCCTGAGAGAGGATACCTTCGGGTGGTAAATCCGTTTAACCTCTGGAAACGGATATCGCTGAACAGTGATTGAGGTCATTTCAACTTATCAGACAGTCAGAATGTTGTTTTTTCTGACTCCCCGACGGGAAACACTTCCCGGTCGGGCAGGTGTTTCCTTTTTTTATGGAGAAACACCATGTCTGTCATCTCTTTTGCGGTTTTCCCTGAACATCTCCTTACTCAGCTTCAGCAGTCTGCTGACGCAGCTGTCCGGAGATTGAAATCTTTCATTTATCTGCATCGCAACAGCAGCTGGTATGTCAACGGTTCGGGCAATTATGCCGTCCGTGCGCACATCACTTCTGTCAAAGACCAGGGCGTTAACGTCTTTCTTACCGTTCGTACAGGTTGCCACCGCGCCGAGTATGTTTTTCACCGCCTGCCGGTTTCCTTTCCTGAGGGAATAACAGGTCGTCGAAACGCATACCGCCATGCTTGCCGTCAGGCACAGCATCTGGCACACCTGCGCTACCGTTTTCTTTCCGGAGGGCATTCTCATGACTGAAGCACTGCACGATGTCACTTTCCGTATTCTGTCGATGTCTGAGACGCGACGGGATGTATGTCCCGCTCAGTATGGCCCCGTAAGTGGTGTTTTCATCCGGGCGAAATCCTCAGAGATAACGTCTCCTGTGGCGAACAGGTTTTTGTCGCACCGCTCGGTGATTGTGATCCGGCTGACCCCGAACTCTGTGTATGGTGTCAGTATTACGGATATTCTCCCCGGGTGGAGGCTGGCGACATACTGGATGGCGTGGCCGTTTCGGGCATAAATTCCGTAGATCCACTGTCGGTAGCTGCGTTGAAAAGCCTGCGCTTTAATCCTGAATATGTGTATCAGGAGCAATCTGATTCATATGCACTGAACTGATCGGTTGATGAACGCCGGTCAAAAAATGTTGTGGACCCTGACGGGGATATCTCTCCGTCGGAGGGAATATCCCGTTATTTACCTGAGGATATACCCATGCACACAGACGTTTATACGCTTAAAACTCCACTGGACACGCTCAGCTGGCTTTGCCTGCTTGAGAGTGAACTTCTGAGCATAAGGGCATTCCAGCGTCTCGATCTTCATACGGACCGGGATGAACCGAATGAACTGACGTTTCTGGAAGATTCCATCATTGGCACCGGCACAGCTTATGGCTGGTTTGTCTTTTTACTCGGGGAAGGCGATATTCCGCCTTTGCCTGATACGTCTAAAAATTTGCTCTTCACGCTGGACGAGCTGGGAAAAGAAATTAACCGGCCCTTCTGGGAGAAGGCCGTGGATGAAGGTATCCAGGATGCCCGGTGTGATCGGGCTATAGCGGCTCTCGAACGGATGTAACCAGCAGAAAGAACACACCCTGACGGGGATTTACTCCCGTCCGGGGGATAAATCCCCCCTTTTTTATTCGCGGAGGATTTATCGATGAAAAACCTGTTTTCTTCGCCGGCTTCCATGTCGGTTGTCTACACCATCGAGCACGTCAGCACGGTTCCGTTGCGACACTGGCATGCTTTCGTTCTGGCCGTCACAGAAACTTTCTGGCAACTGCCGGTGCGTCTGCGTCCGGGGAATACGTATCTGCCGTCGCTTAATCGCGCGGCTGACCTCTTTCCGGTTGCTGATGTCATGGCGTTTTGTGGCGACACAGGCGGCAGTGTCTGGCCGGTCAACATGACGATTGAGCGTGAGCGCAACCGCAATACGCTGAGTATCCAGGAGCTGGATTTTCAGCATCAGCCCTGCGATTTCTTTGCACGCATTGTGATGGTCCTGCTGCATAACCTGTGTCCGGGCAGCTTTCGGATACATTCTTCTGACGAAGGCCGCAGCTGGGCGTTACCGTTACGCTGGATTGAGCGACATCTCGGCCTGCCTGAGCAGCCGACGCTGACCGCGCCTCAGCCGGTACTGAAAACGCCGGTGCGTGGTGACGCGTTTGATTCCCTGCTGCTGCAGCTGCTCTGCGGTGGTGAGCGTGTGCTGAGCAACGACGACTGGAATGCGTTTACGGAGGCTGAATTTCAGCTGTATGAACTGAAGCGGGTCGCGGAAAAAACTGACGCGCTGTAAACAGTACTGACTTTAACCCCGTCGGGAGAGATCACTCCGGACGGGGCGGCTCTCCCGTTTTTAAAGGAGAGCCCCATGCTTTTTTTCGACAACAAAGACCTGACGAACGTCCTGCTGGCCGCCCGCATGCAGGGAGGTCAGCTTCACCTGGCAAAGGATGAGGGTGTTTATCTTATGCCGGCCACCGGTGCCTGGCAGGGCAACGATCCGGTGCCGCGTATTGCGTATGCCACAGGGTGTCACCCTCAGAAAAATGAGGACTGGTACGACACGGCACGCCTGCTTGCCGGCGGCGATGATTTCATTGAATCACTGTCGATAAGCGACGCGGTAGCCACCTCTGTACTGTCCGGCAGGACGGACCTGAGGATCCTGATTACCGACACACAGATACAGGTGCTCACCGCAGCGACTGACCGGGTGAAAGTCGCGCAGTACCGCCAGAAAGCCGATCAGCTTCTGGCGAGTGCAGTCTGTCACTTCAATGCCTGTGTCGGGCCTGATGAACTCTGCCGCTGGCGTGAAAACGCCGTGCGTCTGCTAAAGCAGGCGGCCTTCATCAGTTGTAAGCGGGCGAAGCCTGAAGATCATCAAACCTTTCTGAACGCCTGTGGCAGGCTGCAGGCCAGGTTATCGCAGGTGACCCCGCAGGGGGCGCTGCGAATAACCGGACGTTAACTCACCCCGGCAGGGACTTTTCCTGCCGGAAAGGTTCCTGCCTCTTTCTGAACCGAAGGAGGCCCGTATGGGACTGGATATTTTTCTCTACAGCCAGCACAGGCAGATCGTCGCAGTACCGGCACCGTATCATCCGGTGTATGAACTGAGCCGCGATTTTTCACTGATTACCTGGGTGGATAAGCATGTCGGTGAGGTGGAAAACGCGACCTGTCTGGAACTGTCACGCGAGCATATTCAGCAACTGAAAGAGAGGCTGGACTGTGCGATTGCGACATTTACAGAGGGGAATGAGGATAATCAGCTTCTTCAGCGCCGGCTGCAGTACGTTTTCACCCTGCGTGACAGGCTGGAAAGCCTGCTCAGTGATTTTGACTTTGAACATGAATACCTGTGGTTTTATGCCGCATGGTAACTGACTTCTGAATTTCCCGTCGACGGGCGTATCTCTGCGCCCGCCGGCGCAGGGGTATGCCTCTGATTAAAGGTATATCTCATGAAAAAAACGACTTCACACAAGGCGGCCCGCCGTCCGGCAAAACATACTGACCTTTATCGTCAGATCACCGACCGCATTGTTGTCGCTCTGGAAAACGGCGTCGCGCCCTGGCGTAAGCCGTGGCGCGCGGCTGCCGGCATCGGTCTGGCCGGTCTGCCCCTAAATGCCACAACCGGACGTCACTACAGCGGCGTGAATGTCCTGCTTCTCTGGATGTCAGCGGAAGAGCAGGGTTTTCGCAATAACCGCTGGATGACTTACCGGCAGGCGCAGCAGGCTGGCGGGCAGGTGCGTAAGGGTGAGAAAGCCACCCTGGCGGTGGTTTATAAGGACTGGACGAAGCAGGCGGAGGATCGCGAAGGCAACCGCCTTTATGACAGTGACGGTAAACCGCTGATGGAAACCGTGCCGATGCTTAAACCCCTGCAGCTGTTCAACGCTGAGCAGTGTGAGGGGTTGCCGGCAGAGGTTGCGGCTTCACCTGAGCAACCGCCGACGGTGGATGAGGACGGCATACTCAGCCCGGACGTGATGAACAGGGTGATCCGGATGTTTAACGCCACAGGGGTTAAACACCGGATGCTGCCTCAGAACCGGGCTTATTACCGTCCGCTGACGGATGAAATTGTGATGCCGGTGGCTGAGCAGTTTTTTACGGAGGCGGACTGCTGGTCCACGCTGCTGCATGAACTGGTACACAGTACCGGTCATGCGAAGCGACTTAACCGGGAGGGGATAACCTCCTCATCCCGCAAGTTCGGGGACCCGGTGTATGCCTTTGAGGAGCTCATCGCCGAAATGGGCAGTGCGTTTTTGTGTGCCCAACTCGGGGTATTCGGTGAGGTTCAGCACGACAGCTATGTGGACCACTGGCTGAAGGTGCTGAAATCTGACAAAAAGGCCCTGTTCCGCGCCTGCCGGCATGCCCGGGAAGCGTCGGAATATCTACTGGCACTGCCTGAAAGTCAGGCTGTGGCGGCGTAATTAACTTATCCGGTGGCGGTTATTCCGTAACTGTCGCCCTCCCGTGAGGACACCGCTCCTCACGGGGCTGTGTCCTCTTTTTTTTATGAAAGAGGAGTATTCACTATGTCCGAATGGTGTCATAACCGCCTGGAAATCACCGGTAAATCCGTCTGCATTGATGTCATGCTGCAGTGGATAAACGGAACTGACGTACCGCGTCACCGCCACGCAGTGCAGCAGAGCATACAGCTTTTTCTGGCTGGCGCGGCGGGGATACTCAAGCCGGTGCGCACAACGTCGTATCCGCCCTGTCAGGGGCTGGTCCGTGCAGGCACAGGGCTTTCCACTGCGGCCAATCAGGCGTTTGAAAGCTGGCTGGCGCTCCTGCTGAAGGATGCCATCCTCGATGCGGAAACCATCCGGGCCATTGACCGGCTGTATCACCAGTCAGGTCTGGGCGCGCTGAAATGGGAGAATATTCCCGACCCGGCACGTGAGGTTATGGCGGAGCTGATTGCCAGGCAATACACCGACTGGTTTGGTCTGGTCAGCGCCGGCGATGAGTCTGATGCCGCAACTGCCTGGGAGCGGCTCAGCCAGTATCCTGAACGCTCCCAGCCCTGCGATATGCTGGCCGTCATACCTACGCGGCTGGCAGCAGAGCTGAACGGTTCCGGAGGGCTGATGTCAGGCGTATCGACCACAACCAGCCTCTACTGCCGGCAGTACGGCATGGAGTGGCCTGCCGGGCACAATGTCAACTGGCAGCGGCATTCGCCAAACAGTCTTACGCTGCAGATGGATACGCCCTGGCTTCCGCCGTCAGGTGAGGTTGTCGGGGAAATTTCTGCGGTATTTGACTGCGAGGTGCGTCACAGCTACAGCGAGCCCGTGAGCGGGCTCAGCGGTTACGACTGCTATGACGGCGGCGAACATGTCGACGGACACAAAGGTGCGGCCGGCGCGTCTCAGCCCGGTCAGGTGCTTTATCTCGTCAGCGATGAGTCGGCGTTATCGACTCAGGAAGCAGCATCTTATCGTGAGGTCCGGGGGTAAAAGCCTGTTCCTCCGTTAACCCAGCCACGGCAATGCCGTGGCTTTTTACCCTCAGGGGACACGTCCCCTGGTCAGGGTGCGTGTTCCCTTTTTTTATGGAGAAGACGCATGCCTGGCATGATTAACCACGAAAAAGCCTTTGTTAAGTTGTTCAGTCAGACGGCCCGGTATCATCACCGGTTTAAAGTGTTTGAAGACTTCATCAGCTGCAGCGTCATCGCGCTGGAAAACCGGCTTCACTTCAGTGAAGCGCAGGAGCAAAAGTATCTGCGTATAGTCGGTGGATACGAAAAGGAGGACGTCACGCGCATGGCGCAGCTGCTGGCCCACGTTGTTAACGGGCTGGGTGAAGCGCCCGGGGACTTCCTTGGCCGCGTCTTTATGCAGCTGGAGCTGGGTGACAAATACAGGGGGCAGTTTTTCACGCCCTGGGACGTGGCCAGAATGATGGCGGCCATGCAGCTGGGCGACACTGAAGCGTTGTTCCGTGACAAACCCTTCATCACCCTGAGTGAACCTGCGTGCGGTGCCGGCTGCATGGTGCTGGCATTTGCTGATGTTCTGCAAAAGGCGGGGTGGCCACCGCACCGGTATCTGTGGGTATCCGCGACAGATATCGATCCGCTTGCGGCCGGAATGGCTTACATACAGCTGTCCCTGTGCGGGATTGCCGGCGAAGTGGTGGTAGGTAATACCCTGGCGAATGAACGACGCCGGATACTCTATACCCCCGGGCACTATCTCGGCGGCTGGCCTGTTCGTCTGGATCCACGGTACTTGCAGGCGGCATAATCACATCCACACGCTCCCGCCCGGGAGCGTTTTTTATTTCTGAAGCACGGTATCTGGTTTTTTATCGTAGTGAACTCTTCCCGCTGTCAGGCTGTTTTTTTTCACATCTGCTGCTGCGGGAGAACACAGTGACCTGGAAAACAACAGCCGAACAAAACGCCATCATCGAATGGAAGGGTAATCATCTTGTGGTAAATGCGTTTGCAGGCACAGGCAAAACCTCCACGTTAGTGAACTACGCTGAAGCCAACCCGGAAAGTAAGATGCTTTACCTTGCCTATAATCGCGCTGTGCGGGATGAGGCTGAACGCAAATTCCCCTATAACGTAGAGTGTAAAACGTCGCATCAGCTGGCATGGGCCCGTTTCGGCAGGCATTTCCGTGACCGGCTGACAGCCAGTCTGCGCATTACGGATGTGGCCCGCAAGCTCAATACCCGCCACTGGCCGCTGGCGCGGCTGGCGCTAAGCGGGCTGAACATGTTCCTCTGCAGTGCAGATACTGAGCCGGGGCTGATACATCTGCCGTCTGAGGATGATCGCCACGGTCTCGATGCCGGTAAAATTCTGGGGGCAATCCAAATCCTCTGGTATGAAATGAGCCGTACTGATTCAACCTTTCCCGTCACGCACGACACCTACCTTAAACTTTTCCAGCTTTCACATCCTGATTTATCAACACGCTGGGATACCATCCTTTTCGATGAGGCGCAGGACGCTAACCCGGTGACCAGTGCGTTTGTACTGAATCAGCCCTGCCGGGTCATCCTGGTCGGCGACCGCTACCAGCAGATTTACCGCTTTCGCGGGGCGGATAACGCGCTCAATGCCCCTCAGCTGGCGCAGGCAGACAAATTGTGGCTGACGGCGAGTTTTCGTTTTGGCCCTGAGGTCGCGCGTATGGCCAACATCCTGCTGGACCGTGCCGGTGAAGATAAACAGGTAACAGGCAACGGGGGGGAAGACAGTGTGGTGACCCGAATTCCGGAGGGAACTGAGCACATTGCTGTACTGAGCCGGACGGTATCCGGTGTGATTGGGAGTGCTTTAACGGCAAGTCTCATGGAGAAAAAGGTCTTCTGGGTCGGCGGGATTGAAGGCTACAAGACCGAAGAGCTTGAGGATCTGTACTGGTTCTCCGCCGATATGCCTGAAAAGATGCAGTCCCCGCGCTTCAGCCGGGACTACCGGGATTTTGACGAGTACTGCTCGATAGCCAAAGCCACGCAGGACGTGGAGATGAACCAGGCTATTCGCCTGCTCGATGACTTTTTCCCGCTCCCTCAAAAGCTGGCCATTATGCGCCGTCAGGTCGTCACTCATGAAAAAGAGGCTCAGGTCACGGTTTCAACCGCACACCGCAGCAAGGGGCTCGAATGGCCGGTGGTGATGCTGAGTGAGGATTTTACCGACATTACCGACCCGCTTCTTTCGCAGGATGAGCGGCAGGATGAGACCAACCTGCTGTACGTGGCTGTCACCCGGGCCAGAAGAACGCTCGTGCTTAACGAGTTGATGCGCTGGCTGAGCGATGAAGGCGGGAAAAACCGCGAGACGACGTACGAAACCGTACCGTCCGGAAATGGAGAGAGTGCCGACAGCCACGAAGAAACGGGAAAAACTTCTGAGAATGAGTAACTGGTTTTTTATGGTGAAGCGCGGGGAGTGTCACAACACTGGGCAGCCCTATACCAGGAGAAAATCATGCGCGACAGAATCAGGACTCTGAGGTTTCTGTTTTCAAAAGGTGAACCGGAACCAGCACGTCATGTATCCGCTTTCACACCTGCCGGCTACCACGCTCCGCGTACGGTCGATACGCTGTGCTGTAGCCCGTTGAGAAAAACCTGCCTGCAACAAATATGGGAAAACAGCTCACTTCCGGCGGATGTTTATCACCGGTTTTATATAACGCCACTGCATGGCTTACTGGCCAGGGTACAGAATGTGCCGGCAACACAGCAGGGAAGGTGGTCGCAGTCAGACGGCTTCGGGGACCTTACGCTGCAGTTCACAACCTGTGCGGTCAGACTGGCCAAAGGATACATGTTTCCACCCGGAGCTGCGCCAGAAGAGCAGGCAGAGCAAAACGTGATGTGGAATACGGTCATTTTCTGGTCTGCACTGTTCTGGCATTTGCCGCTCCTGGCGTCTCTGGAGGGGGAGCTGCTTGATGGTAAAAGCTGGCTTCCGGGAATAACCGTTCCGGACTCGCCTTATCGATTTCGCTTCCGGGAAGCTGACAACTCCTCAGCTTTTGCAGCGCTGGCAGCCGGACAACTTATGCCAGCGGAAGCGACAGGCTGGCTGGCAGAAAATCCCGAAGCTCTGGGCAATCTTGCCGGGGCCTTATGGAACCAGCATCCGGCAATGCCGTTGATCCGAAGCCTGATGAAACAAGCAGCTGAGAAAACAGAGTCTCCTCTGATGGAGAGGAAACCTGCGGAAATTTTAGGTTCTTATGCAGGTGAAATTCCAGTAAATACAGCCCTTTCAAATGAGGGGGGCGCTACGGTTTTACCTACAGATATGTTATCTGAACAAACAGCTCTGAGCGGGGCAACTGATCCATCTTCCCCTGAGATCTTTACACTTGCCACAGGTATTGATAACCCCACTCAGCTTAGTGATTCACCAGTTAAAAGCCGTGAAGAAAACGAAGCAGAAAGTGTTTTAAGCGAAATCGAAAAAAGTACTGGCTCTGACTCTCTGCCCTCTGAAGATGATGCTGATGCTCTCCTTTCTCTTTTCGACATGTCAGGAGATGCTAAAGCTTCAGAAAATGAAGGTGAGGTACAGGCAGGCGTGTCCGTTGTGATTGCAGAGGAACAGCAATCGTCAGAACCCCTTGAAAAGATAGAAGACCCCGCAAATGAAAAGGAACCGTCTGCAAAAGGAAACTCGGACTATTCTCAGGTTGCAATTGTTAACAAATGTGATGAAAGATCAGATTCCGTACCCGTAGCAGTCTCCGGTACTGACGTAGCGGAAGGAGAACAGTTTTTTGACTGGCTCCGGGAGGGACTCAATCGGGGAGATATTAGTTTTAATGGTAAAGCAGACAAAATCCATGTTATTGCCGGCTATGTCTTTTTACCCGTCCCCGGTATCTTTTTCGACTACCTTAAGGCCACTGGTTCGACTATTCAACGGGAAAGCATTCAGGCTTCTTTTGAGCGACTTAACCTGCATAAGCGTCGTGATAACAGGAGATTTTATTTTGCTCAGCTTTACGATACACCCGACAAGTCCGGGAGGTTCAAACGGGTAAAAGGCTACCTGGTGAAAAGCAGGCGGGTATACAGAAAGACCATCCCTCAGGACAGTCAGTTCATTTTGTTCCCCTGACCACAACGTCGGTCTGACATCTGGTGCGTTACTGTTACTAAGAGAGGAATGGAAAAAATGAACGAAAATAGTGCTGACTGGCTCTGGCAGGAACTTATGGATGAGTACTTTTTCTGTAAATCGCTGCGCGAAGATACCGAGTGGAGTTATAAGAAGGTTGTTCGTGGTTTCAGGAAGCATATCGGGGAAGCCTGTCCGCCTTACGGCATAACCAGTCGCGATGTGCTTGAGTGGCGAAGGCATGTGCTCAAGAAGCAGTGCCTTTCTGCACATACCTGGAACAATAAGGTCAGCCATATGCGTGCCCTGTATAATTTTGCCATCACTTCTCAACTGACGAACTTAAGTAAAAATCCCTTCAATGGCGTATCGGTCAAACAGGACAAGAAGCGTAAAAAAACGCTAACAAAAAACCAGATGACAAAAATCTGGCTAACTATGCAGCAATTTGCTTCTGAGCCCAGAACCGAATCTAAATGCGCTCTGAGGCCAGTATGGTACTGGCTGACTGTCCTGGACACCTTGCGTTACACTGGTATGCGGCAAAATCAACTGCTCCATATACGTCTAAAAGATGTGTCTCTTGACGATGGGTGGATTGAATTAAGAGCGGAAGGCAGTAAAACGTACCGGGAATGGCGGGTTCCCGTTGTCAGTCATTTACGACCGAGACTGGAAGCATTGCTTCAGCGTGCAAGGGACTGCGGTGCCGGCAATAATGATGCGCTTTTTCACTATGAGCGGTTTGTCTCTTCGCCTGCAGAAAGGGCGTCTCTTTCGGAAAAACCATCGCTGCAACCGTTACGCTCTTTTTTTCGTAGACTGTCAAAAGAGTGCGGATTTGATGTTTCTCCCCACCGGTTCAGGCACACCCTTGCCACGACACTGATGAGCTCGCCTGAACGAAACCTGCAGCTGGTTAAGGGATTGCTGGGGCACCGCAACGTGAGTACAACAATGGAATATGTTGATATCAGTATGGATATTGTGAGCCAGGCGCTGGAAAAGGAAATGGCACTTTACACCGATAAGGCTGAAGAGATGTTTTACAATGGTTGACATTCAGTCACGTCATTGTAATTATTCACAGTGATCGAGAAAAGGGAGCCTGTGTCAGCAGGCTCCCTAATCGAGAGGGTAACTTCTTGATGTATGCTGATGTGAGGATCAACATCAACAAGTACCACTCCCGTTAAACGCCCGTCAGTTTTCTCACCTCTGACCAGCGTGCTTCGAATAGTGGTGCCCGGAGGCGGAATCGAACCACCGACACGGGGATTTTCAATCCCCTGCTCTACCGACTGAGCTATCCGGGCAACGGGGCGCATTAAACCGTAATCCCCTGGCGGCGTCAATGAAAATTATCAAATCTGCTGCGGATTGCGCATTATGCCAGCATGTTGGTGAGATTGCAGCCGTTTTCAGGTAAATAATGTCGTCCACAGCGCGGAGAGTGGCATCGCGATGACCAGCGCAGGAAGCATATTGGCGACGGCGAACATTTTGATGCCGCAAATCCGCAGACCGGTGGCCAGTAGCAGGATGCCGCCCACGGCGGAGAAATCACCCATCATTGCCGGTGTGGTCAGCGGCAGGATCAGCGTAGCGCAGCTGGCAAGCAGGAGCTGGATGGCCAGCATAGGGACGCAAATTGCCGACACGGCAATACCCAGCGAGGTGGCGAAAATCAATGCGGTAAAGAAATCGAGAAAGGATTTGGCAATAAGTATACTGGAATCCCCTGTCATTCCTTCGTGCATGGCACCAAAAATACCCGTACCGCTGGCGCAGAAGAGAATGATCAACGCAACAAGGCTATTTACAAACGTCTCATGCGCGCCGCTGGCCTGCAACTGGGGTTTTTTTCTTTGGGCCAGGTTACGTAAGCCATTAATTGCCCCGCTAATCCCGCGTTCGACATAACAAAGTTCGCCGATCAATGTACCGAGCAACGTTGCCAGCACCATGACTGGCAGGTTGACGCATTTAATGGTGAGCAGAATGCCGATACCGAGCGAGCATAGTCCAAAGGCGGACGGCATTGAAACGCGGACACGTTCCGGTAGACGATGGCTGAGAAACGCACCCAGCGCGCCGCCGACCAGCACGGCGCTGGCATTAATGAAAGGTCCAATTAGCACACAGTATCTCCGCAGAAAATAGTCGCTTAACTATGCGATGAGAATGCATAGTTCGCCGAAGACAGTGTTTGCCATCTTCGATGGGGACGAATAAGGAAATTGAGAGCCTAAAGGGTAATCTGTTAACTAAACGGTTAAAAGCATTATTGCATTACGTTGCATTTTCTCGCCGCGCAGAGTGTTGCGCCAGCCAGGGAAAGGTGCCATTATTGCGCGAATTTTCTCCATCTGCCACGGGGCTGCCTGAGATGACATTATCGTCACCACCTCGCCTGAATCATCGCGTACTGACGCGAAGGTTACCCTGTGCTCTCCCCTGTATCCTCCTGCCCACCATGCGGTGAGGGCAACGCACGCTCGCTGTAGGACAGCAGTAAAATCAGATGCATTCTGCTTTTACTGATGTCTGGCGGTCGGAGCTGGTAACCAGTCAGACCCTGACGTTTCATGGGGCGGGGCCGAAGCCTTGCCCGGGGTTTTTATTCTCCCGAAAGGGTTATTTACGCCTATGAACACAATGAAAATTGCCGCCAGCGCTGAGCTGGTCTCCATGCTTTCCACGTCACGTGAAGTCGTGGCGCTGGACTGTACCGACTTTACCGATGTGGCGGCAGTCGTCATTACCCTGGCAGACAGCCGTAGCGGCATTCTCGCCCTGCTCAAACGCACGGGGTTTCAGTTGCCGGTTTTTCTGTTTGCTCAAGAGTGCCAGCTTCCCGAGGGCGTCGTGGCGGCAATTGCCGGCAGTGCACAGGAGTGGCTGGAAGTTGAAGCTGCGGCGCTGCGCTATGAAGAAAACCTGCTGCCGCCATTCTTTGATACGCTCAGCCAGTACGTGGCGATGAATAACAGCACCTTTGCCTGCCCGGGCCATCAGCACGGCGCGTTTTTTAAAAAGCATCCGGCAGGGCGGCAGTTCTTTGAGTTTTTTGGCGAGAATGTGTTTCGTGCCGATATGTGTAATGCGGACGTTAAGCTCGGCGATTTGTTAATCCATGAGGGATCGGCCAAGCACGCGCAGAAATTTGCCGCCAGAGTGTTCCATGCCGACAAAACCTACTTTGTGCTCAACGGTACCTCGGCGGCGAATAAAGTAGTGACAAATGCGTTGCTAACGCGTGGCGATCTGGTGCTTTTCGATCGCAATAACCATAAATCGAATCATCATGGCGCGTTGATCCAGGCAGGAGCAACGCCAGTCTATCTGGAAGCGGCGCGTAATCCGTTTGGTTTTATTGGCGGTATTGACGATCGCTGTTTTGACGATCGCTACCTGCGTGAGCTGATCCGTGACGTCGCGCCAGAAAAAGCCAGCCAGCCGCGGCCGTTTCGTCTGGCGGTGATCCAGCTTGGGACTTACGACGGCACCATTTATAACGCGCGGCAGGTGGTGGATAAAATCGGCCATCTCTGTGATTACATCCTCTTTGACTCGGCGTGGGTCGGCTATGAGCAGTTTATTCCGATGATGGCCGACTGTTCGCCGCTACTGCTGGATCTGAATGAAAACGATCCGGGCATTTTTGTTACCCAGTCGGTACATAAACAGCAGGCTGGTTTTTCGCAAACGTCGCAGATCCATAAAAAGGATAATCATATTCGTGGGCAGGCGCGTTTTTGCCCGCATAAGCGCCTGAACAATGCGTTTATGCTGCATGCTTCGACCAGTCCTTTTTATCCGCTGTTTGCGGCGCTGGATGTGAATGCCAAAATCCATGAAGG
The DNA here is from genome assembly GCF_002915575.1 of Superficieibacter electus. Lineage (GTDB taxonomy): Bacteria > Pseudomonadota > Gammaproteobacteria > Enterobacterales > Enterobacteriaceae > Superficieibacter > Superficieibacter electus. The sequence continues at coordinate 13,650 of NZ_PQGD01000038.1, forward strand.
GGAGAGTGGGCGGCGTCTGTGGGCAGAGTGCGTGGCGCTGGGTATTGAAGCGCGCAAAGCGATTATTAACCAGTGCAAGATGATCAAACCATTTATTCCGCCGGAAATAGACGGACTGCCATGGCAGGAGCACCCGACGCAGGTTATTGCCAGCGAGCGGCGCTTTTTCAGCTTTGAGCCGGGAGCCACATGGCATGGTTTTGCAGGCTATGCGCGTGAGCAGTATTTTGTTGATCCCTGTAAGCTGCTGCTGACCACGCCAGGGATTAATGCCGAAAATGGCGAATATACCGGGTTTGGTGTGCCTGCGACCATTCTGGCGCATTATCTCCGTGAAAATGGGATCGTCCCGGAAAAATGCGATCTGAACTCGATCCTCTTTCTGCTGACTCCGGCCGAAAGCGCAGAGAAGCTGGCGCAGCTGGTGGCGATGCTGGCCCAGTTCGAGCATCACATTGAGGACAATACACCGCTGGCGGATGTGCTGCCTACCATCTACAACAAGTACCCGGTGCGTTATCGCGATTATACCCTGCGTGAATTATGTCAGGAGATGCACGATCTGTACGTCAGTTTTAATGTTAAGGATCTGCAAAAAGCGATGTTCCGTCAGGCAAGTCTGCCGACTGTGGCAATGGGTGCGCAGGACGCTAACAGCGAGTTTATTCGTGGCAACGTTGAGCTGGTCCGCCTGAGCGAGGCTGAAGGACGCATTGCCGCAGAAGGCGCGCTGCCGTATCCGCCCGGCGTGCTATGCGTGGTGCCCGGAGAAGTCTGGGGTGGCGCAGTGCAGCGTTATTTCCTGGCGCTGGAAGAGGGGGTCAACTTGCTGCCGGGCTTTTCGCCGGAATTGCAGGGTGTCTATAGCGAAACTGACCCTGACGGAATTAAACGGTTGTATGGTTACGTGCTGAAATAATATTACGGCAGGGCAGGACTGAGTGAGCCTGCCCTGTCAGCTATTAATATTCACGTTTTGTAATTCATAGCGGTCATGACGATAATGTATAATGCTATATTCAAACGCCTGACCGTTATCAAGGTACGTGACCTGCTCAATTTCCATTACTGGATCGACGATTGCAATACCCAGAGTTTGTACCTCAAGTTCATTCGCCCGGCGGGCACGAATAACCTGATGCTGGCTCTGAATACGCAAATGGGTTTCAACTTCGATATATTGATAAATTGAATCCATCAGGTTGTCGATACGAATGCCGGGAATAATATTGATGGGGATTTCAGTATATTCAATACACCAGGGTTGCTTATCAATATAGCGAACGCGGCTAAAGTGATAGACAAAATCTGTCGCTTCCAGATAGAGGTTTTTTATCGTTTCAGGTTGCGGATGAGCCACAGTGAATTCAATTAGCGCTGATGAGACAGCCTGACCCTGATGTGCGGCGGTAAAGCCAAACGGTTTCATCGCTGCCGGTGCGCTGGCGACCCGCGAGGCGGCACCTTTGACGAAAGAACCAACCCCGCGGCGTTTGATGATCAGGCCGTCGTTCACCAGCAAATCCATGGCTTTTTTTACGGTGATCCGACTGGCGCAATAAAAGGCTCCAAGCTCTTTTTCAAGCGGTAATTGCTGATTAATTTCATAATAACCCGTAATGATTTTATTCCTTAAATCATTAAAGATTATTTTGTATTTCAGTGAATTATCACGCATCTTGCATTCTTTATCTGTAAATGACTGCACTATACCATCAAACCGGCAGTAATCCAGCGGATCGCAGGGTGGCGGGAGGGGGCACCCCTCCCGAATGCAGCAGCGGTTATTCCATCCCCTGAGTATTAATGAACCGTTTCAACGGTCACCGGGCCGGGGTAGTCACAGCTCAGCGTGTTATTATTCAGGGTCCAGCAATAGCGGCGGCGATCTTCATCCACTAATATGCCACTCCCCTGAGTAATATGACCATATCTGCGGAGTACAACAGGGAATGTATTGAAGGCCTTCATATGCGAGACGTTTTCCACGAACAGGGGGATGATGGCCCCTTCACGAATATAAACAGGAATATCATCAAGCGTAATCTCCACGTTTATTACCTGCTGGCCCTCGTACCAGCATTTTTCATGTAGCGAATACCAGCGGCCCGCGGGCAAATAGACGTGGCGCTGCCGCAGGCCAGGCTCCAGAACCGGAACCACCATAATGGCTGCGCCGAGCATAAATTGATCGTCAATGGTGTGGACAAAAGGATCGTGTTCATATTCCAGGGCCAGATGGCGCATGAGCGGAAGCCCTGTGTCCTGCGCTTCGCAACCGAGCGCCAGCAGATAAGGCATCAGGCGGTAGCGCAGCTGGCTATAACGCCTGACGATCTCCACTGCCCTCGGCCCGAAATGCCACGGTTCGCGCGGGCTAACGCCATGATAACGCGCCAGCGAGCACAGCATCCCGACCTGTGACCAGCGGATATACAACTCCGGGTCTACGTTTTGCCCTTTAAAACCTGCGATGTCGCTGCTCCAGTAACACTCACCGCTAAAGCCAACGCTCAGACCACCACGCAGGGTATTTTTCAGCCCTTCAAAGGTGGACTCCACATCGCCTGACCAGGTGCCGGCAAAGCGTCCGCAGCCGAGAAAGCCGGGTCTTTTCCAGACCAGCGCGGTGCCGTGAACGTCTTGTGTGGCTTCGTAGCAGACTTTTGCATACAGCCAGATATAGGCATTGTGCATGTCCTTGCCACTATAACCGTTATAAAACAGTGCATCTGCTGGAATACGGTCGGCATAATCCGGTTTCAGTGCTTTCAGGCCCCGGCGCAGCAGCGTTTTCAGATGTTCTTTCCACCATGCATACGCCTGAGGATGGCTGAGGTCAGGAATTCCAATTTCACTGACGTTGCGCCGGTAAATATGCGCAATGCCCCCATCCAGCGTTTTAACCAGGAAGCCTTTTTCCAGTGCCTCGCGATAGATATCCGTGCCGGGCGGTAAGTAGGGATTTATCCATACTGAGCAGGCGACATGGTCCTTTTCGAGTTCAGTCAAAAAGGCTTCTGGCTGCGGGAAATGTGCCTCACCCCACTCAAAATCACAACAATCTACCCAAAAATCCTTATACCAGTAATGCTTACCCCAGTTAACGTCCAGATGCAGGACGTCAAAGGGAAGCCGGGATTTTTCAAGCTGCTGTTTGATGTCCAGCACCTCTTGTGCGCTTTGATAAGCGCAGCGGCTGTACCAGACGCCCAATGTCCACGGGGCAGGAAGTGCGGGTTTACCCTGCATCTCTGCCTGCCGTTGTACCAGTGCTTTTAATGAATCGCCGAAAAACAGGTAGCCGCGCAACAGAGCGCTTTCACTGAGCGCGCTGGCGGACTCAAAACAGAAATGGCCGACTTCCCAGTGGGTTCTCCGGGCGGTTGCCAGCATCAGGCCGTAACCAGCGTCGCTGAGAAGGATGGGGTGCGCTTTATAACTAAGATCCGTTGAATTGGTGGCGCAGGCATCCATGACATAGCTGGTAATGCGAGAGTGTGATTTTTCAACGGGACCAAATTTTTCGCCCAGCCCGTAAAAATGTTGACCGTTCTTAATCTCCCAGGAGATAAAGGTTTCAGTCTGCCCCTGGGCGTTAATACGGATGCCCAGCCCGGGCGTTACCGGCTGGCGTGAAACTTTCTTTGTCGATAGCGTAAAAAACGCTGTACCGCGCTGAACCTGAAACATAAACGGCGAAAAAGTGAGGGTGACATTTAATTCACCATAGTAAATCTGTGCGCGCGCGCCATTTTGGTGGACGATCAATGCCTGCCGGGGCCATTCAGTAACCGGTAAATAAAAGGCGGGCATTTCATGGCAGACTGGCCGTGGACTGAATTCAAACGCCAGATTATTTTCGTCTACGGCTGCCAGGGTTAAGCAGGCCGTTTTGCCACTGGTTAATAGCAATATGATGTCAATGCCATCGTGCTTTTCAATAATCTCCAGCGCTTCGCTGACATAATCATAATGGTAGCCATCATGATAAAAAAGGCGATCGTCATTCTGGTAGTCCCAGCCGTTAATGGCCCGGTTAATAATATGTTCTTCCATATATCTGTCTCAGCTATTCAGCGGCTTTTTCATTAATGGTATTGGCTATTTTGACGAAGGGCATGTAGATAGCGGTCATCACTACTATTACCCCAAGTTGATAAAGCCCTCCCGAAATCTGTCCTGAGAACAAAATCCCGGAAATCACCGGTGGCACGGTCCAGGGGACGTTATGAGTGATAATGGGGAGTAGTCCCATATTCGTTAGTAGCACCGCAGCGAAAAATGGCACTACCCAGCTCAGCACATAAGGAATAAACATTACCGGGTTTAAAATAATCGGCAGGCCGAAGTTAATTGGTTCGCTGATGTTAAAAATAGCGGGAGCCAGCGCGATTTTCGCCGTGTTGCGGTTTTCCATCCGACGTGAGAAAAGATACACCGCAATAATTGGCGCAATGGTCATTCCACCCGATGATACCGTAGAAAAATTAAAAAACAGCGTCGAATAGAGATGGTGCGCCACGCCCATAATATTTTCGTTATCGTTAATGGTCCACGTCAGGCCGAATATTGGCCCCCAGACGGACGTTGCATGAATACCAAACCATTGCAACAGCGGGCCGGTAGTGATGGCAACAATAGCGAAGAAGGGTGTCGACGCCACCGCCAGCGTCGGTTTTTGCAACAGAGTCAGTAAAATTTCCGGCACCGATGAGTTGAACCAGCCATGCAGAACGGCGGCGATAACAACAAAAACAAGCAGGGTAAAGCTGCCGGGGATGAGCGACTCAAAGCTGCGGGCTACCGCTGGAGGAACGCTATCGGGCATCTTGATAGTATAATTTTTCTCTACCAGACGATTGAATATCCAGATAGTAAGTCCTGACACCAGCAGGCCGGTAAAAATACCTTCCTGACCAATAAAGCGGGTATTCACGATACCACTGAGCGTGACAACCTGCTGATTAACATCGTTGGTGGTAAATTCCCACGGCAGGCAAATAAAAAATGCGGCGATAGCGTAAAATACGCAAACAATGGGCTCTTTGTTCTTTGGGTAAAAACGCCGGGTGCCAAAAAAAGTAAAACCGACGATAATGAGAATGGCGTTAATCGCCATCGTACCGTTAATAAAGTAATTACAGTAATGCTGGAGCATTACCATCTTTGTCGCCATGTCAGACGCCAGCCACGTTTCATTAGTACCGTAAAAAAGCGCGCCGAGACTGAGTCCGGTATGACCGAAAACAATGCCATTCGGATCGAGAAAAACGGAGCTGATCATGATGGCGATACCGGCGATCATCAGAGGAACCCCGGTCATAATAAATGTATCGCGCAATGCCAGTAGCAGGCGATTTCCGGCAATTTTACTAATGCATTTTGTTAATCCGACCTGCATTGTGGATAATGAGAGTATGGACATCAATGTAGCCTCATCCCTGAAGGTAAAAGGAATTAGTTTGCCATCAATTCATCAATTCTGCTTTTCAGGTTTTCGCCGTTCATGTTGCCAAACTCCTGAATGCCTAAGGTTAAAACAATTTTATCTGGATAGTCTCTTTCAACATCCTCCTGTGCCCAGGCGATCTGGGGGCCCAAAATGATAATCTGTGTATCTTCAGCCACATCGGGCAGACTGGAATAATCGTAAGCTTCAACCAAATGCTCTATACCTGCGGCGTCATAAGCCGCCTGAAGTTTTTGGGCCATTATGCTGGTGGACATACCTGAGTTACAAAAAAGTGAAATATTCATCTGTTATTCCCTCAGTCTTAACAATTAAATGGATTATTATTTTCAGGATTTCATGGCTAAAAATACGCCGCGATTTTTATATGTAAATATCAATATTAATAAAAGATATGTCTTTTGTGATCGTTATCCTGATTTAACTACCAAATGTATTTTTCTATTGAGAAGGGCGGTCAGGTGGTGTAAAGAATAAAAGCGTGCAGGATTTATATATTTAGTACGTGAATATTTTTGAGGGAATGATTAATACCGGAGGATAAATGGCCATCGTATTATTTGACTGGGGCGGAACGTCCATAAAGCATGGCGTCTGGCAGCAGGGGGCTTTAGTACAAACGGCATCAACGAAGACGCCAGCCACCTGGGCTGCTATGAAAAGCACCCTACAGGATATCCTTCAACACTATCAGCGCACTTATACAATTGATGGGATCTCAGTTAGCGCACCGGGTAACGTTGATCCGGAGGCGGGCGTTATTGGCGGGTTGAGTGCCATCCCGTACATTCATCGCTTTGCTATCGTGGATGAACTTACCGCATTATGTGGTCTGCCTGTCTGTATTGAGAATGATGCCAATGCAGCCGCGATAGCAGAAGCGGCTCTTGGGGCGGGCAAAGATAAGCCACATGTATTATTTGTGATTGCAGGTTCCGGTATTGGCGGCGCTATTGTTAAAAATAATGTTCTGCAACGGGGCAGCCATAAATATGCCGGTGAGTTTGGACTGATGACGCTGGATAACGGAAAAACCTTCAGCGAGCTGGGAACCGCCGTGGCCATGGCCAGGCGTTATAATCAGCGGGTCTCTGCCGCTAACCCCTTGAGCGGAGAGCACATCTTTCAGCTTGCACAGCATGGAGACCCCATCGCTCAACAGGAGGTTGAGCAATTTTATCACTGGATGGCGGTGGGGTTGCTGAATCTACAGGTCTGTTATGATCCTGACTGCATTATTATTGGCGGCGGTATCTCAGCCAATAAGGCTATCTTTGCAGGGATTGAGCAGCGTCTTCACACGCTGGTGAGTGAAAAAGGCCTGACGGAATTTATGCCGGAAATTTGTTTATGCCAGTATGGCAGTGAGGCCAATCTTATCGGGGCGGCGGTTAATTTCGAACAAAAAATGCCGCGAGGGTAAGACGCATCGGGCAATCTTCAGTTTCCCGTAAGAGTGCCCGACGATCGTTACTTCCTGCGATACATTTTTTGTGCGCTGTTGACTTTATACAGGTAGCGACGCGATTCCGCCGACGGATGGCGAGTCGTAATCGTCTGGTAGAGATCGCCCGGTGACATACTGTTGATGACGTTGGCGGCCTGCACTTTGTCATCGGAGAACATCCGCAGCACGCTACCGGCCCCACCATTGTACGCGGTAATGACTGCGTAACGGCGCGAGGTCGGGTTGCTGATACCTGCCAGATAGACATTGCTCAGCATCGCCAGATACGCGGTGCCGGTATCAATATTATTGGCCGGATCGAACAGATAGCTCCGGTCCGGCGTGCCGCTCTTACCTTGCATGCGGAACACATCTTTACCGGCAGTATGCTGTACTACCTGCATCAGCCCCAGCGCGTCAGAATGGCTTACTGCATAAGGGTTGAAGGAGGATTCGGTCTGCATAATGGCGAGGATCAGCGATTCATCAACATTATATTTACGCGCCGCCTGGCGCACCATGCCCAGATATTTATGCGCACGTTTATCCAGATGGTTCGGCACCAGATTAATGGTAATGCTGTAAATGATATGCAGACCGTTGTTACGGCTCTTCATCCGGTTTTGCAGCAGGTAATCGGCGAAGCGTGCCGCGCGCCATTCCCAGCGGATCGGCTCGCCGGTGTTATCCACGACCTGCCCGTACAGGAACGGTTCTTTTGATATCTGAATATCATCGGCATCGGAATAGAGATCGATGGAACCGGGGTCTTCACCCATCAGCAGCGTCTGGATGATCGCCTGACGCAGCCGCGCGGCTGGTTCGGTGCCGGAGATGGTTTCGATAGTGATCGTACCCTCATCAAAGTTGATGTGGCTACGCGTCTGATACTGGTCGGTATACTTAACATAGTCCTTCGGTCCCGCGACCAGTACCTCTTTATATCCCCAGATATTCTCAATGTTATGAGCAAACTGGCCCATCAAAATATCAAAACTGTTGGTGTCCTTGACCCAGGCCTCGTTAAACGTCTCACCTTTTTTCGTTGAATCTGAACAGGAGATGAGTAACGGCGCAAGAAGGGCCAGCGCTAAATATTTTTTCATCATTCCGGGAGCGTATGTTGTGTTGTTGTAAAGGGCGTGAAGCCCTTATTTATTGTCTTCCGGCGTGTAGCCTTCGATATGCACGTCTTTGCCTTCAAACAGGAAGTTGATCATCTCCTGCTCAAGTAGCTTACGATGCTCGACATTCATCATATTGAGTTTCTTTTCGTTGATCAGCATGGTTTGCTTCTGCTGCCACTGTGCCCAGGCCTCTTTCGAGATCTCGTTATAAATGCGTTTACCGACCTCGCCTGGGTATAGCTGGAAATCCTGCCCTTCAGCGTCACGTTGCAGGAAGGTACAAAAAATCGTTCTGCTCATAGGTAATCCTCTTTTATTGGCCCGAGCGTTATGCGAGTGCTCCGGCGCGTAACTGTTGTAACAGGCGCTCCACGGGTGCCGCCAGCCCAACTGACGGCGGTTGCGCTAAGTTATACCAGAGCGCGGTGCCTTCATCCATGCATGAGTGGAAGGAGGACACAGGAAGCCACATTGGCACGATATCCAGATGGAAATGGCTGAAAGTATGGCGAAACGCCGTCATCTGGCGCAAATTATCGGTGCTAATCTGCCGCTGCGCCAGCCAGTCCCTCATCTCTTCTTCGGTGGCGAACTGGGGAAAACAAAATAACCCACCCCACAGACCGCTGGGCGGTCGCTGCGCCAGATAAACCTCATCGCCATGCTGCATCAACAGTAAATAACCGGTACGCTCCGGCAGCGTCTGCTTCGGCTTTTTGCCCGGATACTGCGCCCAGCTATGCGCGGCATATGCCTCGCAGCCCGTATTTAGCGGGCACAGTTCGCATTTTGGTTTCGAACGTGTACACACCATTGCGCCCAAATCCATCATCGCCTGATTAAACCGCGCCACGCCCTGAACTGGTGTCACGTTTTCGCTGATCGACCACAGACGGTTTTCTACTTCCTTTTTGCCCGGCCAGCCGGCAACAGCATAGCAGCGTGCCAGTACGCGTTTAACGTTGCCGTCAAGAATCGGATAATGCTGACCCAGGGAAAGGGAGAGGATCGCCCCGGCGGTTGAGCGCCCGACACCTGGCAGCGCGCAGACATCTTCAAAGGTCTGCGGGAAAACGCCGCCGTGCAGCGTCGCAACCTGTTGGGCCGCTTTATGGAGATTGCGCGCGCGGGCGTAGTATCCCAGCCCGGTCCACAGGTGCAGCACTTCATCAAGCGGGGCTTCAGCCAGATCCGTCACCGTCGGGAAGCGCGCCATAAAGCGCTCAAAATAAGGGATCACCGTAGTGACCTGTGTTTGTTGCAGCATCACCTCAGAGAGCCATACTTTGTAGGGCGTCTTTTCAATTTGCCAGGGCAGCGTTTTGCGCCCGTATTTGTCGTACCATTCCAGCACGCGGGCTGAAAATTGCGAGGCTTGTAAGGTCAAAGCTGGCTTCCGAATTTACGCTATCAGGGGGCAAGATTGCAGCACAGCGGCGCGAGGCTGTAAATCGGATCTTTGCTATGCTTGCATCCGGCAACTAACTTTGGATAATGCCCGTTTTCCCGCAGACTCTCACAAGCAGACTACTTTTATGAATAACGACGTCATTTCACCGGAATTTGATGAGAACGGTCGCCCGCTGCGCCGTATTCGTAGCTTCGTCCGTCGCCAGGGACGCCTGACTAAAGGGCAGCAGCACGCGCTGGATCACTACTGGCCGGTGATGGGTGTCGAGTTCTCCGACGCGCCGCTGGATTTTGCCGACCTGTTTGGCCGCGATGCGCCCGTGACGCTGGAAATTGGTTTTGGTATGGGGGCCTCGCTGGTCACCATGGCGAAAGCAAAGCCAGAGCAAAACTTCCTCGGCATTGAAGTCCACTCGCCGGGCGTCGGTGCCTGCCTTTCCTCCGCGCACGAAGAGGGCGTGGAGAACCTGCGCGTGATGTGTCACGACGCGGTTGAAGTGCTACATAAAATGATCCCTGACAATTCTTTAACCATGGTGCAGCTCTTTTTCCCTGACCCGTGGCACAAAGCCCGCCATAATAAACGTCGTATCGTTCAGACTGAGTTTGCTGAGCTGGTTAAAAGCAAGCTGAAGCTGGGAGGCGTATTCCATATGGCGACCGACTGGGAAGCCTATGCGGAACATATGCTGGAAGTGATGTCCGCGCTGGACGGCTATAAAAACCAGTCCGCAAGCAACGACTATGTACCGCGTCCAGATTCGCGTCCGGTAACCAAATTTGAACAGCGTGGCCATCGTCTTGGTCACGGCGTATGGGACTTAATGTTCGAGAGGGTGAAATAATGGCAAAGCATCGTAGCCGTCGTCTGCGTAAAAAAATGCATATCGACGAGTTCCAGGAACTGGGGTTTTCGGTTGCGTTCCGTTTTCCGGAGGGGACGTCTGAAGAGCAGGTCGATCAAACGGTTGATGATCTGATTAATGAGGTCATCGAGCCGAACAAACTGGCGTTCGATGGCAGTGGTTATCTGGCATGGGAAGGGCTTATCTGCCGTCAGGACATTGGTAAATGCACCGAAGAGGATCAGGCCGCCGTGCGTAAATGGCTTGAGGACCATAAGCTCGAAGAGGTGCGCACCAGCGAACTTTTCGACGTCTGGTGGGACTAAGAAACACGGGGCTGGCACATGCTGGCCCGTTTTGTCTTTGAGGGAGTAACTATGATGCGTAAAGCGCTGCTGGCCGCGGCATTGACGGTAACCGCGTTTGCCGCACAGGCAGACTATAAGTGCAGCGTCACGCCGCGCGACGACGTGATCCTGAGCCCGCAAACGGTGCAGGTAAAAGGTGAGAATGGCAATCTGGTGATCGCGCCGGATGGCAGCGTCATGTATAACGGCAAACAGTATAATCTGAGCGCCAGCCAGCGTGAGCAGGCAAAAGATTATCAGACCGATTTACGCAATGCCCTGCCGTGGATCGACGACGGCGCGCGTAGCCGGGTTGAGAAAGGCCGCACCGCGCTGGATAAAATCATCACCCAGCAGGTAGGCGCTGACAGCAAAATGCGCAACCGTCTGACTAAACTGGACGCGCAGCTCAAAGCGCAGCTTGAGAAGATTATTGAACATCGTAGTGATGGCCTGACGTTCCACTATCAGGCGATCGATCAGGTGCGCGCTAATGGCCAGCAACTGGTCAATCAGGCGATGGGCGGCATCCTGCAGGACAGTATTAACGAGATGGGCGCGCAGGCGATGACCAAAGGCGGAAATCCGCTGCAAAGCGTTCTCGGCAATCTGGGCGGCCTGCAAACCGCGGTGCAGAACGAGTGGAAAAATCAGGAAAAAGATTTCCAGCAGTTTGGTAAAGATGTTTGCCAGCGGGTGATTTCGCTGGAGGACAGCCGGAAGGCGCTGGTGGGCGGACTTAAGTAAAAGTTCACCTGGCGCAGGCAGGGTATGCGTTTCTCCCCCTCACCCTAACCCTCTCCCTCAGGGAGAGGGGACAGCCCGCATATGTCATCAGCCATTCCCCCCGGTTGGCTAAAGCCTGTCAACCTGCTCCGCCACAAATACCGGACAGCTCCCTCTCCCTCAGGGAGAGGGCAGGGGTGAGGGTGGTTTTATGAGGGC
>NZ_PQGD01000039.1 GCF_002915575.1 Superficieibacter electus
GGTAAGCAGAGTTTTTGAAATGTAAGGCCTTTGAATAAGACAAAAGGCTGCCTCATCGCTAACTTTGCAACAGTGCCATACTGTGTAGTATCATAATGCATAAATCACGATTTTTGATACTGACATTCAGTACCGTTTTGGGTGGTATCAAAACTCATAACATTTGAGACGGTTAAAAAGAGAACAGAACACCCGTTTACGAAAGGATGCGTGATGGCTGCTGATTTTCTGACCGACAAACAGACACAGAACTACGGGCGTTATGCCGCAGAGCCAAACGAGATCCAGCTGGCACGGTATTTTCATCTTGATGAGCGAGACCTTACTTTCATCAACCTGCGTAGGGGCAGGCATAACCGGTTGGGAATTGCCCTTCAACTCACAACTGCCCGCTTTCTGGGAACCTTCTTGTCCGATCTCATGCAAATACCGCCCGGTGTCCAGTTTTATGTCGCAAGGCAACTTAACATCCGCTATCCAGAGATCATTTCCCGCTATGCTCAAAGGGAAAACACACGTTGGGAGCACCACGGGCTTATCAGGCAGCACTATAGCTATCATGATTTCGGTGATTTCCCGTGGTCGTTCAGACTGAAGCGATTGCTGTATACCCGTGCATGGCTCAGTAATGAACGCCCCGGACTGATGTTCGATTTTGCCACCGCGTGGTTGCTTCAAAATAAAGTGTTGTTGCCAGCCGCATCCACCCTGACGAGAGTCATTGGTGAAATCCGTGAGCGTGCGACCCGCCGCTTGTGGCGAAAATTGGCCGCGCTGCCAAACCGTTGGCAGACCGCACAACTGGCTGGGTTACTTGAAATCCCCGAAGGACAGCGACTCTCAGTGATGGAGCACCTAAAAAGAGGCCCTGTCACTATCAGCGGCCCCGCGTTCACTGAAGCACTTGAACGTTACACTCGCCTGCGCAGCCTGGAGTTTTCCTGTCTGAATTTCACTGGGCTGCCCGCCATACAGCTCCGCAATCTGGCACGCTATGCCGGAATGGCATCGGTGAAATATATCAGCAGAATGCCAGAAGAACGGCGGCTGGCGATCCTTACCGCATTCGTGAAAGCGCAAGAAATCTCGGCGCTGGACGAGGCCGTTGACGTGCTGGATATGCTGATCCTCAATATTACCCGGGAGGCGAAGAAAACCGGGCAGAAAAAGCGACTTAGGACGCTCAAGGATCTTGACCGCGCGGCGTTGCTGCTGGCGCGGGCATGCGCACTTTTACTTGATGAAGATACCGCCGATGATTTGCTGCGAAAGACCATATTCAGCAGTGTGTCTGTCGCCAGACTGGCAGAGTCCGTGGAAAAAGTGAATGAACTGGCCCGCCCCCAGGATACAAACTTTCAGGATGAAATGGTGGAGCAATACGGACGGGTAAGGCGTTTTTTGCCCGCACTACTGCGCGATCTGCACTTCCGTGCGGCCCCAGACGGTGAACATACCTTGGCTGCCATCCATTACCTGGCAGAGCTAAACGGCTCGAAAAAACGGATCCTGGACGATGCACCTGAACATATCATTTCAGGCCCTTGGAAACGCCTGGTGTACGATGCTGACGGTCGGATACAGCGAGCAGGTTACTCGTTGTGTCTGCTGGAGCGACTTCAGGATGCGCTACGCCGTCGTGACATCTGGTTGGAAAACAGCGATCGTTGGGGTGATCCGCGCCAAAAACTTCTTCAGGGGGAGGAATGGCAGGCGCAGCGGGTTCCAGTCTGCCGGGCATTGGGTCACCCCACTAATGGCAGTAAAGCATCGGAGCAATTGGCCGCTCAGTTAGATGAAACCTGGAAAACGGTGGCATCACGTTTTGATCGCAATACCGCCGTGGACATCTGCAATGAAGGTAAACATCCTTCGCTGACCATCAGCAGCCTGGATAAATTGGATGAACCACCGGCGCTGATACAACTGAGCAGCCGAGTCAGACAATTGCTTCCACCCGTTGACCTGACAGAACTGTTGCTCGAGATTGACGCCAGAACTGGCTTCACCCGTGAATTCAGCCATGTCAGCGAGTCAGGTGCCCGTGCGCAGGATCTGCATATAAGCCTGTGTGCGGTGATGCTGGCTGAGGCCTGCAATATCGGACATGAGCCGCTGATCAAGCACAATATCCCTGCACTGACTCGCCATCGTCTGAGCTGGGTGAAACAGAACTACATCCGAGCAGAAACGCTGGTTAGCGCCAATGCGCGGCTGGTTGATTTTCAGTCCTCGTTAGCGTTGGCAGGATACTGGGGGGCGGGGAGGTAGCCTCCGCTGATGGTATGCGTTTTGTCACGCCAGTGAAAACGGTGAATTCTGGCCCCAACAGAAAATACTTTGGTTCAGGGCGCGGCATCACCTGGTACAACTTTGTCTCTGACCAATATTCGGGTTTTCATGGCATAGTGATTCCTGGAACACTGCGGGATTCCATCTTTGTGCTGGAAGGGCTACTTGAGCAACAAACGGGACTAAACCCGGTTGAAATCATGACGGACACAGCAGGTACCAGTGACATTATCTTTGGCCTGTTCTGGCTACTGGGATACCAATTTTCACCTCGTCTGGCGGATGCGGGTGAGGCTGTGTTCTGGCGGGCCGACAAAGCAGCGAATTACGGGGCGTTGGACAAACTGGCGCGGGGTTGTGTTGACCTTTCTAAAATCGAAAGCCACTGGGATGAGATGATGCGGGTTGCCGGTTCGCTGAAGCTGGGCACTATTCATGCGTCAGAACTCATTCGATCGCTATTGAGAAGTACCCGACCGTCAGGGCTTGCTCAGGCAATAATGGAGGTCGGAAGAGTTAACAAGACACTGTATCTTCTCAACTATATTGATGATGAGGACTATCGTCGCCGGATCCTAACACAGTTGAACCGGGGTGAAGGCCGCCATGCCGTTGCAAGAGCCATCTGCTACGGTCAGCGTGGCGAGATCAGAAAACGTTACCGCGAGGGGCAGGAAGATCAGTTGGGTGCGCTGGGTCTGGTGACAAACGCAGTGGTGCTGTGGAATACGCTTTATATGCAGGAAGCCTTGTCGCACCTGCGCAGCATCGGGGAAGGGCCAGAGGATGAACATATCGCGCGGCTTTCGCCTCTGATGCACGGTCATATCAACATGCTGGGACATTATACGTTCACACTACCGGAGGATATTATGAAGGGGGAATTGAGGCCGTTAAATCTCAATTTAAACAATGAATTATCTCCTTAGCGTGGTTTTTTACATCATTGGCCCTCAAACCCCATGATGATGGTTTCGAAACGTCTTAAGGCCAAAGACTATCGAACGGTTTCCACGGGATTTAACGTCCTGAGCTCTAAGCCAGGGCTGATAACTTTGGCCATAGCCCACTCCTATGCCGTCACCTAGCGCATTTTCATAATCCAAATAGGATTTGAGACGCCTACCCCTACCCATGATCGTACCCAAAAAACGACATTGATACGTACCTATATGTGCATTTTATAGTCTCCAACCCTATAACCACACATTCAGTAAGCATACAACATTAGCGTCGTTTTTTGAGAATGGTTACAACTTTAGTGCTTTGTGTACAACTTTATTGTCTTCGGACAGTAGGACCCTCTAAAACCAATAGAATTTACGTAGAAACGCGTTTAGTAAAGGCTTTACTAATTACTAATGACTAACATATTAGCACTTTCAGATCTGTCAGCAATAACCCCGGGCGGCGAAATAATGAGAAGAGTTCTTCCGGAGAGCCTTTTCTTTCTATCTGATTGATTTTTAACACTTTTAAATGTCAGCTTTATGTAAACCTGTGGGATTTACTCCTAATTAAATCCCATAGTATGAAAATTAGGCATTTGCAAACCTTAATGACGTGACGTTGTCACGTAAATCAATGGAATTTAGTCTCTAGTAAAGAGTTAACTAGTGACTAACTGCCTGATCGGTGTGCTTGAACGGTGCACTTCAGGCCGGATATAAAAATTGATGAGAGATATACAGAAAATGATGGACCGGCTTAATAGGGGTCTGACGCTCAGTGGAACGAAAACTCACGTTAAGCAACGTTTTCTGCCTCTGACGCCTCTTTTAATGGTCTCAGATGTCCTTTGGTCACCAGTTCTGCCAGCGTGAAGGAATAATGGCCGAGCATATTGATATGTCCGTGGCAAAGCGGGGAGAGGCGTGCGATATCTTCATCATTCAGTGTTTCACCCTGCGCCCGGAGATGATCCAGGGCTGCCTGCATATAAATAGTGTTCCATAACACGACGGCGTTAGTGACCAGCCCCAGTGTGCCCAGTTGATCTTCCTGACCGTCGGTATATCGTTTTCTTATCTCACCTTTTTGACCGTGACAGATGGCTCTGGCAACGGCATGGCGACTTTCTCCCCGATTAAGCTGGGTCAGAATGCGCCGGCGGTAATCTTCATCATCAATATAATTAAGCAGATACAGCGTTTTGTTGATGCGCCCCACTTCAATGATTGCCTGAGTCAGTCCGGAAGGACGTTCACTTTTCAGCAATGAACGGACCAGCACTGAAACCTGTACTTTGCCCAGCTTCAGGGAGCCAGCGGTCCGGATCATTTCGTCCCACTGAAGGACTATTTTTCGGGGATCTGATTGCCCTCTGGCAATATCATTCAGCACGCCATAGTCGGCATCATGGTCCATTCGCCAGAAAACCGAAGCACCGGCATCAGCCAGGCGTGGAGAAAACTGGTATCCCAGCAGCCAGAAAAGGCCAAAGACAAGTTCGCTGGCACCTGCTGTATCGGTCATAATTTCGGTTGGATTCAGCCCGGTCTCCTGTTCCAGAAGACCTTCCAGCACAAAGATAGAGTCCCTCAGCGTCCCCGGTATAACGATGCCATGAAAGCCGGAATACTGATCGGACACAAAGTTGTACCAGGTGATCCCTCTGTTATTACCAAAGTATTTGCGGTTCGGTCCGGCATTGATTGTTCTGACTGGCGTAACAAAGCGCATTCCATCTGCAGATGCCACTTCTCCTCCACCCCATATCTGTGCCAGTGGCAGCGTTGCCTGAAAATCAACCAGTCTGGCATTAGCGCTGGTGATAGTTTCAGCCCGCAGATAGTTCGCTTTTGTCCAGTTCAGCCGGTGTCGGGTCAGTGCAGGAACATTTGATCTGATCAGTGGTTCCAGACCGATATTGCAGGCTTCAGCCATCAGCACGGCGCTGATGCTGACGGGCAGATCATCAACTCTGGCACTGGCTTCACTAG
The DNA here is from genome assembly GCF_002915575.1 of Superficieibacter electus. Taxonomy (GTDB): domain Bacteria; phylum Pseudomonadota; class Gammaproteobacteria; order Enterobacterales; family Enterobacteriaceae; genus Superficieibacter; species Superficieibacter electus. The sequence goes on from NZ_PQGD01000039.1 coordinate 5,235, forward strand.
CATGGAAAAACTCATCAGCAAATCCGGTATGGGCGTTAATTTCGAGCAGCAACTCCGTTAAATCCACCGGAGGGAGTAGATCACTGATCATTTTGCTCAGTCGTTTCAGACTGTCCGGCTCATCAAGACTGGCGAGGGGAGAAATTGTCAACCGGGGCTTCGGGCCAGAAACATCGAGTTCGACAGCCTCATTTTCGCAAAGACGTGCAGCAACCTGTCTGTAACGACTATCAAGCTGATGACCCAGAGATTTTATTGCTTCCTGCGGGTCTGTCGGGTGCCCCAAAGAACGATAAACCTTAATCCGGTTTGCCTGCCAGTCAGCACCCTGTAGTAATCTTGCACGAGGATCTCCCCACCGGTTACTGCCGGTAACGTAGACATCCCTCCGCCTCAGACTATCCTGCAGTTTACTGAGAAAGCAGAGCGTGTATCCCCTGCGGGTGATATGTTTTTCCTTGTTAATCACCAGCCGTTTCCATGACCGACTGATAATTTCCGTTGGTGCGTCGTCAAAAAACTGCCGCCGTGAGCTGAACTCCCGGCTGAGGTAGTCACAGGCATTCAGAGTGGTAACCCCGGCAGGTGCGGATGAAAATTTAACGGTATTCAGCAGATGGGGCAGGAAACGACGAACGCGCCCGTACTGCTCCACCATTTCTTCATGAAAATTATCGTCTGAGGGCCGGGCAATTTCACGGACAAGCGTGATGATTTCAGCCAGCTTTTGCCTTGGGATGTAGCTGAACACCTCAGCACGAATCGATTCGTCCGGTGTTTCTTCTTTCAGCAGGTACGAACATGCGCTGGCGAGCGCCAATGCAGATTTATCCAGATCCTTCAGCGAGCGGAGCCGTTTTTTCTGCCCAATCTTTCTGGCGTCACGGATGATAACGGCCAGCATGGCGTCCAGAACGTCCAATGCATCATCCAGCGCCAGCGTTTCCCATGCAAGGACAAAGGCAACCAGAACCGCCATCCTTTTCTGCGGTGACATCCTGGCAATATTGAACACCGAAGTCATACCAGCATAACGTGCGAGATTTTTCAGGCGCACAGCCGGGAGTGTACTCAGGTTTTCAGCATGCAGGCCAAAATCGTTCAGAGTTTTCCAGCGTTCAATTGCTTCATTAAACGCCGGACCACTGATGGTCACAGGGCCCTTTTTCAGTGATTCCAGTAAAGACAGGCGGCTGCAATCAGTTGGCCCCAGCAGCATCTCCAGCTGTGAACGCTGTTCGGCTGACGGTATCAGTGCCAGTTTGTTCCACAGGCGCAACGTCGCCTTTTCCCTTACCTCTGAAATCAACCGGGTCAGCGTAGTGGCTCCGGGGAGAATAATACGATGTTGCATAAGCCACCCTGTCGCCAGATCGAAAAGCAGGCCAGGACGTTCATTGCTTATCCAGCTCCGGGTATATAAAAGACGGGTAAGGCGAAATGTCCAGGGCCAGGCAAATTCACGATACTGATAGTGCTGACGTATCAGCGCTGCATGCTCACGGCGGGTATTTTCCCTCTGACCGTATTCTGCAAGAACGGTGATATCACGAATCCCGAGCTGTCTGGCGGTAAAATGCCGGACGCCGGAAGGAATATGATTCATATCGGTGAGGAAGGTGCCCAGAAAACGGACACATCCAATTTGCAGGGCAATGCCCAGACGGTTGTGATCACCTCTGCTTTTTCCGATAAATTCCTTGTCTGCTTCATCAAGGTGAAAATATCGTGCCAGCTGAAGCTCATCCGGTTCACCGGTGAATCTGCCATAGCTTTCAGTCTGCTCAGTGGTCAGAAAGTCAACGGGCATATCGGCCTCCCTGCCTGACGGGCATTTAGTAACATTTTTCCAACCGTACGAAATGTTATAAATTATCGGACATCGTAAAACTGTTACATTAATATGTCTATTAAATCGTAAATTTGTAATAATAGACATGAGTTGTCCGATATTCGATTTAAGGTACATTTTTATGCGACTTTTTGGTTACGCTCGGGTCTCAACCAGTCAGCAGTCTCTTGATCTTCAGGTCAGAGCACTCAAAGACGCAGGTGTGAAAGCAAACCGTATATTTACCGATAAGGCATCCGGCAGTTCAACAGACCGGGAAGGGCTGGATTTGCTGAGGATGAAGGTGGAGGAAGGTGATGTCATTCTGGTTAAGAAGCTCGACCGTCTTGGCCGCGACACTGCCGATATGATCCAACTGATAAAGGAATTTGACGCTCAGGGCGTGGCAGTCCGGTTCATTGATGACGGGATCAGTACCGACGGTGATATGGGGCAAATGGTGGTCACCATCCTGTCGGCTGTGGCACAGGCTGAACGCCGGAGGATCCTAGAACGCACGAATGAGGGCCGACAGGAAGCAAAGCTGAAAGGAATCAAATTTGGCCGCAGGCGTACCGTGGACAGGAACGTCGTGCTGACGCTTCATCAGAAGGGCACTGGTGCAACGGAAATTGCTCATCAGCTCAGTATTGCCCGCTCCACGGTTTATAAAATTCTTGAAGACGAAAGGGCCTCGTGATACGCCTATTTTTATAGGTTAATGTCATGATAATAATGGTTTCTTAGACGTCAGGTGGCACTTTTCGGGGAAATGTGCGCGGAACCCCTATTTGTTTATTTTTCTAAATACATTCAAATATGTATCCGCTCATGAGACAATAACCCTGGTAAATGCTTCAATAATATTGAAAAAGGAAGAGTATGAGTATTCAACATTTTCGTGTCGCCCTTATTCCCTTTTTTGCGGCATTTTGCCTTCCTGTTTTTGCTCACCCAGAAACGCTGGTGAAAGTAAAAGATGCTGAAGATCAGTTGGGTGCACGAGTGGGTTACATCGAACTGGATCTCAACAGCGGTAAGATCCTTGAGAGTTTTCGCCCCGAAGAACGTTTTCCAATGATGAGCACTTTTAAAGTTCTGCTATGTGGTGCGGTATTATCCCGTGTTGACGCCGGGCAAGAGCAACTCGGTCGCCGCATACACTATTCTCAGAATGACTTGGTTGAGTACTCACCAGTCACAGAAAAGCATCTTACGGATGGCATGACAGTAAGAGAATTATGCAGTGCTGCCATAACCATGAGTGATAACACTGCTGCCAACTTACTTCTGACAACGATCGGAGGACCGAAGGAGCTAACCGCTTTTTTGCACAACATGGGGGATCATGTAACTCGCCTTGATCGTTGGGAACCGGAGCTGAATGAAGCCATACCAAACGACGAGCGTGACACCACGATGCCTGCAGCAATGGCAACAACGTTGCGCAAACTATTAACTGGCGAACTACTTACTCTAGCTTCCCGGCAACAATTAATAGACTGGATGGAGGCGGATAAAGTTGCAGGACCACTTCTGCGCTCGGCCCTTCCGGCTGGCTGGTTTATTGCTGATAAATCTGGAGCCGGTGAGCGTGGGTCTCGCGGTATCATTGCAGCACTGGGGCCAGATGGTAAGCCCTCCCGTATCGTAGTTATCTACACGACGGGGAGTCAGGCAACTATGGATGAACGAAATAGACAGATCGCTGAGATAGGTGCCTCACTGATTAAGCATTGGTAACTGTCAGACCAAGTTTACTCATATATACTTTAGATTGATTTAAAACTTCATTTTTAATTTAAAAGGATCTAGGTGAAGATCCTTTTTGATAATCTCATGACCAAAATCCCTTAACGTGAGTTTTCGTTCCACTGAGCGTCAGACCCCTAATAAGCCAGCCTTTCTTGGGATGATTGATGATGTTGAACACGCTATAAAGCGAAAATGCCCCTTTTTAACCTATAGGTTGGGCACTATGAGTAAGATACAATCAAATCGCCAGTCAGATGGCTAATTTCATTTTGACCAAAGCGGGCTATTTCAAGCGTTATCGCTGAGACGAGGCTTCAATGACAAGTACACTTGACCCATCACACAAGCAAATTGAAATGTGGCGCAGAGCTACCGGTTCCGAAGGTGGACTCAACGAATACCGCAACTGGGTTCTGGAAAATAGTATGAGATTTACAGCATACGGTATCCATACCGTTATCGTCGAAGGTGAGGCGAAGCATATAACAGCGCTTGATGATGTTACCCTCTGTAACGAGTGGGCGAAGCTTAAAAGAGAAAACAATAGGCTTTACGCAGCAAATGAAAAAATTTGCTCTGGCTGGCGTGGTTTTGTGTTGCGTTTGTTAGGAATAACACTGTCATGCAGAAAACCGGTCATCTTACTGGGGGCAGACGCGAAGAATCAAAATGATGCCGTGAAAGGGGCTGATTTGTAATTTTCAGGCGAGCCCACCGTTCTTAGAAAGCTGTTCTATGGGTATGTAAGGAAGATAATGTTCTCTGAACGCTCAGTACACTTAATCACTTCCTGTACAAAGGGCAAGAATCATCAGGGCCACGTCTGGCCGACATTGGACATAGATCCAAAACAAACCCCGGACGACGCAGCATATGCCTGGAGTAACATTGTAGACGACGCCAGAAGTAATCAGGCGGTACCGGCATTGTCCTTGTATTCAGGTAATCACTGGTCTACGGCAAAGGAAATTTTAAACTCAACCAGAAATCTGGAGTTGTGGATAATCTCTGCCGGGATGGGGTTTTTAAATAGTCGAGATCGGGTGCCCTCTTACGAGGCGACATTTCATCAAGTACCATTCAGGCATGATCTCTGGTGGAAAGCCATCACAAAATCACTAGGAAAGCATAACCGTTGCGCAACTATAAGCCAGTTAATGCAGTCCAGTCCGAATGATGAATATTTGATTGCGGCTTCGCCTGTTTATATTGCTGCTGTCCAGAATGACATCCTGAAGGGCATTGAGAGTTTGACTCATCCTCTTACGCAACTAACGATCGTGACATCAGGGGCATATGCTGGCCCACTTGAAGAATACTTAATTAAGAGTTCTTCTAGGATGATGAAAGAGCTAGAGTGCAATATGGTGTGCCTGAATATAAAACTGGCTCAATACATACTTAAAAGTGGTAGTCGTTAGAACTAGACTGTTAATGATACAATTCTCCTGTTATTTTATTTTTATAAAAGGTCTCAAATATGCTCAAAAACAGATTTTCTTTATTGTGTCTTGCTGTGGCATCGTCACTTACTCTTACTGCTTGCGATGTAGTTGATGCTGCCTATGACGAGACTTTAAATGATAATGCACCCGAAATTGTAATAGCTGGAGGATTCAAAATTGATATCCAAGGTAATGCAGTTCCGGTTGAGGGATATGATAATTGCTCTTTGAATACTCTTCAGGGAAGCGTTGATACGGATAAATCAAATTGTATTGTTCTGGATAGAACACGTAAAAAAGTACCGGTTCTAGTTCATTTGTCATCCGGTCCCGTCAAAGAAGAATGGAAGATCGAGCACCAGGTTGAAAAACCAAATCCGGCAAAAATTTCATCCAAACTCGTATGATTAGACCTGACGGTAACTTTGTAGTGCCTGCATCCTCAGAACGAGGGATCTTTAGTGGCAAACATTACAGTCAAGCCAGCTAAGTCAAGTCTATCCGTTCAAACAGAAAAAGGTTTCTTAAAAATGACGTTATCCGCTGCATTGCAAGGCACTTTTAAAGAGATGAGGAAAGACAATACAGTAGGCATCACAGTTCAAACTTGTTCAGATATTTTTGACAGCAATGTTCCTCCGGCTTATGTTTTCTGGCTTTATCGTCTCAAAGCGGGAGAAACTTTGCCGCGCGGAAGGTTCTTCAGAAAAAGAAAGCCAATCATCAATGTTATGGCAGTTGTTCATGATGCTGCATTCGAAAAATAACTGCGCTATCAGGAAAGTTACTTTTATGAACGTAATTGCAGCTGGAATTTTTTGCTTTATTTTTTACCCTACAGCTTTCGCTTATGCTTGTTATAAAAAGAGATGGCTAGAGTGGATTTTTCTTACTTTAATTATAATTTTTGCTTCTGCCATTTCGATTCAACAATACAATGAAGCGAATTTTGTAAGTGAGTTAAATTACCCTATGTTTATCTCCGCCATATATGGCCTGTCACTGGCATGGTTTCCTTTTCCGATTGCTTATGTTGTTCTGCGCTTCCTTCTTGATGATTTACAGCATGAGTACCCTAAACAGTGAGCAGATTTTAAGACTCATGAACAACATCGAAAGCACGAAACAGTCTGCACAAGGAAGATAAGGAGTATTCTTAGCAAGATATCTTTGTACCTGAAGACATAAAGCTGGCATCTTTTTCCTTATAGAGTGTATTATGATTAAGTAAATCCTTATCAAAGAATTAGAAAGTGAGGTCGTATGTCTGAAGCACTCAAATCGTTAAACAATATTCGTACTCTTCGCGCCCAGGGCCGCGAGCTGCCTTTAGAAGTACTTGAGGAAATCCTCGAAAAGCTTAATGTCATTGTTGATGAGCGTCGTCAGGAAGAATCATCCAAAGCTGCCGAACTGCAAGCTCGTCAGGAGAAACTTGACGCCCTGCGTAAGTTAATGGAAGAAGATGGTATCAACCCGGAAGAGCTGCTTGGCTCATTCCAGGCCAAATCTACGGCTACCAAGAAAAGCCGTGAACCACGCCCGGCCAAATACTCATTTACTGATGAAAATGGCGAAACAAAAACGTGGACTGGACAGGGCCGTACCCCCAAAGCTCTGGCAGAACAAATTGCAGCCGGTAAAAGTCTTGATGATTTCCTGATCTAACTTTTGCCACCAGTTTTGATAGAGGCCACTTCGGTGGCCTTTTCTCATACGGAATCAATTTCAGGTACAGAACATATGAAAAATTCAGAACCTAAGAGCTGTGATCCCTATGTGGACAGTTTGATTAGAAATGCAGATGCAAAGGAAGCCAGGTCATTTCTCAAAATATTGAAGCCCTTACCATTCCTTATCGTTATCATCGCTGTATTCTTTTTTTGGGTATCGTTTTCCCGTTTATTATCCCAGGTCGCGTAAAACCTTTTTAAAGACTCTTCTTTACCAGATATGCTCCCTCACCGGGATGGTTTCAACCTCTTCAGTTTCCCATATTGGCAAAACCTTCAGGAAATAAGACGATACCCTCCACGCTTTCCATTAAAGCGGGATGACGACGCCCAGTTCTTACGACCAGACTCCACGTTTTCGATTAGGATGCCTTTGGGCCCTTCTAACGAGGCCACCTCAACAACTCGCACTTTCCGGATCAGTCTTGGATCCACTTCTTCCCAGATCTGGCCAACTGTAATATCTTTTTGGGTTTGCATTTAATCTCTCGCTGTCATTTAGTGAACAAGACTAATCCTCGCCGTGGTTCAGCTTATGGCTTTATTTACGCTGACGATCCTTAGCCTTAAATTTTTGCCATCGTATCCGAAGGTTTTCGATGTTAACCGGAACCTGCATGCGTGTCGTCTCTATCTCATTCCCATGCCATTTCAGGAGATCATCATCCAACTCCCGGGCCTCCCGGCTGAAGTAAATTTTCATAGTGTCAGGGTTTATGGCGCAATGGTCATTGTCGAACAGTGTATGGATATCACGGCGAAGTAAAATTCCGTTCGTTACGTCGGGAATGCCTTCTTCATGACGTGGCGTTAAGTGCGCGGCCTCAGTACGCCAGGGGGACCTTACGCCGGTGACAACACATCGCCCGTAGCAATTCAACCTAACATCCCGGGCGAAAGGACCTTGGTCAGGACTGGTGACAGAAGTACATTCCTGGCCCTCTTTGTAGATACGCTTCGGGAAGTCGATAGTGGTTTGAGCTGTTTGGGAAAGTGACACATACGTAACCCCTTTGTATCTCTTTATCCCACCATTAAAAGTGGTAGGAATCGAGCTGGTTATGGCCACCAGTTTCACATCGCCCATTTCGACGATCTTAAGGCTCTTATTAGCGGCTACATGTAACTGGATGAATTTACCTACATACACATCATGGTTCTCATCTTGTCTTTCAACACACAGAACGACATGGTCGAAGGTTCTCTTGTCAGAGATTACCCAGTTGCCGGTTTTCACACGGCCTGCTTCACTCACCCCTGCGGTAAGATCGGGTATGAGCGTCCCCTGCATGCCGTCAGTTCGAATTGAAAGAATTTCACCCGATAAACCCAGCTCTGCAAGCTCACTAATAAACGGTCTTTTCATCCGGCTTACCGGTTTTGGCTTCGTCATTTTCATCTTTGCTGTAACACCTCAGTACCCCATTGCTCGTTCCTGGCGGGACAGCCGTTCATCAGCAGCCTGAAGACGCTCATCACGCCGCCGTGCTGCCAGAACCCGTCGTTCTGAAAAAGACATAGCCGCTACGTTTGGTACGCTGAGCTTACCGTCACCGGCACAAACGTCACAGCGAACATCAAATGCTCCGGCAAAATACTTTTCACGCATTTCTGGCTCCCACTCAGCCATTTCTGATTGGGTGAATCCATTTTCAAAGGCCGGGTTTTCCATGGTCCCGTGGCCTTCGCACTGGTGACAGATTATGTACTTAAATTTGCGCATGTAACGCTCCTGTATATGATGGATGAACCACTCTCGTTCAGGGTTATGGCGAAATGTTTATCGCCGCAGCGAGAGATTCAGTCTTGCTATCAATATTCCTGAAGGTTGTCCGCCTGATTTCAGGGAAAGCATTCATTCACTGGCCGGTTCTACCTTATTATTCATACAGATTAAAGTAGTTGTGCCTACTACTGCGGTCACCTTCCTTGACAAAGTAAGCAAAGTTTGAAAAATTTAACACCGACGAAAGGCCATACCTTCGTTAGTGTGCGAAAGCCGCTTGCGAGCGACGGAATAGGTGAAAGCTTTAGTCAGGGTTAATTACCCTGTCTGCGGTGATGGGATGGCTCAGGCGTATATCATCACTCCTTCCAAAGTCCGTACACACTCTTTCAGCCTTTGCAGAAATGCAGGGGCTGTTTCATATCAGACAAGCGCAATGAAATTTTCAAATGCTTTCCAGAAATTCAAAGGCCTTAAGCTTTATCTGTATCTTACGGTCCCCGCACGGAAAGTAACTTTCCTGAACAGGAACCGCCTTGCCAGCCTTAACTTTCTAAACGGTTAAAGTTACACCAGGCTGTAAATGGTGAAACAGTTTTTGAAGCCCATGAAACACCGCTGTCGGAAAGATAACTAGCCCCAAGACGTCTAACTTCTTTTTGATGTAGAGCTAATTCTTTCGGATCGGCAATATCTTCCACCACGCTCATCATGGCAATCTGAACTCCGGGAGATGCCATTTTATAAGCTGTCGAGCTTGCAACTGAATTTTTCAGGATTGCCAATCTTTCTTTTTCTGGTCGCCCGTTGTCAGACGTATTCGCGTACGTTGTACCCGCAACTAACAATGGAAGACTGGCGTTGGCACAGAACTGCATAACGCGTTTTTGCTGGAGCTGTAATTCAGTGGCTGCAAATGCTTTACTGCATCCGAGGATCCCGATAATCATCACTAATGCTGTTTTATACATAAAATTGAAACCGTCCTTATTGAACTTTAAATGTTGCGGTTAACACTGTGTGGAGATGTATGGACTGGATAATACCCACATGCCTGCGCCTGCCAGTATACCGGCTCAGGTATTAAACCTAAGAGATCTGGTGCACCGGATTTTACCTTTTCATTTCGGTTTTATCTTGAGCCTGGCTCTTGAGTTTAAATTTAAAGGTATGGCGCATGCAGGTTTCACTGACGGGTTTTCACACATCCCGGCTGTAACCCATCATTGTTCATGAGCCAGGCCCTGGTATCCTGCCCAGCGTACGGCCAGCCGCTCTAAGTCCAGATCGTACACCAGCGGTGTGATTTTACGGCCTTCAAACAGCTCGCCCAGCTCAATGCCTGGCTTAAAATGAACGGTCAGGGTGGCCGGATCTATGCCCATAAGATCGGCATCAAACAGAGCATGCATTGTTGGAGTCATCAGGATGCCATTAGACGGATTGTACCGGGTTCCATGTTCAATGTGTGCCGCATCCAGGACACCGCCATTAACCCAACCGGTTACCGCACAACGGCCCGCGAAATTCTCGATGAGCAGAGCTTTAAATTTACCCTGTGCCACGCCACTACGTTGCGTCACTACGCGCTCGCAGTGCTCACCCTGGATATCTAGGGGTCGTCTCAGAATTCGGAAAATAAAGCACGCTAAGGCGTAGTCACCCCGTGACTCCCCCGCGCCGATGCAGCGAGCTTCGTTCCGTCTTGCAGTGACGCAATCAGCGGGCAGGAAACGTTCCCTTTCCGCGCATGGCAGGCGCACACCAGTTCAGACAGCACGGCCTCCATGCGTGCCAAGTCGGCCATCTTCTCGCGCACATCCTTGAGCTTGTGCTCGGCCAGGCCGCTGGCTTCCTCGCAATGGGTGCCATCCTCCAGCCGCAGTAGCTCGGCGATTTCGTCCAGGCTAAAGCCCAGCCGCTGGGCCGATTTCACGAACCGCACTCGTGTTACATCCGCCTCGCCATAGCGGCGAATGCTGCCATAGGGCTTGTCTGGCTCCGGCAGCAGGCCCTTGCGCTGGTAGAACCGGATGGTCTCCACATTGACCCCGGCCGCCTTGGCAAAAACGCCAATGGTCAGATTCTCAAAATTAATTTGCATATCGCTTGACTCCGTACATAACTACGGAAGTAAGCTTAAGCTATCCAAACCAAATTTGAAAGGACAAGCGTATGTCTGAACCACAAAAGTCTGAACCACAAAACGGGCGCGGCGCGCTCTTCGCCGGTGGGCTGGCCGCCATTCTTGCGTCGGCCTGCTGCCTGGGGCCGCTGGTTTTGATCGCCTTGGGGTTCAGCGGGGCATGGATCGGCAACCTGACGGTGCTGGAACCCTATCGCCCGATCTTCATCGGCGCAGCGCTGGTCGCGCTGTTTTTCGCCTGGCGGCGCATCTACCGCCCGGCGCAAGCCTGCAAACCGGGTGAGGTCTGCGCGATTCCCCAAGTGCGAGCTACTTACAAGCTCATTTTCTGGATCGTGGCCGCGCTGGTCCTGGTCTCGCTCGGATTTCCCTACGTCATGCCATTTTTCTATTAATCACAGGAGTTCATCATGAAAAAACTGTTTGCCGCCCTCGCCCTCGCTGCCGTTGTTGCCCCCGTGTGGGCCGCCACCCAGACCGTCACGCTGTCCGTGCCTGGCATGACCTGCGCCTCTTGCCCGATCACTGTCAAGCACGCGCTTTCCAAGGTTGAGGGCGTGAGCAAGACCGACGTAAGTTTCGACAAGCGCCAGGCCGTCGTCACCTTCGACGATGCCAAGACCAACGTCCAGAAGTTGACCAAGGCGACCGAGGACGCGGGCTATCCGTCCAGCCTCAAACGCTGATCCGTTAACCGAACTCGGGAGCGACACATGGGACTCATCACGCGCATCGCTGGCAAAACCGGCGCGCTCGGCAGCGTCGTTTCCGCGATGGGCTGCGCCGCCTGTTTTCCTGCCATCGCCAGCTTTGGCGCGGCCATCGGACTGGGCTTCTTGAGCCAGTACGAGGGGCTATTCATTGGCATCCTGCTGCCGATGTTCGCCGGCATCGCGTTACTCGCCAATGCTATCGCTTGGCTCAATCATCGACAGTGGCGACGCACGGCGCTCGGCACGATAGGCCCGATCTTGGTGCTGGCAGCGGTGTTTTTAATGCGGGCTTACGGCTGGCAGAGCGGTGGACTGCTCTATGTCGGCCTGGCCTTGATGGTTGGGGTGTCGGTCTGGGATTTCATCTCGCCAGCACATCGCCGCTGCGGGCCGGACAGCTGTGAATTGCCAGAACAACGTGGCTGACGGCAACAGCCGTAGCCACCACAGAAAAGGAAAAATACATGACCACCCTGAAAATCACCGGGATGACCTGCGACTCGTGCGCGGCTCACGTCAAGGAAGCCTTGGAGAAAGTGCCCGGCGTGCAATCGGCGCTGGTGTCCTATCCGAAGGGCACAGCGCAACTCGCCATTGAGGCGGGCACGTCATCGGATGCGCTGACTACCGCCGTGGCCGGACTGGGCTACGAGGCAACGCTTGCCGATGCGCCACCGACGGACAACCGCGCCGGCCTGCTCGACAAGATGCGCGGCTGGATAGGGGCCGCTGATAAGCCCAGTGGCAACGAACGCCCGTTGCAGGTCGTCGTCATTGGTAGCGGTGGAGCCGCGATGGCGGCAGCACTGAAGGCCGTCGAGCAAGGCGCGCAGGTCACGCTGATTGAGCGCGGCACCATCGGCGGCACCTGCGTCAACGTCGGTTGTGTGCCGTCCAAGATCATGATCCGCGCCGCCCACATCGCCCATCTGCGCCGGGAAAGCCCATTCGACGGCGGCATGCCACCCACACCGCCGACGATCTTGCGCGAGCGGCTGCTGGCCCAGCAGCAGGCCCGTGTCGAAGAACTCCGTCATGCCAAGTACGAAGGCATCCTGGACGGCAATTCAGCCATCACCGTTCTGCACGGTGAAGCGCGTTTCAAGGACGACCAGAGCCTTATCGTTAGTTTGAACGAGGGTGGCGAGCGCGTCGTGATGTTCGACCGCTGCCTGGTCGCCACGGGTGCCAGCCCGGCGGTCCCGCCGATTCCGGGCTTGAAAGAGTCACCCTACTGGACTTCCACCGAGGCCCTGGCGAGCGACACCATTCCCGAACGCCTTGCCGTAATCGGCTCGTCGGTGGTGGCGCTGGAGCTGGCGCAAGCCTTTGCCCGGCTGGGCAGCAAGGTCACGGCCCTGGCGCGCAATACCTTGTTCTTCCGTGAAGACCCGGCCATCGGCGAGGCGGTGACAGCCGCTTTCCGTGCCGAGGGCATCGAGGTGCTGGAGCACACGCAAGCCAGCCAGGTCGCCCATATGGACGGTGAATTCGTGCTGACCACCACGCACGGTGAATTGCGCGCCGACAAGCTGCTGGTCGCCACCGGCCGGACACCGAACACGCGCAGCCTGGCATTGGAAGCGGCGGGGGTAGCCGTCAATGCGCAGGGGGCCATCGTCATCGACAAGGGCATGCGCACCAGTAGCCCGAACATCTACGCGGCCGGCGACTGCACCGACCAGCCGCAGTTCGTCTATGTGGCGGCAGCGGCCGGCACTCGTGCGGCGATCAACATGACTGGCGGCGATGCGGCCCTGGACCTGACCGCAATGCCGGCCGTGGTGTTCACCGACCCGCAGGTCGCCACCGTGGGCTACAGCGAGGCGGAAGCACATCACGACGGGATCGAGACCGACAGTCGCCTGCTAACACTGGATAACGTGCCGCGTGCGCTTGCCAACTTCGACACACGCGGCTTCATCAAGCTGGTCATCGAGGAAGGTAGCGGACGGCTCATCGGCGTGCAAGCGGTGGCCCCGGAAGCGGGTGAACTGATCCAGACGGCGGTGCTCGCCATTCGCAACCGTATGACCGTGCAGGAACTGGCCGACCAATTGTTCCCCTACCTGACCATGGTCGAAGGGCTGAAGCTCGCGGCGCAGACCTTCAGCAAGGACGTGAAGCAGCTTTCGTGCTGCGCCGGATGAGGAAAAGGAGGTGTTCAATGAGCGCCTACACAGTGTCCCGGCTGGCCCTTGATGCCGGGGTGAGCGTGCATATCGTGCGCGACTACCTGCTGCGCGGATTGCTACGGCCGGTCGCGTACACCACGGGCGGCTACGGCTTGTTCGATGACACCGCGTTGCAACGGCTGCGCTTTGTACGGGCTGCCTTCGAAGCGGGTATCGGCCTGGACGCACTGGCGCGGCTGTGCCGGGCGCTGGATGCTGCGGACGGTGACGGTGCGTCTGCGCAGCTTGCCGTGTTGCGGCAACTCGTCGAGCGTCGGCGCGAGGCCCTGGCCAGCCTCGAAATGCAACTGGCCGCCATGCCAACCGAACCGGCACAGCACGCGGAGAGTCTGCCATGAACAGCCCAGAGCACTTGCCGTCTGAGACGCACAAACCGATCACCGGCTACTTGTGGGGCGCGCTGGCCGTGCTCACCTGTCCCTGCCATTTGCCGATTCTCGCCATTGTGCTAGCCGGCACGACGGCCGGCGCGTTCATCGGGGAGCACTGGGGTATTGCAGCCCTCACGCTGACCGGCTTGTTTGTCCTGTCTGTGACGCGGCTGCTGCGGGCCTTCAAGGGAAGATCATGACCGCTTCCCAGCCAGCCGAGAGTGGGCAGCTTTGAGCTTCGCTACCAATCTGGAGGAGTACCACCATGAACGCAAACGCCCCGAACACTGCCAGTTGCACCACCTGCTGCGTATGCTGCAAAGAAATTCCGCTCGATGCCGCCTTCACCCCGGAAGGCGCGGAATACGTCGAACATTTCTGCGGGCTGGATTGCTATGAACGCTTCCAGGCACGCGCCAAGGCCGCGACAGAATCTGACATTGCGCCTGTCCCTGGCGGTTCGCAGCCGTCAGATTGAGGCATAGCTTAACCGGACACCTCGGCCTCTGTGCCTTTACTGCTTTTCGGTACAACCGTCAAGAACAGGCAGAGCGCTCCGATAGTTATCGCCACATCAGCGAGGTTGAAGGCGGGCCAGTGCGCAAGTCGCCAATGGAAGTCAAGGAAATCAACAACCTGTCCACGCAGCACACGATCCGCGACATTGCCCAGCGCACCGCCGAGGATCAGGCTGTAGCCCATCGCTTCGAGACGTGGCCGTTGCTGGCACAGCATGCGCCCCAGCCAAGCAGAAACAGCCAGACCCAGCGTGATGAAAAAGTAACGTTGCCAGCCACCAGCGTTCGCCAAAAAGCTGAATGCCGCACCCGGATTCAGGACATGAACGAGGTTGAAAAACGGGGTGATTTCGACTTGCTCACCGTAGGCAAACGTGCGGATGATGGCGAACTTCGTGAGCTGATCGGTCATGACAGCACTGGCGGCCACGGTGAACCAGACCCAAGCCGATGTGCGGCGGGCCGATTGCCACACAGGGGCGGCCAACGGCAGCAACCACCCGGCGAGTGCCGTGCAGCTCCATCCCAGCGTCCACCCCGCCAACACATCGGCCGGAAAGTGCATTCCGGCCGCGATGCGCGACCAGCCGACCAATGTGGCGTACAGCATTAAACTGAGACGACCACGGCGGCCCATCAAAGGCCAGAGCGCACCGACCACCATCGCGGCATAGGTGGCATGCCCGCTGGGCAGGCTGTAGTGAAGCTCTTTGTCCCCGATGACGCGCGCCAGGTCGCCAAGGACGGCAGGCGGGCGTGGAAAGTCGAACCATAGCTTCAAGGCGGTGGCGACCAATAACGCCAGCAAGAAGGCCGCGCTAAAACCAATAAGGCGATGCCGAACGGCCGTACCACGCGCCGGGTTTGTAGCCGATTTCGACCACCACCACAGACCCAACAGCATCAGCGGCGCTGTCCAGTAACTTCCCACGAGGCCAAAGAACCATGCCAGTGGTTTCAGCGTGGCGGGCGTGCCTGTGTTGATGGCTTGAAACAACGCGATGTTCAGGCCACCCCAGTCATAGAGAAAGAGTTTCCAGCTCATCGGCGCAACAACCTCAAGCCGTTGCCGACAACAAGCAAGCTGGCACCCATATCGGCGAACACAGCCATCCACATGGTCGCGTGACCCGTGAAGGTGAGCACCAAAAATACCGCCTTGATGCCAAGGGCCAGCACAATGTTTTGCATCAGCACCTGTGCTGTCGCACGCGACAGGCGCACGAAGGTCGGAATCTTGCGCAGGTCATCGTCCATCAGGGCCACGTCGGCGGTTTCAATAGCGGTATCTGTGCCCGCCGCTCCCATTGCAAAGCCAATGTCCGCACGCGCCAAGGCCGGTGCGTCGTTGATGCCATCACCGACCATGCCAACCTTGCCGTTTCTGGACAATTGCTCCACTTCGCGCAGTTTGTCGTCGGGCAGTTGGTTGCCTTGCGCGCGGTCAATGCCGGCTTGTGCGGCGATGGCCTGTGCCGTGTGGGGGTTATCGCCGGTCAACATCACGGTGTTGATGCCCAGAGCATGCAGCTCGGCGATGGCTCTCTTGCTGCTGTCCTTGATGGTGTCCGCAACGGCGAATAAGCCATGTACCCCTTTTGCGCCCACCAGCATCACGACGGTCTTGCCAGCGGTTTCCAGCGCAGCGATGCGCTGCTCCAGCTCTGGTGTGCACTGCCCCAGCTCTTCGAGCATCCGGTGGTTGCCCAGATGGTAGGTCGCACCGTTGATTTGGCCTTGCACACCCCGACCGGGCAGCGCGTTGAATTCGGCCACGTCGAGCAAGGCAACCCCGTCCGTCTGCGCGGCCTGTGCCACCGCCTTGGATACAGGATGGTCCGAGCGGGCCGCCAGACTGGCAGCGATGCTGCGGCTGTCCGAGGCGAGTGCATTGCCCCATGTGACAAAGTCGGTCTGTGCGGGCTTGCCGTGCGTGATCGTGCCGGTCTTGTCCAGAGCCAGCCAGCGCAGCTTGCGGCCTTCTTCCAGATAGACGCCACCTTTGATGAGAATGCCGTGGCGGGCGGCGGCGGCCAGGCCGCTGACGATGCTGACCGGTGTAGAGATCACCAGTGCGCACGGGCAGGCGACCACCAGCAGAACCAATGCACGGTAGATCCAGTCGAGCCATGCCGCACCCATGAACAGCGGCGGCAACAACGCGACGGCGATGGCAACGCCGAATACAACGGGGGTGTACCAGCGGGCGAACTGATCGACAAAACGCTGAGTCGGCGCACTACTACCTTGCGCAGCCTCTACCGCGTGAATGATCCGGGCCAAAGTGGAGTTGTTGGCCAAGGCGGTGACGCGGTACTCGAACGAGCCGGATTCGTTGATCGTGCCAGCGAACACCGAATCACCGGGGGATTTTTCGACCGGGAGGCTTTCACCCGTGATCGGGGCTTGGTTGACGGCAGAGCGGCCTTCCAGCACCTCACCATCAAGGGCGATGCGCTCACCTGGTTTGACCCGGACGCGGGCGCCGATGGTGATTTGCTTGGCGCCCACCTCGCGCCATGTGCCGTCAGCCTGCTGTACCGTGGCCTGTTCCGGGGTCAGGTCGAGCAGGCCACGGATAGCGTTACGAGCGCGATCCAGCGATTTGGCTTCGATTACCTCGGCCAGCGCGAACAGTACCATCACCATTGCCGCTTCGGGCCAGTGGCCGATCAACATGGCACCCGTGACCGCAATCGACATGAGGGCGTTCATGTTGAGATTACGGTTCTTGAGCGCGATCCACCCCTTCTTGTAGGTGGAGAGGCCACCCGTGAAGACCGCGACAAGCGCCAGAACGACAACCGACCAGTGATTGCCGTTGTGGAGCCAGTAGACCGCCTCGGCCGCCGATGCAGTGACCAAGGAGATGCCCAGCGGCCACCAGTTGGTCGGCGTGGTCACAGGGGCGGCGGATGGAGATGCGACCTCTGCCGTGTCCACGACCTGCGCCTCGAATCCAAGCGCTTGCAGTGCCACGAGCACGTCTGGCAGAACCTGGTTCGCATGGCGTACCGACAGCGTGCGCTGCATCAGGTTGAAATCGAGATCAGCAACACCGGCCACGGTGCCGAGCTTGTTGCGGATCAACGTCTCTTCGGTCGGGCAATCCATCTTGGCAATGGACAGCTTGGTCGTCTGCTCGGCCGACGCCTGATCCATGCGCACAGCTTGCATGCCGATGGCCTTCAGCGCCTGCTCGACGGGAGACAACGAAGGCAATTCGTGTCGCACGGTCAAGGTACGTTGCATCAGGTTGAATTCAAGACCCGCCACCCCCGCCAGACCGGCCAGTTTGCTTCGGATCAGCGCCTCTTCGGTCGGGCAATCCATGTTCTCGATGCGGTACACCGCTTGAGCCGATCCGGTTGCCAGCGGGGCCGGTGCCGTGGGTTGGATGATCGGCTCAGTCGTGCAGCCACACCCCTTTGAAGCGCATTCGCTCATGAGTAACTCCTGAAAATCTTCTATTCAGCCTCCATTAAAATCTCTATAGTCACTATAGAGTCAAGTGATAATTGGAGATTGATGCATGGAAATCAGAATTGGCGACCTCGCCAAGCGCTCTGGGTGCGAGGTCGTGACCATCCGCTACTACGAGAAGGAAGGGCTACTGCCAAAGCCAGCGCGAAGCGGTGGCAACTTTCGGTTGTACGGTGAGGCGCACATTGAGCGCTTGCAATTCATCCGTCATTGCCGTTCGCTCGACATGACGTTGAGCGAGATTCGCGCATTGCTGGGTCTGCGAGACAACCCGATGCAGGACTGTGGGGAGGTCATCACGCTGCTGGAGGCCCATATTCAACAGGTGGAAATGCGTGTGTCCGCGCTGTTGCAGTTAAAACGGCACTTGGTTGATTTGCGCGAGAAGTGTTCTGGCTCTCGATCTGTAGAGGCGTGCGGCATTTTGCAAGGGTTGGGCAATTGCCATGGTGAAAGTGCCACGAACAGTCAAACATCTGGGTAAGTAAGGGCTTAGCGTGCTTTATTTAATGAGATGGTCACTCCCTCCTTCCCGGTACTATGCTGAGGACAGGCTTTCATTCGGAGAACTATCATGGAA
>NZ_PQGD01000003.1 GCF_002915575.1 Superficieibacter electus
GAAAGCGTGCGTATTGCCTGAAAACACAACCCGCTACGGGGGAGACTTACCCGAAATCTGATTTATTCAACAAAGCCAAGTCTATCAGTAAAGAGAATGAGAGATCAAAGTGGTCATTTTAATTGAGCTGGATAACGGACATTTCAATTGAGCCTTGACAAATGTTAAGGAGGCTATATTTTACTGTATTCAACTGCATTGCTTGCCTGCGCTCATTACCATCTGCATTCAAGCTTGAGGCATTCGGCTCCTTTATACAGACACTCAGCAGAAATTCGATAGCCGATGTGCTCCGCCACTTTACGCGACGCTGTGTTGTCTTTAGCAATAAGGCAAATCGTTTTCGATGGAAGAAATGTGCTGACATACCATTGATGTACCGCCAGCGCGGCTTCTTTTGCGATGCCTTTATGTTGTGCTGACTGTGATATGACCCATGAGGCTTCAGCACAGTTGTCGGCATCCTCATCAATTCCCCGGTGGAAATGTGCCAGGCCTGTTTCACCAAGCAACGCGCCATTTGATTTCTGTCGGATGGTAAAGATGCTGTAACCGAATACTGTCCAGTGGCCTATATTGCGCAACAGTCGATTCCAGCCTTCTTCCGGAGTAAAACCAGAACCGTTCATCAGGACGGGATCGGCATATAATGGATACCATGCAGCAAAATCAGCGATAGTTTGAGGTCGTAAGATTAATCGGTCCGTGAAAATGGTCGGCATTGTTTTCCGGCTCGGCAAGATACAATGTCTTAGTGTATCGCACCGCGGGTTGCAGGGAAATTGTACTACCACATTCTGTGCAAAGCCCGACATGGTTCTCATGTCGGGACAGATACGATATAACTATTGAAGGCGATTAAGATCCCTGAGCATACGCCTGAGGCATTTGATTTTGTTTTTATCACGAATGGCTGTTGATAATTTGCTCAACTGGAAAAATGTTTTATCGCCAAAGCCATCAATGACTTTGAAACGATATTCATGTCGGGCACTGTCCCACGCATAAACGATGTTTTTACAATGCAGAGAATTGATAATCACATCAGTGCCGACGAACCAGGCCAGGAATACGTTTAATTTTTGCAACTTAAGCGAATCAAGCTCGTTATCCTGGGCCAGCTGGTAGAGCGTTTTAGCGATGCCGCCCTGCTCGTCCTGCTCTTTGACGATGACTTGCCCGGGGCCTTTATTGGTCTCCACCAACCCTTCTATTTTCTGCATAAAAAGAGAATCAGTCTCATTACGCGGCTTGCATTCCTTCAAATCCCGGTAAACTTCACGCAGTTTACTGTTGAACTTGGCAATCCCGGGAATAACGGTCTTAATCAGTAGCCTGCTATCATGCGGATGCTGGAAGACATAACGATCATTACCTCTGGCCAGTAAGTCATCATCGGTCAACACAATCTGTTGCTTCATAGTGGTTTTTTGACTCTTTCGCAGGCAATTATTAACGACCATGCCAGGGTGGCGTACAGGTCGTTGTTTATCAAACACATAATATGCATGCACGATCATTAACAATCAATAAACAAGCCATTCAACAGTATTAAAAATAGTCAGATTAAAAGGCGCATTTCTGATTTAAAGTTCTTTATGACTTAAAATGAAAAGCCCCATAAGGGGCTTAGTAGAAATTTAAGCTTCTTGCCAGCCAGCAAAGACTTCTTTGCTATTTTTGTTAAGGATAACCTTGTTATCTTCTACTTTATCCACCCAGGCCAGCGGGATGAAATGGTGCTTACCGCCCGCTTCCGGATCGCTTTTAGCAAGCTTGATTCGATCCTGGTCATCGAGGTGATCAACAACACCAACGTGAGTACCGCAGCTCGCTACTACCTGAGTATGGTCTTTAATTTCGCTTTTATTAATCATAAAATACCTTTTGTTGGTTGATGTTTATGTAACCCTGTAAAGCATAGACCATAAATAAAAACCTGCATGGTACGTTAGCATTTTGAAACAAATTATGGTGATGCCGCGAATTTAAGCGGTATCATAAACAGACTTGGGTAGTTGCGACGTTATGCTGCATTTTTAAATTTTTTTTGCATAACCAAATTATAACCCCCTTTCCTTCTGACGTTGATTTAATTAAGCGCGATCGCTGTATAAGCCGCGCCAGTCCTGACATCAAGCTGCCTTCCCTTTATCATCAGGATTAATAAAGTGATTATTATTACCAATATTCTTACGCCTCAGGCAATTAATTAACTCCTGGTCTGTTTACCGTTGAATATTAGTTTGTGGTCCTGAGAAATCGTTATCGGTAATGAAAATGCCTACCTGGAGAAATAAGCAATTAAACTCACCTTCAGAGGGATAAATAGTATTGCAGCGACAACGTGACGTCAGGAGCGGGAGCAAATCCCCCGCTCTTAACATTAAACCTAATCCAGAGAATTAAGCTCTTCAATAAGTTCCTCAGAAAGCGTTAATTCTCCTGCCGCCAGGTTTTCGCGAAGGTGCGTGACGGAGCTTGTTCCGGGGATGAGCAAAATATTGTCAGAACGTTGTAACAAAAATGCCAGCGCCAGTTGCATCGGCGTAACCTTGTGGCGTGACGCAAGATCATTAAGTTTTGATGACTGAATGGGCGTAAAGCCACCCAGCGGGAAAAATGGTACGTAAGCGATACCCTCGGCTGCCAGCGTATCAATCATCTCATCGTCATGACGATGCACCAGATTGTAATGATTCTGTACGCACACGATGTTGCAAATTTTCTTCGCTTCCTCAATTTGCGTCATCGTTACGTTGCTCAGACCTATATGACGTACCAGCCCCTGCTGTTGAAGTTCAGCGAGGATGCTTAAAGGCGCTTCAAGCGAACCCTCCTCAGGCTGATGGGTGCCAAACATGAGTCGCAGATTGACAACATCAAGCTGCTGGAGTCCCAGGTTGGTGAGGTTATCTTCAACTGCCTGACGCAGTTCTTGTGCAGAAAAAGCCGGTAGCCAGTTGGCCTTCTCATCCCGACGCGCACCAATTTTTGTCACGATGACTAAATCGTCAGGATAAGGCGATAAGGTCTCCCGGATAAGCTTGTTTGTGACGTGCGGACCATAAAAATCACTGGTATCGATATGGTTCACGCCAGCGGCCAGTGCCGCACGCAAAACTTCCCGCGCGGCCTCCATATTTTCAGGAGGGCCATAAACCCCCGGGCCTGCCAGTTGCATAGCGCCGTAACCAATGCGGTTTACCTGACGATCGCCAAGTTTGAAACTATTATCACGTTTAGCCTGCATGACAGTTGCTCCTTTATGCAAAGTGAAATAACACAATAATCGCTTATTCCTTTGCTGATAATACGGCACAATCCGCATAGGGTGTACGAAAAAGCGAACAATTATGAAAAGCGATCTAAACGATTTAAAAGCATTTATTGCCGTTGCCCGTACAGGCGGATTTCGAAGTGGTGCAAAAGAAAGCGGAGCCAGTGCCTCTGGCTACAGCGAAGCCATACGGCGGCTTGAACTAAAAACCGGCGTCAGATTATTACATCGCACGACGCGAAGTGTAGTACCAACCGAGGCAGGTCAGGCGCTGCTGTCTCGTCTGCTGCCTGCGTTAAGTGAAGTTGAGGCGGCGCTGGATTCGGTAAACCAGTTTCGTGATAAGCCTGTCGGCACGCTAAAATTGAATGTTCCTGGGAGTGCGGCGCGACTGGTGCTTCCAGAGGTGATCCCTGGATTTCTTGCGGCCTACCCTGACGTTCAACTTGAAATTGTGACCGAGGAGAGTTTTGTCGATATATTTGCTGCAGGCTGCGACGCGGGCATTCGTTATGATGAGCGTCTGGAGCAGGATATGATCGCCGTACCCATTGGTGCACGTGTACAACGGGCCGCACTGGCGGCCTCCCCTGAGTATCTGCGGCAGAAAGGCTATCCACTGCATCCGCATGAACTCATGCAGCACGCCTGTATTCGCGGGCGGTTCCCTGGCGGAAATCTGGCAGTTTGGGAATTTGAAAAAGAGGGAGTCTGTTTGCGTATTGATGCCAGTGGACCACTTATCGTTCGTATTGGCGGAGCCGTTGATTTGGGCGTGGCGGCAGCAGTTTCTGGCTGCGGTCTGGTTTATTTGTTTGAAGAGTGGTTACAACCGTGGTTTGACAGTGGCGAACTGGTACCAGTGTTAAAAGACTGGTGGCCGTCGTTTTCAGGTCCTTTTTTATATTACTCGGGCAGGCGTTTTGTGCCCGCATCATTGCGGGCATTTATCGATTACATCAGAGAGATTCCGGCGCAATAAATTATGCTGCTGCACTTCTGGATTGCGTCGCCAGGTAGCCTGCCCATAAACTGGCAACCCACTTCACCCCTTTCGCGGTAAAACGTGCCTGTGAAAAAGTATGCTGATTCTCACCTACCCCTGAGCGAAGCGTGAAGTAGCCCGCCTGTAAGTGGTGGTGGTGAGGCGTCAGCACGCCGCTCACACGATACATAATATTGCGCTCCAGTAAAAACTGGCGGAATTCGGGTTCCTTCGCCCTGAGCATTTTACAGAGTTGACGGAAACCCAGCGAGTCTTCAACCTGTACATAGCGATCGAAAAATTCAGCTTTTGGTGCTGAAAGGGCCAAACGCTGTTCTGCAATCTGGCGCTGTTCATACTGCTCTGCCCACGCACGCGCCGCGGTTGCGGGATTAGTAAAGTCCGGCAGATTGTCGCGTTTTTCGCGTTCCTGCCAGCGGTCAAGCGCGGCGGCGGTAAACCCCGGGGACAACCGCGCAACAGCGAGCAGTGAATCGCGTTTGTTGAGGAAAAATTCCTGATAGGTTTCGCCTTCACGCTCATAAAGACTTACCGTAACGGGCTGGGTAAAGCGTTGCGCAGTCTCCAGACCATTAATAATACGTTTCACTTCGCCATGAGTTATGCCAGTCAGGGTAGCAATCTCGCGGCTACTCATCATGGCAGACTGATCAAGGGTCCGTTGGCTATCAAACGTAATCATCATAGGTTCACCACTCAGTTACTCACAACACCCATGCGGGTAGTTGAAATAGTATACAATGTACTGGTTAAATATCCAGTTCTTTTTTTGAGCGGTTTGACTTTAGTGACTTTATGTCTCTTTCAGCCCTTGTTGCAAAATGGACAGAATGTCCTGCGGGAAAATGGTCTCCGTCGTGGTACGCAGCGCCTTGCGATCCCACCACTTGAAGTGGGTTATTACCTGTTTTTCATTTTCGGTCCAGCGCTCTGAGTTTAACGTGTGGTCCGTTATGCTGATGATAAAAAATTTCTCAATGGCCAGTACTTCTTCGCCGCTGGGTAATAGCATTGCAAAGGAACGTTGTGCGATAACGTTGCCAGGATCATGAGCGATAATCCCGGTTTCTTCGTAAAGTTCCCTTATTGCAGCCTGTTGAAAGGTTTCCCCCTCTTCCACTGCCCCGCCAGGAGTCGCCCAATAGCAACGACCCCTGAGGGCATCCGTTGTATGAGTGAAACGAAAAAGCAGTACTCGCCTGGCGGTATCAATGATAAATAATCTGGCTGAAGGCCGCTCTCTCATGATCGCGTAACCCGCAATGTAGAGGCGGGGAATTTCAGTAATTTGGCTGCCGGGCGAACAGGTCTTCTCACTAACTCACCCTGGCAGTTTGGACATTGATGCTGAAGATCGTGTTCTGCACACTGAATACAGAATGTACATTCAAAGGAGCAAATCACTGCCTCAGCGGAATCTGGCGGCAAATCTTTATCGCAGTGTTCGCAGTTAGGTCTTAGCTCAAGCATCGTAACCTCATCTATTCTCAGGTGAGCTGATAATTTTTATCCGGGAGGCGTTTTTCCGGGACGTCGGTTTCGTCGTTCATTTGCCGTAAATCAATTTCCATCGCGTTGCATATGGCATCCAGTGGAAGATCGTTATTTTCAAGACCAAAGGGATCTTCAAGTTCTTCTGCCAGCGCGTCGAGAGAAATAAAAGTATACGAAATCAGCACTGAAATGAATGGCGTCATATAGTGCAGATCGACGACCAGGGCAAAAGGCAGCAAAATACAAAAGATATACACGGTACGGTGCAAAATTAACGTGTAGGCGAAAGGAATCGGCGTATTAGCGATGCGTTCGCAGCCCGCCTGTACAGCAGACATATCATTAAGACGGTTATTCAGGCTGTGAAAAAGAATATCTGAAAGCGTGCCGCTACGTCGGCGTGTGGCCAGCCACTCCCCCATCAGCAACAGAATACGGTTCGCCGGAGAATGAGCGCTAAGCACCTGCTGAAGATGTTCTGCCGGAAGTAATACACTTAGTTTTTTTTCCTGCGGTAAACGGCGTAACGTCATTCGTAATGAATGCGCAAATGCGATTTGCAGGCAGACAAACTCACCGAGCCGTGGATCGTCTGGTAAGGTGTTTTTAACTTCTCTGAACAATGAACGCGCAGCGATCATCAGTTGGCCCCATAGTTGTCGTGCTTCAACAAACCGGGAATAACAGGCGTTATTACGAAAACCCAAAAAGATAGCAATTGCCACACCAAGGATGCTAAACGGTGCCACCGTTAGCTTGATACCAAGCGTGCTATACCACGGAAGCATCAGGATGACAGCAATCGAAAGCAGAAAGTTAAGCAGCAGCCGGGATATTACTTTTGAAAGCACTGAGCCGTGCCAGACAAAGATAAGCGCCAGCCAGTGTTGTTGCGGTCTAATAATCATTTTATAAATATGCAGGTGAATAATAGTGTCGGCGTTAAGTGAAACGAAAAGTCGCCGTAAAAGCCACCTATTTTTATCGGTGGGCAGAAATTTTATTGGCGAGTAGCCCGGCTTTGTTCCTGTTGAAATAAGTTGATTTGGTAGAGTGGTAATTTTTGTTGTGTATTAAAAGGAATAATGTATGTTGTAACTAATTAAAGCGATGATAAACCCGGCAAAATACCGGGTCTCTCTTTTAGCACAGCGGTTTGACGGCTTCGCGCATGCCTTTAGTCAGGATGTTTTCTAAATCCGTCGTCACCTGCTCGACCAGACCGGGAACCTGAGTTAAATCCTGCTCCCAGTGCTCGCTTACACTAAGCACTGCTTTAACCAGTTCGCCGGTGGTGATCTGCTGATCGCGATGTTTGGCCCACAGTTGCTGATAAGATGTCAGCCAGTGCGCGTCATCCTGCACAGGATAGGCTTCACCGTTGCGTTCAGCACGATAAAACGCAATCAGAGCCGCCAGGGCAAATGTCAGGCGGGCCGGTAATTTACCCGAAAGCGCCTGCCCTGCCAGCAACTGCGGCAGAATACGCGTGCGATATTTGGTCATGCCATTAAGGGCGATCGACAGCAACTGATGCTTGATGTAAGGGTTACGAAAACGCCCGGTGACCGCACTGGCAAAAGATTCCAGTTCATCGCGCGGCAAATCAAGAACCGGGATGATTTCTTCATAAATGGCTTTCTCTACAAAGGCACAAATTTCGCCATCGTTCATTGCCTCTCCGACCGTATCCAGCCCCGCCTGCCAGGCAACGGGAACCAGTGCCGTATGCGCCCCATTAAGGATGGCTACTTTCCGCTCTTTATAGGGCTTAATATCATCAACGATAAGCACGTTGAGCGGGTATTTATCAAGCCGCAGCTCCGTGGCCAGTGATTTAGGTCCCTGGATCACAAACAGATAAAAATGTTCTGCAGTATCAAGGAAACCGTCTTTATAGCCTAGCTCGGTTTCTAACTGCGTCGCTTCATCACGCGGATATCCGGTAACGATACGGTCTACCAGCGTGGAACAGAAGGTATTCGCATCGTTAAGCCAGGTAATAAATTCAGCCGGCAGCGCCCATTCCTGGGCATAGCGCAGAACCAGCGCCTGCAACGCATCGCCATTATAATCAATAAGTTCGCAAGGAATGATGACCCAGCCTTTATCCGCCGCGCCATTGAAATGGCTATAACGTTCGAACAGCAGACGGGTCAGTTTTGCCGGATAGCTGACCGCGGGCGCGTCCTCGAATTTGTCGCCCGCATGATAGCTGATACCGGCTTCTGTGGTATTCGAAAATACGAAGCGCATGTCCGGGTTATGCGCCAGCGCCAGAAATTCATCATATTGCGCATAAACGCTGATTTCGCGATTGACCGAGCGGATAAGACGCGCATCACTTACCGCCTCCCCGTGCTCGTTGAGACCACGGATAATGGTGGTATACAGACCATCCTGAGTGCTCAGCGATGGCGGAAAATCACTTTGAATAGGGCGCACAATCACGACACCCGCATTCAGATCGGTGTTTTCATTCAGCAGATCGATCTGCCAGTCAATAAAAGCACGCAGAAAGTTACCTTCACCAAACTGAATGATACGTTCAGGATAGTTCGCACCAGGGAAATCACGACGATTCAGCGTTTTCACAATAGGGTCCTTTTTGATTAATCATACAACTCAGCAGAATTGGTACGATAACTTAACAGACTTTTAAACCAATAAAACCCCGTTTTGATCAAATCGTGGCGCTATAGTAATAAAAAGTTACAGCCGCTTATAAAACACTGTGGTTGACGTTAAACCGCCTTCCGGCATCAGAGCGTAATCCGGGATCACGCCTGCCTTATGCCAGCCTGACTGCTGATAGAAGGTTTCCGCGCCGCTGCCAGTGGCAGTATCCAGTACGAGCAGCGTCTTATGCTGTTCACTCGCCAGCGTTTCGAGGGCCGCCATCAACTGGGCAGCCACACCGCGACGTCGTGCCCGCTCATGAACGAGCAATTTTGCCACATCAGCGCGATGGGGCTGGTTCTCGGGTTGGGAAACAATGAGCTGAACGGTGCCGACGAGCTGCTGATCCGTATTCAGTGCAGCCAGTAAAAATCGCTCTTTTGCCTCAACACTTTGTGCAACCGTTCGCCACCAGGCGCGCAGATTATTCGGCTCACAGGGAAGCATAAAGCTTACTGAAGCACCGCAACGAATACAGTTTTCAAGAATATCGGTGAGCGCATCAAGATGATGCAAAATATCGGCAGAAGAAAATGTGCGGATGGTAATGGATGTAGCCATGATTGCTCCTTAAAGATGACCACATCACTATCATTTTAACAAATCAATTACACAAGTGGTTATACCATAGGATTTGCCAATGTTACCGGCCCTTACTCTCCTCTTTATTTTTCATGGTATACATCTTTTGATCCGCCGTGTTCAGCCATTCCTGTAGCGTTGAACCATCCTGATTAAATTCAGTCACGCCCCATGAAAACGCCAGCTTCCAGGGTTTCCCGGAAGTCAGGTTGAACGCTTCTGCTTCTTCGACCAGATGTTGCATGGCAATCCATGCGCCGTTCTCGTCAGTATCAGAGAACAGAATGGCAAACTCATCGCCACTGTAGCGAACTGTCAAATCCGTATCACGAAAGGAGTTTTTCAGAAGCATCGCCATTGTTTTCAGCGCAACGTCACCTTCTGCATGGCCAAAACGATCGTTAATTTTTTTAAACCCATCAAGATCAAGCCAGCCTAACGTCAGGGGAACGGCGCGACGTGCGGCGGAGCGAATGGCATAGTTCGCCAGGCTATTAAAACCACGGCGATTAAACAGCCCGGTCAGTTCATCTGTCGTAGCGGCATTGATGGCCGCAAATTCCCCTTCAACAATTGCGGCCAGATCTTTTAGCATATCAAGATCGCTGTGACTGAAAGATCGGGGTTGCCGGTCTACCAGACAGAACGCCCCCGCTATAGCGCCATCAGGCAACCGCAGTGGATAGCCTGCATAAAAGCGAACGTGCGCGTCCCCTTCTACCAGTGGATTATCGGCAAAGCGTTCGTCCTGGGTGGCGTCGGTAACCACCAGCGGCGACTCACTGAAGATAGCATGGCCGCAAAATGAGATGTTGCGGGGTAATGTCGTGATATCAATGCCGTCATGAGATTTGAATATCAGGACGTCTTCATCCACCAGCGTAACCAGCGCTACAGGGATGTCAAACAACCGCTTTGCAAGACGGGTCAAACGGTCAAAGCGCTGCGGATCGCCGGATTCAAGGATACCTGACTCATGTAATGAGGCAAGGCGTTGCGGTTCGTTCACAGGTATGGCCGGACTCTTCATTGCATCTCCTTTTATCATTGATACTTCATTCTATGCCAGGGTTGCGAATTCATCAGTGTGCATAGATACGATTTTTCCCTTCACGTTTAGCCTGATACAGGGCGTCGTCGGCTGCTTTCAGCCAGTCAGTTGAGGACAACATTTCTTTGGTTGCCTGCGCGATACCAATACTGAGTGTTAAAGAAAGAGAATTGTCAGGCAATACGGTCATAACTGACACCGCTTCCATAATCCGTCTGGCAATGTGCCGGGCCTCCTCGTCTGGAGTGTCAGGAAGCAGGATCACAAACTCATCTCCCCCTAATCGGGCCGGAGTGTCCGTTTTGCGCGTTGCAACATGCAGGATTTGTGACACTGTCACCAGAAGAGAGTCACCGACTTCATGTCCAAAGCGATCGTTAACCTCTTTGAAATTGTCGATATCAATAAACATCAACACCGAACTGTGGGAATTATGCCGCAGCTTGATGAGTTCAAATTCAATGCGTTGTTCGAGGAGTCGCCGGTTAGCAATATCCAGTAGCGGGTCCATCATCGCAATCCGCTCCAGTTCGCGGCTGTTTTGCCGTAATTTACGTGCGATAGAATTTGTGAGTACGCTGAGTGCAAAAACATATATAGCGATAAGCGGTAACGTTGCATAAAGCGTTTTTGGCGATACGGCCGGAACAAAAGGCAGTCCCAGTGCTACCCACGTAATGGCGAATGCACCGAGCATCACCGCCACGCCCTTGCGTAACAAGGGAAAGCCACCCGCTGAAACGCGGTCCGACATTAAAATGGTGGCAATGACTACCGATGGCAGCAGACTTACCGCCATCACCGCAATCCAGAACCCACCTGCAGCCGCGTCAAAAACCAGATTATGATGTTCTTTCTCCAGCGGCAAAGCGGCATTTTTAGCCCGCAGATACGCCACAACCGGCCAGATAAAAGCATTGATAGCCAGAAGAATAAATAGCCAGAAAGGACGATGAAGTTCTATCAAAACAGAAAGGATTGGAAAGAAACACAGGAGCGTGCCAAGCGTACGCATCAGATACATGCGTCTGACAAATCTGGCTCCGGTAACCCGCTCATTCTTTATTAGCTTGTCAGATTCGTTCATGACACGATTTTTCCGCTGCGTATGCAGACTTATCTTATTGACGATAAAAGCCGGTATCAAGTGATTTAGATAATTCTTAGCGTCTGACTAACCTCTTTTAAACAATAGCATTTATTACTACTGACGAGGCGGATTCATCTGCACCACTAACCAGCGAAAAATGACCTCAACAATATAAGACTGTTGCTCTTCAGAAAGGGCCTGGTGGCGGGGAATGTGATGCCATTTTTCGAGACATCCGCGACAGCAGGTGGCCGTCGCATGTTGAGCAATAAACACCGGGTGCCCCCGCATTGGCGTTTGCTTACCGTCATTCTGCGGTTCAGCGGGAGCCAGACGGCGAGCCACAAAGTCTGCCGCATGTTGACTGACGGTTTCTGCGCCTTTGTCCAGACAATACTGCCGTTCTTTCAGGCCCAGACGAAAGCGGGAGCGAAATGTTGAACGCGCCAGCCGCGCGAAAAGCGTATCGAAACGATCCATTAAAATACCGAGTGTCCGGGTTGCTGCGTCAGCCTTTCCAGCGCTGCCACGCCTGCAACGGAATTACCGGTGCTATCCAGCTCCGGACTCCAGACCGCAATCGCCATCTCATGCGGCACAATCGCGACAATACCACCGCCAACGCCCGATTTCGCCGGTAACCCGACGCGCCAGGCAAATTCGCCGGAACTCTGATACATCCCGCTGGTAGCCATTAATGCATTGACCTGCCGCGATTGTAGCGGCGTAATTACAGGCTCGCTCAGGTGTCGGGCTTTTCCCTTGTCGGCCAGAAACAAAAAAGTTCGTGCCAGTTCGACACAGCTCATTTGCAGAGCGCAGTAATGGAAATAGTTTTGCAATACGACAGAGACGTCATTGTTAAAGTTACCAAAAGATTTCATCAGCCAGGCAATGGCCGCATTGCGGGCCGAATGTTCAAATTCAGAGCGAGCGACGACGCTATCATAGCCAATATCTTTCGCGCCGCTGAGCTGGCGGACAATCTCCAGCATCCGCTGTCGTGGCGCGCTCAGGCGACTTTGCAGCATATCGCATACTACCAGCGCCCCGGCATTGATAAACGGATTACGCGGTTTACCCTGCTCAAGTTCCAGTTGCACCAGAGAGTTAAATGGCTGTCCGGAGGGATCTTTACCGACACGCTGCCAGATTTCATCCTCCGGATAATGATTCATCGCCACAATCAGACTGAGCACTTTGGAAATCGACTGGATAGAAAACCGTTCACTGGCATCCCCGGCGCAAAAGTGTTGCCCTTCGACGGTGCTGATAGCAATTCCCAGCTTATACGGGCTGACCGCAGCCAGTGCCGGAATATAATCCGCAACACGACCCTGCCCAATTAAGGGTTTTACCTCTGCCAGAATCGATTCCAGTAAATGCGTTGTGATGACCTTCGCCACCTGTTGCTCCTTGTCGCAGGCCATTTTCGGCCTGCGAGTATAACAGAGCTGAATAACAGACGTCAGGCAGGAAGCCGAAAACGCGTTACCGCCAGCGTAAGCTGTTGTGAGTCATCCTGTAGCTGTTGAGAGGCGCGGGACGCATGGGTGACCAGATCGCCTGTTTGTCGGGCGACCAGGTTTAGCGCATGCAACTGACGAGTCATCTGGTGAATGCTTTCACCCTGACTTAACGTCGCATCAGAGATATCCGTTAATAAGCTGCTAAGTTTTCCTACCAGCCCGGTTACCTGTTGAAGATTATCTTCCAGCCGGGTGACTGCTTTTGAGCCATCTTCGATCCCCTGAAGTGAATGATTAATCAGTTGCTGAATAGTCTGGGTTGAGTGACTACTTTTACGCGCCAGTAGCCCGACTTCTTTTGCCACCACGGCAAAGCCACGGCCCTGCTCACCAGCATGTGCGGCCTCAATCGCGGCATTTAGCGCCAGAATATTGGTTTGAAAGGCGACATTATCAATCAGTGTCACGATGCCGCGCATTTCCGCTGAGCGGTCGACAATCTCCCGCATTGACTGATTAACCGTCTCCATCATCCTGTCACCGCCAGACACGACCTGACGCGCCTCGTCTGCTCGTTGGCTGGCCTGCTGCGCGTAACCGGTACTGCCTTCAACGTGTGATTCAAGCGTGGCGATATGGGTGGTTACCTCATCCAGCTCACGCGTCTGTTTAACAGCGTGTTGATACAGGGTCTGATTCCCCTCAGCCAGGTGATGAATATGACTTACCATTGACGTGGTTGCCTCATTAACCTGCATCACCAGCTGCTGAAGTCCCGTTTGCATTTCGCCAATACTCAAACTGAGCTGGTCAATTTCCCGGTTAAAACGACGCACTGGCGGCAGGGGCGCAGAAAGATCTCCCGCGGCCAGACGATTGATATGACTAATAAGCCTGCGCAGGGGGATAATGACCCAGCGTGACATTCCCAGCCAGACCGCCACGGCAATCACTAACAGTAAAGCTGGCGCAAGTAAGAAGAGGGTTTGCAGCGAAGCGAGGCTGTTCATCAGTGTTTGCCGCCCTTCTCCGGCGCGCTGTTCACTGGCCTGCTGAAAGCGGGCATAGTTGTCATTAAAATCGCTTTGAAAAGCCTGAACCGGCACGGCAAAGAAGGCATCAATCGACTGGGTCTTCGCCAGGGCATCCGCCTGCTCTTTAATCGCGCCATAAAACAGTTGGTAGCTGGAAATAAGCGCCTCATCCTCTGGCGGATTCAGGGCACGCCACGCTTGCCACGCCTTTTGTGAATGCACCAGCGCCGCCTGTGCATCGTCCAGTAAGCCGTTCCAGCTCCCCACTGAACCCGTATCACGATCCTGCATAAACCAGACACCAGCCCGGTTGAATAAGTCACTGGCCGTCAGCAACGCCACGCGGGCTTCATCGACTTTTAATTGCTGAAGATGCGTCTGCTGGTTACGTTGTTCATTCTGCCGCGCATTGTGTAGCGAATGCGACAGCAACAATGAGGAGGAAATTTGTAGCGCGGAGAAAAGGCCGATAATACAAAGAATTCCCGCCAGCAGGCCAAACTGACGGGGAGTAATACGCTGCATAAAGCGGCGAAAAATTTGAGTTAAGTTCATCATTTTCATCTATATCAACACGTTAGGCGCGAGTGTAGGAGATGAAAATGACAATGCCATGACAACTTTATGACAAAACGTTTAGCGGCGATCTTTCCATACCGTCTGGATATTACAGAATTCGTGCAGGCCAAAACGGGAGAGCTCCCGACCAACGCCACTTTTTTTCACGCCGCCGAAGGCCACGCGCGCATCGCTGGCACTGAAGCCATTAATAAACACGCCACCACATTCAAGATGTTCAGCAAAATAATGCGCGTTCTCTTCACTGGCGGTTATTACCGTAGCAGAGAGACCAAACTCGCTATCATTCGCCAGCGCCAGGGCCTGCGCCGCATCCTGAGCGACGGTAATGGCGGCGACGGGACCAAACAGTTCTTCGCGAAATGCGGTCATTGAGGGCGTGACGTTTCCCAGAACAGTTGCCGGATAGTAGTTCCCCTTACCTGCCACTTTTTCACCTCCGAGCAATACTATCGCGCCCTGCTGAAGCGTCTTTAACACTTGTTGATGTAGCTCATCGCGCAAATCGGCTCGCGCCATGGGTCCCAGATCGTTATGTTCCACCATTGGGTCGCCCATTTTCAGTTGCCTCACGGCGGCAACAAATCGATCGGTAAATTGCTGCGCAACGCCTGATTCTACGATAAAACGCTTCGCTGCTGCACACACTTGACCGGTATTCTGATAGCGCCCGGCAACAGCAGCGCGAACGGCCAGATCCAGATCGGCATCATTAAGAACAATGAAAGGATCGGAGCCGCCAAGTTCCAGCACACATTTTTTCAGCGCAGCCCCTGCCTGTGCGCCAATCGCACTTCCGGCCCGCACGCTACCGGTAACGGTAACAGCCGCAATACGCGGATCGTTAATCGCCTGGCTTACGCCCTCATTGGTGGCATTGACCCAGCCAAAAACGCCTGGGGGGAAGTCGGCCTCATTAAACATCTCCATAATGAGCGCCGCGCATCCCAGCACATTAGGGGCATGCTTGAGCAGATAACTGTTTCCTGCCAGCAGGATCGGCACCGCTCCGCGCATTACCTGCCAGAGCGGAAAATTCCACGGCATGATGGCCAGAACGGGCCCAAGCGGTCGATATTCAATGACTGCCTGGCTGGTCACCTGGGTGGCTTCCGCTGCCAGCATGGCTGGTCCATGTTCGGCATACCAGTCACACAGGTCGGCAGATTTCGCCACCTCCGCGCGTGCCTGCAGGATTGGTTTACCCATTTCACAGCAGATCATTTGCGCCATCTTTTCGCAGTGCTTACGCAACACGTTACCCAACGCCCGCAGTTTTGCCGCGCGATCATAAACGCTGCAATGACGCCACTGCAGGTAGCCTTTTGCGGACCTGGCAATAGCATCTCCTACCTCTTGTGCCGGGGCCCATGGCAGAGAGGAAATCATTTGTCCAGTTGCCGGGTTGATCGAAACCGCTTCATTTTCGGGTAAGGTCATCGCTTTTCTCGCTTATGCTCTTCGTCACAAAACGCTATTCTGCTACACTCATTCTTTCACTAATAATGAATAATAATCACAAAATTATTCACGAAATGAGAACACCATGGATTTAACCCAGCTTGAAATGTTCAATGCTGTTGCCCTTTGCGGCAGCATTACCCAGGCCGCACAGCAGGTGCATCGCGTACCGTCCAATTTGACCACGCGTATTCGTCAGCTGGAAGCCGATCTGGGTGTTGACCTGTTTATTCGTGAAAATCAACGTCTGCGCCTGTCACCTGCTGGCCACAATTTTTTACGCTACAGCCAGCAAATTCTCGCGCTGGTAGAAGAGGCGCGCGAGGTGGTCGCCGGTGATGAGCCACAGGGCCTGTTTTCACTCGGTTCGCTGGAAAGCACCGCCGCCGTACGCATTCCCTCTCTCCTGGCACAATACACGCAGCGCTACCCTAAAATTCAGTTTGACCTCGCTACAGGACCATCAGGAACTATGCTCGATGCTGTGCTGGCTGGCTCGCTAAATGCGGCTTTCGTTGATGGTCCGCTGGTGCATCCGGTTCTTGAAGGCATGCCGGTTTACCAGGAAGAAATGATGATTGTTGCGCCACCAGGACACGCCCCCATCTCACGGGCCAGAGACGTTAACGGCGTTACGGTTTATGCCTTTCGCGCTAACTGCTCTTATCGCCGCCATTTTGAAAACTGGTTTCACGCTGACCGTGCGACTCCGGGAACAATCCATGAAATGGAGTCCTATCACGGCATGCTGGCCTGTGTTATTGCCGGCGCAGGACTGGCCCTCATCCCTCGTTCAATGCTGGAAACTATGCCGGCTTGTCACCAGGTCGCCGCATGGCCTCTGGCAGATAACTGGCGCTGGCTGACCACATGGCTGGTGTGGCGGCGTGAAGGAATGACCCGATCGCTGGAAGCGTTCATTGAGATGGTTAAAATGTCTTTACCCGGGACACTGCCATAGGATTATCATATAGATAACGCCATGTTATTGCGTTACCGCTGTTTTCAGCAGTAGGTTTACTTTTTGTTCTCACGATTAACGGATTAACCATGAACACCAAAGCACGTAAAGTGATGATTATCGGCTCGGGTAACGTCGGCGCTTCTGCCGCCTATGCCCTGTTAAATCAAAATATTTGTGAAGAGCTGATTTTAGTCGATCTGAATAAAGCGCTGGTAGAAGGCCATGTGCAGGACCTCAGCGACGCCGCGGCCTATATGCCAGGCATGATGACCATTTCCACGCGTGACGCCAGCGACTGTGCCGACGTTGACATTGCCGTCATTACGGTCTCTGGCGGTGCGCTGAAGCCGGGGCAGACGCGTCTTGATGAGCTAACCAACACGGCAAAGATCGTTAAAAGTATTGTGCCGCAAATGATGGCTGGTGGCTTTAACGGCATCTTTCTTATCGCCACGAATCCCTGCGATATCATCACCTGGCAGGTATGGAAGCTCTCGGGTCTGCCAGCTAATCAGGTGATTGGCACCGGCGTCTGGCTTGATACCACGCGGTTACGCCGCACGCTGGCCCAGCAACTGGATATCGGCGCGCAAAGTATTGATGCATTTATTTTGGGTGAACACGGGGATACTCAGTTCCCGGTCTGGTCGCATTCGTCTGTGTACGGTTCTCCAATTGGCAGTGTGTATCAGCGGCACACTGGCAAAACACTCGACCGCGAGCAACTGGCGGAAAAAGTACGTAAACTTGGCTTCGAAATATATGCAGGCAAAGGCTGTACCGAATACGGCATCGCCGGCACCATCGCCGAAATTTGCCGCAATATTTTTACCGGGAGTCACCGGGCGCTGGCAATATCCTGCATTCTGCAGGGTGAATACGGTGTGCGTGATGTCGCCATCGGCGTGCCGGCAGTGCTGGCACAAAGTGGTGTTCAGCAGATCATTGAACTGCATCTTGCTGATGATGAGCTGGCAAAATTTCGCCATTCAGCCAGTGTCATTCAGGCAAATATTGCCCGCCTGCCGTAGATTGCGGTTATTGCGCAATCGTCAGCCGGGGGGATATCCCGGCTAACAAATCACGAGCGACGTCATCCAGATGGTGATCGGTAACAATATCGGTTAAAGAATCCAGATGCGCGATATTAAATAAAGACCACGCCCCATATTTTGAACTGTCTGCCAGCAGCACTTTACGTCGGGCGTTAGCAATAAGGTCGCGTTTAAGCGCGGCCTTCTCTTCAGTTGGTGACGTCACGCCTTTTTCCAGATCCCACCCGTTGCAACTGACAAAAGCCACATCCGGCCAGATGTTTTGCAAAAGCTTGCGGCCATGATCGCCAATACAGGACTGGCTGGTATCATCAATGCGCCCGCCAATAATGGTCACTTCAATCTGTTTAAATTCAGAGAGAAAAAGTGCGATATGCAGGTCGCTTGTGATCACCCGTAACGGTAAATGGGTGATCTGCCGGGCCAGTTCGATCATGGTTGTTCCGGCATCAAGTACCACTGAATCTCCCGCACGGATAAACGCCGCCGCCGCGCTGGCGATGGCGTATTTCTCAGCCAGATTACGCTGGGATTTTTCAAGGGTGGTTGGCTGTGCGGGAATAAATCGGTTGAGCGTTACGCCACCGTGAGTACGGCTGATAACCCCTTCCTGATCGAGCTTAATCAGATCGCGACGAATGGTAGCCGGCGAAGCGGCAGTCGCCACCACCAGCTGATCGACCGTGACCAGATTATGGCCTTTCAGGTAGTCCATAATTTGCTCTAACCGATTATATCCTTTCATATTATTCCCTGGCGATTTCCATGGCTAACTGAATAGAGATCGCCATGCTCTCAGACTTGGCTTTTCCTGTCCAGGCAATATCGAATGCCGTCCCGTGGTCTGCCGAAGTACGGATAAATGGCAGCCCGGCCGTGATATTAACCCCGTCGTAAAATCCTAAGAGTTTTAAAGGAATATGCCCCTGGTCGTGATACATCGCCACCACCATGTCGTACATTCCTTCATGACATTGCATGAACACCGTATCTGGTGGACAAGGCCCGGTCACCTTCAGCCCGCGGGATTTCATGTTTTCAATAGCTGGCATCAGAATACGGATCTCTTCATCGCCAAACAGTCCGTTCTCACCGGCATGCGGGTTAACACCAGCGACTGCAATACGCGGCTGCGCAAAGCCTACTCGCCGCAAGAAAGTGTCGGCCACAGCGATAACCGTTTCAACCCGCTCCTGACTGAGTGTATCCAGAAATTTACGCAGTGAAATATGCGTGGTGATATGGATAACTTTAAGTTTGTCGGTATAGAGCACCATCGCATAATCTTTGCTGTGGGTGAGCTGAGCCAGCAGTTCCGTATGTCCGGGATAGTGATGCCCGGCAAGATGTAACGCTTCTTTGTTCAGAGGTGCGGTGGCAATCGCACTCACTTCACCTGCCAGCGCCAGTGCAGTGGCGCGTTTGACACATCGATAAGCCAAATCACCTGCCTGAACCTGCACCCGGCCTGGCTGCAGTCCTTCGGGATCGCTCAGCGGTTCATCCAGCACGTTAATCACCCCGGCAGCAAAGCGGGCCTGAGAAACCTCATTGATGACATTAAGTTCAGCGCAACCCGTGATCTTCATGGCCAGAATACGCCGCAAAAGCTGTGCGCAGCCAATAACCACCACAGGTGCCCCGGAAAGCTCCCCTTCCGTTAATGATTTGATGATAATTTCTGGTCCAATACCTGCCGGGTCACCCATTGTTACCGCAATAATGTTAGTCACTCAGTTTCTCCTCAATAAAATGCAAAACGTCTAAGAGCGTGGTTTCATCGCCAAAACCTCCCGCCTTTGTCATTACCCGGCAGGACAGCTGGCAGCCGGTAAATTGCCCCCACGGCACATACCCTGCCAGGCGTCCCTGGATACGAAAACCTGTCGCCCCCAGCGCTCGGGCGACGGCAATAGCAATATCTCCGCCGGAAAGATAAAGGCCGTCGGGGTGTTCTTCGTTCATCACCTCCCGGGCAAGTGCGCCCAGAAAGGTACAAATTCGCTCTCCTATGTCGGCGCGGGTCATATTGAGTTCAGCGCACAGCACGGCGATCTTTTCCCGGGAGGCTGCTTCTACCTGGGTTTGAATAATGCAATGGCGATTGTTTCTCAGCGCAGCGATGGCCCGCTGCGTCCAGCGTTCGCTATTGCCCTCAATGGCGTCGGACAGTGGGATCACCAGCCGGGTCACCCGAGGATGACCTTCAGCCCGAAGGATTTGCTTTTGCGCAATTTCACTCATCGATCCCACTACAGCCAGCACCTTTTGTTGCGAAGGTTGACGCAAATGCCGGACCAGCGCATCGCATAACCCTCCTGACCCAATGAGCAAAGGCCGCGTCGCCGTTTCATTTACTGAATGGATAATATTGTCCAAATCGAGGTCGGTTTCGGCGTCCACCACCAGTAGCTGACGGGGCGTGGTCTGCGACATATTTCGGGCAAGCCAGCCGGCCAGTTCGGTTGACTTCAGTTGCGTGCAGGGAATTTTGCTTTGTAAGCCGACCAACGTGATGAGATCTGAAGACGTAACCGGCGTTTTGGGATCGGTAGCAAATTCCGTCAATTCCAGTGCGACACCGTTTACAAAGCAGCGCCCCTCCCGGGTAATACGACCAGCCGAAGGGTATGCCGGAGCCAGTATCGCCAGCGTTGAACCTGTTGCCCGCATCATGGCATCAATCTCAGTACCAATATTGCCGCGCAAAGTAGAGTCTATTTTTTTGATAGTCCAGTCAGCATGGAATGCGCGCAGCGCGTGGTGTAACAGCGAAGCAATACGGCTGGCGGCGTCGTCAGGTGCCAGAGCACGGCTGTCACTATTAACAATGAGTGCCTGCGCTTCCACTCCCTGGGGGTGGTCAAAGACAACCTCCACCGTCGCCCCCACCTCTGCCAGGCTGACGCCTGCATCATTAGCCCCGGTAAAGTCATCGGCCAGCACCAGGATGTTGTGTGTGAAGAAACGCATTATTTTTTCTCTGTCTCATCATTGTGGATTATGATTATATTCAATCACAATTGATTAAATGTGAGCAAGATCAATTTATTTGATTTGTTTGTGACGCTAGAATCTTCCACACACACTTGTTCTGGAAAAATCATGATGATTGCATTCAATCATTCATGGAAAACGGGAGACCATTTTGCTTACGATTAACAGCACGCTTATCAGTGGTGCGGGTGCCTTTGATGCACTCAGGCCAATACTGGAAGGAAAACAGCGGATTTTACTGGTCACTGACAGCAACATCGCGAAACTTGACGCTGCACAACATATCAATGCGATCCTGCATGAAATGCAGCGCAAGGTGCAGATCATTGATAACGTCCCTGCCGAGCCAAGCCAGCACGATGTAAAGGCATTGCTGGCCGTACTGGAAAACCAGCAATTTGACATGGTGGTGGGCGTCGGTGGCGGCAGCGTTCTGGATGTTGCGAAACTCCTTTCTGTACTTTGCCATCAGGATGAACACTCTCTCGACGCATTGCTGGCTGGAGAGAAGCCGCGGCATCGCCTTTGTTCGCTTTTAATCCCAACCACTGCCGGGACCGGCTCAGAAGCCACGCCAAATGCCATTCTCGCTATACCAGAACAGGACACTAAGGTAGGGATCATTTCCCCGGTTCTGCTGCCGGATTATGTGGCGCTCATTCCGCAGTTGACCACCAGCATGCCCTCGCATATCGCCTCTTCAACCGGCGTTGATGCCTTGTGTCACTTGCTGGAGTGCTTTACCGCCACCGTGGCAAATCCGGTCAGTGATAATGCGGCGCTTACCGGCCTGACTAAACTTCTGCGCCATCTGGAAACCTCTGTCAATGAACCCGACAACCTGATGGCGAAACTGGAAATGCTGTGGGCATCGTATTATGGCGGAGTGTCTATTACCCATGCGGGCACACATCTGGTCCATGCCCTTTCCTATCCTCTCGGGGGCAAATATCACCTGCCGCATGGCGTGGCGAATGCCATTTTGCTTGCCCCCTGCATGAAAGTGGTACGTCCCTACGCCGTGGATAAATTTGCCGAGGTCTGGGATGTACTTCCCGGTTCAGATCGCCGGTTATCCACAGAAGAAAAATCATATGCGCTGGTAGACCATCTGGCTGCGCTTGTTAAGCGACTTGGACTGCCTGATAACCTCGAAGCGCTGGGCGTTCCGCATGAAGACATTCCGGCGCTGAGCGATGCCGCTCTTAATGTGAAACGACTGATGAATAACGCCCCGTGTTCAGTTACCCATGCGCAAGTACAGGCAATTTATCAAAGTCTGTATCCCGCTAATAACATTTAAGGAGTGAATAATGAGTAGAAAAATTACAGGCGTACTGACTGCTATCGTGACGCCTTTTGATGACGATGGCGCACTGAATCCGCCGGCGCTACGCCAGCAGGTTAAAAGACAACTTGATGCCGGAAACGGCATTTTCTGTGGCGGTACCAACGGTGAATTTTTTGTTCTGAATGAGCGGGAAAAAGTTGCCGTCGCTGAAACCTGTATGGATGAAGTGGCAGGTCGCGCCAGCGTTGTTGCGCACATCGGAGAAATCTCTACCCGTGAAACCATTCGCCTGGGCAAGCAAATTGCCGCCCTTGGTGTTGATGCCGTTTCGGTGATCACGCCGTGGTTCGTACCGCTAAAGCAGGATGAACTGATTGCGCATTACACAGCAGTGGCGGATGCCCTTAGCGTGCCTGTATTTATGTATAACATCCCGGCGCGCACCGGAAATACGATTGAACCGCAGACGGTACGTACCCTCGCCAGCCATCCCAATATTATTGGTATCAAAGACAGTGCCGGCAGCTATGAAAGCCTGAGTCATTTTCTGGAGGCGGTAAAAGAGAGTGAGGATTTTGACGTATTGAATGGGCCTGACTCATTAATTCACCAGGGCTTTGTGGACGGCTGTTCCGCCTGCATCTCCGGGCTGGCGAACGTTGCACCGAAAGAGATTAACGCCATTTGGTCACGCTTTAATGCCGGGGATATTGCCGGATCGCACCAGGCGCAGGAGAGCGTAACAGGGTTACGTACTGAACTGTATAAGGTGGCATTTTCCCCGGCGGTGGTAAAAAAAGCGTTGCAACTAATGGGACATGATGTCGGAAACAGCCGTTATGCCGTCCATTTCAGCGACGCTCAACTTGCGCAGATCAAACACATTATTCATACCTGGCTGCAGTAATTAAATCTGGTAGCGGCACGCCTGCCGCTACCTTAAAGGGATCGAATTATGAAAGTTATTTGTACTTCACCATCGTTTGCTAAATATGATGCTCGTCCACTCACTGCCTTACAGGATGCCGATCTGGAACTGGTCTCTCTGCCCGCGGATGCCACAATGGAAATGCTTGTGCCCCATCTGGCTGATGCCGTTGCAATGATTGTTGCCTTCACTGAGGTAAATGACGTGCTGCTTGAACGTGCCCCACAGCTTAAAATTGTCTGTAAGCATGGCGTTGGCGTCGACAATATCGATCTTAACGCAACGCAACAACGTGGAATTTATGTGACAAATGTTCCAAACGCCAATAAGCATGCTGTTGCCGATTTTGCCTTTTCCCTTATTCTCGGTTGCGCCAGAAAACTCACCCAGGCGGTAGAAGAAACCCGCGCGGGTCAGTGGCCACGAATTTTTGCCACCGATGTATATGGTAAAA
Organism: Superficieibacter electus; assembly: GCF_002915575.1. Classification (GTDB taxonomy): domain Bacteria; phylum Pseudomonadota; class Gammaproteobacteria; order Enterobacterales; family Enterobacteriaceae; genus Superficieibacter; species Superficieibacter electus. Next base: position 23,415 of record NZ_PQGD01000003.1, read on the forward strand.
CAATTGGCATCGTTGGATTAGGTAATATTGGCAAACAAGTCGCATTACGCGCACGGGGTTTTAACATGCGTATTCTGGCATGTGACGCCTGGCAGGATACGGCGTTTGCTCAGGAAAATAATATTGAATATGTCTCCCTGGATACCCTTTCCCAATCCAGTGACTTTATTACCCTGCATACCCCTTTAACGCCCCAGACAAAAGATCTCTTTGATGCGGCGCGCCTGCATACAATGAAGAAAAATGCTTTTTTAATCAATGTTTCTCGTGGCGGCGTGGTTAATGAAGAAGCCCTTTATCAGGCTCTTAAAGACAATGTTATCGCAGGTGCAGCATGTGATGTATTTGATGAGGAACCCTGTAAACAGCATCCACTCTTTTCATTAGCCAATTTTTTACCCACTGCACACATTGCGGGTTATACCGACGGTGCGATAAGCGGCATTAGCGAACACTGCGTTAAAAATATTATTAGCTGTGTTATTCACCACCAGCGGCCGGATAATATTGTGAACAAACTATAAAGCCAGTGGAAGTATTATTTACCTTCCCTACAACCAACATCTACTCATGAGCCAGATATATGAATAATATAACTGATAAAACCCGCATTCGCTGGTGGATAGCAGGATTGATGTGGCTTGCTATTGCCATAAATTATATTGATCGCACGGTATTGTCAGCCGCGGCCCCGCATCTTATTGATGAATTATCTCTCGACCCCGAGATGATGGGGTTTATTATGGCGGCTTTCTTCTGGTCATATTCATTATTGCAAATCCCGGCCGGGTGGTTTGCCGACCGCTTTGGTCAGAAAAAAGGGCTTGGCCTGGCGGTCGCCTGGTGGTCTATTGCCACATCGATGATGGGGCTGGCAACCGGCTTTAAATCACTGCTGGCGTTGCGCCTCGCGCTGGGCGTCGGCGAAGCCGCTGCCTATCCAAGCAACGCCGGGATCGCAGCACGCTGGTTCCCGGACAGAGAGCGCGCTACCGTGTCAGGCCTTTTTGATAGCGCATCGAAATTTGGTGGCGCAATCGCCATGCCTTTAATCGTCTGGATGATTTATCAGTTTGACTGGCGTCTCACGTTTTTGATTATTGGTAGCGTTGGCATTATATGGGTTATTGCATGGTATTTTATTTATGCAGAAAACCCTGAAGACCATAAAAAAATCAGTCAGGCAGAGATTAACCATATCCGCCAGGGACAGCGGCAAAAACATGGCGATAAATCAGTACTACCAATGCGCTGGTACAAATTATTGCGCTATCGTAATATTTGGGCCATGTGCATCGGTTTCTTTACTATAAATTATACGTCGTACTTTTTTATTACCTGGCTGCCAACTTACCTTGTTAAAGACAAAGGCATGGACTTTATCAAAATGGGGATGGTTGCCGCCTTGCCGTTATTATGCGGAATGGTTATTGAGGTCCTGGCTGGCTGGGCGTCAGATCGGATCGTGCACAAACGAATTCTCTCACTCACCGCGACAAGAAAGCTATTTTTGACCCTCGGATTACTGATGGCACTGTGTATTGGCTTCGCTCCCTTTACCGATTCGGTGTTTATGACCGTGTTTTTGCTTTGCGTAGCAAAATCAGGTACCACCGTTGCCGCTTCGCAGGTCTGGGCATTACCGGGCGATGTTGCACCTAAAAATAGCGTATCTATCGTAGCGGGATTACAAAATACCGTCTCAAATATGGGCGGCGCAGTAGGTCCAATTATCACTGGCGCGATAGTGGCCGCAACAGGGTCGTTTACCTGGGCATTAGTATTTTCAGCGGTACTGGTCGTCATCGGTATTCTGAATTATCTCTTTTTACTGGGTAAAGTTGAACCTATCGTTATCGACGATCCCAAAACAGCAGACCTGGCTACCGTACAACAACATTAATGGCTTTCGCCCGGCATTCGCCGGGCATGGTTGTTATTCCAACATGAGTTTACCGACGATATAAGTTTTTGCCTGGCCGCTCATCAGTACCCGCTCACCTTGCAGTTCACAGCGAATATCGCCACCCCGGGCCGAAACCTGACGAGCAAAAAGACGTGTTTTGTCCAGCTTCTGCGCCCAATAGGGAATTAACATGGTATGCGCTGAGCCGGTAACAGGATCTTCCCACACCGCCTCACCGGGAGAGAAAAAGCGGCTGACAAAATCGTATTCTTCTCCTCCTGGCGCAGTGATGGTTACTTTATGCTCGCCCGGGATCATTGCGGCAATATCCGGCGCGATAGCCTCAACCTGTTCACGGTCGGCCAGTTCAATCAACCAGGCCCGCCCTTTGTGGGCGGCCCGATATGCATCAATACCCAATGCCCTGAGTAAGGACGCGGGAGGGGTTTGCGCAACGGTTCGGTCACGTGGAAAATTCAGCGTCAGCCAGTCATCATCACGTCTTACCATCAGGGGACCGGATGCCGTGTCAAAAACGATCTGCGCACCGGCATAATTGAGATGATTAAAAATGACATGTGCCGTGGCAAGCGTGGCGTGTCCACAAAGATTCACTTCGTTGCGGGTGGTAAACCAGCGCAGCGCGAAACCGTTCTGCTGAGGCACAAAAAACGCCGTTTCCGACTGGTTGTGTTGCTGCGCCATTTTGAGCATTACTTCATCCGGCAACCACTCCGTCAGAGGGCAAACGGCTGCTGCGTTGCCACCAAAAGTATGGTCGCTAAAGGCATCAACCATATAGTAATCAATTAACGTCATCACCCTTCCTCTTATCATGATCGATACATCACGCTGACATGAAGCGATATGTAAATGGAATGTATACCCATCTTTAATTTTCAACACATAAAATTGAGATCTGCGTCACAAAATGGTTGTGTTTTCGCCAGTGAAAGCTTTAAGATCACCCTCTCTTCTTATACCTAACCAACCCAGATTATCTCTATGACAACGAATACTGTTTCACGCAAGGTGGCGTGGCTTCGTGTGGTTACGCTTGCCATTGCAGCGTTTATTTTTAATACCACTGAATTCGTGCCGGTGGGTCTGCTGTCTGATATTGCTGAAAGCTTCGGTATGGAGACGGCGCAAGTCGGTATTATGCTGACGATCTATGCCTGGGTTGTCGCCCTGATGTCACTGCCATTTATGCTACTGACCAGTCAGATGGAGCGGCGAAAGTTGCTGATCGGCTTATTCATTGTGTTTATTGCCAGCCACGTATTGTCGTTTTTGGCCTGGAACTTCACCACCCTGATTATCAGCCGGATAGGCATTGCATTTGCCCATGCGGTGTTCTGGTCAATTACCGCCTCGCTGGCCATACGCCTTGCGCCAGCTGGTAAGCGTGCCCAGGCATTAAGCTTAATTGCTACCGGTACCGCGCTGGCAATGGTACTGGGCATTCCCATCGGCCGTATTGTGGGTCAGTATTTTGGCTGGCGTACTACCTTTTTTGCCATCGGTACTGGCGCGCTTATTACCCTGCTGTGCCTGATTAAACTGTTACCGAAATTACCCAGTGAACACTCGGGCTCTCTCAAAAGCCTGCCGGTATTATTTCGCCGTCCGGCGCTAATGAGCATTTACTTGTTAACCGTTGTCGTCGTGACGGCGCATTATACGGCCTACAGCTATATTGAGCCCTTTGTCCAAAATGTTGCCGGTCTGAGCGGTAACTTTGCCACCGTGTTACTGCTCATCCTTGGCGGCTCTGGCATTCTTGGGAGTCTCTTGTTTGGCCGTCTGGGCAACCTGCACGCCTCGACACTGATTTCAGGCGCAATTGGCTTGCTGTTTGTTTGCCTGTTACTGCTGGTTCCCGCGGCGCGTAATGAAAATCACCTGGCATTACTCAGCGTCTTCTGGGGAGTAGCCATTATGATCATTGGTCTTGGAATGCAGGTGAAAGTACTGGCGCTGGCACCGGATGCTACCGACGTTGCGATGTCATTGTTTTCCGGCATTTTTAATATTGGTATCGGCGCTGGTGCGCTGGTAGGCAGTCAGGTGAGCACGCATCTCTCCATGGCTGCTATCGGCTATGTGGGTGCCGTACCCGCGCTCGCAGCTCTCCTTTGGGCGGTACTTATTTTCCGTCGCTGGCCGGTCTCACTTGAAGAACAGCCACATTCATAAATGTGGACGTTTGGGGTTAAATCATTAACCCCAAACCATCACTGCAACAAATAATTCAAAGCACATTTCAACCAGCGCATGTCAGTTATGCCCCCTCTCATTTACGTTGTAACCCCAATCGTGACAGGCTTCTAACCCGCTTTTTAGCAAATCGTGGCATAGCCGGATTCATTCAGTTGACTTATGCTTGCCTGGGCAATAATATCCTCCGCAACTAATATACTTGCCAGGGCAACCATTGTGAAAAGTTCAGGGGATCTGTTTAACGAAATCATTCCGCTTGGACGTTTGATCCATATGGTTAACCAAAAAAAAGATCGCTTGCTAAACGATTACCTTTCGCCGAAGGACATTACTGCCACCCAATTTAAGGTGCTCTGCTCTATCCGCTGTGAAGTCTGCGTCACACCGGTCGAGTTAAAAAAGGTGCTCTCGGTCGATTTAGGCGCTCTGACTCGTATGCTCGACAGATTGGTTTGTAAAGGCTGGGTCGAACGCTTACCTAATCCGAATGACAAACGTGGCGTGCTGATAAGACTTACGCCGGAAGGCACAAGGATTTGTGAACAGTGTCACCAGCTTGTCGGGCAAGATTTGCATCAGGAACTAACAAAAAACTTATCGGCAGACGAAGTGGCTACTCTTGAATACCTGCTCAAGAAAGTGCTGCCATAAACATAAGAGGTAAGACGATGTCCAGACGTAATACTGACGCCATTACAATTCATAGCATTTTGGACTGGATCGAAGACAATCTGGAGTCGCCGCTGTCACTGGAAAAAGTGTCAGAGCGCTCCGGCTACTCAAAATGGCACCTGCAAAGAATGTTTAAAAAAGAGACCGGTCATTCGCTGGGTCAGTATATTCGCACCCGCAAATTGACGGAAATCGCTCAGAAGCTCAAGCAGAGTAATGAGCCGATTCTGTATCTGGCCGAGCGTTATGGATTTGAATCGCAGCAAACCCTGACACGCACATTCAAGAACTATTTTGACGTGCCGCCGCACAAGTACCGAATTATGGATATGCCCGGCGAAGCACGCTATCTGCAACCGTTAAACCACTGTAATTATTAATCGCCTGTATTAAGACGTATCGAGGAAATCATGAAACTGCTCGTCTCCGCTACCCTTGCATTAGCGTTGCTGACATCCGGTCAGAGCTTTGCGGAGCAATCACGTCAGGCAGTTGAAGGCAGCGCCCGTGCGACGTTGATCATGCCTTCAACGCACGATCAGTCTCCGTTTGATTTTAATCATATGGGCACTGGAAGTGACAAATCCGACGCACTGGGTGTGCCCTATTACAATGAGCACAGCCTGTGATTCTTTTGCCCCGCCTCTGCGGGGCTTTTTTATCCCCTGACCGCTTTTACTCGCCGCAACCGCAGCCCAAAGACATTGATATATAACCCCGCCATGATCAGCACCGCGCCCGTCAGTTGTAAAAGGTTGAGCGTCTCTCCGAGTAACAGCGCCGCGCTGGCCAGCCCTACCACTGGCACAAGTAATGAAAGCGGCGCAACGCGCCAGGTTTCGTAGCGTCCCAGCAGAGAGCCCCAAATCCCATAGCCAACAATGGTGGCAATAAACGCCAGATAAATAAGCGACAGGATCGTGGTGATATCAATAGTCACCAGGCTTTGAAGGATAACCGCCGGGCCATCGAAAAACAGCGATGTTAATAGAAATGGCACCACGGGAATGAGCGCGCTCCAGACCACCAAAGACATCACTGGTGGCCGAGTTTCCAGCTGCATAATTTTTTTATTGAAAATATTGCCACATGCCCAACTCAGGGCGGCGGCCAGGGTCAGCATAAAACCGGTCAACGCAACATGTTGTCCATTTAAACTTGACTCGATGAGTAACAGTACGCCAAAAACCGCCAGCGTAATTCCGGCCAGTTGTTTGCCCTGTAATCGCTCACCGAAAGCAAAGACGCCAAGAATGATAGTGAAAAACGCCTGAGCCTGCAGTACCAAAGACGCCAGTCCAGCAGGCATACCAAACTTTATCGCCGTGAAGAGAAAGGCAAATTGACCAAAGCTTATCGCCATCCCGTATCCAAGCAATAAACGAAACGGCACTTTGGGCCGGGCCACAAACAGTAAAGCAGGGAAAGCGACCAGTAAAAAACGTAACCCCGCCAACAATAGCGGAGGCATATTATGCAGTCCGACCTTAATGACGACAAAGTTAAGCCCCCACACTACGACGACCAGCAACGCCAGCAGCCCATCTTTACGCGTCATACCCTGCCCCTGCAGTTGTTAGAATTTTGTGAACCATCCCACGTTAGCGGAAAAAAAGACGCATTAACAGATCATTATTTCTGGTAGGCCGCTTTCACTGTTGGTCTCGCTATACATTGTGCTTATTGCATGATATTCCTGATAAGACCAAATAATGAGACAGAGCAATACTCGGGCAGGAAAATGATTACTTCAACCAGGCGCTCCATTACTGCGCTGCTGGCATCGTCATTACTTTTAACTATTGGTCGCGGTGCGACGCTTCCTTTTATGACTATTTATTTGACGCGCCGTTATGCCATGAGCGTTGAGATGATTGGTTATGCTATGACGGTCGCGCTGACGATTGGCGTCATTTTTAGTCTGGGTTTCGGTATTATGGCGGATAAATTCGATAAAAAACGCTATATGCTGATTTCAATATTGGTGTTTATCATCGGTTTTGTTGCTATTCCCTCGGTGAATAATGTAATGCTGGTAGTCATCTTTTTTGCGATGATTAACTGCGCGTACTCCGTATTTGCCACTGTGCTAAAAGCCTGGTTTGCTGATGTTCTCACGCCGACAGAAAAAGCCCGAATATTTTCGCTGAATTACAGTTTTCTTAATATCGGCTGGACGATTGGCCCTCCGCTTGGCACGTTACTGGTGATGTACAGCCTGAATTTGCCCTTCTGGCTGGCGGCGTTTTGCGCCGCATTTCCCCTGGTTTTTATCCAACGCTATGTACAGCGAGTCGCAGCCAGTAATGTGGGTGGCGAGCCGGTGGTCTGGTCGCCATCCATTCTGCTACGGGATAAAGCGCTGTTCTGGTTTACTTTATCAGGTTTTCTGGCTTCATTTGTCGGCGGCTCTTTCGCGTCATGTATTTCCCAGTATGTTCTGGCTGTCGCCGACAGCGATGTTGCTGAGCATGTTGTTGCCGTCGTCCTGCCGGTCAATGCGGCACTGGTGGTTAGCCTGCAGTATTTCATTGGCCGTCGTTTAACCGCGACTAATTTACGTCCGTTAATGACGGCAGGGACCTTTTTTTTCGTGGCCGGGTTGATAGGCTTTATGCTTTCCGGCGTTAATCTGATTATCTGGGGGATCTCTGCCGCTGTATTTACGATTGGCGAAATAATATATGCTCCGGGTGAATACATGCTCATTGATAATATTGCGCCACCGGGGATGAAAGCGAGTTATTTTTCCGCACAGGCGTTGGGTTGGCTGGGTGCAGCTGCCAATCCACTGGCGACAGGATTAATATTAACCCATCTGCCGCACTGGTCGTTATTTGTTATTCTGATGGTGGCGATCGTTATGGCGTGGATGATGATTATTCGCGGGATGAGTAGCAGAACCTGCCATCATGTTGCGCAAAGTCGTTAACGACTTTGTATGCGGGAAAATAAAACCGCTGACGAGCCAGGTATTGCGCTTTATTACTCTCGCTAACGAACTGAGGAAAACGCTGACGCGCGGGGACGTCATCCCCGCGTGCCGGTGTCGGCCTGGACATCAGCGCCCCCTTTTAAATCGCCACCATTCCCCGGACGCCTTCCGTCTCCATATTAACCCCACGCCCCTGTTGCACAATGGCACCACGGGACATCAGCAGATAGCTATCCGCAAGTTCTGCCGCAAAATCATAAAATTGTTCCACCAGCAAAATCGCCATATCTCCACGACTGGCAAGCTGGCGGATCACCATCCCAATCTCTTTAATCACCGAAGGCTGAATACCTTCCGTCGGCTCGTCGAGGATCAGTAATTGTGGGCGGCTGGCAAGCGCGCGGCCAATTGCCAGCTGCTGCTGCTGCCCTCCGGAGAGATCACCACCACGACGATGTTTCATCTCCTTTAAGACTGGAAAAAGTTGATAAATATCTTCCGGGACGGCGCGCGCATGACGTGCCGGAAAACGGGAAAGCCCCATCAGCAGGTTTTCCTCTACTGTCAGGCGCGGAAAAATTTCACGCCCCTGTGGCACATAAGCAATCCCTGCCTGCACGCGCTGGTGGGGTTTACGGTTTGTGACGGGCCGATCCTGCCACATTATCGTGCCGCTTCGTGCCGGAATAAGCCCCATCAGACATTTCAATAGTGTGGTCTTCCCTACGCCATTGCGCCCCAGAAGACAGGTGATTTCTCCCGCCCGGGCGTTAAAGCTGATGCCACGCAGAATATGACTTCCACCGTAATACTGATGCAGATCGGTAACCTGTAACATCATCGCTCCTTAGCGTCCGAGATAGACATCAATAACCTGTTCGTTTTGCTGCACCTCGCGCAGCGATCCCTCCGCCAGAACCTGTCCCTGATGCAGGACGGTCACTTTGTCGGCGATGGTTTCGACAAATCCCATATCGTGTTCAACCACCATCAATGAATGACGCCCCGCCAGTTGGCGAAAAAGTTCAGCGGTATAGGCGGTTTCTGCATCGGTCATACCGGCGGCAGGCTCGTCGAGTAATAGCAGATGTGGCTCCTGGACGAGCAGCATGCCTATCTCCAGAAACTGCTTTTGCCCATGCGACAAGAGACCGGCACGGCGGTGTCGCTCAGCATTGAGGCGTAACAGGCATAAAATCTCCTCAATACGATCCTGTTGCTCACCGTTTAATCTTGCCCGCAAAGTAGCCAGTACCGATTTATCTGTTTTTAACGCCAGTTCAAGGTTTTCAGCGACAGTCAGCGCTTCAAACACCGTTGGCTTCTGAAATTTACGACCAATGCCTTTTCGTGCAATTTCAATGGGCTCAAGCCCCGTTAACTCCAGGGACTGATCGTAAAGCGCCGACCCGCTTTGAGGGCGGGTCTTGCCGGTGATCACATCCATCAGCGTGGTTTTACCTGCGCCATTGGGGCCGATGACGCAGCGTAATTCACCAACGCCAATATCCAGCGTCAAGTCAGTAAGCGCCTGAAAACCATCGAAATTGACATTGATATTTTTAAGTTGTAGTACCGGATCGGTCTGCTGGCGAAACCGATCGCCCGGCATCTGGCGGGTAAAAAGCCCTTCGTCAGGTTGCATCATTTCTCTCCTTTACGCAGCAGACCAATGACGCCACGCGGTAAAAACAGGGTTACCAGAATAAATATCAGCCCCAGAAACAGCTGCCAGTATTCCGGCATCGCAACGGTAAAAAAGCTTTTTGCGCCATTAACTAATCCCGCCCCCAGTACCGGGCCGATGAGTGTTCCCCGACCGCCAAGGGCCACCCAAATTGCGGCCTCGATGGAGTTTGTGGGGGACATTTCGCCTGGATTAATGATCCCGACCTGTGGAACATATAATGCACCAGCCAGCCCACAGAGCACGGCAGAAAGCGTCCACACCAGCAGTTTGAAACCGCGCGGATCGTAACCACAAAACATCAGCCGATTTTCTGCATCACGCACGGCAGTGAGCACCCGACCAAACTTGCTTTTTGCCAGCGCATAGCCCAGCGCCAGTGACGCCAGAAGTAAAATGACCGTCCCCAGAAAAAGCGCTACCCGCGTCGATGTTGCCGTAACGGAAAACCCGAGCAGCGTAGTGAAGCCGGTAAAACCGTTATTACCGCCGAAGCCAGTTTCATTGCGGAAAAACAGCAGCATACCGGCAAAGGTCAGTGCCTGGGTCATGATCGAAAAGTAGACTCCTTTGATTTTCGAGCGGAAAGCGAAATAGCCGAACACCAGCGCCAGCAGTCCCGGCACCAGCACCACCAGTATCATCGCCCAGGCAAAATGCTCCGTTCCCCACCAGAACCATGGCAGTTCATCCCACGCCAGAAAAGACATAAACGCGGGCAGACCATCGCCGGCAGCCTGACGCATTAAATACATCCCCATCGCATAGCCGCCGAGGGCGAAGAAGATCCCATGCCCGAGAGAAAGCATCCCGGCATAGCCCCACACCAGATCCAGTGCCACAGCGACCACCGCGTAACAAAGTATTTTGCCAGTCAGCGTCAGCATCCAGGTTGACAGCGCCAGTGGATGACTGGCGGGTAATAAGGCCAGAAAAGGTAAAATCAGCAGCCCGACAATGAATAGTCCGCCAAAAATACGTATGGTAAATGGCGCGCGCTGCGCCAGAGTAAGCGTTAATGGCTGGCTCATTAGTCCGTGACCCTCCCTTTCAGGGCGAACAGCCCTTGTGGCCGTTTCTGAATAAACAAAATAATGATGGCCAGAATGAGGATTTTACCGAGCACGGCCCCCATCTGAGGTTCAAGAATTTTATTGAAGATCCCGAGGCCAAAGGCCGCCGCAACGCTACCGGCCAGTTGACCAACGCCACCGAGGACCACCACCAGAAAAGAGTCAATAATATAGCCCTGGCCCAGCTCCGGCCCCACATTGCCAAGCTGAGAGAGTGCGACGCCACCCAGTCCGGCGATCCCCGAACCAAGACCAAATGCCAGCATATCAACGCGTCCGGTCGGTACACCGCAGCAGGCGGCCATCGCGCGATTCTGCGTTACCGCCCGCACGTTCATACCCAGCCGCGTTTTATTAAGAATAAGCCAGGTAAAAAACAGCACCAGCAGGACAAATCCCAGGACCACTACCCGGTTCCACGGTAAGATCAGGTTCGGCAGTACCTGAATACCTCCCGATAGCCAGCCGGGATTTGCGACCTCAACGTTCTGCGCGCCAAACAGCATGCGCACCAACTGGATAAGCATCAGACTGATCCCCCAGGTCGCCAGCAGTGTTTCCAGCGGCCGTCCGTAAAGATGGCGGATAATCGTACGCTCAAGCAGCATTCCCATTCCTGCCGTCACACTAAAGGCAACCGGCAGAGCAATCAGGGGATAAAAGGCCAGCCATTGAGGGGCCAGTTGAGACATCGCCTGCTGTACAAGCCAGGTGCTGTACGCCCCCAGCATCAGCATCTCGCCATGCGCCATATTAATGACGCCAAGCAGACCATAGGTAATTGCCAGGCCCAGCGCGGCAAGCAATAAAATAGACCCCAGCGACAGTCCCATAAACGCCTGGCCCAGCACATCGCCAAGGACCAGCCGCTGCTTGACAAGCTTCAGGCTGGCCTGGGCTGCATCGCGCACGCTGGCATCGGGTTCATGCTGGCTGTCGGTCAGAGGAGCCAGCAACGCCTGCGTGTCAGGATCGCTGGACTTGCCCAGTTCTTGCGCAGCACGACGACGTTCAGCGGCGTCGGAGCTGGTGAGGAGCAGACTGGCAAGTGCCATACTCAACTGCTGTTTAACGTCTTCATCGCTCTCCTGGCTGAGACGCTGATGTAATAAAGGTAACAGCGCCGGTTGCACGTCGCGGCGCAGGGTTAATGCCGCTGCCCGCCTTTCGGTGACGTTGTCACTTATTAACAGGTGCGTGGCGAGCGCCGTGGCCGCCAGCGTACGTAGCCGGTTCGTCAGGCGAACCTTTTTCAAACTGCCCTCAACCGCCGCGCTATCGCCCAGGGCTAACGGACGCCCTTTCTCCAGCATAAAGGCATGTCGCTGGCCCTCCATATTCAGGTTTTCCTGCGTCAGCGCACGCAGAAAGGGTATACGCTGCGCCGGGGGCGCAGCGGCCCATTTTTGCAGTAATGCTGCCTGCCCGGATCGGCGGGCAGCGACAAATTCATCGGCATCGGCAGCGTGCGCACTCCACGTGAACCACCAGGCCAGCATTAAACAACAAAGGATACGTACAACATTCATTACCGGTTTCTCCCGAAACGCGCCCTCCCGCAGGAGGGCTACTCGTTATTGCCCACCCGTTTTAACCGGGCTGTCGGATTTTTTATCGTTTCCTGGAATGAACGGGCTCCATGGCTGAGCGCGGACTGGTTCGTCGGTCTGCCACACGACGTTAAACTGACCGTTATTTTCGATTTCGCCAATCATGACCGGTTTGTGCAGATGATGATTGGTTTTATCCATCGTCAGGGTAAAGCCCGACGGCGCGGCATAAGACTGCCCGGCCATCGCATCACGAACTTTATCCACATCGGTGGTCCCGGCTTTTTCTACCGCCTGCGCCCACATATGCAGGCCGACATAAGTGGCTTCCATTGGATCGTTGGTCACCACCGTATCCGCGTTGGGCAGCTTGTGCGCTTTAGCCCATGCTTTGTAATCGGCAACAAATTTCTGGTTAACCGGGTTATCAACCGATTCAAAATAATTCCAGGCAGCCAGGTTGCCGACCAGCGGTTTGGTGTCGATCCCGCGCAGTTCTTCCTCCCCAACGGAGAACGCCACGACCGGTACATCGGTCGCTTTCAGCCCCTGATTCGCCAGCTCTTTATAAAACGGTACGTTGGAGTCACCGTTGATGGTCGAGACCACCGCCGTTTTACCCCCGGCGGAGAATTTTTTAATATTCGCCACAATGGTCTGGTAATCGCTGTGACCAAACGGGGTGTACACCTCTTCTATGTCTTTATCCTGTACGCCTTTTGAATGCAGGAACGCGCGCAGAATTTTGTTGGTGGTGCGCGGATAAACATAGTCAGTACCAAGCAGGAAGAAGCGTTTGGCGCTGCCGCCGTCTTCGCTCATCAAATACTCCACCGCCGGAATAGCCTGCTGGTTAGGGGCCGCGCCGGTATAAAATACGTTAGGAGACATCTCCTCGCCTTCATACTGCACCGGGTAGAACAGCAGACCATTGAGTTCTTCAAATACCGGTAAGACCGATTTGCGTGACACCGACGTCCAGCAACCAAACACCACGGCAACCTTATCCTGGGTCAGCAACTGGCGGGCTTTTTCAGCAAAGAGCGGCCAGTTAGAGGCCGGGTCAACGACCACCGGTTCAAGCTTTTTGCCCAGCACGCCGCCCCTGGCGTTGATCTCATCAATGGTCATCAGCGCCACATCTTTGAGCGGGGTTTCAGAAATGGCCATCGTGCCGGAGAGTGAATGCATAATGCCGACTTTAATCGTGTCGGCGGCATAAACGCTGAAACTCATTCCCATACTGACAACGGTGGCAGAGAGCGCAAAAGCTTTTAACAGGGTACGACGGTGCATAATTCACTCCTGAATATTCAAATGACTGAGGTCGAAGAAAGCATTCAGTAGCGATCAGGCAAAAAGGATGCCAGGTCTGTTATCAGGTGCAAATCGGCAGGGAAGTATTAACAAGGACAGGGAAAAAGCGGCGTAAAGCATTATTGTGGCACAGCATTGCATTATTACAGTGCAATGCTGTGCGGTGTAGTTACCAGACCTGAGCGGCGATATCGGTGACCAGACGAACCTTGTCCCATTGCTGCTGTTCAGTCAGCGAGTTCCCCTCTTCCGTGGAGGCAAAGCCGCACTGCGGACTCAGGCAAATCTGTTTTAAATCAACATATTTTGCCGCTTCCTGAAGTCGGGCCTTGATACCCTCCGGATTTTCCAGCTCACCGTTTTTTGTGGTGATAAGGCCCAGCACCACCTGCTGATGACCAGGGCGAATAAAGCGCAGAGGGGCAAAATCACCTGAGCGATCGTTATCATACTCAAGGAAGAATGCATCTACATTGACGCTGCCGAAGAGGATTTCGGCTACAGGTTCATAACCGCCTTCTGAAATCCAGGTGGAGCGGAAATTACCCCGACAAACATGCAGACTGATTGTCATATCTTCCGGTTTACCCTCCAGCGCGGCATTTAGCACGTGAGCATAAATTTTCGCCAGCTCATCAGGATCTTCACCCCGTTCACGTACCTGTCGGCGCTGATCGTCAGAGCACAGATACGCCCACACCGTATCATCAAGTTGAAGATAGCGGCAGCCTGCAGCGTAGAACGCCTGAATAGCATCGCGCCAGGTGGTTGCCAGATCGGCGAAGTACTCTGCAAGATCAGGGTAAACGCTGGCATCAATATCTTTACGACCGCCACGAAAATGGAGCACGCTTGGCGACGGAATCGTCATTTTCGCTTCAGCGTTACCGCTGATACTTTTCAGATAACGAAAATCTTCCAGCATCGGGTGATCGCCAAAAGCCAGTTTGCCGGTCACGCGGACACCGTGCGCTTTAGTTTGCACGCCGTTGAACTGAATGCCCTTCTCTGAATCATAGCGTTCCACACCCTGTAATCCGTCGAAGAAATCGAAATGCCACCAGGCGCGGCGAAACTCACCATCAGTGACCACATGCAGACCACACTCGCACTGTTGTTGCACAACGTGCCGGATCGCCTCGTTTTCCACGTCGCGAAGCTGGCTGGCGGTGATGTCGCCTTTTGCCCACTGCTGACGTGCCAGCTTTATGCTGTCCGGACGTAAAAAACTGCCAACGATATCCGCGCGGTACGGACCATGAGGATGCGACATATTTTCTCCTTTACCTGTGACCATATCATTGCCCACAGTGATAATTCAGATTGTAAACTTATAGACTTCTGGATGGCTATATGTCCAAAAGATGACATAAACAACGCGATGGCGCAAAGGAGAAAATTTCATGGCTCGTGAAAATAATTCATGTTGCCGTTAACGTTGTGCTGGCAAATGCAAAACCTTCATCCTGCCAGCCGGTGATCCCACCCAGCATGATTTTTACCGGTCGCCCGAGGGTGGCAATTTTGAGTGCGGCTTTGTCAGCACCATTACAATGGGGACCTGCGCAGTAAACGATAAATACGGTATCCGTCGGCCATTGCGCTAACCTTTCAGCCGTGATGTGCGCATGCGGAAGATGTATCGCTCCCGGCACATGTCTGTTAGCAAAATCAGCCTCTCGTCCCACCACGTGCAGCAAAACAAAATCCTGCTGATGGTGAGTGATAGCCTCATGGACATCTGAACAATCTGTTTCCACGCTCAGGCGGCGAGAGAAATGGATTACGGCCTCCCCGGGGAAAGCGGCGGGATAATCAGTTACGTAACTCATAGCGTGTTCTCCATGTTTGTGTTAACACTAAGTTAACCCAATAACGCCCCTTAAAACCGCCCATCAAAATGTCAGAAAACGCCGTGAAAATGACAATGATCGCTGCCAGCACACCTCACCGGGTAATTGCACTTGCCTATGATGGACTTTGCACTTTTGAGTTTGGCGTGGCAGTAGAGATTTTTGGCCTGCCGCGCCCGGAATTTGGCGCGCAGTGGTATCACTTTGCCGTGGCGGGGATTGAGAGTGGTGAAATGCGTGCCACAGGAGGTATCCGCATTATGACCGATGGCGGACTGGAGTTACTCAGCCAGGCGGATACGATTATCATTCCGGGCTGGCGCGGCATCGATTCACCGGTCCCTGATGCACTCATCAATGCGCTACGCCAGGCGCGTGATCGGGGCTGTCGGATAATCTCCATCTGCTCAGGGGTATTTGTGCTGGCAACCGCAGGATTACTCCGCGGGTTGAAAGCCACTACGCACTGGCGCTATACGCACATTCTCCAGCAGCGCTTTCCTGATATCACAGTGCTGAATGATGTTCTCTATGTTGATGAGCAGCGCATTATGACCTCAGCAGGCAGCGCAGCAGGTATCGATCTTTGTTTGCATGTTGTACGTGAAGATTACGGCCTGGAAAAAGCGAATAGTGTTGCTCACAGGCTGGTGATTCAGCCGCACAGAGACGGTTCGCAAACGCAAAACCTCGATCGTCCCGTTGCAAAGGCGCGCGAAAGTCAGTCACTGGGTCAACTCTTTGACTATCTCCATCAAAATCTGGGGCAAGTGCACAGTGTTGCCTCTCTGGCCACACGAGCAGGAATGAGCCCGCGAACGCTGGTGCGTCGTTTTGCGCAGGTCACCGGAACAACGCCCGCTCGCTGGCTACTGCATCAACGTCTGCGCCGCGCTCAGGAGTATCTCATTCACAGTCAGCATAGCATTGAAGCCATTGCGGAATTCAGTGGATTTTGCAATGCCAGCGTATTACGTCAGCATTTTCGCCAGCACTTTGCGCTATCTCCAACGCAATTTCGTAAAGAAAATAGCCAGGGTAAAAAGATGTCGTTTATATAAACGCCACTAATGAGAGGGGAAATTGATTAAAAAAGTTAAACTATTGTTATTTATTTGAACTTTTGAAAATATTTTTGCATTTGAATTTGTACATTCTCGGGTTTATGACTAGTTTAAAATCGTTGAGTTGAAGACCCCGCCAATGGCGGGTATTGCCCACGATCGTTAACTATGCACGGTGTAACATAAAACATGTCAATACAAGAAGTCGACCAGAGCTCCCCGTTGTCGTTTGGTTATGGCCATGATGATGCCGGGCAAAACGTCATTTCTGAGATTACGCAGGATCTTTTGTCCAGAAAAACCGCCGTTAATAATAAAGACATCATTCTTGAGCTGATCATGCGGCTGGAAATCGAGAAAGATGTCGTAAAACTGGATATCTACCGCAGTGCATTAGAAATGGTTGTACTGAATACGCCTGACGATATTTAACTTACGTCAGCAAACAGGACAGATAAAAAAAACGGGCGTTTGCCCGTTTTTCTTTATTACGCACTTTCACTGAGACCACGGTGTTTAAGCATCGGTTCGATTTGCGGATCGCTTCCCCGCCAGTGGCGATACACCGTCTCCAGATCGGCACTGTTGCCCCGGGACAAAATTGCCTCGCGAAAACGCTGGCCATTTTCAGCGCTCAAACCGCCCTGCTCTATAAACCACTGGTAACCATCGTCGGCCAGCATCTGTGTCCACAGATAAGCGTAATAGCCCGCCGCATAGCCTCCGCCAAAAATATGGGCAAAGTAACTGCTACGATAGCGTGGTGGCACGGCGGGGAGATCCAGATTTTCATTGCGGATAGCCGTTATTTCAAAATCATCCACTGAATCAGGCAACCGGTCCCGCGTTACGCTATGCCAGTTCATATCCAGCAGCGCCGCGCTGAGCAGTTCCGTCATTTCATACCCTTTATTGAACTGAGCTGCCCGCAGCATACTGGCCTGTAAAGCCTCAGGCATAGGTTCTCCATTTTGATGATGGCGGGCAAAACGGGCAAAAACCTGCGGATGTGTCGCCCAGTGCTCATTAATTTGCGAAGGAAATTCTACAAAATCACGCGGGGTATTCGTTCCTGACAGGCTGGCGTAACGCTGACGGGCAAATAACCCATGAAGGGTATGACCAAATTCATGAAACAGCGTAATAACATCATCCCATGAGATTAACGCACTATGGCCTGCTGCCGGTTTTTGATAGTTGCAGACATTGTAAATAACCGGCTGAGTGCCGAGCAGCGTCGACTGTTCAACAAAGTTTCCCATCCATGCGCCGCCGCTTTTCGAATCGCGGGCAAAAAAGTCCCCATAAAACAGCGCCAGTCCTTCGCCACTGGCGTCAAAGATCTCCCAAACCCGTACATCCGGATGATAAACCGGAATATCAACGCGCTCGACAAAACGAATCCCAAAAAGTTGTGATGCCGTCCAGAATACCCCTTCTTCAAGCACCGCATTAAGCATCAGGTAGGGCCTGACCTGAGAATCGTCAAACGCATACTTTTGCTGACGGACCTGCTCGGCATAAAAATCCCAGTCCCAGGCCTGGGCCTGAAACTCTCCCTGCTGCTCATTAATCACCTGCTGGATAGCCGAATATTCCTGCTCAGCGCGAGCTCTGGCGGCGGGCGCGATTTTGCGCATAAATGCCAGCGCAGCTGCGGACGTTTTCGCCATTTGGTCGGCGGTCTTCCAATTGGCATAGTCGCTGAAACCTAATAATGCTGCCTGTTCCGCTCTCACCTGTATCAGCCGTAATATCAGCGATCGGGTATCATTTTCATCATTTTTTTCATTGCGCACCCAGCCCGCCCGAAACAATTGCTCGCGGGTCTGGCGATCGCGCAAAGCGGCTAATGCCGGCTGTTGCGTGGTATTCAATAACGGCAGTAACCAACCATCGAGACCTTTCTCTCGCGCCGCCTCTTCGGCCGCAGCAATTTCATCCTCGCTCAGCCCCGCCAGCTGTGAAACCTGCTTAATGGCCAGTCCGCCTGCTTTACTGGCTGCCATCAGCCGCTGATTAAACTGGCTGGTGAGCGTCGCTGCTTCAGTGTTAAGCGCCTTAAGCGCCGTTTTCTCTGCTTCACCAAGAGTTGCCCCGGCGAGAACAAACTGTTGCCTGACAACCTCGACCAGCCGTCGTGACTCATCGTCCAGTGAAAGCGTTTCACGTTGCTGCCAGACTTGTTCAACCCGCGCAAACAACGCATCATTGAGATAAATATCGTTGGCCAGCGCAGCCAGTTCCGCGGAGAATTGCTCATCCAGCTTTTGCAAAGTGTCGTTAGTGTGCGCGTGTGACATCGCAAAAAACACACTCGTCACCCGTCCCAACAACACGCCGCTTTTCTCCAGTGCCACAAAGGTATTCTCAACATCAGCGAGCGCCGGGTTTTGCGCAATAGCATGAATTTCTTCACGCTTTATCCGCAGACCTTCATCAAAAGCCGGACGATAATGTTCATCTTTAATGACATCAAAATGAGGGGCCTGATAAGGCAACGTGCTCGTATAAAAAAACGGATTATTTACCGACATCATTTTCTCCTGAACGCCCAACCGTTTCTGACCAGGCACTACACTAAAATACCGCGCTCAATTCAGACATTCGCCCAAAAATAGTGGGGATGCGCCCTCAATCCAAACGCAGGCGGGACTTTTTTGCCACACTTAACATCGATTTCCCGCAATCCGGGAACGCATGGTAAGGTTATACAACATAAAAAGCGTTGAGGAACAGTGAGATGATTATTTTGGTAACAGGCGCAACGGCAGGTTTTGGTGAAAGCATCACCCGCCGCTTCGTGGAAAATGGACATAAAGTCATTGCTACTGGCCGCCGCCTGGAGCGACTTCAGGCGTTACAGGCAGAACTGGGTGAGGCAATTTACCCGCTTCAGCTGGATGTCCGCGATCGCAAAGCCATTGATGAAAAAATAGCGTCCCTGCCCGCTGAGTGGCGTGACATTGATATTCTGGTTAATAATGCGGGGCTGGCGCTGGGCATGGAACCGGCGCATAAAGCGAACGTGGATGACTGGGAAACGATGATCGACACCAATAATAAAGGGCTGGTATACATGACCCGCGCCATCCTGCCGGGAATGGTCGAACGTAATCGGGGCCATGTTATTAATCTTGGGTCTACTGCGGGTAGCTGGCCTTACGCAGGTGGAAATGTCTACGGCGCGACCAAGGCGTTTGTACAGCAGTTTAGCCTCAATTTACGCACCGATCTTCATGGTACCGCTGTGCGCGTGACTAACATTGAGCCAGGCCTGGTAGGCGGTACCGAGTTTTCTAATGTGCGTTTTAAAGGTGATGATGCGAAGGCGGATAAAACCTATGAAAATACCACCGCGCTGTCCGCAGAGGATATCGCTGAGGCCGTATGGTGGGTCGCTACGTTGCCAAAACATGTCAACATTAATACCCTCGAAATGATGCCAATCAGTCAGACCTATGCAGGATTAAGTGTCCATCGCGGGTAATTTTTTTCGCCCGACCGCAAGGTCGGGTATTGAAAATGGTGAAGTGATGGTAAAATCAACCGGTTAATCGTCTAAAAAGTAAGAATGAATGACCTTTGAGACCCAACTTAACCCTACGCAGCCTGTGAATCAGCAAATCTACCGGATTCTACGCCGGGATATTGTGCATTGCCTGATTGCACCCGGCACGCCCCTTTCTGAAAAAGAAATTTCAGTCCGTTTCGATGTCTCTCGTCAGCCTGTACGCGAAGCATTTATTAAGCTTGCGGAAAATGGTCTTATACAAATCCGCCCGCAGCGTGGCAGTTATGTCAATAAGATCTCCCTTGCTCAGGTTCGGAACGGGTGTTTCGTGCGCCAGGCGATTGAATGTGCCGTGGTCCGGCGTGCAGCGGGAATGATAAACGATGAGCAACTCTGGCAGCTTGAGCAAAATTTGCACCAGCAGCGAATTGCCATTGATCGCAAACAGCTCAACGATTTTTTTCAGCTGGATGATGAGTTTCATCAGAAACTGGCGCTAATTGCGGACTGTCAGCTGGCATGGGATACCGTTGAAAATATCAAAGCGGCGATTGACCGGGTACGGTATATGAGCCTCGACCATGTCTCACCACCTGAGATGCTGCTACGTCAGCATCTGGACATCTTTGCCGCGCTTGAGCGGCACGACGCAGAGGCAGTTGAAAATGCTATGGCGCTGCATTTACAGGAAATCAGCGGCTCTGTGCAGCTTATTCGTCAGGAAAACCGCGACTGGTTTAGTGAAGATTAAGCTCACGGCAATACGCCGGACAAGTTTGAACCGCCCGGCGTATTCATTATCAGCAATTAGCGGCAAATTGCGCTACGGTTGCTTTCGCGCCGTGCTGACGTAATGTTTCATAAGCCTGCGTGACTTTGGCGACAAACGCGCTGTCATCCGGCAATGCCTTACCAAAAATCGCTTCAATACTCAGCAAAGCCAGTACTCGCGCTTTCCCCTCTTCGCTACGCTTCACTGCCGCCTGAATGACAGAGAGTTGCGGATCGCAAATTTCAATCGGATTTCCGCTGTCATCCACACCGCCAACGTAGCGCATCCAGCCCGCTACGCCGAGCGCCAGTAAATCGAAACCACTATTGTGGGCCAAATGCCAGCGCACAGAATCCAGCATGCGCTGTGGCAGCTTCTGACTACCGTCCATGGCAATTTGCCAGGTACGATGGCGCAGTGCCGGGTTACTGTAACGCTCAATCAACCGGTCAGCATAGCGCTCAAGATCGACACCCTGTACTTTTAGCGTCGGGGCCTGCTCCCGTAGCATCAGCGCATGAGCCGCCCGGCGATAATGAGCATCTTCCATACAATCATTGATATGCTGATAGCCCGCAAGGTAGCCAAGATACGCGAGGAAAGAGTGACTGCCATTAAGCATCCGCAGTTTCATTTCTTCAAATGGCAACACATCAGCGACCAGTTCTGCACCGGCTTTTTCCCATTCAGGACGGCCTGCGACAAAGTTATCCTCAATGACCCACTGGCGGAAGGGTTCACAAGCCACGCCCGCCGGGTCACGTACGCCAGTGAGCTGCTCTATTTTTGCCAGTGTCTCCGGCGTGACTGCCGGTACAATACGGTCAACCATGGTAGAAGGAAACGTAACGTGCTGCTCAATCCAGTCGGCCAGTTCGTTATTAACCTCGCGGGCATAAGTGCACACCACATTACGCATGACGTGGCCATTTTCCGGCATGTTATCGCAGGACATTACGCTGAAGGCTGGCAACCCGGCAGCTTTACGGCGCGCCAGTGCTTCAACGACCACGCCGACCGCTGATGCTGGCTGCTGTGGATGTTGCAGATCGGCTACGATCAGCGGATGGTCTAACATCAGTTGTCCGGTTGCCGGAGAATGGCAGTATCCTTTTTCAGTGATCGTCAACGAGACGATAGCAATCTGCGGTTCACACATTTTGCTCAGTACGTATTCAAGCCCATCGACTTGAGCATGAAGCGCTTCTTTTACCACTCCGACCACCCGGGCGGTCCAGGCATCGGCTGACATTTCAGCTACGGTATAGAGGTTATCCTGCTTTTTAAGATCGGCAATCTGCTGTTCGCCGCCAATTAAATTCACCTCAATATAACCCCAGTCACTACCCTGCTCTGAGGCAAGGATATCAGCATAAACGCCCTGATGCGCACGATGAAACGCGCCAAATCCAAGATGAACAATACGTGGTACCAGACGGCTACGGTCATAATGTGGAAGAGTTGCTTTTGCAGTTAAGAGTCCGTTTTCCATGTTTAACTCACTATAGAAATGATTACACTGCATCAGATTACGCTCCGAAGCAGCAAGGATATTGATTTGCATTAAATCTTGTGCGATTGGTATAACAAAAAAACAAACATGTGTGACAGCATTGGCACATGACCACTACTGTCACCTGGGATCAGTTGGCTTTCGAAAAAGTGGTTTCTTTCGCTATTTCCGCCTTTGCTGGCGTATTCCAGAGTTGCTCATAGCGATAGCCGGTCAGGTCTTCCACAATACGACGAGTCTGTGGGTCAACGTCTTGTTTAGAACCGTGAGCTTTCAGACGTTCCACTTCATCAACAAAAATCTTATGCGTTTGTTTGTTTAGGTGGAAAGTGAGCGCCTGCCATAACGCAATAGCCAGAAGCCCTGCCGTGCCAACAAAAAGCAACATCGCGATCATGTTGATGGCTTCTGGTGGCTGCACCTGGCTGCCTTTCACATAGCCACCGCTTTGTAACAATACGCCCACGACAAACGTGGCAATCGCGACCGTTGTTTTGCGTGAAAACGTCATCACGGCGGCAAACAGCCCTTCACGCCGCTGACGGGTGATCATTTCGTCAATATCCGGAATAAACGGGAACACATTCCAGGGAGTGAATTCCAGAACGCAGCGTCCTACCTGGTAGATAGCCGCCAGTGCAATCAGTGTTGGAACCGTATTCCATGCCGGGAATTGATAGACAACGAAAAAACCCAGTAAACAAAGCAACATAACGCTGTAGGCAAATACATACAGACGCGAAGGACCAAATTTGATGATGGCAAGGCCAGCCAGTAAGGTAACGGGTAAACCTACGATACTCATCGAAAGTAAACTGCCTGCGAAAGCAGATGAGACATTCAGACAATATACGCAGAAGAAGACAAATACCGTGTTATAGACATCTTTACCGGTGAATGAAAACAGATAAATAGCCAGATGTTTTCTAAACGCTCTCACTTTGAGTGTTGAGGCATACTCTTTAAATAGTCCACCGACCATACGTATTTTTTCTGCAAATGTTTTTGGCGTAGCCGTGCTTTCCAGTTCAGACAGCATCTCCGGCGTTAATTCTCGCTCCCAGGTGACTTTCCATGAAATGAACACGCAAAGCATAAATAATGCGGCAAACACAATCCCGTTAATCAAATAAGCATTCGCGTTATGCTCGCCAAAATGATTGATCAGTAGACCGGGGATAAACGTAGCCAGGAATGTTCCGGTGGCAGATAAAAACATGCGGCAAGTCGAGAGTTTGGTACGTGAATTGAAATCCCTGGTCATTTCAGAAGGCAACGTTTCCCAGGGAATGAGCACCATTGCAGCAATGATTTCAAAGGCGAGATAAACCGCAAGATAAAAACCATAGCCCATGCCATCCAGCCACAACAAGGCGTATACCAGCATTAATGGCGCACCAATTAAAAGAAAGAAGCGACGGCGGCCAAATTTTTTACCCAATACATTCTTGTAGAAATGATCGGTGAAACTTCCCATAAACAGGCTGACAATAGCATCGACAATACGGGCAATGGCCACAATAGATGCGGCTTCTACCGGTGACAGGCCAACAAACGTGGTATAAAAGAATAATAACCAGGCACCAATAACCGTGAATGCCCCACCACCCATAATGTCCGTCAGACCATAGCCGATACTTACCGGTATGGTTATTTTTTTATTTTTGCGGGTCATGTTCTATCCTCATCGGAAGCTAACTAATTAAAATTTGAAATAATTCTCAGCATTGTCGTGGCAAATATTTTTTATCATCCGCGTCAGTATTTGCTGGTTATCAGGGACCTCGCCACGTTCTACCCATCCACCGATTAAATTACAGAGAATGCGACGAAAATAATCATGTCGGGTATAGGACACCAGACTGCGCGAGTCGGTTAACATGCCAATAAAATTCATCAATAGCCCCTGGTCGGCCAGTGCGTTGAGCTGGCTTTCCATCCCCCGCCGGGTATCGTTAAACCACCAGCCTGAGCCGAACTGAATCGGCGATTTAACGCCTTCATCGCCAGACTGGAAATTAGCGATGGTGGTTGCCACAATATCGTTATAAACAGGGTTGAGGTTATAAAGAATGGTTTTAGGTAATGCGTCCTGACGGGCCATCGCATCCAGCAGGCCGTTCAGGCTGGAGGCTAAATTGATTTGATCGTTAATCGAGTCGAATCCACTATTGATACCTACTGTCTCATACATTTTGGTATTATTGTTGCGGATCGCACCAAAATGAATCTGCATTGCCCAGCGGCGTTTTTTATACTGTTTTGCCAGCAATAGAAACATCGCGCTGCTGATGATGGCATGTTCATTGCGGGTTAGCGTTTCACCATGCAGTTTTTTTATGAAAATACTCGCAACCTGTGCTTTATCTGCGGCCACATAGTTTATTTCCTGAGGCCCATGATCGGAGATACGGCACCCCACCTCATGGAAAAAGTCAATTCGCCGGGCGATTGCAGCCTCAAAATCATCAAGTGAGGCAATATTTTTACCGGTTAACGCAGACAGCTTATCAATAAACGCCACATAAGTAGCCGGGTCTTCATTAAATACGTCATCCGGTCGGAAGGTGGGTAAAACACGAAACGTTAATGCGTTGTCCTGGGCCAGGAGTTGATGATAGTGCAATGAATCAAGCGGCGAATCGGTGGTACATATCACCTCTACGCCCGAGCGCGAAATGAGCGCCTGGGGCGTAAATGCCTCCTCTTTTAAACGTCGGTTACAGTGCTCCATCACCTCGCGCCAGTTATGACTATCCAGCATAGTGTCGCAGGCAAAATAAAAATCCAGCTCAAGGTGCGTCCAGTGATAAAGCGGATTACCAAAGCATGACTCCACCGTCTGCGCCCATGCCTGGAATTTCTCCTCTGCGCTAGCGTCTCCGGTAATCAGATCCTCACTGATGCCATTCGCACGCATTGCGCGCCATTTATAATGGTCGCCCGCCAGCCACAGCTGGGTAATATTTTCAAAAGACTTATTTTCATAAATTTCTTTAGCATCAAGATGACAGTGATAATCAATAACAGGCAGATGCTTCGCTACCCTGTTATAAAGCTCGATACCAGACTGATTATTGATCATAAAGCTATCGTTTATAAAGCTCATGGTATTCCCCATTTCTGTCGAAATAAACTCACTGGCGGTGCCGAGTGGAAAGGCACTGATATTACAGTGCCTTACGCAGTCAGATATAGTGACGGGTGTTGGCTGTGTTTATTACCTGCTGACTTTCAGCGGCATCTTCCGCAATGCTTAAATCGCGATCCTTAACCTCAGGCATAATCCATGCGGAAACAAGGCCAATTAACGAATACACAATTAGCATCACTACAATTGGCAGCCAGGAGCCTGTCATATTACAGAATATGCCCGCCAGCACCGGACCAAATCCTACCGCGACTAATCCCCCGGCTTCTTTTGAAATCGCCATTCGGGTAAAGCGGTTACGCGATCCAAACATTTCCGCCATAGTAATATTTTCCAGCGCGAACAGTCCCAGCACCGCAAAGTTATGGATAACTATTAGCGCCATCATAATTACGCCAGGGCTATAGGTTTTATCGACGATAATTGCCAGCATCGGATAGGCGAGAATAATTGCGGATATGTTCATGATAATATAAGGCAGGCGGCGACCAAACTTATCTGATAACCACCCCAATACCGGAATGGTGATAAAGCCCAGGACGGAGCTTATCATCAGCGCATCGGTAGGAATGCTTTTATCAAACAGCAGGGTCTGAACCATATAACCGGCCAGGAAGGTTTGAAGCAACCCCGAATTTCCTGCCTGACCAAAACGCAACCCGGTTGCCAGCCAGAAGGATTTGCTTTTAAACATTGCTCCTAAGGTTGCTTTATGTGGATGGGCCTTAACCGGTGAACGTTCGCCATCATTGACTTTCTCAAACACCGGGCTTTCTTTCAGATTTAAACGCAACCAGATGGCAAAGACCATAACCACGGCGCTTGCCAGGAACGGCACCCGCCAGCCCCATGCCAGTAATTCTTGCCGGTCGAGCAAGAAAAACATCACAGCCCAGATAGCCGTAGCGCTTAGCGTTCCACAATTGGTACCCATCGCCACCAGCGAAGAAATAATACCGCGCTTACCTTTAGGCGCATATTCAGCTAGCATCGTACCTGCACCTGATATTTCAGCGCCCGCGCCAAGGCCCTGAATAATACGCAGTGTGACCAGTAAGACCGGTGCAAAAATACCAATTTGCGCATAGGTCGGCAGCACGCCGATAAGGGTCGTACATATCCCCATCATCGTGATAGTTATAAATAGCACTTTTTTCCGGCCAATGGTGTCACCCATTTTGCCAAAAATAAACGCACCGACAATGCGTGCAATATAACCCGCACCATAGGTACCCATTGCCAGAATAAGCGCCATGGCGGCTGATTGCTCCGGAAAAAATATTTCATGAAAAACCAGCGCAGCGCCCAGGGAATAAAGCTGGAAGTCCATAAATTCCAGCGCCGTTCCTAACCAACCGGATAAAGCGGCCCGCACTAAGTCCTTTGTGCTTCTTTCATGTTTTATCTGCGTCATATTGGCAATCTCAAAAAGGTAAGATGCGTACTACTTACTCGCATTTATGTAGTTATGAAGGAAACGTGAGTAAAACCTTGCAGCATTGCCGCTGGTCTTTCTCAAAAACCTCAATGGCATCAGCAACCTGTTGATAATCGAAGGTATGAGTAATTAATTTGTCCGGATCAATTAGCCCCTGAGTTAACCAGTCGATGACCAGCGGAAATTTATTAGCGTTCAGTCGTGAAGAAAAAATAGATATTTCTTTTCCCGTTATTCCCTGCTGGATAATTTCAGTGGGTTCGCTGGAGAAGCCCATGATCACGATCCGCGCCGCCGGTGAGGCCAGTGAAATGGCTTCCTGTAAAATAGAGGGATGACAGGCGGCATCAACAATAAGCGTGGGCTGTATACCTTCCTCGATCAACCGGGCAGCGAGAGAGTGTTCCCTGTTATTTATTACTGTGTCGGCACCGCTTTTCTGCGCCATGGCAAGACGTTCATCAATGCGATCGACGACGATAACCTGTCTGACCTTATAAACCCCTTTCAGCACCTGAACGGTCGTCAGCCCCATTGGTCCGGCACCATAAACCAGCGCAATATCATTTTTACCCGGATTAACCTGGCCGGTCACATTCGCGGCAATCGTGAAAGGCTCCACCATCACGGCGTGATGATCGGCAAGGTTATCGGGAATGGCAAAGGCATTTTTTGCCGGCACCACGGCGTACTCACTGAATCCGCCGTCTCGGTGTACGCCCAGTACTACCAGTGATGTGCAGACGTTGGGCTTGCCGACCGAACATGGATAACAATGGCCGCAGCTGATCACCGGATCGACGGAAACCCGTTGTCCCAGACGAAGGCTATCGACCCCTTCACCTATCGCATCGATCACACCGAAAAATTCATGCCCGATGACGCGTGGGTATTGCGCAAACGGATTATGCCCGCGATAAATATGGCTATCAGAGCCGCAGATCCCGGCGAGCTTGATTCGTACTCTCACCTCACCTGCCGCCGGAGCGGGCAGCGGACGGTCTTCAATGACTAATTCATCAGGATTTTTAACAACGATGCTTTTCATAGCGCGCTCCCTTACCAGTTCCACAACGTACCATCTTCCAGTCGGGCGACCGGTAAGCAGGCAGGATCATAGGGGTATTTCGCGGCGAGTTTTTCATCATACTCGATGCCCAATCCCGGTTTGTCTCCCGGGTGCATGTAGCCACTGTCAAAGGTCCAGTTATGCGGGAACACTTCCAGCATCTGATCTGAATACCCCATATATTCCTGGACACCGAAGTTTGGCACCCACAGGTCGAAGTGCAGCGCTGCTGCCATGCAGACCGGCGATAAGTCGGAAGGACCATGCGAGCCGGTACGGACCTGATATAAAGAGGCAAAGTCAGCAATGCGCCGCATCCCGGTGATCCCGCCTGCATGGGTGATGGTGGTACGGATATAATCAATGAGCTGTTCTTCAATCAGCTGCTTGCAGTCCCAGATGCTGTTAAATACTTCGCCAACGGCAACAGGCGTAACGGTATGCTGGCGGATCAAACGGAAGCACTCCTGGTTTTCGGCCGGGGTGGGATCTTCCATCCAGAAAAGACGGTAATCTTCGATGCTTTTACCAAAACGTGCTGCTTCAATCGGCGTCAGACGATGATGCATATCGTGAAGCAGATGCTCATGGAAACCGAACTTATCGCGCACGGCAGCGAACAGTTTTGGCGTGAAATCGAGGTATTTTTCTGTAGACCAGAGTTGCTCTTCCGGCCACTGGCCTTTGGTCGCCGGCTCATAGGCCAGGCCTTTCCCCTTCGACATTCCATAGGTCGTTTTCATCCCTGGGACGCCGCACTGAACGCGAATGGCCTTAAAGCCCATTTCTTTATGCCGGGCATAATCTTCCAGCACATCATCCAGTGAGTGTCCCGTGGTGTGGCAGTAGACCATAACGCCTTCACGTGAAGCACCGCCGAGCAGCTGGTAGAGCGGCATATTGGCCGCTTTGGCCTTGATATCCCACAGCGCCATATCAATGGCCGAAATGGCTGACATAGTCACCGGGCCACGACGCCAGTAAGCGCCTTTATAGAAGAACTGCCAGATGTCTTCGATCCGATGCGCATCGCGGCCAATCAACTGCGGGCACAAATGGTCTTTCAGGTAGGACGCAACAGAAAGCTCGCGGCCATTTAAGGTGGCATCACCCAGCCCGGTAATACCTTCATCGGTGGTGATTTTTAACGTAACGAAGTTACGACCTGGACAGGTAACGAAGACCTCAGCGCCAACAATTTTCATTTTTATCCCTTACATCTTGATATGTGATGCCGGGAATTTACTCACCTGAACTACTACCATACAAGTATTATGATCAAAAAAGCGGCCTTCGATCACAAAAAAGGCGCTTACGCGCGCCCCCATCCTGCAATGATAATTAACATCCCACACAGCGCGATAAGTGCTCCAGCCCAGTCGTAAATACTCAGCTTTACGCCATCAACAACCCTTAGCCACATAAGCGCGGTGCAGACGTAAACACCCCCATAAGCCGCATATACCCGACCGCTTGCCGCCGGATGGAGGGTTAATAACCATACAAACATGGCAAGCGCCAGACCAGCCGGAATGAGTAACAGTGGCGTTGCACCCCGCTTCAGCCACAGCCACGGCAGAAAGCAGCCAATAATTTCACAAAGCGCAGTGATAAAAAAAAGGAGGGTTGTTTTTAGCATCGTTCCGTTTCGGTGAGGATTGGTTGAAACATCATACTGTATAATCAGCCAATCGTATTCACTCGCCTACTGCGGGTAGGCGTCCCGTAAGAGATAGAGTAGAATTGGCAATATGATGTTTCGTGCACTGACAGAGGAATTAGCGATGAAAATAACATTGAGCAAACGCCTGGGCCTGACAGCCATGCTGGCGCTGGCTGCCGTGATGTATACCGCTTCCGGCACCGTGTATGCCGAAACCAGCAAGCTGGTAATTGAGTCGGGCGACAGCGCTCAAAGCCGCCAAAATGCCGCGATGGATAAAGAACAATGGGACGATACCCGCTCCCTGCGTCAAAAAGTTAACAAGCGCGCCGAGAAAGAGTGGGATAAAGCCGACGTTGCTTTCGATGCCGAAGATAAATGCCAGCAAAGTAGCAATGTCAACGCTTACTGGGAGCCTAACACCCTTCGCTGCCTGGATCGCCGCACTGGTCGCGCCATTACGCCATAAAATGCATGATGAATGATGACAGGAAAGGAATTCTGATGAGTGATGTGATTAAACTTCGCCCCCTTGAACGTGAAGATTTGCGCTTTGTACACCAGCTCGATAATAACGCCAGCGTTATGCGTTACTGGTTTGAGGAACCGTACGAAGCGTTTGTCGAGCTGTCAGATCTTTACGACAAGCATATCCACGATCAGAGTGAGCGCCGTTTTGTAGTTGAATGTAACGGCGATAATGTCGGCCTCGTTGAACTGGTAGAAATTAACCATGTTCATCGCCGGGCAGAGTTTCAGATCATTATTTCCCCGGAGCATCAGGGAAAAGGTCTGGCTTCGCGGGCAGCAAAACTGGCTATGGACTATGGATTTACAGTATTAAATCTTTATAAGCTGTATCTCATTGTTGATAAAGAAAACGAGAAAGCCATTCATATTTATCGCAAGCTCGGCTTCAGAATTGAAGGCGAGCTTATCCATGAGTTCTTCATTAATGGCGAATATCGCAACACTATTCGTATGTGTATTTTCCAGCAAGAGTATCTGGAAAATCATAAACCGTCCGGCCAGACATTATTAAAACCGACCGCGCAATAAAAGGCGCGGTTAGTTCAATAATATTCCGTGGTATATTTGATAGTGTATTGTGTCTGCACTGCCGGCGATGCACTCTCATCGGTAAGTTGTAGCTTACAGCTTACCGGATTATCGTGGCTGTCGTAATCACAGGATTGTATTGCGCGGGTCATAGGTTTGTCATTCAAAAGACTGACCGCCGTGTAGTCCATTTTTTTATGCGGATCGGCAGAGGGTTTAATTTCATCGGTAAGTCGTTTGTCTTTTGCCTGCGAGATTTTGCCTAATGGATAACCTTCATTGTCATACTGGTACTTGATCTGAACGTCAGGCCCCTTTGCCATGGTGATGAACCCACGATCGTTGGTTTCCCAGGATAACCCTGCCGCTGGCAGTTCTGCCAGCTGGCATTTCCCTTGAGTACGCACTTTTTTCTCGTGCGTCTGGGCATCAAGATAAAAATTGGCATCAAGGATAAGCGCGACACCGGAATCGTTAGCCACGTCGTGTAGCTCCAGCACATCAAAACATCCCTCTTCCGACATTGATGCTGAGACACGTTTTGCCACCTCGCCTTTGTCATCGACCAACGTCTGGGTGAACGCTTTTACGGGCCCACGCAAGGGATCGAAATCGAATTCGCTTGAGAAACCAGCCATCTCCGGGGTAAAAGCTACTGGCTCGGAGGGTTTATCGCAGCCAGCCAGCAGCGCCCCGCAGGGAATTAACATCAGTAATCTTTTCACATTGTCTACCTGCATCAGGACCTTTCTCAATTATAATAGCAAATACAGACGTTTACACTGTTTGTGCTATGCTTTACCTGAATTCCTACGTTCAGGAGACGATGATGAAAACTTCACGTTGGTTACTTGCACTGTTAATAGCAAGTTCAGCCCCCGTGCTGGCGGCCCCGGAGTCATGTGAGCGGGTTAAAAGTGATATACAGCAGAAAATCATTAATAATGGCGTTCCGGAATCTGGCTTCACCCTCGCTATTCTACCCAGCGATCAGCCCGATCGGCCTGACTCACAAGTGGTAGGCCACTGTGCAAACGATACCTGGAAGATCCTTTATACCCGAACCAGCAGCGGGAATAGCACTGAAGGCGCGACTACCTCGCAGGATGGACAATCTGTTGAACCGCAGTAAATAAGTTCATTCTCAACCTGGCGTTTAATACTGTGAGCACAGTCTATTAAACGCCATCTTCCCCCACTAAAAGCCCCTGTTTTTGACCGGTGATAATAACCTGTACCCCAAAAGCGGTAGGATTACCCATCATTAGGCCGGTATTAATTTCGGCCGGTAATGTTTTTATTACGATAATTATGATGGAGCAATTATGTCCAATGTCGAAAGCCCCGGTGGAATCAGCCGACGAACGCTCGTGAAATCAACAGCACTAGGTTCGCTGGCGCTGGCAGCCGGAAATTTTTCTTTACCTTTTGGGTTTAACGCTGCGGCCGCCG
Organism: Superficieibacter electus; assembly: GCF_002915575.1. Classification (GTDB taxonomy): domain Bacteria; phylum Pseudomonadota; class Gammaproteobacteria; order Enterobacterales; family Enterobacteriaceae; genus Superficieibacter; species Superficieibacter electus. Next base: position 55,326 of record NZ_PQGD01000003.1, read on the forward strand.
CCGTACAACAGGCAACACAACACGCCGATAAAGTGGTTTGGGGAGCCTGTTCGGTCAACTGTGGCAGCCGCTGTGCATTACGTTTGCACGTACGCGATGATGAAGTGTACTGGGTTGAGACTGATAATACAGGCCATGATATCTATGGTGATCATCAGGTTCGCGCCTGCCTGCGTGGACGTTCAATTCGCCGCCGCATCAATCATCCTGATCGCCTGAACTATCCAATGAAACGCGTTGGTAAGCGTGGTGAAGGGAAATTTGAGCGGATCAGCTGGGATGAAGCGCTGGATACCATCAGCCATAGTCTTGAGCAGGTGGTTAAAAAGTACGGTAACGAAGCAGTATATATTAACTATTCTTCCGGGATCGTGGGTGGCAATATTACCCGTTCTTCACCCTACGCCTCGCTGGTTGCCCGGCTGATGAACTGTTACGGCGGTTTTTTAAGCCATTATGGTACCTATTCTACGGCGCAGATTGCCTGCGCGATGCCATACACGTACGGTTCTAACGAAGGCAACAGCACCTCAGATATTGAAAACTCAAAGCTGGTGGTGATGTTCGGTAATAACCCGGCTGAAACCCGAATGAGCGGCGGCGGCATTACCTGGTTTCTTGAACAGGCGCGCGAGCGCTCAAATGCCAAAATGATCGTTATAGACCCGCGTTATACTGACACAGCCGCCGGACGAGAAGATGAATGGATACCTATCCGTCCTGGTACAGATGCCGCGCTGGTAGCCGGACTGGCCTGGGTGCTCATCACGGAAAACATGGTCGATCAGGACTTTCTGGATAACTACTGCGTGGGCTACGATGAAAAAACGCTGCCAGAAGGCGCGCCTGCCAATAGTCATTACAAAGCGTATATTCTCGGGGATGGTGATGACGGCATTGCGAAAACGCCTGATTGGGCAGCGCACATTACCGGTATCCCGGCAGATCGTATTATCAAACTGGCGCGTGAAATTGGTACAGCAAAACCGGCTTATATCTGTCAAGGTTGGGGACCACAACGTCAGGCGAATGGTGAATTAACCTCGCGGGCGATAGTCATGCTGCCGATCCTGACCGGCAATGTCGGCATTAGTGGCGGTAATAGTGGCGCACGTGAATCAACCTACACAATGACCATTGAACGTATGCCGCTGCCGGATAACCCGGTTAAAACGCAAATCTCCTGCTTTAGCTGGACCGATGCGATTGCGCGCGGCCCGCAGATGACGGCGACCCGCGATGGCGTGCGTGGAAAAGATAAACTTGATGTTCCCGTCAAATTTATCTGGAACTATGCGGGTAATACCATTACCAATCAGCATTCTGATATCAATAAGACTCACGATATCCTTCAGGACGAGAGCAAATGCGAAACTATCGTCGTTATTGATAATTTCATGACCTCTTCCGCAAAATATGCCGATATAGTGCTGCCGGATCTAATGACCGTCGAACAGGAAGATATTATTCCTAACGACTACGCCGGGAATATGGGCTATTTGATCTTTATCCAACCAGCAACCACTGCAAAATTTGAGCGCCGCCCCATTTATTGGATAATGAGCGAAATCGCAAAAAGGCTGGGTTCCGACGTTTATGAGCGTTTTACCGAGGGTCGCACCCAGGAAGAATGGCTAAAATACCTTTATGCCAAAATGATTGCAAAAGACCCCCTGCTTCCTGCTTATGAAGAATTGAAAAAAATGGGGATTTATAAACGTAAAGATCCTGCCGGGCATTTTATCGCTTATAAAAAATTCCGTGAAGATCCACTCGCCAATCCACTCAAAACCCCTTCAGGGAAAATTGAAATTTACTCCAGCCGCCTTGCTGAAATCGCAAAAAGTTGGGAATTAGAAAAGGATGAAGTAATAAGCCCCCTGCCAGTCTATGCCTCCACATTCAAGGCTGGGACGATCCGCAGCGCGCGCAGTTCCCGCTTCAGCTTTTTGGTTTCCATTACAAAGCGCGTACCCATTCCAGCTATGGAAATATTGACGTATTAAAGAGTGCCTGTCGTCAGGAAGTGTGGATCAACCCCATTGATGCGCAAAAACGAGGTATTGCCAATGGCGATATGGTCCGCGTCTTCAATGGCCGCGGTGAGGTAAGAATTGCCGCTAAAGTCACGCCACGCATTATGCCCGGCGTTAGCGCAATGGGCCAGGGAGCATGGCACGACGCAGACATGGCCGGAGACCGCGTTGATCATGGTTCGTGCATGAATACGCTTACCACCCACCGCCCGTCACCCCTGGCGAAAGGCAATCCACAGCATACCAATTTGGTTGAAATCGAAAAGGTATAAGGAGTTGTAAATGAGTACTCAGTATGGATTTTATATCGATTCCAGCCGCTGCACGGGATGCAAAACCTGCGAACTGGCGTGTAAGGATTATAAGGATCTCACCCCTGAGGTGAGCTTCCGTCGAATTTATGAGTATGCCGGTGGCGACTGGCAGGAAGATAACGGTGTCTGGCGACAGAACGTTTTTGCTTACTACCTGTCGATTGCCTGTAACCACTGCGACGACCCGGCGTGTACCAAAGTCTGCCCGAGTGGCGCAATGCACAAGCGTGAGGATGGTTTCGTTATTGTCGATGAGGACATTTGCATCGGCTGTCGCTATTGCCACATGGCGTGTCCTTATGGTGCACCGCAATATAACGCGGCGAAAGGTCATATGACCAAATGTGACGGTTGCCACGATCGGGTGATGAACGAAGGGAAAAAGCCCATTTGTGTCGAATCCTGCCCGTTACGCGCGCTGGATTTTGCACCAATAGCAGAACTACGGAAAAAATACGGTGAACTCGCGGCGGTGGCTCCACTGCCAGGCGCGCATTTCACCCGTCCTAATATCGTGATTAAACCTAATGCCAACAGCCGTTCAAGTGGTGATACCACAGGTTATCTGGCAAACCCGGAGGAAGTCTGAAATGGGAAACGGATGGCATGAATGGCCGCTGGTGTTATTTACCGTATTAGGACAATGTGTTGTTGGTGGACTTATCGTGACGGGGCTGGGCTGGATGGCGGCGTCGGACGATCGTGCCAGTCAGCAACGACTGGTTCGCAGTATGTTTTTTCTCTGGCTGGTCATGGGCATTGCCTTTTTGGCCTCGGTAATGCATCTCGGTTCACCGCTCAGAGCATTTAATTCACTTAATCGTGTCGGCAGCTCCGCGCTGAGTAATGAAATAGCAAGTGGTTCACTCTTCTTTGCCGTGGGTGGATTTTGGTGGCTTGTCGCGGTAACAGGTAAAATGCCCGCACTTCTGGGTAAAGTCTGGTTAATTGTCAGTATGATCCTGGGTGTGATTTTTATCTGGGCGATGACACGCGTCTACCTGATTAACACGGTCCCGACGTGGTATACCGGCTACACCACCATAAGTTTCTTCCTGACGGCACTGCTGGCGGGCCCGATTTTTGGTGCACTGCTGCTTCGTGCGGCTCGCATTCCTTTTAAAGGTTCGGCGTTTGCCACACTTAGCATTGTCGCCTTACTGGTAAGCGTGGTGATTATGCTATTACAGGGTGTGCAAATTGGCACCGTCCATAGCTCGGTACAACAGGCCAGCGCGCTGGTACCTGACTACGCGGCAGTGCAAATCGGGCGATTGATATTGTTGGTGCTGGGTCTCGGTTGTTGGCTATGCCCGCTTGTCAGGCGTCACTCGCCGCACACTCTCAGTATATTATGTGGATGTGTGCTGGTTATTGCTGGTGAATTACTGGGGCGAATCGTGTTTTACGGTCTACATATGACGGTTGGAATGGCCGTCGCGGGATAATTTACAGGCCGTTTTTTCAGGAAAGAGAGAATGAATAAATTACATGAGGGCGGCTCGCTTGCTTTTACAGCTCGCGTACTGGGCGCGCTCTTCTATTATCCACCCGATACCCCCGACGTAGCCCCACTGGTGGAAGCCTTTGTCAGTGGTGACTGGGTTGAACAGTGGCCGCTACCCTCGCAGGCAGTGCAACCACTGGCGGTCACATTTGCAACACACAGTGATGAACCGCTTGCTCGTGCATTCCAGCGCCTTTTTGTCGGTCCATGGGCCTTACCTGCACCGCCATGGGGCTCCGTCTGGATGGACCGAGAAAGCGTGTTGTTTGGTGATTCAACGCTCGCACTGCGTCAATGGATGCGTGAAAATAGTATTGCGTTTGAAAGCCAGCAGAATGAACCTGAGGACCATTTTGGTACGCTGTTGTTGCTTGCGGCATGGCTTAGTGAAAACGGTCGTCATACGGAGTGTGAACAATTGTTAGCCTGGCATTTGCTACCCTGGGCAACACGCTTTCTCACTCTGTTAACTGAACATGCGGAGCATCCCTTTTATCGTGCTCTCGGCGAGTTAGCGCAACTGACGCTGAAACAATGGCGGGACGGGCTGTTAATTCCTGTCGCACAAAAGCAGCTCTACCGCTAATCACTTAAAATGCCGGTCAGCTTTCTGTCCGGCATTATTTCTTTATAGCTCAAACAAATCCGTTTTACAGCGGGCCCCCTTATTGTGACAGTGTCACTAAATACAACTTTTTTTAAGATTTTTCTGCAATCTGGTGTTCAGCCGTTACGTTATAAGGCATAACGAAAGGTTACACTTCCCTGACGTAACTATTAATTTTGCCACTTTCTGGCGTCCCTTATCCTGCCTTGCTATAGCTCTATGACCCTGCCAGTCATGGCATAACAACATGCAACCACTGGTTGCCATAACACATGCATACAGGGAGAAGGATAAGAATGCATAACGTTACTGCGCTTCAACGCGCCCTTTTGTTTGTCGCAGCAATCATCATCGTGCTGGCATTGCTGGTCTGGGGGATTGGTCCCGACACGATCATGGCGCGAAAAGTTGATCTCCTTTATCTCGGACAACAACACTTGATTCTGGTGTTCAGTTCCATGTTTCTGGCACTCATCGTCGGCATTCCCTGCGGAATACTTCTTAGCCGTCCCGCAGCGCGCGGCGTGGCTGAGCATGTGATGCAAATTTTTAATATCGGTAATACGCTGCCACCACTGGCGGTGCTGGCACTGGCGATGGTCTTTATTGGCATTGGTGATACGCCTGCCATTATTGCGCTCTTCCTGGCCTCCCTGCTGCCCATCGTACGTAATACCTATGCAGGTTTATGTTCGGTGCCAGCCTCACTGCTGGAAGCGGCCAATGGAATCGGTATGACTAAATGGCAGCGCCTACGTCAGGTAGAATTACCGAATGCCTGGAGCGTGATGTTATCTGGCATTCGCATTGCGACGGCGATCAATGTAGGTACTGCGCCTCTCGCGTTTCTGATCGGTGCCAGTAGCTATGGCGAGCTTATTTTCCCGGGAATTTATCTCAACGATTTTCCGACGCTCATTCTGGGCGCAACGGCGACCGCGCTCTTCGCGTTGATTCTCGACGTCTTGCTGGCCAGTCTGGGCCGTATTCTGACGCCGCACATCGCCCGATAACAATAATAAGGAGCGTTATATGATGTTACGTAAACACTTCATTGGTTTGATGACCGCGCTGTCATTTGTCGCAAGTCAGGCCAGTGCAGCCCCTCTGGTACTGGCCACTAAAAGCTTTACCGAGCAGCATATTCTTTCCGCGATGACCGTGCAGTATCTGCAAAAGAAAGGATTTCAGGTACAGCCACAAACCAACATTGCTACCGTCATTTCGCGTAATGCGATGATTAACAAACAGATCGACATGACCTGGGAATATACCGGTACCTCCCTGATCATTTTTAATCATATTAATAAGAGAATGACACCACAGGAAACTTACGACACCGTGAAAAAGCTGGATGCTAAGCACGGTCTGGTATGGCTGAAACCTGCCGATATGAATAATACCTATGCTTTTGCCATGCAGCGCAAACGCGCACAGGCCGAGCACATCACCACTATGTCGCAGATGGTGGAGAAAATTGAACATCTGCGGCAAACCGATCCCGATAAAAATTGGTTGTTGGGACTCGATCTTGAGTTTGCTGGCCGTAGTGACGGTATGAAGCCTCTGCAAAATGCTTACCAGATGGAGCTCGATCGCCCGCAAATCCGCCAGATGGACCCGGGACTGGTGTACAACGCTATTCGTGACGGTTTTGTGGATGCCGGGTTGATATATACCACCGATGGTCGAATAAAAGGCTTTGATCTCCAGGTCCTTGAAGATGACAAGGGATTCTTCCCCAGCTATGCGGTTACCCCTGTCGTACGTAAAGACACGCTGGAAGCGAATCCAGGCCTCGAAGAGGCATTAAATACCCTCTCGGCTCAGTTGAATAATGAAACGATTATCGATTTGAATGCCAAAGTGGATATCGATCATCAGTCACCTCAGCAGGTCGCTCGCGGCTTTCTGCAAAGCAAAGGCCTGCTATAAGGAGCACAGATGGACACTCTTCATTACATAATCGATAACGCGGGCTATATTTCCAGCCTGACATTCCAGCATCTGTGGCTGGTCGGGCTGGCGGTTGGGCTGGCGATTGTTATTGGCGTACCGCTGGGTATCGTTATTGTCCGCTATAAATGGCTGGCAACGCCAGTACTCGGCCTGGCGACCATTTTATTGACCATTCCCTCCATTGCCTTGTTTGGCCTGATGATCCCGGTATTCTCCCTGATTGGCCAGGGTATTGGCGCGCTGCCCGCGATCACCGCTGTCTTTCTCTACTCGTTACTGCCGATTGTCCGTAATACGCACACCGCTCTGGATAACCTGCCGCCGGGATTACGTGAAGCAGGACGGGGGATTGGCATGACTTTTTGGCAGCGTTTGCGTTGGGTAGAAATCCCGATGGCCCTGCCGGTTATTTTCGGTGGTATTCGTACCGCCGTGGTCATGAATATTGGCGTAATGGCGATCGCCGCTGTCATTGGCGCGGGTGGCCTGGGCCTTTTACTTCTTAACGGCATTGGCGGGAGCGACATACGCATGCTGATAGCCGGTGCGTTAATGATTTGTCTGCTGGCGATTGTGCTGGACTGGTTGCTGCATCGTCTGCAAATCGTGCTGACACCCAAGGGGATACGATAATGATAAAACTGGAAAACCTGACAAAAGAATTTAAACAGAAGAACGGCCAAATTTTCAAAGCGGTCGATAACGTTAATCTTAACGTGCCGGAAGGTGAAATGTGCGTTCTTCTCGGCCCTTCCGGTTGCGGAAAGACGACGACGTTAAAGATGATCAACCGGCTCATTCCTCCTTCAGGTGGCAAAATTCTGATCAATGGTCAGGATACCAGCGAGATGGATACCGTATCGCTGCGTCGTAACATTGGCTACGTCATTCAGCAGATTGGTCTGTTTCCTAACATGACCATTGAAGAAAATATTACCGTGGTACCGCGTATGCTCGGCTGGGATAAAGCCCGCTATAAAAGCCGCGCCGAAGAGCTGATGGATATGGTGGCACTGGACCCGAAAAAATTCCTGCATCGCTATCCGAAAGAGATGTCAGGCGGACAGCAACAACGTATTGGCGTGATCCGCGCACTGGCAGCAGATCCGCCGGTGTTACTGATGGATGAGCCTTTCGGAGCGGTGGACCCGATTAACCGTGAGGTGATCCAAAATCAGTTTCTTGAAATGCAGCGCAAGCTGAAAAAAACGGTCATGCTGGTGAGCCATGACATTGATGAAGCGCTCAAGCTCGGTGACCGGATAGCCGTCTTTCGTCAGGGGCGCATTGTACAGTGTGCCAGTCCCGATGAACTGCTGGCAAAACCGGCGAACGAGTTTGTCGGCTCTTTCGTTGGGCAGGACCGCACCCTTAAACGCCTGCTGCTGGTCTCTGCGGGTGACGTCACCGATCGTCAACCCACCTTGACCGTGCGTCGCTCAACCCCTGCGGCAGAGGCGTTTGCGATTATGGATGACAATGATATCCGGGCCATCACAGTGGTCGATGAAGACGGCAAACCATTAGGCTTTATTAAACGTCGTGAGGCGCGTAATGCCACTGGTGAAAGCGCCGGGCTGTTACATCCCTTCCAGGTCACCGGTAAAGCCGAGGATAACCTGCGCGTAGTGCTATCCAAACTGTATGAAAGCAACACCAGTTGGATGCCCATTGTCGATGAAGAAGGACGCTATAGCGGAGAGATTTCGCAGGACTACATCGCGGATTATCTCAGCTCCGGCCGCACCCGCCGGGCGCTGAATATTCACAGCGATAATTAATTGTCCTTTCCCCCGATAGTGTTTTTCATCGGGGGGCTACGCCCGTCAGAAATAGACTTACCACCAGCGCGGACAGCCCCCTGCGACAGTAAGGTGCAGATACCCGTGTTTTATCGCACGCTATGCTTTTGTCATTGCTTTGTTTTAACGGCACAATATTAAAACATATTCATAGCCTGTTATCCTCCATGTACCGTCTGCATACTTACCCTGATTCACCCGTCATGCTCCGTCGTCTGCTATTTGCGATAGCCGTTGGCGTGCTGGCTGCGCTGGCTGTTGCGTTATTCCGCCACGCCATGCTGGCGCTGGAATGGGTTTTTCTGAGCAATGACAGTGGCAGCCTGGTCAATGCCGCAGACGGCCTTCCCTGGTGGCGACGCCTGATCACTCCCGCCATCGGCGGACTGGCAGCCGGCACCCTGCTCTACTGCTGGCAATGGTATACGCGCCAGCGTCCTCATGCGCCGACAGATTATATGGAAGTACTGGAGAGCGAGAGCAGTGAATTTGATGTCAGTTCAAGCCTGATCAAATCCTTTGCCTCCCTTCTGGTGGTGGCCAGCGGTAGCGCTATTGGCCGTGAGGGTGCCATGATCCTGCTTTCTGCCCTTGCGGCCTCTTTTCTTGCGCGACGCTTTACGGCAAAAGAAGAGTGGAAACTCTGGATTGCCTGCGGCGCGGCGGCAGGTATGGCAAGTGCTTACCATGCTCCGCTGGCGGGAAGTCTGTTTATCGCCGAAATTTTATTTGGCACATTAATGCTGGCATCGTTGGGGCCGGTGGTTATCGCTGCGGTGACGGCGCTCCTGACGACGTCACTGCTGAACGGCGGCCCCACTCTGCTCTATGAGGTTAAACTTACCGCACCGGTCCATGGTGTTGATTACCTACTGATGCTGGCCACCGGCCTGCTGGCCGGATTTTGTGGTCCCTTTTTCATTTGGCTGATGTCGGCCAGCCACCGTCTGTTTGTGTATTTGAAACTGTCGCCGCCTTTGCAACTGGCGGCAGGCGGGCTGGCGGTCGGTTTATTATCGCTACTTACACCGGACGTCTGGGGAAATGGATATAGTGTCGTTCAGCATTTTTTGCAGCTTCCGCCGCCGTTTGCCGTCGTAGCTGGAATATTTATCTGCAAACTACTCGCCGTTCTGGCCAGCAGCGGATCGGGCGCGCCGGGAGGTGTATTTACACCAACGCTGTTTATGGGAATGGCGACGGGTATGCTTTTTGCCAGCCTGTGCGCCTTGTGGCTACCGGGTTATGGGGATATTGCGGTTTTGTTGGGCTTAAGCGGAATGGCGACATTATTAGCAGCCACCACCCATGCACCAATTATGTCATCACTGATGATTTGCGAGATGACCGGGCAGTATTCGTTGCTACCCGGTTTATTGCTGGCCTGCGTCATTGCCTCGGTGCTATCGCGTACTTTACGCCGGAACTCCATCTACCATTAGCACGTCGGTTAACATGTTAAGATGAATATACTGCGCCAGTTCCCGCTGTTCTGCTCGCGGCAGGTAGGGAAGTTCCCCTACCAGAGGGGCGGGGAGTTTTTTACTGAGGACATCAATAATTTCAGCATAGTGCGCCAGTCCAGGGTTGATGCGGTTGGCGACCCATCCTACCAGCGGCAATCCGTCATTCGCAATTGCCTGCGCGGTCAATAGCGCATGGTTTATACAGCCTTCCTGAATACCAACGACCATCAGCACAGGAAGCTGTTCCTGCACCACCCACTCTGAAAGCGGACGCAGATCGTTCATCAGGCTACGCCAGCCACCGGTGCCCTCAACCACCATGTGATCAACCTGGCGGGTTAAACTGGCCAGCCCTTCAGACAGGCGGGTATAGTTAATCGGTGAACTGTGCGCCACGCTACTCTCCTCTTCGCTCAGGGCAATAGGATTGATGGCGTCATAAGGTAGGGAAAGCGTTGAGACGCTTTGCAACACCAGGGCATCCTTATTGCGTAATCCCTCCGGTGTCACTTTGCTCCCTTTTGCAACGGGTTTATATCCCGCTACGCTTTTGCCACAGGCAGCCATCGCCTGTAGCAATGCGCGGGAAACCACCGTTTTTCCGACAGCAGTATCAGTACCGGTAATAAAGAAACGCTTAAGCATGACTCACTCCACCGTTGAATCGGATAAATATCATTCTGATTAATAGATCAGGGTGGAGAAAGTCTAAGTGAAGATGTCAGCACCTAATTTGAGTTAGCGCAATTTTTAGGTTAACAGTAAATATTTGTTAACCCTGCAACAGCCGGATCAATAAAGAGCCGTTATACATGGCATCTTTTACCAGTGCGGCCCCCGCCATCGTGCCCTGATTGGAAAACTGGGTGCTTTCCACCGTAACATGTTTACTATAGGCCGGAAGTGCCTGCTGGCGAATGCAATCGGCAATGGCAGGAAACAGCGTTTCGGATGCCTCATTGAAGGGTGAACCGATGAGAATTTTTTGTGGGTTAAACAGGTTCACCATAATGGCGATAATGCGGCCAATATGCGTCCCTACGCCACTGATAATGTCCTTAGCCAACAAATCACCTTGCTGTGCGGCCTGACAAAGCGACGTTACGGTTAACGGCTGCTCGTGCAGTCGTGAACTCATTGATTGACTCATTCGCATCTGAGCAAGTTCCAGCACGCTCTCAACACTGGCAATCGTTTCCAGACAACCATGATTACCGCAGTAGCAACGTTTGCCCCACGGATCGACCTGGGTATGGCCAATTTCCACCAGACTACTGCTGCCTGCGTGCAGCAAGCGACCATCGGTGATTACGCCAGCGCCTACATTATGATCGATGACCACCTGAATAACATCCCGTGCGCCGCGCGACGCGCCAAACAGCAGTTCGGCCATGGTCCAGGCACTAATATCATGCTGAATATAGACGGGAACACCAGTGTGATTTTCCAGCGTCTCACCCAGCGGCATCTCTTTGACGTCGAGATAAAACGGCATGCGATGCACAATACCATTTTCAGTATCAATGATTCCCGGCAGCGTAATGGCGATAGCCGTCAAACGTTCAAGCTTGTGCTGATGACGGATAAAGAATTGATCGATATGGGTAACGATGCGGGTAAGTAGCGGCTGGGGATCGTCCAGCGGAAGTTCAAGTTCTTCTTCTACAACGGACTTGCTGCTGAGATCGCGTAAGGCAAGCTGAATGGTACCACGATTAATGCGTAAAGAGAGGTAATGCCATGCATCTGTCTCTACCATCAACCCCACGGCCGGGCGACCACGACTTCCCGGCTCCTGAATTTCCGTTTCCTGAACCAGATGCGCTTCCAGCATTTCACGTACAATCTTGGTGATGCTGGCCGGAGCAAGCTGAGCAAGACGTGACAAATCAATGCGCGATACCGGGCCAAGCTGATCAATCAGGCGATAAACCGCTCCTGCATTGGTTTGCTTAATCTGATCAATATGTCCTGGCTGACTGTCGGATACCACCGCTGACTCCCTTTATTTTCGCGCTTCGAAATAATCTGTGGGCTATGGTGGAACACTTCAATACCTGGCGTCAACTTTTTGCTTAGTCGTGTGATTTAACGCACATTTTTTTGTTATTTTTGGGCTTTTGCACCACGTAAAAGTTGCGCTTTGAAACGAACTGCAGCGGGACTAAGTGCGCGATGGTTTGCCCATACCAACCACATTTCTGAGACGGCATCTTTTTCAATAAAAGGTAGCCAGCGCATCTCTTCCAGCTGGACCCGGCGAAAGGAGGCCGGCAAGATAGATACCCCCAGCCCGGCAGACACCAGACCGATAATGGTCATCGCCTCGCCCACTTCCTGCGTAATTACCGGCGATAAGCCATAGCGCCGCAGTAAGCCCAGAATATCGTCATACAGGCCTGTACCGACATGCGGGTCGAAAAACACAAACGGCTCACTTGCAAGGTCGGCCAGGGAAATCACATTTTTGCCCGCCAGCGGATGGTCGCGATGGACCATTGCCAGCAACGGTTCGCGAAGGATCACTTGCCAGTTCAATGTCTCCGGCAGTTGGGTATTGCGCATTAATCCTAAATCCAGTGCGCCATCGTTCAGAGGGGCAATTTGCTCGCGCGTATTCGTCTCGCGCGTCTGGATGTGGACATCAGGATAATGCTGGCGAAATGATGACAAGGTATCAGAAACGGATTTAATGAACGGCGCGGAGGACGTAAAACCAATGCGTAACTCGCCAGCCTCTCCCTGATGCAGTCGCGTAGCGCGAAGTGCGGCATCGTCCACCATTGACAAAACCTGACGGCTATCGGCAAGAAATTGCTTACCGGCCGCCGTGAGACTAACGCTGCGGTTTGTGCGATTCAGAAGACGGGCTTCGATTTGCTGCTCCAGAATTTGGATTTGCTGGCTGAGCGGAGGTTGAGAAATATTCAGCCGGGAGGCGGCCCGGCCAAAATGCAATTCTTCCGCAACCGCAATGAAATAACGCAGATGACGTAATTCAATATTCATACTTTTAAAATATCAATTAAGATTAATAATATATTAGACGGAATATTTACAGTTTCCTACTCTTTTAGCCGTGATATTCATTTACTGTTATGTGCAAGGAATTTCCATTGAGCCGTACAACCACCGTCGAAACCGATCCGGTTAGTGACGCAAGCACCGCCCCATCAACTCCATCCGTAAAATATATTCAGCGCGGCACCCGCCAGTTCATCCGCGTCACGCTGGCGCTTTTTTCTGCTGGCCTGGCTACGTTCGCCCTGCTCTACTGTGTTCAGCCGATTCTGCCGGTGCTCTCTCATGAATTTGGCGTTTCGCCTGCCGGCAGCAGTATCTCGCTGTCGATCTCAACGGCTATGCTGGCCATTGGATTATTGTTCACCGGGCCACTGTCAGATGCCATCGGGCGTAAAAAAGTGATGGTAACGGCACTGCTACTCGCCTCCTGCTGTACGTTGCTTTCAACGATGATGACCAGCTGGCACGGTATTTTACTTATGCGGGCATTAACGGGTCTTTCTTTAAGCGGCGTGGCAGCGGTGGGAATGACCTACCTCAGTGAAGAGATCCATCCAGGTTTTGTTGCCTTTTCTATGGGGTTGTATATCAGTGGAAACTCTATCGGCGGGATGAGCGGTCGCCTGTTGAGCGGCGTGATCACCGACCTGTTTTCATGGCGCACAGCACTGGCTGCCATCGGCTGTTTTGCTCTTGCATCGGCCATTATGTTCTGGAAAATCCTCCCGGAATCGCAGCATTTTAAAGCCTCATCGCTTCGACCCAAAACCCTGTTACTTAACTTCCGTCTGCACTGGCACGATAAAGGATTACCGTTGCTGTTCATGGAGGGATTTTTGTTGATGGGCTCGTTTGTCACCCTGTTTAATTACATCGGCTATCGATTAATGCTGCCGCCGTGGTCATTAAGCCAGGCTGTCGTCGGACTGCTTTCTGTCGCTTACCTGACGGGTACCTGGAGTTCGCCAAAAGCCGGGACCCTGACGCTGCGTTATGGACGCGGACCGGTAATGATTTTTTCGATCGGCGTAATGCTTTTCGGTTTGTTACTTACCCTGTTCTCTTCATTGTGGCTGATATTTTCAGGCATGTTGCTCTTTTCAGCAGGCTTCTTTGCCGCCCATTCCGTTGCCAGCAGTTGGATCGGCCCGCGCGCGCGCCGGGCGCGCGGCCAGGCCTCTTCACTGTACTTGTTCAGCTATTATGTGGGTTCAAGTATCGCCGGGACGTTGGGCGGGGTCTTCTGGCACCGTTTTGGCTGGAACGGCGTAGGCAGTTTTATTGCGTTAATGCTCATAATTGCCTTAATAACCGGCGGCATTTTACACCGGCGTTTACATTAATGATTCGTCCTCGTTTTGGCTTGTACAAACGGTTACACGCGGAAACCAAACACTCACGGAAAAGCAGAATTGTCAGGGATATAGTGTTTTCACCGGCCCCGCAGTGGGGTTGAATGAAAAAACCAATTCGAGGATATCAGAATGAAAAAAGTATTAGCTCTGGTTGTTGCCGCTGCTATGGGTCTGTCATCTGCTGCATTCGCTGCTGAAACTACCAGCACCACGCAAACTCCGGCAGCGTCCACCACCACTACGACGACAACCCATACTTCTACGGCGAAAACCACCCATCATAAAAAACACAAAAAAGCAGCTAAACCTGCAGCCGATCAGAAAGCACAAGCGGCCAAAAAACACAAAAAAGCAGTAAAACAGGACGCCACTAAACCGGCTGCCCAGAAAGCGCAGGCGGCAAAGAAAAGTAAAAAAACGGTGAAACACACTGCCGCTAAACCAGCCGCGGCAAAACCAGCAGTTCAGCCTGCTGCATAAAAGACGTGTACTAACTGGTTTTTAGGTAGACCGGCGCTGCTTCAGCGCTGGTCTTTGTGGAGAGCTGTGATGTTACATCGCTACCGATTTGAGCTCATTCTGATTACATTAATTATATGCGCATTTGTCGCTGGACGACTTTTCCTCATTTGATGTAGCACGCTGATTTTGCTCCCACTTTCCTCGCGTCCCGTCTATAGTTATCTCATTGGGTTCACTTTTAATAATCATAATTACCCCGTCTGAGAGTGATATGCGTAAAACTGTTTTACTTTTAGGGTCTGTACTGTTTTCTTTGGCAGCTCATGGTGATGAAACGATGAGCCCGAAAGATATCAGGACGTTGTTTTTTGGTCATGATGACCGAACGCGTGTAACCACTCCTGGCGATGCGCCGTGGGATGCCATTGGACAACTCGAAACCGCCAGCGGAAATTTATGCACGGCTACGCTAATTTCGCATAACCTTGCGCTTACGGCAGGCCATTGCCTGCTGACGCCGCCGAAAGGCAAGCCTGATAAGGCCATTGCATTACGTTTTGTGTCGCAAAAAGGACTATGGCGGTATGAAATTCACGGTATTGAAGGCCGCGTAGACCCAACCCTGGGCAAAAGACTTACTCCTGACGGCGATGGCTGGATAGTCCCCCCTGCAGCCGCTTCCTGGGATTTTGGGCTAATCGTGTTGCGTTATCCGCCGTCAGGGATAACCCCTTTACCGTTATTTGAGGGCAACAAATCAGCCCTCACCGCCGCGCTGAAAGCCGCGGACCGCAAAGTGACTCAGTCGGGATACCCGGTTGATCATCTTGACGATCTTTACAGCCATCAGGATTGTATCGTTACCGGCTGGGCGCAAAACGCGGTGCTCTCACATCAGTGCGACACGTTACCGGGAGATAGCGGTTCACCGCTGATGTTAAAAACCGCACAAGGCTGGCAGCTTATTGCAGTACAAAGCTCGGCTCCTGGCGCAAAAGACCGCTGGCGGGCCGATAACCGCGCTATTGCGGTGACCGGCTTTACTGACAAGCTGGAAGCACTGGCAAAAGAATAGCGTTTTAACGGCTCCGCTTAGCGTGACGTTCCCGGTTCTCTATCTTCGCTTCGCTGGATTTTCGCAACGCAACATAACAGGCCCCGCTACCGCCATGATGTGCAGAGGCTACACAATAAGCCTGCACATCATCAAACTCAGCCAGCCAGCGGGCAAGATAACTGCGGATAATATTGGCATGCGCGTTGTCATCTCGCCCTTTTCCATGGACTATCACCACATTGCGCAAACCGTCTTTACAGGCCTGAGTTATAAATCTGAACAGATTTTGCCGGCATGTTTCGACTGGCTGGCGAAGTAAATTCAGGCTGGCCTGAGGGCGATATTTCCCCTGCCTGAGCTTCTCAAGTACGCCAGTTTGTACACCTTCACGTTTGAATTCCAGAGGCGTTGCAAGCGGGATCACGTCTAAAAAACCGCTTGTCAGAAAGTTATCCAGTTGAAGCAAATCGATACGCGCAGGCGCGCGAGTATTGCGGGTCGGATACCATTTTACGTCACTACAGTGTTTAAGTGGCTGGACATCCTCCATGGCGTCAAGAAATAGCGATTTGTCGTCAAGGTTCATGTTCTATCCTCCGGCTACCCTTACGAATTTACTATAGCGGCGTCATCTCACACTCACAACGCGATTTACACTGTTCACCCGCATAGCGCGTGTGGCCTGCCGTAGGCTAAATATACCAGGAAGTGAAAAGTTTAATAGCGCTTAATAGTCATTAACCAGAGTTAATATATTGATCATCCTTAAAGATCTGTGAAATATATCACCCGATAGCGCTGGAAAATATCTGATAACTTGTTATAACTTAATCTATCCGCATCACGGAAAATAAATGTGGAAAAAACGAAGGAACCCGATACTTAATCACTCTGGAGTCTGTTGGATGTCGGCAGGCTCTGTTTTTTATCCGTTTTTTGCCACCCTCCTGCTTTCGCGCTTTACTGGTCTATCTTTCTCTTGCTTTCACCGCTTAATTCATAACCATAACTTATCTATATTGCTTCCCCCTGAGATCACCTGCGATAAAAATATTGAGCATGATTAATTTATAAGCAAAAAAGGTAATGCTTGCGTCCCCGGCAAAAGATGCACATTATTTATCCTTCACAGTAACGGGAAAAAATAATGTTGACACTTTTACAGGATAAAATTTCGACACCGTTAGGTTTGCTCTGGCTGATTTGTGATGAGCAATTTCGCCTGCGCGCGGTGGAATGGGATGAATATAGCGCGCGCATGGAGCTTCTACTCGATCTGCACTACAAAAAAACAGGATATTGTCGAAAGGATGCCGTGAACCCCGGCGATCTTAGCCAGAAACTCGCAAACTATTTTGAGGGAGATCTGGCTATTATTGACACACTCCCGACGGAAACTGCTGGCACCCCTTTTCAGCGCGAAGTGTGGAAAGCGCTGCGTGACATCCCCTGTGGCCAGGTCATGCATTATGGTCAACTGGCCACAAAGCTGGGACGCAGCGGAGCGGCCAGAGCCGTCGGGGCAGCTAATGGCTCAAACCCGATCAGTATCGTTGTGCCGTGCCATCGGGTGATTGGCACAAACGGTACCCTGACGGGCTATGCGGGTGGCATTGCCCGTAAAGAGTGGCTTTTGCGCCATGAAGGCTATCTTTTACTTTGATTATACGTGCGCAGTTTCAGGTTTACGTTTGTTGACCTGTCCTATAACCCTAGCAATATCAAGGGGATGAATTTATATCTTTTTGAACTATTTCATTATTCAGCGAATGCGGTTTTAGCAGGGTTACTTGCTCACAAAAAAGATGATAAAATTGACCAATATCAATAACGGCCTGAGCAGACCTATGATCCCGGAAAAGCGAATTATACGGCGCATTCAGTCTGGCGGATGTGCGATCCATTGTCAGGATTGCAGTATCAGCCAACTTTGCATTCCATTCACGCTGAATGAGCATGAGCTCGATCAACTCGATAATATTATCGAGCGGAAGAAGCCCATCCAGAAAAGCCAGACGCTCTTTAAAGCGGGTGATGAACTGAAATCGCTGTACGCCATTCGTTCCGGCACGATCAAAAGCTATACCATCACTGAACAAGGTGATGAGCAGATCACAGGCTTTCATCTGGCGGGCGATTTAGTCGGTTTTGATGCTATCGGGACGGGCCATCATCCAAGCTTCGCGCAGGCGCTTGAAACCTCAATGGTATGTGAAATTCCCTTCGAGACGCTGGATGACTTGTCCGGCAAGATGCCGAACCTGCGCCAACAAATGATGCGTCTGATGAGCGGCGAAATCAAAGGCGACCAGGATATGATCCTGTTGTTGTCTAAAAAGAATGCCGAAGAACGCCTGGCCGCCTTCATCTACAATCTGTCACGTCGTTTCGCTCAGCGGGGCTTTTCACCGCGCGAGTTTCGCCTGACCATGACTCGCGGTGACATTGGTAACTATTTAGGTCTTACGGTTGAAACCATTAGCCGCCTGCTGGGCCGTTTTCAGAAAAGCGGCATGCTGGCAGTGAAAGGTAAGTATATTACCATTGAAAATAATGACACGCTGGCACAGCTGGCGGGACATAGCCGCAACCCTGCCTGATTGTCATTTGCCCCCCGCCTTCGCCAGACGTTATATTTTTCTGATTTATTGATCTGGCGAGGGTAATCCTCTGTTTCATTTTACATAGATGAGTTATCTTGTAGTTACAGACTGTGGCGACAGTTGTAAGGAGACCCACTATGGCAAAATATCAAAATATGCTGGTCGCTATCGACCCGAATCAGGACGATCAACCCGCATTGCGGCGCGCCGTTTATTTGCACCAACGCATCGGTGGCCGTATCAAAGCCTTTCTGCCCATCTATGATTTTTCTTATGAGATGACCACCCTTCTCTCGCCAGACGAACGCACCGCAATGCGTCAGGGCGTGATTGGACAACGCACGGCGTGGATACGTGAGCAGGCAAAATTTTATCTTGATGCTGGCATCCCTGTCGACATTAAAGTGGTCTGGCATAATCGTCCTTTTGAAGCGATCATTCAGGAGGTGATAACTGGCGATCACGATTTACTGCTGAAAATGACCCATCAACATGACAAACTCGAATCTGTGATTTTTACCCCAACTGACTGGCATTTATTACGTAAATGCCCTTGCCCGGTATGGATGGTTAAAGACCAGCCGTGGCCTGAAGGGGGAAAAGCACTGGTCGCGGTTAACCTTGCCAGCGAAGAGGAATATCATAATTCACTGAATGAGAAACTGGTCAAAGAGACCCTCAGTCTTGCCGAACATGTGAATCATACTGAAGTGCATCTTGGTGGCGCTTATCCGGTTACGCCTATCAATATCGCGATCGAACTCCCCGATTTCGACCCCAGCGTATACAATGACGCCATCCGCGGGCAGCACCTGCTGGCAATGAAAACCTTACGTCAGAAGTTCAGCATTAGCGAGAATATGACGCATGTCGAAAAAGGGTTGCCTGAAGAGGTCATTCCGGATCTGGCCGAGCATTTACAAGCCGGCATAGTCGTGCTCGGGACCGTTGGGCGTACAGGTCTCTCAGCCGCCTTTCTGGGTAACACCGCTGAGCAGGTTATCGACCATCTGCGCTGTGACTTGCTGGTGATCAAACCTGACCAGTTTCAGACGCCCGTAGAACTGGACGACGACGAAGACGATTAGTCAAAAAAGGCCCGGCTTGCCGGGTCAGCACCTTACGCCTGTATAAAAAAACCCGCCGAAGCGGGTTTTTACTTTGCAAAGAATACACCTTAAAGCGCTTTTAAAATAGCATCTACGCTGGCTTTGGCATCACCAAACAGCATTTGGGTATTTTCTTTAAAGAACAATGGGTTTTGCACACCGGCATAGCCTGTATTCATTGAACGTTTGAATACTATGACGTTTTGCGCTTTCCAGACTTCCAATACAGGCATACCCGCAATAGGACTGCGCGGATCGTCCTGCGCGGCGGGGTTTACCGTGTCATTAGCACCAATAACCAGGACAGTGTCGGTGTCAGCGAAATCGTCATTGATTTCATCCATCTCCAGCACAATGTCGTAAGGTACCTTGGCTTCAGCCAGCAAGACGTTCATATGGCCCGGCAAACGTCCGGCAACCGGATGGATGCCAAAGCGCACTTTAATACCGCGAGCACGCAGTTTCTCGGTAATTTCAGCCACCGGGTACTGTGCCTGCGCTACCGCCATGCCATATCCGGGAGTGATAATGACAGTTTGTGAACTTTTAAGCATTTCTGCCGTTTCTTCAGCGGTGATTTCACGATGTTCACCCACTTCACCTTCGCTGCCATCAGAACTACCGTCGGTACCGAAACCGCCTGCGATAACGCTGATAAACGAGCGGTTCATCGCTTTACACATGATGTAAGACAGTATCGCACCCGACGAACCGACCAGCGCACCAGTAACAATCAGCAGATCGTTACTGAGCATAAAGCCTGCCGCTGCGGCCGCCCATCCTGAATAAGAGTTCAGCATCGACACCACCACCGGCATATCCGCTCCGCCTATCGACGCTACCAGGTGCCAGCCAAATGCCAGGGCAATAATGGTCATTACCAGCAAGGCCAGTGCCTGTAAGGTCACACTCTCGGTACGCACGAAGACCAGCAGCAACAAGAATGAAACGACCAGCGCTGCCAGGTTCAGCTTATGGCGATTCGGCAACATCAGTGGTTTTGAGGAAATCTTGCCGCGCAGTTTGCCAAAAGCAACAATCGAACCGGTAAAGGTTACCGCACCGATAAAGATGCCAAGAAAGACTTCAGTTAAATGAATATTGACCAGTACCGGTTCCATTCCCGGCTCGTGATACAGGTAGCTGTTAAAGCCGACCAGCACCGCGGCCAGACCGACGAAGCTGTGCAGAATGGCAACCAGTTCAGGCATTTCGGTCATTTCGACGCGTTTTGCCAGACGCATACCAATCGCACCGCCAATAACCATTGCGACGATGATCCACACTACGTTGCCGGTGTCCGGCCCAAAAATAGTGGCAATTAGCGCAATCGCCATCCCGGCAATACCGAATGTATTTCCCTGGCGAGAGGTCTCATGTTTTGATAGTCCCGCCAGACTAAAAATAAACAGGATCGCGGCAACAATGTATGCAGCTGTAACTAATCCTCCAGACATATGTTACCCCTTAGTTCTTCCGGAACATTTTCAGCATACGCTGAGTCACGGTGAAGCCACCGAAAATGTTAATACTGGCAATTAATACGGCGATGAAGCTGAAGAAGCTTACCCACCCGCCGTGCCCGATTTGCAATAGCGCACCCACAACAATAATGCCTGAGATGGCATTCGTGACCGACATCAGTGGCGTATGTAATGCATGCGACACATTCCATACCACGTAATAACCGACCACACAGGCAAGCGCGAACACAGTAAAGTGGCCGAGAAACTCTTTAGGTGCTACATCAGCAAGCCAGCCAAAGAGAATGATCGCCAGCGCCATCAGCACATACTTACGCAATGGTGAGGCCGGTTTTTCGGGTTCTTTAGGCGCTGGAGGCGCTTTCGGCGCGGCCTGCGGTTGAGCGGAAACCTGAATCGGCGGCGCAGGCCAGGTGACTTCGCCATCACGAATAACGGTCACGCCACGTATGACAACGTCCTCGAAATCCACGGTAATGTTGCCATCTTTCTCTTTGCACAGCAGTTTCAGCAAGTTAACGAGGTTGGTGCCATAAAGCTGCGAGGACTGGGTGGGTAGACGCCCCGGCAAGTCTGTATAGCCAATGATTTTAACGCCGTTTGCGGTGGTAACCACTTCATTGGCAACAGTATATTCACAGTTGCCGCCGTTTTGCGCGGCCAGATCGACCACGACGCTACCGGAGGTCATGGAATCGACCATCTCGCGGGTGATGAGCTTAGGTGCGGGTTTGCCCGGGATCAGCGCGGTCGTGACAATAATATCAACGTCCTTCGCCTGCGCAGCGAATAATTCCATTTCCGCTTTAATAAACGCCTCGGACATTACCTTAGCATAGCCATCGCCGCTGCCCGCCTCTTCTTTAAAATCCAGCTCAAGAAACTCAGCCCCCATACTCTGGACCTGTTCCTTTACTTCCGGACGGGTGTCGAAGGCACGAACAATAGCGCCAAGACTATTAGCCGCACCGATGGCCGCCAGGCCCGCGACGCCCGCGCCAATCACCATGACTTTAGCAGGCGGAACTTTACCTGCAGCCGTGATTTGCCCGGTAAAGAAACGACCAAATTCATGTGCTGCTTCGACAATGGCGCGATAGCCAGCGATATTCGCCATTGAACTTAGCGCGTCAAGCGACTGCGCGCGCGAAATACGCGGCACCGCGTCCATCGACATTACCGTCACATTGCGCGCTGCCAGTTTCTCCATCAGTGCCGCATTCTGTGCAGGCCAGATAAAGCTGATAAGCGTCGTGCCCGGATTCAGTAATGCGATCTCCGTATCTGCAGGTGCATTTACTTTAAGAATGATATCTGATTGCCAGACGTTGTTCTCATCAACAATCTCAGCCCCTATCTGGGTGAATGATTCATCATCAAAGCTGGCAAGTTTGCCCGCGCCGCTCTCAATTGCGACGGTAAAACCAAGCTTTAGCAACTGCTCAACCGTTTTTGGCGTTGCTGCAACTCGCGTTTCACCGGCCCACCGCTCTTTTGGTACCCCAATACGCATAGTTTTCCCTTCCATCGATTTTTGAAGATGGTTGTTATATCGTCAGAAGCAATGTCAACGTGACTCATCGCTTCTGAAAAATAAAACAGTAACAAACTTTCTATAACCTACTGAAAATAACGGCTGTGATCCACCGCAAGAAAAAACTATTTGCGAATTTATTGCGTAAACACCCTGATTGATCGCAACAGGCCACGTTTTTCACCGGTAAATCATTAGCATGACTGATAATCAGCTCACTGAAGTGGTCTAAAAATAATGATCATGGGCTGCAAAAAAATAGATTTAACATTGCGTTAACTTATAAAAGTCATATTCATTACCAGTTTTAACGGTCAAGCGCCCGTTTTGGCATCATAGTGCAAGATGTCATTGCCTGATGAGCGCAAGAATAAGCGGGGGTGAAAAATCACGCAGACAATTACGCCGTTTAAATGCAATAATCAGCAGAATTTTAGTCAACAACGATACCAGTTACTGGTTTGCGCAAGGCGAAGGACTCTTTTTTATGAAGCTTAAGAACACACTCCTGGCATCCGCACTCCTGTCTGCCAGCGCGCTTTCGGCACAGGCAGCAACAGAATTAACGCCGGAGCAGGCAGCAGCGCTGAAGCCCTATGACCGCATAGTGGTCACTGGTCGCTTCAATGCCATCGGCGATGCGGTTAGTGCCGTATCCCGGCGTGCAGATAAAATGGGCGCAGCGTCTTTCTACATTCAGGATACGTCTGATGCTAATAACAGCGGCAACTGGCGCGTAATCGCAGATGTCTATAAAGAAAATGCGCCGCAGGCGGATAAGCCGCAAAATCGCGTGATTAACGGGGTCATGGAATTACCGAAAGATCAGGCTGTCGCGCTTGAGCCATTTGACACTGTAACTATTCAGGGTTTTTTCCGCAGTCAGCCGGAAGTGAATGACGCGATTACCAAAGCCGCTAAACAAAAAGGGGCTGCCTCTTTCTATATTGTTCGCCAGGTTGATGCGAATCAGGGCGGCAACCAGCGCATCACGGCGTTCGTGTATAAAGCTGATGCAAAAAAACGCGTGCTGCAAAGCCCTGATGCGATCCCGGCTGATTCTGAGGCTGGACGCGCCGCACTGGCTAAAGGTGGGGAAGAAGCGAAAAAAGTCGAGATTCCAGGCGTTGCAACCAGCGCTGCGCCAAGTGCAGAGATAGGCCGTTTCTTCGAAACGCAATCATCTAAAGGTGGACGTTACACCGTCACCTTACCTGACGGCACAAAAATCGAAGAGGTCAATAAAATCACTGCTGCCCAAATGGTGCCTTTTGACAGTGTCAAATTTACCGGCAATTACGGAAATATGACCGAAGTATCTTATCAGGTAGCCAAACGCGCCGCCAAAAAAGGCGCTAAATACTACCATATTACTCGCCAGTGGCAGGAACGCGGCGGTAATGTCACTATCAGTGCCGATCTCTTTAAGTAAGCCTTTTCTCTAAACCCGGCTCCTGAGTCGGGTTTCAGAGTGATCCTGTTCCACAACCTATTTTTGACACTATTCTCTCTATTCCCGTCTTTCATTATTGCATCTCAGTAACACACTTCGTACAATCCCGCGCCTCAGAGCGATCAACCATCTTTATGCGCTTTATTAAGATAAATATTCGTCAGCGCACCTTTTTTGCCACAGGATAGCCATGGAAAAGAAACTTGGTCTTAGTGCATTAACTGCACTTGTGTTGAGCTCTATGTTAGGGGCGGGAGTTTTCAGCCTGCCGCAGAATATGGCACAGGTCGCAAGCCCGATGGCGTTGATGATCGGCTGGGCGATTACCGGCGTTGGCATCCTGCTACTGGCCTTTGCCATGCTGCTATTAACCCGCCTGCGTCCCGAACTTGATGGTGGCATATTTACCTATGCGCGCGAGGGTTTTGGTGAGCTAATCGGGTTTTGCTCCGCCTGGGGTTACTGGCTGTGCGCGGTCATTGCTAATGTTTCATATCTGGTCATTGTTTTCTCCGCGCTCAGTTTTTTTACCGACTCACCCGAACTGCGTTTCTTTGGTGATGGCAATACCTGGCAAGCCATTACCGGCTCCTCCATTCTGCTGTGGATCGTGCATGCGCTGGTCCTGCGCGGTGTACAAACCGCGGCGGGGATTAACCTGGTTGCCACTCTTGCAAAACTCTTGCCGCTGGGGTTGTTCATCGTGCTGGCCGGTATGGCGTTTAGTCTTGATATCTTCACGCTCGATTTCCGCGGCGTGGAGTTAGCGATGCCGGTCTGGGAGCAGGTCAAAGGTACGATGTTGATCACGTTATGGGTATTTATCGGGGTAGAAGGCGCAGTGGTTGTGTCGGCACGGGCGCAAAATAAGCGTGATGTCGGGCGGGCCACATTACTGGCAGTGCTATCCGCACTGGCCGTTTATTTGCTGGTCACCCTGCTTTCTCTGGGTGTTATTCCGCGCCCCGAACTGGCAGAAATGCGCAATCCGTCAATGGCCGGTCTGATGGTCAGGATGATGGGCTCATGGGGAGAGGTGATCATTGCGACAGGTTTAATTATTTCCGTGTGCGGTGCTTATCTCAGCTGGACCATTATGGCTGCCGAAGTTCCGCTGGTAGCAGCAACGTATAAAGCATTCCCGCGCATGTTTGCCAGACAGAACAAAAATAATGCCCCGGCAGCTTCATTGTGGCTAACGAATATCAGCGTGCAGGTGTGTCTGCTGCTTATCTGGCTGACGCATTCAGATTACAACACGCTACTGAATATTGCCTCAGAGATGATCCTGGTTCCTTATTTCCTGGTAGGGGCATTTCTGGTGAAAGTTGCCATCCGGCCTCTTCAACGTGCCGTAGGTATCGGAGCCTGTATTTATGGTTTATGGTTATTGTATGCCTCCGGTCCTCTGCATTTACTGCTATCAGTCATATTGTATGCGCCGGGGCTGATGGTGTTTATCTACGCACGCCGTACGCATCACCATGACAGTAAATTAAGAGCAGGCGAACAGGCCTTGATAGTTTTCTTACTGGTTGCCGCCGTTCCAGCAACCTGGATATTGATGGGGTAAGCCGCGCCCCATCGCTAATCGCTTAAGGAGATAACGATGGGAAGCCAGCCACATCCGATCTTGATCACCGGTGGAGGCCGGCGTATTGGCCTCGCTCTGGCACATCACTTCCTGAATCATTTTCAGCCGGTTATCGTCAGCTATCGCACCCGCTACGCCGCCATTGATGGTCTGGAAAAAGCCGGTGCTATTTGTATCCAGGCTGACTTTTGCCACGATGAAGGCATTCTGGCATTTGCCGAAGACGTGAAAAAACAGACGTCATCTCTGCGGGCCATCATCCATAATGCCAGCACATGGGCGGCGGAAAAATCCGGTACCTCCTTATCTGACGTGCTCTCCGCCATGCTGCATGTTCACGTTCATGCTCCCTATTTGCTCAATCATGCGCTGGAAGATTTGTTGCGCAGACGCGGTCATGCCGCCAGCGATATTATCCATTTTACCGATTACGTGGTTGAGCGTGGCAGCGACAAGCACATCGCGTATGCTGCCAGTAAAGCGGCGCTGGACAATATGACCCGTTCCTTTGCCCGCAAGCTGGCACCTGAGGTGAAAGTTAATGCCATCGCGCCTTCATTGATCCTGTTTAATGAACAGGACGATGCGGATTATCGTCAGCAGGTGTTGAACAAATCATTAATGAAAATTGCGCCTGGTGAGAAAGAAATTATCGATCTGGTTAATTATCTGCTCGTCAGTTGCTACGTGACCGGGCGGAGCTTCGCCGTTGATGGTGGGCGACCGCTACGTTAGTGAAAACGACTCCAGACCAATATCAACAACCAGGCGCTCAGGCTCCAGCACAGTACTGCCCAACCCAGCGCCAGCGGAAGGCGCATAACACCAGTGAAGAACCATAAAGTCAGCAAATAGAGGAAATAAGGGATGATAGACCACATACCAAAAACAATGGTGGTACGTAATGCTTCAGTCCCCCGCTCATTTGCGACAATATAATGTGCAATGAGTGCGAAAGTTGGAAATAGTGGGACCAATCCAGCGATGTAGTAATTTTTTGTTTTGGCTAATAATCCAATAAGAACCACTACCAGCGCACCCAGCATCGCTTTGATCAAGAGTCCCATTCCTTTGCCTTTAACAGATAGATAACAATTAGCGCAGCATAACGGAAGTCACTCTGTTTATGAACGATTAATGGAAGCTTTTGTCCCGGGGGTGTATGTTAGCTTTTTTGGTAGTGTATCAATCGCATGAATAAAATTGTTTTTGTCGAAGACGATCCTGAAGTTGGCGCGCTCATTGCCGCCTGGCTCGGGAAACATGATTTTGAGGTCATCATTGAAACGCGTGGCGATCGCGCTGAAGAGATAATTCTTCGCGAAGCGCCCGATCTCGTGTTGCTGGATATTATGCTTCCGGGAAAGGATGGGATGACGATATGTCGTGATTTACGCAGCCAGTGGCAGGGCCCAATTGTCCTTTTGACCTCGCTTGATAGCGATATGAACCATATCCTTTCTCTTGAGCTCGGCGCTAACGATTATATTCTAAAAACAACACCTCCCGCCGTGCTTCTGGCCCGGTTGCGTTTACACCTTCGCCAGCACATTACCACGTCGTCAAAGCCGGTCACCACCGCCCTGACCCCGCATAAAACTATGCGTTTTGGCACGCTGACCATAGACCCGATAAACCGCCAAATATTATTAGGCAGTGATAATATCGTCCTTTCTACGGCTGATTTTGATCTCCTGTGGGAGTTAGCCACTCATGCCGGGCAAATTATGGATCGTGATGCATTGCTGAAAAACCTGCGCGGCGTTAGCTATGACGGCATGGATCGCAGTGTTGACGTTGCCATCTCTCGCCTGCGTAAGAAATTGCAGGATAGTGCGACCGAACCCTATCGCATTAAAACCGTGCGCAATAAAGGCTATTTATTTGCCCCGCATGCCTGGGATAATTAACGTTTAGACACGCATAGAGTAATGTTATGAAGAAACTGTTTGTGCAGTTTTACCTCCTGCTTTTTGTCTGTTTTCTGGTGATGACAATGCTGGTCGGGCTGGTTTATAAATTTACCGCCGAGCGCGCAGGACGCCAGTCGCTTGATGACTTGATGAAAAGTTCGCTCTATCTTATGCGTAGCGAACTGCGAGAAATCCCCCCTCATGCGTGGAATAAAACCCTCAAGCAGTTGGATCTTAATTTGTCTTTCGATTTGCGC
Source organism: Superficieibacter electus (assembly GCF_002915575.1). GTDB lineage: Bacteria > Pseudomonadota > Gammaproteobacteria > Enterobacterales > Enterobacteriaceae > Superficieibacter > Superficieibacter electus. Next base: position 82,862 of record NZ_PQGD01000003.1, read on the forward strand.
ATTGAGCCACTGGCGAAATTTACACTTGATGCTGGCGATATGCAGCATCTGCGCGCCGGGGATATTGTGGCGCTGGACGACCAGTATACTTTCGTTCAGCGTATTCCGCGTAGTCATTACGTCCTGGCGGTTGGCCCTGTGCCGTATCTCTATTTTATGCATCAGATGCGGCTGCTTGACGTCGCATTAATGGCGTTTATTGGCATCTCGCTGGCATTCCCGGTATTCATCTGGATGCGACCACACTGGCAGGATATGCTTCGCCTTGAATCGGCAGCGCAGCGCTTTGGCGCAGGACATTTAGCTGAGCGTATCCATTTTGACAGCATGTCCAGCTTTGAGCGTCTTGGCGTGGCGTTCAATCAGATGGCAGATAACATCAATGCGTTGATAGCCAGCAAAAAGCAGCTGATTGATGGAATAGCCCATGAACTGCGTACCCCGCTGGTGCGCCTGCGTTATCGCCTTGAAATGAGTGAAGGACTTACACCCGACGAATTACGGGCGCTGAACCGCGATATTGGACAGCTTGAAGCGCTCATTGAGGAGCTACTAACCTACGCCCGCCTCGATCGACCACAAAATGCGTTAACCCTGACAACACCGGATTTACCAGCCTGGGTTGCTGCCCATATTGAGGATGTACAATCCGTTAATCCGCAGCGAAAAATTGTTGCCGCAACAATCATTCCCGGAGACTACGGTGCGCTGGATATGCGCCTTATGGAACGGGTACTGGATAATTTACTTAATAATGCCCTGCGTTACAGCCAACAGCAGGTCACCATAAGTCTGGAGCGGACCGGTAACCGGGCCTGCCTGACGGTGGATGATGACGGTTGCGGCATCGCCGAGACCGAGCGTCTGCGCGTCTTTGAACCCTTTGTGCGCCTCGATCCCAGCCGGGATCGCGCTACCGGCGGCTGTGGCCTGGGGCTGGCTATTGTCTCGTCCATTGCCCACGCTATGGCTGGTGAAGTAGCCTGCGAATCCAGCCCAACGGGCGGCGCACGTTTCCGCTTTAGCTGGCCCTTGTGGCATAACATCGCCCTTCCCGTTCCTGCCTGAAAAAGTTGCACTGAAGTCTCAGTATGCGTACAGTAGGCGTTATAGAGTATGTTGTAACTAATGGAAAACCCGATGGCCAGTTATGATATTGTTGAGCGATTAACCTCTACCTTTCGCGAGCTGGAGCATGAACTGGCCGCGCTTCGCGACGATCTGCAAAATTGCCGACTGCTGGCGGGCCGCGTTTTTGAATTACCGGAAGTAAAAAAAGAGGATGAGCATTCACCGCTCACCCGTATTCGGGTGATCCAGCATGTGGGTAAAGCGGCCCTGGCACAGGCACTCGGCCACTTTGGGCATTTGTTTATCCAGCAGCAGTCTGAGGCACGTAGTAGTAAAGCGGCGGTTCGTTTACCCGGCGTTATCTGCTTTCAGGTCACCCCGCCACAACAGAAAATAATTGAGGATCGCGTCGCTCATATCAATACGTTAAAAATGACGTTTGAAAATATTGTTACCGTTGAATCCGGTTTGCCAACGACGGCGCGCTTCGAATGGGTTCACCGCTATCTACCGGGGCTGATTACGCTCAATGCCTACCGTACCGTAACGCTGCTCAACGACCCGGGCACCCTGCGCTTTGGCTGGGCGAATAAACATATTATTAAAAATTTGACCCGTGATGAGGTGCTGGCGCAACTGGAGAAGAGTCTCAAGTCACCGCGCGCCGTTGCGCCCTGGACCCGCGAGCAGTGGCAGGCCCGGCTTGAGCGTGAACACCAGGATGTGGCCGCGCTGCCGGAACGGGCAAAACTCAAAATTAAACGGCCGGTGAAAGTGCAGCCCATTGCCCGGGTATGGTATCCGGGCCAGCAAAAACAGGTTCAGCACGCCTGCCCCAGCCCGATTATCGCGCTTATTTCCGGCACTGGCGGCGTCAGCGTGCCGGATATCGGTGAACTACTGGATTATGATGCAGAAAACGTGCAGCACCGCTATAAACCAGAGGCGCAGTCGTTGACGCCGATTATTCCCCGACTGCACCTGTATGTGGCTAACGAGTCTTAGGCATACTGCCTACCATTTCATGTGGGCGCACCCAGTTGTCAAACTCCTCTTCGCTCAGATAGCCAAGCTTGAGGGCAGATTCTTTCAGGGTCAGCCCTTCTTTGTGGGCTTTTTTCGCAATTTCCGCCGCTTTGTCATAGCCAATATGCGTATTCAGCGCGGTGACCAGCATTAGCGACTCGTTAAGCAGCCGCGCAATGCGCTCGCGGTTAGGTTCGATGCCAGTGGCGCAATGCTCGTTGAAACTCTCCATACCGTCTGCCAGCAAGCGGACAGATTGCATAAAGTTGTGGATCACCATCGGACGATACACGTTCAGTTCAAAATTGCCCGATGCGCCGCCCAGGTTAATCGCCACGTCGTTGCCCAGCACCTGACAGCACAGCATGGTCATCGCTTCGCACTGAGTAGGGTTAACTTTGCCTGGCATGATTGACGAGCCGGGTTCGTTTTCAGGAATGGAAAGCTCACCAATCCCGCAACGGGGGCCAGATGCCAGCCAGCGCACGTCGTTAGCGATCTTCATCATCGACGCCGCCAGCCCTTTTAACGCGCCGTGAGAATGGACCAGCGCATCGCAGGTCGCCAGGGCTTCGAATTTATTGGGCGCGGTAATAAAGGCCTGGCCCGTGAGCGACGCCAGCTCCTGCGCTACACGCTGTGCATATTCAGGATGCGTATTCAGCCCGGTACCGACGGCGGTGCCTCCCAGCGCCAGTTCGCTCAAATGCGGCAAACTGTGTTCAATATGACGAAGATTATGCTCCAGCATAGCCACCCAGCCGGAAATTTCCTGCCCGAGAGTCAGTGGCGTGGCATCCTGCAAATGGGTACGACCAATTTTGACAATATCGCGGAAGGCTTCTGATTTCGCGGCCAGCGTGTTTTTCAGTACATTGAGTTGCGGTATCAGCTCTTCTTTAAGCGCGATAATCGCGGCCACATGCATGGCGGTCGGGAAAACATCGTTGGAGCTTTGGCTTTTATTCACATCGTCATTAGGATGCACCTTGCGCTCCATCCCTCTGACGCCACCCAGTAACTCGCTGGCGCGGTTGGCCAGCACCTCATTCATATTCATGTTGCTCTGCGTACCGGAACCGGTTTGCCAGATAGCCAGCGGGAACTCCTGCGGATGTTGACCGGCCAGCACTTCATCGGCGGCACGAATAATGGCATTGGCTTTTTCGGCGGGCAGCAGCCCTAAATCCTGGTTTACTTTGGCGGCAGCGCGTTTGGTCAACGCCAGCGCGCGGATCAGTGAGACCGGCATTTTCTCGGTGGAAATACGAAAATGCTCCAGCGAACGCTGGGTCTGGGCTCCCCACAGTTTGTCTGCCGGGACCTCAATAGCCCCCATCGAATCTTTCTCACTGCGATGCGTTGTCATGACTGGCTCCTTGAATAAATGATGGAAGGGTCGACATTGCTCACCTGCAACAGAGATGAAGTATCAGATATTTTAGGCAATTCACTTAATGCTTCGTGCGCTTAAGAAGAAACGCAACGTGTTTCCCGGCAGATGCACTGCCGGGAAACGATAAGTTATGGTTATTATTTCACACAGCGCGCGCACTGGCCGCTGTTAATCTGCTGAAAAAAGTCATTCCCTTTATCATCGACCAGAATAAACGCCGGGAAATTTTCCACCTCTATTTTCCAGATGGCTTCCATCCCCAGCTCAGGATACTCAACACATTCCAGGCTTTTAATGCTGCTTTGCGCCAGCACCGCTGCCGGGCCGCCAATACTGCCAAGGTAAAATCCACCATGTTTATGGCAGGCGTCGGTCACCTGCTGGCTACGGTTGCCCTTTGCCAGCATAATCATACTGCCGCCGTTGGCCTGAAGCTGATCAACATAGGAATCCATACGCCCGGCGGTGGTTGGCCCCAGCGACCCCGACGCATAACCCTGCGGAGTTTTCGCCGGACCGGCGTAATAAATCGGGTGATCTTTAATGTATTGTGGTAATCCTTCACCGCGATCCAGACGCTCTTTCAGCTTCGCATGCGCGATATCACGGCCCACAATTATGGTGCCGGTGAGCGACAGGCGGGTGGAAACCGGGTATTGCGACAGTTGCCCCAGAATATCGCTCATCGGACGATTGAGATCGACCTGGACGACTTCTCCTTCCCCCGCTTCGCGCAGCGCTTCGGGAATATAACGCGCCGGATTATTTTCCAGACGCTCCAGCCAGATGCCGTGGCGGTTAATTTTCGCCTTAATATTACGGTCTGCAGAACAGGAAACGCCCATCCCCACCGGACACGACGCTCCGTGGCGCGGCAGGCGGATCACCCGAATATCGTGGGCAAAGTACTTGCCGCCAAACTGCGCGCCGAGGCCCAGATTCTGCGCTTCGGTCAGCAGTTCCTGCTCAAGCTGAACATCGCGGAATGCCTGGCCCCATTCATTACCTTCCTGCGGCAGCCCGTCATAATATTTGGTGGAAGCGAGCTTAACGGTTTTCAGCGTGGCTTCCGCTGAGGTGCCGCCAATCACAAAAGCGATATGATAAGGCGGACAGGCCGCCGTGCCCAACGTGCGCATTTTGTCGACCAGATAATTTTTCAGCTTCCCGGGTGACAGTAGCGCCTTTGTTTCCTGGTAAAGATAGGTTTTATTTGCCGAGCCACCGCCTTTAGCGATGCAAAGAAATTTATATTCATCGCCGTCTACGCTGTAGAGATCAATCTGCGCAGGCAGGTTGGTCCCGGTATTCACTTCGGTATACATATCCAGCGCCGCATTCTGTGAATAGCGCAGGTTATCTTCGATATACGTGTTATATACTCCGCGCGCCAGTGCCGCCTCATCGCCACCGCCGGTCCATACGCGCTGGCCTTTTTTACCCATAATGATGGCGGTGCCGGTATCCTGGCAGGTCGGCAGAATGCCCTTTGCTGCGATTTCAGAGTTACGCAGGAATTGCAGCGCAACGTATTTATCGTTTTCGCTGGCATCGGGGTCATTGAGAATATTAGCTACCTGCTGCTGATGCGCAGGACGCAGCATAAATGAGGCGTCGTGGAAGGCGTGCTGTGCTAACAACGTCAATGCCTGCGGATCGACTTTCAGGATTTGCTCGCCGGCAAATTCTTCGAGAGAAACGTAATCATTACTGAGGAGATAATATTCAGTGTCATCCTTTGCCAGTGGGAAAGGTTCCTGATAATAGAAGGGTTTGTTCGACATTTTGCTCTCACTGATGACTCAATCTGGTTATGTATAAAGGCAGATATTCCATTTGCCCTGTTCAAAGCGAGTCCGCTTATCCTACACAACTTTTTAACAAAAACTGAGAGTAATACGACTTTTTAGACCCGAGGGTTACTTCTTGTCGGTTTATTGGTTTAATACCGGGATTAACTCCATTAAATACAGGGCTTGATAATGCAAAAACTCATCAACTCAGTGCAAAACTACGCCTGGGGAAGTCATTCTGCGTTAACGGATCTCTACGGTATCGCCAATCCGCAGAACCTGCCAATGGCAGAGCTGTGGATGGGCGCTCATCCGAAGAGCAGCTCAAAAGTTCAGGACGCCAGCGGTAATGAATGTTCGCTGCGTGAGACGATTGAAGCTGATAAAACCGCGATTCTTGGCGAACACGTTGCTGCCCGTTTTGGCGAACTGCCATTTTTGTTCAAGGTGCTTTGCGCCGCGCAACCGCTCTCGATCCAGGTGCATCCTAACAAGAAAGCCTCCGAAGCGGGTTTTGCCAAAGAAAATGCGGCAGGCATTCCGCTGGATGCCGCTGAACGTAATTACAAAGATCCCAACCATAAACCGGAACTGGTCTTTGCCCTTACTCCCTTTCTGGCAATGAATGCTTTTCGCGAATTTTCCGAGATTGTCTCTTTGTTGCAACCGGTCGCTGGCGCACATACTGCCATTGCGCATTTCCTGCAACAACCCGACGAAGAGCGGCTGAAGCAGCTTTTTGCCAGCCTGCTGGCACTGGAGGGAGAAGAAAAAAGCCGTGCGCTGGCGATCCTTAAATCCGCGCTGGATACCCAGCAAGGCGAGCCGTGGCAGACTATCCGCCTGATTTCTGAATTTTACCCTGATGACAGCGGCCTTTTTTCGCCGTTGCTACTTAATGTGGTCAAGCTTAACCCGGGTGAAGCAATGTTCCTGTTCGCCGAGACGCCGCATGCCTATCTGCAGGGTGTCGCGCTTGAGGTGATGGCGAATTCAGATAACGTCCTGCGCGCGGGCCTGACGCCAAAATATATTGATATCCCGGAGCTGGTGGCCAATGTGAAATTTGTGGCTAAACCGGCAGCCGAGTTGCTTACCCAGCCGGTGAAGAATGGCCAGCAACTTGATTTTCCTATCCCCGTGGAGGATTTTGCTTTTTCCCTGCACGATTTGTCGAATCAGGAAAGCCGTATCGCCCAGCAGAGCGCGGCGATCCTGTTTTGCGTTGAGGGCGAAGCGGTCCTGCGTAAAGACCAGCAGCAGCTGGTGTTAAAACCAGGCGAGTCGGCTTTCATCAGCAGTGCTGAATCTCCGGTGGCAGTAAGCGGAACGGGTCGCCTGGCGCGAGTTTATAACCAGTTGAAGTAAGTTACTGAACTTTTTTGAGAAGTCTTGCTACGCTTAAGAGTAGCCTTGCATGCTTATCGGGCGGGATGTTCCGCCCGTTTTTCTTTTAGGGATAAACACTATGAAAAAAACTGTGGTAGCTGCCGGTATTATCGTTGCGCTGGGCGTCATCTGGACAGCGGGAGCCTGGTATACCGGGAAACAGTTCGAAAATCGAATTGCGACGGTCGTTCAACAGGCTAATGAACAGCTCAAACGTACCGCTCCTGAAGCGAACGTTGAATTGAGTTACGCTAACTATCAGCGCGGTGTATTCACCAGTCATCTGGATCTGGTGATTAAGCCTGTGAACGGCGCTACCAGTCCGTGGCTGAAAACAGGTCAAAGCGTGGTATTTAACGAACGCGTCGATCACGGTCCCTTCCCGCTGGCTCAGTTGAAGAAATTCAATTTGATTCCCTCCATGGCGTCAGTTAAAACCACACTGGCGAATAATGAAGCCTCTAAACCTGTTTACGATATTGCGAAAGGTGAAACGCCTTTCGAGGCTAATACACGGATTGGTTATTCCGGTGATAGTCATTCAGATATTAGCTTTAAGCCGTTAAATTATGAAAAAGACGGTGAAAAAGTCGCCTTCAGCGGCGGTGAATTCCAGCTGGATGCCGATCGCGAGGGTAATGTGTTCTCCCTTACCGGCGATGCCGAAAGCGGGATGGTTGATGCCGTTAACGAATACAACCAGCGCGTGCAAATGACCTTTAATAAGCTAAAAACTGAGGGTGACAGTAAGTTGACCTCGTTTGATGAGCGTATTGGCAATCAGAAACTCAGTGTCGAAAAACTGTCTATTTCGGTTGAAGGTAAAGAGTTGGCGGTGCTGGAAGGCATGGACATCGTTGGTAAATCCGAGCTGGGTAAAGATGGTAAAACGATTGACTCCCAGCTTGATTACACCCTGAATAGTTTGAAGCTGCAAAATCAGGACATGGGTAACGGCAAACTGACGGTGAAAATCGGTCAAATTGATGGTCAGGCATGGCATCAGTTCAGCCAACAATACAATGCTCAGTCCCGCGCGCTGATGGCGCAGCCTGAAGTGGTACAAAATCCGCAGTTGTATCAGCAAAAAATGACTGAAGCGTTTTTCGGCGCGTTGCCCATTCTGCTTAAAGGAGAACCGGTGATCACCGTCGCCCCCCTGAGCTGGAAGAACAGCAAGGGTGAAACCACCTTTAATCTTTCCTTGTTCCTCAAAGATCCGGGTCAGGCTACTGAACCTGCTCAGACACTGGAGCAGGAAGTGGATCGCAGTGTGAAATCCCTGGATACCAAACTGGTGATCCCGACCGACATGGCGACCGAGTTTATGACGCAGATTGCCCGTCTTGAAGGTTATCAAAATGAGGAAGCTGCGAAGCTGGCTAACCAGCAGGTGAAAGGCCTCGCGGCAATGGGCCAGATGTTCCGCATCACTACGATGGAAGACAATAATATCACCACCCGCCTGCAATACAGTAACGGTCAGGTGACATTGAATGGGCAAAAAATGCCGCTAACCGATTTTGTTGGCATGTTTGGTATGCCCGATCTTGGCATTCCGACGCCGCAGCCTGGTAACCCGGCGATCTCACCTGCCCCTGCCGAACCCGCAACGCCAGCGGTGCCGGCGATCCCTGCCACGCCTGCTGACCCGGCCACGCCGGTTCCGCCAGCGGCCCCGCAGCAATAGTCATATAGCCCCTCGCCAGAGGGGCTAATTTTTAGTGACCAGTCTTGGCGACATAATGTGATTGCGCAGTTCGCAGGCGTTGTTTTCAATACGTTGCATAATCCGTTCTGCAAGGCTTTCTCCCATCTCCTTTGCCGGGGTAATCACCCAACTGATGGGAATATCGTCCAGCGCCCTTTCCGGCACATCGGCAAATGCTGCCAGCGCGACTTGTTGTTCAAAGTAGCGCTCAATGCCACTCTCATCACCGTGCTTACCGGCACGTAGCAAACCAAACCATGCTCCCATCGCCACAACGCTGTTATAGCACAGAATAGCGCTGATGGTCGGATTCTGACGCAGCAAAATCCCTACCGCCTCTGCCGCCTGTTTTTGGCTGGATTCACACTCTACTACCCACTCGCTATGAAAAGGCAAACCAAATTTGAGCAGCGTGGCACAGTAACCGCCGACCCGCTCCGCACGCGTTAATGAAGCGCTTTGCCCACCCAGCCAGGCAATACGCTGATGCCCGCGCTGGATAAGCTGTTCCGTGAGAATTTGCGCAGCCTGCATATTATCAGGACGAATAAGATCAACTTCATCAAGGTAACTGGCGCGACAGGCAAAAACGACAGGAATACCCGACCGATCGGCCGCCTGACGCAGTTCCGTTCCGTGCGCTAGTGAGCCGGCAATAATAACCCCGTCCACCCCCTGAGAAATCAGCATTTCCAGCCGGGGTAATAAGCGGTCAGCTTCGCCTGCGCTTTGGATTAAAAATACCATCCGCCCCTGAGATTCGAGCCTTGCGGTAATACCCGCCGTCAGTTCAGCATAAAACGGTGCGCGCAAATCGCTCACAATCAGCCCTATCACGCCGCTGTGCCCCCCTCTGAGCGAGGCCGCCTGGCGGTTGCGAACAAACCCTAAATGTTCAATCGCCTGATTAACGCGCTCACCGGTTGCCGACGAGATTCGTCCCTTACCGCTTAATACCAGGGACACCGTGCTGACGGATACTCCTGCTGCCTGCGCAACATCATTGATTGTAATCTTTTTAGTCATTGTCATCTGCGCATCCGTTACTGTTAGCTGACAGGTAAAACGTTTTATCCATCATTTTATTATAAAGACACTATATTAGCTTCAGAATGTGATAGAAATCTCACTAAAGTTAGGTAAAACGATTTATCTTGCCGCCTCGTTACTATTGACCGTTGCGTTGACAAGGAGTCATCAATGAATGCAAAAACAACACCAAAAATAACGCTGTGGGAGTTTTTTCAGCAGCTTGGCAAAACATTTATGCTGCCCGTAGCGTTACTTTCTTTCTGCGGGATCATGATGGGAATAGGCAGTTCCCTGAGCAGCCATGATGTCACAACCCTACTTCCATGGCTAAACACACCGTTTTTGCAGGCCATTTTTGGCTGGATGAGCAAAGTCGGTTCATTCGCTTTTAGCTTTTTACCCGTCATGTTCTGTATTGCGATCCCGCTGGGGCTGGCACGTGACAATAAAGGTGTTGCCGCCTTTGCGGGGTTTGTAGGATATGCCGTGATGAACCTCGCGGTTAACTTCTGGTTGACCGTCAAAGGCATCCTGCCGACCACGGATGCGGCTATTCTGAAAGCAAACAACGTCCAGAATATTTTGGGTATTCAGTCAATCGATACGGGGATTCTCGGCGCGGTTATTGCCGGCATCATCGTCTGGATGCTGCACGAGCGTTTTCATACGATTCGCTTACCGGATGCGCTGGCATTCTTTGGCGGCACACGCTTTGTGCCTATCATTACCTCAGTAGTGCTGGGGTTGGTCGGTCTGGCTATTCCGCTAATCTGGCCCGTATTTGCCATGGGGATCAACGCACTGGGTTATGCCATCAACAGTGCAGGTGATTTTGGTCCGATGATTTTCGGTACCGGTGAGCGCCTGTTGTTACCCTTTGGTCTGCATCATATTCTGGTGGCGCTGATCCGCTTTACCGAAGCGGGTGGTACGCTTGATGTTTGTGGCCATAGCGTTAGCGGTGCGTTGACGATCTTCCAGGCCCAGTTGGGCTGTGCTGAAACGCAGGGATTTGCTGAAAGTGCAACGCGCTTCCTGTCGCAGGGGAAAATGCCATCTTTCCTTGGCGGGCTACCCGGCGCGGCGCTGGCAATGTACCACTGTGCACGTCCTGAAAATCGCCCTAAAGTGAAAGGGCTGCTGATCTCAGGCGTTGTCGCCTGCGTAGTGGGCGGCACCACGGAGCCACTGGAGTTCCTGTTTTTGTTTGTCGCACCGGTACTGTACGTCATTCACGCCCTGCTAACCGGTCTGGGTTTCACCCTCATGGCGGTTCTCGGCGTGACCATTGGCAATACCGACGGCAATATCATCGACTTTGTTGTATTTGGTATGTTGCATGGATTGGCGACGCGCTGGTACATGGTTCCGGTGGTCGCAATCATCTGGTTTGTGGCCTACTACGCTATCTTCCGCTTCGCTATTGTACGCTTTAACATCAAAACGCCGGGTCGTGAAGTGGATACCACCAGCACGCTGGAAAAAGCAGTTGCAGGCGCAACCGGTAAATCCGGTTATAACGTACCGGCTATTTTGGCGGCGCTGGGGGGAGCAGAAAATATCGTTTCGCTGGATAACTGTATTACTCGTCTGCGTCTGTCGGTAGAGGATATGAGTAAAGTTGACAGCGTGGCCTTAAAGAATTTGCGCGCTATCGGGGTGGTCCAGCTTAATCAACATAACCTGCAGGTTGTTATAGGTCCTCAGGTACAGTCGGTGAAAGATGAAATGACAACCCTGATGAATTCGGTTCAGGCCTAAATTAGCCTTTCCCTCTTCATGCTGAAGGGGGAAAATCAGCCTTACTAATAAAGATAAGGACGCTGACATGTTTGATTTTTCAACCCCGGTGGACCGACACGGCACCTGGTGCACGCAGTGGGATTATGTTGCCGACCGCTTTGGGGCGGCCGATCTTTTACCGTTCACCATTTCCGATATGGATTTTGCTACCGCCCCGTGCATACTGGATGCGTTACATGCAAGGCTTGAGCATGGCGTACTGGGCTACAGCCGCTGGAAAAACGACCAATTTTTGGCCGCTGTCGCCCACTGGTACGCCTCACGCTTTAACAGCCAGATCGACATCCAGCAACTGGTGTATGGCCCCTCGGTAATCTACATGGTCGCGGAGATGATCCGCCAGTGGTCCGCTCCCGGTGAAGGCGTGATCGTGCATACCCCCGCCTATGACGCCTTCTACAAAACAATTGAAGGTAATCAGCGGCAGGTGGTGGCCGTTCCGTTACAGAAGATAAACAATGACTGGCACTGTGATTTCGGGCAGCTTGAGCACGCGCTGGCAGCGCCGCAAAACCGCATTTTGCTGCTCTGTAGCCCGCATAACCCCAGCGGTAAAGTCTGGACGCATGAAGAACTGACGACGATGGCTGCATTGTGCGAGAAGCATAACGTTGCGGTCATCAGTGATGAAATTCACATGGATATGATCTGGGGAGACCACCAGCATATCCCCTGGTGTGACGTGGCACGCAGCCGCTGGGCGCTATTAACCTCTGGCTCAAAGAGTTTTAATATCCCTGCGCTCACCGGTGCATATGGTTTAATCGGCGACAATACATCGCGCGATGCTTACCTCAACGCGCTTAAAAATCGCGATGCCCTCTCTTCCCCGTCGGTGCCCGCGCTGGTAGCCCATATCGCTGCGTATCAGCAGGGTGCCCCCTGGCTGGACGCACTGCGCCAATATTTACAGGCTAATTTGCAGTATATCGCTGATGCCCTCAATGGCGCGTTCCCTGCATTAAACTGGCAGCCGCCACAATCGACGTATCTTGCATGGATTGATTTGGCACCGCTTAACGTGGATGTTCATGCCCTGCAAAAGGTGCTGATCGAACAGCAAAAAGTCGCGATTATGCCTGGTTATACCTATGGCGCTGAAGGTGAGCATTTTATCCGCCTCAATGCCGGTTGCCCACGCAGCAAGCTTGAGCAAGGTGTTGAACGGCTCATTGCCGGGATTCATTCATTACGCTGATGTCTTTTGCGCAAGAGAGAAATCTGTTGCGCAAAATAGCTTTTTGCCCTCGTTTGTTTTTATAATAGAACGCACTTTACTTAAAAAAAGAGTGCGATCATGATTGATACTACCCTCCCATTGACTGACATTCACCGCCATCTGGATGGCAATATTCGCGCCCAAACTATTCTTGACCTGGGTCGCCAGTATAATCTCGCGCTTCCTGCTGATAATCTTAATGGCCTGATCCCCCACGTTCAGGTCACCCGTAACGAGCCTGATCTGGTCAGCTTTCTGGCAAAGCTTGACTGGGGCGTAAAAGTTCTCGCCTCGCTGGATGCCTGTCGGCGCGTGGCCTATGAAAATATGGAAGATGCTGCGCGTAACGGCCTGCATTATGTTGAGTTACGTTTCTCCCCGGGTTATATGGCTATGACGCACAATCTGCCTGTGGCAGGCGTGGTTGAGGCGGTGATCGCTGGCGTGCGCGAAGGCAGCCGTGATTTCGGCGTCGAAGCTCGATTGATTGGTATTATGAGTCGGACCTTCGGCGAAGCGGCCTGTTTACAGGAGCTCGAAGCGTTGCTGGCACATCGCGAAGGTATTACCGCTTTGGATCTTGCCGGTGATGAACTGGGCTTCCCGGGCTCATTGTTCCTGAGCCATTTCAACCGTGCACGAGATGCAGGCTGGCATATCACCGTGCATGCGGGTGAAGCCGCTGGCCCGGAAAGCATCTGGCAGGCGATCCGCGAACTGGGCGCTGAGCGTATCGGTCACGGCGTTAAAGCCGTTGAAGATCCTCACCTGATGACATTTCTGCGCGAACAGCGGATCGGCATTGAGTCGTGCCTGACGTCAAATATTCAGACCAGCACGGTGTCAACTCTCGCCCATCACCCATTGAAAACCTTTCTTGAACAAGGCGTGCTGGCCAGCCTCAACACCGACGATCCAGCTGTGCAGGGTGTGGATATTATTCACGAATATACGGTGGCAGCCCCTGCCGCAGGATTAAGCCCGCAGCAAATTCGCCAGGCGCAAATTAACGGACTGGAAATGGCCTTTTTGACCGCCCAGGAAAAAAATGCCCTGATTGAGCGAGTCGCGAAATCCTGATGAACGCCCCGCTCATTGCCTGATGAGCGGGGTATACGTTATACCAGATTAAGCGTAGCGCGCTGTTTTGAAGACGCGATGCCCAGCTCAATCAGCTCCATGATCTGAATGGCCTGGCTGGCAGGAACCGGATTCTCACCATGACCGTTTAGCGCATCCCGTACTGCAGCATAATAGGCCGGATAATTACCGGGGCTGGTGAGTAGCGTCGCTTCTTCCATCCGCTCTTCTCCCACCGCCTGCGTCAATACACCGTCGCGCATATCATAGCCCCAGTCTTTCTGCGGTAAACGCTCACCGTTTTTTAACCGCTCTTCCTGCGGGTCGAGGCCATATTTTATATAACTACCACGTGAGCCATGAATGATATAACGTGCCGTTTCCGCCGCGGCCAACAACGTTCCGTGAAGAACAACACGGCGCTGCGGATAGCTCAGGATCGCGTGGAAATAATCAGTAGACTGCGCGCCGGGGCGAAGCTGAGCCAGATCAACCGTCATACTCACCGGCAGGCCAAACAAATTCACCGCCTGATCCAGCAAATGCGGCCCTAAGTCATACCAGATACCGCTGCCAGGGCCCCCTTGTTCGCGCCAGCGATTACGCACCTGTGGACGATAGCGATCAAAATGAGATTCAAACCAGGCCACCTCACCTAATTTGCCTTCTGCAAGAAGCGTTTTAACGGTAAGAAAATCACTGTCCCAGCGGCGATTATGAAACACTGACAATAGCCGTCCTAAACTTTTTGCCAGGGCATCAAGCTCACGTGCCTGTGACAACGTCACGGTGAAAGGTTTATCAACAACGACATGCTTCCCGGCTTCAAGCGCCGCTTTTGCCAGCGGGAAATGGGTATCGTTAGGGGTAGGAATGACAATAAGATCGATTGAGGGATCGTTAAACAGATGTTTGGGTTCGGACACGACTTTCACATCTGGCCAGTCAGCCTTAACTTTTTGTTCATCGCTACTGGATACGACCGCCAGTTCCAGTCCTGGAGTGCCGTCAATGAGCGGTGCATGAAACGTTTTACTGGCATAACCATAGCCAATTAATCCAACACGTAAACTATCACTCATTTTTTCGCCCTCTTAGTAATTAGACTCTATTTCACCTCATCTCCCGGGAGGCGACAACAAATTATTAACGCAGCATATCAACACTGTTTTCATGTTCATTATCAATAATCACAAAAGAAAGTCGCGGCCTGAATTAAATAGCAGACAGACTTGCTGGCGCTGCCTGTGCCAGGTAGCATTTACCGACGTTTACATCGGGAAAATCAAGAATATGTCATCCCCCTTTTCACGCCTCCTTGAACTTATCGGCTGGGCCGTAGTGGGCCTCACCGTTATCCTGCTCTTAGTGGCACATCAAATCGATCGCTATACACCCCCGCAAAAAGAGACACCTTTGCAACACACGTGATCCGCCTGAGACTGTGATTGTGCTCGCAATGCCGTAACCGGTTTCTGAAACCGGTTGCATCTGCGTAAAAAGTCTTCTTACACTGTTATCTTTAACAGAAGGAGCTAAGCATGGCAGCTTTTCCGGATAATTTTTTGTGGGGCGCGGCCACCGCAGCCTGGCAGGTAGAAGGCGCGCATGATGAAGATGGTAAAGGTCTTTCCATCTGGGACGTGTTTTCACATCAACCTGGTACGACCTATCAGGATACCAATGGCGACGTCGCCGTCGATCATTACCATCGTTTCCGCGAGGATATTGCGTTAATGGCGGAAATGGGGCTACAAAGTTATCGGTTTTCCATTTCCTGGCCGCGTCTGCTGCCTGCGGGACGTGGTGAAGTCAATGAAGCAGGAGTGGCCTTTTACAGCGATCTTATTGATGCATTGCTGGCAAATAATATTGAACCCATGATCACCCTTTATCACTGGGACCTGCCTCAGGCGCTACAGGATGAAGGTGGCTGGGAATCACGTGCCACCGCCACGGCGTTTGTTGAGTATGCCCGCTTGTGTTATGCCCGGTATGGTGACCGGGTAAAACGTTGGGCCACATTTAACGAGACAATTGTGTTTATCGGCCATGGTTATATAACCGGAAGTCATCCGCCTTCGGTGAATAACACCGCGCGTGCGATCCAGGCCTGTCACCATGTTTTTGTTGCGCATGCCCTCGCTGTACAGGCGTTTCGCAACACAGATATTCAGGGAGAAATTGGCTTCGTTAACGTCTTACAGCCGCACACGCCACTGACCCAAAGTGCTGAAGATATCGCCGCGACCGAACTGGCCGATGCTATTCATACCCACTGGTTTTATGATCCGATCCTGAAAGGCGCTTATCCTGAGGAACTGCTTGAGCAAACTCAACGTTTATGGGGTGTACCACAGTGCGAACCTGGCGATATGGCGCTGCTACGCGATAACCGCTGTGATTTTATTGGGCTTAACTATTATCGCCGCGAAACCGTTGCTGCGAATCCAGGAGAAACAAGTACTCAGGCTAACCACAGTGGTGAGCGGCAAAGTGCAGGTGAGTTTGGCTTTAAAGGACTGTTTAAATTTGTGCGCAATCCGCAAGGGGTTTATACCGACTGGGACTGGGAGATTTGGCCGCAGGGATTAACTGATGGCATTATGATGATTAAAGCGCGCTACGGCGATATTCCCATCTACATTACAGAAAATGGCCTGGGTGCTAAAGACCCTATTGTAGATGGAGAAGTGGTGGACGATCCACGCATTGACTATTTGCGGATGCATATTGATGCACTGGAAAATGCCATCGCGATGGGTGCCGATGTTCGCGGCTATTATCCCTGGTCTTTTATCGATCTTTTGAGCTGGCTGAACGGTTACAAAAAGCAATATGGCTTTGTTTACGTCGATCATACACAGAATTTAGCACGAAAACGCAAAAAGAGTTACTACTGGTATCAGAACGTTATTGCCAGCCACGGCGAACAGCGTTAATCTTCTCACCGCAGGTGTCGTCCGACACCTGCGATATCAATCGGATACGCTTTACATCCCTGTTAAGTACGTCAGGATAATGCGTGTTTTTGCCGTTACCTTTGGTGGCTTAAATAATGTGTATTGTATTCAGTAATCAGAAGAGGAACTTCTGGGGATTTCTGATAGGCAGAACCGCGATAAACACCCTGCCAGCGATGCATATCCAGATTTGATAAATCTTAATTTATATAATTATTCTCATTATAAAATGGACCTACTTAATATGACCGTTCAGGACTATTTATTAAAGTTTCGCAAAATTAGCTCTCTTGAAAGCCTGGAAAAACTGTTTGATCACCTCAACTATAATCTCACTGATGAGGCGGAAATCATCAACATGTACCGGGCAGCCGATCACCGTCGCGCTGAGCTGGTTTCAGGCGGCAAACTGTTCGACATCGGTCAGGTTCCGAAGACTGTCTGGCGATACGTGCAATAAAGTCTGTAAATAGTAGCGCCAGTTGTTTTATACTCCTCCGCTCGTTGACCTCTTTTCTGGCGCTAATTTGTGGAGTAAGCATGTCTGTAAAATCCGGTGAACGTATTGGCGGATGGCTGTTAGCACCTTTAGCCTGGCTGTTACTGGCATTATTCAGCGCTTCGCTGTCGTTGTTGATTTATGCAGGTGCACTGCTGACACCCGAGATGCTCACTTCATTGAAAGCGCAAAGTACCACCCATATTACGCTATGGATTGTTTCCTGTGCCTTTGCGGTGGTGATGTGGTCCTATACGCTGTGGCTGACCATTGCTTTTTTCAAACGTCGCCGCTCAGTGCCTAAACACTATATTTTCTGGTTACTTCTCTCCGTCTTACTGGCGATAAAGGCCTTTGCTTTCTCCCCGGTTTCAGATGCTCTGGCAATGCGACAACTGCTGTTCCCACTTCTCGCCGCAGCGCTACTCGCTCCTTATTTCAGGCGATCGCAGCGGGTTAAAAGTACATTCGTTAACCCGTAATAACCCTACAGTTAACCTGTTGTCGCCTGGTCCGGTTTGACCGATAATAGACGGCTTTTTTTGTTTCAGGTCGAATGATGACTGACTATTTATTGCTATTCACAGGAACAGTCCTGGTAAACAACTTCGTACTGGTGAAGTTTCTGGGTCTGTGCCCCTTCATGGGGGTTTCGAAAAAGCTGGAAACAGCAATGGGGATGGGACTGGCTACCACATTTGTGATGACGCTGGCGTCTGTCTGTGCGTGGCTGATTGATAACTGGATCTTAATCCCGCTGGATTTGGTCTACCTGCGGACGCTGGCATTTATCCTGGTTATTGCCGTCGTCGTGCAGTTTACCGAGATGGTATTGCGTAAAACCAGCCCGGCTTTGTACCGCTTATTGGGCATTTTTCTGCCGCTGATTACCACCAACTGTGCGGTACTCGGGGTAGCGCTGTTAAATATTAATCTCGGGCATAATTTTCTTCAGTCAGCTTTATACGGTTTCTCTGCCGCTGCAGGCTTCTCACTGGTGATGGTGTTATTTGCCGCTATTCGCGAACGTCTGGCCGTGGCTGATATTCCCGCACCTTTTCGCGGTAATGCGATCGCTCTGATTACTGCAGGTCTTATGTCACTGGCCTTCATGGGCTTCAGTGGGCTGGTGAAATTATGATGACGGCAATCTGGGTAGCCATTATTGCCATCGGCGTGTTGGGGCTGATTTTCGGTATAGTGCTGGGCTATGCCTCCCGTCGTTTTGCGGTTGAGGAAGATCCCATTGTCGAAAAAATTGACGCCATCCTGCCACAAAGCCAGTGTGGTCAGTGTGGCTTTCCTGGTTGCCGTCCCTATGCCGAAGCAGTCGGGCGAAATGGCGAGAGCATCAACAAATGCGCGCCTGGTGGCGAGGCAGTGATGCTGAAAATAGCGGGCTTGCTTAATGTAGATCCGCAACCTGTTGAGGGCGACGTGCAGGCGCAGCAACCCGTTCGCATGCTGGCCATTATTGATGAAAATAACTGTATTGGCTGCACCAAGTGTATTCAGGCTTGCCCGGTTGATGCCATTATCGGTGCAACGCGCGCTATGCATACCGTGATGAGTGACCTGTGTACCGGCTGTAATCTTTGTGTGGACCCCTGCCCGACGCGGTGTATTACGCTGCAACCGGCGGCCACCACGACTGAAAACTGGAAATGGGATTTGCAGACGATTCCCGTCCGTATCATTCCTGTGGAACACCATGTTTAAACTATTTTCGGCACTCAGAAAAGATAAGATCTGGGATTTCAATGGCGGCATTCACCCACCGGAGATGAAACTCCAGTCCAGCGGCACGCCGTTACGGCAGGTGCCCCTGGCGCAGCGATTCATCATTCCGCTAAAGCAGCATATCGGTGCTGAGGGCGAGTTGTGTGTGAAAGCGGGCGATCGTGTATTACGCGGTCAGCCATTGACCCGCGGATGGGGGAGCATGCTTCCCGTTCATGCACCCACTTCCGGCGTGGTAAGTGCCATTGCCCCCCACTCAACCGCCCACCCTTCCGGGCTGGCTGAGTTAAGTGTGATTATTGATGCTGATGGTGAAGATCGCTGGATCGATCGCGACGGCTGGCAAGACTATCAAGCCAAAAGTCGCGAGCAGCTTATTGAGCGGATTCATCAGTTTGGGGTGGCAGGGCTAGGTGGTGCTGGCTTCCCTACCGGCAATAAATTGCGCGGTGGTGGAGATAAAATCGAAACACTGATTATTAACGCTGCAGAGTGTGAGCCTTATATTACCGCTGACGACAGGCTGATGCAGGAATGCGCCGCGCAAATCATCGACGGCATACGTATTCTTGCCTATATTCTGCAGCCTCGTCAGGTGCTTATTGGTATTGAGGATAATAAACCTCAGGCGATTTCTATGCTGCGCGCCGTGCTGGCTGACGTGCATGATATTTCTCTACGCGTTATTCCAACCAAATATCCCTCGGGTGGCGCAAAGCAGCTTACCCAAATTCTGACCGGTAAACAGGTTCCCCAGGGCGGACGCTCATCTGATATAGGCGTCTTAATGCAAAACGTGGGTACCGCATACGCAATTAAACGCGCCGTTATTGATGGTGAACCGCTGACAGAGCGCGTTGTTACGTTGACCGGAGAGGCAGTCGCCCGACCGGGTAATGTCTGGGCGCGGTTGGGCACCCCGGTGCGTCATTTACTGGAATTTGCTGAATTTTGCCCGTCATCTGATCAGATGGTTATTATGGGCGGTCCGCTGATGGGCTTTACCCTGCCGTGGTTAGAGGTACCGGTGGTGAAGATCACTAACTGCCTGCTGGCCCCGTCAGTGAGTGAAATGGGCGAACCTCAGGAAGAGAAAGGCTGTATACGCTGTAGCGCCTGTGCTGATGCGTGTCCGGCTGACCTGCTTCCCCAACAGTTGTACTGGTTCAGCAAAGGTCAACAACACGACAAAGCTACTGCGCACAATCTTAAGGATTGTATTGAGTGCGGTGCCTGTGCCTGGGTTTGCCCGAGCAATATTCCGCTGGTGCAATACTTCCGTCAGGAGAAGGCCGAAATTTACGCCATTAGTCTGGAAGACAAACGTGCTGCGCAAGCAAAAGCCCGCTTCGAAGCACGTCAGGCGCGACTCGAACGGGAAAAAGTACGCCGTCAGGAACGCCATAAACGCTCCGCAGCCCAACCAGCAGCGCAGGATAAAGATGCGATTCAGGCAGCCATCGCCAGGGTACGCGAAAATCATCAGGTGACAGGAGAAGCCGTGGTTATCCAGGCGGGTAAAACACCTGATAACAGCGAGGTAATCGCCGCACGTGAGGCACGTAAAGCACAGGCCCGGGCAAACCAAAGCGCCAAAGCGCAGCAGGTAGCCCCTGCGGCAGACCCGCGTAAAGCCGCGGTTGAAGCGGCCATTGCCCGCGCCAAAGCCCGTAAAGCTGAGCAGACGCAGGACTCCGCACCAGAAACGGCAGACCCGCGTAAAGCCGCGGTTGAAGCGGCCAATGCCCGCGCCAAAGCCCGTAATGCTGAGCAGACGCAGGACGCCGCCCCAGAAACAACAGACCCGCGTAAAGCCGCGGTTGAAGTGGCCATTGCCCGCGCCAAAGCCCGTAAGGCTGAACAGACGCAGGACGCCGCGCCAGAAACAGCAGACCCGCGTAAAGCCGCGGTTGAAGCGGCCATTGCCCGCGCCAAAGCCCGCAAGGCTGAACAGACGCAGGACGCCACACCAGAAACAACTGACCCGCGTAAAGCCGCGGTTGAAGCGGCCATTGCCCGCGCCAAAGCCCGCAAGGCTGAACAGACGCAGGACGCTTTACCTACCGATCAGACTGACCCGCGTAAGGCGGCGGTAGCAGCCGCTATCGCGCGTGTACAGGCGCGCAAATCTGCACAGCAGGCCGTTAACGAGGATTAAATGGTTTTCAGAATCGCAAGCTCCCCCTATACCCATAACCAGCGTCAGACTTCACGCATTATGATGCTGGTATTGCTGGCGACTTTGCCTGGCATTGCCGCGCAGTTGTGGTTTTTTGGCTGGGGGACGTTAGTTCAACTTATTCTGAGTAGTGTCGCCGCCTGGTGCGCAGAGGCTTTTGTGGCTAAATTACGCAAACAGCCTGTTGGTCGGACGCTGGCGGATAACTCAGCATGGCTGACTGGAGTATTACTGGCGATCAGCATCCCGCCGCTCGCACCATGGTGGATGGTGGTTCTGGGAACCCTTTTTGCCATAATCATTGCCAAACAGCTTTATGGTGGTCTCGGACATAATCCGTTTAATCCGGCGATGATTGGCTATGTGGTACTACTTATCTCATTTCCGGTTCAAATGACATCCTGGCTGCCACCGCAGGACATTGCTGCCAGTACACCGGGCATCATTGAGGTATTGCAGATTATTTTTACCGGGCATGCTGCCAGCGGTGATGATATGAATACGCTGCGCCTTGGCATTGACGGCATTAGCCAGGCAACGCCGCTGGATACCTTCAAAACCGCCCTGCATGCCGGGAAAGACGTTTCACAGATTATGCAGAGCACCATCTATCATGGCGCATTGGCGGGTATCGGCTGGCAGTGGGTGAACCTGGCTTATCTGGCAGGCGGCCTGTACTTACTGTGGCAAAAAACAATACGCTGGCATATTCCCCTGAGCTTTATCTTTAGTCTCGCAGTATGCTCCTTGCTCGGCTGGGCAATTGATCCCGAACACTTAGCCCCGCCCTCAATTCACCTGCTTTCAGGGGCAACAATGCTGGGTGCTTTTTTTATTTTGACCGATCCCGTTACCGCCTCTACCACCAATCGCGGCAGGTTGATTTATGGCGCTCTGGTGGGACTACTGGTATGGCTTATCCGTAGCTTTGGCGGTTATCCTGATGGTGTGGCATTTGCCGTGTTACTGGCAAATATTACCGTGCCGCTGATTGATTATTACACGCGTCCACGCGTTTACGGTCATCGCTGAGGAAAGACTATGCTCAAGACTATGCGTAAACATGGCGTCACGCTGGCACTTTTTGCCGTGGGTTCTACCGGACTGACCGCCGCCATTAATCAGTTGACCCAAAACACAATTGCGCAACAGGCGGCCGGGCAACAGCGAGCTCTTTTTGATCAGGTCGTCCCCGCTGAGCTTTATGATAACGATTTACAAAAGAGTTGCTATCTGGTGAGTGCGCCGGCACTCGGTAAAGGGCAACATCGGGTTTATATCGCCAAAAGCGGAGATGTTCCGGTTGCTGCGGTGCTGGAGAGTACGGCTCCTGATGGTTATTCCGGTGCGATACAACTTCTGGTTGGCGCAGATTTTCACGGCACTATCCTCGGTTCGCGCGTTATAGCGCATCATGAAACGCCTGGGCTGGGTGACAAAATAGAATTGCGCTTGTCTGACTGGATCACGCATTTTGCCGGGAAAAAAATTAATGGTGAAAATGACAGTCATTGGGCAGTAAAAAAAGACGGCGGCGACTTTGATCAATTTACCGGGGCGACAATTACACCTCGTGCTGTTGTCAACGCTGTTAAACGCACAGGGCTATTTGCCGTAACCTTACCTGCGCAACTCTCGCAATTGCCAGCCTGTGGAGAATAAACCATGAGCGAAGTAAAAGACGTTATCGTCCAGGGCCTGTGGAAAAATAACTCGGCGTTGGTTCAACTGCTTGGGCTCTGCCCTCTTCTCGCCGTGACGTCAACGGCCACCAATGCCCTTGGACTGGGGCTGGCGACCACGCTGGTATTAACCCTGACAAACTCGGCAATCTCGGCCCTGCGTCGCTGGGTTCCTGCTGAAATACGTATTCCGATTTATGTGATGATCATTGCCAGTGTGGTTAGTGTCGTACAAATGCTGATCAATGCTTACGCTTACGGCTTATACCAGTCACTGGGTATTTTTATTCCCCTTATTGTCACTAACTGTATCGTTATTGGGCGTGCGGAAGCTTTTGCCGCCAAAAAAAGCGTTGCGCTATCAGCGCTTGACGGTTTTTCTATTGGGATGGGAGCAACCAGCGCAATGTTTGTGCTTGGTTCCCTGCGTGAAATATTAGGTAATGGAACGCTCTTTGACGGTGCAGACTCACTACTTGGACCATGGGCGAAAGCGCTACGCATTGAGGTTTTTCATACCGATACCCCGTTCTTACTGGCAATGTTGCCTCCCGGTGCCTTTATTGGCCTTGGTATGATGCTAGCGGTAAAATACCTGATTGATGAACGCGCTAAAAAACGCCGGGCGCAGGCGGTGATTGATAGCGTGCATTCCGCACCAGCAGCATCAGAGAAAGCATAATGAATAACGCCAAACGACTGACTATTCTTACTCGCTTGCGGGAAAATAATCCGCATCCAACCACCGAACTTCATTTTAATTCACCATTCGAGCTGCTGATTGCCGTACTGCTTTCAGCACAGGCAACCGATGTCAGTGTCAATAAGGCCACTGCCAAACTGTATCCTGTTGCGAATACCCCCCAGTCCTTACTTAATCTGGGGGTGGAAGGTGTAAAAACCTACATTAAAACCATTGGCCTTTATAACAGCAAAGCCGAGAACATCATTAAAACCTGTCGCATGTTAATAGAGCTTCACGATGGGAAAGTACCAGAAGACAGAGCAGCCCTTGAGGCATTACCCGGGGTGGGACGCAAAACCGCGAATGTCGTGCTTAATACCGCGTTCGGCTGGCCAACGATTGCCGTCGATACGCATATTTTCCGCGTGTGTAATCGTACTCAATTTGCACCAGGTAAAAATGTAGAGCAGGTTGAAGAGAAATTGCTCAAGGTGGTTCCCACCGACTTTAAAGTTGACTGTCATCACTGGTTAATTTTGCATGGGCGTTATACCTGCATTGCCCGTAAACCGCGCTGCGGCTCGTGTATAATCGAAGATCTGTGTGAATATAAAGAAAAAGTGTACGCCTGAGAACCGGTTGTACCCGCTGTCTGCCGGCAGCGGTCTCATGCATGAAAAAGCGTTAAGTTCCCTCTTAAGCCCCTATTTTCCCCTGCATTAGAACCCAAAAGCGGTTAAATCGTTTTTTTGTGCTTAAAATTTTCTAAGCAGCACGGGTGGCGATAACATTTAACGCCATGTTAAAAAATTGTTTAATTTCCAGGTAATTACAAATCAATTACTTTTATGAAACCAACACAATACAAAACAATGAACTGCATAATTTTCAGAATATGGCCTATATCACTATAAAAAGTCCAAAACAGCAAAATATATCGCCATGCCGCCCTGCCATCCGGCTTTTGATAGTTTAAAAAACCATTTAAAACGAATCGTTGAAATTAAACGCTGGATAACATTTGCATAGCAGGTCGAATGTACGGTAAAATTTATGTGTAACAGACTATTACAAAAGTCTTGCCTGACTGGACAGGATAGTGAACATTAGCTGCCGTTTCCCCTCCAGAATAACTATAAAGCGGATGTTTATTATGCATCCCGCCGAAAACGCCCCCGTTGATATGGGATGTAAAAAAAGAGGTATATGTGTCAACTGCAAACAAAAAACCAGCAGAAAGCGTCAGTTTAAACGCTTTCAAACAACCTAAAGCGTTCTATCTCATCTTCTCAATTGAGTTATGGGAGCGCTTTGGCTTCTATGGCCTGCAAGGGATTATGGCCGTCTACCTGGTGAAACAACTGGGTATGACCGAAACGGATTCCATCACGCTGTTTTCATCCTTTAGTGCCCTGGTCTATGGTCTGGTCGCCATTGGCGGCTGGCTGGGCGACAAAGTCCTTGGAACTAAACGCGTCATCATGCTTGGTGCAATCGTTCTGGCGATTGGCTACGCGCTTGTCGCCTGGTCCGGGCATGATGTTGCCGTCGTTTATATGGGTATGGCTGCGATTGCTGTGGGTAATGGTTTATTTAAAGCTAACCCATCCTCCCTGCTGTCCACGTGCTACGCAAAGGATGACCCTCGTCTTGATGGCGCATTCACCATGTATTACATGGCGGTGAATATAGGCTCCTTCTTCTCAATGCTGGCAACCCCCTGGCTGGCCGCCGAATTTGGCTGGAGCGTGGCGTTTGCCCTGAGCGTCGTAGGTATGCTTATCACCGTGGTCAACTTTGCTTTCTGCCAGCGCTGGGTAAAACAATACGGCTCAAAACCAGACTTTGAACCTTTGCAGGTGGGTAAACTGTTGATGACGCTGGTCGGCGTTGTCGTTTTGATCGCTATCGCGACATGGCTGCTACACAACCAGCAAATCGCACGTATGGTGCTTGGCGTTATCGCGCTGGGTATTGTGTGCATCTTTGCTAAAGAGGCGTTTGGGATGCATGGCGCAGCGCGCCGTAAAATGATCGTCGCGTTTATACTGATGCTGCAGGCCATTATCTTCTTCGTGCTGTACAGTCAAATGCCAACGTCACTGAACTTCTTTGCTATTCACAATGTTGAACATGCCATTTTGGGAATGAATGTTCAGCCCGAACAGTATCAGGCGCTGAACCCGTTCTGGATCATTGTTGGTAGTCCTATCCTGGCTGCTATCTATAACAAAATGGGCGATACCCTGCCGATGCCTACTAAGTTTGCTATTGGCATGGTGTTATGTGCGGGAGCATTCCTGGTCCTGCCGCTGGGTGCAAAACTTGCCACCGATGCAGGCATCGTTTCAGTAGGCTGGTTAGTATTGAGCTACGCTCTGCAAAGTATCGGCGAACTGATGATCTCTGGTCTTGGTCTGGCAATGGTTGCACAGCTGGTACCGCAACGTTTGATGGGCTTCATCATGGGTAGCTGGTTCCTGACCACTGCTGGCGCGAACCTGATTGGTGGTTATGTTGCGAATATGATGGCTGTACCGGAAGATGTTACCGATCCGCTGGTGTCCTTGCAGGTATATGGTCATGTATTTATGCAGATTGGTATAGCGACTGGCGTTATTGCTATCCTGATGCTGCTCACCGCACCGAAGCTTAACCGCATGACACAAAACGACGAAAACGACGTTAAGGCAGCGCAAACGCCTGCCGCGTAATATCATCGGGAAACAGACATATTTAAGCCGCTAACGTTGTTAGTGGCTTTTTTTTTACCTGCCATAGCACTACCATACGACTATGCATATAGTCGCCCCGAAGGAGTTTACAATGAAGCTATTTTACAAGCCCGGTGCCTGCTCTCTTGCTTCGCATATTGTTCTGCGCGAAAGCGGCGTAGATTTTACGCTGGAGAAGGTAGATTTGGCGAATAAACATCTGGAAAATGGCGGTGACTTTTTTAATGTCAATCCGAAAGGCCAGGTGCCCGCGATCCAACTGGATGACAATTCGCTGCTCACAGAAGGTACGGCAATAATGCAGTACATCGCTGACAGCGTACCAGATCGTCAACTCCTCGCTCCGCCAGGAAGCATCACCCGATACAGAGCACTGGAATGGCTAAATTACGTTGCCACAGAGCTGCACAAAGGGTTTACACCGCTTTTCCGTCCGGATACACCGGAAGAATATAAACCCGTGGTGCGCGGGCTTCTGGAGAAAAAACTTCAGTTTATCGAGGAAGCCTTAAGTGATAAGCAATGGATCAATGGTCTGCGCTTTACTATTGCGGATGCTTATCTTTTTACCGTTCTGCGCTGGGCACAAGCGGTAAAACTGGAGATGGACGGTCTGAGCAATATCAAGGCATATATGGCACGTATGGCGGCAAGGCCAGCCGTGGCCGCCGCGCTGGCAGCAGAAGGGCTGTAAATAAATATGGCATCACGCAGGGGCGTGATTTCCACGCCCCTGCACATGTTGCTGGATTAGTTCCAGCAAATCAGGCAGTAATTTTTCTTACCCCGACGTAACAGGGTATAACGACCATATAAACGATCGCTATCAGCAAAGGTATATTCCGGGTCAGTTTGCTTTTCGCCGTTAATGGTGACGGCATTTGAGGCGATGGTTTTACGCGCCTGACCGCGAGAAGGCTGAAGCTCAGAGTCAACCAGCGCCTGCATAAGATCGGCCCCTCTTTTCATCTCAACCATCGGTACGCCATCCTGTGCCAGTTGTTCGAAATCCGCTTCGCTTAGCGCGTTTAAGGTGCCATTGAACAGGCTTTCCGTGATGCGTTTCGCAGCGGTCAACCCTTCTTCACCATGAACAAGGCGAGTCACCAGCTCTGCCAGTACATACTGCGCGCGCGGCGCTTTACGGCTATTTTTATCTTCTTCTTCCAGGGCATTGATCTCAGCGATGTCCATGAACGTGAAGAATTTAAGGAAGCGGTACACATCCGCGTCAGCGGTATTAATCCAGAACTGATAAAATTTATAAGGACTGGTTTTTTTCGGATCGAGCCAGACGGCTCCCCCTTCTGTTTTCCCAAATTTAGTGCCGTCTGCTTTTGTGATCAGCGGCACGGTTAAACCAAACACCTGATTTTGATGCAGACGGCGAGTCAGGTCGATACCAGAGGTAATGTTCCCCCACTGATCGGAGCCGCCAATTTGCAGTGCAACACCATGCAAATTATTCAGGCAGGCAAAGTCATAGCCCTGAAGCAGGTTGTAGGAAAACTCGGTAAACGAGATGCCCTGGTCGTCCCTGTTCAGGCGTTGCTTGACTGCCTCTTTATTAATCATCTGGTTAACAGAGAAATGCTTGCCGATATCGCGCAGGAAAGTCAGCACGTTCATGCCGCCAAACCAGTCATAGTTATTGGCCGCAATTGCGGAATTTTCGCCGCAGTCAAAATCAAGGAATGGCGCAACTTGTTTGCGGATTTTATCCACCCATTGTTGCACGGTATCTTCGGTATTGAGTTTGCGCTCAGCGGCTTTAAAGCTCGGATCGCCGATCAGACCGGTTGCACCGCCCACCAGCGCAACGGGTTTATGCCCGGCCTGCTGGAAGCGTTTCAGGCATAACAATGGAACAAGATGCCCCAAATGCAAGCTGTCAGCGGTAGGATCGAAACCGCAATAGAGTGCAATTGGCCCTTGCGCCAGTCGCTCTGCTAACGCTTCTTCGTCCGTAATCTGGGCGATAAGCCCCCGCTCTTGCAATTGTTTAATCAAGTTACTGCTTGCCATCAAAATCTCCATGTATAAAACGACTGCACCTTTGCCGGTACACGACTGTTCGCCTGATGCGAAGGAACATAGAATAAAGCGCTGGAATCAGGAGTACCAGTACATAAAACAACATTTTGCCATCATCAGGGGGCCAGACGATCTATTTTCCACTCATTACCGTCACGCTGGTATAAAAAACGATCGTGTAAGCGATTTTCACCGCCCTGCCAGAACTCCATTTGTTCAAAGCTCACCCGAAAACCGCCCCAAAAACTCGGCAGCGGAACTTCTCCCTGCTGAAATTTCTGCTTCAGTTCGAGAAATTTGCTTTCCAGAATGCCACGTGCAGAAATCCGACTCGACTGTTGAGATACCCATGCCCCAATTTGACTGTCACGGGGGCGACTATGGAAATATTTGATAACGTCGAGGGTAGATAGTCGTTCTGCTTTACCAATAACCATCACCTGACGTTCCAGCATATGCCAGGGGAAAAGCAGACTGATACAAGGATTGCGTTCAAGGTGATGGGCTTTGCGACTGCCAAGGTTGGTATAAAAAACCAGACCTTTGTCATCAAAATGCTTTAGCAGCACGATTCGTTGATAGGGCTGTCCACGCTCATCGACAGTGGCGACGACCATGGCAGTAGGATCAGCAAGGCGGGCGTCACAAGCCTGTTTGAGCCAGCGTTCAAACAGTACCAGAGGTTCAGAAGGAAGGTCGCGACGACGAAGGCCGCCCTGCGTATATTCACGGCGCAAATGCGCAATATTCTGTAATTCGTCGTTATCTGGCATAGCGTTTGACCTGGACTGTTAACCATTTAGCACACTATTGTGCGCTGCCCAGGCCTAAATCTCAACGCTTCGGCGTGGGCAAATGACAGTTGTTTAAAACGATACGATCGCGATTATAAACCGTGGCACTCTCTTCTTTAGACCACAATACCCAAATTCCGTCAGTGTAACGGGCACCAGAGGCGGAGAGTCCTTGCTTGAGGGTTAACGGTTTATTGTCATAAACAAAATGCACTTCCTGGCGCGTATTATTGAGCCTGACCGTTAACGGCTGCTCATCGCACTGATATTCCAGGGTATCGGTATGCATTCGCTCAACCATTTGCCCGTAGTAACTGCAGCCAGTGAGTAGGATCGGGAGCGCAATAATAGCTATTTTTTTCATTAGACAGAACCTCCGGACGCGGGAGGACACATGCATCCTCCCTGGAAATAAGTAGTCTAACGGCAGAGCCCCCGGCAAGTTATTCGGTTAACTCTTATTTTGCCGCGGATTAGCGGGGAAAATAGCGCCCAGCACGGTAGCCTCCGACGCGCCAGTCACGGCGGGTAGATTCCCCGGTTTACCGGCGATGGTTCGCCATGCCAGCCAGGCAAATGCCAGCGCTTCCATATCGTCGCCAGAAATACCGGCAGCATCCGTGGTAGTGACTTCAGTGCCGGCAAGAAGCCCGGCCAGCCGGGTCATCAACAGCGGGTTTCTGCTTCCTCCGCCACAGACCAGTAAGCGATCGCAGCCACCGCTTAGTAACACCTGCTCAGCAATGGTGACTGCCGTTAATTCCGCTAGTGTTGCCTGGACATCGCCCGCATCCAGTCCCGGATAGCGAGATAACCAGGACTGCAGCCAGGCATAGTTGAAATATTCGCGCCCGGTACTTTTAGGGGGCGGGGCCGCGAAGTAAGGATCGCTTAACATCGCCTGCAGAAGCGGAATAACCACTCGGCCTGAACTGGCCCATTGCGCGTCTTTATCATAGGGCTTTTGCCGTTGACGCCAAATCCACGCATCCATCAACATATTTCCTGGACCGGTATCGTAACCGCGCACGGGTGTCCCCGGGATCAGCAGCGATAAATTCGCAATACCACCAATATTAAGCACCATCCGGCGCTCCTGAGGATGTGCTAAAAGCGCATGGTGAAAAGCCGGAACCAACGGAGCCCCCTGCCCGCCAAGCGCCATATCCCGACGGCGGAAGTCACCAATAACAGTCACCCCGGTACGGGCAGCAATCTGATTGTTATCACCGATTTGCAGAGTATGTGGCGCATCTCCGCCAGGCTCATGCCACACCGTTTGCCCATGACAGCCGATGGCAACAATATCTTCCGCCCGCAGATTCTCCCGCGTCATCAGTGCCTGCACCGCCTCGGCAAACAGCCTTCCCAGACGCGTATCTAACTGGCCCAACTGAGATAACGTCAGCTGTTGCCCCTGACATATTGCCAGCACCGCCTCTTTGAGGGCCAGCGGAATCGGCCATGAAAGGCTTGCCAGTTGCGCCACTCTGGTTTCATCAATGGTAGCGAGGACCACATCTACACCATCAAGGCTGGTACCGGACATAACACCAATATAGCGACCCGAAATCATACGTCTTCCTTAATTTGTCTGGTCAGGATTTTACTGCATCATAAAACCACCGCCATTACTATGATGCATTGCCATTTTTTATCAAAACAGGCTGTATGGGAAGCCTCGCTACAGACTTGTTTATGTGTGGTTAATATTCAGCAGCCTATTATTTTTGCTATTGTTTCGCCACAGGCTATGAACTGTGGCGTTGAAACGCATATAATTAGTGTTAGACGGATGCTCGCCTGAGCTTTCTTGGTGAACAGGAGATTCATAGATGATTTTACGTGTTTTAGCCGTTTCGATGATAGGTTTTACGCTGGCAGGCTGTGTCAATAACAGTGGCCTGTCAGGGGACGTTTACTCTGCATCAGAAGCCAAGCAGGTACAAAATGTGACTTACGGCACAATTGTTCATGTCCGTCCGGTACAAATTCAGGGTGGCAATGATTCAAATGCTATCGGTGCCATTGGCGGCGCTGTCCTGGGTGGCTTCCTCGGCAATACGATTGGTGGTGGCGCTGGCCGTTCACTGGCAACTGCTGCGGGTGCTGTAGCGGGTGGCGTCGCGGGACAGGGCGTCCAGGGTGCCATGAATAAAACCCAGGGCGTGGAACTGGAAATTCGTAAGGATGACGGTAACACCGTCATGGTGGTACAGAAACAGGGTGATTCTAAATTTTCTGCCGGCCAGCGTGTTGCGATGGCCAGTAATGGTAGCCAAATCACCGTCTCTCCGCGTTAATGCTTATGCGCGTGGTGGACATTCACCACGCGCATTCCTCTTGCCGTTAATTACCCTCAAATCATTCCGTACAAATATATTTCCATTAAATACATTCACATCATGAATGTATTAATTTTCTCCTCAGCAAAATAATTTGTTTCCGCGCAATATTTTTAGCCGGTTAACGTTATAAAATCGTTAACAAGTCGGCTAAAAGTCTAACAATGGACAGAAACGCCTGCTGGTATTTAACAAGACAACAGGAAGTCATACATGATTGAAACGAAAAATCACCTGCATCGCTATTTTTTTCTCTTTGCCATCGGTTTTGTTGCCATTACATTGCTGGAACTGGCTTTCAGACAGGTTGCCCAACTGGACTCGTCGCCTTCACCCCTGCTGTTTCCGGCGATGACCATATTTTTACTGGTATTTCATATTATGGTGGCGGGTTTTATGTTGATGAAATACTTTTGCGACAAAAAGCATCTTTACCTGGTCGCCATTGCCTGCGCTTTCGCGGGTTCTGCCATCATGATGCTCGGCACGCTCAACAGTTTTCCAGCATGGTTTATATGCCATTCTACGACCGTGGCTAATTATAATGATGCCATCATCTTTTTTACCTTCCGTAATATGATGATGGCGATGTTGTTTACCACCTCAATCGTATTATTTCACCAGCAAAAATGGGCCGCTCGCGGTGCGTGGTTTCATACGATGGTGGTTTCTGGGATTATCCTTTTTACATTAATGATGCTACTTTTGGCGTATTTATACTCAAGCTTTAATCCGACACTGGACATCTCGCTGGTCGATAATAAAACACATGCGTTTACATCCCTGTGGAATCACTTTTTCAGCTGGTTATTAATAGCATTATGGACCATGACATTACTGCTATTACTACGCATTACCCAATTGCGCAGTTTTTTCTGGTTTAGCGGCGGATTCTTTTGCATCTGCTATATTTTCACCATGCTTTTTTTACTGTCCGATCGTAACAGTGACGGGCTTGCCTGGTACCAGGCGCGTTTTTTTGAAACAACTTCAACCCTCTTCATTATCTTTACCCTGCTGTATGACATTTTTAATCTTTATCGCGATTCGCAGGATAAATACCTCCATTCGTATCAAAATTCGATCCGCGACCCTCTTACCCGGTTACACAATCGTAGCTATTTTTACGACACGCTTGTCAGGCAACTCGCTGAAGCGTCGCCACTAAAGCCGGTCTCAATCATCGTCAGTGACCTTGACCGCTTTAAGCGTATTAATGATACCTATGGACATCTTCAGGGCGATAAGGTGATTCAGTTTGTTGCCAGCGTACTGCAGCACGTTATTCGGCTGGATGATGTGGCTGCACGCATTGGCGGCGAAGAATTTGCCCTGCTACTGAATAATACTACGGCTGAAGATGCACAACATGTTGCCGAACGTATCCGGCTAACCATTGCGGGTCACGATGCCACCTCCAGCCAACAGCAGTTACCCGAATCCATCACCCTTTCACTGGGGGTGTATACTGCCACCAGCCCTGAACTTACCGCCGAAGCGTGCGTAGAGCGAGCGGATAAGGCCATGTACCAGGCTAAGGAAACAGGACGTAATCGGGTCGTCGTGTGGAAAGAATAAGAGCCTTGCCTGCGGCAAGGCCCGGTTATTACCCTTTCGCCTGAAGATCAATGATATTGCGCTCCAGGCGATGAATCATACTGATGAGAGCGTCCTGCTCCTCAGCAGAGATACCAGAAAGGATCTCTGCACGCGTTTTGCTGATGACGCCTTCCATCTCTGCGATGAGAGGCTCAGCTTTTGGCGTGAGTTTGATGCGTTTGGCCCGCCGGTCATTTGCACATGTTTGCCGGGAGATAAGCCCTTTTTCTTCCAGTTGATCTAACGTACGGACCAGGGAGGGCTGCTCAATGCCTATCGCTTTTGCCAGCTGAATTTGCGACTGTTCGGGAGGTAGCTGATGAATATTATGCAGCGTAACCCAATGTGTCTGCGTTAACTCCAGAGGTTTCAGGCGATGGTCAATCAGAGCACGCCAGATTCGCACTAATCGTGCAAGGTCAGACCCTAATGGCGATTCCAATTTCATCTCCTTATAATTAGCTTGCTAAGTTATTATACTGATTTTAGAATAGTGTGCAGCATTTGTATTGCCAAAACAAATGCATTACTGCATTCACCCCGGGAATTGCAATGATTTACACTGTGTAAAACCGGCGCACCGTTTGCAAGCTTAGTTGATGCTGGCACGTCAATACTTATTTATCGCAAAGGATTTCTGTCCGTGGAGTCGATTTTCAACGCTTCAGGATTACTCCTGGAGGATCTGGTGGCAGGGGCATCAATCTACTTTCCGCCCCTTTTTAAAGCCGTCATCGTGGGTTTTCTCATTTGGCTTATTGTCCATCGCCTGTTGCGTGACTGGATGTATGCAGGTGACATCTGGCACCCAATGTTAATGGATCTCTCATTCTTTGCGCTCTCAGTCTGCCTGGCGCTGGCTATCCTGATTTCATGGTGATGCTATGTCCTTCAAAAAATTAAAATATTTTTCTACCTTACTGGTGGCAGTCGTTGCAGTGGCTGCGGTCTGGGCGATGTGGAATTTCTATATGCAATCCCCATGGACCCGCGATGGAAAAATTCGCGCAGAGCTGGTTAATATCACACCGCAAGTGTCTGGCACCATACAGTCCTTAAACGTCATTGATAACCAGTTTGTTCATGCCGGCGACGAGCTGTTCCGCATTGATGAAACCCCCTGGCGCATCGCCGTGCTTAATGCTGAGGCGCAACTGGCTAAAGCACGTGCCGACCTTGCCAGAGCCAGCCATGAAGCCAGTCGGCGGCATAACCTGCCGCAAAACTATATCTCTGCGGAAGACCTTGATACGGCTAACACTACGGTTGATGCAATGAAAGCAAGCGTCGAGGCGGCGCAAGCAACGCTCGATCATGCAAAGTGGCAGTTGGCGCAAACCACAGTCAAAGCGCCTGTTGACGGCTGGATAACTAACCTTTCCACGCGCACCGGTAATTACGCTTCCGAAGGACAACCGGTGTTTGCCCTTATCGATAGCCATTCTTTTTATGCTATTGGCTATTTTGAAGAAACCAAGCTGCGTCATATTCACCCCGGAGACACAGCAAAAATCATCCTTTACAGCAGCGATCAAACGTTACAGGGTCACGTTTCCAGCATTGGTAGAGCGATCTACGACCAAAGTGTGGAAAGCGACAGCGGATTGGTTGCCGATATTAAACCCAACATTCCGTGGGTCAGACTGGCACAGCGCGTCCCGGTCCGCATCGAATTTGACCAGATTCCCTCTGGCCTGACTCTGGTATCCGGTACGACATGCAGTGTGGCAATTGGCGAGCGCAAATGATCTCCCTGCACTTCTGGCGAGTACTGCCCTGGTATAAAGCGACGCAGGCCCAGTGGCGTTATGCGCTGCGCAATACCATTGCGATGTGTCTGGCACTCAGTATCGCTTATTGTTTAAATCTGGATGAACCGTATTGGGCAATGACGTCTGCCGCAGTGGTTAGTTTTCCGACGGTGGGCGGTGTTATCAGTAAAAGTTTTGGCCGCATTGCAGGCAGTCTTTTCGGCGCAATGGCGGCACTGATTATCGCCGGACATACGTTGATTGACCCGTGGCTTTTTCTTTTTTGCATTTCAGCATGGATAACATTGTGCACATTTATCTGTGCGTTGTTTAATAATAATGTCACCTACGCGTTCCAGTTGTCAGGGTATACCGCCGCCATTATCGCTTTTCCGGTTATTAATATTGTCGATGCTACTCTGCTATGGCATATCGCGCAGGCACGCGTCTGCGAAGTGATGCTCGGTATTCTGTGCGGTGGGTTGATGATGATGATACTGCCCAGTACCCCGGACGGCACGACGCTGCTGGCTTCACTTAAAAACATGCATGCCCGACTGCTGGAGCATGCCGATCTTCTCTGGCAACCTGAAATAACGGATGCAATTCGCACCGCGCATGAAGGGGTTATTCGCCAGATACTGACAATGAACCTGCTACGTATTCAGGCCTTCTGGAGTCATTATCGCTTTCGCCGGCAAAATAATTTGCTTAATTATCTGCTGCATCAACAGCTACGCATGACCAGCCTTATCTCCAGTCAGCGACGAATGCTAATGAACTGGCCCAATCCACCAGAAAATATCCAGCAGATCCTGAGCAATCTGATTCAGGCCCTTGCACGCACCGATGCTGATATCTATACCCTGTCACGAATTATTGCGCCGCTTGCGCCTCATGACCCACAGGATTATCGCCACCATGCTTTCTGGCAACGACTGCGCTATTTTTGTCGTATTTATCTGCGCAACAGCCGGTGGCTAAAAGCGCTTGAAAATGCCTCAGCGGTGACACAATTTGATGTCCCTGCCAGCCCGGCACTATCACGGCATACTGATTATACCGAGGCGCTGTGGAACGGATTTCGCGCTTTTAGTGCTCTGATGATAGTGGGCGCATGGAGTATCAATACCCAATGGGATTCAGGCGCGGCAGCATTAACGATGACGGCCATCGGCTGCGTAATTTACTCGACGGTCCCATCGCCGTTTAACTCGCTCACGCTTCTCATGCGTACATTGCTACTACTCTCACTTTTTAGCTTCATAGTGAAATTTGGCCTTATGGTACAGATCACTGAGCTATGGCAGTTTTTGCTGTTTTTATTTCCTTTATTGACCACTATGCAATTGTTCAAATTGCAAATTCCGAAGCAAGCGGGTTTGTGGGGGCAGTTGATCGTATTTATGGGATCGTTTATCGCTGTGACCAATCCACCCGTTTATGATTTCGCAGACTTTCTCAATGATAATATCGCGAAAATAATTGGCGTCGGGATGGCATGGCTGGCTTTTGCTGTCTTGCGTCCCGGCTCTGATGCACGAAAAGGTCGCCGTCACATTAGGGCGTTACGGCGTCACTTTATCGATCAGTTGCATTCCCATCCGGTACATAGTGAGGCTGAATTTGAATCGTTGGTTTATCACCGGATTAATCAGTTAAGTAACAGTCAGGATGCGCTGGCACGACGTTGGCTATTGCGCTGGGGGGTGGTGCTTCTTAATTGCTCGCATGTCGTATGGGAACTTCGTGACTGGGAGACGCGCTCCGATCCACTGGCCCAGGTACAGGATATTTGCCTGGCGCTGTTGCGAAATGTGATGAGTGAACGCGGTGTACAGCGGCGTCCTCTGGCGGTTACGTTAACGGAATTACAGCGCATCAGCGACACACTTTCCAGGCATCACCAGCCTGCCGCCAGGGACCTGGCGGCGATTGTATGGCGATTACAATGTTCACTTTCACAGCTGGAGGCTGCGGCAGACGCCGGGACAATTCAACACTAATTATTTAATAACGCCACAGGCGAAACGTGCCCCGCCACCGCCCAGCGGTTCAGGTTTGTCGGACATGTTGTCCCCCCCGACGTGGATCATCAGCGCTTTACCTTTTACTTCATCCAGTTTCTTCAGGCGCGGGGCAACGACTGGCGTTGTTGCTTTGCCGTCTTTGTCCACCACCAGCACAGGGAGGTCTCCGGCATGGCCATGCCCTTCTGGACCTTCATGCTTACCTGTTTTCTGTGGGTCGAGATGCCCGCCAGCGGCTTCTGCTGCGCTCGGTTTACCGTCTTTCATTGCCGGCTCACAACTGCCCATGGCATGGACATGAAACCCGCGTTCACCCGGGGGCAATGCTTTAAGATCCGGTGCGAACTCCAGCCCCTTGTCGGTCTCACTAATTTTTACCTTACCGATCGACTGACCAATTCCCTGCGAGGTGACCAAATTCATCTTTACCTCTTCACTCGCAGCCTGCGCGCCACTACAGACTACGAGTGCTAACATAGCCAGACTAAAACGCTTCATATAACCTCCGGTAAATTCAGTATCCGCGAATAAGTGTAAACCAACGATACTGCTTTCACCGGAAAGTACTTAAAAGCGTGCGTCAGGGCACATCGTAGCCGAGCGCGGCTTTACGTATACGGAACCACTGTTGCCGGGTTAATTGCAGGTTTTCGGCGGCAATCGCTGAGCGCACGCGCGCAATTTTACCGGAACCGATGATAGGCAGCGGCTGTGAGGGCAAACGTAGTATCCAGGCGTAAACCACCTGCTCAATGCTCCCGGCGTTGAGTTCCTTTGCTACCTGTTCAAGTTCATCACGTAAGGGTTTAAAGGACTCATCATTAAACAGCCGCCCTCCGCCAAGACACGACCACGCCATGGGGCGCACCCGCAATTGCTGAAGCTGATCTAATGTTCCATCCAGGAGCAGCGGCTGGTGGACGGGAGAAATTTCCACCTGATTAGTTGTCAGCGTGAAAGGCAAGCGGGACTGCAAGAGCGAGAACTGGCGAGGCGTAAAATTGGATACACCAAAGTGGCGCACTTTGCCGCTCTGATGAAGGGCGAGGAACGCCTCCGCGATATCATCTGCATCCATTAACGGGTCGGGGCGATGAATGAGCAATAAATCGAGATAATCTGTCGCCAGATTTTTAAGCGACTGTTCGGCACTGTCAATGATGTGCTGGCGATCGGTAATATAATGCCCCAGCTTATTTTCCGCGCGGGCGGTGGTGGCGATGCCGCATTTTGTGACAATCTCCAGCCGCTCCCGCAGCTGCGGGGCGAGTTTTAGCGCCTCGCCGAAAGCCGCTTCACACTGATATCCACCATAAATATCGGCATGATCAACGGTAGTGATCCCAAGCTCCAGATGGGACTCAATAAAACCGGCTAATTCCCGGGCTGACATACCCCAGTCCATCAGACGCCAGTAACCCATGACAAAACGTGAAAATTCCGGCCCCTGCGGAGCCATAGTAATACGCTGAACCATTATATTTCCCTCAATGAAGATTTGGGGTGAGTATACGTAATGTCGACATCAAAAAAGTGAGGGTTGCTGCGGTTCTTCATCATGAGAGGATCTGTTTGCACGTAATTTGCGCAGTAAGCGCTGGCGGCACAACCGTAAAACCTCTTGTTTTTGCGCATTGCTAAACTGTTGCCAGTTAAAACGCTCTTCCCGACTACGCATACAGCCTCGGCAAAAACCGCGTTCATCGGTCTGACAAATCCCACGGCAAGGGCTTTGCAGCGGGAAAAACTCCAGTTGTTCTGCCATAAGCGCCTCCCGCGTACAGGTAATTACTGTTATTGAAGACGCACATCGCAAGACATGCAAGGTTAAATACTCACTTGCATTAGACCGACTGGTCTATTACAGTATCCCGATGACCAGACATACTGAACATGATACGCGTGAACATATCCTTGCCGTCGGCGAGGAGCTTTGCATACAGCGAGGCTTTACCGGCATGGGATTAAGCGAGCTACTAAAAACGGCCGGCGTTCCTAAGGGGTCGTTTTATCACTATTTTCGCTCTAAAGAAGCCTTTGGCGTTGCCATGCTTCACCGACATTACGCGGGTTATCAACATACGATCCACCAGCATTTTTTCCCATCGCAAGGCACCGCCCGCGCTCGCCTGCTGGCGTGGTATCAGCAACTGATTGAACAATTTTGCCAGCACGGCACGATTGGCGGTTGTTTAACGGTGAAACTGTCTGCCGAAGTCTGCGATCTGTCGGAAGCGATGCGTACCGAGATGCATACGGGCGTTAGTATGGTTATTTCGCTGCTGGCGCAGGTGCTGGAACAAGGGCGAAAAGAAAATAGCCTGGTGTTTAAAGGTGATGCACAGATTCAGGCACAAGTTCTTTATTCTCTCTGGCTGGGCGCTAATTTGCAGACCAAAATGTCCCGCAACACTCTCCCGCTGGAAAGTGCGCTTGCCCACGTCAAAACAATCATTGCCGCACCTGAGTAGCTCAGGTGCTTTTTTTAACCAATTTTCAAGACGACCGGTCTACTCAGGAGTGAATATGTCAACTGAAAAACTGTTTACCCCCCTAAACGTGGGGGCTATTACCGTGCCTAATCGGGTCTTTATGGCCCCGCTCACTCGCCTGCGCAGCATTGAGCCGGGCGATATTCCTACTCCGCTAATGGCGGAATATTATCGCCAGCGCGCCAGCTCAGGGCTGATTATTTCAGAAGCGACGCAGATTTCCGCCCAGGCCAAGGGCTATGCGGGCGCACCGGGTCTGCACAGCGCCGAGCAAATTGCAGCCTGGCAGAAAATTACCGCAGGCGTGCATGCAGAAAATGGTCGTATTGCCGTCCAGCTTTGGCACACTGGTCGTATCTCCCACAGCAGCATTCAGCCTGGTGGTCAGGCCCCGGTTGCGCCTTCAGCGATTAACGCCGGTACGCGTACCTCTCTGCGTGATGAAAACGGCCATGCTATCCGGGTAGAAACGTCTACCCCACGTGCGCTGGAAACCAGTGAAATCCCAGGCATTGTCGACGATTTCCGTCAGGCTGTGGCGAATGCGCGTGAGGCAGGTTTTGATTTAGTCGAACTGCACTCGGCGCATGGTTATTTGCTGCACCAGTTCCTGTCTCCTTCCTCTAATCAGCGTACCGATGAGTATGGCGGCAGTGTCGAAAATCGTGCTCGTCTGGTCCTGGAGGTGATTGATGCGGTGAGTAAAGAGTGGAGCGCCGATCGCATTGGCATCCGTGTATCGCCGGTCGGTACGTTCCAGAACACCGACAACGGTCCGAATGAAGAAGAAGATGCGCTGTATCTGATTGAAGAGCTTAACAAACGCGGTATTGCTTATCTGCACATGTCTGAACCAGACTGGGCTGGGGGCCAACCTTATTCCGAGTCGTTCCGCCAGAAAGTCCGCGAGCGTTTTGATGGCGCGATCATTGGCGCGGGCGCATACACCCTCGAGAAAGCTGCCCCTCTGATCGCCAAAGGTTTGATCGATGCTGTTGCTTTTGGTCGCGACTATATCGCCAACCCTGACCTGGTTGAACGCCTGGCGCGGAAAGCCGAATTAAACCCGCAGCGTCCGGAGAGCTTCTACGGCGGTGGCGCTGAAGGTTATACCGATTACCCCTCTTTGTAATCCTTCATTGATAGCGGCGAGGTTCCGCCGCTATACTAAAATGACGTTTCTGTTTGAAATGAAAGACAATCCATTACCTGAGAGGAAGAGATGCGCTTACTTCACACTATGCTGCGCGTTGGTGACCTGCAACGTTCAATTGATTTCTACACCAACGTGCTGGGCATGTCGCTGTTGCGGACCAGTGAAAACCCGGAATACAAATATTCCCTCGCTTTTGTCGGTTATGGCCCGGAAAGTAAAGAGGCAGTCATTGAACTGACTTACAATTGGGGTACCGATCATTATGATTTAGGCACCGCTTATGGGCATATTGCGCTCAGCGTTGATAACGCGGCTGAAGCCTGTGAAAAAATTCGTCAGAGCGGAGGGAATGTCACCCGCGAAGCTGGTCCGGTTAAAGGCGGCACGACTGTTATCGCTTTTGTTGAAGATCCGGATGGCTATAAAATTGAATTGATTGAAGCGAAAGACGCGGGTAAAGGTCTGGGCGATTAATCTGCGGTGGGCCTGCTCTGGCCCGCCCTTTTCTCTTGCGGCTACTGCATCCGCTGGCAAAATTTGCCATAATGCGCGCTACTTTTTTTTGTTAAGAGATACTGATGTCCGATAACGCTCAACTGACTGGTCTGTGCGACCGTTTTCGCGGTTTTTATCCTGTTGTAATTGACGTCGAAACGGCTGGTTTTAATGCCAAAACCGATGCGCTACTCGAAGTCGCTGCTATTACCCTGAAAATGGATGATCACGGCTGGCTGATGCCGGATACTACGCTGCATTTTCACGTTGAGCCTTTTGAAGGGGCAAATTTACAGCCAGAAGCGCTGGCATTTAACGGTATCGATCCGACTAATCCCTTGCGGGGCGCTGTCAGCGAACATGATGCGCTACACGCCATTTTCAAAGCGGTACGCAAAGGAATCAAAGATCAGAATTGTAATCGGGCGATTATGGTGGCGCATAACGCGACATTTGATCATAGCTTTATGATGGCTGCCGCCGAGCGTGCTTCGCTGAAGCGTAACCCTTTCCACCCATTTGTCACTTTTGATACCGCTTCGCTTAGCGGATTAGCACTTGGACAAACCGTTCTCTCTAAAGCCTGTACAG
Organism: Superficieibacter electus; assembly: GCF_002915575.1. Classification (GTDB taxonomy): domain Bacteria; phylum Pseudomonadota; class Gammaproteobacteria; order Enterobacterales; family Enterobacteriaceae; genus Superficieibacter; species Superficieibacter electus. Next base: position 124,152 of record NZ_PQGD01000003.1, read on the forward strand.
CTGCTGGTCTCAACTTTGACAGTACTCAGGCCCATTCCGCACTGTATGATACGCAACAAACCGCGCTACTATTTTGCGAGATCGTTAACCGCTGGAAACGCCTTGGCGGCTGGCCGCTTCCTTTGGTCAGCGAGCAATAGCGATAAAAAAAGCGACTCAGCGTCGCTTTTTTATTTTCCGGTAACCCTTACTGGGCGTCAGAACCATCGGTGGCATGTTTTGCAGCCGTCTCTTTGATCAGAGACTGAAGCTCACCGCGCTGATACATCTCAATAATGATATCGCAGCCGCCAACCAGTTCACCATCGACCCAAAGTTGCGGGAACGTCGGCCAGTTAGCATATTGCGGCAACTCTGCGCGGATATCCGGATTCTGCAGGATATCCACATAGGCGAAACGCTCACCACAGGCTGACAGCGCCTGAACCGCCTGCGCCGAGAAACCACAGCTCGGTAATTTTGGTGACCCTTTCATGTACAGCAGGATCGGGTTCTCAGCGATTTGGCGCTGGATTTTTTCAATTGTCGTACTCATTGTCATGCTTCCTTAACTTCTTTTACGGCAGTAGTCTGACATTGTAGCGTTTAAGACCCCTGACCGAAAATAACATTTTATTCACTCGTCAGTATTGTATCGTCTGAAGCCTGAAGATGCTTTATCAATACGTTTTTATTATTTGCCACATTAATTAATCGCGTCAATTGCACACATTTCGCACCATCGAGGATGTTTTTTTTGCGCCAGGTAACGAATCGCTATCATTGATGCAAAAAGACTATTAACTTTCTGGCTTTTTATGCATTAGAATCGACAGGATTTTTGTCATCATCCGCAGGTATCCCGGTATGCCTGCCCGAATCAGGGGAATGCTCAGTGGCGCGGATCAATAACGTCTCAATCACGCTCTGTGCTTTACTGTTTACATCGCTTGCTTTTACTCCACTTGCTCAGGCCTCTGAGCAGGCGAGAGCGTCTGCCGTACAAAAAACGCATCTGGTTAAAACGTCGGAACACAAAAACAACGCTAAAACGAACAGTAAAAAATCCAGCAAAAACGCGACTAAAACAGCGACAAAATCCAGCAAAAGCACCAGCAAGACCAAAACCAAAACCACCCTCACCTCCAGTAAATCCCGACGCGATAAGACGAAACCGATGAAAACGGCGGCGGTGAAACTGGCAGATAAAAAATGTACGGTCCGCAAGGGTTACAAGAATAAATGCCTTAACGCCTCAGCCAAACCGCTGGCGTTGAGCGAAGTTCATAAAGCGCGGATGCAGAAAGCGCAAAAAACGGCCATGTCTAAGTTGATGAATCAGATTGGTAAGCCGTATCACTGGGGCGGGTCGTCTCCTCGTACCGGCTTTGATTGCAGCGGTCTGGTTTATTACGCTTATAAAGATCTGGTTAAGTTCCAGATCCCACGAACGGCAAACGAGATGTATCACCTGCGTGATGCCGCACCAATCGAACGTAGTAGTCTGGAAAGCGGCGATTTGGTCTTTTTCCGCACACAGGGCCGGGGCACTGCCGATCACGTAGGTGTTTATGTGGGTAACGGTAAATTTATTCAGTCACCCCGTAGCGGTCAGGATATTCAAATCTCCTCATTAAGTGAAGATTATTGGGTTCGCCATTATGTTGGCGCTCGTCGGGTAATGACGCCTAAAACCATCCGCTAATCGTTATCCTGCTGTGAAAGCGGCAGGATAATTCTTCTTCTGCCCTCTCCGTTAATTTGTTAATATAACCATGATTATTATGTGGATATTAGGTTATCAAAATTAAAAAGGAGCATGCAATGTCGTTCGAATTACCTGCGTTACCGTATGCAAAAGACGCGCTTGAGCCGCACATTTCTGCAGAGACCCTGACTTACCATCACGGCAAACATCACCAGACCTACGTCACTAATCTCAACAATCTTATTGAGGGTACAGAATGGCAAAATAAATCGCTGGAGAATATTGTCCGTCATGCTGAGGGCGGAATTTTCAACAATGCGGCGCAGGTCTGGAACCACACCTTTTACTGGAACTGTCTTGCCCCAGCGGCAGGCAGTGAACCAACGGATGCGCTGGCTGAGGCACTTACTCAGGCTTTTGGCAGCGTCGCGGAGTTCAAAAGGCGGTTTACCGAAGCGGCGATTAAAAACTTTGGTGCCGGATGGACATGGCTGGTAAAAAAAGCGGACGGTAGTCTGGCAATTGTTTCAACCTCTAACGCGGGCACTCCGTTGACCACGGGTGACACCCCCTTGCTCACCGTCGATGTGTGGGAACACGCCTATTATATCGATTATCGCAACGCCCGCCCCGGTTATCTTGAGCACTTCTGGGCGCTGGTAAACTGGCCTTTTGTGGCTAAAAACCTGGCTGCCTGAGGTCCTGTGCAGAAGGCTTACGCCTTCTGCATGGTTTATTACTGGCTAATGCACGTCTCGTGTGCTGATCGTCGTGCACACACTATTACCAGCAGCAGCGCCAGACCCGCGATAATCGCCCCCATGACCGGTACAAAGCTGTACCCCAGACCGCCGGAGATTACCGCCGCGCCCGCCATCGCCCCCAACGCATTGCCCAGATTAAATGCGCCAATATTTACTGAAGATGAGAGTCCCGGCGCTTCGCTGGCTACCCGCATGACACGCATCTGAAGCGGGGGCACAATAGCAAAGGTCGCGGTTCCCCAGATCAGCATACTTAGCGCAGCCCCTGCTTCGTTACGCGCCAGAAGTGGGATCGCCAGCATAATCGCCATTAATAACAGCAGAAAACCTTTCAGAGTCGCATTGACCGACCTGTCAGCAAATTTACCGCCGAGATAATTACCGATGGAAAACCCAACGCCGACCAGCACGAGCATCGCGGTGATAAAGAGTGGTGTTGCAGAAGCCAGACTATGCAGAACCGGGGCAATATAGGTGTAGAGCGTAAACATGGCCCCTGCTCCCAGTACAGTCGTTAACAACGCGCTGAGAACCTGGGGACGCATCAGCACAGACAGTTCCTGACGCACATTTGGCCGTACGCCGGCGCTGCCTTTTGGCAGCGAGAACCACAGACTCAGCATGGCAATGACGCCCAGCCCTGCGGTCGCAAAAAAAGACATCCGCCAGCCAATGGCTTCGCCCAGCCAGGTTGCTGCCGGAACGCCACCAATGTTGGCGATGGTTAATCCCATAAACATAGTGGCAACTGCGCTGGCCTGTTTATGTTTCGCCACCAGACTCGCGGCCACAACCGATCCGAGACCAAAAAACGCGCCATGATTGAGGCTGGTGACAATGCGGGACAGTAGTAGTGTGGTGTAATCCGGGGATAGTGCTGAAAGCACATTACCCAGAGTAAATATCGCCATCAGAAAAACCAGCGCATGTCGGCGGGCACGGTGCGAGAGTAATAACGTCATGATCGGCGCACCGACCATAACGCCCACCGCATAAGCGCTAATTAACATCCCTGCGGTCGGAATAGAAACATCAACGCCTCTGGCAATGGTTGGCAGTAGCCCCATCGGGGAAAACTCGGTGGTTCCAATGCCAAACGCACCGATAGCCAGCGCCAGCAGGGGAAAATTAACTTTCATGAACAGACTCCGTTTTAGCCGTTATCACCACGACACGACAAAAAGAAGTCAAAAGCATGACATCAATCACAAAAAAACAAAAGTGAATGAAAACGCAAAAGAGTTTTGCAATTTGGTGAAAAATCAGCAAAAACGGTGTGAGGGAGAGAGTTCTCCCCCGGATAAATCAGTGTAATACCGCAACCAGACCGCTTGCCACGATCAGACCGAGCACAATAATGGTGGTTACCAGAGAAAACTTAAGATCGGTACTCATCAATTTTTACTCCTTGTTATACCCTTGTGAAAAGTGAGCCTGTTCATTTTTACACACTTGACGGTGAAAATCTTGCAGGATTTAGATTGATATACATTTTTTCGCTTTCACTTTTCATCAGGATCGGCCAAAATTCCACGCTTAATAATAAGCGTACCAGCCATTGACCCCCCACCTGACCAGTGTCGTTTTCCCGACCTACAAGCAATGACAAAAAATTGCGCCAGGGGTGTATAAAGGCAAACGTTTACCCTCCCATTTGCAGGCGTTCAGGCCAGGGTCCGGAGTAAGATTTAATGGCAACAATTAAAGATGTCGCGAAACGCGCAAACGTTTCCACTACAACTGTGTCACACGTGATCAACAAAACCCGTTTTGTTGCTGAAGATACGCGTAATGCGGTGTGGGCGGCAATTAAAGAACTTCACTATTCTCCAAGCGCCGTCGCACGGAGCCTGAAGGTCAACCATACTAAGTCCATTGGACTGCTGGCAACCAGCAGCGAAGCTGCCTATTTTGCCGAAATCATTGAAGCGGTAGAAAAAAGCTGTTTCCAGAAAGGCTATACCCTGATCCTCGGCAACGCCTGGAATGATATCGAAAAACAGCGTGCTTACCTGTCCATGATGGCGCAAAAACGCGTCGATGGGTTATTGGTTATGTGTTCAGAATATCCTGAATCGCTTTTAAGTATGCTGGAAGAGTATCGCCACATTCCTATGGTGGTAATGGACTGGGGCGAATCCAAAGCCGATTTCACCGATTCAGTGATTGATAACGCCTTTAAAGGGGGTTATATGGCCGGGCGCTATCTCATTGAGCGCGGCCATCGTGACATCGGTATTATTCCCGGACCACTGGAACGTAATACCGGTGCCGGACGGCTGGCCGGGTTTATGAAAGCGATGGAAGAGACGCAGGTAAGCGTTCCGCCACAGTGGATCGTTCAGGGTGATTTTGAGCCGGAATCCGGCTATCAGGCCATGCAGCAAATCCTTAATCAGCCTCAACGCCCGACGGCCGTCTTTTGCGGCGGGGATATCATGGCGATGGGTGCGCTCTGCGCCGCCGATGAAATGGGCCTGCGCGTGCCACAGGATATTTCGGTGATCGGATATGATAATGTGCGTAATGCGCGTTTCTTTACCCCCGCCCTGACCACTATCCACCAGCCGAAAGATTCGCTGGGCGAAGCGGCCTTTAATACCCTGCTGGACCGTATTGTGAATAAGCGCGTGGAGTCAAAATCGATTGAGGTCCATCCTCGCCTGATTGAGCGCCGTTCGGTAGCCGACGGTCCATTCCTCGATTATCGCCGTTAAGTCAGCCAGCGGGAACCGGTCCCTCCGGGTCCCGCAACCATTCTTTGTTCAAAGTTTCGCTGTCCCCCAGGTATTCCAGCAGCCATCCCAGCGCGGGTGAAACATCGCTTTGTTGCCAGGTTAAACAACATGCCGCATCAGGAAAAGGGTTCTCCAGAATGAGCGACGCCCATTGCCCCGAGTTTATCCATGGTCTGGCAAAATGTGATGGCACCATCGCTGCACATAATCCTGCCGAGATGCATGTTGCCGATGACTCCCAGTCTGGTACCACGACCCGCTTCTGGTTATCCAGCAACCAGGTCGTACGTTTGGGTAACGAGCGAGAAGTATCTTCTCGCACCAGCGAAGGCCAGTTGCGCAACGCATCGTCGCTCAACGGTCCCGCCTGTTTCGCCAGCGGATGGTCGCAGGCCACCACACAATCCCAGCTCAGCATGCCCATATCGCGAAACGCGTAGCGTCCCCCCACAGGGATCGCCTGCGTTGCCCCAATCGCCAGCTCAACCCGGCCATCTGCCAGCGCATCCCACACCCCATTAAATACTTCCTGAAAGACTATCAATTCGACATCAGGAAAATGGCGATAGAAATCAACAATCATTTGGCGGGTTCGTTCCGGCCTGACGATGTTATCAACGGCAATCGGCAATTGGCTACGCCAGCCATTAGCGATCTGTTGACACTGCTGTCGGGTGATCAGCATTTTTTTGATAACAGAGCGCCCTTCTTTTAAAAACCAGCTGCCTGCCGGGGTGAGCTCCACATCGCGATGACGCCGCGCAAACAGAGGAACGCCCAGCCACTCTTCCATTTGCCGCACCGTATAACTGATTGCAGATGGCACCCTATGCAGTTCCTGCGCGGCTGCGCTAAAGCTACCATTCCGGGCTACCGCATCAATCACTTCAAGTGAATATTCTGACCACATTTTATGCCTGCAAATTTTTTGATAACACCACGCAAATATTAGCGTTTCACAAGCCACAATGCACTGCCTACACTTTCCCGCCTGTCATCTGCGTCTAAAGAGAATATTTATGCAGCCTGGAAAAGGGTTTCTGGTCTGGCTCGCCGGATTAAGCGTGCTGGGATTTTTGGCCACCGATATGTACCTGCCCGCCTTTGCGGTGATTCAGCAGGATCTTAATACGCCGGCCGCTGCGGTCAGCGCCAGCCTGAGTTTGTTTCTGGCGGGTTTTGCCCTGGCTCAGCTCATTTGGGGACCGCTATCGGATCGTTTTGGTCGTCGCCCGGTGTTACTCGCCGGGCTGAGTATTTTTGCGGCGGGTTGCCTGGGCATGCTGTGGGTCAAGGATGCCACGATGCTACTGGTATTACGCTTTGTCCAGGCCGCAGGCGTCTGTGCCGCTGCGGTAACCTGGCAGGCGATGGTCACCGATTATTATCCGGCACAGCGGGTGAATCGTATCTTCGCCACTATCATGCCGTTGGTCGGACTCTCGCCGGCGCTGGCTCCTTTGCTCGGCAGCTGGATACTGACGCATTTTGACTGGCAGGCTATTTTTGCCACCTTATTTATTATTACCCTTATTCTGATGCTACCAGCGCTGCGCCTGAAGCCCGCTGCGGCCAAAAAACAGGAAAGCGCTCCTGCGCTGACGTTCGCCACGCTACTACGCTCGCGCTTATATGTTGGCAATGTGTTGATTTATGCCGCCTGCTCGGCCAGTTTCTTTGCCTGGTTAACCGGCTCGCCCTTTATTCTCAGTGAAATGGGTTATGGTCCGGCGGTGATTGGTCTGAGTTACGTTCCGCAGACAATAGCATTTCTGGCAGGGGGTTACGGTTGTCGTTCAGCTTTGCAAAAATGGCAGGGTCAGCAGTTATTACCCTGGCTGTTAAGCCTCTATGCGTTAAGTGTGGTTGCAACCTGGGGCACAGGGCTGCTCGGCGGTGTCTCGCTGACAGCGCTGTTAATTCCTTTCTGCGTGATGGCGATGGCGAACGGCGCAATATACCCGATCGTTGTCGCTCAGGCTTTGCGTCCCTTTCCTCAGGCAACGGGCCGCGCCGCCGCGCTACAAAATACGTTGCAGCTTGGATTGTGCTTTCTGGCAAGCCTCGGTGTGTCCTGGCTGGTGGCGACCCCGCTGTTAACCACCACCAGCGTCATGCTGGTAACAGTACTGCTGGCAGGCTCAGGCTACCGAATGCAACAGACGGCGCAAGCAATAAGAACATCGGAGGCTAACAAGACGCAGGCAGGTCAGTGACGAGTGATTAGCATGCTAACATTTTTGTATTGAATCAGCCGGTTTGGCGTCCTATACTCATTCTCGTTACCTCATAACTACAATAAAACCAGAATTATTTAACGGGTGATGGATCTCACCCGTTTCCACCACGGACGGCATTTCGGTAAGGGTACTCTCCCTTCCTCTGTTTCTACGTCGGATAGCAGGCTTACGGAGTTTCCGTAAGATTTCTCACAATCCAAAATAGCATCTACGCTGTTTTAAGGTTCTGATCACATACGCGTGATGGAGAAGCTATGAGTTCATCGTGTATAGAAGACGTTAGCATACCGGACGACGACTGGTATCGCATTACTAATGAGTTGTTGAGCCGTGCGGGGATTGCGATTAACGGTACCGCTCCTTATGATTTACGGATTAAAAATCCGCATTTCTTTAAGCGTGTGCTGCAGGAAGGCTCGCTCGGTCTTGGCGAGAGTTATATGGACGGCTGGTGGGAATGTGATCGGCTGGATATTTTTTTCACCCGGGTCCTGCGTGCCGGACTGGAAAGCCAGCTACCGCATCATCTGAAAGACACGCTTCGCATCGCCGCGACCCGCCTGATTAATTTGCAAAGTAAAAAGCGCGCGTGGATTGTTGGCAAAGAACACTACGATCTCGGAAACGATCTGTTTACCCGCATGCTCGACCCGTATATGCAATATTCCTGTGGGTACTGGAAAGAGGCCGATAACCTGGTCGATGCCCAGCAAGCAAAATTACAGCTTATTTGCGAAAAACTGCAGCTTGAGCCAGGCATGCGGGTACTGGATATTGGGTGTGGCTGGGGCGGTCTCGCCTCGTGGATGGCTAAACATTACAAGGTTAGCGTGACCGGTGTGACCATTTCCGCCGAACAGCAAAAACTGGCCCAGGCACGCTGCGCGGGGCTTGACGTTACCGTTCTGCTTCAGGATTATCGCGATTTGGATGACCAGTTCGATCGTATTGTTTCCGTTGGCATGTTCGAGCATGTCGGGCCTAAAAACTACAAAACCTATTTTGAAGTCGTGGATCGTAACCTCAAGCCGGATGGGTTATTCCTGTTGCATACTATTGGCTCGAAAAAAACTGATAATAATGTCGATCCGTGGATTGATAAATACATCTTCCCTAACGGCTGTTTACCTTCAGTGCGTCAAATAGCCATTGCCAGTGAAACCCATTTTATTATGGAAGACTGGCATAATTTTGGCGCTGATTATGACAAAACGCTGATGGCGTGGTTCGAGCGGTTTCAGGCTGCATGGCCCGACATTGCCGATAATTACTCTGAGCGCTTTAAGCGCATGTTCAGTTACTATCTGAATGCCTGCGCGGGCGCATTTCGTGCGCGGGATATTCAGCTCTGGCAGGTGGTTTTCTCGCGCGGCGTAGAAAATGGCTTACGTGTTGCCCGCTGATATATAAAACCCCGGCACGCCGGGGTTTTCCTCTTATTCCGCTTCTTTTTGCAATAGCGCGGCCTCACGGGCTGCCAGCACCCGTTCCACGGTATCTACCACCGCCTGCGTTTGTGGGTCGATTTCAATGTTAATCCGCTGTCCCAGTTTTTTTTGCCCAAGCGTAGTGCGCTGTAGTGTTTCCGGGATCAGATGCACGCAAAAACGGCTAGCCGTGACTTCACCCACGGTCAGGCTAATACCATCAATGCCGATGAATCCTTTATACAGGATATATTTCATCAGCGTGGCATCCTGCAATTTAAACCAGATCTGCCGGTTATTTTCTGAAGTGATGATTTTCGACACTTCTGCCGTTGTTATAATATGGCCTGACATCAGATGCCCGCCAATTTCATCACTGAATTTTGCCGCCCGCTCGACGTTAACTTCATCACCCGGCTGTAAATCGCCCAGGTTAGTGATGCGCAGCGTTTCTTTCATTAAATCAAAACTGACGTGATTACCGTCGATCTCTGTCACTGTCAGGCAACAACCGTTGTGCGCTACCGACGCGCCCGTCTCCAGTCCTGCGAGCATATTGTCAGGCAGGGCCACAACGTGAGTTCGAAAATTGGGTTTCTCCTCGATGGACACGACTTTTGCCGTGCCCTGTACGATTCCAGTAAACATGCCATTAACTCCTGTATACGATAAAAACGGTCTTATCCCCGCTGTTCTGTCAGGCACAATAACAGGTGGAAAATAGCCTTGCCAGTGCGGAGTGTGCGCTATCGACGTTTTCACTGGCGTAATAATTAATCCTCGTTACAATAGCAGCATAACCTCTTGTTAATTCTTCTTGCTGCCATTTACGGCGGCTTTTTTAGTCTCTCTAATAACAACAATACTCAAGGTGTTCACGTGCAGAAGTATTTCAGTGAAGCGCGTCAGCTTCTGGCGCTGGCAATTCCGGTCATCATTGCCCAGGTAGCGCAAACGGCAATGGGGTTTGTCGATACGGTAATGGCGGGTGGCTACAGCGCCACCGATATGGCCGCCGTGGCCATCGGCACCTCCATTTGGCTTCCCGCAATTCTCTTTGGTCATGGTCTGTTACTGGCTCTGACCCCTGTCATTGCGCAACTTAATGGTTCAGGCCGTCGCGATCGCATTGCACATCAGGTTCGCCAGGGGTTCTGGCTGGCGGGGTTTGTCTCCGTGCTGGTGATGGTCGTGCTATGGAATGCCGGGCATATTATTCATGCCATGCATAACATCGATCCTGAACTGGCGGATAAAGCGGTTCGCTATTTGCGCGCCCTGCTGTTTGGTGCGCCGGGTTATCTGTGCTTTCAGGTCGCTCGTAACCAGTGTGACGGGCTGGCGAAGACCAAACCGGCAATGTTTATTGGTTTTTGCGGGCTAATGGTCAATATTCCGGTGAACTACATTTTCATCTACGGTCACTTTGGCATGCCGGAACTGGGCGGCGTCGGCTGCGGCGTGGCAACGGCGTCTGTTTACTGGGTCATGTTGTTCTGTATGCTCTCTTATATTAAGAGAGCACGGTCGATGCGTGATATTCGCAACGATATGCGTTTTGGTAAGCCGGAGTTAGCCACTATGCTGCGTCTGGTGCAACTTGGCCTGCCCATCGCGCTGGCGCTGTTTTTTGAGGTTACGCTGTTTGCGGTCGTCGCCCTGCTGGTTTCCCCGCTGGGCATCGTTGACGTCGCCGGACACCAGATTGCGCTGAACTTTAGCTCACTGATGTTTGTGTTACCTCTGTCACTGGGAGCAGCGGTCACTATTCGGGTGGGCTACCGTCTCGGTCAGGGCTCAACCCTTGAAGCGCAGACGTCAGCCCGCACGGGCCTCGGCGTTGGCGTTTGTATGGCCATCATCACGGCTATCTTCACGGTTTCACTGCGTGAGCACATCGCGCTGCTCTACAATGACAACCCCGAAGTAGTGACGCTGGCCGCACAACTTATGCTGCTGGCGGCAATTTACCAGATTTCAGACTCTGTTCAGGTGATTGGCAGCGGGATCTTGCGAGGATATAAAGACACCAGCTCCATTTTCTTTATTACGTTCATCGCCTACTGGGTGCTGGGTTTACCGAGTGGCTATATGCTGGCATTGACGGACTGGATCGTAGCACCGATGGGTCCGGCCGGGTTCTGGCTTGGTTTTATTATCGGCCTGACCTCGGCGGCAATAATGATGATGGTAAGAATGCGTTTTCTGCAACGTCAACCATCGAGTGTGATTTTACAGCGCGCAGCGCGTTAAGCCTGAAGTAGCCGTCGCCAGGCGGCTACTTTCTCAACACATTGCACAGTAGTTCCGCAGTCGGGTGAATTTGGAAAGAAAAGCGCTTGCCACATTCTCCCACTGCCGCTAATATTCGTCCCCGTTGTCAGGCACAACAATGCGTTCATAGCTCAGTTGGTTAGAGCACCACCTTGACATGGTGGGGGTCGTTGGTTCGAGTCCAATTGAACGCACCATCTCTCAGTGCGTCCGTAGCTCAGTTGGTTAGAGCACCACCTTGACATGGTGGGGGTCGGTGGTTCGAGTCCACTCGGACGCACCATTCATAATCTTCCCGTTTTACTCATTAAGTTGTTTTTCCAGCCAGAGCAAAGCGCGATTACCTTCTTTTGCCATATCCTGTACTGAAGCTGCCCGATAGCTGTCGTTGAAAATTTCCAGCGACCAGGGACCATTATAGCCACGCCGATCGATTTCACGCGCCAGGCTAACCACAGGCATCTGCCCTTTTCCAGGGTAACAGCGGAAATGACGGCTCCATTGCTGGACATCCATCTGCATCCCGGGCGCATCCGCCAACTGCACAAAAATCAGCTTCTCCAGCGGCACCTTATCCAGGCCGTCAAGCGTGTCGCCCAATGACAGAATATGAAAGCTATCCAGCACAATGCCCATTGCCGGGCTATTGACAGCATTCACCCGCTCCCATGCCTGTCGCCAGCGTCGGACATAGCGCCCCCACGCCAGCGCCTCGTAGCCAACCCGAATTTGTTCCTGCTCCGCAAGGTCGGCAATTGTCCGTAAATCCTCATATTGTTGTGCAATGTCAGAAGATGACTCTGGGGAGGTATTGCTACAGAGCAGTAAGGTATCGCAGTCAAGCTCGTGCATCACCCCAATTTTACGCTTTGCACGTTCCAGTGCGTTAGCGAAAGCGGCGCGCGTTCCTCCCTCCACATCACGCAATGGCTGAAAAAGCGTAATAGTAAGTCCCAGTTCGGTAGCCAGCCGACGTACAGAAGCCGGCGTGCCGGGGTAATCCTCCAGGTCTTTATCGAAGATTTCAACGCCGTGGAAACCAGCCGCCGCAATGGCGTGTAGCTTTTCTGGCAGGCTGCCACCCAGTGAAACGGTGGCAATAGAACGTCGCATTTTTTATCCTCAGGTCAGGAGTGACCGGCCAGTGCGCTTATCACCTGCTCCATCGCTTCACGGTTTAACGCTGAACGGGTAATTTTTTGATTAGCCAGAGCGGTTCTTACTACCCCGGCAATGACGATATGTTTCGGCTCCTGGCCCAAATCACGCATCTCAAGCACGACTTTGCCTACCACCCGACACATCTCCTGATAGAGCTCATCACCTTTTGCTCTGTTGCCCATATTTTAGTCCTGAAATTTTAACAACATGCTTACATTATTGCCAAAAAACCATGCTGAATCAAACAACAACCTGATAAAGTGCTCCTGACGAAGGCTAAGATTTCACACCTTCTACTGCGGTTGCTTACGCGCTTCTAACATTCATCCAACAACCACTATTCGAACGCCCAAATATTTATTAAAACGCTGTTTTTATTTTCCTTTTACTTTGTAACATCGTATAATGCGCACCGTTTCTTAATTGAATGGTTTCAGCGCCTTGAACTATTTACTCAAACGCGTACATCTTCATTTAACGTCATGGGCTGAACCGCCAGCGCACATTCCTCTGCACGCTTTTTTGATGTCACCTATCCTTATCCTGTGGCATCGCAGTTTTCGCATCACTGGTTTGACACCGTGGCGCTATATCCCCGGTCCGTCACCTTCATATTCTTCTCAACTTAAAGACTAAGACTGTCATGAAAAAGACCAAAATTGTTTGCACCATCGGCCCAAAAACCGAATCCGAAGAGATGTTAGCCAAAATGCTCGACGCGGGCATGAACGTTATGCGTCTTAACTTCTCCCACGGCGACTATGCAGAACATGGTCAGCGCATTCAGAATCTGCGTAACGTGATGAGCAAAACCGGTAAAAAAGCGGCGATCTTGCTGGACACCAAAGGTCCGGAAATTCGTACCATCAAACTTGAAGGTGGTAATGACGTCTCGCTGAAAGCCGGCCAGACATTCACTTTCACAACGGATAAAACCGTTGTCGGCAACGCCGATACCGTGGCGGTCACATACGAAGGTTTCACTTCTGACCTGTCCGTTGGCAACACCGTTCTGGTGGATGACGGCCTGATTGGTATGGAAGTAACGGCTATCGAAGGTAACAAGGTTATCTGTAAAGTACTGAACAACGGTGACCTGGGCGAGAACAAAGGCGTTAACCTGCCGGGCGTTTCCATTGCCCTGCCTGCTCTGGCTGAAAAAGACAAACAGGACCTGATCTTCGGCTGTGAACAAGGCGTTGACTTTGTTGCTGCCTCGTTCATTCGTAAGCGTTCTGACGTTGTAGAAATTCGTGAGCATCTGAAAGCGCATGGCGGTGAACACATTCAGATCATCTCCAAAATTGAAAACCAGGAAGGCCTGAACAACTTCGACGAAATTCTTGAGGCTTCTGACGGTATCATGGTTGCGCGTGGCGACCTGGGCGTTGAAATTCCGGTTGAAGAAGTTATTTTCGCGCAGAAAATGATGATTGAGAAATGCATCCGCGCACGTAAAGTGGTGATTACTGCTACCCAGATGCTTGACTCCATGATCAAAAACCCACGTCCGACCCGTGCGGAAGCCGGTGACGTTGCCAACGCCATTCTTGACGGTACCGACGCCGTCATGCTGTCAGGCGAATCTGCCAAAGGGAAATACCCGCTGGAAGCCGTTAGCATCATGGCGACCATCTGCCAGCGTACTGACCGTGTCATGACCAGCCGTCTGGATGATAATCACGACAGCCGTAAACTGCGTATCACCGAAGCGGTTTGCCGTGGCGCAGTTGAAACCGCGGAGAAACTTGACGCGCCGCTGATCGTTGTGGCGACTAACGGCGGTAAATCTGCACGTGCTGTACGTAAATATTTCCCTGATGCCACTATCCTGGCACTGACCACCAATGAAGTGACCGCCCGTCAGTTGGTTCTGAGCAAAGGCGTTGTCGCGCAGCTGGTGAAAGAAATTAACTCCACCGATGATTTCTACCGTCTCGGCAAAGAAGTTGCCGTAGACAGCGGTCTGGCACAGAAAGGCGACGTCGTAGTAATGGTTTCTGGTGCGCTGGTTCCAAGCGGCACTACCAATACGGCTTCCGTTCACGTACTGTAATTATTTCCAGATGTGTTGATTTGTTTAAAAAGCGTCCTTCGGGGCGCTTTTTTTATTTGCTGTGCCGAAGCTGTCAATAGAAAAGCAAATCGTATTTTACTATTTAAAATGCCAATTATCTAAGATGAATCCGATGGAAGCTTCCTGTTTTCACACAGTTTTTTTGATGTAACAGCGCCATTCGATGCTTCTTTGAGCGAACGATCAAAAATAAGCGCATTCCCATCAAAAAAATATTCTCAACATAAAAAAGTTTGTGTAATACTTGTAACGCTACATGGAGATTAACTCAATCTAGAGGGTATTAATAATGAATCGTACTAAACTGGTACTGGGCGCGGTAATCCTGGGTTCTACTCTGCTGGCAGGTTGCTCCAGCAACGCTAAAATCGATCAGCTGTCTTCTGACGTTCAGACTCTGAACGCTAAAGTTGACCAGCTGAGCAACGACGTGAACGCAATCCGTTCCGACGTTCAGGCTGCTAAAGACGACGCAGCTCGTGCTAACCAGCGTCTGGACAACCAGACTCGCACTTACAAAAAATAAGTGTTACTGGTCTAATGAAAATGGCGCACATTGTGCGCCATTTTTTTTGCCCTTTATTTACTGCTGCTGCACGACAAGACTATTCGCTGTCACTAACGTTCCCACGGCCTGAGTAACAGGCGCAGGCGTCGCTCTGACGCTTTGTATACCTGTCGCTGGCATGGAGGGGGTCATAGTGGCATTGACCTGCACCGGATAACCCGCTCGCCGCGTAATTGCGCTGCTGATACCCTGACCATCACTGCCCGCATCATCTGCAAAACGACCAAAGCTTGCAGTAACGGCAATGGGCACCGTCTGGGGATCTTCCCAGTCATTCTGCGAAAGCGGCTGATGGACCTCAACATAACGCCGGCCATCAGGCTCTACGGAAAATTTTATTGGCTCATTGACGATCTGTACCCGCGTTCCCCACGACGCCTGAGAGAACAGCGTCTGAATATCCGCCGCACGCATACGCATACAGCCAGAACTGGCCCGTAAACCCACGCTGTTGCGCGCATTGGTACCGTGAATCAGATACTCCCCTCCGCCCTGCTCTAAACGTAAGGCAAAGCGTCCCAGCGGGTTATTTGGCCCGGCCGGGATGACCGCAGGCAACTTAATTCCCTGCGCCAGAGAGCGGGCGCGGATATTGGCCGTTGGCGTCCATGTTGGATTAGGGATCTTCTGGATAATGCGTGTAGTCATTACCGGCGTTTCACGCCCCTGCTGCCCGATACCAATCGGGAAGACCTGAACGATATTTTTACCCGGAGGATAATAATACAGCCGTAGCTCAGCCAGGTTAATAACGATCCCCTCCCGTGGCGCATCCGGGAGCAACATTTGTGAAGGGATGGTCAGTTCGCTGCCGGGTGTCGGCAATAACGGATCGACCGTATTATTTGCCTCCAGCAACAGCAGGATACCTGTGTCAAAACGCTGGGCAATGGCCTCCAGATTTTTACCGTCACCGGGGACCACGTAAGTCTGGTTTTGCCCGATAAGTCGACTGCCCGGAGCAGGTAATAAATAATCCACGGCCCAAACGCTCTGAGCAGCGCTGAGCGATCCGATAAGACTTAGAGTAATAAGAGACGCGCGTTTCATACTGGAATTCCTTAATCACCGGCTGAATGCCAGAAAGCTGAAAACCAGCGAGGCGGAATAACCGCCTCGCGTAACAGAATGAAAGCTGTTTTTAGAGTTTAGCCGAGATTTTCAGCTTTGGTACGAATTGCGCGGATCATGGCTTCCAGCCCTTGTGAGCGGGATGGGGTAAGATGCTGGGTAAGGGCCATTTTCTCAAACCAGGGGCGAATATCAAAGGCGACGATATCCTGTGCCGTCATCTGGTGGTATAAAATAAACACGACGGCAATAAGCCCTTTTACAATCATGGCATCACTGTCGCCCTGCAATTCGATAATACCGTCTTCATTGCGCTGAATAACGATCCATACCTGGCTTTGGCAGCCCTGGATAATATTCTTCGGGTTGTGAGCCTCTTCGCTCAGCGGAGGCAAACGCTGCCCCAGCTCAATAATGTAAAGGTACTTCTCTTCCCAGTTGGCGCAACGCTGAAAATTGCGCAGCAGCTTTTCTCTGTCCGGTAGTTCAGCCATAAAGTCTCCCTGCTAGCCCAGTAGCTGATGAATACGTGTTAACCCTGCCACCAGCCGATCCGCTTCTTCATGGGTGTTATACATAGCGAACGATGCCCGGCACATCGCAGGGACCTGGTAATGCGCCATCAGCGGCATCGCACAATGATGCCCGGTACGCACGGCGATGCCGTAGTTATCAAGGAAGCTACCGACGTCATACGCATGATGCTGCCCCAGGTTGAAGGCGATAACGCCCAGCCGCTGAGATGGACCATAAACAGTAAGAGTGGGTACGCTGGCGAGTCCGGCAAGCGCATACTCCATTAGCGTCTGCTCATAAGCGTGGATATTTTCAAGCCCCAGCGCGTTGACGTAATCCAGCGCCGCGCCGAGAGCAATAATGCCTCCTGTATTCGGCGTCCCGGCTTCGAACCGCCAGGGCGCTTTAGCGAACGTCGTCCCTTCCGTCAGGCTGACGGTAGCAATCATCGAACCGCCGCCTTCCCAGGGTGGCATATCCTGAAGGATCTCTTCTTTTGCGTACAACACGCCAATACCGGTCGGCCCGTACAGTTTATGCCCTGAAAAAAGATAAAAATCGCAGTCCAGCGCCTGCACGTCTACCGCATGATGCATTACCGCCTGCGCGCCGTCCACCAGCACCTTCGCACCGTGTTGATGAGCGATGCGAATAATATCCGCGACCGGATTCTCAACACCCAGCACGTTTGATACATGGGTAACGGCCACTAAACGCGTTTTGGCATCCAGAAGACCAGCAAGCGCCTCCAGCGCGAGCGTGCCTTCCGCCGTCAGCGGTATCACTCGCAGTTCCGCCTGCTTACGCGCGCACAGCATCTGCCACGGTACGATATTGGCGTGATGTTCCATGGCAGTAATCACAATATTATCGCCCGGCTGGATCTGGCTTTCGCCCCAGCTATTGGCGACCAGGTTGATGCCCTCAGTGGTACCACGGACAAAAACCAGCTCCTCCGGCGAGCGTGCATTGAGGAATGACGCCGCCTTCAGGCGCACCTGCTCCATGCGCTGCGTGGCTTCCGCGCTGAGCGTATGAATGCCACGGTGCACTGCTGCATAGCCATGACGATAAAATTCGCTTTCTGCATCAATCACCTGATTGGGTTTTTGCGCGCTTGCTGCGCTGTCCAGATATGCCAGCGCCTGTCCGTTAACTTCGCGCGTCAGTACAGGGAAATCCTCCCGCACCCGCTGAACGGAAAATGTCATGCTTTGCCCCCGGGAAGACGCTGGCCAATGCGGGCCAGCACCTGTTGTTTGAGCGCCTCGTCGCCGATAGCTTCCGTGAGTTCAGCGGCAAAGGCATAGATAATCATCTGCTGCGCCGCCTGTTCATCAATGCCGCGCGAACGCAGGTAAAAAAGCTGTTCATCGTCAATGCGGCCAATTGTCGCGCCATGGCTACATTTGACATCATCGGCGTAGATTTCCAGCTGCGGTTTAGTGTCCACTTCCGACAGACGCCCTAAAAGCAGATTATTGTTGGTCATCTGACCGTCGGTTTTAATCGCATGCTGTGCCACATTGATAAGGCCATTAAACACCGCGCGGCCTTTATCGTTGACGATGGTTTTGTGCAGTTGACGGCTATTACAGTAACCTTTGTTATGCTCAAGCCAGGTACGGCTGTCACACACTTCTGATTTGACCGGCATTGCCAGGCTGTTAAGCCGCAGCGTCGTATTTTCGCCATTAAGCTGACTGCTGGTATTGTGCCGCAATACCGCGCTACCCAGCAGGAAACTATGACTGAACGCGGCAGCATCCTGCGCCAGCACAATGTCGTTGTGGGCAAAGTGATAGCTTACCGGCGCTTCAAACGCCAGTTTCAGATGATGCAGGTGCGCATTTGCTGCGACATTCATTGTTACCCGCGAGCCGGTAAAATGGCGTTCGTCGTTCAGGCTGACATAATGTTCAATCAGCGTCGCTTCGGCACCTTCAGCCAGTTCAATATGATGGCGATAATGCGCGGTGTTCATTTCTGCCCCCGCTACGCCACGGGTAATATGCATTAACAGCAACGGTTTTGCCGGGCGTTGATTGCGGGCAACGCGGATCAGGGTGGCAGCAGTCGCGAGGCTTTCGGTCAGATGAAGAAAGACTTCAGGCTGGATTGCCTGGGGTAATGTCTGCCCTTCTTGCGCCATTTGAACGTCAAAGCCGCTGCCCTCAACGTTGTCACTCAGTGCCGCGCTGAATTGCCCGTCGACAAAAACCAGCCTGACGGCATCAATAGTCAACGCCAGTGCATCACGCTGCCCGGCAGTCACCTCTGTTGGCGCAACCGCCACAAAGGTGCTGTCCAGTAGCCCGTCCAGCGGCGTATATTTCCAGTTTTCATGCTTGCGCGTCGGCAGACCGAGACGCAGCATATGCTGCAAATGCTGACGGGCCTGCGGCGAGCGTTTTGCGCCCTCAGCTTCAAAAAGATGATGCCATTGTTGCAGTGCGTTACTGCTGTTCGGTAAGCCAGCCATAGCCCTGCTCCTCCAGTTGTTTGACCAGAGTAAAATCACCCGATTTCACAATGCGCCCCTGATAGAGGACGTGAACAAAATCCGGTTTGATGTAGTCGAGAATACGCTGATAATGGGTGACAATGATGAAGGCGCGTTTGCCATCACGCAGCGCGTTGACCCCTTCTGAAACGATCTTCAACGCATCAATATCTAAACCGGAATCGGACTCATCGAGAATACACAACTCAGGCTCCAGTACCGCCATTTGCAAAATGTCATTGCGCTTTTTCTCGCCGCCGGAAAAGCCCACGTTCACCGAACGGGTCAACAAATCCTCCGGCATCTTCAGTAACTGAATTTTTTCTTCCATCAGATCCTGAAAATCAAAACGGTCAAGCGACTCCTGACCACGGTATGCACGCACCGCGTTCAGCGCCGTTTGCAGGAAAAACTGATTACTGACGCCAGGGATCTCAACCGGATACTGGAAGGCCATAAAAATGCCCTCGCCCGCGCGATCTTCAGGCGCAAGTTCCAGCAGATCCTTGCCGCGAAATTCCACGCTGCCGCCCGTTACTTCATAATCTTCACGGCCTGCCAGAGTGGCTGACAGGGTACTCTTCCCGGAACCGTTCGGTCCCATGATCGCATGCACCTCTCCGGGGCGAACCTCAAGATTGAGGCCGCGCAGGATTTCTTTGTCTTCTACTGATACCTGTAAATCTTTAATGCTTAACATGGCTGTTCCCTTTAATACTTAACCGACGCTGTGTTCGAGGCTGATAGCCAGCAGTTTTTGCGCTTCAACGGCAAATTCCAGCGGCAGTTCCGAGAAAACGTCCTTACAAAAACCATTGACGATCATGGAGATGGCATCATCCTCACTGATCCCGCGTTGCAGACAATAAAAAAGCTGGTCCTCGCCAATACGCGATGTCGTCGCCTCATGCTCAAGCTGGGCACTGTTGTTACGGCATTCCACATACGGGAACGTATGCGCCCCGCTGTCCGGCCCAATCAGCATAGAGTCACACTGGGTAAAGTTACGTGCATTGGTGGCGGTGGGCATGATCTTGACCAGGCCACGATAGCTGTTCTGACTATGGCCGGCAGAGATCCCTTTCGAAATAATGGTCGATTTGGTGTTTTTACCAATGTGGATCATTTTCGTACCGGTATCCGCCTGCTGATGACCACTGGTCAACGCGACAGAGAAGAATTCACCGATCGAGTTGTCGCCACGCAGAATGCAGCTTGGATATTTCCAGGTGATAGCCGAACCGGTTTCTGACTGGGTCCAGGACATTTTACTGTTTTCACCTTCACACAGCGCCCGCTTGGTCACGAAGTTAAGGATACCGCCGGTATGGTTATCACCAGGGAACCAGTTTTGCACCGTAGAGTATTTCACCTCGGCATCTTTATGGATGATGACCTCGACCACCGCCGCATGAAGCTGATAGCTATCGCGCACTGGCGCAGAGCAGCCTTCAATGTAGCTCACGTAGCTGCCTTCATCGGCCACCAGGATCGTGCGTTCAAACTGGCCGGTTTTCTCCGCGTTAATCCGGAAGTACGTTGAAAGCTCCATCGGGCAGGTCACGCCTTTTGGTACGTAAATAAACGTGCCGTCAGAGGCCACTGCCGCATTGAGCGCGGCAAAAAAGTTGTCGTTACTCGGGACCACGGTTCCGAGATATTTTTTCACCAGCTCCGGATGATCGTGGATGGCTTCGCCAAAAGAGCAAAAGATAATCCCATGTTCAGCCAGTTTTTCCCGGTAGGTGGTGGCGACGGAAACGGAGTCAAAAATAGCGTCAACGGCGACCTCACGCCCCTCACGGACCGGCACCCCAAGCTGGTTAAACGCCGCTTCCACTTCATCAGTCAGAAAAGAGGCTGGCCCCGTTTGCTGGACCGCACCGGGCTGGGAAGCACAGGTGTCATCACAGTTACCGCAGGATGGTGCGGAGTAATAACTGTAATCCTGATAGTTCAGCTTATCGTAATGGGCTTTCAGCCAATGCGGTTCTTCCATTTCCAGCCAGGCATTGTACGCATTAAGACGAAACTCCAGCATCCACTCAGGTTCATTACGTTTTGCGGATATCGCACGCACAACCTCTTCATTAATCCCATGCGCGAGTTCGTCCGTCTGGAGTTGAGTGAAAAAACCCTCTTTATAATTCAGCGGTCCGGACCACATTTTGACATCGTCAGTTGCTTCAGTATTACGTGACATAATTATTCCGCCTGCACCCCAAAACTTTCGCCACAGCCACATTCATGCTGCGCTTTTGGGTTATGAAATTTGAAGATTTGGTTTAAGCCTTCACGGACATAATCAACCTCGGTACCATCAATAAAAGGCATTGCCTGCAAAGGTACCCACAGGCGTGCGCCATCGGTCTCGAAAAGAAGATCGTCTTTCTGTGGCTCATTAACCGTATCCAGGACATAGCCAAAGCCTGCACAGCCTGTCTGCTTCACGCCAAGCCGCAAACCTTGTATACCCGGTTGCTTACTGACCAGCTGACGAATATGCTCAGCTGCAGACGCCGTCATCGTCAAACCACGCCAGGCAAATTCATTGGGATCAAAAGTCCCTGCATGCACATCCATCGGTCCACCTCACGTTAAGAGACTGAAAAGTTAACACTATGTTAGTGATAATGATTATCACTTCAACCCACTCGCAGTGCGGGTATTGATCATAATGTTCTTTTTATTGCTCATGTATTAAGCATAGACCGTCGATCACATCTTATAGAAAGGATTCTGCGTGAATTATCCTATTGATTTTGATTACTTTTATAAAAGATAACAGGGGCTGCACAGGCACATTGGAAAGATGTATAGGCAATACCTATTTTTGAAATCAAAAAAAGGCAATTATGCGATATGACATAATAATTTCGCTTTAATCTGCGTGCGGGATGGATAAGAAAGTGCAACACTGGCTTAACGCTATTCATCACAGTTAGTGGGACTTTACAAACTCGCCTCCGTTAAAGGGGCACTTTTGCCATTAGCGCTGGTACTCTCCGGGAGAAAAAGATGACTAATATCATTTTAGGTATGATTGCCAAGATATCAAGAATGGACGCTGAGACGAAACAGCTTACCGCGCGCATTGAGGCACAATCACTGTTATTGGGTGCTTTTTTACTGGCTACCGGGAAAGAAGGTGGCGCACTGGAGATGGTTGAAGCGGTCAAAAAAGCCATTAACGCCGCCGTTGAGCTGGCCGAGAGCCCGTTAAAATCTGACGCAGAAATTCTGCTTAATGAATTCAATGAAATCTTGTCTATGGCGCAATTGCTAACCAGAGTAGAGGCTGAGCTTGATATCGACGCAATAAAAGCGGTGACATCAAACGATGAGAATAAGGAATAAGGTTATCGGGGCCGCTGCCCCGATAACCTTACGTTAATCAGACATAGAGAGAGGCTTCGCCCGTCGGACGGGTTTTGAAGCGGCGATGTATCCACAGATATTGTTCTGGCGCACGTAAAATTTCGTGCTCAATCATTTTATTAATATAACTGGCGGCTTCGAATTCACTCCCGCGCGGGAAGTCTTCCATTTTTTGCCCGATATGTAGCGCATAGCCGCGCGCATTCTCTTTACGTACCATTGAGATAGTTAACATTTCAGCGCCGGATAACCGGGATATAACATACGTCCCGTTAGTGGTTGCTGCATTCTGCACGGAGAAAAAAGGCGCAAATGTACTTCCCTTTGGACCATAGTCCTGATCTGGGGCAAACCAGACAGCTTCGCCACTTTTCAGCGCGCCAACCAGCCCCTTAAGATTATGCCGGTCTATCATCGATTTATTTGAGCGCAGCCGACCCCGCGTTTGCACCCACTCCATGACCGGGCTGTTATGCGGGCGATAGGTGGCCATCATTGGCTGGCACAGCCCCATGACACGCCCTCCCAGTTCCAGCGACATAAAATGCACGCCGACCACCATCACCCCCTTCTGCTTGCGCTGCGCTTCCAGCAGATAATGATAGCCTTCAACATCGAACCATTTCCGCACACGCCGATCGGACCAGAACCAGGCCATGCCGGTCTCAAGCAGCGCCATACCCAGGGAGGCGAAGTTTTTCTCTATCATCATTTTGCGCTGCTCATCCCCCATGCCGGGGAAGCAGAGTTCAATGTTGCGGTTGGCAATATTTGCCCGCCGCTGGAGAAAGCGCTGCGAAGTTCGACCAAGGGCAGAACCAAACCAGAACAAAAAAGGATACGGCAACTGTACCAGCAGCCAGAGGACGCCTAAACCAAACCAGGTGAGCCAGTGACGCGGGTGAAGAAAGGCGAGTGAAAACGGCGGACGAGCCATAGTGTTTCCTTAAGCGGAAGTGGAGTAGCGCTTAAAGGAGAAACGAACGTATTCATTAGTCATTACGCGATACGGGTTTAACTGAGACAAGCAAAAAGGGAAAGAAATCCGTCGGCGCAGCATATCACGGGGGAATTAAAGTAAAAGGATATTTCATGCGGGCACATATCTTTTCAGACAGGTGCCCGAACGGCTATAACACTGCTGTGGTTAGCCGTGAGGAGCAGCATAGCCGCCCCTGTTCATCCATAATATCGATTTGCCAGACCTGATGTCGGCCACCAGTATGTAGCGCTTTACATACGCCACGTACCCGGCCGCTACGGACGGAACGAAGATGATTGGCATTAACCTCAACACCAACCACTTTTTGTTCACCTTGCGTACAAAGATATCCTGCCACCGAGCCCAGCGTTTCTGCCAGCACCACAGACGCACCGCCGTGCAGTAACCCAAACGGCTGGTGAGTTCGCTCGTCCACCGGCATCGTAGCTTCAAGATAATCATCAGCGATAGTCTCAAAGCGAATATCCAGCAGTCCGACCATATTATTTACGCCCATCGCATTCAGCGCCTCAAGCGTCACCGCACGTTTCCAGATCATCCCATTATTTCCAGTAGCGCCTGTAGCGGATGGCGCACGCCATTGCCTTCAATTCGCTTCACCTGGCTACGACACGAATAGCCGGTCGCAAGGCAGCGGTTACGTGGCAAACGCTGCATCGCCTGCTGCCAGGAAAGCGCATAAATCCCGAGCGAATTCGCATGGTTTTTTATTTCATGGCCGTAGGTGCCTGCCATACCGCAGCAGCCAACACTCACACTTTCCAGTTTTGCTCCAAAATGGGCAAAAATGCTCGCCCACTGACTGGGGGCAGAAGGCAGTGCAGTGACCTCAGTGCAATGACCAAACAAGTACCAGGACTCCCCGCTGAGCTCACGACGCGCCTCTTCGGTAAGGATCTGCGTCAGCCATTCATGAACCAGCATCACGTGGAAATCGCCACGTTGATTTCCCAGAGCCTGCTTATACTCATCGCGATAGCACAGCACCAACGCCGGGTCCACGCCGACCATCGGTATCTCAAGCTTAGCGACCCGGTTAAGGAAGTCTGCCGTTTTACTGGCGGTTTTCGCAAAGCGCGTCATAAAGCCTTTAATATGCTGAGCCTTGCCATTGGGTGAAAAGGGCAACAGCACGGGCTGATAACCGGTTTTTTCAACCAGACGGACAAAATCTTCAACAACCTGCGCATCGTAATAGCTGGTAAAGGGGTCCTGCACCACCAGCACGATGCGGGATTTTTGCCCGGCATCTATAGCTTCAAGCTCTTCAAGCGTCATATTAGCCGAACGGTGGGTCACCATCTTCTGTGCCAGCGAGGGAGAAGACAGGAGCGGTAAATCGACCATGCCGATGTGCGTTTCTGACAGCTTACGCACCCACGGCTGGCTCATAAAAAAGTTGAACGTCCTGGGTGCCCGCGCCATCAATGGCGCATAGCTCTCTACCGACGCGACCAGATGATCGCGTAATGGCCGCAGGTAACGGGAATGATAAAGCTGCAGAAAGCGCGAGCGAAACTCCGGAACGTCAATTTTTACAGGACACTGGGTGGAACAAGCTTTGCAGGCCAGACAGCCTGACATGGCCTCTTTCACCTCGTGTGAAAAGTCATACTCGCCTTTGCGTGCATGCCAGCTATTTCGCGTACGATCAATTAATGTGCGCAGACTGGCTCGTTGCCCAGGAAGCTCTTTTTCCAGTTGATTAGGATCAACGCCGCGGTCGGCCAGTAAGCGTAACCATTCTCGCACAAGCGTAGCGCGCCCTTTCGGCGAATGAATACGGTTGCTGGTGATTTTCATTGACGGGCACATCGGGCTTTTTGCATCAAAGTTGAAGCACAGACCGTTGCCGTTACACTCCATAGCCCCTCGCCATGCGCCGCGGACAGCGATCGGAATTTGGCGGTCGAAGGTGCCGCGTTTGACGGCATCGACTTGCATCATTGGCGCATCAACCCCTTCCGGCGGGCAAATTTTTCCCGGGTTTAAACGGTTTTCCGGATCAAATGCGGCTTTAATTTTGCGAAGCTCACTATAGAGTTGTTCGCCGAAAAAGGCCGGGCTGTACTCGGCGCGAAATCCCTTTCCATGCTCGCCCCACAGCAGGCCGCCATATTTTGCCGTCAGTGCTACCACCTCATCAGAAATCTGTTTCATCAACATTTCCTGCTGCGGATCGCACATATCCAGCGCCGGGCGAACATGCAGTACTCCGGCATCCACGTGACCGAACATGCCATAGCTTAAACCGTGCCCATCAAGTAGCGCGCGGAATTCGGTAATATAATCCGCCAGATGTTCCGGTGGCACACAGGTATCTTCGGCAAAAGGAATCGGTTTGGCCATGCCTTTTGCATTACCCAGCAGCCCCACCGCTTTTTTACGCATTGCATAGATGCGCTCAATGCCCGTCAGGTCGTCGCAAACCTGCCAGCCGATAATGCCACCTTTCCCCTGCGCCACTAACGCGTCCAGGCCCGCGCACAGCGTAGCGACCTGCTCATTGATCAGGATATCGTCGTCACCGGCGAACTCAACAATATTCAGCCCCAGCATTTCTTTGTCTGGTACGTCGGTAATTAGCGCACTGACCGAATGCCAGACAATGTCTTCTCGCGCCAGGTTCAACACTTTTGAATCCACGGTTTCAACTGAAAGCGCGTTGGCTTGCACCATAAATGGCGCATTGCGCAGCGCAGAGTCAAACGAATCATATTTAACGTTGACCAGACGGCGGACCTTCGGCAAGCGGGTGATATCCAGCCGTGCTTCGGTTATGAACGCCAGCGTTCCCTCTGAGCCAGTCAGTATGCGGGTAAGGTCAAACTCCGTCATCGCATCATTAAATACATGACGCAGGTCATAACCGGTAAGAAAGCGATTCAGCGCTGGAAACTTATCCACTATCAGCTGCCGATTTTCCAGACAGCGTTGGTAAACGGTGCGATAGATACGCCCGGAGGCGGACTGTTCTCTTGCCAGGGTTTCTGCCAGCGCCACTGGCATAGGATGCGTATCAAGGATATCGCCGCCGGTCAGCACCGCGCGAACACCAAGCACGTGATCGGAGGTTTTACCGTAGGCCAGCGACCCTTGCCCGGACGCATCCGTATTGATCATCCCGCCGAGCGTCGCACGGTTACTGGTTGATAACTCCGGAGCAAAAAAGTAACCATACGGCTTCAAATACTGATTAAGCTGATCCTTAATAACCCCGGCCTCGACGCGCACCCACCCCTCTTCGGGGTTGATTTCTATGATGCGATTCATATAGCGGGACATGTCCACGATAATGCCCTGGTTCAGCGCCTGCCCGTTAGTCCCGGTTCCGCCGCCTCGTGGAGTAAAGATCAGTGATTTAAAACGTTCTTCTGCTGCGACCCGTGCCAGCAATGAAACATCCGCCGTTGACCGGGGAAAAACAATGGCATCGGGAAGAAGCTGATAAATACTGTTGTCGGTCGCCATCGTAAGCCTGTCGGCATAATTGGTGGCGGTATCACCTGTGAAACCCTGTTGCTCCAGTGACTGCAAAAAATTCAGCACCAGTTGAACGACGCCTGGAGCCTGAGAAATCTGTGGGATCATTACTGTTGACCCTGCCTGACTGTTGTAATGTGAGTGATTAATCGTTTGCGTTGTGCATTCATCGTTTTACCACATTTTTTTCTTACCTGCCTGATAGAATTACGGACTATAACCACTGTCGAAATCACTGGTATCATTATTGGTCCAGCTTTATGCCGCGCCCGCATTGTGGCGAGATGAAAAAGGTAAATTTACGTTATGGTTACTTCAAGCCAGCCCAGGGATGTGCCGCAAATTTTACTGTCGGTACTGTTTTTATCGCTCATGATTGTCGCCTGTCTGTGGATAGTCCGACCCTTTATCCTGGGCTTTATGTGGGCAGGGACGGTGGTTATTGTCACATGGCCGGTGTTAATTCGTTTACAACGTCTGCTTTTTGGTCGCCGTTCGCTGGCCGTGCTGGTGATGACGCTGTTACTGTTTTTACTCTTTATCATTCCGATAGCGCTTCTGGTCAACAGCATGGTCGATAGCGGCGTACCGCTGATTCGCTCTGTTTCCTCAGGCGAAATGACGCTGCCTGATCTGAACTGGCTTAACAGTGTTCCGGTTATCGGCGCGCGCCTGTACACCGGCTGGCATAATCTTCTCGATATGGGCGGTACGGCCATCATGGCGAAAATTCGCCCTTATATCGGTACAACGACGACCTGGTTTGTCGGGCAAGCCGCGCATATCGGACGTTTTATGATGCACTGTACGCTAATGCTGCTATTTAGCGCTTTGTTGTACTGGCAGGGAGAAAAAGTCGCCCGCGGCATTCGCCATTTTGCTACGCGCCTTGCGGCTAAACGCGGCGACGCGGCAGTAGTGCTGGCTGCGCAAGCTGTCCGTGCTGTCGCGCTGGGTGTCGTGGTTACCGCCCTGGTACAGGCCGTATTGGGGGGAATTGGTCTGGCTATCTCTGGCGTGCCCTATGCCACGATTCTTACTGTGGTCATGCTGTTTTCCTGTCTTATTCAGCTTGGCCCATTGCCAGTACTGGTTCCTTCTATCATTTGGCTGTACTGGAGCGGTGATACCACGTGGGGAACGGTACTGCTGGTGATAAGCTGCGTCGTCGGCACTATCGATAACGTGCTGCGTCCCATACTGATTCGTATGGGCGCAGATCTCCCTATGATCCTGATTCTGTCCGGGGTTATCGGCGGACTGGTCGCATTTGGCATGATAGGTCTGTTTATTGGCCCGGTTTTGCTGGCTGTGTCGTGGCGTCTGTTTGATGCCTGGGTTAAGGAAGTTCCGCCCCCGCAGGACAATACTGACGAGGTGCTGGAAGAGTATCCGCTGCCGGATTCCTCTTCCGATCGCTAATCTTCGGCAGCCTGTGAATAAACAGGCTGCCGCAAATAGTTAAGTATTACTAATTAATAGTTAAGCTCATCAGCAATGCAGGCCATTATTTCACGCGTTCGGGGAAAATATATTCTGTCGACCTATCAC
Organism: Superficieibacter electus; assembly: GCF_002915575.1. GTDB lineage: Bacteria > Pseudomonadota > Gammaproteobacteria > Enterobacterales > Enterobacteriaceae > Superficieibacter > Superficieibacter electus. The sequence goes on from NZ_PQGD01000003.1 coordinate 152,593, forward strand.
ATTTATTAAACTAATGAGATGAATCCGATCGACGCCCGGGGTGTCGCATTCTATTATCAGATCACGGTTATAAATCAACGCCTTGATTTATAAGCATGGAAATCCCCTGAGTGAAACAATGAATTGCTGTGTGTAGTCTTTGCCCATCTCCTATGATGGGCTTTTTTTTATGTATTTTCGTTATTATTTATAATAAAAAAATCCCCGGCATTTCTGCCAGGGATTAACATGATTTTCTTCTACTTATTTGTTTAGCTCTGCAAGACTCAGCCAGGTTTGTACCACGGTGTCCGGGTTAAGAGACAAGCTGTCAATGCCCTCTTCCATCAGCCATGCGGCAAAATCTTCGTGGTCGGAGGGACCCTGACCACAAATACCGACATATTTCCCCTGCTTCTTCGCGGCGCGGATTGCCATCGACAACAGCGCTTTTACCGCCTCATTACGTTCGTCAAACAGTTCAGAAACGACGCCGGAGTCGCGATCCAGTCCCAGCGCCAGCTGAGTCATATCGTTAGAACCAATCGAGAAGCCATCAAAATGTTCGAGGAACTGCTCAGCCAGCAGGGCATTGGACGGGATCTCGCACATCATGATGATTTTTAACCCCTGCTCACCGCGCTTCAGCCCCTGACGCGCCAGCTCCTCAACCACCGCTTTCGCCTGCTCCACGGTCCGTACAAAGGGAACCATGATTTCAACGTTGGTTAGCCCCATCTCATTGCGCACACGTTTCACCGCATCGCACTCAAGGGCAAAACAGTCACGGAAACTGTCTGAAACGTAACGGCCCGCGCCACGGAAGCCCAGCATCGGGTTTTCTTCTTCCGGCTCGTAACGCTCACCGCCGACCAAATTTGCGTATTCATTCGATTTAAAATCGGACAGGCGCACAATCACCCGTTTCGGCCAGAAGGCCGCGCCGAGGGTGGCTATTCCCTCCGCCAGACGCCCGACATAAAACTCCTTCGGCGAGTCATAGCCCTTAATCAGTTCGCGAATTTCGTTTTGTAGCTTAACGTCCTGGTCGTCGAATTCGAGCAACGCACGCGGATGGACGCCGATCATGCGGTTAATAATAAACTCCAGCCGCGCCAGTCCAACGCCTTCATTAGGCAGGCAAGCAAAGTCAAAGGCGCGATCCGGATTGCCGACGTTCATCATAATCTTCAGCGGCAGGTCAGGCATTTTATCCACACTGGAACTTTTCACGCTGAACTCAAGTTTTTCGGCGTAAACGTAGCCAGTATCGCCTTCGGCACAGGAGACGGTTACGTCATCGTCATCCTGCATTCGCTCAGTCGCATCACCGCAACCGACTACCGCAGGTATCCCCAGCTCACGGGCAATAATTGCCGCGTGACAGGTCCGTCCCCCCCGGTTAGTGACAATGGCGGCCGCTTTTTTCATGATCGGCTCCCAATCAGGATCGGTCATGTCGGTGACCAGCACGTCGCCCGGCTGAATACGGTTCATTTCGCTGATATCATGAATAACCTTTACCGGACCCGCGCCAATGCGATGACCAATGGCCCGGCCTTCAGCAATGATTTTACCCTGCGCGTGCAGTGTGTAGCGCTCCATCACCTGTCCACGAGAACGCACGGTTTCCGGACGCGCCTGAACAATAAATAATTTACCGGTATGGCCATCCTTCGCCCACTCGATATCCATAGGCCGGCCATAATGCTTCTCAATTTGCACCGCTTGTTGCGCCAGTGCCTGTACTTCGTCATTGGTCAAAGAAAACACATCGCGCTGTTGCTGCGGCACATCTTCAATATCAACCTGCTTACCATGTTCCTGACTCGGCGCGTAAACCATGCGGATTTTTTTTGACCCCATGGTGCGGCGCACGATCGCCGGTCGGCCGGCCTCCAGAGTGGGTTTATGCACATAGAATTCATCCGGGTTAACCGCACCCTGTACCACCATTTCCCCCAGGCCCCACGCTGAGGTAATAAAGACGACCTGGTCGAAGCCGGATTCGGTGTCAATGGAGAACATGACGCCTGACGATGCCAGATCGGAACGTACCATGCGCTGAACACCAGCAGACAGCGCCACACCGCGGTGATCGTATCCCTGATGCACCCGGTATGAGATTGCACGGTCGTTAAATAGCGAGGCAAAAACGTGTTTTACCGCTACCAGCACGGCGTCATAGCCCTGCACGTTAAGAAAGGTTTCCTGCTGCCCGGCAAAAGAGGCATCTGGCATATCCTCCGCCGTTGCCGATGAACGTACGGCAAACGAAGCTTCGCTGTCATCAGATGAAAGCTGATCGTAAGCCTCCCGGATAGCGTGTTCCAGCTCACCCTGGAATGGCGTATCGACAATCCACTGGCGGATCTGCGCCCCGGCTTTCGCCAGTTCGGAGACATCATCAATGTCAGTTTCATCCAGCAGTTGATAAATACGCTGGTTGACACCGCTTTGATCAAGAAACTGATTAAACGCATCAGCGGTCGTGGCAAATCCGTTGGGTACGGCAACACCCACGGATGCCAGGTTAGTAATCATTTCTCCCAGGGAGGCATTTTTGCCCCCGACTCTGTCTACATCATTCATGCCGAGTTGGTTATACCAAAGCACCAGCGGTGACGAGCCATTGTTGGACATCGATCAATCCTTTTGTGATTTATGTGCGAGAGATAAGAATCAACTGATTCGTCATTTATCCTGACATAATTATCTCGTTAAAAAAAACGGTGAATCGTTCAAGCAAGCGGATTTTTTTAATTTTAGGAGAGTTTACCCGCCCTTGCTAACTCTATGATTCAGATAGATTCCCCTGCAGACCACCGGTATATTGCTTACAACTAAATTGAACCTGACATTTCATAAAAAATAAAAACGCCATTTCATTTTCTAAATCAAAGACAAAAATGGCAGCAATGTGTTTAACTTATTTCATCCATCCTATGACCAGACAAAATAAACGAGATCAACAAAATGGATAATTCTGTAGACCGCCACGTTTTTTATATTTCTGATGGTACCGCCATCACCGCTGAAGTGTTGGGGCATGCTGTGATGTCACAGTTTCCGGTCGCAATAAACAGTATTACGCTGCCCTTTGTGGAAAGTGAAAGTCGCGCCCGGGTTGTGAAAGATCAAATTGATGCCATTTTTCAACAAACGGGCATTCGTCCACTGGTGTTCTATTCGATTGTGATCCCTGAGATCCGGCAGATAATTTTACAGAGCGAAGGTTTTTGCCAGGATATTGTTCAGGCGCTGGTCGCGCCGCTGCAGGAGGAGTTAAAACTCGATCCTACGCCAATCGCTCATCGCACGCACGGCCTGACGCCGGGCAATCTGACCAAATATGATGCGCGTATTGCCGCCATTGATTATACGCTGGCCCATGATGATGGTATTTCGTTACGTAATCTTGATCAGGCGCAGGTCATCCTGCTTGGCGTCTCGCGCTGTGGTAAAACGCCAACCAGTCTGTATCTGGCAATGCAGTTTGGGGTCCGCGCAGCCAACTACCCTTTTATTGCTGATGATATGGATAATCTCACGTTGCCAGCAGCGCTAAAACCTCTACAGCCTAAGCTGTTTGGCTTAACCATCCACCCCGAGCGGCTGGCGGCAATTCGTGAAGAACGCCGGGAAAATAGCCGCTACGCCTCAATGCGTCAGTGCCGAATGGAAGTGGCCGAGGTAGAAGCGCTTTATCGCAAACACCAAATCCCTTTCCTTAATAGTACTAACTTTTCAGTAGAAGAAATGGCGACTAAGATCCTTGATATTATGGGATTAAGCCGCCGAATGTACTAACCTCTTATCTTTAACGCTTCAGCTTAGCGAATCGGCAGGAAAATGAATTCCTGCTGATGAGCGCGCGGCATCCAGTAATCTCATTACACGCAAACTTTGCTCCAGCCGGGAATGGCAACGCGCATAATCTTTCTGTATCAGCATGTCCTTTAATGCCTGCACTTCGGGCAACAATCTGTTTAGCGGTAACTGGGCATTGAGTATGGTGGTTTCCTGAGCGGTTTGCAGGTGAATTTGCGCACAACCATTAATTCCACCCGTCACATTAAGATAGCCCTTTTCACCCTGAATTTGCGCAAAGTTAAGGCTAAATGAGTCTTTCGCGCCGCTGCAGACGGCGACGAAGTCGGCATATTGCGCAGTAACAATCCCGGAAGTATCGATACCCTCACATCTATTCGCCAGATAATGTACCTGTTGTGGCTCGCCAAAAAGTTCGCACAGGAAATGCAAATTATATACATTGATATCCATCAGCGCACCGCCAGAAAAGGCAGGATTAAAAACGTTGGGCAGGCGCTTTTCGAGAAAAGCAGGATATTTAGATGAATATTGGCTGTAATTGCACTGTACCATGCGAATTCGTCCCAGTACCGGCAAGTACTGCTTTATAAGTGCAAAATTAGGCATATAAATTACAGATATCGCCTCGAACAACATCAGGTTGTGCTCTTTTGCCAGGGTAATAAGCTCGCTTAACTGCAGCGCAGTTGAGGTAAATGGTTTTTCACAAATAACATGTTTACCTGCCTCCAGCGCCTGTTTGCAGTGGTTATAGTGCATACTATTAGGAGAAGCGACGTAAACGACCTCGATGTCATCATCTGACACAAGGTCCAGCAAGTTGTCATAGGCGCTTTTCACACCGGTCTGGGCAGCAAATGCTTCGGCCCGGCTTTTTTGGCGGGAATACACGGCCGTAATTTCCATGCCGGGTGTCGCCTGAACTGCAGAGATAAATTGGGCGGTAATTGCTCCGCTACCGATGGTACCAATACGCATGTTATGCCTCCGCTTTTTGACTTCGCGCGTGGGCCACGCCCTGTTCCAGTAATTGCATCACGCCCAGAACCTCGTCATCTCTAACTGGCTTAGCCGCACCCGTGCGAATAGACTGGTAAAGTGCGCGATACAACAGTCCATAATCCGTGACTTCTGAAGGCACCTTCTCCAGGCGATCCTGCCCATGCTCGTCGCGATAATAAAGCTCGCCCCATTGTTTTTCTTCTTCTGGGCTAAAATTGACTACCGTTGGCCCATGTGGATTTTTTACCTGATGCCCGCTACTGTATTTTATAAAGCTTCCCTTATCTCCATGGACCACAAATTTTGGGAACTCTTTTTTAACGAACTGACTACATTTAATGGTTACTTTGGTGCCGCCATAAAATAAATCTATATCGACAAAGTCATCACCTTCTCCCGGATAATAAAAACTGCGTACATCATATACCACCCGATCCGGCTGGCCGAATATAGACCACATTTGATCTAACGTATGCACGGCTAAACCATAAAGCATACCAAATCCGGGCTTAACGGCCACAGGATTAAAATAGTCATAGTGTGATTGTATTTCAACGATGTTACCTAACTTCCCACTATCAATGACTTTCTTCAGTGTTAAAAAATCGCCATCATAGCGGCGATTTTGATTCGCCATGACAATGAGACCTTTTTCCTCTGCCAGGGCGAAAATACGACGTGCTTCTTCAGCATTGTGCGCAAAAGGTTTTTCCACGAGGACATTTTTTCCATGCTTTAATGCTCCTATTGCATATTCGGCATGAGTATCGACGTGCGTATTTACTACAATCAACTCAATTTCATCATCTAAATAAATATTTTTTATCTGTGAAGTAAACTCGACATCAGGATACCAGGCTTCAGCCTTCATATCATTAATACGATCCTGCTCCCGCCGAAATATTTTTTTCACAACAATTTCATTTACGTTAACAAGATAAGGGAGATGATAATTGCGCACGCTATTTCCATAGCCAACAAAAGCTATTTTCAACATTGAAACATCCTCATTCAGTTAGTGTTGAGCTGTGATTTTTCCCAGGCCTTCCAGAACGGATAGTAGATCAAAGTGCCAAGGCAAAAGTTAATAATAACGACCACAACCCCCATCCAGTCACCACCAGTAGCGATATAGCCAGAAATAAAAGGGGGCGTTGCCCAGGGAAGTTCAACAAATACCCGGTTAATTAAATGCAGGTCAAAGAAAGCATAAGTCACTAATGAACCCACCGTTCCTGAAAGGATGAACGGGACAAAGAGATAAGGATTGAGGACCAGCGGTAAACCAAAAACAATTGGTTCAACAATGGTGAATACTGAAGCGGGCGTCGCCATCATTGCCAGTTGACGCGCGTGCTTAAGCGGCGAACGCCACATCAGGAACAAGACGCTCCATACCGCTGCAGGCCACATACTAAGACGATCGACAACCGTTGTCCAAATATGAGGCAGTTCAGTCAGGGCGACACCCTCCGCTACTGCTTTTGCATTTTCACCCACCCACTGCAGCAGCATTGGAGATACGACCGGAGAAAGCATATTATCGCCATGCATCCCCACTCCCCATAGCATTAGCGTGATAAATTTAATGACCGTATAAACAACAATATTGTCCGAGGCATTGACAAAGGGGATTAAAAAAGCGTTTAAAAACTGATTGAAATCGAAATTGAAACATGAGCGAATTAGCCAGAAGGCAGTTAATATCACAGTATATGGAATTAACGCTACAAACGCATTAATCACATTTGGCGGAACCCCTTCCGGCATTTTTATCACAATATTCCGCTGTACAAAAAAATGATAACAACGAATACTTAGCAGTGAGCTGGTAATCGCAGTGAACAACCCGCCAGCGGAAAAACCGGAAACGTTCATGCCATGCTCTATATTATCAATATTAAAGAGTATGAACGATGCCAGCGACAGTAACGCGGCACTGATGCGATCAACAGATAAAAAGCCTGCGTAAATAATACCTATGGCTACAGCAGCATACAATGCAACAAATCCCATAGTTAACTGAAAAAACAAAATCATTTTTGCGGAGTACGGTGTAATAATCGGCAATAATGCATGTGTGCTGAACGTATTGTCCTGTCCTAACATAGCCAGTAACAACAATAAACTGCCAAGAATAACAAACGGCACGGTTGCCACAAGTCCATCACGTACTGAACATACCGCCGGATATTCACCTAACCGAATCATAGGGCTGGCGACTACGTTGATAATATAGTCAGATACTTTTTCTATTGAAATTTTCTTTTTATTCATTCTACTAATCCATTGTCTGAAGTAACCCATTAATGTAGAGTGGATACATGATAAAAATCTCAGAACCTGTGCAACTCTTATAAACCCGCTTTCTTAACCAAATCAAGTCAGCGAGGAATAAAGGTTGAACTTTTCATTTATGAGAATCATACTGGCCGTGAAAATGAAAGGTTCTTTCATCTCCCGGAGAGATAAAATGAATTCGACAACATCCTCGCCCCTTCACTTTACGCCGCAGGAAAAACGAATCCTTGACTATCTGCATCAGCATCCCCAGGCTATTGCAAATCATTCTGCCGAACAACTTGCACAATTAACATGGACGAGTGCCGCCACGCTCAATCGTCTGGGTCGTAAATTAGGTTATAAAGGCTTTGCTGACTTTAAACTGAATGCGGTGGCCGATCTTAAAAATCGCTGTCTGGATTGTGATAGCTTTCTTGAGAATTTTGCCGTTCCGGAAATGACTCCAGAGGCATTTTCTCAAACATTAAGGAATACAATCGACCAGCAAAATAGCAGGCTTTTACAGGCATGTGCTGAAAATTTCAGGCTATCGCTAGATGCATTACGTCAAACGAACAACATTGATATCTATGCTACAGGCAACAATTTACCCTATGCGCATATTGCGGCACGTAAACTCTCCACTACGGGTAAAACAGTTCAGACGTTTCATTATGTTGAAGACGATCATATCAATAATATAACCGCAGATAATCTTTCCATCATTCTCTCTCGCACGGGCAACAATCCGCTATGCCTTTATGCGGCCGACCTTTTACTGCAGATGAACCAAACCGTCATTGCCATCACGGGTAGCCATCCATCTCCACTGTCGTTGCGCTGTCCATTAGTTCTGCCTTTCTGGTACAAATCTACCCCGCATCCATTAGCACGACTTATTGAAGCAGACTCACTGAATTATCTTTTCAATGCGTTATGGTTTGGCCTTATTCAAAAGATGCCCTGACCGTACTATCAAACTAGTTCAATGATTCATGAAATGCTGTTATTCTTTGTCTCTTGAGATAATCCCGCCGTACTTGAAATCGTATGGGATTGGTTTATCGTGATGCGCATCACTTTCCGGCGCTGATGTCGGGTAAGTAAAAAATTTTGAGACACCTGATGAATAAGACAGATGAACTGCGTACCGCGCAGATCGACAGCCTCGTGACACCTGCTGAACTGGCGTTACGTTATCCCGTCACGCCTGGCGTCGCGGAACATGTCACCACCTCACGACGTGGTATTGAAAAAATCCTTAACGGAGAAGATCGCCGATTGTTGGTGGTCATTGGTCCGTGTTCCATTCACGATCTGGATGCGGCGCTGGATTACGCACGCCGACTGCAACCCGTACGCGAGAAATACCAGTCGCGCCTTGAAATCGTGATGCGCACTTATTTTGAAAAACCGCGCACAGTCGTAGGCTGGAAAGGACTGATTTCCGATCCGGATTTGAACGGCAGCTACCGCGTTAATTATGGCCTTGAGCTGGCGCGTAAGCTTTTACTCCAGGTTAACCAACTGGGCGTGCCTACGGCAACTGAGTTCCTGGATATGGTGACCGGTCAGTTTATCGCCGACCTGATAAGCTGGGGAGCCATTGGTGCACGAACGACCGAGAGCCAGATCCACCGCGAGATGGCTTCCGCCCTTTCCTGTCCGGTGGGTTTTAAAAACGGCACCGATGGTAATACGCGTATCGCTGTTGATGCCATTCGTGCAGCCCGTGCCAGCCATATGTTTCTTTCGCCGGATAAAAATGGTCAGATGACCGTTTACCAGACTCAAGGCAATCCTTATGGCCACATCATCATGCGTGGCGGTAAGAAACCTAATTACCAGGCGGAGGATATTGCCGCCGCCTGCGATACACTGCATGAGTTTGATTTACCCGAGCATCTGGTGGTCGACTTCAGCCATGGTAACTGTCAAAAACAGCACCGCCGGCAACTGGAGGTTTGCGATGACATCTGTCAACAGATTCGCAATGGCTCAACCGCCATCGCCGGGATCATGGCAGAAAGTTTCCTGCGTGAAGGCTCGCAAAAGATTATCGCCGCCCAGCCCCTCATTTATGGCCAGTCGATCACCGATCCGTGCCTGAGCTGGGAAGACAGCGAGCGTCTGCTGGAAAAACTGGCTGACGCGGTCGATACGCGTTTTTAACCTGCCAATATAACGCTTTCGCACACGCGCTGGCGTTATACCTGTTGCAACAATAATGCTTGATGCCTGACGCAACATTTATGATAATGATTATCACTAAGCAATTGATAATCATTCTGTATAATTAGGCTATGCAACCAACAGATCTTCCGGACACCTGCAAACCACGCCCCCCGCACCCGGAGCCAGACGATCGGCGTATCGACAGTGATACATTACTGGGCAGCGAAGGCCGCGTCGTCATCGAACATGATGGCCAACAGTATCTTCTGCGTCAAACTCAGGCGGGTAAACTCATCCTGACGAAGTGAGACGCTTCAACTTGAGCAACTGACCTCAAGTCGCTTGCCCCAGTCAGGTGGGCGACGGGAGTAGTCATCATTTCTCTCGCGGAAAGGCTCCCGTAGCACGGCATGCAGCCGTTCAAGTTCCGTCACATCCCCCTGCTCTGCCTGTTCAATAGCACGCTGGGCCAGCCAGTTGCGTAGCACAACAGCAGGATTAACCTCCTGCATAGCCTGTTGACGCTGGCTATCGTCAATGTGTTCCATCTGTAAACGTTCGCGATAGCGGGCAAACCAGGCATCAAACGCACCGCGATCGATAAACTCATCACGCAGCGGCGTAGCGGCATTAGACTGTTCCGTCCGACTCAGCAGGCGAAACGTGCGCGTATAGTCGCTCCCTTCACGTGCCATCAGCGCAAAAAACGCATTCAATAATTCATTATCGGCTTTTTGTTGCGTAAGGAATCCCAGCTTTTGTCGCATCGCCTGGCCATACTGGGTTAACAAGGTATGTTGGTAATGATCGAGCGTAGTATTTAGCGTATCAACATCCATGAGCACAGACAGTGTTTGCGCCAGACGTTGCAGGTTCCATAACCCGACCGCTGGCTGATTATCAAAACGATAACGGCCCTGATAATCGGAATGATTACAAATAAAACCGGGTTGATAATCATCCAGAAAGCCGTAGGGACCATAGTCAATGGTCAGGCCAAGAATCGACATATTGTCGGTATTCATGACCCCGTGGGCGAAGCCGACGCTCTGCCAGCGGGCAATCATCACTGCCGTGCGTTCAACCACGTCGCGAAACCACAACGCATATTTTTCCGACTCATCCTGCAAGTGCGCCCAGTGATGACGGATAACATAGTCGGCGAGTTCGCGTACCTTTTCTGGCTCCCGGCGATAGTAGAAATGCTCAAAATGGCCGAAACGAACGTGACTTTCGGCAATGCGCATCAGCATCGCACCTTGCTCGGTGGTTTCACGTTGTACCGGGGTATCGCTGGTCACGATTGAAAGCGCACGGGTGGTAGGAATACCCAGCCAGTGCATGGCTTCTGACGCAAGACTTTCACGAATGACCGAGCGCAGAACTGCTCGTCCATCGCCCATACGGGAATAAGGCGTTTTCCCGGCCCCTTTCAGATGCCAGTCAAACTTTCGCCCGTCTGCTAACTGCTGCTCACCGAGTAAAATCCCGCGACCGTCACCAAGTTGCCCGGCCCAGACGCCAAACTGATGTCCGCTATATACCTGAGCGAGAGGAGACATACCGGGTAACAGTATTTCTCCTCCCCAGACACCAGCGCCCTGAGCCGGACTAAATAAATTCTCCGTAATACCCAGTTGTTCTGCCAGAGAGTCGTTGCGCCAGAGTAAACGGGCATTGTGCAGTGGCGTTGGGGACAGCGCCGTATAAAAATCTGGCAGTTCATCGCGCCAGCTGTTGATAAAAGACAGGTTCATAGATCCTCCTGTCTGTAAGTGTAGTGTGTTGCGGCGGGACTAAACACGGAGAATCTGCAGGGTTATCACTGCACCAGCGACGTGACCTGCGCTTTGTTAACCATTGGCCACAATGCCCCCTGCATAGCACTAAACGGAAATGCAGTGGCATGCTGGCGCATTTCTTCGCTATCTATTCCTGCGATCATTACGGATTCACAGAACGGGCTAATCTGCGCAAATAGGGCACGCATAAAGGGCTCAAACGCGATACCGGATAATTGCCGCTGAACAAAATTCTTATCAAGCGCGACACGTTTAAATAGGCCGCTGAATACAGCATTCATGTTCGTATCGCCCGCGCCAAAATTGGCAAGTACCAATGGATAGCGCTTAGATAACGCCACCAGCGGATGCGTCTCTGTTAATGAATCCAGCCCTGGATAATTCTCATTTAACGTCAATTCCAGAAAAGGAAATCGTTCAATAAGGGAGGCAAATTCGGCATCTGTTAGTAGGGCGTCAACAATGACTGGAGTAATAGCAATCCAGGCTAATAAATGCTGTTGAATAAAAAATATCTGGCAGGTTGCCAGTAACTCCAGTTTTTCCCGGAAAAGACAAAGCTCTTGCTCACTACTGAGATGGTGGGTAAGCAGTTCAACGGGAAACCGCACATCCGCTCTGTCGGCAGAGAACGTTGCGATAACTTCCAGCCCTGCCAATTCTCCACTACCATTTCTGGCAGGCAGAAATAATAAATCTGAACGATAATCGTTATCCAGAGAAACTATCATTGCACTAACCCCTCATTAAGGGCGTGAACAAGCTTTTTAAAATGATAAGTTAAGTAGTTCAGCCACATGGCTTTTAATGAAGAGTATTGCATATTGTCCATTTTCATTACGGATTTTCCCTACCCTCAGAGACTCAGTGTAATCTATATTGGGTAAGTAACACAATTACAGCCACCGGCAGAAATCTCTGATTTAAGCGCGGCCTTCTAATGAAACATTCGCTGAGTCATTACTTAGCAGACTCTCTTTTCGTAAAAAGATCGTCATGATGAGCAGGCTTTTATAAACCAGGGATGAAAGAAGGTTTAATCCAGAATGTTGCAGATTAACAAACGTTTCTGTAACCGGAACGCAGATAATACGTTCAGAACTATTTCAGAAGTTTGCGTTAAATCATCTTTTATTGCGGGGAGGCGCATTTAACAGGGTGACCTGTTAAATGCGGCGGGCCTGCCAGAAGTTCTTACTCCAATAAACGTTATCCAGCGAAGAGCGCATCACACCCCGGCTGGTAGAGGCATGAATAAACGTATTGTCGGTATCGTAAATGCCGACATGCAGGCCGCTTTCACCGGACCCTGTTTTGAAAAATACCAGATCGCCCGGGAGGAGATCGTCTTTGTCGATCTCAGTCCCTATCCTCGCCTGCTGACGCGTTTCTCGCGGTAGCTTGAGCGCGAATTTATCGCGGAACGTCATCAGGACAAAACCCGAGCAGTCGACCCCTCGATGGCTCATCCCCCCATAACGATAAGGTGTGCCGCGCCAGTCGTGAAGTTGTTCATTAAGGTTCGCGATGACGACAATAGAGTCTGCCAGTCGCGGATTTGGCGGCGGTGCCCGATGCGAACTACAACCGGCTAAAAGGAGTGCCGTGAATAAAATAAACCAGCAACGCATGTCCGTGCGATCCTTCTACGCTTTTAGATGACGGAATAATTTACCCTGGTAATTATCTGGCTGGCAAGAGACCATTCGTGCTACCCGCCGGTAAGCAGGATATTGTGTCCCTCCACCTCCAGACGACGAAACGGCATGCCATAGGCGGCAGCAAGCCGTACAGGCGTGAGCGCTTTATCTGCCGTGGCGCACGCAATCATTTTTCCGCCGCGCAGTAACCAGACCCTGTGCGCGTGGCGTAACGTATGATTAAGATCGTGACTGCTCATCACAATGGCAATCCCGGCCTCACTAAGTTCTCTGAGCACAGCGTCAAGCCCTGCCTGCTGAGCAACATCAAGGCTGTTCATGGGTTCATCAAGTAATAATAGCTGTCCTTGCGGATTGCTGGCGGGATGGATTTGCAAAATGACCGCGCACAGTCTCACGCGCTGCCATTCACCGCCTGATAGCTGATTGAGTTGACGCCCCAGCTTATCGCTCAGGTCGAGTTTGCCGGCAAACGCCTCCAGTATTTCCTCGTGCGCCTGACCCGTCTGATGCAGTTTCAGATAGTGCCACACAGGCATAGCAAAAGGGGGCGTTTGCTGCTGGGTCAAAAAAGCACGGTGACGCGCCAGTACCGTAGCGGACCATTGCATCAGGGGGCGATCGTTGAAGAGAATTGTTCCCTTACCTCCGGTAAGGCCGGCTAAACGGCTCAATAACGTGCTCTTACCCGCGCCGTTAGGACCGACAAGGTGAATAACCTCGCCGGACTTAACTTCGGCAGAGAGCGGGCCTAAGCGCCCGTCCTCCTCGACATTGCGCATTTGCAGCAGCGTCGGCATTATTTTGCTAAAGCCAGTTTGATAGCTTCCATCAGAATAGGATCTTCTGGCTGCATATCGGGTGAGAAACGCTGAACGACCTGTCCATCCCGTCCGATAAGGAATTTCTCAAAATTCCACAAAATATCATCAGGATAAAGCGGTGCCCGACCTTTACTTGCCATACGTTCGTAAAAGCCGCTACTTTCAGGAGCAACGGCTGTGGGTGCCGCCGCGATAAGTTTTTTATACAGCGGATGACGGTTTTCACCATTGACGTCGATCTTGCTGAATAATGGGAACGTCACGCCGTAGGTGGTGCTACAAAAGGTTTTGATTTCCTCTTCACTGCCTGGCTCCTGCCCCAAAAATTGGTTGCAGGGGAAACCTAACACCTTAAATCCCGCATCAGCCCAGGCTTTGTGAATATTTTCCAGCCCTTCATACTGTGGCGTAAGGCCGCATTTCGATGCGACGTTGACGATGAGCAGAACATCCCCTTTATAGTGCTCAAGCGTGGTGTTTTCGCCATCTATGGTCGTCACACCGGTAGTCAGAATATCGTGTTGCATAGCGTCCCCTTAGTCAATTTACGGGTCTTATCGCCCGGCCTTTAATAATAGCCAGATAAAAACAGGTGCGCCTAATGTTGCGGTAACCACACCCACGGGTAATTCAGCAGAAGCCAGTGCCAGGCGGGCAATAATATCGGCAATCAATAATGCGATCGCCCCGGCCAGAGCGCTGGCTGGCAACAGGACGCGGTGATCGGACAGGCCACACAGGCGCAGGATATGCGGAATAACCAGCCCAATAAAACCAATCGCCCCCGCCAGGGCCACACTAATTCCTGTCATCCAGCCGGTCGCCACTACCAGCAAATTGCGCCATAGTCCCATTGGCAATCCAAGCTGGCGAGCAGACGTTTCCCCCAGCGCCAGCAAATTCAGCGCCGACGACTGAAAGCAGACCCATATCATTACTGGTAGCAATGCTGTCATTAGCCAGACCTGCTGCCAGTCCACACCGCCAAAGCCGCCCATCATCCAGTACATTAACTGACGCAAATCGAATGAGGTGGAAAAGTAGATAGCCCAGGTCATAAAAGCACTACAAATAATGCCCAGCGCGACGCCCGCGAGCAATAAGCGGCTTGTTGAAAGATGACATCTGGCAAATCGCAGCAGAATAAGCGTGATGGTGAGCGCCCCGGCAATGGCACATAGCCCCAGCGACCATTGGGGTAATCTGCCCTGCCCAGCTAATACGGCAGCAATAAGCCCGACACCCGCACCGTTTGAGACGCCTAATAATCCTGGCTCAGCAAGCGGGTTATCAAAAAGCGCCTGCATAATCGCGCCACACAGCGCCAGTGATGCGCCGACCAGCATCACCGCCAGCGTGCGGGGTAATCGTATTTGCCAGACGAAAAGGTGTCCTTGCGCAGAGTTCCATGAGGCGGGGCCGATCCACTGCTCACCTGCGCAAATACCAAATAGCATGACCAACACCAGCGTCAGAAAAAGACCACTAAGCCAATATCGGTTGCGTCGCTGTTGTCGTTGTTCCCAGACCAGCATGTGTACGCCTCCTTGACACCGGGCAGTTGTAGCGGTTTCTGCTAATAAATTCCCCACGCCCGTGGAGAAGAATCCGCTGAAATATACGGGATTTTTCAATGAATAGAAATACTTCGCCAGCCAGACTTGTGGCAAGAAAAAAGGCCGCAAAAGCGGCCTTTTTAGTTAGTTCAGATTACTCTGCTTTGGGCGAAGCGTTTTCGACACGGCTTTTTAACTTCTGTCCGGGTCTGAAGGTCACCACGCGCCGGGCTGTAATGGGAATATCTTCACCCGTTTTCGGGTTACGTCCCGGGCGTTGATTTTTATCACGCAAATCAAAGTTACCAAAACCGGACAGTTTAACCTGCTCACCATTTTCCAGAGCGCGACGGATCTCTTCGAAAAACAGCTCAACCAGCTCTTTGGCATCCCGTTTGCTAAGCCCCAGCTTATCAAACAGATATTCTGACATTTCAGCTTTTGTAAGCGCCATAGGTTCAATCCCTCAATGATGCCTGGAATCGCTCTTTCAGTGCCTCTACGCATCTGGCAACGGTAGCGGCAATCTCCTCTTCTTCGAGTGTACGGCTGGTATCCTGAAGGATGAGGCTAATAGCGAGGCTCTTGTAACCCTCCGCTACGCCCTTACCGCGGTACACATCAAACAAGTTTACGCCAACTACCTGATTTACGCCAACTTTCTTACATTCTGCCAAAACTTCTGCTGCAGCGACATTTTCAGCCACGACCACAGCGATGTCGCGGCGGTTTGCCGGGAAGCGAGAAATCTCCTGCGCCTGAGGTACCACGCGGTCTGCAAGCGTGTTCCACTCCAGTTCAAACACCAGCGTGCGACCATTCAAATCCAGTTTACGTTCCAGTTCTGGGTGAACAACACCAATGAAACCAATACGTTCATCTTTCAGATAAATCGCTGCCGACTGGCCAGGATGCAACGCAGGATTAGCTTCCGCTTTAAACCGAATGTCGGCAAGCTTGCCAGTCAAATCCAGAATAGATTCCAGATCGCCTTTCAAATCATAGAAATCAACGCTCTCTTTTGCCAGATTCCAGTGCTCATCATGACGGTTGCCACAGATGACGCCCGCCAGCATAAGATCCTGACGAATGCCTAAATCCGCCTGCGTATCCGGGACAAAGCGCAAACCTGATTCAAAAATCCGCACCCGGTTTTGCTGGCGGTTCTGGTTATATACCACCGTGCCCAGCAGCCCCGTCCACAAGGACAGACGCATGGCTGACATCTCGCTGGAAATCGGGCTTGGCAGGATCAACGCGTCCTGTGCCGGATGAATCAGCTGTTGCAGCTTAGGATCGACAAAGCTGTAGGTGATGACTTCCTGATAGCCTTTATCGTTAAGCAGTGTTTTTACGCGCTTGAGCGACAGATTCGCTTCACGATGGTGGCCCATGATCAGGCCCGCCTGCACAGGCGCATCCGGAATATTGTTATAGCCGTAGATACGGGCCACTTCTTCGACCAGATCTTCTTCGATTTCCATGTCGAAACGCCAGCTCGGGGCGACAGCTTTCCATTCATCCTGACCTTCGGTGACATCACAACCCAGGCGACGCAGGATATCGCTAACCTGCTCATCAGCAACAGGATGACCGATCAGACGATCCAGTTTGCTGCGACGCAGAGTGATGGTTGCGCGTGTTGGCAGCGCGGCCTCATGCGTGACGTCAATAACCGGACCAGCCTCACCACCGCAGATGTCCAGCAGCAGGCGCGTGGCGCGTTCCATCGCTTTATATTGTAACGCAGGATCGACGCCGCGCTCATAGCGATGGGACGCATCGGTATGCAGGCCATGACGGCGAGCACGGCCAGTAATGGACAGCGGGTTGAAGAAGGCACATTCCAGCAGGACGTTTTGCGTTTCACCGTTGACGCCAGAATGCTCGCCGCCAAAGATCCCGCCCATTGCCAGCGCTTTCTGGCGATCGGCAATCACCAGGGTGTCGCTGCTAAGTTTTGCTTCATTGCCATCAAGCAGAACCAGGGTTTCACCCTCTTTCGCCATGCGCACGACGATGCCGCCTTCGATGCGATCTTTGTCAAACGCGTGCATCGGCTGGCCCAGCTCAAGCAGGACGTAGTTGGTTACATCTACCACCGCGTCAATGGATCGAATGCCGCAGCGACGCAGCTTTTCACGCATCCACAGTGGTGTCGGCGCGCCAACATTAATACCTTTGATCACCCGGCCCAGGTAACGCGGGCAAGCGTCAGGGGCTTCAACGGTAATTGGCAGGACATCGTCGATGGTCGCCGCGACGGGAGTAATTTCCGGCTCGACCAGCGGTGACTGGTTCAGCACGGCGACATCGCGTGCCACGCCGATGATGCCTAAACAGTCGGCGCGGTTCGGGGTAACGCTGATTTCAATGGTGTTATCGTCAAGCTTAAGATACTCACGAATGTCCGTGCCAACAGGCGCATCGGCTGGCAGTTCAATAATACCGCTGTGATCGTCGGAAATCCCCAGCTCGGAGAAAGAACACAGCATGCCTTCTGACGGCTCACCACGCAGTTTAGCGGCTTTAATTTTAAAATCGCCCGGCAGTACTGCGCCGATAGTCGCTACCGCTACTTTCAGTCCCTGACGGCAGTTTGGCGCACCGCA
Organism: Superficieibacter electus; assembly: GCF_002915575.1. Classification (GTDB taxonomy): domain Bacteria; phylum Pseudomonadota; class Gammaproteobacteria; order Enterobacterales; family Enterobacteriaceae; genus Superficieibacter; species Superficieibacter electus. Next base: position 170,321 of record NZ_PQGD01000003.1, read on the forward strand.
GACGATATCCAGCAGGCGTTCTCCACCCACGTTGACTTTCGTTACACGCAGCTTGTCGGCATTCGGATGTTGGCCACATTCCACCACTTCCCCAACTACGACGCCATTAAAGGCCCCTGCGACTGGCTCGACGCCGTCAACTTCAAGGCCTGCCATCGTAATTTGATCGGACAGCGCTGCGCTGTCCATTGCCGGGTTTACCCATTCGCGTAACCACAGTTCACTGAATTTCATTTTTTTATCCTGCCCTTATTTAAACTGTTTGAGGAAACGCAAATCGTTTTCGAAGAACGCGCGCAAATCGGTGACACCGTAACGTAACATGGTCAGACGCTCCATTCCCATGCCAAAGGCGAAACCAGAATAAATTTCCGGGTCGATACCGACATTACGCAGTACGTTTGGATGTACCATGCCGCAACCCAACACTTCCAGCCACTTGCCGTTTTTACCCATCACGTCAACTTCCGCAGACGGCTCGGTGAACGGGAAATAAGACGGACGGAAGCGGATCTGCAAATCTTCCTCAAAGAAATTACGCAGGAAGTCGTGCAGGGTACCTTTCAGATTGGTAAAGCTGATATTGGTATCGACAATCAGCCCTTCCATCTGGTGGAACATTGGGGTGTGGGTCTGATCGTAATCGTTACGGTAAACGCGGCCTGGCGCAATGATGCGGATTGGCGGCTGCTGATTTTTCATGGTGCGGATCTGCACGCCGGAGGTCTGGGTACGCAGCAGACGGGTAGCATCAAACCAGAAGGTGTCGTGATCGGCACGCGCCGGATGATGACCGGGAATATTCAGAGCATCAAAATTATGATAATCGTCTTCAATTTCCGGGCCGGTAGCCACGGTAAAGCCCAGCTCACCGAAGAAACTCTCGATACGATCGATGGTGCGGGTGACCGGATGTAAACCGCCGTTTTCGATACGGCGTCCCGGCAAGGAAACATCTATCGTTTCCTGAGCCAGACGGGCATTGAGCGCGGCGCTTTCCAGATCGGTTTTACGCGCGTTCAGCGCTTGCTGAACCTGCTCCTTTGCTTCATTGATCACTGCACCTGCCGCAGGACGCTCTTCTGCCGGCAGTTCACGCAGGGTCGTCATTTGCAGGGTAAGGTGCCCTTTTTTGCCCAAATATTCAACGCGTACGTTATCTAACGCGGCAACATCTGACGCCTGGTTAATGGCTGCCTTCGCACTGGCAACCAGCTCTGCGAGATGTGACATGATTTTCCTCATTATGTGACGATATATAAACGCCAGATACAAAAAAAGCCTCCACTGGGAGGCTTTCTGGCGCTGTTTTCCGTTTCTTTTCTCACGCGCTAGCCTCCTGGTTTCAGGTGCTAAAGTAAAAAAAGAAGCGGAAAATAGCAGCATTCATGCTTGCGTTACCTTGTGTAAATCAGGGCCGTAAAGCGTTATTGAAAAGGCTTAGCGGAAAAATGTCAATCAAAACAAAAAAGAGGGAGCCAGGCTCCCTCTTCTGTCTGGCTTATGCCAGAGCTGATTTCGCTTTTTCAACCAGAGCGGTGAACGCTACTTTGTCGAATACGGCGATGTCAGCCAGGATCTTACGGTCGATTTCAACAGAGGCTTTTTTCAGGCCGTTGATGAATTTGCTGTAAGAAATACCGTTCTGACGTGCTGCTGCGTTGATACGCGCAATCCACAGTTGACGGAACTGACGCTTACGTTGACGACGGTCACGGTAAGCATACTGACCAGCTTTGATAACAGCCTGGAAGGCAACGCGGTAGACGCGTGAACGCGCACCGTAGTAGCCTTTGGCTTGTTTCAAAATTTTCTTGTGACGTGCACGGGCAACTACACCACGTTTTACGCGAGCCATATGTGCTCTCCTGTATCTATTCTAATTAAAAAGTTAAAAGGGTTAACGACTTATGCGTACGGGAGGCACGCGATGACCAGGCCCAGATCGCCTTTAGAAACCATGGCTTTCGGACGCAGGTGACGTTTACGCTTGGTAGCTTTTTTGGTCAGAATGTGACGCAGGTTAGCGTGCTTGTGCTTAAAACCACCTTTACCGGTTTTTTTGAAGCGCTTAGCAGCACCGCGTACGGTCTTAATTTTTGGCATTTTAATAACTTCCACTTCGCATTGTTAATAAACGAAACAAAGGCGAATCCACCTGTGGACCGAAGCCCACAGGTAAGATTACTTGATGGCCTTACTGTTTCTTCTTAGGAGCGAGCACCATGATCATCTGACGGCCTTCGATCTTCGTTGGGAAGGATTCGACTACTGCCAGTTCACTCAGATCGTCACGAACGCGCGTCAGCACTTCCATACCAATCTGTTGGTGGGCCATTTCACGACCGCGAAAACGCAGCGTGATTTTAGCCTTATCGCCATCTTCCAGAAAGCGAACCAGGCTGCGGAGTTTTACCTGGTAGTCGCCATCATCGGTGCCAGGACGGAATTTGATTTCCTTGACCTGGATAACTTTCTGTTTCTTCTTCTGTTCCTTAGAAGACTTACTCTTTTCATAAAGGAACTTGCCGTAGTCCATAATACGACAAACTGGCGGTTCGGCGTTAGGGCTGATTTCAACTAAATCTACTCCAGCTTCTTCAGCTTTTTCGATAGCTTCTCTCAGACTCACAATACCCAAAGCTTCGCCTTCAAGACCTGTTAAGCGAACTTCCAGGGCGCGAATCTCGCCATTGATACGATTCGGACGTGCCGTTTGAACTCGTTTTCCGCCTTTAATACCTTATTCCTCCAGTTGTTGAAGACTGCGGCTGCGAATCTCTTGTTGCAGCTTCTCGATAACTTCGTTTACGTCCAGGCTGCCCAAGTCTTTGCCACGACGGGTGCGCACGGCAACCTTGCCGGCTTCAACCTCTTTGTCGCCACAGACCAACATGTAAGGGACACGACGTAAAGTGTGCTCGCGGATTTTAAAGCCTATCTTCTCATTTCTCAAGTCCGCTTTTACGCGAATGCCTGCATTTTGCAGTTTTTGCGTTAACTCACTGACATATTCGGACTGAGAATCGGTAATATTCATCACAACGACCTGCACTGGTGCAAGCCATGTCGGGAAGAAGCCGGCAAATTCTTCGGTGAGGATGCCGATAAAGCGCTCCAGCGACCCGAGAATAGCACGGTGAATCATTACCGGTACCTGACGCTCGTTGTTTTCACCTACATAAGAGGCGCTCAGACGAGACGGCAGAGAGAAGTCCAGCTGTACTGTTCCGCACTGCCATGCACGATCGAGGCAGTCATATAATGTAAATTCAATTTTCGGACCGTAGAACGCCCCTTCACCGAGCTGATACTCGAACGGGATATTGTTCTCTTCCAGCGCAACGGCCAGGTCCGCCTCAGCACGATCCCACATCTCGTCACTGCCGATACGTTTTTCCGGACGAGTGGAAAGTTTGACGACGATCTTCTCGAAGCCAAAGGTGCTATACATATCATAGACTAAACGAATGCAGGCGTTGACTTCATCACGCACCTGTTCTTCGGTACAGAAAATATGGGCGTCATCCTGGGTGAAACCACGGACCCGCATCAGACCATGTAACGCACCTGACGGCTCGTTACGGTGGCAGCTACCAAACTCTGCCATGCGCAGCGGCAGATCGCGATAGGATTTAAGCCCCTGATTAAAGATCTGTACGTGGCCGGGGCAGTTCATCGGTTTGATGCAGTATTCACGGTTCTCAGAAGAGGTCGTAAACATTGCATCTTTATAGTTGTCCCAGTGACCGGTTTTTTCCCACAGTACACGGTCCATCATAAACGGGCCTTTTACTTCCTGATACTGGTACTCTTTCAGCTTGCTGCGCACGAACGTTTCCAGTTCACGGAAAATGGTCCAGCCGTCGTTGTGCCAGAAAACCATGCCTGGCGCTTCTTCCTGCATGTGGTACAGATCAAGCTGTTTACCGATCTTACGGTGATCGCGCTTGGCGGCTTCTTCCAGACGTTGCAGGTAAGCATTCAGCGCTTTTTTGTCTGCCCAGGCAGTACCATAAATACGCTGAAGCATTTTGTTATCGCTATCGCCACGCCAGTATGCACCGGCCGTTTTCATCAATTTAAAATGATGGCAAAAACGCATGTTTGGCACGTGCGGTCCACGGCACATGTCAACATATTCTTCATGATGGTAAAGACCGGCCTTGTCATCATGGGAAATGTTTTCATCAAGAATGGAGACTTTGTAGGTTTCGCCGCGCTGTACAAACGCTTCACGCGCTTCATGCCAGCTAACCTTTTTCTTGATGACATCGTAGTTTTTCTCGGCGAGCTCGTGCATCCGCTTTTCAAGCGCGTCGATATCTTCCTGGGTCAGCGTATGATCGAGGTCAACGTCGTAATAAAAGCCGTTGTCGATAACCGGGCCAATCGCCATTTTAGTAGTAGGCCAAAGTTGTTTGATGGCATGGCCCAGCAGATGCGCACAGGAGTGGCGAATAATCTCCACGCCCTCTTCATCTTTCGCAGTAATAATGGCTAATTGCGCATCGTTTTCAATGAGATCGGAAGCATCCACCAGTTCGCCGTTAACGCGACCAGCGATACAGGCTTTTGCCAGACCGGGGCCGATATCAAGAGCAACATCCAGGGGGCTTACAGGGCGATCGAATTGGCGTTGGCTGCCATCAGGAAGAGTAATTACAGGCATTCTATGTCCTTATTTGCAGTGGTGACCCACACGAAAGATCACATACAAAGAGAATAATCGTTTATGAACAGTAAATTGCGAAGCCATCTAACCAACAATTGCTAAATTGGCACGCAATTTGAAAATCGGTGCGCGGTATTCACACCGCCTGAGAATAGTAACATTAAAAAAAGAGTGTGTGCACCACTGTGTTTGATATTGGTTCAAATGGCTTTTTTTGCTTTCCGTCTTTTACCCGCCGGAGATGATGAACTTGCGTAGGGATAATAGCTGACGGAGGAGAGATATGATAAAACGGGCCGCAATTATTCGGCCCGGTAATATTACATTTTATAACCCAGTGAAAGCGTGGTACGACGGTCTGTATGCTCTGGCGCAGTATCCGGCGGGTTCGAGTTCCAGGTCAGATTATAAGCAACCTTCAGACCGAAATGCTCGTTAATCGCGACATTAAGCGCACTTTCCGAGTTAACAGTTGTGTCTTCAGCACCAAAAACAGAAACGCCCTGCGTGAATTTAGCATTATCAGTCATCTGCCACGCGTAAGTACCGGATGCATAGCCCAGTGGCTGCGTTTCGTTACCGCCATCCGTGTATTCGTCATAACGCACACCCGGACCGAATTCAAAACGCAAGCTGTGTACCGGCCCGTTCAGGAACTGGCGACCATAACCTGCAGTTAAAATATCGCGCTCCTGATAGCCATTGTAACGGTCCGTTAACCAGCTCCCCTGACCAAACAGATAGTTTTCATCTGAAAGGTTATAGCGGGTACGTCCACCGACGGCGTATTTCTCTGAAGAACGTTCATCATTTGATGAGGTATTGCTGGCATTACCCCACAAAGACCAGGCGGTAGTATTACCGTACCAGGTCAAGGTGGAGTCGGCAGTAAGCGAGGAGCTTTTCGTATTCCCTGACTGAGAGAGATAGCCCGCGTTAACATTGCCTTCAAACGGTTTTTTCGCAGTGGAGGGATCGTCCATGACAGTAAAAACGGTATCGTCGGCTGTTGCATACATTGACGCAAACACGCCTCCCGCCAGCAGCATAGCGGCGGGAACTGTCTTTAAGAGCTTCATTTATAATAAGTCCGTACAACCAAATAAGAGACCATCACGGTCCTGGAAACTTTCGTGGGGATCAACGTTAACGATCCAGAGAAAGGTAACAAATTATAAAAAGGCTCATTTAACATAGCAATGAAATATTGCAGGATTTTTTGAATAAGAACGCTCCCAAAACGGCACTTCTGTTCGCAATGGCATTGATATACCGATAGCGTATTTATTTGTAAAATCATGCTGTTGCCCTACCCTTCCTGGCAGTTCGATGCCAGGCTTAATGAAATCCGTAACTGGACCTTGTTTGAAGGAATATAAAAAGGAGGCATTAACATGGTTAAAATTTATACTCTCACGCTTGCGCCTTCTCTGGACAGCGCGACCCTGACGCCGCAAATTTATCCTGAAGGAAAGTTACGCTGTAGCGCGCCGGTTTTCGAACCTGGCGGCGGTGGCATTAATGTAGCAAGGGCCATCACCTTCCTTGGCGGTAAAGCCACCGCTATTTTTCCGGCTGGTGGTGCCACAGGAGAGCATCTGGTCAATTTACTGGCCGATGAACAGGTACCGGTACAAGCCATTGAGACTACGGACTGGACCCGGCAGAATCTACATGTGCACGTCGAATCCAGCGGTGAGCAATATCGTTTTGTTATGCCTGGAGCCTCGCTCACTGACGATGAATTTCGCCAGATTGAGGAGCGCGTACTGGAGATTGAAGAAAACTCACTTCTGGTAATAAGCGGAAGCCTTCCTCCAGGTATTAACGTTGAACGGCTGGTACAACTGGTGAAAGCAGTACAACAGCATCGAATCCGCTGCATTATTGACAGTTCCGGAGATGCCCTCGCTGCTGCCCTGGCTGTCGGCAATATCGAACTGGTAAAACCCAACCAAAAGGAATTAAGTGCATTAGTGCAGCGGGAACTCACGCAACCTGATGATGTTCGGGAGGCGGCACAAGAAATCGTGCGCAGTGGCAAAGCCTTGCGCGTAGTGGTATCTCTTGGTCCTCAGGGCGCACTGGCCGTCGATGGTGATAACTGCGTACAAGTCGTCCCCCCACCGGTTAAAAGCCAGAGCACCGTTGGTGCGGGCGATAGCATGGTTGGCGCAATGACCTTAAAAATGGCAGAAAATGCCACTCTTGAAGAAATGGTTAGTTACGGCGTTGCTGCCGGGAGTGCCGCCACGATTAATCAGGGCACGCGACTGTGCTCACGAGAAAATACGCAAAAAATATATGATTACCTGCGGCGTATTTAGTCACCCGGCGTGAGCTAACGAAACGCAGGTCGCTAAATAACAACCCTCTACTATGCTAAAAAAATTCAACTGACTCGCGAGGTGAATAATGAGCGAAGGTGATATAAAGCGTTATGTGGTGACGATACGGTTTCACGAAGAGACGCTAACCCAAATTAATGAACTGAACAACCAGCTTACCCGCGCCGGATTCACACTGACACTCAGCGATGAACACGGTAAGGTGCATGAACTGGGGACAAACACATTTGGTATTATTACCCCTCAGAGCGAGAATGAGGTCAGGGATCTGGCAACGGGTCTTGCCGAGGGTGTGCTCGACGTCTCCCCCGATGTTGACGTTGTGGCTTTTGACGAATGGTTAACGCATAAGCAATAAGTGCCATTCGGCCAGCAGCTTTTTCAATTGTGCGTGAGTTCGGTTTTTTCAGAGCATTTGTGCGCTAACGTTATGATATGGCAATAAACATGGGAGAGAACACATGTGGCAGGCTATTAGTCGACTGTTAAGTGAGCAACTTGGCGACGGTGAGATCGAACAACGTCACGAACTGCCCGGCGGAGAAATTCATGCCGCATGGCAAATCCGTTATGCTGGCCGCGATTTTTTTGTCAAATGCGATGAGCGTGAATTGTTGCCCTGTTTTACCGCTGAGGCCGATCAACTGGAGCTGTTGTCGCGCAGTAAAACCGTCACTGTGCCTCATGTGTGGGTAGTAGGTAGCGAAAGGGATTATGCTTTTCTGGTAATGGACTATCTTCCTGCGAGGCCGCTTGATGCCCACAGTGCGTTTCAGTTAGGACAACAGCTGGCACGCCTTCATCAATGGAGCGATCAACCCCAGTTTGGTCTGGATTTTGACAACCATATCTCTACCACCCCCCAACCCAATGCCTGGCAACGTCGCTGGTCCACTTTTTTTGCCGAGCAACGTATCGGCTGGCAACTGGAACTGGCCGCGGAAAAAGGGCTGGAATTTGGCAATATCGACACGATTGTTGCGCAAATCCAGCAGCGCCTGAGCAATCATCAGCCGCAGCCATCGCTGTTGCACGGTGATTTATGGTCAGCAAACTGCGCGCTGGGACCTGATGGGCCGTTTATTTACGATCCTGCCTGTTATTGGGGCGACAGAGAGTGTGATTTAGCGATGTTGCCATTACATCCTGATCAACCGCCGCAACTTTATGACGGCTATCAGGCCATTTCGCCCCTGCCGTCAGGCTTTCTGGACAGACAACCCGTTTATCAGCTCTATACGCTCCTGAACCGGGCGATTCTTTTTGGCGGACAGCATCTGGTGACGGCGCAGAAAGCGTTAGAAAGGGTACTGGGAGCCTGAGCCTCCCGAAGAACGGGAGGCGTAGAGTTATTAATTTATCTGAACGCCGCCGTTGATGCGAAATTCGATGTTCATAATCAGCCCGGAGCCCGGCTTGCCTGATTCATAACGCCATTTGCGCATAGCTGTTTTCACTTCTCGCTCAAACATGTTCGCTGGCTGGGCTGACAGAATTTGCACGTTATCAACACGCCCGTCAGCAGTTACGTCGAATTTCACTCTTACTTTTCCTTCCACGCGCAGGGCCAGCGCCCGGGACGGATAGGAAGGCTGGTTACGCGTGAGCGCTCGCGGACCGGAAGGTGTTGCAACCGCCGGTTTTGCTGCAGGTGGCGTATTATTTACCTGACGCGTCGGCGTACTATTCTCAAACGGCGACGCCGGACGGGGTTCCGCTGGTTTCGCGTCCCGTTTTGGCTGCTCAACCTTTTTAACCGGTTTAGGTTTCGGCTTTGGTTTAGGTTTGGGCTTAGGTTTTTCGATGACCACCGGCGCTTCTTTTGGCGTTTCAACCACAGGTTCCGGCTCCGGTTCAGGTTCCACAACCGGCTCAGGTGCCGGAGGCTGAACTACCGGTTCAGGCTCCGGTGGTGCAACCAGAGTGATGGAGATGGGCTGGGCGGGCGCGGGCAGTTCAATAACCTGATTTACCGAGCTGTACAGCAAACCTGCTATTACGGCACCGTGGATAGACAAAGCGAGCAATGTTGGCCACGGAAAGCGGCGTGGTAAATCAAGGGCCATTGAAGTCATAGTCGTTTCAGTTGAAAAATGATGGCGTAATTTTAAATGCAAATAGCAATCATATTCAATAAGGCATTTCCCCTTCGCCCATTTTTTCCCTGAATTGGCACGATTTATCCGCATTTTTCGCAAGGCTTTTACCAATGACAGAGGTTGATGATTGCAGTCTGCCCCACTTTCACTTACCGTGTTTCAGCAAACTGTAGATAAGGAGTTTTACCGTGCTGTACGTTATTTACGCTGAAGATGTCGCTGATTCTCTGGAAAAACGTCAGGCAGTGCGCCCTGCTCATCTGGCACGCCTGCAATTACTTCATGATGAAGGCCGTCTTTTGACCGCAGGCCCAATGCCTGCGGTTGACAGTAACGATCCTGGTGCCGCAGGGTTTACCGGCTCCACCGTGATTGCTGAATTTGAATCCGCAGAAGCGGCGAAAGAGTGGGCTGATGCCGATCCTTATGTCGCGGCGGGGGTTTATCAGAATGTGACGATAAAACCGTACAAAAAAGTCTTCTAAGATAATGGGCACCGTTCAGGTGCCCTTTTTACTTAAAGGTCGTAAATCGCAAACAGCAGAATATTGCGGTGCTGATTAAGTAAACACTTACGAATGGAGTGAATACGCATATTGCGACGAGACTGGCCTTCAAGCCAGCGGGACTTGCGACGACTTGCCTGCCTCAGCATGCGCCAGCGTCCCACTTCCGTTCTACTACGCTTCATTTTTACCGCTCTTATAAAGGAAGAACGTGCATTATAAACCCTTGCAGCCGTCAGAACAGCGCTTTTCATTGCCGCTTTTTATTTGCCAGAAGTTTCAGTCCGCGTACACTCATAACAACAGGCTATCAAAAGGATTTTTTCATCTATGACAACCTTCTACACGGTGATGAGCTGGCTGCTCGTTCTTGGATACTGGTTGCTCATTGCGAGTATTACCTTACGCATCCTGATGAAGCGCCGTGCAGTTCCTTCCGCGATGGCATGGCTATTAATTATTTATATTTTACCGCTGGTCGGTATCATCGCTTATCTGTCGGTAGGCGAATTGCATCTTGGTAAACGACGGGCCGAGCGCGCCCGGGCGATGTGGCCCTCTACCGCGAAATGGCTCAACGACCTCAAAGCCTGTAAGCATATTTTTGCCGAAGAAAATAGTGCCGTTGCTTCCTCTTTGTTCAAACTTTGTGAACGTCGGCAGGGTATTGCCGGCGTGAAAGGCAATCAGCTGCAACTATTGACCACCTCAGATGATGTGATGCAGGCGCTGATCCGCGATATTCAGCTCGCACGACATAATATTGAGATGGTGTTCTACATCTGGCAGCCGGGCGGGATGGCCGATCAGGTGGCGGAATCGCTGATGGCTGCGGCGCGCCGTGGCGTTCATTGCCGCTTAATGCTGGACTCGGCAGGCAGCGTCACCTTCTTTCGCAGCCCGTGGGCAAGCATGATGCGCAATGCGGGTATCGAAGTGGTTGAGGCTTTAAAAGTTAATTTAATGCGTGTATTTCTGCGCCGCATGGACCTGCGTCAGCACCGCAAAATGATCATGATTGACAATTATATTGCTTATACCGGCAGTATGAATATGGTCGACCCGCGCTTCTTTAAACAGGACGCAGGCGTAGGTCAGTGGGTTGACCTGATGGCGCGTATGGAAGGTCCGGTCGCTACGGCAATGGGGATTGTCTATTCTTGCGACTGGGAGATAGAAACGGGTAAACGCATTTTACCTCCTGCGCCTGACAACAATATCATGCCGTTTGAAGAGGCCAGCGGGCACACTATCCATACTATTGCCTCGGGGCCCGGTTTCCCTGAAGATCTTATCCATCAGGCGTTGTTGACAGCAACCTATGCGGCCCGCGAATATTTAATCATGAGCACGCCCTATTTTGTGCCCAGCGATGACCTGCTACATGCAATTTGTACTGCTGCCCAGCGTGGGGTTGACGTTAGCATAATCTTACCGCGAAAGAATGACTCGCTGCTGGTCGGCTGGGCCAGCCGCGCCTTCTTTACGGAATTGCTGGCGGCAGGCGTCAAGATTTACCAGTTTGAAGGTGGCCTGCTACATACCAAAAGCGTGCTCGTGGACGGCGAGCTGAGTCTGGTTGGTACGGTCAACCTTGATATGCGTAGCCTGTGGCTGAACTTTGAGATTACGCTGGTTATTGATGATGCAGGCTTTGGCGGTGATTTAGCGGCAGTTCAGGATGATTATATTTCCCGCTCACGGTTACTGGATATCCGTCTGTGGGTAAAACGCCCGCTGTGGCAGCGGATCACTGAGCGACTGTTTTACTTCTTCAGTCCGTTGCTGTAAAACGAGCGCAATAGATAGCTAACAGGTACTTATTATGGATATGGATCTCAACAACCGTCTGACCGAAGACGAAACGCTTGAACAAGCGTATGACATTTTTCTTGAGCTGGCGGCGGATAACCTCGATCCCGCTGATATCATCCTGTTCAATTTACAGTTTGAAGAACGTGGCGGCGCTGAATTATTCGATCCGGCAGAAGACTGGCAGGAGCACGTCGATTATGACCTGAACCCGGACTTTTTTGCCGAAGTGGTGATCGGCCTTGCTGATACCGATGGCGGCGAACTGAACGACGTTTTTGCGCGCGTGCTTTTGTGCCGGGAAAAAGATCATAAGCTGTGCCACATTCTGTGGCGTGAGTAGTTTTAAGGGCAGCGACGCTGCCCTTTTTATTTCTCTTCTTTAAGCGGATGTCCGCAGGATTTACAAAATTTTGCCATGATGTCATGGCCGTTTTGCTGACAATAAGGGCATATTCTCGCCAGCCGGCGTTTTTGTATTTCGCTGGTCATTTGCGAGGTGATAATGCCGGTTGGGATCGCAATGACAGAATAGCCGATCAAAATAAGTATTGACGCCACAATTCTGCCTGCCGGGGTATGGGGTGCAATATCACCATAGCCGACCGTTGTAACAGTAACAATTGCCCAATACACCGCAGTGCTTAGGGTGGTAAAACCATTGGCTGGCCCTTCTATGCCATACATTAATGCCCCGGCAATCACCATAATGATGGCGATGAAGGAATAAAATAAGATCAGTTGATGCCGGGAGTTGACCATCGCGGCCCATAACCCGTTCAGGGCTGGCATCAGTCGGAGTAATTTTAATATCCGCAGCACGCGAATAACGCGGAGTGCACGCCAGGCAAAGACATATTCAAGACCTATCTCTGGCCACAATAAAATAACATACAGCGGCAGTATGGTGACAAGGTCGACGATCCCCCAAAAACCAAAAACATATTTTGCTGGTTTCGGCCAGCTAAACACTCTCAGACAATATTCAAGGGTGAAGAGAAAAGTAAACCCGGCCTCCAGCCAAACAAAAAAGTGCCATTCAATCCAGGAAAGACGAAATGTGGTCCCTATTCCTGACTCAAAGAAAATAGTGATAACGCTCAGAAGAGCCAAAAATCCACACAGCGCCTCAAAGCGCCGAGCGCACGGAGTATGATGATCGAATAATGAATGATAAACGTGCTGACGAAATGGACCAATGGCAATCACGCTGCAACCTCATTAAAGAAGGGCTGACCAGTGTCAGCCCTTACGATTATAACGGGTCGACCTTCAGACAGGACACCGCATGACGGAAACTTCCTTCCAGTACGGGGCGTGTTTTGGCGCATTCTGGCCCGGCGATCGGACAACGGGTGCGGAAAACACAGCCGGAAGGCGGATTAATGGGTGAAGGTAACTCGCCTTCAAGCAACTGGATAGTTTTATTCTTTTCCAGATCCGGATCGGGTACTGGCACCGCGGACATCAGCGCTTTCGTGTAAGGGTGCAGCGGATTGTGATACACCTCATCATAGGTGCCCAGTTCTACCGCGTGGCCCAGATACATCACCAGCACGCGATCGGAGATGTGTTTGACCACCGCCAGATCGTGGGCAATGAAAATCAGCGACAAGCCCATTTCACGCTGTAGCTGCTGAAGCAGGTTGACGACCTGCGCCTGGATTGACACATCCAGCGCCGAGACCGGTTCATCACAGATGATAAGTTTGGGCTCAAGAATTAACGCCCGGGCAATGCCGATACGCTGGCATTGCCCGCCGGAAAATTCATGCGGATAACGGTTGATAAGGTTAGGCAGCAGACCGACTTTCATCATCATCGTTTTCACCCGATCGCGCACTTCCTGGCGCGGCATTTTCGGATGATAGGTACGCAGTGGCTCGGCAATAATTTCGCCGATGGTCATGCGCGGATTTAGTGATGCCAGTGGGTCCTGAAAAATCATCTGAATGTCGCTGCGGACATTGCGCCATTCGTCCGGCTTCATCCCCAGCAGGTCCTTGCCTAACCAGGCGACCTTACCGTCCGTAGCTTTAACCAGCCCGATGATGGCCCGTGCGAAGGTTGACTTACCGCATCCTGACTCCCCCACCACCCCCAGGGTTTCACCTTCGTAAAGCCGCAGCGTAACACCATCCACGGCTTTCAGCGTTTTGGCTGGCTGCCAGAACCACTGTTTGCCATCTTTAATATCGAAATGCACTTTTAAATCGGCGATTTCAAGCAGTACATTTCTGTTCTCTGTCACGGCGTTCATACCAGCTCCTCCACCGGCTTAAAGCAGGCGCGCAGGCGGCCTGGGGCAAACTCCACCAGCGGCGGCGCACTACTACAGATTTCCATCGCGTGCGGACAGCGCGGCTGGAACGGGCAACCTTTTGGCAGGCGCAGCAGGTTTGGCGGATTACCGGGAATGGTCAGCAACGACTCGCCCTCAGCATCCAGACGCGGAACGGCGTTTAGCAGGCCAATAGAGTACGGATGGGCGGGCTGATAAAACACATCCCGTGCCTGGCCATACTCCATCGTGCGTCCGGCATACATCACCAGCACTTTATCGCAGATACCGGCAACCACCCCGAGATCGTGAGTAATCATGATAATCGCAGTGTTGAACTCACGTTTGAGTTCATTTAGCAAGGTCATGATCTGCGCCTGAACCGTTACATCCAGTGCCGTGGTTGGTTCATCGGCAATAAGCAACTTTGGTTTACACAGTAATGCCATCGCAATCATCACGCGCTGGCGCATGCCGCCAGAAAATTCATGCGGATACATACGCATGCGTTTGCGCGCTTCCGGCATTTTAACGGCATCCAGCATTTTCACCGATTCTTCAAATGCCTCGGCTTTCCCCATCCCCTTGTGCAGCATCAGGACCTCCATGAGCTGCTCGTCTACTCGCATATAAGGGTTAAGCGAGGTCATCGGGTCCTGAAATATCATTGAGATTTGCTTCGCCCGCAGGGTGTTCAGCTCACCCTCAGGCAGGTTGAGGATTTGCTTGCCGTTAAACAACGCAGAGCCATTAATCCGCCCGTTGGAAGCCAGTAGCCCCATTAACGCGAATGCTGTTTGTGATTTACCGGAGCCGGACTCACCCACGATCCCCAGCGTTTCACCAGCCCGCAGACTAAAATTAAGGTCGTTGACGGCGGTGACATCACCATCCGGCGTTTTAAACGTCACGCGCAGGTCTTTAACATCCAGCAGCAGACCGGATTTCTGTTCCACCGGAGAAGTAGCAATCATACTCATGGCGGCGCTCCTTAGCGATCTTTCGGGTCGAGGGCATCACGCAGGCCATCGCCGATAAAGTTAAAACAAAACAGGGTGACCACCAGGAAACCTGCCGGAAAAAGTAATAGCCAGGGAGACACTTCCATTGAGTTAGCGCCGTCACTCAATAACGCTCCCCAACTGCTAAGAGGCTCTTGTGTACCCAGCCCAAGGAAGCTCAGGAAAGATTCAAACAGGATCATGCTTGGCACCAACAAAGAGGCATACACTACCACCACCCCCAGCACGTTGGGCACAATGTGACGCACCACGATATTCGCCGTGGATACGCCGCCAACCTGGGCTGCTTCAATAAACTCTTTACGTTTCAGGCTTAGCGTCTGACCACGCACGATACGCGCCATATCCAGCCAGGAAACCATGCCGATCGCGACAAAAATCAGCAGAATGTTTTGCCCAAAAAAGGTGACAAGGAGAATCACGAAGAACATAAACGGGAACGAGTTCAGGATCTCCAGTAAACGCATCATGACCGAGTCAACTTTGCCACCAAGATAGCCGGACAGCGAGCCATACAGCGTACCGACAATCACCGCCACCAGTGCGGCAGCAATGCCGACCATCAGTGAGATCCGCCCGCCGATAGCCACACGCACCAGCAGATCGCGCCCCGACGAGTCAGTACCAAAATAGTGCCCGGATTCCGTATCCGGTGCCGCTGACATCATGCCCCAGTCGGTATCATCGTAGGTAAATTGCGACAGCATCGGCGCTAAGATGACAAATAACGCGATAATAATCAGCATAATTAAGCTGGCCACTGCCGCACGGTTATGCACAAAGCGACGTCGCGCATCCTGCCATAAACTGCGTCCTTCAATGTCGAGTTTTTCACTGAAGTTCTCCAGCGCCTCGCTGTTTTTCTTACTTAACATCATGGCGAACTCCAGCGTCAGTAACGAATTTTCGGGTCAATGACGGCATACAGCACGTCGACAACCGCGTTAAACAAAATAGTCAGCGCGCCAACCAGGATAGTCAGGCTCAATACCAGCGAATAATCGCGGTTAAGCGCGCCGTTAACGAACAGCTGGCCAATCCCCGGCAGACCATAAATGGTTTCAATAACCATGGAACCCGTGATAATGCCGACAAACGCTGGCCCCATGTAGGACAACACCGGTAGCAGCGCGGGTTTTAACGCGTGGCGAAGAATAATGCGGCGCATCGGCAATCCCTTGGCTTTGGCGGTGCGGATGAAGTTGGAGTGCAGCACTTCAATCATCGAACCACGGGTAATGCGCGCGATACTGGCAATATACGCCAGCGATAACGCCACCATCGGCAGGATCATATAAATGAGCGCCCCGCCATTCCAGCCGCCTCCCGGCAGCCATTTAAGGGTGATGGCGAATATCATCACCAGCAATGGAGCAACCACAAAGCTGGGAATGACCACCCCGGTCATCGCCACCCCCATCACGGTATAATCCCATTTCGTATTTTGCTTTAGCGCCGCAATGACGCCAGCGGAAACGCCGAGGATCACAGCCAGGATGAATGCCGCTGCACCGAGCTTCGCGGAGACCGGAAAACTGGCCGCAACCAGATCGTTAACGGAATAATCTTTGTACTTAAACGAGGGTCCGAAATCACCATGCGCCAGTTGCTTCAGATAATTGAAGTATTGCGTGGAGATAGGATCGTTAAGATGATATTTCGCCTCAATATTCGCCATGACTTCTGGCGGTAAGGTGCGCTCTCCGGTAAAAGGACTGCCCGGCGCGAGGCGCATCATAAAGAAAGAAATCGTAATAAGAATAAATAGCGTTGGAATCGCTTCGAGACAGCGACGTAGAATAAATTTTAACATTGCCCGTACCTTCTGGCGTGTGCCTTTGTAGTGCGATGAAATAAGACACTGCGGGGCAGAAATACGCTGCCCCGCTTATTGCCATTAGTGCTTAATAATGTACATATCTTTGGTGTAGAGATCGTCCATCGGATCTTTACCGGAATAACCGCCCACCCATGGTTTTACCAGACGCGCGTTCACATAGTAATAGACCGGAACAATGGCGCTATCTTTGCCCAGTTGCTGTTCGGCTTTATCATACAGCTCGGTACGTTTTGCTTCGTCGGTAGCCTTAACCGCATCAGCCATAATGCTGTCAAACGCCGGACTCTTATAGTGCGCGGTGTTCATGGAGCTGCCAGAGAGCATAGTATTGAGGAAGGAGGTCGGTTCGTTGTAATCCGCACACCAGCCCGCACGCGCCACGTCATAGGTCCCTTGATGACGGGTATCAAGGAATGTCTTCCATTCCTGATTGACCAGTTTAACGTTTACGCCCAGGTTCTTCTTCCAGATGGACGCAGCGGCGATAGCCAGTTTTTTATGCAGATCGGACGTGTTGTACAGTAAATTGAAGGTCAGTGGCTTATCCGCCGTGTAACCCGCTTCTGCCAGCAGTTTTTTCGCTTCTTCGTTACGTTTTTCCTGGGTCCAGCTAAACCATTCCGGTTTAGTCAGTTTGGCACCGTCGGTGTAGGGCGGCGTATAACCAAAGGCTGGCAGGTCGCCCTGCGCTTTCACTTTGTTAGTAATAATATCGCGATCCAGACCCAGCTTCAGCGCGGTACGAACACGTGCGTCGGTAAATGGTGCTTTCTGGTTGTTGATTTCGTAGTAATAGGTGCACAGATACGGGTCAACATGCACTTCATTCGGGATTTCTTTTTTCAGCTTCTGGAAAAGCTCGATCGGCAAATTGTTATACGTCATATCGATTTCACCGCTACGATAGCGGTTCACATCGGTAACTTCCGAGGAGATAGGCAGGTAAGTGACCTGGTCGATGGCGGTTTTCGCATTATTCCAGTAGTTGGTATTACGCTCCATCACGATACGTTCGTTAACGACCCAGTCTTTTAGTTTGTAAGCGCCGTTCGAGACGATATTCGCTGGCTGAGTCCATTTCTCACCGAATTTATCAATGGCACCTTTATTCACAGGTGACATGGCCGGGTTTACCAGAAGCTTATAAAAATAAGGTACCGGCTCGCTCAGCGTGACTTCCAGCGTGTTTGCATCAATTGCTTTCACACCCAGTTCAGACGGCTTTTTCTTACCCTCAACGATTTCATCAACATTGAGGATATGTCCGTATTGAGGATAACTTGCGTAAGGAGAAGCGGTATTAGGATCGACCAGACGCTGCCAGCTATAGACAAAATCCTGCGCGGTAACGGGCTCGCCGTTTGACCATTTGGCGTCTTTACGTAGATGGAACGTCCAGACTTTAAAGTCTTTGTTATCCCAGCTCTCAGCCACGCCCGGCACCGGATGGCCGTCTACCGGGGAGGTGACCAGCAGACCTTCAAACAGGTCACGACTGACGTTTGCCTCAGGCACCCCTTCAATCTTGTTTGGGTCCAGTGACTGAGGTTCAGCACCGTTATTACGGATCATGGTTTGCTTTTCAGCGAGCGTGACACCCGCCGGGATATCCGCCGCGAGGGCAACATTTCCTGCAATAAGCGCTGCCAGAACGCTCGCCGCAGCCAGACTTTTTTTCGTGATGATGGACATTGTGTTAAGACTCCAATAATTATAATTACTGGCCTGAGCCAGCCTCTTCAGTTCCCGTTAGGGGCCCGGTCAATGCAGGAGCTTTAGGCGACTGCCGGGTTGCTTTCTTGTTGCTATCACCGACTTATTTATTACGGATGGCTCTGAGGGCCACCTTCTGTCGATTCTTTAATACGTCTCCCCTGTCGAGACATATTGATTTACAGCGTGCGACAATCTATTTGAAAATAATTCTCATCTACGCAGGTTATGCTACAAATTAACTGGCCGGAAAGTATCAAATGCCCTGCCGCGCCGCCAATATAATTTGCAAATTTGTTAACTAATTCTCTTTTATGCAATAACAATTCATCGTAAAAGTGGTTACAAATCACACGACAACGCATGAAATACATTAGTTTTCAGCACAATAGTTGAAAAAGTCACATCAAAGCGAGGCGACGATCCCTCATTGCTGGTAATTTTGCAAAACATTAACATTTGCTTACTATTTAGCACATTTATCTGCTGTGACCTTCAAATTACTAATAACATTTCAATTATCCCGGAGCAAGCCCAAGAGTATGGTGTGAGAAAAATAACACATCACCCGGTGATAATCTGTACAGCTGAAACGGCGACTTGGTTTTAACTCGTTGAAATGTAATGCAGTTAGCTATCAATGGTTTTTATTATGAATAAGTACAAAATCAGCTTTATATATCTGCTTTGCTAATAATGGCGCAAACGAAGGTGCCTCCATTTGCGCAGAGGGTAATAAAGGAAGGATTCAGTGAACAAGACCAGGAAAGATGCTTTTTATGCCAGTAACAATAAATTCAATGCCCAGCGCCATGAGCAGTAGCCCCATAATTCGTGTAATAACGTTAATACCGGTTTGCCCCAGGAGTCTGACCAGCCAGGGTGCCATGCGGAAAACGCTCCAGCAGCAAAATGCAAACAGGGCTATCGCCACCGAGAATCCAAGCAGATGCATCAAATTGTGGTAGCGCGCTCCCCAGACAATAGTGGAACTGATGGCACCCGGCCCTGCCATCAGCGGCAACGCCAGAGGAACGACCCCTACACTTTCACGGATTGCCGTTTCTGATTTTTCCTGCTTATTCTGTTTATCTTCGCCCAGCTTACCGCTAATCATCGACATGGCAATCGTGACAACCAGGATACCCCCAGCAATACGAAAGGAATCGATTGAGATCCCAAACACCTGAAGAATGCTGTCACCAAGGAAAAGAGAGGTCCAGAGGATAATGGCAACAGAAACGTTTGCCGTCAAATTGGTTTTGTTACGCGCCAGCGCCGTCTGGTAACTGGTCATGCTAATGAAAACGGGCATGATCCCGATGGGGTTTACCAGGGCGAACAGGCCAATAAAAAACTTAAAATACGTTGGAAAATCAAAAAGCGATTGGCTCACGGCAGGCTCCGCACCTTCATCCAAAGTGGTAGTTGACGACACGTTAGTATAATTCCGCGCTGAAGATACGCTTTTTGTCAGCACACTTCACCACAAATCTGTCAAAAAAACCTGACATTCCACCATGTTATATATTTGTAGTAGTTATGATAATGTTGATTTTGGTTTAACTGTAATCATTTAACACTTGATACAAATCGGCTAAAACAGCCTGCTGAAAGGAGTCAGCTTTGCTTAAACTTGATGTAGATCACGTATTTCGTACTCAGAAGTGAGTAACCTTACTGACATCACGGGGGAGCATGAAAATGCCAGATGATGCGTCAAGTGAAGCTGTTTTAGTAAATCAGTAAATCAAGTGTAAGAAAGTCATTGTTTTGTAAGTACTTTCGCAAGCTGTGTCGGGTCTGTCTATACTGACCAATCAGGCCGGTGATTTACTAAAAAAGTTTAACATTATCAGGAGACCATTATGGCTGTTACTAATGTCGCTGAACTTAACGCACTCGTAGAGCGTGTAAAAAAAGCCCAGCGTGAATATGCCAGTTTCACTCAAGAGCAAGTTGATAAGATCTTCCGTGCTGCCGCCCTGGCCGCTGCTGATGCTCGTATCCCTCTCGCTAAGATGGCCGTTGCCGAATCCGGTATGGGTATTATCGAAGATAAAGTGATTAAAAACCACTTTGCTTCTGAATATATCTACAACGCCTATAAAGATGAAAAAACCTGTGGTGTGCTGTCTGAAGATGACACATTTGGTACTATCACTATCGCTGAGCCAATCGGCATCATCTGCGGTATTGTTCCGACGACCAACCCAACCTCTACCGCTATCTTCAAATCACTGATCAGCCTGAAAACCCGTAACGCCATTATCTTCTCTCCGCACCCACGTGCAAAAGATGCTACTAATAAAGCGGCTGACATTGTGCTGCAGGCTGCCATTGCTGCTGGTGCACCAAAAGACCTGATCGGCTGGATTGATCAACCGTCCGTTGAACTGTCCAACGCTTTAATGCATCACCCTGATATTAACCTGATCCTTGCGACCGGTGGTCCGGGCATGGTTAAAGCAGCCTACAGCTCCGGTAAACCAGCAATCGGTGTTGGCGCAGGTAACACCCCAGTCGTTATTGATGAAACCGCTGACATCAAACGTGCTGTCGCCTCTATTCTGATGTCTAAAACCTTCGATAACGGCGTAATCTGTGCGTCTGAGCAGTCTGTTATCGTCGTTGACGCGGTTTATGATGCTGTTCGCGAACGTTTCGCCAGCCACGGTGCGTACATGCTTCAGGGCAGTGAACTGAAAGCGGTTCAGAACGTCATCCTGAAAAACGGTGCGCTGAATGCCGGTATCGTTGGCCAACCAGCTTATAAAATTGCTGAACTGGCAGGCTTTAGCGTGCCGGTTAACACCAAAATTCTGGTGGGTGAAGTTACGGTTGTTGATGAAAGCGAGCCTTTCGCTCACGAAAAACTTTCTCCGACGCTGGCAATGTATCGTGCGAAAGATTTCGACGACGCCGTTGTTAAAGCCGAAAAACTGGTTGCTATGGGCGGTATCGGCCATACCTCCTGTCTGTACACCGATCAGGATAACCAGCCTGAGCGCGTGCAGAAGTTTGGCGCTGAAATGAAAACCGCGCGTATCCTGATTAACACCCCGGCTTCACAGGGTGGTATCGGTGACCTGTATAACTTCAAACTCGCACCTTCCCTGACGCTGGGTTGTGGTTCATGGGGTGGTAACTCCATCTCTGAAAACGTTGGTCCAAAACACCTGATCAACAAGAAAACCGTTGCTAAGCGAGCTGAAAACATGTTGTGGCATAAACTTCCGAAATCTGTCTACTTCCGCCGTGGCTCACTGCCTATCGCGCTGGATGAAGTGATTACTGACGGTCACAAACGCGCTATGATCGTGACTGACCGCTTCCTGTTCAACAACGGTTATGCCGATCAGATCACCTCCGTACTGAAAGCCGCGGGCGTAGAAACTGAAGTCTTCTTCGAAGTAGAAGCCGATCCGACACTGACCGTAGTCCGTAAAGGTGCTGAACTGGCGAACTCCTTCAAACCAGACGTGATCATCGCGCTGGGTGGTGGTTCCCCGATGGACGCCGCGAAAATCATGTGGGTAATGTACGAACATCCGGAAACTCACTTTGAAGAACTGGCGCTGCGCTTTATGGATATCCGTAAACGTATCTACAAGTTCCCGAAAATGGGTGTGAAAGCGAAAATGATCGCCGTTACTACCACCTCCGGTACGGGTTCCGAAGTAACGCCGTTCGCGGTTGTTACCGACGATGCAACCGGTCAGAAATATCCGCTGGCAGACTACGCGCTGACGCCGGATATGGCGGTAGTCGATGCAAACCTCGTGATGGATATGCCGAAATCACTGTGTGCTTTCGGTGGTCTGGATGCCGTGACGCATGCTCTGGAAGCGTATGTCTCTGTTCTGGCGTCTGAGTTCTCTGACGGCCAGGCTCTGCAGGCACTGAAACTGCTGAAAGAAAACCTGCCGGCGTCTTACCATGAAGGTTCTAAAAACCCGGTTGCCCGTGAACGCGTTCACAGTGCAGCGACCATCGCCGGTATCGCGTTTGCGAACGCCTTCCTCGGTGTATGTCACTCCATGGCACACAAACTGGGTTCACAGTTCCACATTCCGCACGGCCTGGCTAACGCCCTGCTGATTAGCAACGTGATTCGCTACAACGCGAACGACAACCCGACCAAGCAGACAGCTTTTAGCCAGTACGACCGTCCGCAGGCTCGTCGTCGTTACGCTGAAATTGCAGACCACCTGGGTCTGAGCGCGCCGGGCGACCGTACCGCAGCGAAGATTGCTAAACTGCTGGCATGGCTGGAAGAAATCAAAGCTGAACTGGGTATTCCTAAATCTATCCGTGAAGCTGGCGTACAGGAAGCTGACTTCCTGGCTCACGTTGATAAACTGTCTGAAGATGCTTTCGATGACCAGTGTACTGGTGCTAACCCGCGCTATCCGCTGATCTCCGAACTGAAACAGATTCTGATGGATACCTACTACGGTCGTGAATACACCGAAGGTACCCCTGCAGAGAAAGCAGTGGCAGCTCCGGCTGTAAAAGCTGACAAAAAAGCGAAAAAAACCGCTTAAGTCTTAAGCTGATACTGACTAAAAAGCCTCATCCTGGATGAGGCTTTTTTTATGGCTGTGATGTCGTCTGTCGTGAGCGATGACAGCTATGCCACGCCTTAACACGGGGACTGACGATGACGCTCCTGAATGGCGGTCAACGAACCTACACGAAGCGCCTCTTTATAGTGCTTACGACATACCGAGATATAGCGCTCATTACCGCCAATCACTACCTGTTCCCCCTCGTTATAAGGGCGACCGGTCTGATCGAGACGAAGTACCATACTGGCTTTACGCCCGCAAAAGCAGATCGTTTTTAGCTCAACCAGTTTATCTGCCCACGCCAGCAGATACTGACTGCCGACAAATAACTCACCACGAAAATCCGTCCTGAGACCGTAACACAGTACAGGAATATCCAGCGTATCTACGACTTCAGAAAGCTCGTGGACCTGCTGGCGCGTGAGGAACTGGCTTTCATCGACCAGCACGCAGTGGATCGCTTCCTGAGCGTGCTCAGCGCGAATTTCGGCCAACAATGAAGTCTGCTGGTTAAAAAGTTTCGCGGGCGACGACAGGCCGATACGGGAGCTCACCTTACCGGTACCAAAACGGTTATCAATTTCTGCAGTATATACAACAGCCCGCATACCCCGTTCCTGGTAATTGTATGAAGACTGTAACAAAGCGGTGGATTTCCCTGCATTCATTGCTGAATAGTAGAAATATAGTTGTGCCATTGGCCGCATAACCCCAATCAAAGTGTAATAATAGCGGTGGCGAGTGTAGCATATTTTCGGCTTCAACTCTGTGACTGCCGTATACGCAAAACGCGCTTTGCTGGCATCAGTGAGACTGCTGATATAGTGACGCTAAGCACTATTTTGATGCAATTGTTCATCGCCGTCCGTTTTTTTCTGGTCATTACATTCTTCTAACAACCATAGCCACCGTTGATTTCACTTGCAGACGCTAACAGTGTATTAAGTTTCAGGGCTGCAAGGGTATCGTTCTACTAATACACAGGTTCGATATTTATCCCTTATGCGTATAATTCATTGCAGATCATTCCCGGAAAAAATCATATCTCATCAGGGGTTAACGATGGTTTTTAACGGACACTATATGAATAGCGAAAGCGTGATAGCGAGCAAAATTTAAGTTAACAGGAAATACCGCTGCAAAAAATAATAGACAATTTTGAGTTCCTTACATTTCTCCCTATTGCACATCTCAAATTAACGCTCTATTATTAGCTTAACAAACCACCCCACAATATAAGTTTGAGATTACTACAATGAGCGAAGCACTTAAAATTCTGAACAACATCCGTACTCTTCGTGCTCAGGCCAGAGAATGCACCCTTGAGACTTTAGAAGAGATGCTGGAAAAATTAGAAGTTGTTGTAAACGAGCGTCGTGAAGAAGATAGCGCCGCTGCTGCGGAAGTTGAAGAACGTACGCGCAAGCTGCAGCAATATCGTGAAATGCTGATTGCTGATGGTATTGATCCTAATGAATTACTGAATAGCATCACTGCAGCAAAAACGGGTACTAAAGCAAAACGCGCTGCGCGCCCGGCTAAATATAGCTACACCGATGAAAACGGCGAAACTAAAACCTGGACTGGCCAGGGTCGTACTCCGGCAGTAATCAAAAAAGCCATGGATGAGCAAGGTAAACAGCTGGATGATTTCCTGATTAAAAATTAATCTTACCTTCTCTGAAATCCCGCTACGGCGGGATTTTTTTTATCTGAATATCATCCTGTTCTTTATCAATATCCCTGTCTCAGCATAGGATGAGCATAAAAAACCGGGGTATGCCCCGGTTTTTTTTGTCATTAATGACTACTTCGCGATACCAACGGTATCTTCCAGCCAGCTTTTAAATTCTTCGCCCAGGGCATTGTGACGGATACCATACTCGACGAAAGCCTGCATATAGCCCAGCTTGTTACCACAATCGTGGCTTTTACCTTTCATATGGTAGGCTTCAACAGTTTCTTTCTCAATCAGCATATCAATCGCGTCTGTCAGCTGAATTTCATCGCCTGCACCTGGAGGCGTTTTAGCCAATAGAGCCCAAATTTCTGCGCTCAGCACATAGCGGCCAACCACGGCGAGGTTTGACGGCGCAACGTTGGCTTTAGGTTTCTCAACAACTCCCACCATAGGTACACTTTCGCCCGGCTGCAAAGCGACACCTTTGCAATCAACCACACCATAAGCCGTAACATCGTCGACAGGTTCAACCATTATTTGGCTACAACCCGTTTCATCAAAACGTTTAATCATTTCAGCCAGGTTATCCTGGGAAAGATCGGATTCAAATTCATCCAGAATAACGTCCGGCAGAATGACCGCCACAGGCTCGTCGCCAACAACCGGTTGTGCGCAAAGTACAGCATGCCCCAGCCCTTTAGCCAGTCCCTGACGTACCTGCATAATAGTGACGTGAGGTGGGCAAATAGATTGCACTTCCTCCAGAAGCTGACGTTTTACACGCTTTTCCAGCATAGCCTCAAGTTCAAAACTGGTATCGAAGTGGTTCTCAATCGAATTCTTGGAAGAGTGGGTAACCAGTACAATCTCAGTAATGCCCGCTGCAATACATTCGTTCACCACATATTGGATAAGAGGTTTATCAACCAGTGGTAACATTTCCTTAGGGATAGCCTTGGTTGCTGGCAACATCCTCGTACCCAATCCCGCAACCGGGATAACGGCTTTTTTGACTTTTGAATTTAAAGCAGCCATTGCACTCTCCTGAAGTGTTCGAAATCTGAACTTCTCATTAATAAATTAACGCGTTGAGTATATCAGTACCGGAAGGCAATCCTGGTCTGAAACAGGCGCGATAACCTCGAATTAGGATTTTTACGCATAAACATAAGCATAGTATCACTGCGCCAGATTGGCAGGTAAACCTATCGCCGTGACAACATTCATTTGCTCATTCTGCAGACAGCATTAAACGCAAACGCCCGCCCGCGCCCCAAATCTGACACTGCCAGGCCTCGCTACGTTGACTGATTTGATTAAAATACGTATTTCCCAGCGTACCAAGTGGAACGCCGGTGCTGATCTGAATCTGATGTTCACCCGTATTTAACGTGGCATTAAGCCCTGCTGAGACCAGAATTAAATTTTTTAAACCACTGTGGTAATAACCAATAAATAGCGGGAACTGTCCGGGTAAATTGGCCTGACGCAGCAAATTATTAACCTGCTTGAGTAAACTTCCCATCTCTGGCAGACGTTGCCTTTGCTGTGAAAGTTGCTCTTGCAGTAATCCATTAAACAACGCCCGCAATAGCAATGCTGCCAGCACGCCGTTATCCCCTGCTCTGGTAACGTCCAGGCAATAAAATGCCAGGTCATCATCTGAAAGAGGCGCAATGTCCAGCACCAGGCCAGATTTATCGGCGGAAACCAGTTGACGATAGTTGATCCGGCAATGTGAAAGCACCTGCTGTACAGGAGGCTGTAATTCCTGAAGGAGTTTAGCGGCCGACGCCGGGTCACTTACCAGCGCGTCCCAGTCCTCAAACAAACGTTCTTCTTCTTCCACCCGAGAATTAAACATGTCCGGGTAGAGACAGGCAAAGACGGTCTCGCGAAGTCGTTTAAAATCATTAACTGGTTTTAGCAGCACATCCTGCACCCCAAGACGAAGCGCACGCGCGATATCCGACATGTTTTCCGTCGCCGATATCACCAGTATTGGAAGCGGATCACCCGCATTGCGCAGATGCTCGATCAATTTCAGACCATTCATTCGCGGCATCGCAATGTCGCAAATCATCAAATCAACCTGAAGAGCATTCATTTTCTCAATGGCATCCATACCGTCCTCGGCCAGGGTAGTACTTGCGCCAAGTGACAATAACCAGCTGTCCAGCAGAGTACGGAAAACGGGCTCGTCTTCAACTATGAGAATATGTTTTCCCGCCAGTGGCTGCGTCATGGTATCTCCTCTGACTTACGATAACTTAATACTGGCATGCTATCTGCGCTATCGCTTGTCAGATTTTGCTGAAGTAATCTTAAAAACACAGCACGCTTAAACATTGCAAAGAACCACAAATTTGTTATTTAGAGTTTTTTCTCCGGCTGACAACATCATGGCAACCCGTAACCACCTGCGCAGGAGTAATCCACCCATAAAAATATAATGATGGAAAAGTTGTAACAAAATATCAACCTTTTGCTTATGGTTGCTAACAACTTTTCTCCCACGCCCGGTGCAGCTATACAGTCTGCCACGGGCGGCATTAGGTTGCGACAGAAAGCCGGTATCTTTATCAGATATCCGAAAAATGGAGGAGAAAAATACGTGAGAGGGCCTGACAATCGTAGGAAGAGATAACAACCTTACCCTGAACATGGAAATAACAGGTTTACCAACAACAGCCTCTACCAGACAACAAAGTAAGAAGTTTGCGCCAATATAATGTTGAGTCTGTGATTTTTGCCGGGCTTTTAGCATCGTGAACGGTGAAAAACCCTGGATAACGTCATGGTAATACGCTATCTCCGTTGTCATTATTTTCATTATGGCCGGTAAACTTCTCCTCTGCGTGTCGCGTGCATCATTGGCATCCCTCAGTTAACATAATGCAACCTGGCGCACTCACGCCGTTATTATTTAAACAAGGTGACAATTTTGTTAAAACTCTGTCCCTGTGGCAGCGCTGTCGAGTATAGCCTATGTTGCCAGCAATTTGTGTCCGGCGAGAAAGTTGCGCCAGATCCATCACATCTTATGCGCTCGCGCTACAGCGCCTTTGTGATGAAAAACGCGGACTATCTGATCAATACCTGGCATCCCTCTTGTCAGGCCAGTAACTTCCGCGCTGACATCGAACGTAGCTTTGCGCAGACCGAATGGCATGGGCTAACCGTTTTTGCGACGCAAGAAAGCACTAACCCGGAAGAGGGTTTCGTCAGTTTCATTGCCAAATTCAGCGAGAAGGGTAAGCCGGGCGTTATCCTCGAACGTTCCCGATTCTTAAAGGTAGAGGGAAAGTGGTATTATATCGACGGAACCCACCCACAGTTTGGTCGAAACGACCCTTGCCCCTGTGGGTCAGGTAAAAAATTTAAAAAGTGCTGTGGACAATAGCCGGGCCAGCATAACTCACGACAACATCATCAACAGGATTTTCCCTGCAATGCATTCACTACAACGTAAAGTACTGCGCACTATCTGCCCCGATCAAAAAGGTTTAATCGCGCGAATTACCAATATTTGCTACAAGCACGAACTTAACATCGTGCAGAACAACGAATTTGTCGATCATCGCACCGGGCGCTTTTTTATGCGCACCGAGCTTGAGGGGATTTTTAATGACACCACGTTGCTGGCCGACCTTGATAGCGCCCTGCCAGAAGGCTCAATTCGCGAGTTAAATCCAGCCGGTCGCCGCCGTGTTGTTATCCTCGTGACCAAAGAGGCGCATTGTCTGGGCGACCTGCTGATGAAAGCCAATTATGGCGGCCTGGACGTAGAAATTTCCGCCGTTATTGGTAATCATGAAACATTGCGTTCCCTGGTCGAACGATTTGATATACCGTTTGAGCTGGTCAGCCACGAAGGCCATACCCGTGAAGAACACGATCGCTTAATGGCTGACGCAATTGATGCCCATCAGCCTGATTACGTTGTTCTGGCAAAGTATATGCGGGTGTTGACCCCGGAGTTTGTGTCGCGTTTCCCGAATAAAATCATCAATATTCACCATTCATTCCTGCCCGCCTTTATTGGCGCACGTCCTTATCATCAGGCGTACGAGCGCGGTGTAAAGATTATTGGTGCCACCGCGCATTATGTGAATGACAACCTGGATGAAGGGCCAATTATTATGCAGGATGTGATTCATGTTGATCACACTTACACTGCTGAAGATATGATGCGTGCCGGACGGGACGTCGAGAAAAATGTATTAAGCCGTGCGCTGTATCAGGTTCTGGCCCAAAGGGTGTTTGTTTACGGCAATCGCACGATTATTCTTTAATCGTTAACAAAATGAATTGATTAGCATTGCTGCGTTACGGATGAAAAGTACGCAAACGATTCATGTTGAGCAAAGGAATGCTTTACAGCGGCGCGTCATTTGATATGATGCGCCCCGCTTCCCGAGATGGAAGCAGGCCAGTAAATATGCATTACCCCGTGGTGGGGTTCCCGAGCGGCCAAAGGGAGCAGACTGTAAATCTGCCGTCATCGACTTCGAAGGTTCGAATCCTTCCCCCACCACCACTTCAAATCGATATATCCCCCTGGTGGGGTTCCCGAGCGGCCAAAGGGAGCAGACTGTAAATCTGCCGTCACAGACTTCGAAGGTTCGAATCCTTCCCCCACCACCATCACAGATATCCTCACATTTTTTCACGCTATCAGATTCACGCCAGTCCCTGAGGGGAAGGATGAGAAGCTTCGACTAAGGTTCGATTCGAGCGATAGCGAGAAAGCGTTGCCGTCAGGCAACGACCCGAAGGGTGAGGAGCTTTAGCTCCGAATAATCCTTCCCCCACCACCATCACAGATACCCTCACATTTTTTCACGTTATCAGATTTACGCCAGTCCCTGAGGGGAAGGATGAGAAGCTTCGACTAAGGTTCGATTCGAGCGATAGCGAGAAAGCGTTGCCGTCAGGCAACGACCCGAAGGGTGAGGAGCTTTAGCTCCGAATAATCCTTCCCCCACCACCATCACAGATACCCTCACATTTTTTCACGTTATCAGATTTACGCCAGTCCCTGAGGGGAAGGATGAGAAGCTTCGACTAAGGTTCGATTCGAGCGATAGCGAGAAAGCGTTGCCGTCAGGCAACGACCCGAAGGGTGAGGAGCTTTAGCTCCGAATAATCCTTCCCCCACCACCATCACAGATATCCTCGCATTTTTTCACGCTATCAGATTTACGCCAGTCCCTGAGGGGAAAAATGAGACTGACTGCTGACAAACGTATACCGTGGAATTATGC
Source organism: Superficieibacter electus (assembly GCF_002915575.1). Lineage (GTDB taxonomy): Bacteria > Pseudomonadota > Gammaproteobacteria > Enterobacterales > Enterobacteriaceae > Superficieibacter > Superficieibacter electus. The sequence continues at coordinate 200,136 of NZ_PQGD01000003.1, forward strand.
CTGGCGGCGCTTCGCTTGCACAGGCCTACGAGTTACCAATAAGCTATTAATATTCAGCGGATTGTAGGCCGGGTAAGGCGAAGCCGCCACCCGGCAAAACGGCGAACACAGGTTTATCATTAATCTCAGAAACTTCAGCGCCGAATAATCCTTCCCCCACCACCATCACAGATTTATTTCCTCACAACCTCACGTAGCAGTGCCCCTGCCTGTTCTAGCTTTTTCAACCCACCGCGCAACCAGATCCCTTTTCCGCTGTATGCCAGCCTTGCTGCATGATCGAACTGGTCATAATCCACCGGGTAGACGAGCGCTGGAATATCACGTTTCAGGCAGTGCCACATAATCCCCGCGCCACCGTGGTGGATCACGACATCGTAGTGAGATAGCCAGCAATCGTAATCCACCCATGGTATCCGGCAGAAATTACCCTGCTGCTGGTTGTCGTCCCCCGCGGCGTTACCATCGGTAAAATGAAATTCCCAGTCCGGCATTGTTCCGGCCAGTACACGTACCGCGTCAGCCACAGCATCTTTATGCCAGTCAAGATGTGTTCCCAGCGTGACCAGCACATGCCTTTTCCCTACTTTAAAAGGCGGAGCCTGATAACCGAGCGCCGGGGTATAAAGTGCTGGCCCTATAAAGGTCAGCGCAGCGGGCCAGCGCTGCGGAAACTCAAAATCTCGTTCGCTCAAGGCAAGGATACGGGTCGGTGAATATGCACTCTCACTGCCATCGTGTCGATAAAGACGTGTGATACCGGTCTGGCGGATTGCATCACGGAAAAGCCAGAATATGGCCAGCTTAAACAGCCTGACTTTTTTACGATGCAGGAAATGCCAGTTGCGCCCCAGCATTGTTTTCGCTGGCATTAAACCACCGCAGTAGGCAGGCGTCCCATCAGGGCTTTCCAGTACACAGGGGGACGGCATGCTGGTCCACCAAAGCACATCAGCTTTACGGCAGACCTCGCCTGCAATCGGCAACGTAAAATCCGCAATCGCCAGCTCAGGCTTACCGTTTTGCTGCCAGATCTGTTCCAGTTCATCGGCAAAATTTTTCAGTAGTCCCACAACATGGCGAAACTGCTGATAAAGCTTAAGCGGGCTGGATTTAATGGCATAACGGGGATTCGCAACAGCCAACAGAGGCTGGTCATATTCTCCCGGCAGGATAAGCGCAGATAGCCCGGCCGCCTCAATTCTCTTTTTTGCCCCATGGGTGCTGATGATCCGTACCTGATAATGCGCCGATAACGCTTTTCCCATTGCCAGAACCGGATGCAGATGTCCGGCAAAAGGTGGGGCAAGCAGGTCAATGTAGGTTACCCCGGCGGGGATGAGATCGAATAAGCGTTGCATTAAAACGTCCTGATAAAACGAATACAGAGATCGGCCAGCGCGGGCTGCGTAAGATAATTCATATGCCCGCAGGTGATATACACATCCGGTTTACGAAACCAGAGGCGGGAAATCCAGTCCTGCCGCCCCTGAACCAACAGATGACGGCAGTCAGGGCGGCATTGCGCAACCGGCCCCCAGGCAAACAGGCTGACGCGTGACATTAGCGAGTTCGGCAACTGAAGATTATTAAACAGCTCAAGCCCGCAACTTCCGGAAAGCAACAACGTATGCTCAGCCGACTCCAGCAACGCCACTGCTGCAGCCTGATACGTGCGGACAAAGGCAGGGCGACGCGACCCCAGATAATCTCGTGCATTATTAATACTGGCTTGTACAAGCGGCGTTTCCTGCCAGACATCGCGCTGAATGACCCATGGAAAATTTGCCGGTACCACCTCGCCTTCCCGTGACAAGGTGTTGATAAACGCGCGTTGCGGCGGACTTAACGCGGTTTTCCCCGGCTGGCTTCTGCCAGTAATGAACGCAATTTGTAAGCTCATCGTGAGGTAAAACGATCGTTGCTGAAGATACGATAGCGCCGTGAGCGCCAATGAACAGTCCGCTTAAATATCGCATGGCATAGATGCACTGGCTGGAGCAGTTCAGATAACAGCGATAATAATGGATGGGACGGTATTTGCCCTGAGACCGCCCGTTGCACCCGGCGTAGCCCCGCGTGACGAATCGCCAGCACCATAGCCAGAGTAACGACCTCGAAAGCGCCGCCATTACAGGTCAGAATAAGCATCACCCAGAGCAACAGTGGATGCAGTCCCTGAAGAATAAAAATCGCCAGATTTACCGCTAACGACTTCTCCCGCATCAGCAAGGTGGCAAATAAAAACCAGCGGTGCATTTGCCGACTATACCGCCTGAGATCGGGGACGCTGGTTTGCACCTGAACGGGGGCTACAGACTGAACAATATTGACTTTTTCACGAGTCAACAACGTTGCCAGCGCCAAATCGTCGGTCAAGTGGCGCATCACAGGCGCAAATCCCCCAACCTGTTCCAGCACGGCCAGAGGGAGGATATAACACATGCCGTTCAACGTAAGCGGCGGCGCAAAAGGTAATAACGGAAGGTAGGTCAGCGCCGCATTATCATTGACAAATTGCGCCAGCAGACGTGAGGACAGATTATCCGCCGCACGATACCAGGGGAGCGCGGTTACCAGATTTTGCGCCGTCAGCTGGCTTAACATGCTGTGCAGCGAGGCGGCACTCAGCGTGACATCGTCATCCAGCACCATCATCCAACGGGTTTTGACCTGCGCCCTCGCCTGCTCCAGTTTATACAGCTTGGGATTCCACCCTTCTGGCGCAGTGGGGTAACGAAGCAATGTGATATCGCATTGCGGATGACATTGCTGTAATGCTCGCGCCACGCGCCAGCCTTGCTCGTCATCGTCATCCAACAGCCACAAGAAATGCGCTTCAGGTAAATTGTGCAGATTAGAGGCAAGGACCGCAGACAGCGCCGGATCGCCACTTAAGATCGGTTGCATCACGCTGACGTCGCTGATGTCGTGCGGGGAGGATTGCGCTGGCGTATACAGCATTTTCAGTGCGAACCAGAGCTTAAACAGCAGTATCGCCAGCCAGAATAACGCTATCGCTATCATCACTGTTGCGCCTTATATTGTTGCAAAAACTGGCTCAGACAATCGTCGAAAGCCACCTTTGGCGCACCGAAATCGGCCAGCATTCGGCTAACGTCAAGTACCGCTGAATAACTGAAAACACCAATGCCAAAGCGGGTAATTGGCGGCTCACCCGGCAGAAGTAATTTGCGCCAACACCATTCCAGTGCACCTGCGAAACGCAGCGCGGCAGTCGCCGACAGTGTGCGGGTCGGCGGCGGCAAATCAAGCCGGCTGAGTACCTCATGCAGTAAATCCCGCGTGGCAACAGGATGGGCAGCCGAAATGTTATAGCAGGACCTCACCTGAGGGGCGGTTGCCGCCTGCAGCAGGTAATCGCAGAGGATATCAACGGACAGTAACTCCGCCTGCGCCGGGCTTTCACTGTGCAAATTAATCAGCCTTTTTTTGCGCGCCGCATCCAGCAGCGGCGGAAATAACAGTTTGTCGCCAGCGCCGAACACCCCGCAGGGACGGAAAATCGTTTTCTCACCGCTATACTGACCGACCCGTTGTTCAGCAAGATATTTACTGCGACCATATTCGCTGGTGAATGCAGGTCCCACGATAGCATCTTCAGTCAGGTGGTATTGATGAGCAAAGCGGTAATAAACCGCCGCCGTGGAAAGAAAGATCAGGCGCGGCAGGCCACGGGCCAGACAAAAATCGATGACCCATTCCGTGGTCTGTACATTATCACAATAATATTCGCGGGCGGTTCCCCAGGGAGAGGCCCTGCCCGCCGCGTGAATCACCACATCCGGCGCAACATTAATCTCCCCCAGCCTGTCCAGAGGAAGATTGTAATAGCGTACCGATGCAGGTAAATCACGCACACTTCGTCGACCCACGCCGCACAGCGACAGGCCGGGAACGTTGGCAAAACGCCGCAGAAAAGCGCCGCCAATAAATCCGGACGCGCCGGTCAGCACTATGTTCACTGCCTGTCTCCCTGAGAAAAAATTAGCGTCCTGATGCCCGGGCCCACTGGCGAATGATGCGTCGCCGTTTTGCCGCGAACAGCGAACCGGGGTCCCGTTTTTCCAGCGTCCATGTCAGTTGTCGCACGTTGATCCCCTGACGGGCAAACAAATCATCTAACGCTTTCTGGCACGATGTCAGAACCGGCAATGGGCAGTTAGCCGTCAGTCTTAACGCATTCGCCGCCGTTTGCACCAGCCGATAATCCGCCGTGGGCGGCAGCGTCATTGCCAGCACCCGGCTACAGGCGTCAGCGAAGACCACCTGACCTTTTCCCGTAGCATCAGGAAACAGTAACTGATCGTCGTGACGCCCCTCAATATGTGCAATGGCGCGCGTCACACTACCGCAAGGACAAGGGACATCACTCGCCACCAGCACGTCATCAAGGCGGTAGCGGACAATCGGTTGGGTAGAACGGGTAAAATCAGTCACAACCGGAATAAAACGATGTTCATCCAGCCACTCAGGCTCCACGTGAATAAATTCTTCGTTCAAATGCAGCGTACCGAAAGCACAGGTCGAGGCCAGAAACCCTTCCGTCGCCTGATAAATCTCGCCCACCTGGCCAAACACCTGGCGCAGCAGATTCCGATCCTGTTCTTCCAGCACTTCCGCCACCGAAATGACTTTTTTCACCTGTACCTTCAGCGTGCCGTCGAGCACGGCCAGCGCCAGCGCACGCAGCACCTGAGCGGGTGCGACGATGAGCGTGGGTGATTGCATTTCAAGCTTTGCAAGTTGCGGCTGAAACGGGGCGAGGAGATCGTAAAATGCCAGACTCAGCCAGCGATTATTCACGCTGCGATACAGATTATTATCTGCCCGTAAAAATAAGGCGACGCGTTCTCCCGCCAGCAATCCTTCGGGCAGAACTTTTGCCAGAATCGCCCCCGCCCAGAGCGATTGTTCCTGCGGGCTCACCACAAAAAGACCGCGCTGTCCGGAGGTACCGGACGATAAACCAACGCTGAACGGCCCGACTGTCGGCGAAAAATCACGGCTTTGTTCACTGCGCAACGCACACGTCAGCAGCGTTTCACGTTGCAGCCCGACGGTATTCATTTCATCGAAGTGGGCCATCATTAGCGCTTTGTTCATCGTCGGCCATTCGCTTAATGGCAGCGAGAGATAACGACGGAACCACGGGCTTTTCACCAGCACCCGGCGCTGAAAGGTCCGCCATCTTTTTGCCTGCCACGCCTCCAGCGCAGCGCGGTCGGTGAAATGTAGCCGGCGGGTACGAAAATAGTGCCACAGAAGCCTGACGGGGATCATAAGTCGCCCTCATGACAGAGCCGAATATCCGTTACGCCGTTATGCCAGAGTTGATTGAGTCGACCAAGCGTCTGGTAATACGCCGCTGTGTCAGACATCACCAGGTGGGCCAGCCGTGAAGGTCCACGCAGCTCGCGGTAATTTGCCGGCGACCAGGCCGCGTCAGCCGCCAGCAGGGTCCAGCCGTCATCCGTAAGAATAAATGCGCCAATATGTCCGGCGGCATGACCCGGCAGCGGCACTAAAATGATTTGCCCCTCGCTCCCCGGCAGGACATACCCCTGCTCAAAGGGAGCCAGCACCGCAGGCAGTCCCAGCGTGGGGAAATGTTCAATAAAGGTCAGGTTCGACTCAAAACCCGCCGGGAAGAGTCCTGGTACAAACGCCTGACGTAGGGCGGCCAATCCGCGTAGCGCTCTGACCTGCGCCCAACCCTCGCCAGAACAAATACACTTGCTATCAGGGAAATCGCGTAACCCGGCGACATGATCTGCATGAAAATGCGAAAGAATAATGGCGCTGATATCGCCAGCGACCAGCCCCTGCGCCAGCAGCTGTTTGACCAGGGAGGTTTCAGAGTCAAAATACACTGGCGTTACCTGGCGATAAATTCTGAAAACGCCGGAGCGGGTATACTGTTCAAACCAGGACGCATAGCCGGTATCCCACAACCAGCGTTGATTTCCGGCCTCCAGCAGATACGCCCGTGACGGAAATTTACATACGCGCAGTCCGGCCCCTTTCAGCGCCATGCAACCAATATGCGTACAATAGCCGATTTCAAAGGTGGTAATTTTTGCCATGTTCCCTCATCCATTCTCCGGTCAGCGCAATGCCTTCCGCCATCGAAAACCGGGGCCGGTAGCCAAGTTCAGTGATGGCTTTCTCTGCACTTAACGTCATATCGAAACAGACTGTACCTGCGCTGTAGCGGGTTACCAGCGGCTCCCTGTTAAAACAATGTCCCAGAACTTCCAGACTGCGCGTCGCCAGCGACAGCACTGGCCACGGCACTGACCGGATCTGATACCGCAGCCCCAGTTGTTCACCAAGCAACGCATCCAGCATCACATTCAGACGCTGCGGCTGGTGATTGGTGACGTTATAAATGCTCCCCGAACGCAGCGATTCCCCGCGGGTCGCCAGCGCCATGGCATAAACCACATTCTGCACAAAAGTCAGATCCAGTAGCGCCTCGCCGCCGCGCGGAAGGCGCAACACGCCTTTATCACGCTGAAGTTGTTGCAACAGTCGGGGGACAATCACGTTATCGTGTGGACCAAACAAACCGCGCGGGCGCAGCAGAATCCAGGTTGTCGAGGCGAACTGTTTCACCGCGTCAGCAATGACGTGTTCCGCTGCATACTTACTCCGGGCATAGTGACTACTGAACCGCCGCGCAAGATAACTTTCCCGCACGTCATAATGATGCTGAAAATCAAAATACACCGCCGGGGTGGAAATATGAATAAACCGGGGGATCTGCGCCCTTCCCGCCGCCTGCGCCAGACGCTGCGTCACCAGTACATTGGCATTATAAAAGTCAGTACGGCTGCCCCAGGGGGAAGATTTTGCTGCGCAGTGCCATACTGCATCACAGCCTGCGACCAGCCTGAGACAATCTTTCGCGTCTGCCTGCGTCAAATCAAACGGGATAAAGGTGGCTCCGCTCTGTTGAAGTTCCGCTCCCTGCACCGGATTACGCCCGACGGCGATAACCTCATGCCCGCCCTGAAGCAAATAGGTTGCGGCATTGCGTCCAAGTCCACTGGTTGCGCCTGTTAGCAGGATCTTCACGGCAGCAATACCATACCCGCCAGCGTCAGCCCTGCCGCCGTGCCAATCATCATCGCGGGTCGACCGCTAATCCATCGTCCACTGATTACCGCTTCGTGCAGCGCGGTGGGAATCGATGCCGCCACCTGATTCCCATAATGACGGTAGATATCAATCAGTACCGATTGCGGTATATTTAGCCGCTTGCGCATATGTTCGAGCGAGAGATGGCTTGCCTGATGCGGGATCACCGTCGCCATCTCTGCCAGCGTAACGCCGCTTTTTTCCAGTAGCCTGGCAAGGTAGCCATTGATTAATGATGAAGCATAGCGGAACAGCGGTTTGCCCTGCATATGAAACAAAAAATCACTGTCGTTCATGCCCGCTCGTGGATTCCGGCGCGTACCGCCAGCGCGAATTTCACACAGTTCACTGCCCTGCGGATACATTTCAATCAGGCTCGCAAGAATACCGGATGAACCATCACCGCGCTCCACAATTGCGCAGGCCGCACCATCACCAAAAATCAGCGATGATTCTTCATGCGCCCAGTCGATTCCGCGGGAGGCGATATCCGCCGACACAATGGCGATACGGCGATATATTCCCGTATTCAGCAATCCGGCAGCAACTTCCATCGCGGAAATAAAGCTTACGCAGCTGCTATTAATATCGAAACCTGCCATACCTGCGGGCATGCTGGCAGCTTTCAGGATATGCGTCGCGCTACAGGGCAACGCCTGTACGGCAATCGCCGAGGCGCAAATTAGCAGATTAACCGAAGACGGAGACAACGAACCAGCATTCAGCGCGTTGTGTAGCGCCTGAGCGGCCAGTTCTGCCTGGCTGGCGTCGTCTGTAGCATGATAGCGCCAGACAATACCCGAGCGTTTTTGTACATAGCCGGCTGGCTTGCCGAGTCGGGTATCCAGCATTGATGAGGTAATCCGCGCTGGCGGAACCGCGATACCCGTCGCAATGATTTTTAACGCAAGGGGAGCGCCGGGATCGGTTAAATATTCCATTATGCTTTCACTTCTTAATTCCACGATTCGCATCATGATATAGAAATCAAAAGCAAAAAAAACCCAGGAAAAATGGTCCCCGGGTTTTATAGTGTTAGGGTGTTAATTAACGACGAGCACGAACAATCTGATATTTCCGCGTTAAATATTCCACTGGCGCGCTCCAGACATGCACCAGCCGTGAGAACGGGAACAGTACAAATAACGTCATGCCCAGCACCAGATGGACGCGGAAAATAAATGCCACGCCATCAAGATGAGAAGATGCACCGCCGTGGAACGTGACCACTGACTGTGCCCAGCCCACCAGCTTCATCATTTCACTACCATCCATATGCTGCGCGGAGAACGGAATGGTCAGCAGGCCAAGCGCGCATTGCACCATCAGCAAGGTCAGGATCAGAATATCCGCGCCGGTAGTGGTTGCCCGAATACGCGGGCTGAACAGACGACGCTTCAGTAATAACAAGCCGCCGACCAGGGTCATCACGCCGCAGGCACCGCCCGCGATCATCGCCATTTTCTGCTTCACGTCGATGGGTAAAAAGCCTTCGTACATCCAGTGCGGGGTCAGCATACCCAGCAGGTGACCGGCGAAAATCCCGAGAATGCCAAAGTGGAACAGGTTTGACGCCATGTTCATACCCTTGCGATCCAGCATCTGACTTGAACCCGCGCGCCAGCTGTACTGACCGTAGTCATAGCGCAGCCAGCTGCCCACCAGAAATACCGTACCCGCAACATAAGGATAGATATCGAAGAAGAACATATTCAAAAATTGCATTAGTGCTGTCCTCCAGTGGAGAGATTCAAATATTGCGGGGCCACGGCACCGGCAAAACGACGCTGGTGCGCGGAGATTTCCGACTCGCCACAGCCCTGTTCGGCAAAGAACTTCACCTGTTCCTCTTCCCAGACGGCGTCCAGCGCCTGCGGCGTGTCATCGCGGGCTTCATCGGCGATCTTTTCCGCGACTTTGACGTTATCAATGGCCGTATTGGCAAGCTGCAGCAGCAGATCGAACAAGGCCGCGTAGCGACTTTCCCGCTGTTGCAGACGCGCGCTGAGTAACGCCAGGATGGGAGCTATATCCTGCAAACCGCCGAGCGCTTCACTCACCGGGAGCTGCGCCAGATATTCGAGATACAGCGGCAGATGATCCGGCAGTTCGCGGCTGTCGAGGTGCAGACCCTGACGCTCGTATTGCGCCAGCAGATCCACCATAGCCTGACCGCGATCGCGGGATTCGCCGTGAACGTGTTCAAAGAGCAGCAGCGACGTCGCACGACCGCGATCGAACAATTCGCTGTAGGCGGATTGCGCATCGAGCAGATCCTGCGCGGTTAAATCGCGCAGGAAAATGCCCAGTTTTTGCGCATCCTCTTTACGCAGATTTTCTGACGATGCCAGCGCATCAAACAATTCCTGCTGATGCTGCCACAGGGCAGCATCCGGGTATTCGAGCAGGCGCGAAACAATGACGAGTTCAATCATTGGTGCGGCTCCGTTCTGGTGGTCACATCGATGGCATCAATGCGACGGCTGTTAAACAGGTTGAATTTGCTGTCGGACCCGTGGCAACCGTCGCCGAAGGTAAAGCCGCAACCGCTCTTCTCGGGGAAGGCGTCACGCGCCAGTTCACGATGGCTGCTCGGGATCACGAAGCGATCTTCATAGTTGGCAATCGCCAGATAGCGGTACATTTCCTGCGCCTGGGCTTCGCTTAAGCCCACCTCTTCCAGCGCGCGGGTATCCAGCTTGCCGTCAACGGTTTCTGCACGTTTATAGTGGCGCATCGCCAGCATCCGTTTCAGCGCCAGCAGCACCGGTTTGGTGTCGCCCGCGGTCAGCATGTTCGCCAGGTATTCAACCGGGATACGCAGGCTATCCACGTCCGGCAGTATGCCGTTGCTGCCCAGTTCACCCGCGTCGGCGGCGGACTGAATCGGCGACAATGGCGGCACGTACCAGACCATCGGCAGCGTGCGGTATTCAGGATGCAGCGGCAGGGCCAGCTTCCAGTCCATCGCCATTTTATACACTGGCGACTGCTGCGCGGCGTCAATCACGCTTTGCGGTACGCCATCTTTCAGCGCCTGTTCAATCACTGCCGGATCGTTCGGATTGAGGAAGATACTGAGCTGACGCTCGTAAAGATCTTTCTCATTCTCGGTGCTGGCGGCCTGCTCAATCGCATCGGCGTCATACAGCAGCACGCCGAGGTAGCGAATACGGCCTACGCAGGTTTCGGAACACACGGTCGGCTGCCCGGCTTCAATACGCGGGTAACAGAAAATGCACTTCTCGGATTTACCGCTCTTCCAGTTGAAGTAGATTTTTTTGTACGGGCAGCCGGTGATGCACATCCGCCAGCCACGGCACTTGTCCTGGTCGATCAGTACGATGCCGTCTTCTTCACGTTTGTAGATAGCACCGCTTGGACAGGTGGCGACGCATGCCGGGTTGAGGCAGTGCTCGCACAGACGCGGCAGGTACATCATGAACGTGTTTTCGAACTGGCCGTACATGGCTTTCTGCATGTTAGCGAAGTTCTGATCTTTCGCGCGTTTCTCAAACTCACCGCCGAGAATTTCTTCCCAGTTCGGACCGGTGGTGATTTTGTCCATTCGCTGGCCGGTAATCAGCGAGCGCGGACGTGCAATCGGCTGATGCTTGCTTTCCGGCGCATTGTGCAGGTGCTGATAATCGTAATCGAACGGCTCATAGTAATCGTCGATGCCAGGCAGATGCGGGTTAGCAAAGATTTTACCCAGTAGTAGCGCGCGGTTGCCCATGCGCGGCTGCAATTTACCGTTAATTTTACGTATCCAGCCGCCTTTCCACTTATCCTGATTTTCCCACTGGTTCGGATAACCGATGCCGGGTTTGCTTTCCACGTTGTTAAACCACGCGTACTCCATCCCTTCCCGGCTGGTCCAGACATTTTTACAGGTCACAGAACAGGTATGACAGCCGATGCATTTATCAAGATTCAGCACCATGCCGACTTGTGAACGAATTTTCATTTTACGCTCTCCTGTACCTGGTCATTGCCTTCACCATCCAGCCAGTTAATATTTTTCATCTTACGTACCACCACGAACTCATCGCGGTTAGAGCCTACGGTGCCGTAGTAGTTAAAGCCGTAAGCCAGCTGCGCGTAGCCGCCAATCATGTGGGTCGGTTTCGGGCTGATACGGGTGACCGAGTTATGGATGCCACCACGCTGACCGGTAATTTCCGACCCCGGCAGGTTCACAATACGTTCCTGCGCGTGGTACATCATGGTCATCCCGGACGGGACGCGCTGGCTCACCACCGCACGAGCGGTTAGCGCACCATTACTGTTGAACACTTCGATCCAGTCGTTATCTTCGATGCCCAGTTCTTTGGCGTCGACTTCGCTCATCCAGACAATCGGACCGCCGCGCGACAGGGTCAGCATCAACAGGTTGTCGCTGTAGGTGGAGTGGATACCCCACTTCTGGTGCGGCGTCAGGAAGTTCAGCGCTTTTTCCGGGTTGCCGTTGGACTTCTCGCCCATCACTGCTTTTACCGAGCGAGTGTCAATGGGCGGACGGTACACCAGCAGGCTTTCACCGAAATCACGCATCCACTGGTGATCCTGATACAGCTGCTGACGACCGGACAGCGTACGCCACGGGATCAGCTCATGAACGTTGGTATACCCGGCATTGTAAGAAACGTGCTCATCTTCAAGACCGGACCAGGTCGGGCTGGAAATAATCTTACGCGGCTGCGCCTGAATATCGCGGAAGCGGATTTTTTCCTCTTCTTTATTGGTGGCGAGGTGCGTATGGTCACGCCCGGTGAATTCACTGAGCGCGGCCCAGGCTTTTACCGCCACGTTGCCGTTGGTTTCCGGGGCCAGGGTGAGGATCATCTCTGCTGCATCAATCGCCGTATTCAGCATCGGCTGGCCTTTCGCCGGGCCGTCCGCTTTGGTGTAATTGAGTTTGCGCAGCAGATCCATTTCGCTCTGGGTGTTCCAGGCAATGCCTTTACCGCCGTTACCGATTTTGTCCATCAGCGGACCGATGGAGGTAAAGCGTTCGTAAGTTGCCGGGTAATCGCGCTCGACGGTCATAATATGCGGAGCCGTTACCCCCGGAATCAGGTCACATTCGCCTTTTTTCCAGTCTTTCACGTCCAGCGGCTGCGCCAGTTCGGCGCTCGAGTCATGCTGAATCGGTAACGTCACGATATCGGTTTCTTTACCCAAATGACCGACGCAAACTTCCGAGAATTTCTTCGCGATGCCTTTATAGATCTCCCAGTCGCTTTTTGACTCCCAGGCCGGGTCGACAGCCGCAGAGAGCGGATGAATAAACGGATGCATGTCCGAGGTATTCATGTCGTCTTTTTCATACCAGGTCGCGGTCGGCAGCACGATGTCGGAATACAAGCAGGTGCTCGACAGGCGGAAGTCCAGCGTCACCACCAGGTCCAGTTTGCCGTCGAGGCCATTATCATGCCATTCGACCTCTTCCGGTTTTACGCCGCCCTGCTTGCCCAGGTCTTTGCCCTGGATACCGTTTTCCGTCCCCAGTAAATACTTAAGCATGTACTCATGCCCTTTACCGGAAGACCCGAGCAGGTTGGAGCGCCAGATAAACAGGTTGCGCGGATGATTTTTGCCGTTTTCCGGTTGTTCAGCGGCAAAACGAATCGAACCTTCTTTCAGCGATTTGACGGTGTAATCCACCGGCGACATGCCAGCTTTTTCCGCCTGCGCGGCGATGCGCAGCGGGTTAGTGCCCAGTTGCGGCGCTGATGGCAACCAGCCCATCCGCTCGGCGCGGACGTTGAAGTCAATCAAATGGCCGGTATAGCGCGACGCATCGGCCAGCGGAGAAAGCAACTCTTTCGCCGTCAGCGACTCATAACGCCACTGGCTTGAGTGGTTATAGAAGTAAGAGGTGCTGTTCATATGGCGCGGTGGACGCTGCCAGTCGAGAGCAAATGCCAGCGGCTGCCAGCCGGTTTGCGGACGCAGTTTTTCCTGGCCGACATAGTGCGCCCAGCCGCCGCCGCTCTGACCGACACAGCCGCAGAAAATCAGCATGTTGATCAGGCCGCGGTAGTTCATATCCATGTGGTACCAGTGGTTCATCCCGGCACCGACGATGATCATTGAACGACCGTGGGTTTTGTCCGCGTTATCAGCAAATTCACGCGCGGTACGGGTGATGTGGGCGCGCGGAACGCCGGTGATTTTCTCCGCCCAGGCCGGGGTATACGCTTTAACGTCGTCGTAGCTGCTGGCACAGTTTTCATCGCCAAGACCACGTTCCAGACCATAGTTCGCGAGGGTCAAATCATAAACTGTGGTGACCAGCGCGCTGCTGCCATCAGCCAGGTGCAGGCGTTTCACCGGCAGTTTGTGCAGCAGGATATTTTGCAGTTCGACTTTATTAACGTGTTCAGTGCCTTCGCCACCAAAGTACGGGAAGCCGACTTCTGCCACCTCGTCATGGCTGCCCAGCAGGCTGAGGTTCAGTTCAGCCTCCTCACCAGAGGTGCCGTCGCGTTGCTCAAGATTCCATTTGCCCTTCTCGCCCCAGCGGAAGCCAATGGAACCGTTCGGCGCGATCATCTCGCCATTGCTGTTGACGGCAACCGTTTTCCACTGCGGGTTATTTTCCTGACCCAGCGCATCCACCAGATCGGCGGCGCGCAGCATACGGCCAGCGGCATAGTAGCCGTCGCGCGCTTCCAGCATTACCAGCATCGGCATATCGGTATAGCGGCGCACGTAGTCGGTAAAATACTGGCTCGGATTATCAAGATGGAACTCACGCAGCATCACGTGGCCCATCGCCATCGCCATGGCCGCATCGGTGCCCTGCTTTGGTGCCAGCCACAGGTCGCACAGTTTGGCGATTTCGGCGTAGTCCGGCGTGACGGCCACGGTTTTGGTGCCTTTATAGCGAACTTCAGTAAAGAAGTGAGCGTCCGGGGTACGCGTTTGCGGAACGTTTGATCCCCAGGCAATGATATAGCTGGAATTATACCAGTCGGCAGATTCCGGCACGTCGGTTTGCTCGCCCCAGGTCATCGGCGAGGCGGGCGGCAGGTCGCAATACCAGTCGTAGAAGCTCAGGCAGGTGCCGCCGATAAGCGACAGGTAACGCGCGCCAGAAGCATAAGACACCATCGACATCGCCGGGATCGGTGAGAAACCCGCCACGCGGTCCGGGCCGTAGGTTTTCACGGTATAAACGTTGGATGCGGCAATCAGTTCGTTGACTTCCTGCCAGGAAGAGCGCACAAAACCGCCGCGACCGCGCGCCTGCTTAAAGCTTTTGGCTTTCGCGCTGTCTTCGATGATTGAAGCCCAGGCATCAACCGGATCGCTGTGCTGAACTTTCGCTTCGCGCCACATCTTCATCAGGCGTTTGCGCATCAGCGGATATTTCAGGCGGTTAGCGCTGTAGAGATACCAGGAATAGCTGGCCCCGCGCGGGCAACCACGCGGTTCATGATTCGGCATATCCGGACGGGTACGCGGGTAGTCGGTTTGCTGCGTCTCCCACGTCACCAGGCCGCTTTTAACATAGATCTTCCAGCTACAGGAGCCAGTGCAGTTCACGCCGTGGGTAGAACGCACCACTTTGTCATGCTGCCAGCGCTGACGATAGCCTTCCTCCCAGTCGCGGTTGGTCTCAACAAGCTGTCCATGCCCATCGGCAAAAGTCTCACCTTTCTGTTTGAAGTAGCGAAACCTGTCCAGGAATTTACTCATCTGGTCTCTCCTGTATGGAGCCTGACGGCTCTCTGATAAATCGACATTGCTGCATATGCCGCGAAATTAACCTTTTGAAACATTGGGATAATTGACGGCGATCAAGGCGCGGGTGGTTATGGCGTGAGCGGAAATCAGTAAATACCACCAAAGTGGCATAAAAAGTTATTTTTCAATACATTGTTTTTATTGAACTTTATTCCTAAATCGCGGAGTAAAATGGTATTACTGCTGCTCCCCGGGTATTAGGGGGTAGAGAGATCTGAAAGAATGAATTTGGTCAGTCGCCTGCGTTGTACACTATTATTTCGCATAAAAGTATGTTGTAACTAACAGGTGTAAAAAAAAAGCGCGGTATACACCGCGCAGGATAATCAAACATTACTTGTTATTATATTTTTTACGTCCGTACACCACCCACGTGATCCCAACGCAGGCAATATAGAACACGAGGAACACTTTCATGGCTCCGGCGGGCGAGCCGGTTAACGCCAGCGACGTGCCAAACGCTTTTGGAATAAAGAAGCCGCCGATAGCACCAATGGCGGAAATAAAGCCCAGCGCGGCTGCCGTATCGGTAGCGGCTTCACGCATCGCCTGTTCTTCTGTGCCGCCCGCCGCTTTTACCCGCGCCATCGTCATCTTACGGAAAAGAAACGCGATCATCTGGAAACTGGAACCACTTCCCAGCCCGGCGGTTAAAAACAGCAGCAAGAACACGCCAAAGAAAGCGATAAAATTGCCCTCGCTACCCGCAGATGGCAGCGTAAGGAATAACAAGCCACTGAATAATGCCATAAAGATAAAGTTAACCAGCGTCACCCGAATCCCACCCAGGCGGTCAGACATCGCCCCGCCCACCGAGCGCGCCAGTGCTCCCACCAGCGGGCCGAAAAAGGCAAAGTGCAGAATGTTAACGTCCGGAAACTGCGTTTTTGCCAACATGGCAAATCCGGCGGAAAAGCCGATAAACGAACCAAACGTGGCCAAATACAGAAAACCAAGAATCCATAAATGTGCGCGTTTTAACACCGGTAGTTGCGCTTTCAAAGAGGCTTTCGAGGTTGACAGCTCATTCATGCCAAACCAGGCCGCAAGAGTAAACACAATCAGGAACGGCACCCAAATCCAGGCCGCATTTTGCAGATAAATACGCGTACCATCAGGCTGCTCTACACCCGTGCCGCCAAACACCGCAAACAGGGAAAGTGATATGGCCAGCGGGGCGACCAACTGCATTACGCTCACCCCCAGATTACCAAACCCGCCATTAATACCTAATGCCCCGCCCTGTTTTTCCTTAGGAAAAAAGAAGCTAATGTTCGCCATGCTGGACGCAAAGTTTGCCCCGGCAAAACCGCACAATAACGCGATAATAATAAAGGTACTAAACGGCGTGGAGGTATCCTGCACGGCAAATCCCAGCCAGACACAGGGAATCACTAAAATCCCGGTGCTAAAGGCTGTCCAGCGGCGACCGCCAAAAACAGGGACCATGAAAGAGTACGGAACGCGAAGTAACGCGCCGGAAACCGACGGTAGAGCGGTCAGCATAAACAGCTGATCGGTTTCGAAATGAAATCCTACTTTGTTAAGATTTACCGCAACAGCGCTAAACAACATCCAGACACAAAACGCCAGCAGCAGACAGGGAACGGAAATCCACAGATTACGGCTTGCCACGCGGTGACCACGTTGCTGCCAGAACTGCGGATCTTCCGGACGCCAGTCACTAATGACCGGGCCCGTATCCCGTGACGGGACGCTTGAGTGACTCATAGACACCTCTGATTATTGATATTCACCGCAGTCACCATAGGGTTTATCACCGACGGTAAGTTGATATAAATCAAAGGAAAAGTCAGGGTTATCTTTGACCGAAAATCATTATCCTTCTAAATAGGTAGGTTAAACCGGCAAAAAAGATGTGGTTTTTCACATGGCTGATGACATTTGACAACGTCGCCTCTCAGACCTGATACCTACTGGCAATAAAGGGGTAATCCTTTTGGGGTATGGGTATACTCCAGGTGATGTCTCAGAATAGCCGCACGCCGGACAATATTCCCGGTCAGGAGCCATACCGCCATGTTTAAACGCCTGTTCACCCCACTAACGCTGGTTAATCAGCTTGCGTTGATTGTTCTGCTTTCTACCGCCATTGGCATTGCCAACATGGCGGTATCAGGCTGGCTGATCCAGGGGGTCCAGGGAAGTGCGCATGCGATTAATAAAGCAGGCTCACTGCGGATGCAGAGCTACCGTCTGCTTTCTGCCATCCCCCTGCATGAGGAAGATCGGTATCTTCTGGATCACATGCAGAAAACCGCCTTCAGTGAAGAGCTGGCGCAGGCTGCCCGCCGTGACGGCCAGGTCGATCAGTTAACCGCATTGCAGCAATACTGGCAAACGGAACTGGCTCCGGACATCCAGCGCGCCCGCGATCCCGCGGCGGTGAAAGGTGATATTGTTAAATTCGTCGCCCGCATTGACGATCTGGTATCGTCATTCGATCGCACCACCGAAACGCGTATTCAGCGCGTGGTCTGGCTTCAGCGGGCGATGGCCATTTTCATGGCACTGCTGCTGGTATTTACGATTATCTGGCTGCGTGCGCGGTTACTCCGGCCGTGGCAACAGTTACTGCAAATGGCGCGGGCCGTCAGCCAGCGTGACTTTACTCAGCGGGTGAATATCAGCGGGCGTAATGAAATGGCAACCCTCGGCACGTCGTTGAATAACATGTCAGGAGAGCTGGCTGAAAGTTATGCGGTACTGGAACAGCGGGTGCGGGAGAAAACCGCCGGTCTTGAACAGAAAAATCAAATTTTGTCCTTTTTATGGCAGGCTAACCGCCGCCTGCATTCCCAGGCCTCGCTGTGCGAACGTCTCTCTCCGGTGCTGAACGGCTTGCAGGGTCTGACCCTGTTGCGCGGAATCGAAGTGCGGGTCTACGACATAGAAGACGAAGAGAACCATCAGGAATTTACCTGCAACTCCAGCATCCGCTGCGATGATATGGGTTGCCATCTTTGCCCGCGTGATATTCCGCTGGTGCCTGGGGGTGGGACCACGCTGAAGTGGCGGCTTACGGACGCGCACAACCAGTACGGCATACTGCTGGCCACGCTTCCCGCTGGCTGTCATCTGAGTCACGACCAACAACAACTGGTGGATACCCTGGTCGAACAAATTACTGCCACCCTGGCACTGGATCGCCATCAGGAGCGCCAGCAGCAGCTGATTGTGATGGAAGAGCGTGCCACCATTGCCCGCGAGTTGCACGACTCCATTGCCCAGTCCCTCTCCTGCATGAAAATGCAGATCAGTTGTCTGCAAATGCAGGGCGACAGTCTGCCGGAAAGTAGCCGTCAATTGCTGGGCCAAATTCGTCATGAGCTGAATACCTCCTGGGCGCAGCTTCGTGAACTGCTGACCACCTTCCGCCTGCAACTCAGCGAACCGGGACTGCGCCCGGCGCTGGAAGCAAGCTGTCTGGAATACAGCGCCCATTTTGGTTTTCCGGTACGGCTGGATTACCAGCTTCCGCCACGCCTTGTACCTTCTCATCAGGCCATTCATTTGTTGCAAATAGCCCGTGAGGCGCTGAGTAACTGCCTTAAACATGCCGGTGCAAGCGACGTAAACGTCAGTGTGACCCAGAAAGATAATCAGGTAAAACTGGTCGTCACGGATAACGGTTGCGGCGTGCCGGATAGTGCCGAGCGGACTAATCATTATGGCCTGATCATCATGCGTGACCGGGCGCAAAGCCTGCGCGGCGATTGTCAGGTCCGCCGTCGCGAGTCGGGCGGCACTGAAGTTATTGTCAATTTTATCCCCGAAAAATCACTTTCATTACAACAAGGAGATACCCATGAGTAATCAGGAACGGGCAACGATCCTGCTGATTGACGATCACCCGATGTTGCGCACCGGCGTCAAACAACTTATTAGCATGGCGCAGGATATTCAGGTCGTTGGCGAAGCCAGCAATGGCGAACAGGGCATTGAACTGGCGGAGTCGCTGGACCCGGACCTGATCCTGCTCGATTTGAACATGCCCGGTATGAATGGCCTCGAAACGCTGGATAAACTGCGAGAGAAAACCCTGTCCGGGCGCATTGTGGTGTTCAGCGTCTCTAATCACGAAGAAGATGTGATTACTGCCCTCAAACGTGGCGCGGATGGTTATTTATTGAAGGACATGGAGCCGGAAGATTTATTGAAAGCCCTTCAGCAAGCCGCTGCGGGAGAAATGGTATTGAGCGAGGCATTAACCCCGGTGCTGGCGGCCAGCCTGCGGGCGAATCGCGCGACGTCCGACCGGGATGTCAGCCAGTTGACGCCGCGCGAGCGGGATATCCTCAAACTGATAGCGCAGGGCCTGCCGAATAAAATGATCGCTCGCCGTCTGGACATTACCGAGAGCACGGTAAAAGTCCACGTTAAACACATGCTGAAGAAAATGAAGCTTAAATCCCGCGTCGAAGCCGCCGTCTGGGTTCATCAGGAACGCATTTTTTAAGTCCGCTACTGCATACCCTCATTTTTGAGGGCCACCAGTGGTTCGGTCAGCGCCAGCACGATCTCATTGGATGAGACGCGCTGTCCCCGGTTATCCTCCACCGTGACAGCCAGTCGCCAGCGGTTTTCTGCCCCTTGTGTGGCGTCCCATGCCGGCATAATAATCGTCCACCCCTCGGCTGAATTGCCCTGCGCCGGCGGTGTCAGGCTGAGCGGCTGCGTATCCCCCTGCCACTCCAGGGTTTTGATGCCATAGTGGCTGCGGATCTGGATTTTAAGTGCCACCGTTTCGCCGGGCTTAAGATCCCAGGGCGGCGTCGCCAGATATACCCCCAGTGTCTTGCGCTGGCGCGATTCGATTACTGGCAGATTACTGCGTTGCACCTCATCATAACGACTTCCGCGCAGCGATCGGCTGGCCGCCACTTCGCTGGCCTGGAGCTGTTTCTTTAACGGCACGCCGAAACGGTAATTGAGCTTCAGTCCGACATCGTTCTGGCTGGTGCCGCCCTCACCTTGCTTATGCCGGGCATTCAACGTAACCAGCGGCACTGGGGTATAATCGAGTCCCAGATTTACGGCCAGCGGATTGTGCTCTCCTGAACCGTTGCTGAACAAATCCACACTGTCACCAAAATACTGCTCCAGACTGAGGCTGGTATTGAGATGTTGATAAAAAGGCAGACGTGCTGCCGCGGTGACATCGTAACCGCGCGCCATCCGCTGCTGGAGGGTCATTGAGGTGTCGTGCCAGCTTTGTAGCGGTTCATAATAATTCGCTGACAGGCGCAAATTCTCTCCCCACGCTTCGGCCCCAAGGCCCGCCCGGGAGAGATGTTCATCCAGCAGATTATCATAAAAGGTGTTATAGCCCACCAGCCAGTGCCCGGCGGTCCAGCGCTGCCCAATCCCGGCATTGCTCACCAGCCCGTCTTCCTGCCGGGTAACGCCGAACTGGCTCCAGCTCAGACGGTGCTCGCGATCCTGAAGAGGAAAGAACCAGCTGCCATGGCTGCCGGTGAAATCACCCTCATCATTGACGCGCAGTTCAACGCTGGCGTTGGTACCCGGGGCCAGCCAGCTCTGCAACTGATCATTGACCTGCGAACTTAACGCATCACGGGCCTGACCGAGGGCAAAAATCCTCGCCTGCTCGCCCGCATCCAGTCCGTTATCCGTCATGCTGGCTTCACCAAAGGCTTTTGCCATCTCCGCGAGGCTTTTTTCACCTTCCCGCGTCGGCTCTGCCAGCCCCAGATCCGGTAATCCGTCCTGATTATTATCCAGCGGATTTTGCGCCTGCTGAACGAAGGCGTTTTGAGCACAGGCGACGCCTCCTGCCAGCAGCAAGAGTAAGGTGACGGGAGGTAATAAGAGGTAGTCTCTGGACATCAACCTCGCAGAGATAAAGGCAGGCAATGGCATAACGTTACCTTAGCCTTTTTGCCGTTAGTTTTCATCCCTGGACGAAATTTCAGGAAAATCCCTAACCCTGC
This sequence comes from Superficieibacter electus, assembly GCF_002915575.1. Classification (GTDB taxonomy): domain Bacteria; phylum Pseudomonadota; class Gammaproteobacteria; order Enterobacterales; family Enterobacteriaceae; genus Superficieibacter; species Superficieibacter electus. Next base: position 221,030 of record NZ_PQGD01000003.1, read on the forward strand.
CGCTGCGGTTTAACTACAGTTAATGCGTGACCCTCTGGAGAGCATCACCATGCTAACAACCCTTAAACCTTTATTGTGCGGCGCAATGCTGATATACGCCGGCGGCGCAATGGCCGAGCCACTTTTTATGCTGCAATCTCCCGCCTTTGCCGACAACGGGATGATGGATAAGAAATTTGCCGGTAACGCCAGTAACAATCCCAACTGTACTGGTGAGAATAACTCCCCACCGCTAGTCTGGAGCAACTTACCGCAGGAAACGAAAAGCCTGGCGCTTATCGTTCACGATCCCGAAGGTGCAAAAGGATTGGGCGTGACACATCTGGTGGCCTATAACATCCCGGCCTCAGCAACCGGATTCGCTGCCGATGCGCTACGCGACGGTAAAGGTTTTACCGGCGGTAAAAATACGCCCGGCAACGATCGCTGGCACGGGCCTTGTCCGCCGCCCGGCAGTGGTGCACATCACTACACGTTTACCCTTATTGCCACCACTCAGGCCCCTGACCTCCCGGCGGGACTGACCCGGGAGCAGCTTTTTGAAAAGCTGAAGGGAAAAACACTGGCTGCTGCGGGGTTAATCGGTCGTTTCGGACAGTAGAGTCGCATCGTTAATTTAGTGCACAGGCGTTGGAAGCCTCACCTCATCGCGGTAGCATAGGGCTTTGAATCCCTGACTATGTAAAAGGAATAGTGATGCAACGTATCGTGATTATTGCCAACGGCGCAGCCTATGGCAGCGAATCCCTGTTTAATAGCCTACGCCTGGCCATTGCCTTGCGCGAGCAGCAGTCGGATCTGGATTTACGTTTGTTCCTGATGTCAGATGCGGTAACGGCGGGACTTCGCGGACAAAAACCAGCAGAGGGTTATAATATCCAGCAAATGCTGGAAATTCTGACGGCACAAAATGTTCCGGTTAAGCTGTGTAAAACATGCACTGATGGCCGCGGTATAACCGCCCTGCCATTGGTTGACGGTGTTGAAGTGGGCACGCTTATAGAGCTTGCGCAGTGGACGCTGGCAGCCGAAAAAGTATTAACGTTTTAAAACTGTAGCGCCACTTCATATTTTTTTCTTATGGCTTAAATCATAGCATCAAGTTTACCCGCGGTGTTGCCGATATGTTGTCAAACAACACCGCAGGTACACTTATTATGTTCAGGTCAATTCGCACTCGTATTATTGCCGCAACGGCCGCCTGTTTAGCCATTGCTCTGCTTCTCAATACCGTGATCAATTATCAGGTCACGCGCCAGAATAATCAGCGTTCTCAACAGGAGATATTGACCAGCGCGAAGGACAGCCACGGTATGGCGATAGCCGACTGGGCGAGAGGTAAACTGAGCATGATCGCGTCGTTGCAATCGGCGGCGCTCTCTGCCGACCCGCTGCCGATGCTGTCGCAAATTGCCAGCGCGGGCGGGTTTATTAACGTTTACATCGGCTATGCCAGTCATAAGGCCACCTTCTCTGATGCCAACGGCATTCCCACTGACTATGATCCCACTATTCGTCCGTGGTATCAGCAGGCGGCAAAGAGCCAGGCACCAGTTGTCACCGCACCTTATATTGATGCCGGCACCGGTAAGCTGGTGGTGACATTTGCCGTGCCGGTGACAGAAAACGGTGAACTGAAGGCCGTCGTCGCCGGGGACGTTTCCATGGATAACGTCGTCGCTAACGTGCATGAAATTCACCCAACCCCGGCCAGCAGTGGACTTTTACTCGACCACGACGGCACCATCATTGCAGCAAGCGATCCCGCGCTGACAATGAAACCTTTTGGCGAGGCGGTGAACGGGGCGGATTTTACTGCCCTGTCGGCAGGACACACGATTGACGGTCAGCTTGCAGGTGCAGATAAAATCTTGTCAGCAACGCCGGTCAAAGGTACGCAATGGCTGTTGGTTATCGCGCTGGATCGTAAAGATGCCACCGCCGGGATGGTGTCGCTGTTAAAAGCCTCCGCGTTATCGCTCATCGTGCTGGTATTGCTTGGCGGTGCCGTCGTACATACCATTGTCGCTGCCCTGCTAAAACGGCTGCTGACCATTCGCGATGCCATGCTTGCCATCAGCAATGGTACCAACGATTTGTCACAGCGCCTGCCGGAAACCGGCCGCGATGAAATAGCGCAAATTGCCCACGCATTTAACGCCTTCAGCGACAAACTGGCCGTGGTGATGGTGCAGATTCGTGACGCCAGTACCTCGGTACAAACCGCCGCCCGTGAGATTGCAGCGGGCAATCAGGATCTGTCCACGCGTACCGAGCGGGCCTCTTCCAGCCTGCGTGAAACCGCCAGCGCCGTCGAGCAAATCACCGCTTCTGTCACCCAATCTACCGAGTCTGCTGTAGATGCCAATGAGCAAGCGCAAAAAGCCAGCCAGGCCGCATCACGTGGCGGCGAGGTCGTTTCTCATGCTATTGAGACCATGCTCACTATCGAGAGTGCATCGACTAAAATTGGTGACATTACCAGCGTGATTGACGGGATTGCTTTCCAGACCAATATCCTGGCGTTGAATGCCTCGGTTGAGGCCGCGCGAGCAGGTGAACAGGGACGAGGCTTTGCCGTGGTCGCAGGCGAAGTACGCAATCTGGCCAGCCGCAGTGCACAGGCCGCAAAAGAAATTAAATCCCTGATTGATGCTACCACCGAAAGCGTAGCTACCGGCTCGCGCTATGTGCGCCTTGCTGGTGAAAGTATGCAGGAAATTGTCGCCAGTATTGGCAGTGTATCGGGCATAATGCGTGAAATTAGCGTCGCCAGCAGCGAGCAAATGCGTGGTATTCGTGAAATAAATCATGCGGTTAACGATTTGGATCGCATGGTTCAGCAGAACGCGGAGCTGGTGGTGGAATCTGCCGCCGCTGCCGGCGCGCTACAGGGCCAGGCGGGTGACCTTGCTGAAACCGCCGGCCATTTCCGGATTTAATATTACGCTGACGCGCGTATGCCCCTGATTAGCGCGTCAGCCGAAACATTTCAGGAATATTGTCATTTTTGTTTAACCTTTATAGTTTTATTTGATCGAAATCAGCATTCGTCACCTCCCCATTTGGTGTTATGCAGAGAGTGAATTGTGAACAACATCACAGACAGGATTTTCCGGCAGGGAATGCGTTGATTCTTTCTATGGGGTAAAAAATGGCACTGGTGAAAGCAAGTTTAAGGTTATTTGGTGGCGATACGGTGGTCGTTCGTTGTTCTGAGCGCTGCCATATCCATTTAATGAGCGCTCAGCAACAAGCTCAGGGTCCGCAGTCTGATATTCTTAGCGTACAGGATCGTGAGAATGCGTATATGACGGTACCTTATAGCGGGACCTGGAACGTGCTGATTGACAGCCACAGCCAGTCGCTGGAACACTCTATCAGCTACGTAGCCGCCTGATTTTAATGCCCGGTAACTCTGCCGGGCATCTCTTCAGGCCATTCCCGACAGCCGCGTCCCACGCAGCAGCGTACGTACTTTCCCCACCAGCTCATTCAGACAATCATCGTGCATACCCAGTTTGATCAGTTCTTCTTCAAGCGAGAAAAGATATTGTGCGTTTGTCCCGAGCGGACCGCTGGCCGCAGCGATCAATGGTGCAATCGTCTGGGCACGGGTATCCGATTCGTAAAGGGGATGGCGTGGGTCCATGATGAATACCAGCGCGTTGACCGTGCGACCGTCATCCAGATCAAGCTGACACCAGGTTGGCAGGTAGCAACCGGTGATCATCTCACGCTTCCACAACAAGGTTAATTCATCTTCCAGCACATCATCGCGCAGGCGGTAGGCCACTCCGGTAGTGCGCCCGCCCTCTTTCAGGGCAAGCATGCGGCCCGGCTGACAGGCAGTGCCGCGCCCGGCGGTAAGGCGTAAACAAAAGGCGCGGTGCCAATCCGGCAGGGTGGCTGTGGCTGACTCGGTATATTCCAGCACCGGGTTCCACATCAGCGAACCATAGCCAAAAATCCATACCGGGCCGCCATCCGGCCGGCAGGCCAGCGTTGCCGCCAGCGAGGTCGCCCTCTGTTCGGCGCTCCACAACAGCGATTCCTCAATCGCACCAAATGCCGTTTTGCAATCTGCATTCAGTAAGAAATCACGGGTTAACACGTTTATCTACCTCCACCACGACTACGGCGTCCTGCGACTGTCGTTCATCCCTGCGCTGATGCTTTATTACTCAGCCTGTACCCACGATATGCAAAATACAGACCGGATGCAACCGCACAAGCGCCGCTGCGCAGGAAAAAAGCGTGGTGGAGGCCAGCGGCTATTTTTTCTTATGCCACTTATCATCGTCGCCTTTTTCATAATCATTTTTCACCGCCGCCCAGGCAACCCGGTGTGCAGTTTCTTCCCGGCTGGCATCGCCCCGCCGGTCTTCTTTGTCTTTATATTGTTCCCACGCGCTATTAAACGCTTCCTTATAAATGTCCTGTGCGTGCGCAGGTAATACATTGGTCACGTTGTCAGGCAGATCGCTTTTGTTTTTGTACGGCATAACCTTCCCCTTTTAACCATAAACATTAAGTCTGGTTCAGAATGGGCTGACATGCCAGTCATTAACCAAAGTGATAATCGCTTTTTATTATCCTGTTGTAATTTAAGAATAATATTTCATAAAAGTGGAGATTATCATACCTGGATGGTTTTTAGTGCATGAGGTAAATAAAAGTAAAAATGCATCTGAAAACCCTTCTATTCTGCTACGTTATGGTCTTTGGATATCTATAATTACAATACCTGCAACCATGGAGATGTTTCATGCCTCATACCTCAGAGGCGGTTAAAACCCGCCATAAGGAGACCTCGCTGATTTTCCCGGTGCTTGCCCTGGCAGTGCTGCTGTTTTGGGGAAACAGTCAGTCACTGCCAGTGGTTATCGGTATTAATGCGCTGGCATTAGTCGGTATCCTGGCCAGCGCATTCAGCGTTGTTCGCCATGCAGATGTTCTGGCCCACCGTCTGGGTGAACCCTTTGGTTCTCTTATTTTAAGCCTTTCAGTCGTTATTCTTGAAGTCAGCCTTATTTCTGCATTAATGGCCACAGGTGATGCGGCACCGACATTAATGCGCGATACGCTTTATTCGATCATTATGATTGTTACGGGCGGGTTAGTTGGCTTTGCCCTTCTGCTTGGCGGACGTAAATTTGCCACCCAATATGTCAACCTGTTCGGCATTAAGCAGTATCTGATCGCACTATTCCCGCTGGCGATTATTGTGCTGGTATTTCCAATGGCGCTCCCCGGCGGCAATTTCAGCACCGCGCAGGCGCTGCTGGTCGCGGTAATTTCTGCGGCGATGTATGGTGTATTTCTGCTGATCCAGACCAAAACGCATCAGAGTTTGTTTGTCTATGAGCATGAAGATGACGGTGACGATCCGCACCATGGTAAGCCTTCCGCCCACAGCAGCGTGTGGCATACCCTTTGGTTGATCGTCCATCTGATTGCAGTCATTGCCGTCACCAAGATGAACGCCTCGCCGCTGGAAGCGTTACTGACAGAGTTAAATGCGCCTGTCGCCTTTACTGGTTTCCTGGTTGCGCTGTTAATTCTCTCGCCGGAAGGTCTGGGTGCGCTAAAAGCGGTGCTCAATAACCAGGTCCAGCGCGCAATGAACCTGTTTTTTGGCTCGGTACTGGCAACCATCTCCTTAACCGTACCGGTAGTAACGATGATTGCCTACCTGACGGGTAACGAATTGATGTTTGCGCTGGGCAGGCCGGAAATGATCGTTATGCTCGCCTCGCTGGTGCTGTGCCAGATCTCGTTTTCGACCGGACGCACCAACGTACTGAACGGTGCAGCGCACCTGGCGTTGTTTATCGCTTATTTGATGACGATCTTTGCCTGACACTGGATACCGGGTAGCGGCTACGCCCTGCCCGGTAAAATCTTTCTGGAATTTATTGCCAGAAACTCGCTTTTCGCGGCAGTTTTACCGAATAGCCATTATCAAAGACGCCAATCAGTTCATCATCCAACGTTACCATGCCGTGAAATTCACCCCATGTCGCCATGTCGCCAGGTAAACGAAAGGTGAAATTCCGTTTGAACGATCTCTTTTAACCGGGACGATAACCGGTTGCATTAACCCACCTTCCGCATGCTGAAATACAGCCCAGTAATTGCCGTCATCCGTAAAACCAATCATGATTTCATCACCCAGAACATCACCTGTATCTGACGAATGAAATTTCATGCTGGAATAAACCCCGGGAAGTTTACCCTGTTCAGCAATATGCCAGGCTATACAGTGAGCTGAATGCTCCGGTATCCCCGGTGCTTCTTTTTTAAACTGTGCCGTCAGTTTCGCTCTTTCAAAAATCGTCGCCGCGCCACTCCATCGAGTAATATAGCGAGAAGTCAGAACATCATCGGAAAAAACAAGATAAGATTTATCGGCATTATGAGAATCAATAAAGATAATCGACCATCCCTGTTCTTGATAAACATCTTCAATATCAACATGGTCAGAGTCGACCTGTAAGCCAATATTCGCCTTTAGCGTAATAATTTGCTCGGGCGTCAGCCCCAAATCCCGACTCACACCATCACAAGGCGTACCTGCCAATGTGGCGCTAAGAGGCAATAGTAACCAGATTAAATTTAACCATCTGCTCATGTTTTCGTTCCCTGATTAAACCCGAAGCAGCGCAAGAAAAGCTCAGCACCGCAAAAGACAAACTCGCTGAGCGCCCCACCGCCTTGTGATTTGCCGCGTATTTTAGCGCCGGAAAAGCGTGCAACAGGCACAAAAAAAGCCCTGACGCAGAACGTCAGAGCTTCATCAATTCGGTTAATGTGCCTGGTAATTAGTTGCTGGTATCCAGCGCTTCAAAATTCTTAACCAGGTCGTCAATCGCTTTCATTTGTTTCAGGAACGGTTCGAGCTTATCCAGCGGCAGTGCGGACGGGCCGTCGCATTTCGCATTAGCCGGGTCCGGATGCGCTTCAATAAACAGACCCGCCAGGCCCACCGCCATTCCGGCGCGCGCCAGTTCAGTGACCTGAGCACGACGACCGCCGGAGGCAGCACCAAACGGGTCACGGCATTGCAGGGAGTGGGTCACATCGAAGATAACCGGAGCGTTGTTAGACGCTTTTTTCATCACGCCAAAGCCCAGCATATCCACAACCAGGTTGTCGTAACCGAAGTTCGAACCGCGGTCGCAAAGGATCACCTTATCATTACCGCCTTCAATAAACTTATCGACGATATTGCCCATCTGTCCAGGGCTGACGAACTGCGGTTTTTTTACGTTAATCACCGCGCCGGTTTTAGCCATCGCTTCGACCAGATCGGTCTGGCGTGCCAGGAAAGCAGGCAGCTGAATCACGTCTACCACGTCGGCAACCGGCTGCGCCTGGCTGGCTTCGTGCACATCGGTGATCACTTTCACGCCAAACGTCTGTTTCAGTTCCTGGAAAATTTTCATGCCTTCTTCCAGACCTGGACCGCGATAGGAATTAATGGAAGAACGGTTGGCTTTATCAAAAGAGGCTTTGAATACGTAAGGGATGCCCAGTTTTTGAGTCACCGTCACGTAATGTTCACAGATGCGCATTGCCAGGTCACGCGACTCAAGGACGTTCATGCCGCCAAACAGCACAAACGGCAGGTCGTTTGCGACGTTGATATCGCCAATGCTAACCACTTTTTGTTTCATAGGATCGCCTTATCAGTGTTAAATCGGATTCATTCCAGATTAGTGCAGTGTTATAGATTTATGCGAAATCGCGTTAATTTGCGCGCGGATCATTTCACTGATCGGATCTTCAGGACACTGCTCGACGAAATAGTTTAAATCCGTCAGCGCAATGTGATCGCATTCAAGCTGCGCGTAAATCAGACCGCGGTCCCGGATTTCATACGGGTCTTCCGGGTTAAAGGCTAACAGCGCTTCGCTGGCCCGCAGTGCCATTTCCATCTGACCCTCTTCCATCAACGCCGCTTTAAGGGTATCAAGCATTTTATGCACGACTTCCGCATTGTCAGCTTCGTCAAGATCTTCGTTAAAAAGTTCCGCAATCGGGCTAATATTACCTTTCAACCATACCTCAAGCGTATGTTCATCAAGCGTATCGCCGTTGAAAGGGTTGATCAGCCATAATTCCTCTGCGGTTTCAGCCCGCAGGATCAGCTGGGTCGGAAAAATGACCGGTGCCAGCGGCAACGAGAGCTGGCTGGCAATCCAAAGCAGGATCGTACCAAGGGCCACCGCGCTGCCCTGGCGTTTTTGCAGGACCTGATCCAGCCATAAGGCATCAGAAAGTCGATACACACCGCGGCAGGCACCAAATCCCCACTCGGTAAAAAACAGTTCCAACAGCTTTTCAAGCTGCCGCTCTTCACTCCAGGCCGCGCTGATCTCTTCCTGCGCCAGGCTCACCAGATTTTCCAGTTCGTGATAGACGCTTTGCGTCGGAAAATCATCACGAACGATATTTGAAATCCGGATCACACCTTCACACAGCGATGCGTTGTTAAATTCGAAATCGGCTAACGACCTCATAGCTTACCCCAATAACGGTATTTTTGTGGTGGCGAGTTTAATGATGATGTAGAGCACCACCAGCCCCAGCATAAAGGCGATAAAACCCGTCTGCTGGCTGCGCGAGCAACGACGGCCAAGCGCAACAAAACCCAAAACGATGTAGATGATAACGCCAAATAGCTTTTCAGTCAGCCATGCGCCCCGGTCGGTAAAGGGCAGATAGTGCGTTATTGCGATAAGCCCAACGCCGCTTAACAATAAAACGGTATCGACAATATGCGGCACGATCCGCGTCCAGCGCATTGCCGCGAGCGGGCTGCGGCGGTAACGCCACCAGTAGCGCAGCACAAACAGGCTCACCGACAGTATCACCGCCGTAATATGGGTATAAAACACCAGCATAAAAAGCGTCATCCGTGCGTCACTCCTGTCTGCGTAACTGCCCCAGCGTCAGGCGATCGTTGCCGCCATAATCCTGGCAGGTTTCCACCTGTTGATAGCCCGCCGCCGTAAATAACGCCCGCACCGCGTCGCCCTGCTGCCAGCCGTGCTCAAGCAGTAAATAACCACCGGGCAGCAGGAAATCGCGCGCGGCAGTCACGATATGCGCCAGATCGGCCAGCCCTTTTTCCGCCGCCACCAGCGCGCTTTTCGGCTCAAACCGCACATCGCCCTGCGCCAGATGCGGATCGGCTTCGTCAATATACGGAGGGTTGCTGACGATGAGCGCAAATTGCTGTCCTGCCAGCGCGCTGAACCAGTCGCTGCGCAGGATGTTTATATTACCGACATCGAGATGCTGCGCATTGCGGGTTGCCAGCGCCACCGCCTCGGGAAGAAAATCGACCGCCGTCACCTGACAATCTGGCCGTTCGGTGGCCAGGGCTAACGCTATCGCGCCAGTACCTGTCCCGAGGTCGAGAAGACGGCACGCCCCGGCTGGCACACGCGCCAGCGCCTGCTCGACCAGACACTCGGTGTCCGGGCGCGGGATCAGCGTCACCGGCGAGACGAATAACGGCAACGACCAGAACTCACGCTGTCCGGTAAGGTGGGCAATCGGCTCGCCGCGCTCACGCCGGGCCAGGAGCGTATCAAGCTGTTCCAGCTCAGCGGGACTTAACGTCGTTTCCGCAAACGCCAGAATATACGTGCGCGCCCTGCCAGTGACGTAGCCCAGCAAGATTTCCGCGTCGCGGCGCGGACTTTCGCTTTCGCTTAAGCGGTCAACGGCGAGACGCAGCCACTGCTGAAAATCCATCATTCCTGATCGGCCAGCGCCGCCAGTTGATCGGCCTGGAATTCCTGGACGATGGGTTCAATCAGCATATCCAGCTTTCCTTCCATTGCTTCATCCAGACGGTAGAGCGTCAGGTTGATACGATGATCCGTCACGCGGCCCTGCGGGAAGTTATAGGTGCGGTTGCGATCGCTGCGATCGCCGCTGCCCAGCAAATTACGCCGCGTCGAAGCTTCTGCCTGCTGGCGCTTCGCGGTTTCGGCGGCGTGGATACGTGCGCCGAGCACCGACATCGCTTTCGCTTTGTTTTTATGCTGAGAACGTTCGTCCTGGCATTCGACCACAATCCCGGTGGGCAAGTGGGTAATACGAATCGCCGAATCGGTGGTGTTAACGTGCTGACCACCCGCCCCGGAGGAGCGGAACGTGTCAATACGCAGATCCGCCGGGTTGATGTCCGGGAGTTCCGCCTCTGGCAGTTCTGGCATCACCGCTACCGTACAGGCCGAGGTATGGATACGGCCCTGCGACTCAGTGGCCGGGACACGCTGTACGCGGTGTCCGCCGGACTCAAACTTCAGGCGACCATAAACGCCCTCGCCGCTCACTTTGGCAATAACTTCTTTATAACCGCCGTGCTCACCTTCGCTGGCGCTCATAATTTCAACGCGCCAGCGGCGGGATTCTGCATAGCGGCTGTACATACGGAACAGATCGCCGGCAAACAGCGCCGCTTCGTCGCCGCCGGTCCCGGCGCGGACTTCGACAAACGCATTGCGCTCGTCATCCGGATCTTTGGGCAGCAATAACAGCTGAAGCTGCTGCTCCAGTTGTTCGCTTTTTTCTTTTGCGTCGCGCAGTTCTTCCTGCGCCATATCGCGCATTTCAGGATCGTCGAGCATCAGTTGCGCGGTTTCAATATCTTCCTGAACCTGTTGCCAGTCAGTAAAGCAGCGTGAAACATCGCTAAGCTGCGCGTACTCCCGCGACAGCGCCCGGAACCGCTCCTGGTCGGCGATGGTTCCCGCATCGCCCAGCAGCGCCTGAACTTCTTCATGGCGCTCATGCAGAGCTTCCAGTTTAGCAACGATAGAAGGCTTCATAGGCGTTAATGCACCCTGTTATAAGAATGGTTGTGCTACTCCAGCCCGAGGCTGTCGCGCAAAAGATGCAGGCGTTCGTCATCCCCGTCACGGGCGGCCTGCTGAAGAGATTTGGTTGGTGCGTGGATCAAGCGGTTGGTTAGTTTACGCGCCAGATCCTGCATAATGGCCTGCGGATCGCCCCCCTGTTGCAGAGACGCCAGCGCTTTCGCCGTCAGTTCATCACGCACTGACTCGGCCTGACTGCGGTATTCGCGGATGCTGAAACTGGCGCTTTGCGCGCGCAGCCACGCCATAAACTCACTGGCTTCCTGCTCCACGATAGTCTCAGCCTGCACTGCCGCCGCCTTACGCTGCGCCAGGTTGTGCTGAATAATATTTTGCAGATCGTCAACGCTGTACAGATAGGCGTTGGACAGCTTGCCCACTTCCGGCTCCACGTCACGCGGGACGGCGATATCTACCAGCAACATCGGCTGATTGCGCCGCGCTTTTAACGCACGTTCTACCATCCCTTTGCCGATAATCGGCAGCGGACTGGCGGTGGAGCTAATAATAATATCGGCATCCTGTAAACGGGCATCGACGTCGCTCAGGGCAATCACTTCCGCACCCACTTCTTCCGCCAGCGCCTGCGCCCGTTCACGGGTACGGTTGGCAATAATCATTTTATTGACGCGGTGCTCGCGCAGATGACGGGCCACCAGCTCAATGGTTTCACCCGCGCCCACCAGCATCACCGTTACCGTAGAGAGCGATTCGAAAATCTGCCGTGCCAGGGTACAAGCAGCAAACGCCACCGACACCGCGCTGGCACCGATGTCTGTCTCTGTGCGCACGCGTTTGGCAACGGAGAACGACTTCTGGAACATCCGCTCCAGTTCGCTGACGTTGAGGTGCCCACGCTCGGAATCCGCAAACGCTTTTTTAACCTGACCGAGGATCTGCGGCTCGCCAAGCACCAGCGAGTCGAGGCCGCTGGCCACGCGCATCAGATGGCTGACCGCGTCGTTGTCCTGGTGCCAGTACAGACTGCTGCGCAGATCGTCTTCATTGAGATTGTGATAATCACACAGCCAGCGAATTAATGCCTCGCGCAGGTCGCCTTGTTCTTCAACGCTCAGATAAAGCTCGGTCCGGTTGCACGTTGACAGCACCACCCCACCCTGCACCATCGGCTGCGCCAGCAGGCTTTCCAGCGCCTGATCGAGCGTGTCCGGCGCGAACGCAACGCGTTCTCGCAGTGCGACAGGAGCGGTTTTGTGATTAATGCCAAGCGCTAAAAGGGTCATGGATGCGGGAGTAGTACCAGCGTTGATAAGGTTAGTCTGAGCGCATCATACAGGATGCGCGGAGTCAATAAAAGAGACGCTACCCTTTTGGGGTACCTGACGATAATCGTATTTAAGATAACGTGAACGTAGACGGTCTCTTACTGTAACGCTAGCATTAAGTGATAACTTCGCAACGCACATCAAGGATTTATGATGATAAAACGCCGTTTATTTCGCCTGCTGCCGCTAACTGCGCTGGTTCTGAGCGCCTGTGTAATTCATCCACCTAAAGGGCCAGCGACCAGTCCTGACTCACCGCAGTGGCGTCAGCACCAACAGCAAATTCGTCAACTGAACCAGTATCAGACGCGGGGTGCGTTTGCCTATCTCTCCGATAGCCAGAAAGTCTATGCCCGCTTCTTCTGGCAACAAACCGGGCAGGATAACTATCGCCTGCTGTTGACTAACCCGTTGGGTAGCACCGAGCTCGAACTGAATGCCAAACCGGGTTCGGTTGAACTGGTGGATAATAAGGGCCAGCACTACAACGCAGACGACGCGGAAGAGATGATCGGCAAATTGACTGGAATGCCTATCCCGCTTAACAGTTTACGCCAATGGATACTTGGCCTGCCTGGCGAGGCGACAGATTATAAACTCGACAGCCAGTACCGCTTAAGCGAGCTGAATTACACTCAGAACGGTAAAACCTGGAAAGTGGTCTACAGCGGCTACGACAGCAAAACGCAGCCAGCGTTGCCATCCAACATGGAACTGACCGAAGGCGCTCAGCGTATCAAGCTGAAAATGGACAACTGGATCGTTAAATGACGCTACGCTTGCCTTCTCCGGCGAAACTGAATCTGTTTTTGTATATCACCGGGCAGCGTGCGGACGGTTATCATACGCTGCAAACGTTGTTTCAATTTCTCGACTACGGCGATACGCTCACCTTTGATCGGCGTCATGACGGTCAGGTGCGCCTGCTGACGTCGGTCAGCGGCGTCGCAGATGACGAAAACTTGATCATCCGTGCTGCACGACAATTAATGCACGTTGCCGCCGAGTCAGGCCGCCTGCCCGTTGGCAGCGGTGTTGATATCAGCATTGAAAAACGTCTGCCCATGGGCGGGGGCCTTGGCGGCGGCTCCTCCAATGCCGCCACGGTACTGGTGGCGTTAAATACGCTGTGGCAATGCGGGCTGTCGGTTGATGAGCTGGCGGCGCTGGGGCTGACGCTGGGTGCGGATGTGCCGGTATTTGTTCGCGGCCATGCCGCCTTTGCGCAAGGGGTCGGTGAGATATTGACGCCGGTGACGGTACCAGAAAAATGGTATCTGGTGGCACATCCTGGCGTGAGCATTCCGACGCCGGTTATTTTTAACGATCCTGACCTGCCGCGTAATACCCCGCAAAGGTCAATTGAAACGTTATTAAAATGTGAATTCAGCAACGATTGCGAGGTTATCGCAAGAAAACGTTTTCATGAGGTTGATGCGGCGCTTTCCTGGCTGTTAGAATACGCGCCGTCGCGCCTGACTGGCACAGGAGCCTGTGTCTTTGCTGAATTCGAGACCGAATCCGCCGCTCGTCAGGTGCTAGAGCAAGCCCCGGAATGGCTGCAAGGCTTTGTAGCACGTGGTGTGAATCACTCGCCGCTACAGCAAACCCTTTCGGGGCTCACTGAGTTTCGGTGACAACGTCACCTTGTTTCAGACGTTGCACCGCGCTCTTTAATACACCGCCTGGATGAAATCGTACCTGGCCCGCACAGTTTTTGGCACATTTCATCCACCACTGGACGCATGCCTGAGGTTCTTCTCGTGCCTGATATGAAGCTTTTTGCTGGTAACGCTACCCCGGAACTAGCACAACGTATTGCCAACCGCCTGTACACTTCCCTTGGCGATGCCGCCGTAGGTCGCTTTAGCGATGGCGAAGTCAGCGTACAAATCAATGAAAATGTACGCGGTGGTGATATTTTCATCATCCAGTCCACTTGTGCTCCCACCAATGACAATCTGATGGAACTGGTTGTTATGGTTGATGCCCTGCGTCGTGCTTCTGCAGGCCGCATCACAGCCGTTATCCCTTATTTTGGTTATGCTCGTCAGGATCGTCGCGTACGTTCCGCCCGTGTACCCATCACCGCGAAAGTCGTCGCTGACTTCCTGTCAAGCGTTGGCGTTGACCGCGTACTGACCGTTGACCTGCATGCTGAACAGATTCAGGGCTTCTTTGATGTACCGGTTGATAACGTATTTGGTAGCCCCATCCTGCTCGAAGATATGCTGCAGTTAAATCTGGATAACCCGATCGTGGTTTCTCCGGATATCGGCGGCGTGGTTCGCGCACGTGCGATTGCCAAACTGCTCAACGATACCGACATGGCGATTATCGACAAACGTCGTCCCCGCGCTAACGTTTCTCAGGTGATGCATATCATCGGTGATGTGGCCGGTCGCGACTGCGTGCTGGTTGACGACATGATCGACACCGGTGGTACGCTGTGTAAAGCGGCGGAAGCATTAAAAGAACGTGGTGCAAAACGTGTGTTTGCCTACGCGACTCACCCGATTTTTTCAGGTAATGCGGTAAATAACCTGCGCAACTCCGTGATTGACGAAGTTGTCGTCTGTGACACCATTCCGCTATCTGATGAAATCAAAGCGTTACCGAACGTGCGTACTCTGACGCTGTCAGGCATGCTGGCGGAAGCGATTCGTCGTATCAGCAACGAAGAGTCGATTTCTGCTATGTTCGAGCATTAATCGGGCCAGTATAAAAGACCCGCTACGGCGGGTTTTTTTATCGGTTATGTTTATTTGTATGACTAATGCCTCCTTCATCGGTCTTATTCACCGATGATGCGCTCACGGACGATCACCATCGTGAAAAATATTCTTTCTCCACATGTGATGCCTTTTCGCGCGCTAATTGATGCGTGCTGGAAAGAAAAGTATACCGCTTCACGCTTTACGCGCGATTTAATTGCGGGCATCACCGTTGGCATTATTGCGATCCCGCTGGCAATGGCGCTGGCGATTGGCAGTGGCGTTGCGCCCCAGTACGGCCTGTATACTTCCGCCGTGGCCGGTATCGTCATTGCGCTGAGCGGCGGTTCACGCTTCAGCGTTTCCGGCCCGACCGCGGCTTTTGTGGTGATCCTCTACCCGGTAGCACAGCAGTTCGGCCTGTCTGGGCTGCTGATGGCGACCCTGATCTCCGGCCTGTTTTTAGTGCTCTTTGGGCTGGCGCGCTTTGGACGACTGATTGAGTATATTCCACTCTCAGTGACCCTCGGTTTTACCTCCGGGATCGGTATTACCATCGGTACCATGCAGATTAAAGATTTTCTCGGTCTGCACATGGCGCACGTGCCGGAACACTACCTGCAAAAAGTTGCTGCGCTGGTGATGGCGCTGCCTACCATTAACGTCGGCGATGCAGCGATCGGCATCGTCACGCTGGGTACATTGATTTTCTGGCCCCGGCTGGGCATTCGCCTGCCTGGTCATCTGCCCGCGCTACTGGCAGGGTGCGCCGTGATGGCGCTCGTCAACATGATGGGATTCAATGTGGCGACGATCGGCTCACAGTTCCACTATGTGCTGGCCGACGGCTCAACGGGCAACGGTATTCCTCAGTTGCTACCGCAGCTTATCCTGCCGTGGGATCTGCCCGGCTCCACCTTTACCCTGAGCTGGGACTCTCTGCGCGCGCTGCTTCCCGCCGCCTTTTCTATGGCGATGCTGGGGGCGATTGAGTCTCTACTCTGTGCGGTGGTGCTCGATGGCATGACCGGCACCAAGCATAAAGCAAACAGCGAGTTAATTGGTCAGGGGCTGGGTAACCTGGTCGCGCCGTTCTTTGGCGGCATCACCGCTACTGCCGCTATAGCCCGCTCGGCGGCAAACGTGCGTGCCGGCGCAACCTCCCCGGTATCAGCGGTGATCCACTCGGTGCTGGTTATCCTTGCGCTGCTGGTACTGGCCCCGCTGCTGTCATGGCTTCCGTTGTCGGCAATGGCGGCGCTATTGCTGATGGTGGCGTGGAATATGAGTGAAGCGCACAAAGTCATTAACCTGCTGCGCCGTGCGCCAAAAGACGACATCATTGTAATGCTGATTTGCATGTCGCTGACGGTGCTGTTTGATATGGTTATTGCGATTAGCGTTGGTATCGTGCTCGCATCATTACTGTTTATGCGTCGAATTGCCCGCATGACCCGCTTTGCTGCGGTCAATGTCACTGTCCCAGACGATGTGCTGGTGCTGCGGGTGATTGGTCCGCTGTTTTTTGCGGCGGCAGAAGGACTATTTACCGAGCTTGAATCACGCATTGTCGGTAAACGAATCGTGGTTCTGAAATGGGATGCGGTACCGGTGCTTGACGCGGGGGGCCTGGATGCCTTCCAGCGCTTTGTTAACAAACTGCCGGAAGGCTGCGAGCTGCGGGTGTCAAATCTGGAATTTCAGCCGCTGCGCACCATGGCGCGCGCTGGCATAAAACCGATGCCGGGTCGTCTGGCGTTCTACCCCAACCGTGACGCCGCTCTGGCAGATGTGCCAACAGCAGATTAAGACGTAAACGGCCCTCCTGTGAGGGCCATTTTTTGTCGTTAGCTATGACGACCGTCGCGACGGCAGCGTTTGTCATAATGACGAACCCACCAGTAACGATCGCTAATCTGCTCATGTCCGCTAATACGCGCTCCGGCAAGCCACAGTATTGCCCCAAGAAAGATGCTGAACACTGCACCATGGGCAAAAAACTGCGGCAGATTAAGCTGAGGAAGCTGATTTAAGATGGAATATCCTACGCCGACGACCATTACCACCAGGCCCAACACCATAAGTGTATTACCGCATAACGACGCGTTTTTACGTTTCACAGGAACCTCCGGATCGTTGGGTGGAAGGGAAACTCCTTCTCCTTGTGGGTAAAGTATAGCCATCAGCGCGGGTGAGGATTGCGTAACCGATCACATTCCCGATGATAAAGTCAACATAAATTTACAAATAAGCCGTTGAATCGCATCAAATTCTAATAGTTCATTTTGGCAATTAATGCTGTTACTCGTCCCTTTGTTATTGACCGTAACACACAGTACACTACGCGCAATATATCGACCCTTCAGGAAAGAATAGTGACCATAAAACTGATAGTCGGGCTGGCGAATCCCGGCGCAGAATATGCGGCGACGCGTCATAACGCGGGTGCCTGGTATGTTGATTTACTGGCCGAACGTCATCGCGCTCCGCTGCGTGAAGAAGGTAAGTTTTTTGGCTATACCTCGCGCATTAATCTGGCAGGGGAAGATGTCCGCCTGCTGGTCCCCACGACCTTTATGAACCTGAGTGGCAAAGCGGTCGCTGCGATGGCCACTTTTTATCGTATTAATCCGGATGAAATTCTGGTGGCGCATGACGAACTGGATTTACCGCCGGGTGTGGCGAAATTCAAGCTCGGCGGCGGACATGGCGGCCACAACGGCTTAAAAGACATCATCAGCAAATCAGGGAATAACCCCAATTTTTACCGCTTACGGCTGGGTATCGGCCATCCCGGCGATAAAAACAAAGTTGTTGGGTTTGTATTGGGTAAACCACAGGCGGCAGAACAAAAACTTATTGATGATGCGATTGACGAAGCGGCACGTTGTACCGAGGTATGGTTTAAGGATGGCCTGACCAAAGCGACTAATCGCTTACATGCTTTCCGCGCGCTTTAAGCGGCGATGTGCGGTATTTTTGCCTGGCTCCGTGTATAATAGGCTAAGTTATTTACTTTTCTGCAATCTGTTAGTTATAACAGGTTGATTATCAAGATATTAAGGTGATTTACATCATGGGATTCAAATGCGGTATCGTCGGTTTACCTAACGTCGGAAAATCCACTCTGTTCAATGCGCTTACTAAAGCCGGTATTGAAGCGGCCAATTTCCCGTTCTGTACCATTGAGCCGAACACGGGTGTCGTTCCGATGCCCGATCCGCGTCTGGATAAGCTCGCCGAAATCGTTAAACCGCAGCGCATACTGCCAACGACCATGGAGTTTGTCGACATTGCTGGTCTGGTTAAAGGCGCGTCCAAAGGTGAAGGCCTTGGCAACCAGTTCCTTACCAATATCCGTGAAACTGAAGCCATCGGTCACGTTGTCCGCTGCTTTGAGAACGACAACATCATCCACGTTGCTGGCAAAGTTGATCCGGCAGAAGACATTGACACCATTAATACCGAACTGGCGCTGGCGGATCTCGATACCTGCGAACGTGCCCTGCACCGGGTGTCGAAAAAAGCCAAAGGCGGCGATAAAGACGCTAAAGCTGAACAGGCCGCCCTGGAAAAATGTCTGCCGCAGCTGGAAAACGCCGGGATGCTGCGTGCCCTGGATCTGACGGACGAAGATAAAGCGGCGATCCGCTATCTCAGCTTCCTGACCCTGAAGCCGACCATGTACATCGCCAACGTTAATGAAGACGGCTTTGAAAATAACCCGTATCTGGATAAAGTCCGTGAAATCGCGGCAAAAGAAGGTTCGGTGGTTGTCGCTGTCTGCGCCGCCGTCGAATCTGACATCGCCGAAC
Source organism: Superficieibacter electus (assembly GCF_002915575.1). GTDB lineage: Bacteria > Pseudomonadota > Gammaproteobacteria > Enterobacterales > Enterobacteriaceae > Superficieibacter > Superficieibacter electus. The sequence goes on from NZ_PQGD01000003.1 coordinate 239,743, forward strand.
TGGACGATGCCGATCGTGACGAATTCATGGCCGAGCTGGGCATTGAAGAGCCGGGTCTGAACCGCGTTATTCGCGCAGGCTACGAGCTGCTGAACCTGCAAACCTACTTTACCGCAGGCGTCAAAGAAGTGCGCGCGTGGACTATCCCGGTCGGTGCTACCGCGCCACAGGCGGCGGGCAAAATCCACACCGACTTTGAAAAAGGCTTTATCCGCGCACAAACTATCGCTTTTGAAGATTTCATAACGTATAAAGGCGAACAGGGCGCGAAGGAAGCAGGCAAAATGCGTGCGGAAGGGAAAGACTATATCGTCAAAGATGGCGATGTGATGAACTTCCTGTTCAACGTTTAATTATCCCTGCTGTTACGGCCTGTCTCTGTCAATCCACGCTACGGCGTGGATTTTTGCATTCCGCCCCCGCGCTTATTCATAGTCGGGTAATCCCCTGCTCCTGCGCCTGCCTGCGCCAGTCCGTCAGCACCGTATAGGACTGACGCATTACCTCACTGAAACCAGTAATCAACAACGCCGCACAGATTTTCCTGTAGCGCGCAGACGTCACCAGTTCGTGTAACACCTCTCTAAGGCACTGCAGCATCTGGCCTGACGTATCCGCCGAGGTAATTAGCGGTAGCCCCGGCACGCCAGCAGAGGCATCAATGACGGACAACCCGTTGCACCGTTGCGGTTCATAACGCTGCATTAATGCCCAGCTTACGCAGTCGATAGCCGCAATATCTGCTTTACCGCGATCGATTTGTGCCAGCGATTGATGATGACTGCCGCTGACCATAGTCCGGGCGAAAAACGCGCCGTTCTTTGCTAACGGGGCTACCATTTTTAACAGCGCGTTATAGCCGGACTGCGAATCCGCCGCGTTATACACCGCGCATCGGCCATAAAAATCTGCCAGTGTTTTATGCCCGTCCTCACGGCGCGTTACCAGCAGGCTACGGTAATTCACCCCTTCACATTCCGGTGCGGAATAATGAAAACAGCCCACTACCTGTACATCCGGCAGCTGCGTCATTAAGGGAAAACCGCAGGTCTGGCTCAACAACAGATCGCGGCTGCGCCAGTGGGCAAGCAGATCAGAAGCCGGAAAAACCAGGCCTGCGCGGATGTTGCGCGCTGCCAGAAGTTGTTGAATGGCCTGAAGGAGCGCCAGCGTTTCGACACTCTTCATTCGGTACATCGGGAGCGAAAGCATCCGATCCATTTTTGCTGCCCTTTTCAAAGCCAGGATGTACGTTGACGTTAACGGGTTTGAGGAAGAACTGACGTAGCCATTGCCCGTACCCGTGCACAATAAATCCACCATTACGCTGTTGATAACGGACGCTTTCGTATAAATACACTTTTCGCAATCCGTACCACGGCACACCAGGAAGATCGTGATGTACTGAATGATAGTTAAGATTCAGAAACAAAAGACGCCAGGGCAGCGCCGCTTCAGTTATTACCGAACGAGCCAGTGGGTCCTCTGCCGCGCGATGTTCCAGAAACGAGCGCACTTTGGTGAGCGCCAATGCCGGGTAACTGACCGCAAGAACATACCAGAACAGCGGAAAATCACACTTGCTAAGCCAGGCAAATGTCGCCAGCAGCAGCACGCCATGCCCCAGCCACATCGCTATCGCTTTGCTCTGCCTTTGGCGAAAGGCCGTGGCGGCATGATTTAGCGTACTGGCGATATCCAGCAGCGGAGAAAGAAGTAAACGGCCACAAAAGGTATTTCGCATATGAATGAGTTTTCGCCGCCATGGTGGAAAACTGCGCCAGCTGGCGTCAGTAACATAGTAAGACTCCGGATCGTCTGGCGGCACTGTCAGATGATGATTATCATGATGCGCCAGATGTGAGTCACGATATAAACCGTACGGATACCATATCGCCAGCGGCATCAGACCCAATAGCTGATTCACTCGCGGATAACGGGTGGGATGGCCGTGGATCAGTTCATGTTGTAGGGACATATACCAACTGCTGAACCAGATAAGTAAAGCTGTCGCGGGCAGCAATCCCAGCGTTTTCCAGTGCGCCAGCGTCATCAACCAGCCGCCATAAATAATGACGATGATAATCCAGGTAGGCAATTCGCTGCGCCACAGCCAGCTTCCCGCCCACTGACGGATAAGCGCGCGTTGCTGTTGATCTAAATAAGCCGTTTCATGTTTACGCATTTATCCTTACACCGTCTTCGCTCTTCTGATTGCTGTGACGATGTGGTAATGCAGGGGCTATGACAACGAATTTAAATAACTTAGCTTTGCCAGAAATCGTTATTATCAGGATTGACTTATTTTATATAAGATGTACTTTTCAGGACATGAAGAAAATACTGATTATTGTCCCTGATGGTGGAATGCTCTTTGAAGCCGCGGGTATTGCTGACATTCTGATGCAGGCCAATCGCCTGCAAATGGAAGGCGTCGTTTCCCCGCGCTACGGCATCACCCTCGCCACGCCGCAGCTTCATCCGGTGATCCACGGTCAGTCAGGACTGAACCTGCTTGCCGACCACCGTCTGTCCGATATCGACCCGCGCGCGCCGTGTGACACGATCCTGATCACCGGGCGTGGGCTCGACGAGCAGGAAGGCACTGCGGTAGTTGACTGGCTGCGCCTCGCTGCGCCACACGCCCGGCGCATAGCCTCAATCTGCGGCGGGGCGATGCTGCTGGCGCAGACGGGTCTGCTTGATGGACGACGTGCGACTACCCACTGGCGGCTACTGGAAACCCTGCAATCGACTTACCCGGCCGTCAACGTTGAGAGTGGACCGCTGTATATTCAGGACGGCCCGATATGGACCTCCGGCGGCGTCACTTCAGGTTTCGATTTAACCCTGGCGTTAATTGAAGAAGACTATGGTTTTACCCTGGCACGCAACATTGCCCAAGACCTTGTGATGTACTTACGTCGTCCCGGCGGTCAGCTACAGTTCAGCCGCTTCAATCTCAAGCAAGCCACCGCCTCCGGCCCCATCAGCGCATTACTGCCGTGGATTTTGCAGCATATCGCTGATGACTTGTGCGTCGAAAAACTGGCGGAACAGGTGGCGATGAGCCCGCGCAATTTTACCCGCGTGTTTACCCGCGAAACCGGCGTATCCCCGGCACGCTACGTAGCGGAAGCGCGTCTTGCTGCCGCCAGAGAACGTCTTGAACAAACCACGGATTCGCTGGAGCGCATTGCAGAACACACCGGCTTTGGCAGCAGCATTAATCTGCGACGAATTTTCGAAAAGCAGTTGCACCTTACCCCTGGCGATTATCGTCAGCGCTTCCACTGCCGCAAAATGGCGTAAAGTGATCTATTTTTGTCATTTACGCCATTATGCCTGCTCCCTACAGTAATACCAGACAACTGAGAGAAGGAGTTGATTATGGTTAAGGTCGGTATTAATGGTTTCGGCAGGATTGGCCGCAATGTTTTACGCGCCGCGCTGGGCAACCCGGATATTCAGATTACGGCAATCAATGATTTAACGGACAGTAAAACCCTTGCCCATTTGCTGAAATATGACTCGCTGCTCGGTACTCTCCGCGTCCCGGTTGAGGCTGCAGACGGTTTGCTACAGGTTGACGGCCAGCAGATACGCGTGTTCAGTGAACGCGATCCGGCGAATATTCCCTGGCGTGATGTCGGTGTAGATATTGTCATCGAAGCGACGGGCTTCTTCACCGAACGTGACAAGGCTGCCGTGCATATTGACAGCGGCGGCGCGAAACGCGTCATCATCTCCGCGCCGGGCAAAAACGATGATTTGACGGTGGTGATGGGCGTCAACCATCAGTTGTACGATCCGGCAAAACACCAGGTGGTCAGTAACGGCAGTTGCACCACTAATGGGCTGGCTCCGGCGGCGCAGGTCCTGCATCAGCATTTTGGTATTGAACATGGCCTGATGAACACCACGCACGCCTATACCAATAGCCAGGCGCTGCACGATCAGCCGGAAAAAGATCTGCGCGGCGCACGGGCGGCCGCCCTGTCCATCGTCCCCTATTCCAGTGGCGCGGCTAAAGCGCTGGGCAAAGTGATTCCGGAACTTGACGGTCGTCTGACCGGCTATTCGCTGCGCGTCCCGGTGCCGGTGGTCTCTGTTGTCGATCTTACCGTTACCCTCAGTCGCGACGTGACGGCAGAGGAGGTAAACGCCGCCTTCCGGGAAGCTGCTGCATCTGGTCCGTTACAGGGTATCCTCGGCTACAGCGACGAACCGCTGGTCTCCAGTGATTATCAGGGCGATCCACGGTCATCGATTATTGACGGTCTTTCAACGCTGGTGATTGGCGGCAACATGGTAAAAATTCTCGCCTGGTACGATAACGAATGGGGATTCTCAAACCGCCTCGTCGACCTGGCGTTGCTGATGGCGCAGCGCGAACAATAATCTTTTCGCGGCTGGCCGCCCAGCCGCTTCCCTCTGTACCTCACGTCTCCCTGCCCGCCTTTCTGGAACATCCTTTCGTTAGCAACTATAACCTATTGATTGAGCTGTTCGTTTAGAGGTGAAGTATGGGGTATCTGGGGTGGACAGCGGCGACGGGCGTTTTGCTATTGTTAATGTCGTTATCTTATGGCTGGATCAGCCGCTTTGCGGTTCCGGTATTTGGGCTTTATCTGCTGGTCGGTATCGTCTGCGGCCCGTGGGAGCTTGGCATCCTGCGCATTGATATCGTGGATCATGCGCCGTTAACCAGCCGTATCACAGAGATTGCGATGGCGGCCTCCTTATTTATTACCGGGCTAAAAATCCGCCTGCCGCTGAAGTACGCCTTCTGGAAAACCGGCATTATGCTGGCGCTGCCGGGCATGCTATTAACCATTGGCGGCATTATGGTCGTTTCGCATTTTCTGACCGGCATTTCCTGGCCGCTGTCGCTGGCGCTGGCGGCGATCCTCGCCCCCACGGACCCGGTGCTGGCGAGTCTGGTCGCTATTAACGATGCCCAGGATGGCGACCGGTTGCGCGTCTCGCTGTCCAGCGAGGCGGGACTGAACGACGGCACGGCGTTGCCTTTTCTTATCCTCGCGCTGCTGTGGAATCAAGCCGGGTCGGCGCTCAGCGGTGAAGAATTGCTTAAATGGTTTAGCGTCGATCTGGTCTGGGCGCTGATGGGCGGATTAGCGATTGGTTTTTTGCTCGGCCGCTTTATCGGCATCATGGCGACCCGCTCGCGCCATGCACAGGGAGAAGTCGCGCCCAGTGATTTTGTCGCGCTGGCGCTAATCTGTCTGAGCTTTGCCCTGGCGCAGTGGGTCAGCGCATCCGGATTTCTGGCCGCCTTCGCGGCGGGCGTAGGATTGCGCAGTACCGAGGTGAGCGTGCAAAAAAGGCATGCGGACCAGAAAGAAGATGACGATGATTTACCGGCTGAAATGCTCGTCAATCCGCACACCCGACACGGACTGGACATCCAGAGTCCGATCAAGTCGGTGGGGCTTATCATTGGTGACGCGCTGTCCTTTGGCGACACGGTGGAACGGCTCTTCGCCGCCGCGCTTATCATTATCCTTGGCGTGACCCTGGCCCAGCACTGGAATAGTAGTGCATTGCCGCTGGCCTTTTTGATCTTCTTTTTAATTAGACCACTTGCAGTATTGCTGGTGACATGGCGCTCACAAAGCCCGTGGCTACACCGGCTAAGCCTCGGATGGCTCGGCATACGCGGCATTGGCAGCTTAAATTATATTGCTTACGCATGGTTGCATGGCTTCCAGGGCGATGACGCTACGCTGGTCACCGATACCGCCATCACTATTGTCACGATTAGCGTACTGGTCCATGGCATTACGGTGACGCCATTGCTGACCTTACGGCGCAAGAAAGAACAGCATTAAAACGCCAGGGCGCGCCCCTTACTGCCTGCGTCGCGCCCTGCTACCTTCCTTCAGCACGCTTCATAAGCCAGAAAAGCCGACTACGCTTAAAGCTACATAAAAAATAGCGCACTGCGCCCTGAGTCCTTTTTTGCTCCCTGAATCCTGGAGAATCTTTATGTGTAAGCAATCGTCCATCGCCGCTGGCGCATCGTTGCCCGTTGAAACGGCGTTTCTGAAATTCACCGTCAATGGTGAGATACACGAACTGAATCTTGATACCCGAACCACATTACTGGACGCCCTGCGCGAACATCTGCATCTTACCGGCAGCAAAAAAGGCTGCGACCACGGTCAGTGTGGAGCCTGTACTGTTATCGTAAACGGACGACGGATCAATGCCTGCCTGACGCTTGCTGTGATGCACCAGGAGGCTGAGATCACTACTATTGAAGGCCTGGGTTCGGCAGACAATTTGCATCCCATGCAGGCGGCCTTCGTTAAACACGACGGTTTTCAATGCGGCTACTGCACGTCCGGGCAAATCTGTTCATCAATTGCCATGCTCAGTGAGATTGAACAAGGCATTCCCAGCCACGTTACCGACGACCTTCTGGCACCCGCAGGCCTGACGCCCGATGAAGTGCGGGAACGGATGAGCGGTAACATCTGCCGCTGTGGTGCTTACAGCAACATTCTTGCCGCCATTAACGACGTTGCCGGAGGTGAAAAACCATGAAATCGTTCACCTACGAGCGTGCGGCAACCCTCGCCCAGGCGGCAAGCAGCGCGGCCAGCCATACTGGCGCGCGATTTATCGCCGGCGGCACCAATTTGCTGGATCTGATGAAGCTGGAAATCGAAACGCCGGGGCACCTGATTGATGTTAATGGTCTGCCACTGGATCAAATTGATGGCACGCCTGAAGGCGGTCTGCGCATCGGTGCGCTGGTGCGCAATACCGATCTGGCCGCTGACCTGCGCGTGCGCCGTGATTACCCGGTGCTGTCCCGGGCGCTGCTGGCTGGCGCTTCCGGTCAGTTGCGTAATCAGGCCACCACGGCGGGTAACCTGCTTCAGCGCACCCGCTGTCCCTACTTTTACGATCCTAATCAACCCTGTAATAAACGTCTGCCCGGCAGCGGCTGTTCTGCCCTCGACGGTTATAGCCGTCAACTGGCAGTGGTCGGGGCCAGCGAGCACTGTATCGCAACCCACCCCAGCGACATGGCGGTAGCGATGCGCGTGCTGGATGCAGTGGTTGAAACGGTATTAGCGGATGGCACAGAACGTCAGATACCGTTGGAGGCGTTTTATCGCCCGCCAGGTGACACACCGCACCTTGAAACGCACCTTCAGCCAGGCGAACTGATCGTTGCCGTTACCCTGCCCGCGCCCGTGGGCGGCGTGCAGATCTATCATAAAGTGCGCGACCGGGCCTCCTACGCATTTGCGCTGGTATCTGTAGCCGCCATTATTCATCCCGACGGCAGCGGTCGCGTCGCCATGGGCGGTGTGGCGCATCAGCCGTGGCGCACAGCGCAGGCGGACGCCGAACTCCCCCATGGGGCCAAAGCGGTCTGCCAGCATCTGTTTGCCGGTGCGCAGCCCACGCCTGAAAATCAGTTCAAACTCACTCTGGCGGAACGCACACTCGCCTTAGTACTGGCGCAAGCGAGGGGATAATAAAATGAAATTCGATCAACCAGCCACTCAAAATCCCATCGATCGACAAAAAGTCGTCGGCCAGCCCCGTGACCGCATTGACGGGCCACTGAAAACCACTGGCTCCGCTCATTATGCCTATGAATGGCACGAAGAGGTCGACAATGTGGCCTACGGCTATGTCGTCGGATCGGCCATCGCTAAAGGGCGAATTAGTAGCATTGATACCAGCGCCGCCAGCCGTGCGCCCGGCGTGCTGACCATCGTCACGGCGGAAAACGCCGGGCCTCTCGGCAAAGGCGAAATGAACACCGCCACCCTGCTCGGCGGTCCACAGATTGAACATTATCACCAGGCGCTGGCGCTGGTGGTCGCGGAGACCTTTGAGCAGGCGCGCGCGGCGGCGAGTCTGGTGGAGGTGACCTACGAAAAACAGGCGGGGGAATACGACCTGGCGAAAGCCAGACCGGAGGTGAAAGAGCCACCTGAGGATACGCCGGACAACGTTACCGGTGATTTTGCAACGGCATTTGCCGCCGCCCCGGTGCAACTGGATGCCATCTACACCACGCCGGACCAGTCGCATTTTGCCATGGAGCCTCACGCGTCAATGGCCGCCTGGCATGGTGATAACGTCACCCTCTGGACCTCAAACCAGATGATTGCCTGGTGTCGTAAAGAACTGGCTGCGACGCTGAACATTGAACCAGAGAACGTGCGTATTTACTCGCCGTATATTGGCGGCGGCTTTGGCAGTAAATTATTCTTGCGCAGCGACGCCCTGCTGGCGGCACTCGGCGCGAAAGCGCTACAGCGTCCGGTAAAAGTAATGCTACAACGCCCGCTGATAGCGAATAACACCACCCATCGTCCGGCGACTATCCAGCAGATTCGCATCGGCACCGATACTACCGGGCATATTGCTGCCATATCGCACATTAGCTGGTCCGGTAATTTGCCGGGTGGCACACCGGAAACTGCCGTACAGCAAACCAATCTGCTGTATGCCGGCAAGCATCGTCATACCGGCCTGCGACTGGCCGAACTTGATCTGCCGGAAGGCAATGCGATGCGCGCCCCGGGCGAAGCGGCGGGATTACTGGGGCTGGAAATTGCGATTGATGAGATGGCAGAAAAAGTCGGCATCGATCCGATCGCTTTTCGCATCCTTAACGATACGCAGGTCGATCCCACGCAACCTGAGCGCTTCTTCTCCCATCGCCAGCTCGCTACCTGCCTGCGCGAGGGCGCGGAACGCTTTGGCTGGCAGGATCGCGTTGCGCAACCCGGACAGGTTCGTGACGGACGCTGGCTGGTGGGGATGGGCGTTGCCGCCGCCATTCGTAACAATATGGTCGACAAATCCGCAGCACGCGTGCATCTGGACCCGGACGGCACGGTAACGGTCGAAACCGACATGACCGACATTGGCACCGGCAGCTATACCATCATCGGTCAGACGGCAGCGGAAATGCTCGGCGTCCCGCTGGAAAAGGTCATCGTGAAACTGGGCGATTCTGATTTCCCGGTTTCGGCAGGCTCGGGCGGTCAGTGGGGAGCGAACACCTCTACCGCGGGCGTGTACGCCGCCTGCGTTAAACTGCGTGAACAAGTGGCGGAAAAGCTCGGCCTTGACGCCGCCGGGCTGGATTTCTGTGACGGTTATGTACAGGCGGGCCACCAGCGTTTTCCGTTGACCGATGCGGCTCGCGCCGGCCGGTTGAGCGCAGAGGACACGATGGAATATGGCGATCTGGACAAACAGTTCCAGCAGTCCACGTTTGCCGGCCACTTTGTTGAAGTCGGGGTCGACCGGTTTACCGCCGAAGTACGGGTCCGGCGCATGCTGGCCGTGTGCGCCGGGGGACGCATTCTGAATCCGAAAACCGCCCGCAGCCAGGTGATTGGCGCAATGACGATGGGCGTCGGTGCGGCGCTGATGGAAGAGCTGGTGGTGGATACCCGGCGAGGCTATTTCGTCAATCACGATCTGGCAAGCTATGAAGTACCAGTGCATGCCGACATCGGCGAGCAGGAGGTGATTTTCCTTGATGAGACCGACCCGGTTTCCTCCCCCATGAAAGCCAAAGGCGTGGGCGAACTGGGGCTGTGCGGTGTTGGCGCAGCGATTGCCAATGCGATTTACAACGCCACCGGCGTCAGGGTGCGGGAGTATCCCATTACACTCGACAAACTGCTGGCAGCGATGCCTGAACCGACGCCAGAAGGATGATGCCGTGCTGCAACACGTAACGTTTCATCCGCCGCAATGTACGCCGCATGCGGCACTACATACCGACGATCCACTGGTTGTGCTGCGCTTCGCCGCCGATGCCCTACTCGCCGGGATGGCGACCGCGCTGGTCACGCTCACCGATATTCGCGGCGGTTCCTCCCGTCCCCGGGGTGCGCAGATGGCGGTACGGGAAGATGGCCAGTATTGCGGGGTAGTCTCCGGCGGCTGCGTGGAAGCCGCCGCGGCCTGCGAAGCGCTGGAGGTGATCCATACCGGCTGCTATCGCGATGTGGTTTACGGGCAGGGATCGCCGTATATGGATATTGTCCTGCCCTGCGGGGGTAGCATTACCCTGCACATCCGTCCGCTGTACCAGGCGCAGCCGCTACTGACGGTGCTTAACGCGCTTGGGCGGCGGCAGGCGGCGGGATTACGCTGGAATGCGGATATGCCAGGTGTGACGGCAGTTACCGGCGCGGTGAAAACCGGTCGGGACGGGCAGACATTTCAGGTCGGCTACCGCCCGCGCGCGCGTTTGATGATCGCAGGCCGTGCTATTGCTCCCGAGGTGACGGCAAAAATTGCTCAGGCCGCAGGCTATGAGGTGTTCTCCTGCGACGGCTGGCGTCCAGCCCATGCCGCCGGAGGTATTGATGACGATACGGCGGTGATCGTGCTCTACCATGATTTGCATCAGGAACTGCCGTTTCTTGACGCCGCGCTTGGCGCTTCGCCGTTTTATATCGGTGCGCTGGGCAGCGCCCGCACCCATCAACGGCGCAGTGAGAGGCTCCTTCAGCTCGGTTACGCGCCGCAGGCTATCGCCCGCATTAAAGCCCCCATCGGCTTGTTTGCCAAAGCCCGCGACGTCAGTTCACTGGCGCTTTCGGTGCTGGCCGACGTGGCCGCCGCGCGTACCGCCATGCTGGAAGGGCATTGATGCCGACCGTTATTATTCTTGCTGCGGGGCGGGGAGCGCGATTTCTGGCGGCGGGCGGAACGTGCCATAAGCTCGACGCCTCGCTGGCAGGCCACTCTGTACTGCACCATGTGCTGGCGGCGGCAGAAGCCTCCGGCCTGCCCTGGCATCTGGTACGTCCCGCAGGCGGGACGGCCGGGATGGGTGCGTCAATCGCCGCCGGCGTCAACGCCACCCTTGACGCCGACGGCTGGCTTATTTTACCAGGCGATCTTCCGCTGATCCGCCCTCTTACCCTGCAACGCGTCGCCAGTGCCCTCGCCTCTCATTGCGTCGTGGTCCCCCGGTTTCGTCAGCGTGCTGGTCACCCGGTCGGCTTTGCGCGAAACCATCTGACTGCGCTTACCGCACTGAGCGCCGACACTGGCGCAGCGTCCATTGTTCGTGCCGCCAGAGTCAGTGGCGGCGTGCGGGATCTGGCGCTCAACGACGCGGGGATTATTTACGACATTGATACCCCAGGCGATCTCGTCAGGGCAAGGCGGATCGTCCGCCGGCGCGCCCTGCGCGATAACACACCTTAAGGAGAAAGGCATGACAGAAGCATCCTCATTCACCGATAACGATCTTCATCTGCTGGACCGCTACTGGCGCGCCGCGAACTATCTTTCGGTGGGGCAAATTTATCTGATGGATAACCCGCTCTTGCGTGAGCCGCTTAAACCGGAGCATATCAAACCGCGCCTGCTCGGCCACTGGGGCACCACGCCGGGCCTCAATTTTATTTATGCTCATCTCAATCACGCCATACGCCAGCGCAATCTGGATATCCTTTATATTTGTGGTCCGGGCCACGGTGGGCCGGGCATGGTGGCGAATACCTGGCTTGAGGGCAGTTACAGCGAGATTTATCCCGATATCAGCCAGGATGCTGACGGTATGAAAAAACTGTTTAAACAGTTTTCCTTTCCCGGCGGTATTCCGAGCCACGCTGCCGCCGAAACGCCCGGTTCGATTAACGAAGGCGGCGAGCTGGGCTATTCGCTCTCGCACGCGTTTGGCGCGGTGTTTGACAATCCATCGCTTATTGCCGCCTGCGTCATTGGCGACGGTGAAGCGGAAACCGGACCGCTGGCCTCAAGCTGGCAGGGCATCAAGTTTCTAAATGCCGCCCGCGACGGTATGGTATTGCCAATCCTGCATCTCAATGGCTATAAGATTGCCAATCCGACCATTCTGGGACGCGAAAGCGACGATAATCTGCGTCAGTATTTCAGCGGTCTGGGTTACGAACCGCTGCTGGTCAGCGGTCATGAGCCGGAGAAAATGCACCGGGCAATGGCCGGGACGCTGGCTGTGGCGCTGGACAGCATTCAGCGCTATCAGCAGCAGGCGCGCAGCGGCACGGCTCCCGCTGAACTTCCCCGCTGGCCAATGATTATTCTGCGCAGCCCGAAAGGCTGGACCGGACCGCAGACCGTGGACGGCAAAAAAGTCGAAGATTTCTGGCGCGCGCATCAGGTGCCGGTATCAGCCTGCCGGGAAAATGATGCGCACCGGGACATCCTCGAGGGCTGGATGCGCAGCTATCACCCGGAGGATCTGTTTGATGAACATGGACAGCTTAAGCGTGAACTACAAGCCCTGGCCCCGAAGGGCGACAAGCGAATGGGTTCAACACCATGGGCCAACGGTGGACGGCTCAGGCGCGAGCTGGTGACCCCGTCGCTGACGGCGTACGCGATTAATGTTCAGTCACCCGGCGAAACCCAGGCAGAATCAACCGATGCCCTTGGCAGCTACCTCGCCGGAATTTTCCAGCACAATGCCGATAATTTCCGCCTGTTCGGCCCGGATGAAACGGCCTCTAACCGGCTGGGCAAAGTCTTCAACGTCACCAGCCGTACCTGGCAGGAGCCGGTTAAATCGTATGACGAGCAACTGGCAAAAGATGGGCGGGTAATGGAAATTCTCAGCGAGCATCAGTGTCAGGGCTGGCTGGAAGGCTATTTACTTACCGGGCGGCATGGCCTGTTTAACTGCTATGAAGCCTTTATTCATATTGTCGACTCAATGTTTAACCAGCATGCCAAATGGCTCAAAGTTTCCCGAGCCCTGGCATGGCGCAAGCCGGTTTCTTCGCTCAATTACCTGCTGTCCTCACATGTCTGGCGGCAGGATCACAATGGCTATAGTCATCAGGACCCGGGGTTTATCGATCATGTCGCCAATAAGAAAGCCGATATTGTGCGCATTTACCTGCCGCCGGATGCCAACACTCTGCTGTGCGTGGCCGATCACTGTCTGAAAACCTGGGACCGCATCAATGTGATGATCGCAGGCAAGCAACCCGCGCCACAGTGGCTGACGCTTGCGGAGGCGGAAAAACACTGCGCGGCAGGAATGGGCATCTGGCGCTGGGCCGGGAACGAGCAAGAGGGCCATGCCCCGGATGTGGTGATGGCCTGCGCTGGCGACGTGCCGACCATGGAAACGCTGGCAGCGGTCGATCTGCTGCGTGAGTATCTTCCGGATCTGCGCGTACGGGTGGTCAATGTCGTTGACCTGCTGGCATTGCAAACCCAGGATCAGCATCCTCACGGTCTGAGCGACGAGGATTTTGACGCCCTTTTCACCGCCGATACACCGGTCGTCTTTGCCTTTCACGGCTATCCGAGCCTGATCCACCGCTTAACCTATCAGCGTAATAACCACCGGAACTTCCACGTTCGCGGATTTATGGAAGAAGGCACCACTACCACGCCATTTGATATGACGGTGATGAACGAGCTGGACCGCTTTCACCTTGCGCAGGAAGCAATTTTGCGCGTGCCCGCGCTCCAGGGGAAAGCCGACGATATTCTCGACGCGCTGGCGGAAAAAATTGCCGAACATCATCGTTATGTGCGGGAACATGGTGAAGATTTGCCGGAAGTCCAGGGATGGAAATGGCCGTCGCAGCAAGGGGGAGAGAATATTCCCGAGTAGCGCAATGCAGGCCGTCGCGTAACGGATGCCGCTTCGTTTATCCGGCCTGCAAAAACGAGCTAACGTTTCAACGAGTGCAGGCCGGATAAGGCGTAACCGCCATCCGGCATTATTACAGTGCGCGGCTTATCCAGCGATCCGCTGGGTTTAATGGCTCAAAATCTGCTCTAAAAACTGCCGGGTGCGCGGATGCTCCGGCTGGCTGAAGAACCGGGCTGGCGGCGCGGATTCTACAATCCGGCCATCGGCCATCAGGATCACGTTATCCGCCACGGTGCGGGCAAATCCCATTTCGTGGGTGACGACAATCATTGTCATTCCGCCCTCGGCCAGATCCAGCATCACATCCAGCACTTCTTTAATCATCTCCGGGTCGAGCGCTGACGTTGGCTCATCAAAGAGCATAATTTCAGGCTGCATACACAGCGCACGGGCAATCGCTACCCGCTGCTGCTGACCACCCGAAAGCTGGAGCGGAAATTTATGCGCCTGATTGCCGATATGCACTTTCTCCAGATAATGCATGGCCAGCTCCGTCGCCTGCTTTTGGCTCATCTTGCGCACCAACCGGGGGCCGATAGTCAGGTTATCCAGTACACTCAGGTGCGGGAACAGGTTGAACTGCTGGAACAACATCCCGATGCTTAACCGGATGCGGTTGATATTACGCACGTTGTCGTTCATTTCGATGCCGTTGACCCAAATTTGCCCCTGCTGATGCTCCTCCAGCCGGTTGATACAGCGGATCAGCGTCGATTTCCCCGACCCGGACGGGCCGCAAATCACCACTCGCTCCCCCTTCTGCACATTCAGCGAGACGTTGTCCAGCACCTGAAATTTTCCGTACCATTTGCTGACGGCGTTCATTTCGATGATCGGTTTTGGTAATGCGGCGGACATCAGGCGACTCCTTCTGAGTGGTGGCTGGCATCAATGCGTTTTTCTACCCAGATGGCGTAGCGGGAAAGCACAAAGCCGAACAAAATATAAATTGCCGAGATAAAAACGTAGGTTTCGATGTAATAGCGCCGCCACTGCGGGTCCTGCATCACCGCGCTGGTGGCGGTAAGCACATCGAACAGGCCGATGATGATCACAAATGAGGTATTTTTCATGGCGGCGATAATATGGTTAGTGACCGCCGGCAGGCAGATGCGCAGCGCCTGTGGCAGGATAATTTTGGTTGTCGTGTGCCAGTAACCGAGATTGAGCACCGTCGCCGCTTCATACTGACCGCGCGGCACGGACTGTAAGCCGCCGCGGATGACCTCAGCCTGGTAGCAGGCAAAAAACAGCGCGATGCCAATAATAATACGCAGCAGTTTATTCACCTCCATGTCCGCAGGCAGAAACAGCGGAAACACGTTTACTGCGACAAACAAAATGGTAATCAGCGGCACCCCGCGCAGCCCCTCAATAAAGGTAACCGACAGCCCACGCAAAAACGGCAGCGGTGAGCGACGTCCCAGCGCCAGCGCCACCGATACCGGCATGCCAATAATCACCGTGCCAGAAAACAGCAGCAACGTCAGCGGCAGCCCGCCCCATTCGGCAGATTGTACCGGCGGCAGGCCAAACACGCCGCCGCTCATCAGGCAGGACATCGCCGCCAGCGCCACCACCCACAGCGGCCACAACACGCGGGAATGCCAGCACGCGGGCGACAAGGAAAGCCCGGTGCATACAAACCAGATCAGCATACACAGCGCCGGACGCCACTGCTGATCGTAAGGATAGAGGCCGAACAGGATGGGCCGGTACTTTTCACCAATCACCGCCCAGCAGGCACCCGCGGCGGCACGACACTGTGCCGCCCCACCGCTGAATACCGCGTCCGTTATGCCCCAGCGCACTAATGCCGCACCGACAATCGCCAGGATCGTCAGCAGGACCAGCGTTAAAAGCGTTTGCAGCAGGCTGCTGAACAAATTACGCCGCAGCCAGTCAATTGCAGTATGTTGCATTGCCACTCCTCAGCGCTCTTTAATGGCGACGTAGCGGTTAAAGATATTCATTAGCAGCGACGTGGTAATGCTAATAATCAGGTAGACCACCATCATGATGGCAATGGCTTCCAGCGCCTGCCCGGTCTGATTCATCAGGGTGTTGCTGATATTTGCCAGTTCGGGATAGCCCACCACCACGGCAATGGAGCTGTTCTTCGCCAGGCTAACATATTGGCTGGCCAGCGGCGGGACGATCACCCGCATCGCCTGCGGTATAATGACGTGGCGGATCACATGCCAGGGTGAGAATGACAGCGAGCGCGCCGCTTCAAGCTGCCCTTTTGGCACCGACTGAACCCCGGCGCGGACAATTTCCGCGATAAACGCTGAGGAATAGAGCGCAATCCCCAGTAGCAGCGCGGTAAATTCCGGGCTGATGGTGAAACCGCCGCGAAAGTTAAAGCCGCGCAGCGTCGGGCGATCGATACCGTGCGGTGCGCCGCACAGCCACCAGACCACCAGCGGTAAGCCGACGATAAGCGCCACCCGCAGGCGGGCGACCGGCCACAGCCGTCCGCCGCGTTCACGCTGCCGTCGCGCCAGCATTGACAGTGCAACGCTGAGGACAATACCCGCCAGCAGCGCCCACAACGTCCACTGCCAGCCAGGATGCGCTTCTGGCACCGCAAACGTCAGGCCGCGATTGGTCAGAAAGCCCAGCCCCGCCAGTTCAATGGCTCCCCGCGGTGATGGCAGATTGCGGATGGTCACCGACCAGAAAATTACCTGTAAGATCACCGGCACATTGCGCAGCAATTCCACATAACCTTCGGCCAGTTTTACCAATAGCCAGTTTTTTGACACGCGCCCAAGACCGACAATAAATCCCAGCACCGTCGCCAGAATTATGCCGCATGCCGTTACATATAGAGTGTTAAGTAAACCGACCAGCACGGCGCGGGCATAGGTATCGCGCGGTGTATAGTCGATCAGCGTTTCACCAATCGCAAACTGTGCGCTTTGCTGTAAAAAACCAAAGCCGGTCGTAATGCGCTGCGTTTGCAGGTTTTCGACCACGTTGTGATACAGCCAGCCGCAAAAGCCGACCAGCACCAGGGCCAGCAGGATTTGATAGCACCAGCCGCGGGTGGTTTTACTGCCTAAAAGGGTAATGGGCTTGAATGCGCCAGCCTGCGTCGGCGCATTCAGGGTTTCCGTACTGGCGGTATGTTGTGAGTGTTTCATCATGTCAGGATCGGAGGCACAAACGTGGGTTAGCGAATCGGTAAGCCATACAGCAGGCCACCGTCGTTCCATAACTTATTGAGGTCACGGTCGAGCGGCTCCGTGCTTTGTGGACCAAAGTGGCGGTTGTAAATATCGCCGTAGTTACCCACCTGTTTAACCACGTTGTAAGCCCATTTATTATCCAGCCCCAGCTTCTGGCCGAAACCGCCGCTGACGCCCAGCAGTCCCTGCACATCCGGATCGGTCGATTTCAGTTGCTCATCGACATTCGCCTGGCTGGTTTTTAACTCTTCTGCGTTGAAGGTGGCATAAACCACCCATTTGACGATATCAAACCACTGGTCGTCGCCTTTACGCACCGCCATCGCCAGCGGCTCTTTTGAATAAATGCCCGGCAGGATCACATGGTCATCCGGGTTTTCCGCGTCGAAGTTTTTCACGCCGGGGAGCGCTACTTTGTCACGCGCGAGGACGTCACAGCGCCCGGCGAGGTAGGCCGCCACGTACTCTTTGTTATTCTCAATAACCACCGGGGTGTAGTGCAGATGGCGGGAAGTGAAAATTTGCGCCACGTTCTGCTCGGTACTGCTGCCAGGCGTGATGCAGACAGTGGCCCCGTCCAAATCCTCGATTTTCTTCACCCCGCTATTGGCGCGGACCATAAAACCGGTACCGGTATAAAAGTTTGGCGGGGCAAAATTCAGCCCGAGCGACACGTCACGGGTCAGCGAGGCAGTAATATTGCGCGACAGAACATCCACTTCACCTGACTGAATGGCCGGGAAGCGCTGCGCGGTAGACAGTGGCGTAAAGCGGACTTTTTTGGCATCGCCAAATACCGCCGCCGCCAGCGCACGACAGAAATCAACGTCCAGCCCGACCCACTGCCCTTTACTGTCAATGGCGGAGAAGCCGTGGCGCGCCGGATGAACGCCGCATACCAGTTCACCACGGGCTTTAATTTTCTTCAGCGTCTCACCGTTAGTGGCAGGCGCGTCTGCGCTGTGCGCCGAAAAGGCAAGGTTACCGGTGGCGATCAATAAGACCGCCGCTAACGTTTTTATTTTATTGCGCATAATCGCCTTTTTTCCTGGTTAATTTTGTATTTACAACGCTTTTGCTATCAACGTATCTGCTTATGTTGTGCGTTACGCCCTGCCTGTGGCAAAGAAGGATTCTGGCGCAGCTCATGCAAAAATCATCTAACGCAACCACCCCTGAACGCCTTGCCAGAGCAGTTGCAGACTCAGCAACAGCATGGTGAGACGAAATACCACCCGGAACAGCTTTTCCGGCAGGTTGTCGAGCAGGCGCGAGCCGAGCCAGGTGCCCAGCGCGCCGCTGACGATCATCGCTATCAGCACCGGTAGCCACGCAGCCCAGGCAAATCCCATCAGGCCAAAAGCAAGAATTTTTAGCCCGTGCTGGAGGACCATGCAGGTGGCATGCGTGGCTATCAGCGGCTGTCTTTTCAGCCCCTGGGCGCTGATGAGTCCTGCGACCATCGGCCCGGTCGCGCCAACAATCATTGTCCCGATGCTGCTTAGCCCGCCGCCAATCACAAAAAACAATTTATTTGTCGGCCTGGCCGCGCTGCGTTTGTGAAATACCGTCCACAAGATAAACAGCGCCAGCGCGATGCGCGCGATGCTGTCCGGGATCGCCGCGGCCAGCGGCGCACCGAGCGCGATGCCCACCGTACTGCCGAGTAAAAACCACAGCACCAGCGGCCAGACCACGTAGACGCGCTGGATAAGCGTACGGCTCAGGTTCGATCCCAGTTGAACCATCCCGTGCACCGGCATCAGGCTGGCAACCGGCATTCCCAGTCCCATCACCGCCAGCAGCGCCGTGCCTCCGCCCAGCCCCATCGCCGCGGTCAGCGCCGAGGTCAAAAAACTACAAAACACCATGACGGCGGCAAACAGCGGCGAGATCTCAGCGGGAATAAGCGATAAGGTCATGACGGCTCTCAGCGATAATCATCGTGCAGCAGACGGGCATACAACGCCTGCGCATCATCCGGGGTCATCACGCGGGTAGCGCAATCCATAAATTTTTGCGCCAGTAACCCTTCCGGTAACGGATTCGCCGGGCTGGAGCCGCGCGCGCCGCTGATCTGCTGGTGAAATTGACGCCCGTCGGTAGTGGTCAGCGTCACAGTCGCGCTGTGGGTCGTCGGCTGGTCGTGGCAGCTCAGCGTCACCTTGTGCATCAGCGCCTGGGTGGCCGGATCGGCAAAGCGCGCGGTATCAATAAAATCGTCCAGCGTCAGGGTCCCGACAACAAAGACGCGTGCCACGCAGTAATGCAGGCTGAATTTTCCGGCCAGCGGATTTTCCGGCTGCGGAATATTGATATGCGGGAAGCGGATCGGATGTACCTGAACGTCGATGCGTTCGATCTGCTGCGGTGTCAGACCCGTCTGCTCGCGCAGCGCCAGCACGCCGTCAAGCGGTGAAAGAATGGCGTAGCAGCAGGAAAAATACTTAAAGTTATTGCTCTTTTCGCGATCAAGAATATACGGCGTGCCGTCCCAGCGTTCGGTCAGCGCTGAAGGATCGACATTCTCGCTACCGTTAAAGACATTGAAATAACCGTGATGATGCTCGAACGCGGTTTGTCCGGCACTAAAACCTTCCTGCGCCAGTAATGTCGCCATCACTGCGCTGCGCGCCGCCTGACCAACCACCAGCGCTTTGGTCTGGCTGCCGAAATTGGATTTAATCCCCGACGACAGCGAGGCGCAAATAGACAGCGCCGTGGCAGTTTGTTCTTCTGTTAATTCCAGCAGTACGGCGCAGGCGGCCACACCGGCAAAAATCCCTACCGTGGTGGTCGGATGCCAGCCGTGGCGGTACTGGAACGGGCTGACAGCTTTTCCCATCCGCACCGCCGTTTCATAGCCGCACAGATAAGCGCGAAGGATCGCCTCGCCGTTAAGGCCATGCTCATCCGCCAGCGCCAGTACGGCGGGTAAGACGGCAACCGAAATGTGGCCGTGCAGCCAGGAATTGGAGTCGTCGAAATCAAGTAAATGCGCCGATGTGCCGTTAAGCAACGCGGCATCCAGCGCATTCAGGCGCAAATCGGTACCCAGTACCCGGCTTTTTCCGGCTGCCGCCGAAGGAGCCACCACGCGACGCAGTTTTTGCGCCCCGTCCTGGACGCCACCGGCCAGCGTTACGCCGAGGGTGTCAATAATGGCGGTTCGCGCCTGCTCGTGCGCCTGCGAAGAAAAGGTCTGGCGCGAGAAGTGCAGCAGGTTGGCGGCGAATTGTCGGGCGATAGTCATCAATGGTTATCCTTACATGCAGTGTTATCGCCTGCCAGCAGCGCGGTGAGGGTTGCCAGTGAGCCAGGACGTTCAAAATGGGCGGCCGCCTGATACAGCGCCTCGCTTTTTTCAGCGCCGAGCGCCGGGATCGCCAGCGCGTCAAATTTGGCGCGCAGCTCCTGGTCTGTCAGCGGATTTTGTGCGTGACCGCGATAGACCTCCGTCCGGGCGTGCAGTACCTCGCCATCCTCCAGCCAGACGTCTATAAAGGCAGAACTGGCCGACTGCCCTTCGACGGCCTCGACATGCAGCAGCGGCAGCAGTGCGCGCGGCGCAGGGTCGGCAACCGTCTGCGGCGTGAAATCGGTATCGGTCAGGGCATAACCGCAGAGCGCCAGCGTAATGCAGTGAGGAATACTAAATTTGCTCTCCAGCGGCGTTTGTGGGTTCAGTATTCCGGCATTCACCATTCCCATCGGATGCACTTTTGCTTCAATGCGCGTGATCCCGCGGCCTTTCAGGTGTGGATAAAGCTGCCGTGCGGTTTCAATAGAGGCGTGCGTTCCCCGACAACTGGCATACAGCTTGTAGCCATTGGTTAACAACTCCCAGCTTTCGGTGAAATCCAGCGGCGGAATTTCCGCGCTGCCGTCCTGAATAAAGTTTTTTACCCAGCCGTCGGCTTCATAAAAGTGATGCGCGCCGACAAAGCCTTCGGCGGCCAGTTGCGCGGCGAGAATGCCGTCCATTGCCGCCTTCCCGGCATGAAAAGGCTTGCCGTGGGTGCCGGAGGATTTTTGCAGTCCGCCCATCATGGTTGCCGCTGCGCCAAGCGCGTTTTGTATTTGCAGTTCGTCAAGACCAAGTACTGACGCTGCCACGGCCGTCGCCCCGGCGCGCCCCACGATTGAGGTCGGATGAAAACCACGGCGTTGCAGATTGCGCCCGACACCGGGCACCCAGCCGCCGCCCAGTTTCGCCATCACTTCAAACCCGGCAATAAACGCTTTTAACACCTGCTCTTCGCTGACAGGATGCGCCTGCGCCATCGCCAGTGCCGTCGACCAGCACGGCCCGCCAGGATGCCCCGCGCCTGCCGGATGGGTATCATCATAGTCCGCGGCATGCGCCATGGTGGCGTTAATCAGCGCCGCCAGTCCCGGCGTGGTGGTTTCGCCGAGGATCACACGCGCCGCGCCGCTGGCATTCCACTGACGGGCGACCTGACGCACAGCGCGCACGGCGTCGTCATTAACCGCGCCCAGCGCCACGCCCAGGTAATCAATCAGCGCGCGTTTCGCCTCATGCAATACCGCCTGCGGGACAGGCATTGTCTGCGCATGATGAATAAAATGGCTAAGCTGCGCGTTGCGAGGCCAACGCTGTGGAGTGGTCATAATAGTTTCCCTGATGCTGACAAATAAACATGACAAAACAGCAAGATGCCTTATTGGATTCATTTGTATACAATAAAATACTATCTTCAACATACCAGCGCGGACGCAAAGGTCAAAAGATGATTTTTAGCTATGCTAAGAACAAAATGAACAATAAAACCTGACAGGTTGTGGCAATATGACCTTATCCTTTCGGCCGCTATTGCCGATGAAAACAGCCTGTAAACTGGATAATTACTCACATTATTATGAACTTAAAGACCGGCGAGAATAAGGTGACACTGTCACCCTTTGAGGTACTGATTGCAGCAATTGAACGGGGAGAGATCTTACCCGGCGAACGTTTACAGGAAACGCGGCTGGCCGCGCAGTTTGGGTTGAGCAGGACGCCGATTCGTGAAGCGCTTCACCGGCTGGAAACCCTGGGTTTAGCTGAACCAGGACCGCACCGTGGACTGATCGTCGCCAGTATCAGCTATGACCGCCTGCGTCAGCTTTTTGCCGTCCGTGAAGGGCTGGAAAACATCGCCATGCAGCTGGCGGTCGCTGCCGCGTCAGACGAAGAGATCGCCCTTCTGCAACGGATGGTAGATACGGAAAAAACCCTGACCGACAGTAAAATGCTGCACGATCATAATCGCTTGTTTCATCGTCAGATTTATCGCTCCACGCACAATCCCTATCTCAATGAAATGCTTGATAACCTGCGTATTCATCTCTCGCTGCTGCGCGGCACCACCTATGCGTTGTCCGATCGCGCGGAGGAGGCGAAATGTGAGCATCAGGCCATCGTTGACGCCCTCGCCCGCCGCGATACCGATGCGGCACAGGCTGCGGCCTGCCAACATATCCGCAACGGTTATCGCGCCCGGCTGGCAATTATCAGTCAGCAGGAGAACTAAACGCCCTATACCCCTCACTCTGACGCGGGGTTAAGCCCCTTCGTCAGGTGCGGCGGTTTAAAGGCGTTCATCGCTGGTAATGGTCCGTCAAATTTAACAATCTCAACAATGGCGATCTGTCCGGTACACCCTTGCGCCAGCGATGAGGTGCCGGTGTCGGATGTAACAACATTCGGATTACCGTGAACGCAAAACGGTTTATCGGCCAGCGGTTCGAGTGGCGCGAACCACGCCCCGGTGGGCACCTGAACCACACCCGACATGATATCTTCTGTTATCCGCGCGCAGGCCAGCAATGCTCCCCGCTGATTGAAAATCTTGACGATATCGCCGTTGCGTATCGCTCTTTTCGAAGCGTCGCAGGGGTGAATCTGGCATATTTCGCGTTCGTTTTGCTTATGGCTTGCACTCCACTGACCAAAGTCGAGCTGGCTGTGCAGTCGTGTGGCGGGCTGGTTGGCGATAAGCCACAGTGGATGATGCGCATCGGGTTGTTGTCTCGCTGCCAGCCACGCCGGATGCCCGGGGCAATCCGCATAGCCGAAGCCCGCGATGGTGCGGGAAAAGAGTTCGATTTTGCCGCTGGGCGTGGGCAGTGGCGCGCCACCAGGGTCAGCGCGGAAATGGCGTAACAGGCGGTCGCCATCTTTCGTTTGCGGCAAGAGCAGCGATCCGGCCTGCCAGAAAGTATCGAAGTCAGGAGCACTCAAACCGTGCTGGCCCAGTTTATCCTGCATCTGGCGGTAAAGATGGCGTAGCCATTGCTGGCTGCTGCGCCCTTGCGTAAAGGTGTGTTCCGCGCCAAGACGTCGCGCCAGCGCGCTAAAAATCGTATAGTCATCCCGCGCCTCACCCTGCGGCTCCCGCACTTTTTGCATCGCCACCAGTAGCGGATCGGTCGGCGTGCCGCCAACGTCGTCACGCTCAAGAGTCATGGTGGCAGGCAGGACAATATCGGCATGTCGAGCCGTGGCCGTCCAGAACGGTTCGTGGACGATAAGCGTATCCAGTTGGCTAAAGGCACGCCGCAGCCTGCCAAGATCCTGATGGTGATGGAACGGGTTGCCACCCGCCCACCATGCCAGTCGGATATGCGGATAAGTCAGCCGTTGACCGTTAAAATCATAATGCTCGCCGGGGTGAAGCAGCATATCGGCAACTCTGGCGACCGGAATAAAGGTGTTAACCTGATTAACGCCCTGCGGGAACGGCGGGAAGGCGACGATATTATGGTGCTTGCCATAATGTCCTATCGCACCCAGCGCATAGGCGTAACCGCCTCCCGGCAGGCCAGGCTGGCCGAGAACCGCTGCCAGCGCCAGTCCCAGCCATACCGGCTGTTCGCCGTGTTCCGCCCGCTGTAGCGAATGCGACACCGTTATCAGGACCCGCTTTTCGGCCAGCTCGCGCGCCAGCGCGGCGATGGCCTGCGCCGGGTAGCGACAAATCCCCGCGGCCCACTGCGGCGTCTTCGCCAGTCCGTCGGCTTTCCCCAGAACATAGTCTTCAAACTGCGACCAGCCCTCGCAGTAGCGCTCCAGAAACGCCTTGTCCGCATCACCGTTGACCACAATGTCATGGATCAGCGCCAGCATCAGCGCCGCATCGCTTCCGGGCGCGATGGCATGCCATCTGGCACGGGCTTCCGGCGGCATATCGCTGCGCAGCGGGCTGAAATTGATAAATCTGGCCCCTCTTTCGGCGGCCAGGCGCATCGACTCCCGCTCGGTATGACGACTAATACCCCCGCTGGCGACCTGGGAATTTTTCAGCGCCATCCCCCCGAATGAAAGGATGATATCGGTATGGGCCACAATATCGTCCCAGCTCACGCCGCGCCGCGCCACTTCGTTTAGCTCGCCGATAATATGCGGCAGGATCACTGCTGCTGCCCCTGAGCTGTAACTGTTGACCGAGCGAACATAGCCGCCAATGGTGGTATTCAGAAAGCGATGCACCTGGCTTTGGGCATGATGAAAGCGGCCTGCGCTTGACCAGCCGTAGGAACCGCCAAACACCGCTTCCGCTCCGAAAACACGATTAACCCGTGCCAGTTCAGCCGCCGCCAGGTCCAGCGCCTGCTCCCATTCAACCTCAATGTACTCATCTGCGCCACGGCGATTATCAGGGCCCGGGCCGTGCTCAAGCCAGCCGCGTCGGACAGCGGGCTTACCAATTCGCACCGGGTGGTCGGCAGCATCAGTAAAATTACCCAACAGCGGGCTGGGGTCCGGATCATCCCCCCATGCTGTAACGCTCAGGTCATGATCCCCTTCCGACACGCGAAAGACTCCCCAATGCGAACTATGCATTTTTTCACTGCTCATGCCGCCACCCTGTGATTAATACTACGTTATTGTGCCTGTATGCTTTTATCAGAACTGATAAGTCAGCCCGATACCAAATTTATCATCGCTGTTGACGCCCAGTGGATTATCATCATCCAGCAGGTTGATTTTATAATCGGCATAGGCCAGCATATTTTTATTAATAAAATATGAGATGGCGACATCAACATACTTAATAATATCCGCCTTACCTACGCCTTCAATATCCTCGCCGCGCGACTGGAAATAGCCTGCAAACGGTTTGATACCCGAGGAAAAAAGATAAGAGGCGACAGCTTCAAAACTATTGGCTTCATTGGCATAGCCTGACGAACTAATTTTGTTCAGGTTATGGCTGTTCGAATACAGCGCAGCGAGATAGAGATCATTGTCGTCGTATTTGATGCCGGTGGCCCATATCTCGGCGCGCTCGCCCTCACCCCATTTCAACTGCTGCTGGGCCTCCGTCCTTTTCGAGGTGCTATACGTACCGAGCACCGTCAGATTATCGACCAGTTCATAACTCAGCGAGAAGCCGTAGCCATCACCATTGGTGGCGGTGGCCGAGCGATCTGAATTGCGTCCCTGATACTGGGCCGTCACGTCCAGCCCGTCAACGGCACCAAAAAGATCGCTGTTGCGCCAGGTCAATAGCCCGGTGGAACGGCCGGTCATGAAGTTATCCGCGGTACTGTAGGTAAGCTCATCGAAGATGGGCGCTTTATCGGTGATTGATGCCACGTCATACGTCACCCCCCAGTTACGGCCATAGTCGATAGATCCGAAGCGGCTAAACTTGAGACCGGCAAACGCCAGGCGCGTTTTATTGCCATCCTGCGCATCGCTACCCTCAGAGTTATTGGCCTGGAAATTATATTCCCACTGGCCGAATCCGGTCAGGCTATCGTTAATCTGACTCTGACCTTTAAATCCCAACCTGACATAAGAGGCGTCGCCATCAACGCTGTCGCTATCGCTGAAATAATGCCTGGCCCTGACGCTGCCGTATAAATCCAGCTTATTTTTATCCTTATTAAAAATTTCCGCCGCATGGCTTGCGGAGGCGCTAACAAATAATGCCATAAGAATTATTTTTTTCATTACGTTTCCCAGAGTGAAGATAATAAAATCATCAGTCCATTCACCCGAATGAACCAATGTACTAACATCGTTAATAACGTTATTTCAGGCGCTGCGCGTCAATGCCATAAACGGCGATAGCCTGCGTCTTACTGATATACCCGGCGGCAACATCGGCAAGAATATCGTTTTCTGCCCGTTGCTGCGGTTTTCCCCAGCCGCCACCACCGGGCATCTCCAGCACCAGTCGGTCATCGATGGGAATTTCCTGGATACCTTTAGGGTTGAGCGCCTGACCCGAGGCCAGATAAAGTCGCCCGGTACGCCCTGGCAGCCCACCTTCGCTGCCGCGTGCGGGATGATTAACCCGGTCAAAGCGCGCATAGAGTGCCAGCGGCACAGGAAAGCGATTACCGATCACCATTTTTTGCCCCAGCCCGCCGCGAAATTGTCCCGCGCCGCCGGAATCCTGAAGCAGGGATTTCTCCCACACCACCACGCTGGTCATGGCTTCAGTGATTTCCACCGGCACGTTTTTAACGCCCGAAGGAAACGGCGTCGCGGAAAGCCCGTCGCTCTGCGGCCTGGCTCCCGCACCGCCGCTGTGAAAGCTGGTCGTCATATAGGCTTTACCCCATGCGGAGGCAGGCGCGGCCAGCCTTACATTCCACAGGCTGCCGGTACTTTCCGCCGGGGTTTTATCGGCGAGGATCTGGCGCAGGCAGCCGAAAATAAGGTCCGGCAAAAACATGCCGACCAGCGAGCGGGCCACCACCGGGCGTGGCCAGTGGGCGTTCGCAATACAGTCTTCAGGTGCCGTTAGCGTAATGCACCCCAGCGTCGCCGCATTATTCGGCAGCGCGGGGGCGATCAGGCTCTTCACGCCAAACGCCGCGTAGGCTTCGGTGTAGCACAGCGGGCAGTTGATGCCAAAGCGCGACGGCCCGGAGGTGCCTTCCATATCAATGTGAATACCACTGTCGTTGATGGTGACTGCGGCCATCAGGTCGATGGGCTGTTCATAGCCGTCAACGCGCATACTGTTGCGCCAGGTGCCGTGCGGCAAGCGGCTGATAGCGGCCATCATCGCCCGCTGGCTAAAGTCGAGGATACGCGCGCCGACCCCGGTAAAATCATCCAGTGCGTACTCGTCCATCACTTTTTGCAGACGGCGATTGCCCACATCATTACAGGCCATCAGGGCGAAAATATCGCCTTCAACCTGTACCGGCTCCCTGACGTTAGCGCGAATAATGTGTAGCAGACTTTCGTTCACTACTCCGCCCGAAGCGAGCTTCATGATGGGAATAAATAGCCCCTCACCAAACACCTGACGCGATTCCGGCGACGGCCCATTGCCGCCGATATCCACAACGTGGGTCGTACAGGCGAAGAGCGCCACCGCGCGACCGTGACGAAACACCGGTGTCACTACCGAAATATCAGACAGATGGCCGGTCGCTTTCCACGGATCATTAGTAATCAGTACATCGCCCTGCGCCAGCGAGTCCAGCGGAAAAGCAGCCAAAAAATGTTTCACCGAGCGGGCCATCGAATTCACATGGCCCGGGGTGCCGGTCACCGCCTGGGCCAGCATGTCACCGTCGCGGGAAAAGACCCCGGCGGACACATCTCCCGCCTCACGGGTCGACGTACTAAAACCGGCACGGATAAGGCTCCGCGCCTGCTCTTCTACCGCCGCAATCAGGCGGCTCCAGATAACCTGTAACTGTATATCGGAAATAGTGGCGCTCATTTTCCCTCCCGGTTGGCATGCAAAATCAGATGCTGATCGCGGCTTACACTGACGCTGAAGCCCTGCGGCACAACAGTATTGGTTTCACTTTCCGCGATAATTGCCGGCCCCTGTAAGCGTGCGCCGGGGCGTAAATCTTCACGCCGGAAAACGCCCGCGGGCTGTGCGGTAAGCGTGGCGAGGTCGACCAGCCTCTGCTCGTGCTGCGGCTCAGGCGTGTAAACTTCCTGCACCAGCGCGGCGGGGAGCGGTTGGACCGGGGTGTGGAGGCTAAGCCTCAAACCCCAGGTCAGGCACTCCACCTGCATCCCGGGAATAATGCGGTGAAAATGACGGGCGTATTCTTCTTCAAAGCGAGCGGTAAGCCAGGCCACATCGCGCTCCTCATAGCGTATTTTTCCGCTTAACCGCACCGGAATTTCATGCCCCTGTCCCTGATAACGCATGTAAACCGTGTGTTCCTGATGCAGTGCGGCATCCTGCTGAGGACTGACCGCCAGTGTGGCTTTTGCCTGCTGATATAACTGGTCAAAAATGGCATTTACCTGCTGAGCATCAAAGCTATTCAGTGCCAGAAGGTGTGTTTTCACGACTTCGCAGGCCAGCGGCGCGAGCAGAAAACCATGGGCCGAGCCGACGCCCGCGCCTTTGGGCACAATAATTTGCGTAATGCCCATTTTTTGCGCGACACGCGCCGCATGCATCGGTGCCGCGCCGCCAAAGGCAATCAGCGTCCTCCCTTCCAGAGTTAGCCCCCGGTCAGTCGCATGAACCCGCGCGGCATTGGCCATATTCTCATCAACCACTTCAACCATCGCCATCGCGGCCTGCTGCCCCTCATCATCGCTCTCATCGCTAAGATGGGTTTGCAGCGCACGCACGGCATTGGCCTTCGACAGCGCGATCTTGCCGCCAGCAAAGCGTGATGTCTCTATTTTGCCCAGCAACAGATCGGCATCGGTGATTGCCGGTAATTCACCGCCACGCCCGTAACAGGCGGGGCCAGGCTCCGAGCCGCTGCTTTCAGGGCCGACATCGATCAGTCCCAGTGCATTACGCTTCGCCAGCGAACCGCCACCCGCGCCGATTTCGACCATATCGACTACCGGAATACGCAGCGGCATACCGCTGCCTTTCAGAAAGCGATACGCTCGTGCCACCTCAAGCTCACGACCGTATTGCGGAACGCCATTATCAATAAACACCACTTTTGCCGTGGTACCGCCCATATCAAAAGCAACGGCTTGTGCGATCCCCGCTTCACGGGCAATATGCGCGGCAAAAACAGCCCCACCCGCCGGGCCGGATTCCACCAGCAGCACCGGAAAGCGGCAGGCCTGTTCAAGCGAAGTCAGACCGCCATTTGACATCATCAGCAGGGTCTGACCTGCGATACCGCGCAGGCGTAACCCGCGATCCAGCCGTTGCAGATAGCGGGCGATGACCGGCTGGACGTAAGCATTGGCGCAGGCGGTGGAAATCCGCTCATACTCACGGATCTCCGGGCATACCTCATGCGACAGAGTAATCGCCAGCTCAGGCCGCGCCTGACGGAGAAATGCCGCCGCCTGAAGCTCGTGATCGCCGTTAACATAACTGTGCAGAAATCCAATCGCGACGGAGGTGATCTCCTGCGCATCCAGTTGCGGCAGCAGCGCCGCAAGCGACTGGTGATCCAGCGGTTTCAATACGCTACCGTCGGCAGCCAGCCGCTCAGCCACTTCGAATCGCCGCTCACGCGGAACCAGCGGCTGCGGGCGTTGCATATAAAGATCTGAAACATCAAAGCGATGTTCATGGGCGATTTCCAGCGTATCGCGAAAGCCTGCGGTAGTAATTAACGCCGTTTTGGCCCCTTTACGCTCAATCAGCGCATTGGTGGCAAGGGTTGTGCCATGCACAATGGCGCTGACCTGAGCGGCTGACGTCGCCGTTTCATGTAGCAGTTCGTCAATACCCTGCAAGACCGCCTCTTCTGGCGCACCGTGCGTCGTCAGTCGTTTGGCGGACACCAGCGTGCCGTCGGCGCGCTGCAAGACAATATCGGTAAAGGTACCGCCGATATCGACAGCTATTCGGGTTCCTCGTTGTGACATAACCGGTTTCCGTTTTATAAACTTAATGAGTTGCTGACAGCAGACTGGTACAGCGGATTAACAGTGCGCCCGTTTGGCCAATGTTTCATTTTTGCGATTCCACACTGCCAGTCGTGCCGATATCCATGGCGATAGTTTGTTCATCGCTGCGCCCCGGATAGACCAGCGGTTTACGCAGTCCCCAGACGTTGATGGGATGGTAAAGCGGCAGCAGCGCCACATCCGCGATAGCCAGTTCAATGGCAGAGGAAAAAAGCGCTTCACGTTTTGAATCGTCGAGGGTAATCAGGCCCTGCTCGATAAGCGCATCCACTTTTTTATTGCTGTAGAAAGAGCGGTTGCTGGAGCCGAACCCCTTCTCTTTGTCGATGGTGTGCAGCAGCGAACGCAGGGGTGAGGATGATTCTCCGGTGGCGCTGCCGTAGCCGACGAGAAAGAAGCTGAAGTCGCTGCCGTTAGCATCGCCGGTCACACGCTTGTAGAATACGCTGCTGGGCATGGTCTCGACCTCGGTTTTGATACCCACTCGCGATAGCATTTGCGCGACGGCCTGCGCCACGGCACTGTCACGAATAAACCGATCGTTTGGTGAATGCAGCGTAATGCGAAAGCCCTGCGGATACCCGGCAGCAGTAAGCAGCGCTTTGGCTTTTTGCGGATCTGCGCGCACGGGTTTAATAGCATTGCTATGGCCGAAAATACCCTGCGGTACTAGCTGGCTGGCAACTTCCGCGGCGTCGGTCAGAATGTGCCTGACGATC
The DNA here is from genome assembly GCF_002915575.1 of Superficieibacter electus. Taxonomy (GTDB): domain Bacteria; phylum Pseudomonadota; class Gammaproteobacteria; order Enterobacterales; family Enterobacteriaceae; genus Superficieibacter; species Superficieibacter electus. The sequence goes on from NZ_PQGD01000003.1 coordinate 270,172, forward strand.
AGTTGGGTATCAATCGCCAGTTGAAATGCCTGGCGGACCCGCAAATCCAGCAGCGGATTATCTATCGGCTGACCCGCATTATCGCGAATAAACGGCGAACGCTTGCGCCCGTGATCGAAGCTGAGAAAAATCGCCCTATTGGTCACGCTGCGGGTCAGGTTAATCGCGCCATTGGATTTCAGACGGGCAATATCGGTGGGTGCCACTTTTTCAATGACATTGACATCGCCTGACAGCAGTGCTGCCACGCGCGCACCGTCTGCGCTAATGGGCCGAATGGTGATCTCTTTCCATTGTGGCTTGTCACTCCAGTAGTTCTCATTACGGGTGAGGACAATACGGTTGCCGGGAATGTAGTTAACCAACTTATACGGCCCCGTACCATTCACAGCCTTGCCGCTGTTATAATCTGCGGTGGTCGCCTTTGCGGCGCTGCGGCTAATAATCGCCACTGTTGCCAGTTCGTTAGGCACGATTGGATTGGGGGCCGCGGTTTTTATTCTGAATACGCTATCGCTGATTTTGACAACGGTTTTATCATGCAAATAGGTTCGTAACGCGAAGGGTGATCCAACAATATGGCTGGCGCGGTCAAAAGAAAAAATAACATCATCGACAGTTAATGGCTCACCGTTATGAAACTTCACGTTTGGCTGTAATTCAAATTCCCAGGTCGTATCATCAATCACTTTCCAGGATTTCGCTAATCCTGGCCGCGGGCGCTGTGTATTATCAGACTTTACCAGACGGTCAAATAAATAGGTCGTTAATGCCGCATTGGCACTGACAATATGCCAATGCGGATCGAGCGAAGATGGCTCATTGCTGAACCCCAATACCAGGCTATCCGCTGACTGGGCAGCCCAGCCCGTCACTGGCCAGCTGACCGCGAGAGGAATAAACGACGCTGCTGCCAGCGCGCCAGTACGGAAGAGAAATTGTCTTCTGTTAATACCCATGACTGTCTCCTGGTGATTAATTTTGGATAAATTATATTTATTAACTTGTTTTATGCTAAAAACCGAAAGTGCATTTTCCGTACCTGCGACAGAATAAACCATGGCGCAGTTTTATTTTAATAAACAATATCACTATGGATATATTTAATATTGAATAACTATTATTGGTCACACTCTAACAAATGATAAATAGCCATTTCACCAATGCAGGGTACCTGTTCAATATTCTGTAATGTATGCCACAAGCCAGTGATATTTTCTGATATGCCGCCCCAGCGCAGGCAATCATCAAATTTTTTACGCCGCTGTTGCGCAGTTAATGGCACTCGCGGATCGCCGGTGGCATAGCGTATCGGCGGACTGCAAAGCGTGTCACCTTGTCGAAACACAATCTCGATCTGGTCATGCAATGCGAAACCTTCTCGCTCGGGATCGGCCTTTGCACTGGCGATGCGTTCACAGCAAGCCATAAGGAGCTTCACCTGTGCACGTGCACGCCGTTCTTGCTGCAAGGAATACAGCGTGATTTCGCCATCAACAAGCGCGCTTGCCGCCGCAAACTCCAGACTAAAGCCACTCTGCGTGCGGTCTTGTGGCTCACGAAAGCGCAAAATATCGCTATGGCGCTGGCTGGTCGTCAGGCGAATACGCACAATATCCGCCGTGCGCGACGCCACCAGCGGATGAAGCTGGCAGGCGGCATCCACAATCCGGTGGGCGGCATAACATAGCGGATAATATTTGATCGCTGTAGGCTGACGCGCCAGTAACCAGTCCTGCTGCCCCAATGCCAGGGCCGTCGTTCTGTCTGCGGGATGATGCGGCGACCAGGTATTCAGCCAGCCGTTATCCTGCTCCAGAATAGCGTCATTGCCCGTAATACCCTGACGTGCCAGCAATGCGGAAAACACCCCTGCTTTGGCGGCAAAACCAAGATGCAACGCTTTAACCGGCGTGCCGAAATTCGCCATCAGTCCCGCGCTTTGCGAGGCAGCAATCGCCAGCGCATGCCGGGCCTGATCCGTATTCAGTGCAAGCGCCGACGCACAGGCTGCGGCAGCTGCCACAGGACCGATTAAACCACTGGGATGCCAACCCGCCGCATGAGCCAGTACCGGGTGGCGTCGACGTAGTTCGCCCCAGATTTCGTACCCCGTGGCCCAGGCCATCAGTAACGCACGTCCTGACAGCGGAAAGCGCTTTGCCAGCGCCAGCAATGCCGGGATCAGCGTCGCACCCGGATGCCCGCCCAGCGCAACGTTGTCATAGTCCAGTATATGCGCGGCAGTCCCCGCCTGAAGCGCGAGGGCAAGAATATCCGGCGGCGTGCCATCTGCCAGCAGGCGCTGCGTTTGTACCAGCCTGACGACGGTATCATCGTTTCGTCCGGCCAGCATCACAGCAATCGTATCGATCAGATCGCGCCTGGCATAATCCAGTGCTGCATCGCTAATCGGTCTCTGGCTGGCGCTGGCAATCATATCGCCAAATTCGCGGGTAAGCATTCTGACCATATCAGCAGTTCACCACCACCTGATGTTCCGCCGCTACCTGACGGTAGACTAACGGCGGGATCACGGTATTGACTGGCATAATGGCGTGGGCGATTTCGCTGTTATCCAGTTCTGGCGTCCTGTTGCGCCGCGCCGGATCGGCGACCGGTACTGCACCAAGTAAACGCCGGGTGTAGGAATGTTGCGCCCGGTGAAAAATATCCTCATTGCGCCCCGCTTCGACTATCACGCCGCGTTGCATCACGGCGACGCGGTGGCTGAACTGTCTGACGACCGACATATCATGAGAAATAAACAAAAAAGCCGTGCCAAATTTCTGCTGTAGCTCGCTCAGGAGCTGCATAACCTGCATTTTCACCAGCGCATCCAGGGCGGAAACCGATTCGTCAGCAATGATCACGTCGGGTTCCAGCATCAGCGCCCGCGCAATGCAGATGCGCTGGCGCTGGCCGCCTGAAAATTGATTGGGATACCGCGATGCCATCTCCGGCGTAAGTCCCACCAGGTGCAGGAGTTCTGCCACCCGGTCACGCGCCTGTCGCCGTTCACCCGGATGATGATAGACCCACGGTTCGGCAATGGCCTCACCGATGGTCATCCGCGGATTGAGGCTGGACCATGGGTCCTGGAAGATCATCTGCACACGGCGCGCCAGGTCAGTGCGTAGCGGACGTCCCGCTGCGAGGATTTCTTCACCATTCAGGCGTACGCGCCCCGCCTGGGGCGCAACCAGCCCCACCAGCGTTCGGCCCAGCGTGGATTTGCCGCTACCCGATTCCCCCACCAGGGCCAGCGTCTCGCCGCGATTGAGCTGCAAGGAAATCTGCTCCACCGCATGAATACGCTGCGTCACTCGCCCCAGCACACCCGCGCGGAGGTTAAAACGGCAGGTCAGGCCTTCAACTTCCAGCAGCGGCTCCGCCACGGCGGGCAAGGCGGGCGGATGGATAAGATGGCGGGCGGCCGCAAGCAGCCGCGCGGTGTAGTCATGACGGGGATGCGCAAACAGATCGGCGGTGGCATTCATCTCTTTCACCTCTCCTGCCTGCATCACCAGCGTGCGGTCGGCCATTTCAGCGACCACGCCCATATCATGAGTGATAAACAGAATTGCCATTCCCTCTTCACGCTGCAATTGCCTCAGCAATGCCATAATTTGCGCCTGGATGGTGACATCCAGCGCGGTGGTAGGCTCGTCGGCAATCAGCACCTTCGGACGTCCTGCCAGCGCCAGAGCAATCATCACCCGCTGGCGCATTCCTCCGGAAAGCTGATGCGGATAATCCTGCATCCGTTTTTCAGCGGCGGGTATCCGCACTTTCTTTAACAGGCCGATGGCTTCCTGTCGTGCCTCGCGGCGGCGCATCTGCTGATGCTGAATCAAATGCTCGCTTAACTGATAACCAATGGTAAAAACCGGGTTCAGGCAATCTTCCTGAAAAACGATGCCGATATCACCACCGCGCACGGCGCGCATCTGTTTTTCACTCAGCGGTAATAGCGCCTGCCCGTTCAGCGTTACGCTGCCAGTAATACGGGTATTATGTTCAGGCAACAAACGCATGATCGCCGCCGCCGTCACGCTTTTCCCCGATCCAGACTCGCCAACCAGCGCCAGCGTCTTGCCTGCCTCCAGGACAAAAGAAACCTGGCGCACAACAGACCGCCACTGGCTGTCAGACTGAATGTCTACACAGAGATTATCGACTTGCAGAACCGGCGTCATAATGCCTCTCCCCGTCGGGGCTAAATCATTTATCGTGTCCATGGATTAAGCACATCCCGCAGGCGATCCCCGGCCATATTGAGGGCGACAATGGTGATCATCAGTGCAATGCCTGGGTAGAAGCAGATCCAGTATTCACCCGACAACATATATTGATAGCCATTGGCAATAAGCAGGCCGAGACTCGGTTCGGTCACCGGTACGCCTAAGCCCAGAAAAGACAGCGTCGCTTCCAGCGCAATCGCCCGCGCCACCTGTACGGTAGAAATGACAATCAGCGGCGGCAGGCACTGCGGTAAAAGATGGCGAAAAAGAATGCGATGTAAAGGCAGACCGAGGCAGAGCACAGCCTCAATGTAACCTTTCTTACTCTCGACCAGTGCCGTGCTGCGTGTGGTCCGGGCGTAGGTCGCCCACTCGACGATCACCAGTGCGAGCACCACATTGCCAATGCCTTTACCCAGAAACGCCAATAACATGAGCGCCACCAGAATGGCCGGAAACGAGAGCTGTAAATCCACCAGCCGCATAATCAGTGCATCGGTTTTGCCGCCGCGATAAGCCGCCAGCAGGCCCAGCGACCCACCGATAATCGCCGCGCACACCACAGAAATAAAACCGACGCCCAGCGAAATACGCAACCCGTACATGATTGCCGATAGCATGTCTCGTCCCTGGTCGTCGCTGCCCAACCAAAAAATAAAACCAGCGCTACTCTGTGCTCCGGGGGCCAGTTGGCCGTCAATGATGCTGAGCTGCTGTAGGTCGTAGGGATTCTGCGGGGCCAGCAGCGGCGCGGCAAAGGCGATAACAATAATCAACGCCATCAGCAGCGCGGCAAATAGCGCGCTTTTTGACCGTGCGTAAAGCCGCAAAAAATATCGTATGCCGGGCGTGCGCGACGGCGTTGATGGAAGTACCACATTTGCCTCAGCCATGCGCGTTGGCTCCTGTGTTCATTCTGATCCGTGGATTAAGCAGCGATGACAAAATATCGACGACGAGATTAATGACTACGATAATCGTGACGATGATCATCAGGTACGCGACAATAACCGGCCGGTCGAGCATATTAATACTGTCAATAATCAATTTACCCATCCCGGGCCAGGCAAATATTGTCTCGGTCACCACGGAAAAGGAGATCACCGAACCAAACTCCATTCCCACGATAGTAATAAGCGGGATCACAATATTTTTTAAGAGGTGAACAAAGGTGATCCGCAGGCCCGATAGCCCCCGCGCTTTGGCCAGTCGCATATAATTCGCCGACATTTCTTCCCGTACACCCGCACGGGTAAGACGTAATAAAAGCGAAGTTTTAAATAAGGCCAGGTTAATGGCAGGTAATATAAGATGACGTAAGCCATCGACGGTCATAAAAGACCATTGAATGCCGAGGAATGTTTTCATCTCGCCACGCCCACCGCTGGGCAACCATCCCAGACCGACTGAAAAAAACATAATCAACAGTAATCCGGCCCAGAACGTGGGCAGTGAAAACCCCAGAATACTGCCCGCCATAATGGTTTTTGACAGCCAGCTATCAGGTTTAAGCCCCGCATAAAGTCCGAGGGGAAGCGCAATAACAATAGCCAGCACTGTCGCACTTATCGCCAGTTCCAGCGTGGCCGGAAAACGTTGCAGAATAAGCGTTAAGGCCGGCTGATTAAAGACATAACTGCGGCCTAAGTCGCCGTGCAGGAGGCCCTGTAAAAAAAGACCATACTGCTGCCAAAGCGGAAGATTAAGACCAAGCTCCGCGATCAGTTGCTGCCTGTCCCGCTCAGTGGCATCGGGGGATAATAAAATATCAACCGGGCTACCAATGACATGTAGCGCAAAAAACACCAGCGTTGCCATTAACCAAATCACCAGGCATGCCTGCAACAGGCGTTTGATTATCAGATTTAACATAGGCAGTAACGCTCCGGCTCATGAAATAGCGGCTTCAGATCGCATGATGCGATATTCAACTGAAGCCACCAGGTTGCAATGCAACAGAAACCGGGAAAGAATACCAATGTATACAGTAATGCTGAAATGCCAAAATCAGCAAAGAAAAGTCTTATTTCAGAAAAGCAGCTGGCATTTATTTTTCTGCGTTTTGCCAATATTCAGTCAGCGGATGTGTTTTACCATTTACCGGATCGCTCCCGGGAAACGGCAACGAGGCGATGCGGGCAAGCATCGCGGCGTCAGGGGCTTCTTTGCACAAATCAGGCTCCTGCCCCGGTGCATAGGCCCCGACGACAAGGAAATCATCCGAGGCCGATAACCGCCGGTGCCCGGTACCTGCGGGCAGCAAAATAACGTCGCCTTTTCGTACATCAAATTCTTTTCCTCCCGGTCCGCCCAGCAGTAGCCGCGCTGTACCGGCGGCGATGCCGAGCACTTCATGGGCAGTAGAGTGATAATGATGATAATCAAAAATACCGTCGCGCCACTGGGGCGGCCAGCCGTTGGCCGCAAATCGCTGTTCGAACTGGCGAGCAATATCCCCCTCTGTGACGACACGCTGATAAATCAGCACGGTCAGATGCGGATGATTGGGTACCCATTCATGGGCAACAAAATGCTGGGTTTGCGGTAAAACGGTCTGATGAGGATGGGCGGGCATCGCTATTCTCCGTGGTAGTCAACACCCTTTTAGTTTAGCCATTATTGAGATAGTCCCCTGTCGTTCAGGGTTTTTAAGACGCCACCTTATCCGACTTGTCCTTCTCTTATTCTTCATACCGATGCAAGGCGGTCGTTATTTTTGCTGCTGGCGAAAGCGGGCCACTTTTGCCCGGTTGCCGCACAGGGCCATGCTGCACCAGCGGCGGCGATGCGATTTAGTGCGATCGTAAAACCACAGCGTGCAGTCGGGATGCTCACAGGTCCGGATAAGTTCACCATGCGGATCAACCAGCAGCGAGGCCGCCAGTTCGGCCACCGGTGCCAGCAGGCGGGCCGGGTTATTGCTGACATAAACCTTTACGATGTGCAACGTTTCGCCAGCATGGAGTTGCTTGCAGGCGGGGATGGTGGCCAGAAAAGCATTCAGGGCCTCGGGTTGCAGCTTTTCTCCGGCTTTCTTCTGCGCCACCAGCGTGCGAATGATCTCCCGCAACCGTCGCGCTTCATGCAGCAACGTTCCCGCTGGCCATGACACGGTCTCCCCGGGAGTAGCCAGCTCTGCGCGCGCAAGCCAGGCCAGCACATCGTCATCTGACTGCCATAAGTCCTGCGGCTGCCCGTTGACCTGCATCACGGTATTAAGAAAATCCAGCGCCACGTGGTCAGCCAGAAAAAGGGGAGCATTGTCACTATGTGCCGCCATCTCAGAAGACATAAATCGCCTCAACATTCACTTACTTTGCGCAAATGATAGCCGATATCGCTGACGCATGTAACCCTTAAAAACAACTTGACTGGTTACTTATTTCTCGCATACTGAAATTGAGTAACCCCTTAAATGGTTTTTAACAGTTACATCTGGAGATCCCTGTGCCCATGAATACTCACTATCCTGTTCGCTATCAGTTTGCCGACGCCGATGGCGTGCGCGTTTTTTACCGGGAAGCGGGCGATCCGTCGCTCCCCACCCTGCTGCTGGTCCACGGTTTTGCCAGCTCCTCGCATCAGTTCCGGCAGTTAATTCCTCTGCTGGCGGATAAATTCCATTTGATTGCACCTGACCTGCCGGGGTTTGGTTTTACGGAGGTGCCCGACGAACGCCGTTATCACTACTCATTTGATGCGTTCGGTCAGACACTGACTGCCTTTGTCGATGCGCTGGATCTGCAACGTTATGCGCTGTACGTATTTGATTACGGCGCGCCCGCCGGTCTGCGTCTGGCGCTCAATTATCCTGAGCGGGTTAGCGGCCTGATCTCACAAAACGGCAATGCGTATCTCGAAGGGCTGGGCGACGCGTGGGCTCCCGTGCGTGCTTACTGGGACGATCCGTCGGCCGCAAATCGTCAGGTGGTCAACGACGCGGTGTTAAATATGGAAGGAATACGCTGGCAATATTTACACGGCGTCAGCGATCCGCAACTGGTCGCGCCGGAAACCTGGCATCTTGACACCCTGCTGATGGAGCGGCCCGGTAATAAAGATATTCAGCTGGATTTATTTCTCGATTATGCCAATAACCTGACGCGCTACCCGGATTTTCAGGCATTTTTCCGTGTCAGGCAGTTACCCACGCTGGTGATCTGGGGTAAACACGATCCGTTCTTTATTCCACCCGGTGCCCACGCCTGGCAACGTGATAACCCACGTGCGGTAGTGGAACTGCTGGATACCGGCCACTTCGCGCTGGAAACCCACGTCGAACACATCGCCAGGCGTATTCGCGACGTCATTGGTGACGCCGTGCAATAAGTTAAAAACCGCGCGGCGTCGTGCCGCGCGACCTGGGCTATTAACGTGCTGCAAGGACAGTGGCAATATCTACCCGTACCCGCCATGCGATAAGCAACCCGGCGGCCAACATCACTACGCTTGCCGCAATAAAGACGCCGTTAATACCACTAAAACTGAACATGATCCCGCCACCGGCTGCACCAGCGGCAATGGCCGACTGCACCGAGGCGACGACCATTCCCCCGGCGCTCTCCGCCCGGTCCGGCACAGCGCGCGTCACCCAGTTTGACCAGGCAACCGGAATAGCGCCAAACGCCAGTCCCCATAGCACCACCAGTAGCGTCTGTATGAAAAGGGAGGCTGGCAGGACGACCAGCCCCAGCGCCGCCAGTCCCACCAGCGCAGGCATCACGGCCATCGTCCAGCGGATGCTACGCGCCAGCAATCCTCCGGCCAGCAGCGTCCCGGCAAAATTAGCCACCCCGAACCCCAGCAGCATCAGCGCGATGCCTTGTGCATCCAGCCCGCCTGACCGTTCCAGAAAGGGACGGATATAGGTAAATAACGCAAAATGCCCCGCATGCGCCAGGATACAGGCGAACATGCCCAGCGCAATACCGGGTCGTAGTAAAACCTCCACAATGGTCCTCAACCGTGCAGGCTTGCCGGGCACCAGCGATGGTAAAGTGAAAAACTGAAAAGCCAACGTTAGCGCGCCGACCGCGGCGGAAGCCATAAACGCGCTGCGCCAGCCGAATAATCCTCCCATATAACTGCCGAGCGGCACCGCAACAACAGTGCCCACCGCCACGCCGCTAAAAATAATCGATAACGCGCGTGGCAGCAGCGCAGAAGGCACCAGTCGCATCGCCACCGCCGCCGCCATGCTCCAGAAGCCGCCCAGGGCAATACCCAGCAGAACGCGCATCAGCAGCAACACCGTCAGGCTTGATGACCAGGCCACCAGCAGGTTTGAGGCGATCATCAAAGTAGTGAAAATCAATAGCACTGCCCTGCGGTCAATCCCCCGGGTCAGCCCCGGCACCAGTAGTCCGGCAAACAGCGCCACGCCAGCGGTGACGGTAACCGCCTGCCCTGCCAGCGCTTCAGAAACGCCAAGTTCGGCGGCCATTGGCGTTAGCAGGCTGGCGGGCAGATATTCTGCCGTCAGTAAACTAAACACGCCCATCGCCAGGGAGAAGACGGCCATCCAGGCGGGCGTCGCGGGTGCGACATGCTCGGGTGACAGGGAACGGCTCTCGCAAACACTTTGACTCATCACATCAATCCTGAAAAAAGAGGGAAGTGAAATTCTGGAGGCGAAGAGCCGGATGGTCTATGATGTGAAACCCGCAATTTTTGACCAGAACACCTGAAATGAGCCAGTTAACGCCCTTTGCCCTGTCATCAGAACTGATTAGCGAGCTATTAACCGGAATGCGCTTGCGCGGCGTGCAGTACCGGCGCGTGGTCACCGGCGCGGAATTTGGCCTTGATTTTCCTGCTAAACCCGGGCGCGCTTATTTTCATTTTCTCGCCGTCGGTTCCATGCTGCTGCGTATGCATGATGGGCAGCTTCACCGGCTGAACGCCGGAAACGCGGTTTTCCTGCCCGCAGGATCGGCGCATCAACTGGTGTCGCAGGCTTCTGCGCCAGTGCAGTGCCTGGAGAGTCTTGATGCCGCACCGCTGGGCGAAACCGTGTGTGCAGTGAAGACCTGCGCAAAAGCGGACGCCACCTCGGGGGCGGTCTTCTTTTACGGTTGTATGGAGTTCAGTCTTGGCGGTATGCAGGGCCTCGGACCGTTAATGCCGGATCTTATGCTGATTGATACCACCGGCGGCCGCTATCCCGGCTTAGTGCCGATTCTGGACGCCATGCAGCGGGAGATGTGTTCGTCCCGCATCGGTTTTGCCGGTATCCTCGCCCGGCTGGCGGATGTGGTTGCCGCGATGATCGTTCGTGGCTGGGTGGAATGCGGCTGCGATAACGCTTCCGGTCTGGTCGCCGCCCTGCGCGATCCCCGGCTGGCGCGCGCCATTCTGGCACTGCACCGCGAACCGGGACGCGACTGGACGGTAAGCGAGCTGGCCGCGGAATGCCATGTTTCGCGCTCGGTTTTTGCCGACCGTTTTCAGGCGACCATCGGCACCTCTCCGCTACGTTATGCGACCACATTGCGTATGCATCTGGCCAGCCAGTGGCTCAGCGAACATACGCTGCCGATTGATACCATCGCCCAGCGGCTTGGCTACACCTCGCAGGCGGCATTCAGCCGGGCGTTCAAACGCGTCACCGGTCTGCCACCGGGGGCCAGCCGCCTGAAACGGCCTGACGCCCGCGATTAAAAACCGACCGCCTGTCCGTCACGGCGGCTGTCGCTGGCGACCACGTAGCCGTCGCTGCCCTGCGTAGTCAGTTTCCAGATAAACTGCCCGGAGCCAAAATCCATATACGGATCGTTGACGGATTTAAATGTGTGCCCGCGCTGCGCCAGCTGTTGCATCACGAGTGGATCAAAACGCGCTTCCAGATCCAGCGTAAAATCGCGGTTGACCTTCCAGCGCGGCGCATCGCAGGCAGCCTGCGGCTGTTGCTGATAATCAAGCATCCGCACCAGCGTCTGGACATGTCCCTGCGGTTGCATATCGCCGCCCATCACGCCGAAGCTCATTTGCGGCAGACCGTCTTTCATCAAAAAACCTGGAATAATGGTATGGAATGGCCGTTTGCCTGGCGCAACCACATTGGCCGATCGTGGATCGCTGGAGAAACCCGCGCCACGGTTTTGCAGGCTGATCCCCCATTCCGGCACCACCACTCCTGAGCCGAACCCCATGTAGTTGGACTGGATAAAAGAGACCATCATGCCCCGCTCGTCGGCGGTGGTCAGATACACCGTACCGCCGCTGCGTGGCATCCCGGCCTGCGGCTGAGAGGCGCGCCGGGGATCGATGAGTTTTGCCCGCTCGCTCAGGTAGCTGTCGTCGAGCATCTGTTCGGGCGTGACGTCCATACTGGCCGGGTCAGCGACGTAGCGGTAAATGTCGGCAAAGGCCAGTTTCATAGCCTCAATTTGCAAATGCTGTGATGTGACACTGTCACATGAAACGCCGGACAGGTCGAACTTTTCGAGGATACCAAGCGCCATTAGCGCGGCAATACCCTGCCCGTTCGGCGGCAGTTCATAAACATCAGATCCCCGATAGCGACGAGAAATGGGCGTCACCCACTGGGGTTGATAGCGGGCAAAATCCTCAGCTGATAGCGGGATGTCGCTCTGCACGGCAAACCGCACGATAGCCTGCGCAATCTCCCCGTCATAAAACGCCCGTGCACCCTGGTCCGCCAGCAGACGCAGCGTGCGTGCCGCCTCCGGCATGACGAATTTTTCACCAATGGCGGGCGCGCGGCCCTGCGGCATAAACGTGCGGGCGAAACCGGGTTTATCTTTTAGGATGGGCACTGCTGCCTGCCATTTACGCGCCACCATTGGCGCAATAGTCACTCCGCGTTCGGCAATCTCAATGGCGGTTTCCAGCAGGCGGGAAAAGGGTAATTGACCAAAGCGTTCATGCAATGCGCCCCAGGCGGCAATCGCGCCGGGAATGGTAACGCTGTCCCAGCCGCGCTCCGGACGCCGGGCATGACCGCGTTCGTCGAGGCCATAACGGCGGGAAAACCATCCGCTGTCCCAGTGTGAAGGCGCGGTGCCCGAGGCATTCAGCCCGTGAAGCTGCTGCCCGTCCCAGACCATCGCAAAGGCGTCACTGCCAAGGCCATTTGAGACCGGTTCGACCACGGTTAATGTTGCCGCCGCCGCGATGGCCGCATCAACCGCGTTGCCGCCGTCGATCAGGATTTGATTACCTGCCTGCGCCGCCAGCGGATGCGAGGTCGCCACCGCGTTACGGGCAAACAGCGGCGTGCGCGTGGTCGGATACGGGTTATCCCAGTTAAATATCATGCTGCGTCTCCTGCCTGCTTATCCGCAAGTCGCCGGATGGCCTGCGCACGTAATGCATGACGGTCCACTTTATTGGTGCCCGCCAGCGGAAAGCGCTCCACCAGCCAGATATGCCGGGGATGCAGGTAGGCCGGGCCATGTTGTAAGGTCCAGGCTTTAATGGCTTGCGGCTCAGGGAAATGCCCTTCACGCGCAATCACCCAGGCCACCGGCTTGCTGCCTTTGATCTCATCGGCAACCGCCACCACGCAGGCTTGCTGCACGTCGGGATGCTGCTCAAGCAGCCGCTCCACTTCGCCCGGATAAATATTCTCGCCGCCACACACGAACATGTCGTCCTGGCGGCCAATAAAGAAATAAAAGCCATTTTCATCGCGATTAAACACATCGCCGCTGCGGTAATAGCCATCGGCGGTGAAGGGGCTGGCGACGTCCGGTCGCTGGTGATAACCCTGCATCAGCGCCGGGCTTTTAATCTCCAGCACGCCGTGGCTGGCAAGCGCCCCGTGCTCGTCACGCAGGCGCAGCGAGACCGCCGGATGCGGATAGCCATTTGAAGACAGCGGGGCCGCCAGCCCCTGCGGATGCGGACCAAACACAATCGGCCCACCCTCCGTGGTGCCGTAAGCATTGATAATCCGCGCCTGCGGCCAAATCTGGCGGATTTGCTGAAACAATCCCTCATTCACCGGGGCCGAACCCATCCGCACCACGCGTACCGAAGAGAGATCGCTTTCGGCGAGCAGCGTTTTTTCTTTCATCATCATGGCGATCATCGGCGGCACGGCGGTCAGCCAGGTGCAGCGGTAGCGGGCGATAGCGGCAATGTAATCGCGGACCTGAAACTGCGCGAGCAGGACGGTAGTCACACCGCTGGCAAGCGTCAGCAGCGCCAGCGCCAGGGCATTCATATGATAAAACGGGGCGGCAATCAGCACCCGCTGCCCGGTCAGTTCATCGTCAGCCAGTCGGGTTTCTACCACCCAGCGGTGGCTGGCGTGGGTCAGGCGCACGCCTTTGGGCATGCCGGTCGAGCCTGAAGTGTAAAGCAGCATCGCCAGACTGTCGGGCTGCGGCTGGAAAACCGTGAAACCGGTGACGGGCTCAAGATCGTGCAGCGCTTCAAATGCCCACTGCGGCGCGGCGAACGTAAGGTTATCAAGCTGTTCGCGCTCGCCCATCACCAGCCGGGCATCGCAGTCGGCCAGAATGTTATCCAGCATGGTGGGCGGGAATTTAATGCTCACCGGCACAGCCACCAGCCCGGCGCGCAGAACACCTAAAAAGGCCACCATCCAGGCAATGGAATTACGCCCCAGCAGCGCCACCCGGGCACCCGCCGGGAATCCCCGATCGCGCAATGCCGCGCCAACCGCATCGGCCTGCGCATCCAGTTCGCTAAAGGTAATCGTCTGCGCGTCAGGCGCTGAGGGCAGGATGAAGGCCGCCTGAGAATTGTCGCGTGCCGCCAGCGGCAGCGCGCCGAGATTGGTAAGGGTCATAGCCTGAACTCGAGTAAAGTGTGGATGGCCGGAACGGCGATGAGTAGCCGCCCCGGATGTTGAACATACGCCAGCCCGGCATTATCGGCAGCGCTGACAAGTGTTTGCGGGTCACCGCCGCGAAAGGTGATGGCAGCAAACTGGCTGCGACGCGTATCGTCCAGCCCCGGCAGTCCGGCGGCGTACGCTCGCCATTGCTCGCGGGACAGTATCTGAAGCGCAAAGCCTACCGCCAGCGGGCCGGGACGCTGCCACGCCAGCCTTTCCCGTTCGGCGTCCTCCGTCACCAGCGTCAGGCGTTCAATACCGGCAACGCCATTGGCATGGCACAACCAGGGCGCACGCCACAGCCACTGCGGCGTATGATGCTGGCAAAAATAGACCCGGCCCGCCGCGAAGCTGCCGGGGGCCAGGCGCACAGTGCTGAACCGCGCCTCTCCGCGCTCGCCGTCAGCCTCCACCGCGCGGGAGAAATGCTGTACCGGCTGCACGGAAAACCCCTGCTGTGCGAGCTGTCGGGCGGTCTTTTCCGCATCGTGGCTGCGAAAAACGAGGCCGTCAATGCCGCGCGGGCTGTCGAGCAATTCCTGGCGGATCGTCGCGCTGTGGCGCGGCAGACCAATCAGTTCCAGATAATGATCGCGGAACATCACCAGTTGATTCATCGACCCCAGCGTGTGATGGCTTTCCGGCGTGAGCGTAAACCCCAGCGCGGCAAACAGATCGCGCGTGGGGGCGAGCTCAAAATGGTTATTGATGACGAGATGATCGAGCACCAGCGGCATGGCGATTTCCTCAGGCAGCAGGCATGGCGTACAGCCCGCGCCCGCTTGCTACCAGGCGGTTTTCGCTGTCATACACCCAGGCTTCCGCGCTGGAGACCTGTTTGCCGACCTTGATAACCTTGCCTTTAATGCGCAGATCGCCGCGTGCCGCACGATGGTAATCGACGCGAATATCCAGCGTCGGTACGCCCTTTCCGGTCCAGGCCACCAGCGCCCAGTCGGCGGTCAGATCCACCAGCGCCGCGAGGATACCGCCGTGAATGTAGCCGCCTACCGGGTTAACCACCCATTCCTCACGAAAGCGCGCGCGCAGGGTGATCTCCCCTTCCGCCACTTCCTCCACTTCCAGCCCCAGCCACTGGTGATATGGCCCTTTCAGCAGTTTTTCCTGCACCCCGGCGGCGCTTAACGTTGTTTCACTCATCGGATTCTCCTTATGGGGTGACAATGACTTTGCCCAGCACTTCACGATCGCGGATCAGACGCAGCCCTTCCGCGGCCTGCTCCAGCGGCACTTCCCGGTCAATCAACGGTACGATGTCGCCGTCGGCCACCAGTTGCACTAAGGCCTGTAGATCCTCCTGATAAAAACTGTTGGAACCTTTGATGTTCAGCTCGAAGCTCCAGACATAGCGCAGGTCTTCCGCCGGGTCGTAGCCTGCCGTTGCGCCGCAGACCAGCAGCGTGCCGCCGCGCTTCAGGCATTTCAGTGACGGACGCCAGGTATCGCCGCCGGTGAAATTAATCACCACATCCACGCCGCCTTCATAGGTTCGTCGCTGCGGCTTGCCGTAGCGGCTAATGGCCCAGCGGGAAAAATCCTCTTCGCGGTAATTCACGACCTGATCCGCCCCCAGAGCGGTAAGCGCCTCGCCTTTTTCAGCGCTGCCGACACAGGCGATGACTTCCGCGCCCAGCTTTTTCGCCAGCACCACGCAGGCGCTGCCGACGCCGCCGCTGGCCCCGAGGATCAGTACCCGATCGCCTTTTTTGATGGTGTTATGGGTGACCAGCATGCGGTGGGCGGTACCGTAGGCGACGGGCAGCGCGGCGGCCTGGGAAAAACTCACCGCGTCCGGCAGCCGAATTAACTGGGCGACGTCGACCAGCGCGTACTCGGCCATGCCGCCGTCGGTCATCTCCCCCATCAGCCCGATGCCCGGTTTGAGCGGGTTGACCAGCACGCGATCGCCGGTTTTCCAGCCCGTCACGTCGTCGGCTACCTCATCCACGATCCCGGCTAAATCAAGGCCCGGCACCACCGGCAACGGGACTTTGATCCCCGGCATGCCGTTGACGGTAAACACGTCGTGGTAGTTAAACGACGAGGCTTTGACGCGCACAATCACGTGCCCTGCCTGCAACGTCGGGCGCGGTTTATCGGTGACGACGGACAGATTGTCCAGACTGCCGTGCTCGTTGAGCTGTAACGCTTTCATGGTATGGCTCACGGTGATCTCCGGTTAGTGAATGGATTTGGCCGCGCGATACGCGGTATCGTTGTACAGACTGTCGGGAACATCGCCTTTCACCGTTCCGCTGGTGACAAACACCTGGTGCTGGTGTTTCAGGGTGTCGATATCAGCAGGCTCAAAGGTGACCCGATTAATACTGTCCCAGCGGCTGTAATAGACCTCAGCATCGTGTTTGGGCAGATTGGCATTTTTTTGCAGCAGCGCGACGACCTCCTGCGGGTGAGATTTGCCCCACGCCAGCGTGTCGCGCAGGGCGGCGATCACCCGCGCGACGGTGTCAGGATGTTCATCAATGAGCTGGCTGCGCACCGCGCCGACGCCGATGTATGGCACCGCATCACTGTGGGTCATTTTTTTCCATTCATCGGCAAAGTTGCCGAGCGAGGTGACGTTCAGTTCATCAAGTTGGGCGATAGTCAGCGAACGCAGCGCGGCAGCATCCACCTGCTTTTGCGCGAGGAACTGCGCCAGCCGCGACTCGTTACCGCCTATAAGCTGGAATTCATTCGGGGCGATGTGATTGTTGTTCTGTAACAGTGTGGAGGCCACCACTGCTACTGACGATCCGGCGGGCGACATGCCGATCTTCTTACCTTTAAGCTGATCGAGCGAGGTAATAGGCGAGCCTTGCGGCACCACAAATTGCACGTCGGCAGGCTGGGTGGCGACAAAAATTTTGATCGGCACCCCTTGCGCTGCGCTGCTGAACACGCCCGCCAGCGGCGCTGCAAAGGCCAGATCGATGGACCCCGAGGCCAGTGCTTTGATCGGCGCGTTAACGTCCGGGAAGTGAACGAATTCGGCGTCAATGCCGCGTTTGGCTAAAAAATCCTTATTTTCCAGCACGGTACCGTAACCGAGGCTCACGCCGCTGCTCCAGTAGCCGATGCGGACTTTTTCTGCCGCTGCCGTGTTCAGGGCAAAGAGCGCCCCGGCAGCCAGGGTGGCCGCCTTTAACCAGTTTTTCATACCGTTATTCCTGTGTGGGTGATTTCCAGCGAAAAAGATGGCGCTCCAGCGGCTTAAGCAGCCCGCCTTCCAGCAGCAGCATCAATGAAACGAGCAACAGCGTCCAGGCGAAGACCTGATCGGTTTGTACCAGATCTCCGGCCTGACGCAGCCGGTAGCCAATTCCGTCCGACGCGCCCAGGGTTTCAGCGACCAGCGACACGCGCCAGCCGAAACCAAACGCCAGCCGCGCGCCGGAGAAGAAATACGGCAGGATGGTCGGCAGATAGATTTTGGTCAGGGTTTGCAGCCGACTCATACGAACGCTGCGCGCGAGTTCGACATACTGCCGCTCGACGGTCTGTGCGCCCTGCCAGACGTTAGTCAGTATCAGTGGCATAGCGGTCATAAACACCACGAAGACGGTGGTGGCGCTGGAAATGCCAAACCAGATGATGGCGAAGATGGCCCAGATCGCAGACGAGACCGTGTTAAATACCGCCAGCAGCGGTTCAAAAAATTGCGCCAGCCGACGACTGGCTCCCAACGCTAACCCGGCCAGGGTGCCGACGATGGTCGCCAGCAGAAACCCGCTGAATACCCGTGAAAACGTTACGCCGATGTCCTGCCATAGCGTATTGTTGCGCCATAATGCCAGCAGCGCCTGAAAGGTTTTTTCCGGCCCCGGCAGCACAAAGGCCGGCATATTGCGTGCGGCCAGCAGCCACAGCAGAAAGAAGATGGCCAGCAGCGCCAGCCGTTGAACGATCAGCGAACCTTTTTTACGTAATATACGCATCTACACCTCCAGCCTCAGCAGGCGAACTTTCTCTGCGACATCGCGCCCGGTGGGCAGTCTTGGGCGCGGCAGCGTAAGCGCCACGCTCTGTTTGATGCGCCCGGGATTGGGCTGCAAAATGACGATCCGGTCCGCGAGGATCACCGCCTCTTCCACGTCATGCGTCACAATGACCACCGTCATCTTTTTCAGGGCGCAAATGCGCAGCAGTTCAGCATGCATCGCACTGCGGGTCTGTGGATCGAGCCGGGAAAAGGGTTCATCCATTAACAGGATTTGCGGCTCGGCGACCAGGCTGCGCGCCAGGGCGATCCGGCTGCGCATACCGCCTGAAAGCTGATGCGGCCATTTTGCCGCCACCTTTTCCATTCCCACCAGGTGCAGCGCGGTATCAACCCGTTGTAACCGCTCACGGCGGCCAAGCGCGGTGTTCTCCAGCGCAAAACTGACGTTCTGGCGCACCGTACGCCACGGCAGCAAGCGGTCTTCCTGAAACAGATAGGCCACCTGACGCCATTGGCTAAACCGGGAGAGGTCCTCTCCCTGAAGCGTAATCGTGCCCGCGTCGGCAGGCAGCAGCCCGGAGATAATATTCAGTAATGTACTTTTGCCGCCGCCGGAGGCCCCGAGCAGCGCCACAATTTCCCCCGGCCACACCTGGAGCGAGATATCATGGAGCACCGTCTGACCGTCAAACTGTTTACTGACCCCCGCCAGATCAATTACCGGGGCGGCGGGCGCAGGCAACTCGTTAAGCAGTGCGCTCATCTGCCGAGACTCCTGTGTTGAATGGGCAACAGCGTGCCGCCGGTGGTCAGGGTGGCGTAGATTTTTTCCAGCGTCATCGCCTGGAACGTTTCGATATGCCGCCGGGCAATAAATTCGACCCGCTTGCGAGCCTGTTCTTCAAAGGCCTGGATCATGGCGTTGTGATCGTGGCGAATTTCCGGCTTGGTTTGCTGGACGTTAAAGCCCAGCGCCACCAGCCGTGACATTTCATCCATCAGGGTGGAGAGCGTGCGCAGCAGATGCTGGTTCCCTGCCGCTTCGGCAATCGCCAGGTGAAAGCGTTTGTTGGCGTTCATAAAGATGTCGATCCGCGTGGAGAGCGGCGCGGCCACTTCAACCCGGCAGTCAGCTTCCAGTTGCTTAAGCAGGCCGATGTCCACCTTTCCCACCGCCAGCCGCGCCGCCAGTGGTTCCAGCTGGGCACGGAGGGTAAAAATCTCCTCCACGTCCTGAAGCGTGATCGGCGCGATGCGATAGCCTTTACGCGGCCGGGATTCAATCAGGTATTCATGGCTTAACCGCGCCAGCGCCAGACGGCAGGTGCTTTTCCCCAGCAGATAGCGTTCCATCAGCTCAGATTCTGTCACCAGCGCGCCCGGCATCATGCGACAGGTCAGAATGTCACGACGGATGGCCTGATAGGCCCGATCGCTTAATGATATTGTTTGCGTCATCCTTCCCTCTTAGCGGAACACGTGGCGACTGTGGGCATCTCACAGCCTGACGTTGATGTTCTTAGTGGGGCCATTCTAGGATCGGATTTGCGCCGAATTCTAATAACAAAAACAGCAATCGACTGCGCAAATTTGTCTGAGCTGAGATGCTCACAGCATGGATAAGAGCAGACCACCACACTCGGCGTTATCCGCTCAATGGTGCCGCAGGCCAGTACTGCTGCGCGATGGCGAGAAGATGAACAGCCGCTTATTAATGGCGTTCTGCCACGGCAATACCAAGGCCACAAGGCGGTGGGTTGTTAAGCAGCCCACCAGACGCATTCTCGTTATAAGGTTTGCGAGAAATGTTCGTTCTGCTCAGGACAGGCATGCTCTAACCTGGCCGTTTTCACACGGTCAAGGATTTCCCATGCGCTTAACTTCGTTGTTGATTACCCTGAGCGTTATCGGCGTCGCCCACGCGCAGACGCCGGATGACGTAACCGTCGCCCTCGCCATTCCTCCCGCCGTTCACGATGGAGCGCCTTATGCGGCAGCGGAAGAGCTGGGGCTGTTTAAAGAACAGAACCTCGCGGTCAAAGTGCTGGTGTTCCAGGGGGCGGGAGCGCTGCTGCCGCAGGTTGCCAGTAAACGCGTAACCTTTGGTTTTCCGGTTGCGGAACCGGTCATTTCCAGCTATTTCAACGGCAAAAATCCGCTTCCGCTGCGCTATTTTTATAACGGTACACCAGCCCAGACGCTGGAATATACCGTGCTGGCAGATTCGCCGATTAAAACGCTGGCCGATTTAAAAGGTAAAACTATCGGTGTCGGCGCGCTCACCTGGGGTACCCTGCCCAACAGTCGCGCCGCGCTGCGGGTGGCCGGGCTTGAGCCGGGTAAGAATGTGCAGTTTGTCGCCGTTGGCGTGCTGGGTTCCGGTTTTCAGGCCTTGCGCAGCCATCAAGTTGATGCGCTCAATTACAACAACAGCTGGGGCGATATCTTTGAGCTGACCGGCACGAAAATTCGCCGCATCCCTTACCCGGACGTGTTTCAGGAAGCGCCGGGAAACGGTTTTATCGCCCATCAGGATACCTTTAAAGACCATCCCGATCTGATCCGTCGTTTCGGTCGTGCCTGGACCGAGGCGCAGTACGTCTGCGACATTAACCCCGGCTACTGCGTGCGGGCGTTCTGGCGTCAGCATCCGGAAAGCAAACCTGCGGACGCCGACGGCAAAGGCTTTACCGATGACAAAGCCCTGCTTACTAAACGTCTTCAGCGCACGCTCTACCGGCCGGACGGGTCACGCCGCCAGCCCGGCGAGTACGATCTTAATGTGATCCGCAGGGCCATCGCGGAGATGGCAAAGGCGGGAGAATTCCCTGACGCCGCGGTGCCGGTGGAGAAAATCTTCTCCAATGAATTTGTCCCGGCGTTTGATGATTTCGATAAAGCGGCCCTGCGTGCCAGAGCGGAGGCGGCAAAATGAACGCGGTCATTGATATTGATATTGCCGACGGGCTGATCGACCAGCCGCGTCACGTGCATGCCCACGGCCTCGCTCCCGGCATCACCCGTTTGACTGCCTCGCTGGCGCATCCTGACGGCAGCCGCTGGCAAAGTAGCGCCCGCTTTTTGATTGGTCAGGACGGCTCGCTGGATGTGGATACTACCGTACCGCTGGAGGGAGACTGGGCGGAAAACGAGCCGATGGCCCCGATCTGGTCGCTGCGCCAGAGCGCGCCGCCGACTGACCCGGCGCAGAGTGACCGCCTTCAGCCCCGCCGGATAAGATTACAAATTGTTGATGCCGCGGGTGCGACGGCTGACGCCGTTGTGACGCAGCGTTTTCTGGCCGACGGCGTTACCCGCCAGGAGGTGCGGGAAAACGGTCTGTCCGGCACGCTGTTTATCCCGCCCGGCGATGGCCCTCACCCGCGGGTGATCGTGCTTAATGGCTCGGGGGGCGGAACGCCTGAACAGCGGGCCGCGCTGCTGGCGGCCCATGGTTATATTGGTTTTGCGCTGGCCTATTTTAACGCGCCCGGACGGCCAGAGACGATTTCGGCCACGCCGCTGGAGTATTTTGCCACTGCACTGGACTTTGCCCGTCAGACGTTGCACCCGCGTAACGGTTTTATAGCCGTGGCGGGGCACTCCCGCGGCGGGGAACTGGCGCTGCTGCTGGGGGCCACGTTCCCGGCACAGGTAAATGCCGTGATTGGCTACGTTCCCAGCGCCGTGATCCACGGCACGCTGCGGGCAGGCAGACCGGATGAGCCGCGCGATGCCCCCGCCTGGACATGGCACGGTCAGCCGCTGCGTAATATCTGGCAGGATAATCCCCATGCCGACTGGCACGCATTTGATTATCCATCGCGGCCCGGGGTTCACATACGTCAGGCCCCGGCGTTTGTGAATGTTGAGCGCGACGCGCCGAGCCTGGCGGCGGCGCGCATTCCGGTAGAACGCATTGGCGGACCGGTGCTGCTCATTTCCGGCACTGATGATGGCTTCTGGCCTTCCACCGATTATTGCGAACGGATCGCCGCCGATCTGCGCACCCATGCGCACCGCTGGCCGGTAGTGCATCAGCGACACGCGCACAGCGGTCACGCTATCGGCTTTCCTTTTGTCCCCACCACCGAGATTGCCAAAGTCCATCCGGTCGCCGGGGTGGTCATCGACGGTGGCGGAACGCCGGTCGCCAACGCCCGCGCGAACCGTCAGAGCTGGGAACAGGTGCTGGGATTTCTCGCCAACGCCGTGGCCGGTCATCAGGAGGTGAAATGAGCGCCGCCCTTGAACTGCGCGGCGTCGGCCTGACCTATGCCACCCGGCGCGGCGAAATCAATGCTCTCGACTATGTTAACTTACAGGTGGGCGATGGCGAGTTTGTCGCGCTGTTGGGGCCTTCCGGCTGTGGCAAATCCACCGTCTTAAAACTGGCCGCGGGACTTATCAGCGCCACGCGCGGCGAGGTGCGGGTGGCATCGCGCCTGGTTACCGGGCCGGGACGTGACGCAGGGGTGGTGTTTCAGAAGCCCAACCTGTTGCCGTGGAAGAGCGTACTGGAAAACGTTCTCTTACCGGCCCGCACCCTTGGGATGCCGATCCAACCGGCGAGGATACGCGCCCTCCAGATGCTTGAGTTAGTGGGGCTGTCCGATTTCGCAGGAGATTATCCTTTTGAACTGTCAGGCGGTATGCAGCAGCGGGTCGGTATTGCGCGGATGCTGCTCCACGATCCGCAGCTCTTATTAATGGATGAGCCTTTTGCCGCGCTGGATGCGCTCTCTCGAGAGGCGCTGACCCTGGAGCTACAGCGCATCTGGGGGCAGCAGCGTAAATCGGTGCTGTTTATTACCCACAGCATTCAGGAAGCGGTATTCCTTGCCGACCGGGTGCTGGTGATGTCGCCGCGTCCAGGGCAGATCGTTGAGGAGCTGGCCGTTCCGCTGGCGCGCCCACGCACCCTTGAAACGCTGGCCGACCCGCAGTTTATGGCCCTGTGCCAGCATTTACGGAGATATTTTACCCATGGGTAGATTTTTACCGCTGCTGTACCCTTTTATTAGCCTCGCGGTGCTGTTACTGATCTGGGAGGGCAGCGTGCGTTTTTTTGCCATACCAGATTATTTGCTGCCCTCGCCTGCGGCCGTCTGGCAGGCGCTGCTTACGGGATTTCGCGACGGCAGCCTGTGGCCGCATATCGCCACTACGCTCGGGGAAACGCTGAGCGGCTATGCGATTGGCAGCCTGCTGGCGATTGTGCTCGGCGTCGCGCTGGCGGAGTCCCGCACCTTTGAGCAGTTTGTTTATCCGCTGCTGGTGGCGCTTCAGGCGACGCCGAAAGTGGCGCTGGGGCCGATTATTCTGGTGTGGTTTGGCTTTGGTATGCTGTCGAAAATCGTGCTGGTGACGCTGGTGTGCTTTTTCCCTCTGTTTGTGAATACGGTGAACGGTATTCGTCGCGCCGATAGCGAACTGCTGGATGCCTGCCGGGCATTTTCCGCCTCGCGTCGCTGGCTATTGTTTCACGTTAAGCTTCCTTCAGCGGCAGGCGAGATTTTTGCCGGGCTACAGATAGGTGTGGCGCTGGCGTTAATCGGCGCGGTGGTGGCGGAGTTTCTATCGGCGCAAAACGGACTGGGGTATTTGATCGCCTCAAGCTCGGTCAGCATGAGCCTGTCGAGCATGTTTGCTGGCGTCGTGCTGCTGGCGCTGATTGGCCTGTGCGGCGCGCAAACGGTGCGCTGGCTTCAGCATCGGCTTGTTTTCTGGGAGGGTGGCGCAGCTGTGCGTCATCAACGACATAAGAAGCCTGGCGACAGGTAGTTTTTGCTCACCCGTTTGCGGTGCAAAAATGTCTGCTGCGCCGCAAAATGCCACATTCATCGCACGGTGTGGTCGATATTCGTCTAAGGTTTTCAGATGGTTGATTGCAGCCGATCCGCTGATCGCCTGGCTTAAGGAGAATAATCGATGACAATACCTGCTACGCGCCGCCCTTCCGAGCTGGCGCTGAATATTGCACTTGGCACGCTGCTTTTTGCCGCCGGGTCGGCACTGGCGGATGATGCGCTGAAGCAGCCGCCGGATATCCTGCTCGGCCCGCTGTTTACCGATGTGCAGAGCGCTAAACTTTTCCCCGATCAAAAGACCTTTGCCGATGCGGTGCCGAAAGGCGATCCGCTGATGATCCTCGCCGATTACCGGATGCAGCGCAGCCAGCGAGGCTTCGATTTGCGTCATTTTGTCGAGGTAAATTTTACCCTGCCCGCTGAAGGCGAAAAGTACGTGCCGCCAGCAGGTGAAAGCCTGCGCGCGCATATCGACAACCTGTGGCCGGTGCTGACCCGCACCACCGATCGCGCCAGCAAGTGGGATTCCCTGCTGCCGTTACCTAAATCTTATGTCGTTCCTGGCGGCCGCTTCCGCGAAGTGTATTACTGGGACAGTTACTTCACCATGCTGGGGCTGGCGGAGAGCGGGCACTGGGATAAGATTGAGGATATGATCGCCAACTTCGCGTATGAAATTGACGCCTTCGGCCATATTCCCAACGGCAACCGCAGTTACTACCTCAGCCGCTCACAGCCGCCGTTCTTTGCGTTTATGGTGGAACTGCTGGCCGACCACAAGGGCGATGAGGTGTTAAAACAGTATCTGCCGCAGCTGGAAAAAGAACACAATTACTGGATGGAAGGTGCTGATGCACTTACCGCCGGGCAGAGCAATAAACGGGTGGTCAAACTGGATGACGGCGCGGTACTGAACCGCTACTGGGACGAGCGCGATGCGCCGCGTACCGAGTCGTGGCTTGACGATGTGACGACCGCGAAGAACACGCCGAATCGCCCGGCCACTGAGGTGTACCGCGATCTGCGCGCCGGTGCGGCTTCCGGCTGGGACTTCAGCTCCCGCTGGATGGACGATCCGAATCAGCTTGGCACCCTGCGCACCACCAGCATTGTGCCGGTGGATTTGAACTCGCTGATGTTTAAAATGGAAAAAGTGCTGGCCCGCGCCAGCAACGCGGCCGGTGACAGTGCGAAAGCCAGTCAGTATGACGCCGACGCCAGCGCGCGCCAGCGGGCGATGGAAACGTACCTGTGGAACGACAAAGACGGCTGGTATGCCGATTACGATCTGAAAACGAAGAAGGTGCGTAATCAGCTTACCGCCGCCGCCTTGTTCCCGCTATACGTGAATGCGGCGGCCAAAGACCGGGCGGATAAAGTCGCTACGGCGACCGCATCACAACTGCTGAAGCCCGGCGGGATCACCACCACTACCGTCAACACCGGACAGCAATGGGATGCGCCAAACGGCTGGGCACCACTGCAATGGGTGGCCACCGAAGGGTTGCAAAATTATGGTCATCAAAAAGTAGCGATGGATGTGACCTGGCGATTCCTGACCAATGTGCAGCACACTTACGATCGCGAGAAGAAACTGGTCGAGAAGTATGACGTCAGTTCCACCGGTACCGGCGGTGGCGGCGGCGAGTATCCCCTTCAGGATGGTTTTGGCTGGACGAATGGCGTCACGCTGAAGATGCTCGATTTAGTCTGTCCGAAAGAAAAACCCTGTGACAACGTTCCCTCCTCCCGCCCGCAGGCGGCGAATGATGATTCAATGACGCAAAAACAGGCGCAGTAATCACTCTGACCCACTACCCGTTTTGGTAGTGGGTTCCCTCTTGCTTCAATAATTCTTCTTTTCCTGTACGGACTTAACGGCGGAATCCCTTGATTTGCCGGGGATTTCCTTGCGCAAATTGCTTGAATATAAAAACGATAACAATAATAATTCGCATTTCTCAGTTACTTTTTTTCACAATCCCGGAATGTGCGATGACCCGATTGATTGCTAAACGCTCTACGCTAGCCTGCGCGCTGGCGCTGGCGCTACCTCACTATGCCCTGGCAGAAGAAACAGTAGTGGTGACCGCCGCGCCGGTTGAATCCGCTGTTGCGCCAACCAAAGGCTATACCGCCAAAACCTCGCGCGGCGCGACCAAAACCGATGAGCCGCTGATCACCACCGCCCAGTCGGTTTCGGTCGTGACCCGTCAGCAGATGGACGATCAGGGGGCCAATACCATCAGCCAGGCGCTGAATTATACGCCGGGGGTGTACTCTAATTTCAGCGGCGGCGCGACCCGTTTTGACACCGTGTCGCTACGCGGCTTCCACGGCGGCGACGTGGATAACCTGTTCCTTGACGGCATGCGTCTGATGAGCGACGGCGGCAGTCATAACGTGATGCAGATCGATCCGTGGTTTATTGAGCGCGTGGACGTGGTGAAAGGCCCGTCGTCGGCGCTGTACGGCCAGAGCGTGCCGGGCGGGCTGGTCAACCTGACCTCAAAACGTCCGCAATTTACGTCGGAAGGCCACGTCCGGCTGAGCGGCGGCACACAGAATACGAAAGGCGGCGCGTTTGACTACACCGATGCCATCAACGATCAGTGGGCGTACCGTATTATTGGTATGACGCGCACCAGCGACACCCAGTATGACCATACGCGCGAAGAACGTTACGCCATTTCGCCTTCCCTGCTGTGGCAGCCGGATTCGGACACCAGCCTGCTGCTGCGCGCCTATCTGCAAAAAGATCCGTCCGGAGGTTATCACGGTTCACTGCCGCTGGACGGTACCCGCTATGCGCACAATGGTCGTAAGCTGTCGAATCATACTAATGAGGGCGATCCGGGTGACGGCTACAAACGTCGCGAGCAGATTTACAGCATGGAGTTTGACCACCAGTTTGATGACATCTGGTCGGTACATTCCAGCGGTAGCTACACCCACTCCAACGTCTCTCTCGACCAGGTTTATCAGGTCGGCTGGATCGACGGTTCAGACGATCTGGCCCGCGGTTACAGCGGTTCCCGCGGATCGCTGGACGCCTGGTCAACCGACAACCGCGTGCAGGCTGATTTCGCTACCGGCGATGTGACGCACACCGTTGTCCTCGGTGGCGAATATCATCGCTTCCGCAATGATTTGTGGACCGGCGCAGGTGATGCCGCCGCGCTGAACCCGTTTACCGGCTATACGCCGCAAACCGGGCATACCGTGGACTACAGCGACTATAACAACCGCCGCTACTATCAGACCGGGGTTTATCTCCAGGATGAGATGGTGTGGAATCGCTGGCATCTGGATCTGTCCGGGCGTTTTGACCGCATTGTTTCTGAGCAGGTTAGCGATACCAATGGCACGAAAAGTCGGCGTTCTGACGATCACGTTAGTACCCGCGCCTCGCTGCTGTACGCCTTTGAAAACGGCCTGTCGCCCTACCTGAGCTACAGCGAAGCCATCACCCCGGCAACGCTGGCCGGTGCTGACGGTACGCTGCTGAAACCGACCACCGCCGAGCAGTATGAGGCGGGGCTGAAATTCCAGCCGCCGGGGACGTCCGATCTTTACAGCGTGGCAATTTATGATTTAACCCAGAAAGACGTGGCGACGCGCGATATTAATATTGCCACCGCCACCTTTATTCCGGCCGGAAAGGTGCATTCACAGGGCGTGGAGCTTGAAGCACGTAATCAGATCACCCCTGAACTGAGTACCATTGCGTCGTATACCTGGAACCGTCTGCGCTTCCAGGATTCACTGGACGGCAATGACGGTAATATGCCGCAGTTAACGCCGGATCAGATGGCTTCACTGTGGGCGCATTATCAGTTTGCGGGCGGCATCAGCGTGGGCACCGGGGTACGCTATATCGGCAAGCAGTGGGCTGATGACCAGAATACCGAACGCCTGCCGTCGACCACCCTGCTGGATGCCTCCGTGCGAGCGGATCTGGGCGCGTGGACGCCATCACTGAAAGGGGCATTTGTGCAGGTTAACGCCAACAATCTGACCGACCGCGAGTATGTGGCGGGCTGCTATGGCACAGGAAACTGCTATGTAGGCGCGGAACGTAGCGTGATTGCCACGGTGGGTTACGACTTTTGATTAACGTGCCGGGCAGCATCTGCTGCCCGGCGAAAACAGCAGTACGGGTTACCGGCGAACCATGCGGAAGATAGCCAGAACCACAATGGCACCCACCACTGCGACCATAAAGCTACCCAGGTTAAAGCCGCTTACCGGGCCACCAATACCAAACAGCGTACTCAGCCAGCCACCGACCACCGCACCGACGATCCCGAGGATACAGGTGAGGAAGAAACCACCCCCGTCGCGTCCCGGCATAATCAGTTTGGCAATAATACCTGCAATTAATCCAAATACGATCCAGGCAATAATACCCATTCGTCCATCCTCCTGTAAGTCACACAAAATGCAGGTGTTGTTTCCCTGCGCTAACGATTCAAGTATAGGTAGTTCCTGATAAAAGTGCGGCGCTGGAGAAATTTTTTCTCGCTGGCAAAAAATCGATTAGCTGCTATGAAGTTCTGCCGCCAGCCGCCGATACTTCAGCAAAGAAAGATCATCAGGGAACCATTGGGCGTGACTCATCACAGTGAACAATTTCTTAAACAAAACCCGTTGGCGGTACTCGGCGTCCTGCGCGATTTGCACAAGCAGCAAATCCCTATCCGCGTGTGCTGGGCGTCCGGGCAGTTTATCAGCCGCATCCTCGATGTGAGCCAGGAACAACTGGTCATCGACTTCGGCAGCCAGGATTATGAAAACAGCGCCGTTCAGCGGGCGCAGAACATTGAGATCACCGCCGAAACCCAGGGCGCGAAGGTCGAATTTCATTTGCCCGTGCTGCGAAGCGCTGCCTGGCAGCAACTACCGGCGTTTATTACTCCCCTGCCGCCGTCGCTGTGGTTTTTGCAGCGGCGAGAATATTTCCGCATCAGCGCGCCGCTGCATCCGGCTTACTTTTGTCATGCCAGACTCGCCGATAACAGCGTGATACGTTTTCGGCTGTACGATTTGTCGCTAGGCGGGATGGGCGCATTAATGGACAATCCGCCACCGGAAAGCTTACAGCCTGGCGTGCGCCTGTCGCAGATTGAACTGGATATGGGAGAATGGGGACGCTTTCACTTTGACGTTCAGCTGATTGCCATTACCGAGCGCAAAGTTGTTGACGGCAAAAATGAAACCATCAGCACGCCGCGACTGAGTTTTCGTTTTCTCAACGTCAGCCCGGCGGCGGAACGCGAACTCCAGCGCATTATCTTCTCACTGGAGCGCGAGGCGCGCGAACGCGCCAAAAAAGTCCGCTGATTACATGGCGTCCATGGCTTTCTGCACCTTCCAGATGTAGCGCGGAGCCTGCGGCGATGGATGCTTGTCGGCAACGTGCTCAACAAATTCATCCGGGCTTAAATCGTTAATCTCTTCAATCGCTTCTTTGCGATCGGACGAAAAGGTTCTGAGCAATGCGCCTGCCCCGTTGGCATACGCCACCACCAGCGCGTATTGCATGGTTTCAGGATTTTTGATCCCCGCCAGCGCACCGTGCTCCAGAATGCTCAAATAGGCGGTGCCCATTGAGATATTGCGTTCCGGATTTTTCAGTTCGCTGGTGGACGGCTGCCCACTCCAGCCCATATGGCGATACACGTCGCGCCCCGACGTTGAGGCTTTAAGCTGCATCAATCCTACGGCATTGGATTTGCTGACAACCGTCGGATTACCGCCGGATTCGATGGCAATTATCGCCGTGATCAGCCGCGGACTGACGCCCCACGCCTCACCCGCTTTCTGGCTTATTGGCATCCACTGCATCGCGCGTTTCACCGGCACTTCAGGGTTCCACGGCGGGTTGGTATAATCCTGTTTTGAAGAACATCCGGCCAGTAATACAATCAAAAAAGCAAACCATCTTAATTTCACGCATCAATCCTTTTATACCTGCGATCCGCCGCTGCGGATGACAACGGTTGGGGTTAACTGCATGATAACCGTTTCATTACCAGCAAGGAAATGCCATGTCTCTGATTCATCTTATTGCGCCTTCCGGCTATTGCATCAACCAGAGTGCCGCGGCGCGAGGCGTTGAACGTCTCGAAGCTGCCGGACATCGGGTTGAAAATCGTGAAGCGATCCTGCGCCGTGAGCAGCGCTTTGCGGGAACAGAAGAGGCCCGGCTGGCGGATATCAACGCGCTGGCGACGCTTAAAGGTGCAAACCGCATCGTGATGCCGGTGCGCGGTGGCTATGGAGCCAGTCGTCTGCTGGACGATATCGACTGGCCGGGGCTGGCAGCACGCCAGCAGCAGGAACCATTGCTGATTTGCGGCCATAGTGATTTTACTGCCATCCAGATGGGCCTGCTGGCGATGGGTAATGTCATTACGTTTAGCGGCCCGATGCTGGCTGGCAATTTTGGTGCCGAAACGCCACAGGCGTTTACCGAACATCATTTCTGGCAGGCATTGCGCGAGCCAGCCTTTACCCTTGAGTGGCGCGGCGACGGTCCGGATTGTCATGCCTGCGGCACGCTATGGGGCGGCAACCTGGCGATGCTGGTGTCGCTTATCGGCACGCCATGGTTACCGGCGATTGACGATGGCATTCTGGTACTTGAAGACATTAATGAACATCCGTTTCGCGTTGAGCGCATGCTATTGCAGCTGCATTATGCGGGCATTCTCAACCGCCAGCAGGCAATCGTGCTTGGCAGTTTTAGCGGCGTCGCCGCCAATGATTATGATGCAGGTTACGATCTTCAGAGTATGTGTCGCTATGTACGTTCGCGCCTGAAGGTGCCGGTGATTAGCGGTCTGGATTTTGGTCATGAGCCTCGCACGGTGACGTTACCGCTCGGCGCACAGGCGAGGCTGATGCATCACGGAGCGGCCACGACGCTTTCGATAACTGGTCATCCGGTGCTAAACGAATAAAAAAAACCATTCATGGCACGTATTAATCCCATCGATTTCTCGCAAATATGGTAACTTTTTTCGTAAAGACCATTCACGAAGATGAGGAGTACGTGAACTTTGGATGCCGCGGCGATAATTAGTCTGTTTATTTTGGGTTCGGTGTTAATCACCAGTAGCATTTTATTGAGTTCTTTTTCGTCGCGTCTTGGTATTCCTATCCTGGTTATCTTTCTGGCTATCGGCATGCTGGCGGGTGTTGATGGCGTGGGCGGCATTCCCTTCGACAACTATCCGCTGGCCTATATGATCAGTAACCTGGCGCTGGCGGTGATCCTGCTGGATGGCGGGATGCGTACCCAGGCCAGCTCTTTTCGCGTGGCTCTTGGTCCGGCGATCTCGCTGGCGACGATCGGCGTGCTTATTACCTCCGGCCTGACCGGGATGATGGCGGCGTGGCTTTTTCATCTTAATATGATTGAAGGCTTGCTGATTGGCGCGATTGTTGGCTCAACCGATGCGGCGGCGGTGTTCTCGCTGCTGGGTGGTAAAGGGCTTAACGAACGCGTTGGCTCGACGCTGGAGATTGAGTCTGGCAGTAACGATCCGATGGCGGTATTTTTGACCATCACGCTTATAGAGATGATCCAGCAGCATGAAACCGCCTTAAGCTGGATGTTCGTAGTGCATATTATTCAGCAGTTCGGGCTGGGGATCATGATTGGCCTTTTTGGCGGCTATTTATTACAGCAGATGATCAACCGGATTGTGTTGCCTGCCGGATTGTATCCGTTGCTGGCACTGAGTGGCGGAATTCTGGTGTTTGCCCTGACCACCTCTCTTGACGGTAGCGGCATTCTGGCAGTCTATCTGTGCGGTTTCTGGCTGGGCAACCGCCCTATCCGCAACCGCTTTGGCATTCTGCAAAACTTTGATGGTCTGGCGTGGCTGTCGCAGATTGGTATGTTCCTGGTGCTGGGCTTGCTGGTCACGCCTTCCGACCTGCTGCCTATTGCCGCGCTGGCACTAATCCTGTCTGCATGGATGATTTTTGTCGCCAGGCCGCTCTCGGTGTTTGCTTCTCTGCTGCCGTTTCGCGGCTTTAATCTGCGCGAACGTATTTTTATTAGCTGGGTGGGACTGCGCGGCGCGGTACCGATTATTCTGGCCGTCTTCCCGATGATGGCGGGGCTGGAAAACGCGCGGCTGTTTTTTAACGTTGCCTTCTTTGTGGTGTTAATTTCACTCTTGCTTCAGGGAACCTCGCTCGGCTGGGCGGCGAAAAAAGCCAAAGTGGTGGTACCGCCCGTTGGCTGGCCAGAGTCGCGGGTCGGGCTGGATATTCATCCGGACAATCCGTGGGAGCAGTTTATTTATCAGTTGAGTGCCGATCAGTGGTGCGTTGGCGCGGCGCTGCGCGATCTGCATATGCCGCGTGAAACCCGCATTGCGGCGCTGTTTCGTGATAATGCGTTGTTGCACCCCACCGGCAGTACGCGGCTGCGGGAAAACGATGTGCTGTGCGTGATTGGTCGTGAGCGCGATCTGCCGGCGCTTGGCAAACTGTTCAGCCAGTCGCCGCCGGTCTCGCTCGACCAGCGTTTCTTCGGCGATTTTATCCTCGAAGCCAGCGCCAAATTCGCCGACGTGGCGCTGATTTACGGCCTGGAAGGTGGCGAGGAATTTCGTGACGGCCAGCTGTCACTCGGTGAGATTGTGCAACATTTGCTAGGTGCCGCACCGGTCGTCGGCGATCAGGTGGAATTTGCTGGTATGGTGTGGACAGTGGCGGAAAAAGAAGACAATGACGTGCGCAAAGTGGGTGTCCGCGTGGCGGAGGATGAGGCGGAATAATGGCATCATTGACGCAGGCAGGACGCCGTTTCCACTTCCCTGCCTGCTCAGGGCTACTTTTAACGTAACAGGGTGGCGATCAAGAATGTAACTGTTTTAGCTCCCGTTCACTCAGGCCGGTCACTTCCAGAATGGCTTCATGAGACATCCCCTTTTGCAACAGATTACGGGCTATTTTCAGGGCTTCCTTGATCCGTCCTTTTTCAATTCCTTTCTGCTCCAGTTGCTGTGCAATAGTCATGAGTTTATCTCCATGCTGCGGCACACGCTGTGCCAGTTCACGTAAAAAAGCCTCTGCATCTGCTGATTCACCCACCTGTATGATGTAGTTTACCAGCGATATTACCTGTTGTCCGGTATTATAATCCGCCCGCAAAACCCGCCCCAGTTTATCGATAAGTTCAATTAAGTCACGCTGATAAATGTGTTTTTGCAGTAGCGTGAGTGCGGCCATGCTGCGGTGTTCCATGATATCATCATCCGGAATGACGGTAATATCCACGGGAGTTGATGTAACCTGTTTTTTCTTCATGCTTGCGACTCCTTCGCTTTACCACAGTGTTTTATGTCTTATAGAGAATATTTTCATTAAGGATGATGACGGTATGCAGAAAAAAATTGGCCTGCTGGCAGCGCTCATACTGCTGTTATCAGGCGGATACTGGTTCAATATTGCGCAGTACGCGAGCGATCTGGGGCATAAAGAACGGGTTGTAGAGATTTATGCTATCGATATGCGCTACGCCTGCGGGGAGTGTGCGACTTATCGCATTTTGCGGCTGGAAGATAATCAGGGCGACACAACCAGGCTCAAAGATAAGAACTGGCTAACGCCAGAAGAACGCGATCGGATCATTCCTGATGATTTTTATACCCCAGCCGAAGATGAGCGTGAGGAGGCGCTGCGTGCAGATGGCAACGCGTTACCGGGCCGGGAATTTTACGTTAAATTTCCTGATTGGTTTATGGAGAGACGCTTTGACAAGCAAAACCGCTGGCCGGCCTGTTACCTTTACTGGTTTAAAGGCTATCCCAAAATCAATCTGATTCCCGACGACGAAAACTATGTGGCGAATCATTTTATCGTCAGCGACTACAAGATTATTCGTGTCACACAATGTGAATCCCAATGGGATAAAGAAGATGCAGATAGTCAACGTGAATTGATGGCCGTTGAGGATGATGACGTTCCCGAACAATAAGCGGGTACATCACCCGCTAAACGTTACACCGTCACAACCGGCACCCGCGCAGCCAGGGCGCACATCAATTCATAGCCAACGGTACCGGCGGCGTGCGCGACATCGTCGATTTTAATCTCCTGCCCCCATAGCTCGACCGACGTCCCAATTCCCGCCTGCGGACACGGGGTAAGATCGACCGTCAACATATCCATCGACACCGTACCGATCAGCCGGGTACGCACACCGTCCACCAGCACCGGCGTCCCGTCGGGCGCGTGACGCGGATAGCCATCGGCGTAGCCGCAGGCGACAATGCCAATTCGCTGCTCGCCGCCGGCGCGATAGCGGCTGCCATAGCCCACCGTGTCGCCCGCTTTCAGATTCTGCACGCCGATGATCTCGCTGCTGAGCGTCATAACGGGTTTCAGGCCACTGTCGGCAATGTCCTGCCACCGCCCGGACGGTGATGCGCCGTACAGCACAATGCCTGGCCGGACCCAGTCAAAATGGGCCTGCGGATGCCATAACGTCGCCGCCGAGTTAGCCAGCGAGCGTGGCGCGTCGAGCCCTTCCGCCGCCTGCTCAATACGCTGCATGGCGTGGGTAATACCGTCTGGTTTTTCCGCGTCGGCAAAATGTGCCATCAGCGTCATGCCGCTAACGTTATGCAGGCGGCGTAGCTGTTGCCAGACCGTATGAACGCGATCCGGCATAAAACCGAGGCGGTTCATGCCGCTGTTGACCTTCAGGTATATATCCAGCGGAGCGTGCAGCCGCGCGTTTTGAATGGCTTTAACCTGCCAGTTGCTGTGGACGCTGGTGGTGAGTCGGTACTTATCAAACAGCTCCAGCTCATCGGCATGGAAAAACCCCTCCAGCATCAGGATCGGGCCTTTCCAGCCGCGCTCGCGTAACAGAATCGCTTCTTCCAGATTAAGCAGCGCGAAGCCATCGGTTCCCGCCAGCGCGCTCCAGATACGATCCAGCCCGTGTCCGTAGGCATTCGCCTTAACCACTGACCAGACGCGGGCATCAGGCGCAGCGCGGCGAGCAGTCAGTAAATTCTGCCGCAGCGCACTGAGATCCAGCGTGGCGAGGACAGGTCGGGACATAACAACTCCTTATGAGTGTGCACCATGCAAATGCGTGGAGGATGACGGTCTGAAACCTGCCCCGTAGCGTGCCACGCCCAGATCGTCGAACGGAATAGCGGGTGTCCGACCTGATATCAGGTCGCTGATAAGTTGGCCGGAGCCGCAGGCCATGGTCCAGCCCAGCGTCCCGTGGCCAGTGTTCAGCCACAAATTTTTATACGCCGTGCGCCCGACAATCGGCGTACCGTCCGGCGTCATGGGCCGCAGGCCGGTCCAGAAAGCGGCCTGTTCAACGTGCCCGCCGCGTGGGAAGAGATCGCGCACCACCATTTCCAGGGTTTCCCGGCGCGGTTGTAGAAGCTCCGTATTAAAACCGACAATCTCCGCCATACCGCCGACCCGAATGCGCTGTTCAAAACGGGTTATGGCGATTTTGTACGTTTCATCAAGGATAGTAGACACCGGCGCACCATCCTCTTCAGCAATCGGAATGGTTAGCGAGTAGCCCTTTAAAGGATAGACCGGAATATCCACCAGCCCTTTGAGCATGGAGGTGGAATAGGAGCCGAACGCCATGACATACGCATCGGCTTTGATAATTTCGTCGCCGCACTTCACGCCGTAAATGCGGTTGCCTTCATACAACAGCCGATCGACAGCCGTGTTATAGCGAAATAAGACGCCATCGCGTTCGGCCATTTCTGCCAGCCGCTGGGTGAAAAGCTGGCAATCGCCCGTTTCATCATTCGGTAAGCGCAACCCGCCGGTAAGGTGATGCGAGACTTCTGCCAGGGCAGGTTCCGCCTCCGCCAGCCGGCTGGCCTCAAGCAACTGGTATGGCACCCCTGCGTCTTCCAGCACCGCGATATCGCGCGCGGCGTTGTCATACTGCTGCGCGGTACGGAATAGCTGGAGTGTTCCCCCCTGCCGCCCTTCGTACTGGATACCGGTTTCAGCACGCAGCGTCTTCAGGCAATCGCGGCTATACTCGGCAAGACGCACCATCCGCCCTTTATTTTCCATATAGTGACGGGTGTCGCAGTTGCGCAGCATCTGCCACATCCATTTAAGCTGGGACGGGGTACCGTCAAGCGAAATTGCCAGCGGCGCGTGGCGCTGAAACATCCATTTGATGGCCTTTAGCGGTACGCCAGGCGCGGCCCAGGGCGCAGCATAACCTGGCGATATTTGTCCGGCATTCGCAAAGCTGGTCTCCTGCGCCGGGCCGGATGCCCTGTCAATGACCGTCACTTCATGACCTGCCTGGCGTAAATACCAGGCACTGCTTACGCCTACGACGCCACTTCCCAGTACGACAACGTGCATATCCACTCCATCATGAGTAAAAGAACAATCGTCTGATTACAAATTGATAACCCAGATGAAAATATTATTCAACATTCGACTTTTTTATGGTGAGCTACCTCACATCATGCCCGTCAGCTATGGAAACGCTGCTTTTGGTATCTCATGCTAAAGGTGATTTTTATCCAGTATAAAAAACTGCCACACTGCGTTTTTTTATGGCTTTTCATTGGCGATCCGGCAAAGAAAAAATTTCTCTCCCTGCACGCATTTTATCCGTTGTTCTATGCTTGAAATGAGGCCTTCCACACAGAGAGGGTCGCCATCAATGAGGGCGCGCTAATGGCAACGATTGATTCCATGAATAAGGACACGATACGTTTGAGCGATGGACCCGACTGGACGTTCGATTTACTGGAGGTTTATCTCCAGGAGATTGACCGTGTCGCCAAACACTATCGGCTGGATACCTACCCGCACCAGATTGAAGTCATCACCTCTGAGCAGATGATGGATGCCTATTCCAGCGTCGGGATGCCGATTAACTATCCGCACTGGTCGTTTGGTAAAAAATTTATTGAGACGGAGCGCCTGTATAAGCACGGTCAGCAGGGTCTGGCGTATGAGATTGTGATTAACTCTAATCCCTGCATCGCTTACCTGATGGAGGAAAATACTATTACCATGCAGGCGCTGGTAATGGCGCACGCCTGTTACGGGCATAACTCCTTCTTTAAAAATAATTATCTTTTCCGTAGCTGGACCGACGCCAGTTCTATCGTTGATTACCTGATATTCGCGCGCAACTATATTACCCAGTGCGAAGAACGCTATGGCGTGGATGAGGTTGAGAAACTGCTGGACTCCTGCCACGCCCTGATGAACTACGGGGTGGATCGCTATAAACGCCCGCAGAAAATCTCGCTTCAGGAGGAAAAAGCGCGGCAGAAAAGCCGTGAAGAGTATCTGCAAAGCCAGGTCAACACTCTGTGGCGTACGCTGCCAAAACGGGATGAAGAACGCGCAGTGATTGAAGCGCGCCGCTACCCTTCCGAGCCGCAGGAGAATTTACTCTATTTTATGGAGAAAAACGCCCCGCTACTCGAACCGTGGCAGCGTGAGATCCTGCGTATTGTACGCAAAGTCAGCCAGTATTTTTATCCGCAAAAACAGACTCAGGTCATGAATGAGGGCTGGGCTACGTTCTGGCACTACACCATTCTTAATCACCTTTATGATGAAGGCAAAGTGACCGAGCGGTTTATGCTGGAATTCCTGCACAGCCACACCAACGTTGTTTTCCAGCCGCCGTATAACAGCCCGTGGTACAGCGGCATTAACCCTTACGCGCTGGGATTTGCCATGTTCCAGGATATTAAACGGATTTGCCAGTCGCCCACGGAGGAGGACAAATACTGGTTCCCGGATATTGCCGGTTCTGACTGGCTGGAGACACTGCATTTCGCGATGCGCGATTTCAAAGACGAGAGTTTTATCAGCCAGTTCCTGTCGCCAAAAGTGATGCGTGATTTCCGCCTGTTCAGCGTAGTGGATGATGATCACCATAACTATCTGGAGATTTCTGCCATTCACAATGAAGAAGGCTATCGCGAGCTGCGCTCCCGCCTGTCTTCACAATATAACCTGAGTAACCTTGAGCCTAACATTCAGGTGTGGAACGTGGATTTGCGTGGGGATCGTTCGCTGACGCTGCGTTACATTCCGCATAATCGCGTGCCGCTGGATAAAGGACGTCGCGAAGTGCTTAAACACGTGCATCGTCTGTGGGGATTTGATGTCCAGCTGGAGCAACAGAATGCCGACGGTAGCATTGAGCTTCTGGAGCGCTGCCCGTCGAAGCTGAATTCGCTGTAAAAATGCACCGGGCGGGCGCATTGCCCGACCCGGTCAGCCGTTTAGCACAGGTATTACCTTCCCTGAATGGCTAAATCACCCGGCAACGTTTTTTGCATCCGATGCCAGATTTCACCGCTTTCACGCCCGTAGCGACGGATGGTGTCATACACCTGCTCATGCAGGCCCTTTTCACAAATCTCTACCAGCCGGTGGTAAAAGCCCAGCGCCAGACTGCGGGCTTCGGGATTAGCAAAGTAGTGACGGCCAATGCGTGTATACAGCCCTTTCATGCCATTGAGGATCAGGCCATAAATTGGGTTGCCGGAGGCGAAAGCCAGCCCGCGGAAAATGTTGTAGTCCAGCTCTGCGAAAGCATCGGCATGATCTTCCACCGCCTGGGTACTACTCAGCACTTCCAGCGCACGCTCCGGATGCTGACGAAATGCGGTGCGGATAAAAATGGTTGAAATATTAGTACGCACCGAGAGCAGGTTGTCGATAAGCTGGGGAACACTTTCGTGATCGAGGCGCGCCAGCGTTTCAAGGATATTCAGCCCGGAGGTTTCCCAGAAATTATTTACTTTGGTCGGCTTACCGTGCTGGATGGTCAGCCAGCCATCACGGGCCAGGCGTTGCAATACTTCACGTAAAGTCGTGCGCGTTACGCCAATTAATTCTGAGAGTTCGCGTTCGGCTGGCAGAATAGAACCAGGCGGAAAACGGCTATTCCAGATGCTCTCAATAATGTACTCTTCAGCGAAACCCGCCGGGCTTTGCGCCTTTATTACCATAGTGATGTTTCCATTACTCAGCGTTGCAACGTTCACTCATCATACCAGAGCGCTTCGTATGCAGATAGCATGGATACTCAATTAAAAAGGGATCGCCGTTTCATTTTTCAGCTTTTATTTCGTGCGCCAATATCAATTTCTGCTGCTTTACCGGCAGCTTTATCGTCCGATTTGACTTTTCGCATAGTAAATACGCATTTACGCAATATTTTCTTTACTGCTAGTGGCGTCCTGAATGATTTCGTTTACACTGCGGTCTCTTAGCATGTTCCAGGGAAATGATTATGTTGCGATTTCTTAACCAGTGCTCTCGTGGTCGTGGGGCGTGGTTGTTAATGGCGCTGACCGCCTTCGCGCTGGAGATGGTCGCGCTGTGGTTCCAGCACGTTATGCTGCTTAAGCCCTGCGTGCTGTGTATTTATGAACGTTGCGCGCTTTTTGGGATTATGGGCGCGGGTCTG
The DNA here is from genome assembly GCF_002915575.1 of Superficieibacter electus. Classification (GTDB taxonomy): domain Bacteria; phylum Pseudomonadota; class Gammaproteobacteria; order Enterobacterales; family Enterobacteriaceae; genus Superficieibacter; species Superficieibacter electus. Next base: position 309,509 of record NZ_PQGD01000003.1, read on the forward strand.
GTCGGGGCGATAGCGCCCAAAACGCCGCTGCGCTACGTGGCGATCCTTATCTGGCTGTATAGCGCCTGGCGTGGTGTACAGCTGGCGTGGGAACACACCATGATTCAACTGCATCCGTCACCGTTCCAGACCTGTGATTTTGCCGCAAGCTTCCCGAGCTGGCTACCGCTGGATCACTGGCTACCGCAGGTGTTTGTTGCCTCTGGTGACTGCGCGGAGCGTCAGTGGTCGTTTCTGACGCTGGAAATGCCGCAATGGCTGGTAGGCATTTTCGCCGCTTATCTGATCATCGCGGTGCTGGTGGTGATTGCGCAGCCCTTTAAGCCGAAAAAGCGCGATCTGTTCGGTCGTTAATTCAACCATCTCCGCGACATCCTTCTCCATGCCCGGTACGCGCAGCACCGCCGGGCACATCGCCTCTAGCGCAAACGCACGCGCAACAAATCAGAAAAGCGCGTGGTGTAACGCGGAGAAAGCATTTCACGCTTCATCTGCCATGGTTGCTCAATACCCTGTCCGGCGAAAAATAGCGTTCCCCTTCCCTGTTTTTTATTGAGCTTATCCAGCGTCTGCATCAGTACCTCACTATTCAGGCGCGGTATATTGCTGTCAAACAGATTAAGCTGGGCGACGCCCTGGCTGAAAAAATCGCTGAGCATAACGCCCGCTTTTTGATAGCGATGCCCTTCCCGCCAGATGGCGTCCAGACACGTTACTGCTGCCTCAATGATGTCACGCGTATCCTGGGTAGGGACATTGATGCGCAGGGAAGCACTGTTGTCATAACGGGCGGGATACGGATCGAAGGGGGAAGTCTTGATAAAAACTGAAATAAAGCGGCAATACTGATGCTGACCGCGCATTCTTTCGGCCGCCCGCGACGCATAGCTACATACCGCTTCGCGCACTGGCTGATAATCACTCAGTCGTTCGCCAAACGAGCGCGAGCACATGATCTCCTGCTTTTCAGGAATAAATTCGTCTATCTGCAGGCAGGGTTCACCGCGCAGTTCACGCACGGTTCGCTCCAGAATGACGCTAAAGTGCTTGCGGATAAAGCGGATATCCGCATCCGCCAGTTGCAGGATATTTTCAATGCCCATCATGGTGAGTTTTTTGGCGATCCGTCGGCCAACGCCCCAGACCTCCTCAACCGATAAGTGCGCCATCAGTTTGCGCTGGCGAGCAGTGTTTGACAGATCGACGACGCCTCCGGTTTGCGGCCATTTTTTAGCGGCATGATTCGCCAGTTTTGCCAGCGTTTTGGTCGGGGCAATGCCCACACCGACGCGCAAATGGGTTCTCTGCCACAGGATATCACGCACTTCGCGGCCAAAATCGTTCAGGTTGCGGCAGTTAGCCACCCCGGTCAGATCGCAAAAGGCTTCATCAATACTGTACATCTCGACGCCAGGCGTTATCTCTTCCAGAATTGACATGACCCGCCGGCTCATATCGGCATTTATGTGGAATACAATTTCAACAGCTTAATTAGTAACCGACTCAAAGCACGCGCGCTTTAGGTATGTCAGACC
>NZ_PQGD01000040.1 GCF_002915575.1 Superficieibacter electus
AGTGTCCACCATATTTGGTGTCCACTATCCTCTCAGGAATTTCAGGATCTGCCAGACGGTGCTGAAATGACGCTTACAGGTTCATGAGAAACTTATCGGAGCCTTCATCGAAAAATACATGTTCCACTCATTGGATGCATCACCATTTATTGCTGCTGGAAGACAGAACCTGTTACGACGAAGTAAAATATTTACTGGCTCGCAAAGAGCGAAGATCGCCCTTACTGAAGCCATAAAAGCTTATTAAAAGTCTCAGGGCGTGAAGCGGACATTGGCAACTGTTTAACAGCTGTAAATGCATGACTAACAATGAGGTTCTTTAATCAATGGTGAGCAGGTCAGCTTCGCAGGGGAAATGAGGTTGCGATTTATAAAAAAGATCAGACATGCTCTGAATTAGTCTGATCCCTTTGAATCGCTTACAGAGAAGATTTAACAAATCATTCCAAACTGTCGATCACTTCACCCCATTTCTCAGCGTTATTGTAACTTCCGCTAGAAATGCAGTTGTTGTGATAGTGAACCGCATATTTAATACGCAAATTTTTAATCATCTCAGCATGGGCAGTGCAGAAAATAACATATACGAGAGCAACTATTACCTGTTCCGGGCCAGCACCCAGATGAGGTACAGCCTTTTTGAACGAAGGTGCTATATCTTCAAGAAGATAGGTGACACCTGAATTCTTTTTGCCTACATATGATTTTTCTGAACGGCGTCCTTCATATTCCATCTCATACAGGTGGAAGGGCAAATTATTCAACATATCTTTGGCAGAACCATTAAACGCAGATGCTCGATCAAAGAACTCAATGACGAACCAATAAATGTCCTGTTCCGTTGGGAGTTTCATTTCTAACTGGCGGGCCAGCTGTGACACCAAATTCATTGTCTGCTCATCGGTTTCTGGCAGTTTAGTTCTGATACCACCAATAATGATTGTATCTTTCTTAAGCCCAAAAAGACTGGCTAACCCCATATTATTTATCCTTTTATTGTGTGCTTCATTGGTCACCCCTCCATAACATGGAGGGTTTAAAAACATATTAATGCCATGCAATTCAGGAGCAGAGTCTGCGTATTTCGATTGAGAAATAATATATGAAACAATGGTGCATCTTGCTATCAGACAGAGTTCATCTGTGTAACCTGCCTGCTTCATGCTCGCAAATAAATGATTCAGACCATCAGTTATCTGATTTGCCGCATCCCCATCTTGTAATCTATGCAAACCGCCTGAAAACTCAGAGACCGGAACGCCACAACGTTTAACGAAGTCCTGGATATATTCATGCTCACTAGTACTGGCTGCGTCCAGTTCATAATTTATGACCTGCCGGGTTGCGTCTGTAGCTTTACAGACCGCAGCATAGAAACGGCATCCAGTTATCATTACCAGATATGGAAGCATTCTATCGATTGGCTGAGAGTTAAGAGCCAGGTTGGCTAAATGAGTTGTACCCAGCCCAGCCCTGTCCGCTGCCTCTAACATAAATAAGTAAGCTTTAGCGTTTGGATGGCCTGCATCTGCTGCTTTGTAGAAACACTCTGCCGCAAAATCTACATCGAACGGCTCTATCACACCCGATCCATTTAATATGGCCAGATTGTAAGTTGCTGAAACATGTCCTTTTTCGGCAGCCAACTTAAGACATTGATTGGCTTGGACATAATCTCTTTCAGCTAAAAATCTGACGCCTTTTTCATACTGTCTTTCAGTCAAGATATTGCTGCTTTTGAAAAATGGATGTTGAAACAGCGCCATATCCTTCCCTTAAATTTTTACCTGTTTTTTAAGAAAATGCCACGGGATAGTGACTGCAATTTCTGAGCTTACCATTTATTAATCTATATAAAAACAGAAGAAAGCAGCTATCAATGGTAGCGTCCCAGCTAACACTAATTCAAATTATCATCCACTGGAGTGGCACACTGGATTTGGCCACCTGACCAGAGGCGATATGCTCACCTCAAAACAACACAGGGCCCCAATGAAAAAAAGAAATTTCAGTCCAGAGTTCAAACGTGAATCCGCCCAGCTGGTTGTTGATCAGAACTACACTGTTGCTGATGCCGCCAGTGCTATGGATGTCGGTCTTTCAACGATGACGCGATGGGTAAAGCAGTTGCGTGATGAGCGACAGGGAAAAACGCCAAAAGCCTCTCCCGTCACTCCTGAACAAATTGAAATAAGTGAGCTCAGAAAAAAGCTACAACGTATTGAAACGGAAAACGAAATATTAAAAAAGACTACCGCGCTCTTGATGTCAGACTCCCTGAACAGTTCCCGTAATCAGGAAACTCAGAGCGCATTATCCTGTGGCCACACTCTGCCACGTGTTCGGGGTTCATCGAAGCAGCTACAAATACTGGAAAAACCGCCCTGAAAAGCCAGACGGCAGGCGGGCTGTATTACGCAGCCAGGTTCTGGAGCTGCATAACATCAGCCATGCCTCTGCCGGCGTAAGAAGTATCGCAACCATGGCAACGCTGAGAGGCTTTCGAATGGGGCACTGGCTTGCCGGCAAGCGCATGAAAGAGCTGGGGTTGGTGAGTTGTCAGCAGCCCACCCACCGGTATAAACGTGGTGGTCATGAACACATCGCTATCCCGAATCACCTTGCACGACAGTTCTCAGTGACAGAGCCTAATCAGGTGTGGTGCGGCGACGTGACGTATATCTGGACAGGCAGACGTTGGGCTTACCTCGCCGTTGTGCTCGACTTATTTGCAAGGAATCCGGTGGGCTGGGCGATGTCGTTCTCACCAGACAGCAGATTGACCATCAAAGCATTGGAAATGGCGTGGGAAAGCCGCGTCAAGCCAGCCGGGGTGATGTTCCACAGCGACAGTAATGATACCGGTGTCAGTTTTTATCATCACTCAGTTTGCCGTTTAACCCGATTGATGTGATTACTGATGCAGTGAAGACCTTCCCGCATCCTGACTCACACAGCGATCGACCTCTTGTGTCCTGCTCTGGACCCGTCGGTTGCTGGAAGCGCCTTCATACGAGGCATCTCCTCACCGTTACGCGTGACTCAAGAAGGGCCTGACGGCTTGTCTCGTTACTGTCCTGTCCGGATTATCTGTCTGGAGGTTCAACTCTGTTTCCTCACAGGAGTTCTGTTATGGCTGTTAAAGTTACCGAAGCCGCCATTGTGGGTGGCGTGGATACACATAAAGATCTGCACGTCGCCGCTGTCGTGGATCAAAACAATAAAATCCTTGGGACCCAGCATTTTTCCGCAACATGGCAAGATTACCGGTAGATGCTGGCATGAATAGCCTCATTTGGGGAACTAAAACGTATTGGTGTTGAGTGCACTGGTATCTATGGATCAGGCCTGCTTCGCTATTTGCAGAATGCCGGATTAGAAGTTCTTGAAGTGGCCGCATCAGACCGGATGGAGCGACGCAAACGGGGCAAAAGTGACACGATTGATGCTGAGTGTGCTGCTCATGCCGCATTCTCCGGATTAAGAGCCGTCACGCCCAAAACGCGCAATGAGATGATTGAATCTCTTCGTGTGTTAAAACCCTGCCGCAAAACAGCGATATCAGCCCGAAGAATCGCTCTCCAGATCATGCATTCTAATATTATCTCTGCATCGGATGAGCTACGTGAACAGCTCAGAAATATGACACGCATACAGCTCATCAGGACGCTGGGATCCTGGAGGCCTGATGCCAGTAAATGCCGTAATGTTGCAAACGTTTATCGCATAGCATTAAAGTCCCTCGCCCGACGCTATATAGAGTTGCACGACGAAATATCTGATCTGGATGTCATGATTGCGGCAATTGTCGACGAGTTGGTGCCTGATCTGATTAAACGTAATGCTATTGGATACGGAAGTGCTTCGCAGTTGCTGATCACGGCAGGAGACAATCCCCAACGACTACAATCAGAATCAAGTTTTGCAGCCCTGTGTGGTGCCAGCCCGGTTCCTGTCTCTTCAGGGAAAACACACCGTTACCGACTTAACCGGGGTGGAGATCGTGCTGCAAATAGTGTTCTTCACATCATTGCCATCGGACGTTTGCGAACTGACGATAAAACGAAGGAATATGCCGCCAGGCGAGTAGCCGAAGGGCATACAAAAATGGAAGCGATACGCTGTCTGAAGCGATATATCTCTCGCGAAGTTTATACATTACTGCGAAATAAAAAAAAGGCAGGTCAACAGCATCCCGATAACGGCTTGACTCTCAGAAGGCGTCAGTGGCGAGTTTCTTAACTATTCGGTAATGTTTCGTAATGCTAACAAATATCATGTGGACTATCATCTGAGGCGTGTTCACTTGGATGAGTCGTCTACTCATCCTCCAGAAAAGCATGACCTGTTACAGTGCGCGACGGAAAGGTGACCATAACTCTATCGCAGCTGGTAATTCTGCCTGATAAACCGGAGTAACACCGGCCAGAAACATCCCGTTTTAACTCACTAACAACGTTGAAAAAAATCATAGCCGCGTTATAAAAGTGGCGATGTCTCAGAATTACCTCGTCCATATCGCCGTACTGAATAAAAACTTCGATAAAATACAGTCAGTTCAGTTTCGTTGGCAGAGGACAAGGTCTGCGTGCACTCGGCATTATCGTTCGGGCGTTCATCTGTCACCAGGAGATTATAAACTTCAATATTTTCAGCGTCCCAGAGTTGTCTGAATCCGCCATGGAGATTCATTTTTGCCCCCCACCCTTTCAGAAGAGCATCTTTACTTAACACAAAATTTTTGAACAGTTTTTCTCCTACTCTCTCAGAAAAATAACACAAATCAATCTCACAGAAAACACATCACCTTTGTCGAGTCAAATTACTCATCATGTAAAATATCACACTAAAAAACACACAACAAATACAAAGCAATTACATTACCTTCAATTAAAAACAATTTTTTTATTTACTCCATTACATGACAACCCCATGAAAATAATAAAGAAGAATAAGAATAAGAATAAGAATAACACCACCTTATATCAGAAAACCACCCTGTTAAACTAAAAAATAACAATATAGATTCCTTAAGAAGACATACTCCTTATTTATACGCATTCATCAAAAAAATGAATTACGGAAATTTTACCTTCATTATTCTTCAGACTTCAGTGACGATATCACGGCAATATGGTTCTGTTTCGTGGTACAACGCCGGAAATACTCAGATTGTTAATCGACTCAGGCATTAATATTTACCATGTAAACAACCGGGGGGAGACCTGCTTTTCCATCAGTGGCATAATGAATAATTTTCCGCCATTCTCATTAAACCCGGGGTGGATGTTAACAGTACAGATAATGGCGGACAAACGCTTCTTTACCGGTTGTTCAGGCATGACAGCCTTGATTACTGGGTAAATGCGGGTTGTGTGACCTTAACCACAGGGATAATAACGGTAACACTGCACCTGTCAGACAGAAAAGAGATTGTGTATGATTATAAATTAAGCGCTATCATTCGTCATATCGATAAGACAGATAACCCGCCCCCATTCTGTTCAGACATCTTTCTGCTGAAGGGTTATCCCTGATAGATTTACTTCATCAGAAAGGGCTTAACTTTACCATTGCTGAACACTGTATCTTTTCGCTGTATGTAAAAGACATGAAAGAATTTTGGGGGAAACTAAAAACATACACGGATATCAGCCATGTTCATTTTTAGAATGATAAAAACAAACACATTTGCAGCCATACCGGCTTTGAAATCATCAAATGGTTTATCCGGAATGGTATCAGAATGGATGACGACATTCTCAGAAAACGTGCCGATTCTGATGAAGTCTTTGATTATATAGCAGGAAGAGAGAAAAAGGGCTTATTCAGGGTCATGATACCTGAACTTACCCTGGCACCGAAGCGAAAAAGGATATGAAATTTCTGCATTAATCATTCCTTATCCGTACTGAAAGGTTTCATTCGTGATAAATAATCTGATAAATACTGCCGGGTAAGCTTTCTGAAAAATATCTTGCTCATTTTATCACTTACTGATTATTTGCATTATTTGCACCGCAGCGACTTGACTTATTTATTTCATCCGTTATCTGTAGTTATAAGCCTATAAAATAAGGATAGACATGAATAACAATATAAATAATGACGAGGACATAACCAGGGTGACAAGACGCGGTAAATTCCATACAGACAAACTTCCGCCTGATGAAATACGAACCCACTGCGTCAGTGTCAGATTAAATGAAGAAGAATTAATTATTCTCGACAGTAAAAGGGGCCAGTACAAAAAAGGTGAATGGCTAAGAATGGCTTCCCTGAACAAACTCCCGCCGGTACTGCCTGAAATAAACCGTGAGGCATGGATTAAACTCGGCAGCCTTTCCCGGGATTTAAATTACCTGCTGAATCATCTCGACAGCAAAAGCCCTGACAGCGAACTCACACGTACCGAACTCTTTGCCCTCCGCAGGCAAATACAGGTGCTTCGTGAGCACCTCCTCCCCTCCGTCTTCCGGAGTCAGACCGATGAAAGGCATGCAGAAAATAAAGCGAGGTAAACAGTTCGCCGGCGTGGTTTTCTACAGTCTGAAACCAGGTGCTCATCACAGGGTCACGCCTTATGTTACTGGTGGCAATATGACCGGCAGTACAGCTGCAGAACTCATCAGTGAGTTTGAACACGCCGGGCAGCTACGACCTGATGTTGCCAGACCTGTCTGGCATAATTCACTTCGTCTCCCGAAAGGAGAAACACTCTCCGTCAGAAAGTGGACCGCATTTGCTGACGATTACATGGCCCGGATGGGGTTCACGGAAACACACCTGCGTTGTTATATCCTGCATGACGATACCGACGGGCAGCATATCCATATTATTGCCAGTCGCATTAACCTGGCCGGTGGAAAGCTGTACCTGGGAAAAAATGAAAATCTTATCAGTACCCGGATTATCAGCGAGCTGGAACGCGTGCACGGGCTCACTGAAACGACACCCGCCACAGGCAGCCGTCGCAGGGATAAAGGTAAACCGTCCCGCAATGAGCTGAAGATGGCTGAACGAACGGCAACGCCCTGCCCCAGGTCTGCCCTGCAGGGTCTGATTGATAATGCCTTAACCGACCGCCCCGATTTACTGACCTTTGTCCGGCTGCTGCAACAGGCTGGCGTGAGCTGCAAACCCAGTATCGCGTCGACGGGAAAAATGAACGGGTTCTCTTTTCAGTACCAGGGCATTGCCTTTAAAGCCTCTCAGCTCGGTAAAAAATATGGCTGGTCTTCCCTGCAAACGCTGATTGATTTCGTGCCGGAACATCTGACTTTACTGAAACAGGTACAAAAGCCAACAGTACCCGCATTAGTGCCAGTGCCAGTGCCAGTGCCAGTGCCAGTGCCAGTGCCAGTGCCAGTGCCAGCATACGAACCTGAAGAACAGGCGGTAAACCGGGAAACGATTCTGGAGAAAATCCTTCAGCTTGAAGAAAAAATTCGTCTGGAAAGGCAACAGGAGACAGCGGGTATCATTCAGCTCAGGAGCGAACTGCACAATACAGCCCGTCAGATACCCCGCCAGCGTCGTCTGCATGCCTGGCTTGTCGTGCTCAGCCATCTTGTGGTACTTCTCAGGCGCATGGGCCTGTCTCTGTTGCATGCCACAGCACACCCTTTCTGCCAGATTCAGCACCTGCACCTTCTGACACCGAATTATTTCAGGGAAGAAACTCCTCTTAAGGAACAATCAGTTAGAAAAAACCACTCTCGCCAGCCACAAATCAAATAGCCTACAAATCAATGATAGTCAATGAATTATTGATCGTTTTTATAGATCGATAATTAAGATACAATAGTTTATACCTATCACAAGACAATCATCGATCGGTACAAGCAATTTTACTAAAGCGATTCCTTCATCGAAAATGCTCAAAAAGACATCAGCTTAAACCAACTCCGGGAGTCGCAATGAGTAACCATACCGTGCAGTGCCCCTTTTGTTTTAAAGAAAGTCCTCACGGTGTACAAATTTGCACCGGGTGTCATGCAAAAGTGGTTTACGGTGAATGCCCTGTCACTGTCGCCATTCTGTTCGGGATCGCTGTGATGATCGTGGCTTACTTAGCAGGTTCATGGACTGAAAATTTTATCGTCTCTGTCATCGTTTTTTTTGGCTGTATATTTATTCTTAAGTACCAGCTTAAAAAAGTTTATGCAGAGCGAATTCTGTTTATTCAACGAAATTGATTTCACACGCTATAAAATTTTAAAATGAGAGAATTTATGAGCAGATTCATTGCTACTGCATTTTTTATTTCCGTTTTCCTTATTTCCGGATGCTCAACGTCAGGTAACCAGCATCTCAAAAACGAAACATCACAAAGTCTGCAGTCGAAAATCATTAAAAATAAAACCACGAAATCAGAAATTACTGCCAGTCTGGGTGAGCCTGACATCCGAACCACGCTGGACAGTGGTAATGAAAAATGGATTTATTTTATGAATAACAATCAGTTTGATGCCACGACCTTCATTCCGGTCGTCGGACTGCTGACGGGCGACTCCCATACGCAGGCAAAAACACTGGAAATTGAATTCAAAGGGGAAACGGTCAGCAAATGGACGTTTTCTGAAAACAACAGCAGGATGAAAACGGGTCTTATTCAGTAACTCACCTTACAGCCAGGGATCTATTTATGAAAACCTATGCCGTTATCACACTCGTTACCGCAGCCTTGTTGCTGAGTGGCTGTAACAGTGAACCTTCAGAGCAGGAAATTTACAATGCCATGAATAAAATCGTGGCGCAGACGAATGCCGTCATAAAATCCATGGCAGGAAACGCTGTCACGCCTGACATGCTGCGGACGTTAAACACCGTCAAAAAACACGACTGTGTCAGAGAGTCGGATAGAAGCTATAAGTGTAATGTGACAGCTGTTGTCGATAACGAGAAACGCACCGCTGCTGTCACGCTGATCAGAACAGATGATGGCTGGCAGGTCATTGACAGGTAAGACCGCCACAAAACCCGTCCAGGTCAGGATACCGGATGACAGGCTCCTGCTTTTTGCCCCGGACCGGTACAGCGCCACGAACAGGACAACGCAGTGAAACCTTGTGGAGATACGACGTCGCCATCACACTGCATTGTCCTTAACCCCCCTGAATCCTCACAGTCTTTTCCTGCCACCCGGACGTGGTGGTGTGTATGCCATCGAACGCGAGATACGCCCTCTCTCATACTGTGCCAGTAAATCAGCATAGATGCGCTCAGCCTCATCAGGGTCTTTTGAAATATAGTTCACAAGCGAGTTCAGGGACTGAAGCAGTGAGCCGCCGCTGGTGAGCTGCCTGAGCAGGTTGCCGTTGAGACAGGATACAACACCAATAAACATCTGCATGATATTATCCACGTGAAAGCACGAATTGCTGTACTGTGCCCGGGCATAAAAATACTTCAGGTGATAACCGACAAACAGCATATAGAACTTACGGTAGAATTCATTATTATTAGCCTGTTCACGATGCCGGAGAATATATTTATCAACCACCCGTATAAATTTTTCCTCCTGTGTCAGGGTATCGTTATTACGCATAATCCACTCCTTTTTTGGTTTTTATAATTAAGTACTATCAGGTCTGGGTATAAAATCAATACATACGCGAAAATAATTTTGTTTTTCCTGATAAGAAATACATTTTTATCAAAACAATCCCGGCAACTGACATTACCAGGATTATTCAGAAAAAACAAAAATACAGATATTTTCTTTCGCCTGCAGTGTCATTTCCATTGCCCAGATAAAAACCTCAGGAATATTTTTAACAGGGTGCTTTGCACCGGCTTCCGCCCGTGACGCCGGACAGACATGACATTTCGCGTTTCCCCCAAAAGGCAAAGCACTGCAGATAAATATCACATGCAGCGCCGCTGAGTGCCCACAGCACTCACCCGCTGAAGCAGAAAGATTTTTCCGGTGGGTTTCCGGCGTGAGCCGTATTCTGACTACCGGTAAGCCACTGTTATCAGACGACCTGCGCGAAGCGTATTACATTCAGTATGTATAACACGGCAGCAACGTACTGAAGCCCGCTGGCGCAACATGCAGGTGGCGCTGGCTTCATTAACAGAAAGAATAAAACAGGAAGCAAACCAGCAATGACAGTGCTTACCGGGGAGTACTCATATGCATTTTGTGGCAATCAGGAGCGAAGCTGTGGTTTCTTATTTCTTTATTATTCTTTTATCTTGCAAAACGAAATGAAAAACAAATCAATTAAATCAACAAATTACCACACCATCATGGTTATATATTTCACCACCAAAAATTATTCATCTCATAACAGGGGATGGTAAAATTTACCCCCCATCGTAATAACTCTCATAACCTGTTCTGTTCCTGTCTGATATTCCCGACAGACAGAAAATTAAAAAATAATTATATTTTATCAAAATACTGTTGACAATAAACATTAATATGCCATAAGTGATATCACAATAATAAAAAAGGAGGCATTATGTCAGACACAAATATCATTTTAACCAGACAACAAAAAGCCGTTATCGCAAAAGCCCTTGGCGTCAGCCCGGAAGAATTAGAAGAAATCAGTGTCAAAACCAGCACGCACAAAAAGACGTCCTTTCGTGACGACTTTTCGCTGATATTCAAAGGTAACATTGCCTCGCTCGCCAGAATGAAGCTGACGCCCACGTCGTTTAAAATTGTTATCTATCTCTTTTCAGTCCTTGATTACGGGAACATTCTGGTGAATTTCTCACAGGCCAGAATAGCAAAAGAACTCGGACTATGTAAATCCAATGTTTCACGTGCATTCAGGGAGCTCTTTGACAAAAAAATACTGCTCAGGGATGCTCCTGATGGTCATGTCTACCTGAATTCGAACCTATGTGTCAAAGGTATTCCTCACCGCTTTAATGAAGAGCAGATGGATAAGTTCAGAAAATCCAGGGCAGAGACTGAGGATTTTGACAATGCCTTCAGTCTTTATCATTCCGGAAGAAAAACAAAGACGACCGGAAAAACCAGAAATATTTCGCCGGCAGACGATATCCCGTTCTGACCGGGCACCTGAGTCGGTTATACCCCGGAGTCTCCCCTTATCGCCGCAGACTCGCCCACAAAGTATTACAACACATTATGTGTTGCAAAACGAGCGCGACGATAACTGACCTGCTGTGTTGTGGTATACTATGGAAGGTTTATCCAATAATGCATTAGGCATTAAAGTTACAGGCAGCGATGGAACGGTGAAACAGCCTGACGGGTGAATCAGGATAATAATAAATTGACTCAGACAGCCACAATCAGGGCATTTTAATATTTTAAACAGCCACTCATGAAAGTATCCGGTAATAATAACACAGGTGTATTATGTATATTCTTCCCTGCGTTTGCTGTCCCGGATGGCATCATCCAGATCCGTCTTCATCCGCTCAATTTCAGTCCGCATCACTGTCAGGTGACGTCCGGGAACAGCCGGCATTGAGCATGCCTTCTGATAACGCATTTCTGCTGCTGCCAGCCGGATACGTTTGCCACGCAGACGCTTCTCATTTTCAGTCATACATTACTCCATTCAGGAAAGTATATTCTTGTTCAACAGTATTATCCCGTATTTTGTCTGGCATATCCTGAAGAAGAGAAACCTTACCAGACGAGGAAGATATGGCAATCCCTTGTAATATCATTTCAGGAAAAATCCTGGAACAGATATTTACAGCATGGCGGTTGCCTGGCATCATAATAATGATATTGCCAGTGATGTATTTGCAGTATTTCTGCTGCGAATGCGACATGATCACAATATTACCGGACAATCGTCTTTCCGTTGACGATTTTCAGATATATACTCTGAAATTTATTTTTTGATGAATGGCATAAAATGAGATTTGGAGTATGGTGTAAATTTCAGCCCTCAGGATAATGCCTGCAACACCGGAAGAACACCTGAAGAGACAGCATTCTGGAAAAAAAGCCCCGGCCTGGGGGCAAATCAGAGTGAGGCGGTTCTTATTATCGCAGTTCTTATATACTACTCCTGAAGGACCTTACCAGCCCTGGCGCACAGAGCAAGTCCTTATCCGGATTTTTTGAGTTATTTCTTATGGATTAAGATTAATCCTGGTTCATTACCAGAGCTGCTCCAGCGCACCGCGTTATGATTACCGGTTTCCCGGTTTATTTGAGGGTAATCCACCGTTACAGTTTCGTGCAATCTGCAGGCTCTGTCAGCGCATATGGTACAACCCAGGATTCAGAGGGACGGCTTTGGAAGCCCCGCACCATCATTGCCGGCATCAATCCATTTTTCAGGTATCTGAGGAAATGTTCCATCAGATTATTGGCGTTTCCGGCAGTTTCCTGATTTACCTCGCCCCTCCTGTATCCGGTACAAGTCTTCAGGGCATGACAGAAGCGTATGCATAAAGTCAGAAACGAAAAACCAACCAGGGCGAAACCCGTTATTCTTCAGATTGTCCCTCAAAGGGGGTCTCATGCAGAACAAAGACCTGTCAGACTTTACGAAAGCAGGAAGACCCGGCTGAACTACCTGTTCCGGAATGACCTGGTCTGCTGATGCTGGCTGACAAAGCTCAGGTAAAATACAGACCAGTTTTGCCCGGGAAGAGCCGTCAATGACGTTTTCGTCTCCGGGACTTTTTCTCATCGACGAGAGATTCAAGAGATTCCTGCAGCTCTGCGTTGATGGTTATTTCCGTATCACCATACTTCAACAGACCATACAGCATAAACATAAAAACATTTGAAAATTCAGTTTCTCCTTCACTGTTTAAGTACTTCCGGCACGACTCAATCGCTTCCTTCATATCATCCGTAGAGGCAATAAAGGTGCAGACAAAAGTTTTATCATCCGGAACCGTAAATTCGTTAACCATATTAAATCTCCTTTGCTGACGGGAAAGGGAACATTCAGCCTGCATAGCGCAATGACGAAGAATATCTTTACAGCTGACATTAATTTGTCCTGACGGAACCATCAACGGCGTAAAAACAGGGCTGCAGACATTTTTCTCTGTCGCCGCCCTGTCTTTCTCAGGAAGAAATCACTTCTTTTTTCCGCCCGCGTTTTTTTCATCGACCAGATGTGCAATATATTTCGCCACATCCGTGTCTGTTGTTATTTCTGTACCCTCTTCATACGCTACAGAAAACAATATAAAAATAAGGGTCTGCATAAAACAGGCTTCTCCCCCCGGAACAGAATAATCGCGATAATCCTCAGCCGCCCTGTCAATATTTTCCCGGGAAGTCACAAATGAACAAACAAACTCTTTACCTTGCGCAACGGAAATATAAATATTCATATTATTTCTCCTGTATTCATTGATTTCAAACCTGAATATTTATATCTCTTTCAGGTTCATCTGTATTTACGGATATTATGACTGCATATATATTCTGAGTTTTCAGGGCTGTTGTCGCCATTCAGGTGGTGCTCGTGCACTCCCTGAATACCACTGCCTTTTTTTATAACCTGAGTTGTCATTTTTCATAAAATACTCCGGACTCAGGCTGCATGCTGACGTGAGCGGTCAATAACGGACTGGATCCACGCATCAATTTCACTTTCAATAAAAGCAATGGATCGGCTTCCTGTTTTAACAGGCTGAGGAAAATGCCCTTCACGGATAAGGCGATAAATCCAGGCCTTGCCATAACCAGTTTTATGCAAGACTTCGGGAAGACGGAGCAGACGAATATTTTTATTGTTCATTTTATTTTCCTCAATATTGTTTCAGTGAGGAGGACAATACAGGAGAACGGAAATAAAAAGCAGTGAACTTCGGAGATGTATTCTGAGGGGGTTACGTGTGATGTCAGTTTCAGGGAATTTCGTTCAGCCGAAATTCCCCTTTTATGGCATCGATGGCCGGTTAGCTCTGGTCACGCGCTGCCAGTTTAAGAACATCAGAGACCTTAATATCTTTCAAGTGACTGTTTTTATTAATAAAAAAATAAAACTGTCGAATAAAATCAAGTGTTGCTGCTTTCATTGCCAGTGGTCTGTCAGTGTCTTTAATATGCTCTTCAGATCGTATGTCTTCATCATCCAGTGTGTACAACAAACGGGACAACACGATATCTGAGACACGAACCCCCTGTTCCTGTGCCCAGATAAGAATATCAAGCATCGGTATGATACGGTTGTTGATAATTTTTTTAATCGTGCCATATCCGAATCTGATGGCCTCAATAGGGTCAGGGGAAATATGTTTCACTTTACGCCACTGTGGCAAAACTGCTTTCAGAGATTCAGCTATTTCCTCATCGGTACCACTGGCTAAATCCACTTCAAACATGACAGTCCGATCAAATAGATCAGGCATGCCATCACCAATTAGCTTTTTTGCAAAATGCCTGTTCAGTATATATTCGTCATCTCCCTGCCATAAAAAGATCCCCCGCTGCATAGCAACAATACTGAGTTCCACAAGCCGTTCAGTTGTGGGCAGCAGCAAGTGAGGAGGTTGAAACAGGCGATAAAAAGGATCCATATAGCCCAGTCGTTCAGCTGGAACAAGAAAAGGGTTACCGTTGTAAATGCTGTTCCGGTTATTCATGACAATCTCTTCTTCATAGTCTTCATACTGCTCTTTGAAAAAGAATGTCCTTACCCACAACTCGTGAAACAAAAGGATCAAAGTCAAATCTTCAAATTTTTTGTAGCTTTCAATGTCAAACCACTTTTTTAGCTCTTTTGTGTGTGTCGTATTCCAGTTTTGCATGTGATCTCCATGTTCAGGACTGCTTCTGCCCATCATAGGTGACTTACGCAGGGAGCGAAAGCCATCCGCTTTTCGTGAGCACAATTTTTGAAATACTACTCTGTCCGTTCGACGCTAAACGTCTAACCGTGCCTACTGTTCATAACACTGAAGCGCTCCACTTGCATGACCTGATCCTACCCACGTAATGTAGACACGGCCTTAAGCGAGATTCTGGTTTTCAAATTGTTCCGGGCTGAGACCGCCACAGGCACTGTGGCGACGCCAGCGATTGTAATCGCACTCGATATAATTAAATACCGTCGTCCGCATTATTTCCCGGCGGGCAAAGCGCTCGCCGTGGATACATTCCACCTTCAGTGAGTGGAAGAAGCTTTCCACGCAGGCGTTGTCGTAACAGCACCCTTTTGCGCTCATACTGCCACGCAGGTTATGCCGTTTCAGTAAGGCCTGGTAATCCGCTGAACAGTACTGGCCGCCCCTGTCTGTATGAACAAGGACATTTTCCGGGCGTTTACGCCGCCGCAACGCCATTTGCAACGCATCGCAGGCCAGTTGTGCCGTCATCCGCGACGACATCGACCAGCCGATAACTGACCGGGACCACAGGTCGATAACGACCGCAAGGTAAAGCCAGCCTTCATCTGTTCGTAAGTACGTGATGTCACCCGCCCACTTCTGGTTCGGGCCGCTGGCGATAAGGTCCTGCTTCAGCAGGTTTTCCGATACTGGCAGGCCGTGCGCACGGTAGCTGGCCGGACTGAACTTCCGGCAGGCTTTTGCCCTCAGCCCCTGACGACGCAGGCTGGAGGCGATGGTTTTCACGTTGTATTCCGGCAGTTCGGCTGCAAGACGCGGCGCACCATACCGTTGTTTTGCCGCATGGATGCCTTGTGAACAGCATTATCGCAGTTAAGGCGGAACTGCTGACGCGGGCTGACCTGATAACGGCGCAGACGCCGGGTATACCAGCCGCTGCGGGCGACACGCAGAACCCGACACATGGCCTTGATGCTGAACTCAGCCTGATATTTTTCGATAAAGACATACTTCATTTCAGGCGCTTCGCGAAGTATGTCGCGGCCTTTTGGAGAATGGCCAGCTCCTCATCGCGTTCTGCCAGTTGTCGCTTTAACCGGGCATTTTCTGCGGCCAGTTCACTTTCACGTTCTGAAGAGGTCATTTGTTGCTGTTGCTTACTGCGCCAGGTATAGAGCTGCGATTCATAAAGACTGAGCTGGCGGGCAGCGGCAGCGACGCCGATGCGCTCAGCCAGTTTCAGGGCTTCATCGCGGAATTCAGGCGTGTGTTGTTTACGGGGCTTCTTGCTGGTTGATGCCGGTTTTGTCATGAGTCACCTCTGGTTAAGAGTTTACTCACTTAATCGCGTGTCCACTATTGCTGGGTAAGATCAGACCATACCTGTTGGCGTAAATTGACTGCTGGCGTTTCTGATGTTTCCATGGGTGGTTTGTTAAAATTTTACTTCCTTACATCAGAAACGCCTGTCCTCTCTGTTGCATTTCTCAGAATTTCTGATATTTAATGAATTTAAACATTTTTTCATGGGGGTGTTTATGGACTTAGTTACGTCATTATTACAAAGGGGGTTATTAGAAAGGGCATTAGACCTTGCCATTTCTGAATCATTCTTCAATTCAAGATCACCTGATGATATAAAGCATGCTTTAAAAGCTGGCTATGATATTAATGCTGTTAACAGTAACGGCAACAATGCCATTTTTGGCTGTAGAACCCCTGAAGCACTGGATTTTCTGCTCAGCCATGAAATTAATATACACCATATTAACGAGCAGGGGCAAAATGCTCTCTTTCATCAAAAAAATCCGGAAATACTAAAGAAGCTGATTGAACTGGGTTTAGACACCTCGCATACAGATGCTAAAGGCTATACCTGCATTTTTGAACATTACAGGGATGCTGAAGGACTACAAGTATTACTTAATGCAGGTTGTGAAATAAATCACGTCGATAACAGAGGAAGAAATATTCTCTTCCTCCCCCTCTCCCCTGATGTTTTATCCATAGCAATAGATGCTGGATGCAATGTCAACCATATTAATCATGCAGGAAAAGGGTTTATTGAAGAGGAATATAATGATGAACTATACAAGATCATTCTCTTAAATATTGATAAATTTGAAAGAAGAGTGTTGCATGTAGATTTTTGCAATCCCAGCTCAGTCTTTTTTTTGTCTGAGCTCTCTAAACATGGATTCAAAATAAAGCTCAATAAAGACCGTTTTGCCATTAACAGTTACATTAGTGACTACAAAGCGATTCTAAGCACTCTTGATTATATCAGTGATATTCAAGATGTTAATTTCTATAAGTATAAAGGTGGCCCCCTATACAAAGATATCGATAAGCGAATTGTAAAGTGGATGATAAGAAATAAGTTCCTCATTGATCTAACCAAAATTTCTGATAATAAAAATCATGATGATATATTAAAATACAAAATCAATTACGAGCAAAAAGAAATATCGAGTCATTTAATACCTGCTAAAAATAAATCTGCAACAGTCAAAAACGGTGGAAGGCTGTGAGATTTTATATGTGAGATTCATTCGCATCCTTTCATCATACTGCCCCAGTATGAACAAAGAAATTTAGCATCAACTATATTGTGAATTGATCTATGATACGTATGGTACTTAGGGTCTGATTCTCCTGACGGGTGATGTGGAAATTGTAGGCAATTTGAAAATATCCCTTATCGTTTAGTGAACTTGCCTATCATTCTCCGGGCGATTTTTGTTACAAGCACTCGCACTGGATCATCACATCTGGAAATAAAAAAATGAGATTAAAGCTTATTAGATGTATTCAGCAAATGCCATCTCTGATAGCCAGTATAAATATCATGCCAGGTTCTGATCTCCTGATTGTGTTCTCGCGCCCAATTTTTCATAGAAATAGTATCCATTATGATCATAAAAGCATATCCTTCCCTAAAGTAGCTCAGGTTTATCTGGCTGAAACTATGACGCTAAACCATTAGGGAATCTGGAAAAGTAAATACGATGTGATTTGTTAGCTTGATCGCATTGTAAGCCCCCGCCACTGTCGATATTGCTTGAACACCATTGGCAAATAGATCGATAGTCCCTACGGAGAGACAAGGACATATGCCAGCTTACGTTGTCCAGAAACTTCCGCCATAAGCGGACATTTATATATCAAATCCAATTATTTTAATCTGACTCAGTTCTACTAAATTTCAAACACTTGGTTAGCTGCTGCCGTTACAAAGGTTACATACGCAGAGATAAAAACAACAATATTCGGCTCAACTGGTGTGTTCAGTCCTAATGCGAGCCTATCTTTTTATACTGGAATTAACCAACACCGTTATATTGGTAATGAAAAGGTCTGTTTAACAATTTCACTTGGTACATCAGTTTTGACATTCTGTATGCCATTTTTACGGGTAAGGTGGGTGGACTGAAAACGCCTGTAGTCATCAAGGTCGGCAACAACTACTCTCAGCAGTGCATCGCTTTCTCCTAACATAATGTAACATTCCACCACTTCCTCAAGTTGTCGCATTGCGTCAATGAAAAGTTTGATAGTTTCTGCATCTTGTGCAGTCAGCCACACCCTGGCGAACATCGAAAGCTTCAACCCCACTCTGGTCTGGTCAATAACAGCTACATACTGGCTAATGATGCCGGACTCTTCCAGGTTTCTGACACGTCTCAGGCATGGGGAAGGTGACAAGCCAATCCTCTTTGCCAGTTCGTTATTTTGTATGCGACCATCCTTTTGGAGTTCCCGAATGATTCTCTTATCAATATTATCTATGAATCGCCACGGATAATCTAGACACTTCCGAGCCGTTGATAATAGTGGTTTTCATATTCTGTCGGTGACATCT
>NZ_PQGD01000041.1 GCF_002915575.1 Superficieibacter electus
GAAAGCGTGCGTATTGCCTGAAAACACAACCCGCTACGGGGGAGACTTACCCGAAATCTGATTTATTCAACAAAGCCGTCTCATTGCCGTCTGCTTGTTTTCTTTAAAGGGTGTATTAGACGAATATCAAATCGGAATGGTAGGGGATGTGTGGGCACCATGCCCGGCCCTCTTTGAGCATCTGAGAGATTGGAGACCTAGCCGGGTAAGATAGCTACTTTCTTACGGGTTACCCTTCAAATCCAAAGACGAAACGGACGCTGCCGTTCTCCACGTGGAGACGCTTTACTTCTTCGACAAATTCCTGGATCACCTCTCCGGCGTTATCGGGTGGTATGGCTGACAAAATTTCTTCCGAAGTCAGCCATGAGTATGAATGTTCACCGAATAAATCATCATCTTCGGACGGTATATCATCAGGTAATCCGCGTAATGCGTGGATAAAAACTGCTGATGTGCTCGCCCTTTCACGATCTACATCAAATCCGAGCCAGGCAAAGTGGAGATATGATCGGTCCCCTTTATAATTGCTTGATAAATTAATCCATTTACCAGGCTTTTCTTCCCTTTGAAATCGCCAGCAGATATCAACGCCCATTAAGAAACTCCATTACTATCGTTCGTATGAGATAACTATCATTTCAGAATACTATGACTTCTTCCCGTATAGAACTAATCGCTCACGCCATTTAGCTACTTACTTTTTTTACGTACGCTTGCAGCGCAGTACCTTGAGAGAAGTAAGTAAGACTGGGCGAAGCCAACCGGTTCCGCCACCTCGCTCACCGGCTTTTAGGCGTAAGCACTGAAGTCAGCCTCCATGCTAACTGGCGAGCCTGCGAAAGTCAGACTCGTTGTTATAAAGCGGCATATCGTAAGCAGTGTCTGAAATGAACATTCGGATCTGCTCAAGCGTCATGCCACAATGAAAACGGGTTACGCTCACATTGGCCCGGGGGAAGTCAGCACAAAATGCATTCAAAACATTCTCATGGACAATACCAATGTT
Organism: Superficieibacter electus; assembly: GCF_002915575.1. GTDB lineage: Bacteria > Pseudomonadota > Gammaproteobacteria > Enterobacterales > Enterobacteriaceae > Superficieibacter > Superficieibacter electus. Next base: position 1,010 of record NZ_PQGD01000041.1, read on the forward strand.
GATTAACGCAGCTGGCCCGTTGTCACGGAAAGATACGACACGGAATCCCCCATACCAGCCTGACTGGGAGAAAAATGAAAATGCACTCGTTGCCAGACCATTAGACAGGTCATAGCGCAATTTCCCGCTCAGAGACTGGCTGTCTCTGCTGTACACGCGATTAATGAAAATGCCGGGACCAACTTCTACCGGCTGCTTGTTGCTTGCTAAACACGGAAAGCCCACCAGCGAAACCTCCCTTTCTCCTAACCAGTTTACCTGATACCCGGCAGTGAGAAAGTCAGTCAGTTCTACGCCAGAAAGAGCATTAATGGCCGCAATATCGGTATCCAAAATATTTACGTTTTTCATATTCATCTCATCTATATTCTAAAGTGCGTTTTTTGTCTATCAGCCCGAGGATTGAAAATTTGAATATTTAATGTGACAGAAAAATACCTGTCACCTTTTCAAAAACTGCCTGCAATTGAATATCGAGAGAGTCCATTTTAAAATCCACCAGCTCAGCTTTATTATCGCAAACCGAATAAAAATAGGAGTCAAATGCGTCTGTATCTTCATCTTTAAAAATACGGAAGGAATTAATTTTATTATGCCCTTCAAATTCGGCATGAATACCATAGCGAACCGAGCCGTCATCGAACTGAACAACCCGTCGTACAGAATTAATCCGGACGTACTGTTTTAAGGCCCTCGCGAAATCGGCATTTAACGCCAACGCTCGTAAGATTGAATCAGCGGTTTCATTCTGCTTTTTACGATCATATTCAAACATCCCACAGCCGGTGTTACGAAAGACCGGCTGAAGAGCATTAACCAGGTTGAAGGAATCCACGTTTCTGTCGTTTCTGTACATGAGATATCTCCTGCCCCTCCGCTATACGAAGGGGCTTGATAGGGTTACTGCCAGGCTGCGATCACTTCTTCGCACTGGAAATGAGATAAGCACTGCTGGAGTAAAAGGGCCAGCACCGCTGTGTTAGGGACGCGATTGTTACACCACGCGTTGAATAGCAGCTGCCATGGACCGGCATAATACCCGGCCAGTTTCTTTTTTTGTTTATCTGTGCAGCAGCTGGAAATGGCCTGCTGATAAAGGCTTTCATTCTCGGCACCAGAGCGTTGTTGCAGTGCCTGATAAATATAGGAGTAGACAGAATCGGAGCAATTAGATGCATAGGCCAGATTGGTTTTCATAATACCTCCTGTGTTTTTGGGTATTATATAAAACTCCGACCTACTGGCTAATAACCCACACTGTAATTTCTTTTAAAAACACAATAAATTTTCAAAATTGGACCAGTGTGGATTTAAGCGAGCAGTTTAAATCTTTATGAACTAGCTTTCAAAGAGGTTGGTTTTTCGGGAAGTTTTTTGCCAGACCAGCATGTTGTTTTTTTTTCTGTAGTGCAGATTAGCTGGTACCTGCCCCTTCTTACCTCTTTGAGCAATGACTGTTTGAAATATGGTAAGCCCAGTTCAAAAACCCAGTAACGACCGTCTGCAAAAACGACTGAATTTTCAACGCCATCCGAAGCCACCAAGGATGCATCATTAAGTAGACGTTCTTCATAATGAAATGGTAATGAAAATGTCAGATATAACGCACAAAGTACAAAGATTCCTGTGAGACTAACTGCCAGTGAACCACAATAACCAGAATAAACATTTAAATTTCTTTTGATAAATTTCTCATGCAAGATTACAAGCAGACAGAATACACAAGCTACCAGCCCAAATCCTACATGCAGATAAAACTGTCTTATTTCATCATTCCAGACGATGTTGTCCCATTTCGTGCTTAAGATTGAACCCAACAAGGAGATAATAAAAGCGGCAATTTGAGAACTGATAAAGTAGGAGAAAGCTGACTTTGAAGTTATTTTTTTCATAGAAACAGGAACCTCTTTACCTCGTTCCTGATCAGAGAAAAGACACAAAACGCACCATGCGCAAAAAACTGCAGGTCCAGATGCAATAATCTCGCGTAAAAACATATTAAACGTTTCCGATAATGAATAAGTAATTACCATATCCTCTCCGTAAGTCTACATATAATTCAGACGTGACAAATAATTAAAGGCATTGCTATTCTATCATTATGCATTGCGTTTAAAATCATTTCTAATTCAGCAGAGTAGCGATACAGGCATTTCGCTATCCTAAAATCTGGTAGCTTTCCATTTCCTTGCTGAGATAAATCAAAATAATTCTATTTATTGCCTATTCGGATGCTGCAAAACCTTATAAATCCGGATGTATATCACTTAACAGTGAACCATTCGGTGACTTGCTCTCCGTGAGGTCCACCGGGTTTATCCAGTAGGGAACATTCTGCTTTTACCGTTTACTGCATACGCGAGCAGGAATTCTGTTGCAGTTCTGCATTTGCCTGCTTTTCCAGTGCTGTCATAACCCGGCGGAGCATCGCCAGAGCCTGAACAGGCGAGCTCCCAAACTGCACTTTCACTTCATCCGTATCATGATCCTGAATCAGGTCGAGGATGTTCACTTCGATCCCTGCCCCGTTTTCATCTTTTGCCGTGCACTGAATACTTACCCGGGTCACCGAATCCGTCAGGACTGGCAGTGGGTTAGTCTTGTCTACGTTGATAAAAGCCTTCTTCATTGCCCTGTTTCCCCTTGTCCTGAAAAAGTTACCGACCCGTCCGGATGGAGGGGTCGGTCAGAAAATCATGCCTGTCCCTTATTCATCTTCTCAGCATGCTTACGCAGGTACTCTTTCAGGTCAGCATGAGCATTGATGATATCGTTCATTTCATCATTGGTCAGAACAAGCGTGTAAGTATCAGTGCTGACAGATTCACCTTCTTTAAGCTTGGCTTCTTCAGCAATACGTTCAAAAATCGGGATCGCGGTGTCGGCAATGACGGTCACGGTCTTTTTGTTCAGAACGCTGGACATGGATGGTGCTTTACCTGCCGGGTTCTGTTTAGGAGCGCTGTCCTTTGGAGCCGGAGCTGGTTCCTGTACCGGTGGCGTAACCAGCGTCTCTGTATTGCTTTCATCATTCAGTTGATCCGGTACCGGGGTGTTAACGGTAGCATTACCTGCCGGTTGCTCATCACCGGAGTTTTCCGGAGTCTGCGGATCTGCCATGCGCTCTTCTACCTTGGCAGCTTTGACGAATTTCAGCGTGTTTTTCGTCGCTTTACCATAGATGGAGATCGCCTTGTTGATGTTATCTACCGCATCCTCACCGCTGTACATATACTCGTCCAGCGCAACGTACATGCTCACCTGATCGCTCACAAGCATGGTCTGTAGTTCAGAAGGCAGGTCCAGTACGCGAACCATCTGGCGAAGATGCTGCTCTGATTTACCACGTTTTTTTGCCAGTTCCGCAAAGGTCTTAGGCTCTTCTTTATCTTCAACAAGACGCTTAATTGAAAGCGCTTCAGCTACGACAGACAGCGCCAGGTTGGAGTTGCCGGTCAGGGTGAAGAGTTCTGCTTTTGAAGCGCTACCGCGAAACTCTTCGCAGCGAATACGAGTAATGCGTTCACGCCCTTCTGCTTCCAGCTGGCGGTTTGCAATAGCGATGGAACGGATACGGCAAGCCCCCTGACGCAGTACAGGTACGCCATTAACCATCTGAACAACGATAGGCGTCACGCTGAACGGGTCTTCCATGTAGGCATCGGCCAGGCTGTTCAGGTGTTCCACAACGTGAGGCATTGAATAGTAGAGCTCGCCCATACCGGCCGTGCGGGTGTTAAAGCCTTCCTGCTCTACAACAACCGAAGGGTCAATGATAAGGCCGTTACCTTTACGGGCACCGTTACCAGTGCGTTCCAGGTAACCACGAAGGCTGATTTCGTTGCTGTTGTTTTTTACTTCAGTTTCGATTGCGGACATTTTTGTTCTCTCTTTTGGTTGGTTGTTTAACTGCGCTACAACACAACAATACCAGGTTCGACATTTTTTCTAATAGGTTGCACAGAAGAAAAAGTAACTTTTCTTAAAAAAAATTCCTGAGACAATACTACTCGATCCGTCCGTTTTAAATCTTCACAACAGTGGGCCGTTTTTACGTTTAAGCAAAATAGCTGGTTCAGAAGGTGAGTCGGAGAGAAAAGTTACTTTTCCGGTTGTCTGGGCCAGTGATGAGAGAGTGGCAGGACAGGAATGGCTAAACCGGTGCGGGTCTCTTGTAAGTCGCAGGGGATTGAGGAGATATAGAGGTAAACCGGTACGTTCAGTTTTTGGATTGAGCCGGGCTTTTGGCCCGGGCTTAAGGAAGCGGAAATTTGAACGAACTGGCAGGTAATGATTTATGCCGCCGACAGCTGGCCGTCAGTGCTTTGCTGTTCTGGTTTGACAGTTGGGGGATAACCGGCAGTTAGCCGCTGGCATTCCGCATCACAGAAAGCCCTGAGGTTGCTGAAGACGGACTCCATGAAATCAGCATGAGCATACGAGTCTACAGGACGTGTCTTGTTATCTTTCATCTTGTTCTCCTCAATCATTATTAAAACCAGCGGATTTAGTTCCTGGCGCTCCATCTGCTGACCGGCTTTCCCAGAGAGCAGCGATGTGTCGGGTTCTGTTTCTCATTTTATCGTTTTCATCGGGCCCATCCGGCCGTATAAGAGACCGATTTGGCATGTTTAAGAAACGTACTGGCGACATTAAAAGCTGAGGTTGGCTTTGGAATAAAAGGATACTTTTCCCGTTTGTCAGGTCTTTCGCTACCGCTGCACGATGATTCTGTCAGGCATTCTGCGCCCTCCTTGGCTGTACATCTTGAAACAAGCGGTGGGATGTTCCCTTCCCCCTGCTCACCGCAGAATAATTGGCAAGTCCCGACGGTCGTTCCGTACGAGCCGGGTCCAAATAATGAATAAATACAACGCCACTTCAATTGTATTGACAATAGAAGTTAGGAGGATCATAGTGTCATTCATGGTGCGGCTTTCGCACCACCGCCCCGGCGGTACCGGGCAGAACTGGAGTACCTCATGAAACTTTCCCGTCAGACGACTTCTGATACTTCTGTTGATGGCCGTTCACGCGCATATGCCTGGGGCCGTGTCCATTATTTCATTATCGAACATGCACCAATGGCTGAGCTGGTCGCTATTGACGAGCTGCTGGAAAAAGCTGGCTGGAGCAATGACGGCTGTCCGAACTATGAGAAAGATGACGAGTTTGGTAATGCTGGTTACAGCTGTGGTTACTGGATCGATATTGACAGCGTGGGAAGCTTCAAGGCTGACTACAAACGTCTTAAGGGTGAGATTAGTGCGCATATCGCCTCAAAGGCGGCAGAGGTGGAGATCCGCGTACTGGACTCGATGTCCGACAAAGAATGTAAAGATGTTGCCTCGGTGGCATGTACTGTTCGCCGTGACTTACGTACGCAGTCCGAATCGCTTCATTCACTGCGTACTATCGTAACGGTTGATCATTACAATCCCTATGTGATCACCAGCCGCCCGCTGAGCATTTCCGCCTGGACACTTATCCACGACTGTCTGAAAACCGGCACCATCAATGACGTCTGTTCACGGTTGAGTTCATTAATCCTGCACTCTGAAGCCGCGATTGCCCGTTGTAAGGGAAGCTCCGACTACTCTTCGGAACACGCTCAGCTATCGTTTTTTGCTGGTAACGACTATGTCACCAGACGCACCCTTGTTGATGCAGCTCACGAAGAGGCTCTGCGAATGAACCGCCGCTTTGATGAACGTATTGCAATGAACGCGGATTCTGATGCCAGAAGGCTCCAGTGCGAATTCAACCTGAGCAACCATGTCGTACAGCGTCGGACCGTTGAATCTGCTCATATCCAGGCAATCAACGAAGACGTCACCCGTTCACAGGCGGAACCACGCTGCCCTGGAAAGCTTCTTCTGAAAATGACCAGTCATGAGGAAGTGCGGGACTCACTGAGCACCTGTTAGTCCAGCGACACCCCCTGCGGCTCTACTACCGGGCCGCAGTCTGCTCCGGCCAGATGGTGCCAGTGGCGTAATGAATTTGTTTAATAAGGCTGAGTATGATGAATAAAGAACAACTAATCGACAAACTGGAACGCGTGGTATGTGGTCAGTACTCCTACGAAATGCAGGAGCTTGCGTATTCGGCCCTCTGCTGCATTAAAGGCACCCCGGACGACTGCGCTAAGTTCCCTGTTACGCGTCCGCTGCCTGACACCTTAGTGGACGTATGGGACGAGATCGGGCAATACCTTGGCACAGGCAAAGCCATTGAAACTCGCAGTTGCGGCGTTTCGCTTCTGCTTCATGGACACTGCTACGATTCAAATCATGTGCTGTACTGGCGCAATGCTGGCGCACTTCCAGCAGCTTGCGATACGCCACTGGCTGGTGGGTCTCGCAAACTGTTCACCTGCTCAGCCTGTGGAGTGGACGGTCTGGATGAACCACCTGAAACCAGTTGCCACTGCTGCACAGAGGGGGCCCACTGGATTGAGAGCAGGCTCTTCACCTCCGGGCAGGCAGACCCTGAAGAATTTAGACCCGTGGCGGTCGTGAAAGAGTGTGCAGGCTCAACGCCGGATGATCGGCTCATCTGGAGCGTGATTGAACAGCTCAACGGCGAACTGGCGGAAGGCGATAAACTATTTAAGCAACGCTGACAGATCACGTCAGCATTTATATCAGACGAACTCCAGAATAATTTAAAGCAACCATGAACATGAAAAAGCCCAAAGCTGCATTACAGAATGCCATGAAAGAAGATGTGCCAGCTGTGACACAGATTCAGATGCGATCTACGGTTTCCAGAAAGGTTCGCTATGTAAAACAGGCAAATCGAGAGGGTCTGAAATTATCTGAGTGGATGTCGCGGCATCTCGACGCTGTCTGTGATACCGCAGATGAGATTCATAAAGGCAAACGCTCAACTCCGGTTGCGCCTGGGAAGATTCCCCCTGAGGTATACCAGGTGATATACGATCAGTGCGGCGGGTTCGTGGAGTGTGATGCTAATGCCCAGGTAATCTGGGAAGCCTGCCGTGATGCCATTCTTAACGGAGACAAAGGGTAAACGGCAGGTATCGCCTGTCATTTTTACCCTTGTGAGGAAAATCCTGATGAACCATGAGAGCCGAACTGTATACCTGAACACGGCCATTGAGGCCCTGTTGAAAGCTGAGGCGGCTCTGAACGAGCTGGCATTAGCCTATGTACTCAAACCAGGTGAAAAGGCAAGCGCATGCCATCCCCGAACCGGTACGCTTTCCACAGCTTCCCAGGTAAGAAAACTTCGCCGTGTTCTAGAAAAAAACAAGTTATGACGGCCCTTATACGCTGGCATAATGTACCGTGCTTCGCTCATCCCAGCAGTATGGGTTTTAAACTCTTCCATTTTTAAGAGTACGGGAAGAGCCTTATTATTGTCGCATACCCTACGGATGCATTGCAGTTCAAACCGCTGTTCGGTGCAATTATTGCTGTATCCGGCGGATTTGAAAATGACAGAAATAGTGATGTAAAGCTCCGCCATTAAAGAAATGCCCCGTAGTTTGGCGAATCAACTTTCTGAATTATCTCGATGAACACCATTTAAGGAAATCGAATGTGTGATTTTTGCAGGGCTGACGAAAATTACTTTCATATGGCAGAATGCGTGTATGACCAACTGGTTAAAGAGTATCCCGTAATGTGGCTGCGGGATTCAACCCGGATCGGGGCCTGCTACCTCTGTCGAGAACTGCTGTCGCCGGAGGGGATGGTCCTGGCGATGCAGAGCGCTTTCCCTGCGAAGGGATGGCGGCTGCGTATTTGGTACAATGAAACCATTGACGAAGAGATAGAACCGCAGCGTGGAGACTGTATTGAGCTGTCCTCCAGGGCGGACGCTCTGCTGTCCTTCATGTCGTTCCAGGAAAAGGTTTAGCGCTGCGGCCCCCCTCACAAAAAGGCGCTTTCCGCGACAAATCTGGTACGACCGGACAACGTTGAGTCAATTCTTGCTTCCCCGCAGAAGAATCCCTATGAAGTAAAGTAGAGGTAGGCATTACGCCCACCAGCAAACCTGATAACTGTTCTTTGCGTAACATCCTCAAACTTCTGGTGCCTTCGTAGACTGCGATGCGAATGCCCATGAGCTGAATTCACCGTATCATTTGACCGGATGCAGCGAGAACAGAAATGACAATGTTTGAACGATTTGCCAGACGGCCATAAAACTCTACTGGGTACAGAATAAGGACTGACCGCAATGGCTACGTTCTATGAGCTACCGACCAGTGAGAAGTCCATTGTTTCCGGTACGTGCCCGGACGAGCACCGGTGAAATTTTTCCCGACTGGATTACGCTAAGGCTTTTGAACGGTTTGCGTGAAGTGGGACTCTTTGGGTCTGGTTCTTGATTTATACAAAAGGCTATATGCCACAAGACGGGAGGAAAAAAGGGTTTCCCCGACTGGAGAAACCCTTTCAAAAGGTGCCGATGGCATACTAATCCACACCCCGAAAAGAGGGGGTTGCCCCCCTCTTTGTCAGCTACTTACCGGATTCGTAGGCCAGGATAGCAGATACCTCCCTTGTTCCGTCTTTCATCCGCAACTCGCAAAGCGAGTTTCGTGTGAGCCAGGTGAATATCAACAGCGTTAAACAAACTATTAATATGCACAAAACAATGGGTTGGTTCGGCATTTTCATGGCCTTCTTCTCCTGTCAACGCAAAGCAGAAGTGTCACCATCGGTGCGAAACAGAGATGTCATGCTTTGGTTCAGAGAATGCGTTTGACCGCCTCGCTATATACTTCCGAGCGTTCTCTTTTCCCAACAGAAATCACGAAAACGACAACTTTCTCGTCTATAACCTGGTATACAAGGCGATAGCCTGAAGACCGGAGCTTAATCTTGTAACAATCAGGCATACCACGGAGCTTGTTTGCTTCAATCCGGGGTGACTCAAGTACTTCAACCAGCTTCTTTTTCAACTGTTCACGTACCGTCGAGCCCAGCTTTCGCCATTCCTTTAGTGCCCGCTCGTCAAAATCCAGAAAATACGCCATCAGAGTTCATCCAGCGTCACACGTACTGGCTTAGGATTACGAAGTCGTTCTTTCACTATCTCCACAAGTTCAGCATCTTCATCACTCAGGAGTGTCTGTTTGAACGGCAAGCGTTCATTGTCAGCGATATACTCGAGCATGAGACGAAGCGCTTCAGAAGGAGTTACGCCCATTTTTTCAAGCGCGGCGTAAGAACGCGCTTTAAGTTCATCGTCAATACGTAGGTTAATGCTACCCATGTCTTACACCCCTTGTAATTACAAATGTCATTACAAGTATCGCACTACAACATGCTTAGGGCAAGTCACGAAGTAAGTCAGAAAGTAGTCGTAAGAACGGTGATCACTGTCCGCTTTGTGCCAGAAGCGGACTTTTTAAAAATATTGCGTGCCCAACAATTGGGCGCAGGTCACATCAAGTACCCTCAGAATTATAGAGAATACCTGAAATTTTTGTAGAGCGAGGTTTGTTACCCTGCCCGACCAGCGACATGTGGTTAGTTTAGTGATCAGAAATGTCGAGCGTTTGGTCGTTCATTGACGCGGGATCTTCCAACGGTTCCACATGAGTGGTGATATGGATAAAAGGCAGTGCGGTGCGGATATCATTCTCTATACGCTCGGCCCAGTCGTGCCCATATTGAACAGTCCATCGCCCAGGAACTAGGATGTGCATTGTCATAAACGCCCGCCCGCCAGCCTGGCGTGTACGTAGTGCATGGAAATCAAGCCCCTGTTCACGATATCCTGCCAGCAGTGACTCGATTTTTTTGAGTTCTTCCGTGGGTAGCGATACGTCCATCAGACCTGCAGCTGAACGACTCATAAGCTGATAACCAGTCCAAACGATGTTGGCTGCGACCAGCAATGCAACGATCGGATCGACCCAAAACCAGCCGGTCAGATAAACCAGTCCGACACCAAAAATGACACCGACCGACGTCCAGACATCGGTCAGCAGGTGATGAGCATCTGCCTCAAGAGTGATAGAGTTGTGCTGCCTGCCAGCCCTTAACAAAATGCGAGCCGTCACAAAATTAAGGATTGATGCGACTGTTGAAACCAGTAATCCGAGACCAATCTCCTCAAGCGGCTGTGGAGTTAACATCCGCTCAACTGCGGTATAGGCGATACTGGCTGCCGCCAATAGGATCAGAAATCCTTCGAAAGCACTCGAGAAATATTCGGCTTTGCCGTGCCCATATGCATGGTTCTCATCGGCCGGAAGCGCAGCCAAGGTCAGCATCCAGAGCGCCATTAGGGCTCCTGCGAGGTTAACTACGGATTCGATGGCATCAGATAGCAGACCGACCGAACCGGTCATTTTCCACGCCACACCTTTGAGTCCGATAGTGGCAATAGCCGTGGCAATGGAAAGCCAAGCGTAGTGCGTCAGCGGACGAGGTAACCCTTTTGTTTTAGTCATTATTAACTTCCTAAAATAGGACGACTAACTCACATTTCTATCCATGATAGATAATTAAACAATCATTTCGCCATGAATATTTTTTCGTTTTTATTAAATTTAATTAAAAAGTCTCTGCAAGTGCTGTTTCATCTTCTAGTAAACTAAATTTTATTTTTAGGGTTTTCTTCAACTTGAAGTAATATTATCTCACAACAGATTAGTCACTTAGGTTAACTGAGCGGCTTTTATATTTTTCAATTAAAATATGCAAAACTCCCATTGCACCATGTGCATAAAAATAGACCTCAATGAAAGTAGTAAAGAACTTATGCCAGTGGATTACTGTTTCAGCCAGATTTGACTGCATGGTATTCAACAAGAACCATAGGCCACCTGAAAGTGCTACAATTAGCAATGCTAGAACTCCAAATCCTTGGATTGTACTGGCAATACCTCCCGAATGTGCATCGGGCAGTCGGAAACTAGTCAACGTTTTTATATCTTGCTTAATACCACTAAAGTCAAGCCCTACCCATGAAAAATAATAAGTAAAACCTCTTTGAGTAAGCATCCAACTTAACATAATAAAACCACAAATAATCAGTCCTAACCCTGAAATAATGTGCATCCAGGTTATAACTCCTTCAAGACTATGTTCACCAATTGCTTCGGTCTCTGTCAGATTAGAGTTAATAATTTGTGATAATATTAGAAATGCCACAATGATGTGAAGAATACGAAAAAAAGGAGCGTAATCATGGGGTAATAGATTCCAGAGTCGCAATTTCATTAATGAGTCCTTAGTAAATTTATCGATGATCTTAATCATACAAAAGAATTATTAGGATAACCTTAATTCTTAAAATTGCAGCAGGCATTAGTTCACCTCTGATATGGCCACTTGCGAAATGGGAATGGTAACTGTTATTACTATGTGTTTACTTGCTGTTCTTGTTACGCAGCCCCTTAAACACATTACTTTCAAATATGATTTCCTGCTGGGTTTAAATATGTGTCTTTCTATAGTGCGGCAACCTATTTTTACACCAACTCATGAATTAAATAAGAATCATAAATTAAATGAGAGGTTTAATTCTCTTGCTTAACGCGATGATATTAAATGGAAATTTTAATTTTTGTAATTTATTAAACAGTTAGAATGAGACATGGTAAATACGATCTTCCTTTAGATAATTCTGATAGCACTTTTTCTACTGGGCAGTCTGCAATGTCCGCTTCACGCCCTGAGACATTCGACAAGCTTTTTATGGCTTCAGTAAGGGCGAGTGTCTCGCTTCGAGAGCCAGCAAATATTTCGCTTCGTCATAACAGGTTCTGGCCTTCCAGCAGCGGTAAATGATCCTTATCCATTTGAACGCCAGTGCCCGGATCGCAGACTGATGAGATTTGCCCTTTTCTCTAAGGCCCTGATAATACAGTTTGGCCCAGTATGATGAATTAACCGTCTTGGCAGCCCATTCAACAAAGGTCTGCCTGACGAACTTGGCACATTGCCATCGCCAGTGAACCCATGATTTTTGGCCGCTTCGTTCGGTCACCGGTGCTATACCTGCGTAGTTTTGAATTTCTTCAGCGCTGTTAAACCGGTCACGATTATCACCAAGTGCAGCAAGCATCCGTGGGCCCATGCACGGTCCCATGCCCGGAAGTGATTTGAACAGCCCCGCATCTGGCAATGTGTCAAACAGCGTTTCGATTCGTTCGTCATAGGTTTTGATGATTTCACTCACGACTTTAATTTGTGTCGCCAGTGCTGCTGCCATCAAAGCATTAGCCTCTATAACACTCGGGTCTGTAGTCAATGGGATCGCATTATCAATACTCGCAACACGTTGCTCGGTAAGGGCCATAGCGCGACCACCTTTGGCATTCAGAAAGTTGCGGATCGTGTCGCGTCTGGCTCGTTTCAGTTGTTGCAGACTGGGCCACCGGATAATCAGCTCACACAACAGTAAGCTACCCCGATGTGAGAACCACTCCAGTGGCTGAGGATAATACTGTTTAAGCGTGTTGATTATCCGGTTCACAAAGCGTCGTTTATCTTCAACCAACTGACGACGTTGCTCAACCAGTTGCTGAAGTAAGCGAATATCCGCATTGTCGGGTTCAATAGCTTTTATCTTCTGGGGGTAACGCAGCATTAACTCTAATGCCAGCTCGGCATCCTGCGGATCATCTTTAGCGCCGCTGGGCGAGAAGGCTTGCCGATAACGAGCCAGGGACAATGCGTGGACGGGGAAAACGGTGATAAAGGGGTATTTTTGAAGAGCATATACCACGGGGCCCTTCTTCAGTTCGAGAGCTATTGCGATTCTACCTTTTACTTTCTGGTGTAACTCAGTAAGCCAGGCATCAAGCGCTTCTGCTGTATGTTCAATCACATCGAATACGCGTTCACCGTTTTTAAACTGAACACAGACATCGTGTTTTTTATCAGCCCAGTCCAGACCAACGTGCGCAGCAAATTGATTAGTCACAGTCATCACCAACTCCTTTTTATCGGGGATTGGTATGCATTCCACGCTCTTCGAAAGAAATATAGCCAGCAGTTTATCTGCATGCCCTGAGTATTCGTTAGCGAACGTGGAGCACCTACTGGCTCGAAAGAAAAGCGGCGATCATCACATGATTCTCGCTCAATATTCGTAACCAGTAAGCGCATACCCTGAATCACTTCAAAGTGTAATTCTCAGGGTACGAATGACTATATCTCGCTCTTAGCGGACATTAGCATAGGCTATTTACCATAACGCCGCATTACGCGTACCGCTCAGACGGCCTGAGCGCGTTTCTGACGTGTCCCCGTTAAAAACAGTAACAAACCACCCGAAAATGCACGCCAGAAACGCTACGTAAGAATCTATCCTATGACTGGATATGCACTCAACTGAATAACGCCTGGTTTCAGTCCATTTTATCGGGATCAGCCTTCTTTCTGGGTAATTTAGGGGGCTTCACTTGCTGATTACTTTGCGTGCGGCGCGTGAGCCAAGGATGGTCAGCTTTAGGTTTTACGTAGAATTTTGAGCGTAAATCAAAACGGGCATTATCCACACGTTCATGGACACTTTTTTCATCATCCAGTGGTATAGGCTCCGGGCCATCAACATATTTTTCCCATCCCAACGCTTTCCCATCATACAGAACCTTAATTTCACCGTTAAAGCTTTCGCATACCGTGACAACCGAATGCCGAAGTCGATATCCCCGGCCTTCACTGCGAATCTGAAACGCACTGCTTTTGTACTGGAAAGTGAGATTTTTGGAGAGAACGCGCTTCGCCTGGAGGCTGAAGATATAACCCAGTTCCTCTTCAGAATGGTGTACATCAAGATGGGCGTTATCAGCAATACGAGGCGGCGTAGCAAACCGGTTGTTATAGGCTTCAATAAAGGTCGGCAACCATGCGTTTGCTGTTTCAATATCACTGATACCCTGAAGCCGCATTTCTTTGACCAGCCTGTCCTGCAGTGTCTGATTGGCACGCTCTACCCGCCCTTTTGCCTGCGGGCTGTTGGCATGGATTGGCTCGATGCCCAGTGTCTTTATCGCACGTGTGAACTGAGTCAACTCTCCTTCCCGCTCCGGGTTATTTACTCTGAATATACTGTGTCTGTCAGAATAGAGAGCCAGTGGTACGCCATGATCATTAAGGTAACCCCGGAGGGTTTCCATGTAAGCCCGGGTTGTTTCTGCAGGAGCGAATCGTAGCGCCATCAGAGCGCTGGTAGCATCATCGATAAAGACTATCAGTGTGCATTTGGGGCCCCGACCTTCAAACCAGTCATGAGGCGAGCCATCAATCTGGATGAGTTCACCGTAGGATGGGCGCCGCATCCGGCGCTGATAAATTCGGGCAAACTTACGACGACGTTCGCGCCATATGCCCTCCTCTACCATCCACTTCCTGAGAGTTTCAATGGATAAACACAAGCCGTGTATCTCGCGCAATTTTTCGCACGCAAGCGTAGGTCCAAAATCAGCGTAGCGGCCTTTGAGGAGTGAAATTACTGTTGCTCTGAATTCGGTAGAAAAGGAATTATTGGGACGCTTTCCACGTCGGCGGGAAACTAGACCAGAAGGCCCTTCATTTCTATACCGTTGCACCAGACGTTTAACCTGCCGAATAGAAATGCCAATGCGTGCCGCAGCTTGTTCCTGAGTAATATGGCGATTAAGTGACTCCTGAATAATGTGAAGTCGGTCGAGTTCCTTATGACTCATCGTAACAGTCTCTTTGATCATGAAAAATCCCCCAGAGAATTGTCTGGGGACATTTTAGAATGGTTCAAAGGGGACATTACAGCTTGGTGTTAACAATGGCCTTCTTCTCCTTGCATTTAAGCAGGCAAGAGGCTACTCTGAATGTGACTAGCATACAGGGGCCTCGGGTTGTACTGACCCCAAAAAGTTGGACAGTTAAACACGAGGCACATAGGTCTGGGTTCGATATTCAATTGGACTCAGACC
>NZ_PQGD01000042.1 GCF_002915575.1 Superficieibacter electus
GCTTGTCTATCATCTGTGTGTTCCCCCCACTTGGCGCGCTGCCTGCCCGCCCCCCCGGCTTTCACCCCCCTGGGGGGCCGGCTCCCGGGCCCCCCATCGCCACGGATGACTACGCCATGAAAACCAATGAAGACGTTGCGCTGATTTTTGATATCCAGGGGTTTTCCGTTCACGACGGTCCTGGCGGCAGGACGCTGATTTTTTTTAAAGGCTGCCCGCTACACTGCACCTGGTGCAGCAACCCGGAGGGCGAGTGCCGCAACCGGGAGGTGATGTTCCGCGAGGATAGCTGTAAGCAGTGCTATAACTGCGTGGAGCAATGTCCGCAGAAAGCCATTACGGTGTCATCCAACGGTAAGATTACTTTTGACCGCGCCTCTTGCCAGCAGTGCGAATCACTGGAATGTGTGGAATATTGCTATGACTCCGCACTGGGCATCGCCGGTAAGTATTACACCCAGCAGGAGCTAATTCGCAAAATCGAGCGCGACCGCCGTTTCTGGGGCAGCGGCGGCGGTATTACGCTGGGCGGCGGCGAAGTGATGAGTCAATACAAGTTTGCCGCTCGCTTTCTGGAACAGTGCCACCGCAATTACATCCACACCGCGATTGAGACGTCCGGCTACGCCTCATGGAGCCACTATGAAGAGGTGCTGAAACATACCGACTGGGTGTTTGTCGATATTAAACATATGGACGATGCCCGCCACCGGGAAGGCACTGGCGTGTCCAATACGCTTATACTTGAAAATATTGCGCTGATGGCCCGCCAGCAGGACGCCTTTCGGCTGATACCACGTGTTCCGGTGATCCCCGGTTTTAACGACGATGAGCAGAACATGCAGGCCACCGCGCGATTTTTGCAGCACAATGGCCTTACGGAAGTGAATTTATTGCCCTTTCACCGTCTGGGGTCCTCTAAATATACCCAGCTGGGCCGCCAGTATGACTTTGCGCAGACCGCTTCGCTCACTCAGCAGGCCTTGCAGGCAATGAAGGCTCATTTTGAAGCGAAGGCGATTCGTTGCTATGTAGGGAGCGATACTCCTTTCTGATCCCCCTCCGCTTTCTTATACTCTTTGGCAAAACGGAAGCGGAGAAACGACGTGCAGATTAAAAGAGGCCGGAAGCGGGACGACAGCGTAAGGGTGTCCATCCTGACTGCCATGCTGTCGCTGGTTGAAGAAGGCACCAGCTTCGCCCGCATTAACGTTGAACAGTTAGCCCGCCAGGCGGGCGTCAGCAAAACGACCATCTACAAGTGGTGGCCGGGCAAGGAGGATATTTTCTGCGAAGCGTTTTTGCGTCATGCCAGCGAGGCGCTTCCCATTCTGGGCTATGATGCCGGTAATCAGCATGATTTTTACGCACAATTCCTCGGCCGCATTATTGAAATGCGGGCTTTCCACCGCACGGCGGTCGCCAGGGTAATGACCGGACTGGCGCTGGAACATCCGCAAATCGCCCACCAGCTTAATGAAAAACACCAGCAACCACGTTTTCAGGCGATGCGTACTATCTTCGAAACCTGGTTTCTGGAACGAGCCTCGAAAGATGATATTACCTTTTTTCTGGAGATGAGCTTTTCGCTAATCTACAACTTTTCCGCCACCACCCGCGATGAAGACGTCGTGTCGCTAATACGTCGATTATTCCGCACCGTTTTTCCTCACTATGCGGAACTCGATTTAAATCACCCGTGAAAACTGCTGCATCCGCGCTTTTTGACGTAAATACGCATCAAAGCACATACAGATATTGCGGATCAGTAGCCGACCTTTTGCCGTTACCTGAATGGTCCGGGCAGTGATATCCACCAGCCCATCTTTTGCCAGCGGAGCCAGAAGCTTCAGGTCCTCAGCAAAATAGTCGCTAAAGTCCAGATCCCACTGGCCTTCAACGGCTTGCATATCGAGGCGGAAATTGCAGATCAGCGCTTTGATAACATCACGCCGAATGCAGTCGTCACGCGTTAAGGCAATGCCGCGCCACAGCGCATTGCCCTGCTCATCAACCTGCTGATAATACTGCTTCAGCTCTTTTTGGTTCTGGGCGTAGCAATCGCCAATCATACTGATGGCGGATACGCCCATGCCCAACAGGTCGGTATCGCCCTGCGTGGTATAGCCCTGGAAGTTACGGTGCAGGATACCTTCACGCTGGGCAATGGCCAGTTCGTTATCAGGACGGGCAAAATGATCCATGCCGATAAACTGATAGCCATTTTCCGTCAGCGAAGAGATGGTCTGCTGCAAAATATCCAGCTTTTGCTGCGCCGACGGTAAATCGGCATCTTTGATTTTGCGCTGCGCGGCAAACAGCGTCGGCAAATGCGCGTAGTTAAATACGCTGAGCCTGTCGGGATTGAGTTCCGCCACGCGTTGAAGCGTAAAGGCAAAGCTCTCCGGCGTTTGCTTTGGCAGGCCGTAAATTAAGTCGATATTGGTCGAGGTAAAGCCAATATCACGCGCGTGGTTGAGCAGTGCAAAGATAAATTCTTCATCCTGCTCACGATTGACCAGCCGCTGAACCTCTTTGTTGAAATCCTGCACGCCCATGCTCAGGCGGTTAAACCCTTCGGCGCGTAAATGATCGAGCACATCGAGTTCAATTTCCCGCGGATCAACCTCGATCGAGATTTCTGCATCGTCGTCAAAGGCGAAATTGGCACGCAGAAGCGTCATCAGGCGGCTGATTTGCGCTTTATTCAGATACGTTGGCGTACCGCCGCCCCAGTGAAGCTGGCTAACGTGACGCCCGGAAAATAGCGGCGCGCGGTGAATAATTTCCTGCTCCAGCGCGTCAAGATACTGGTCAGCTTTATGCTGCTGACGGGTAACGATTTTATTGCAGCCGCAGAAATAGCAAAGCTTATGGCAAAAGGGAATGTGGACATAGAGCGATAGCGGCCGCTCAGGGTAGCGTGCTACCGCGCGTAAAAAATCCGTCTCGCCAAAGTCTTCTGAAAACTCCAGCGCGGTGGGATAAGAAGTATAACGTGGCCCGGAATAATTATATTTTTGGATCAGGGCCAGATCCCAGTCGATTAACTGCTCAGACATGCTCACTCCTTCCGATGATGCCGACGGCGGGTACGATATACCGGCCGGACACCGTTTTTCGTTACCAGCCGGTTGCGCAGCCAGCGTTGACGCCGCGACAACCGCTGTAGTTTAACGAATAACCAGCCCAGATAACATATGACCGGAAGGAGTAGAAGCAGGACGGGCAGGCCGACCTGGTGCAAATGTTACTTTCCGCCCTTCAGCAGGCGCATCATGTCTTCCTGCTTCTCTGCCTCTTCCTCATCGTCTTCATCATCGTAGGAGAGGCCGAGTTTCTGCATCAGTTCATCAATACGGTCAAGTTTGGCATCGACCCAGGATTGCTCTTCAGCAGTCAGGGCCTCACCTTCTTCAAGACGTTCAAGCAGCGCGTCCAGGCGCTCATCGTTCTCCAGCATATCCAGCTCATCCTGCGGTGAAAGCATAGGTTTCTCGCTCTTCGGTTTGTGCTGCCTGGTGACTGGTGCGTCAGTAACGCCCAGCGGAATCGGTGTTTTACTGCCAATACGCGGATCTTTTTGCTGCTTTTGGCCTTTAGTGCCGGACGCGCCTTCACTGCCGGACGCACGGCTACCCGCCGAGTGACCACGGTGCTTTTTCTTGCGTTTGAGCGCACGCGCTTCCTGATTCAACTCTTCACGCGTTTTACGGTGAACTTTACTACGCGGTGCCGATGCTGGTTTTTTCATAATGTGAGATCTTTAAGCCGTTTTCTTTAGTATAGAATTGAGGCGGAATCTATCAGAAAGCAAGCAAAGAAAAAAGGCGACAGATTACTCTGTCGCCTTTTTTCCTGACTCACACCCTCAAGGGGCTCCACATTCCTTGTTTGCTTACAACCAACCCTGTTTTTCCCTTAGCTGGAACATTCCCTGTTGCAGTTCCATTTCCCTGTAAAACGTCTCCGGACGTTTGTCTTCCTGACAATCCTGCGTCTTCGCCTCCTGGCGCTCCTGACCCTCATCCTGAGTCATTAATCCTGTTGGCGTCCTCGCCTGTGAGTCACACTTTACCGTACTGTGATGGGTATACAAGGTACAGCGAGACGGATAGAAAGGTAATCGGAAAAAGCTTAAAAGCTAACAATATGATTTGTAATGATAAAAAAATTTAGCTTAGGGAAAAGATCCTGAGATTTCGTATAGTGACCATGGCTAATGTCTCACAAAGCGTAAGGCTTTGGCTTACATGGCCCGCGGGTCGAAAAAACAGTCTTTTTTCATTGTTCAGGTATAATCGCCACCAATGCCTGAATTAACGGAGACGGCCATTTTGACAAGTTTTAATTATCAACAAACGCACTTTGTCACCAGTGCACCGGATATTCGCCATCTTCCCGGCGATACCGGCATTGAAGTGGCTTTCGCTGGCCGCTCCAACGCGGGCAAATCCAGCGCCCTGAATACGCTGACCAACCAAAAAAACCTCGCGCGGACGTCTAAAACGCCAGGGCGTACCCAGCTCATTAACCTGTTTGAAGTTGCCGACGGTAAGCGCCTGGTTGACCTGCCGGGCTATGGCTATGCTGAAGTCCCTGAAGAAATGAAAATCAAGTGGCAGCGCGCGCTCGGAGAGTATCTGGAAAAACGCCAGTGTTTACAGGGCGTGGTGATCCTGATGGATATTCGTCATCCACTAAAAGATCTCGATCAGCAGATGATTGAGTGGGCGGTAGAAAGCAATATTCAGGTTCTGGTGCTGTTAACCAAAGCCGACAAACTGGCCAGCGGCGCACGTAAATCGCAGTTGAATATGGTCCGGGAAGCGGTGATTGCATTTAATGGCGACGTGCAGGTTGAAGCGTTTTCGTCGCTGAAGAAGCTGGGCGTGGATAAGCTGAAGCAGAAACTGGATAGCTGGTTTAGCGACCTTCCTCCGGTAACAGAAGAAAACGCAGAGTAAAGCAGGCGCGGCAGGGTCCGCGCTTTTTCTTACGCACAATAAAAAACGCCCCGGCCATTACTGACCGGGGCGGCTAAAATATTCAGCCAAATCCGATTACGTGAAGTAAAAGGTCTGAAAGATAGAACATCTTACCTCTGTACCCTACGCGAATAACTCTACTCTTTTTTTAGCCACCTGCGAAGCACTTTTTGTAGTTTTTTTTCATTCTTTACATACCGAATTCTAATGTTCATCACAAAACGCGATAAGTTATGTTGCTTACTTACGAGAAAACGCTTATTGCGGACGAACCTTAGTGAGCTTGATCCCAGTTTTCGCCGCTATCCACTTCCACCAGCAGTGGTACGTCAAGCTGGGTACAGTTTTCCATCAGCTCGTGGATCTTTTTCGATACCGCAGCAACGTCGTCTTTATGCACTTCGAACACCAGTTCATCGTGTACCTGCATGATCATCCGCACACGCGGTTTTTCCGCTTCCAGCCAGCCATCGACGGCAATCATCGCACGCTTGATAATGTCTGCCGCCGTACCCTGCATCGGGGCGTTAATAGCCGCACGCTCGGCACCTGCACGCCGCGCGGCGTTGCTGGATTTGATGTCCGGCAGGTAAAGGCGACGGCCATCCAGCGTTTCGACATAGCCTTTTTCCTTTGCCTGAGCGCGGGTGCGCTCCATATACTCCAGTACGCCAGGGTAGCGCTCGAAGTAGAGATCCATATACTTCTGCGATTCTTTACGCGGAATATTAAGCTGGCGTGACAGACCGAATGCGCTCATCCCGTAAATCAGGCCGAAGTTAATCGCTTTCGCGCTGCGGCGCTGTTCGTTGGAGACGCTTTCCAGCGGCAGGCCGAAAACTTCTGCCGCCGTCGCCCGGTGAATGTCTTTTCCTTCGGCAAATGCCGACAGCAAGCCTTTATCACGTGACAGATGCGCCATAATACGCAGCTCAATTTGCGAGTAGTCGGCAGAAACAATGACGTAATCCTTCGGCGCAATAAAGGCCTGACGGATGCGGCGTCCTTCGTCATTACGGACCGGAATGTTTTGCAGGTTCGGATCGGTTGATGAAAGCCGCCCGGTTGCCGTTACCGCCTGATGATAAGACGTATGAACGCGACCAGTTTTCGGGTTAATCATCAGCGGCAGCTTATCGGTATAGGTCGATTTCAGCTTCGCCAGACCGCGATATTCAAGGATCACTTTTGGCAGCGGATAATCCAGCGCCAGCTCTTCCAGCACGTCTTCTGAGGTAGACGGTGCACCACCCGGCGTTTTCTTCAGCGGCTTAATGCCCTGCTTTTCAAACAGGATCGTTTGCAGCTGTTTAGTGGAAGAGAGGTTAAACGGCTCGCCCGCGATGTCATGGGCCTTTTGCTCAAGCTCGGTCAGACGTAGCGCGATTTCGCCAGAGTGCTTATGCAGCACCGCCGGGTCGATTTTCACCCCGTTGCGCTCAATGCGGGAGATGACCGGCACCAGCGGCATTTCAATATTCTGGAAGATGTTGAGCGGACCGGCATGTTTTTGCAGTTCCGGCCACATTTTCAGGTGTAACTGCAATGTGACGTCAGCATCTTCCGCCGCGTAATGTCCCGCCTCTTCCAGTGCGATCTGGTTGAAAGTAAGCTGATTTTTGCCTTTACCGGCAATTTCTTCGAAGGAGACGGTCTTATGCTTCAGCCAGCGGTCAGACAGAGAATCCATATCATGACGACCTACCACGCTGTCCAGAGTGTAGGATTCCAGCATGGTGTCGAAAGCGATGCCGCGCAGTTCAATGCCGTAGTTTTGCAGGATACCGCGATCAAACTTCAGATTCTGCCCGACCTTCAGTAGCGTTTCATCTTCCAGCAGCGGCTTGAGTAACTCGAGCACGCGATCGCGGGATAGCTGATCAGGCGCATCAAGGTAATCATGCGCGACGGGTACATAAGCGGCCACGCCCGGCTCGGTCGCAAAGGAGATCCCCACCAGGTTAGCGCTGATATTATCCAGGCTGTCGGTTTCGGTATCAAAAGCAAATACCGGCGTACTTTTCAGTTTGGTAATCCAGCTTGCCAGCGTTTCTTCATCAAGAATGGTGACGTAATTTTCTGCGGAGAGCGTAGCCACGGAAGGCGTAACGTCCGCCTCTACCACCAGCGTTTCCTGCGGTTTTGCCGCCGGTTTAGCGCCTCTCGCCTGTAACCATTTGCCTGCTTCAACATCGGCAGACCAGCGTTTAAACTCATATTTTTTAAACAGCGCCAGCAGCTCTTCAACCGCGGGCTGCTGGACTTCAAGTTGTTCGCAAGTCAGCTCCAGCTCAACATCCGTTTTGATGGTCGCCAGCTGATAGGAGAGGTAAGCCACCTCTTTGTTCTGCTCAAGCTTCGCGGCCATGGTTTTGGCACCACGGAAAGAGAGACCGGCAATTTTTTCTGGCTCTGCGTAAAGCGTATCAAGGCCGCCCAGCCCCTGTAGCAATGCCTGGGCGGTTTTTTCGCCCACGCCGGGTACCCCGGGAATGTTATCTGAGGAGTCCCCCATTAGCGCCAGGAAGTCGATAATCAGCTCAGGCGGCACGCCATACTTAGTGGCCACTTCTTCCGGTCCGAGGATGGTGTTCGTCATAGTGTTGATGAGCGTAATGTTTGGCGTTACCAGCTGCGCCATATCTTTGTCGCCGGTGCTAATCAATACTGGACGTCCTGCTTTATCCGCTTCACGCGCCAGGGTGCCAATAACGTCATCTGCCTCAACGCCGGATACCGCCATGAGCGGCAGCCCCATCGCTTTCACCATCGCATGCAGCGGTTCAATTTGCGCGCGCAGATCATCCGGCATCGGGGGACGGTGGGATTTATAGTGCTCAAAGAGCTCATCGCGGAAGGTTTTACCTTTGGCATCAAAGACTACCACCGCATGGGTAGGCTGATATTGCATAATCAGGCTACGCAACATGTTGAGTACGCCGTACATTGCGCCCGTCGGTTCTCCGGCGCTATTGGTCAGAGGAGGAAACGCATGATAGGCCCGGTAAAGGTAAGAGGAGCCATCAACCAGGATGAGTGGGTTTTCTGAGATCTGAACCATAATTTCCATGCCTGTTTATCAGTTTATGGTTAAAGGATGCCACAGACAGGGTAAAAAACTTGAATTTTTCCCTCATATTGTTTGAAAAGAATTTTTGATCCTGAAGATCGATCGCAGACTTCTCTTGTGGATAACTTTGTGTATAGAATTTTATGCGCGTATAAAAATGAAAAATGACGGGACGTATATGCACATAAATTGCTTTATATTCATGGGATTATTCACGATCAAACAATATTACAGGATTAATGGTGGCAATTTAACCAATGTGGATATAAGTGCTATATTTTATGCCGTTTGAGAGGATTATCGTGACATATCTGACATTCGTTCAGGCTACCGTTTACCGCAGCCTGAACGATGCTTTAGAACAGATTAATGAGGGAGCCCAAGTTTGCCATATTGTTGGCGAAATTCTTCGAGGCTCATTTTTTTACCATTCAGCGTGATGTAACCCTGACGGTATTGCACGTCCATCTTGACGGTATTGTTTTCCATAGTGATGAGCTTAAACATATTTCCTAAGGCCACCAGACCATTAACAGCCTGCGTTGCCTGGGCTTTGGCGCTTTCTTCTGTTTTATGATCGGCGACGATAATGAAATTTTTACCGGTCTCAACAGCCATATCGACAGGTAGCACCAGCTTACCCGCAACATATTTGATCTGGCTATCCAAAGCTGCGGTTTCGCCTGCACTGGCATCCAGGGCTTTATTTGCGTCAGCCGCCTGGTAATCAAGATTTAACGTCGCTTCGCCTTTGGCATTTTTCCAGTTGATAAGCCACTTCACTTCCGGCTCGCCTTTTTTCAGTTTGCTGCCATGTGACATTATCAGGTTTGCTAACTTGCCACGAATATAGTCCGCATCCTCTTGCTGAGCAGGTGTGCTCGCAAGAATTTCTTTACCAAACTGACGGTAAGCTTTCATAAAATCGTTAAACGCGGCTGCATCTAACGACGCCAGGTCGAGGGCAATTTTCCCGCCGCCGAAGTCCTGCCCCTGGACGTTCAGTGAGGCGAGTGCATATTCAGCTTTGGCATCCAGCTTTTTATTATCAGCAGAAAGATCGCTATGCATGTTAAAACTCAGGTTTTTTACTTCAGCAACAGATTTTCCATTCGCACTCACGCTGATATTGTCGGCATTGACCTGCTGATCGCCCGTCATAAAATCAAACGGTGTCTTTTTAAGATGACCGGAAAGGGTGGTTACAGGAATAACGACTTCAGCGCCAGTCTGGCTTAAAACCGTAATTTTTTGGCTTTTAGCGTCGTAGTCAAAGGCGTCCAGGGCTGCGTTAGCATCGATATGGTAAACAGCGCCGTCGAACGTTAATAAACAGCTTTTATCCTTATATTCACCAGACGCAATGGTGATATCAGATGACGTTGCACCATCCCACGCAAAACTAACCTGCGCGCTTACCGGGCTTTTGCCTTTTGTTAAATCAAATAGCGGCTTTGTCAGCGCATTATTAACCAGAGACAGTTTAGCAGCAGCCATGGCTGGCAGAATGTTTCCAGAACCGATACGCGCGAGCGGGAAAGGACCATGATCGACATCGACATTAAGTTGCAGGCTCTGGCCAGGTTTAATGCCTGCGATATCAGCGTCTTTATCTGGCGTGATATCGAGAACAAAATGGCTACTGAACAAACCGCGATGAAAGTCTTTCACCGTTGAATGAATGTTTGCGCCCAGCTTCTTGCTGGCGTCGGCAGCGAGCTTATTAACCGCCACGTCGACATTCTTCTCAAGCTGTTTGCCGGTATACCAGGCACCACCAGTCCATACTATGCCAAGCGCAATAATCACGCCGACGGCGATTGTTGATTTTTTCATATTCATCATCCTTAATTAAATGACTCCAATAATTCACCAAACATATAAATAAAGCAATAAAAACAATCAGTTACATAGTACGTTACTATCGTTTTTTATGTGCTTATTGTCCAGCATTTATCCTTTTTTATTGCAGACATAAAAAACGCCTGAGGTATTCGCTCAGGCGTTTTTTGCTGATCAAAGCAGATTTATTTTTTCTCGACCAGTTGCTTCACGGTATCGGCATATTGCTGGATAAACACATCCATATTGCTGGTATCCATACCCTGCGGGTTAAGCTGGTATTTGCCGTTCACATACATTGCAGGCACGCCTTTCAGTTGCAGGTCGGCAGCAGCTTTTTCCTGCTGAGCTACCAATGATTTCACTACAAAGCTGTTCCAGGCAGCATCGTAATCCTCACCCTTAACACCGGCATCAACGAATACTTTACGAATATCGGCGACGGATTGTACCGTTTGTGTTTTCTGTACCGCATTAAACATCGGGGTCGTGATTTTGTCTTCCACGCCCAGTGCTACAGCCACCGCCCATGCTTGTGTCATTTCTTTACCCAGAGGGCCAAGGAACTCAACATGGTATTTGGTCATTTTCGTGCCCTGCGGCAGTTTTTGTTTGACGCTGTCGGAAACGTGTAACACTTGTTCAAACTCATAACAGTGCGGGCAATAGAAGGAGAAAAATTCCAGCACCTGGGGCTCTCCGGCGACCGGAGTATCAAGGGTTACATATTCCTTACCGTCAGTGATTTGCGCAGCAGATGCACTAAAAGCCAGAATCATACCTGCCAGTGCCAGC
Organism: Superficieibacter electus; assembly: GCF_002915575.1. Classification (GTDB taxonomy): domain Bacteria; phylum Pseudomonadota; class Gammaproteobacteria; order Enterobacterales; family Enterobacteriaceae; genus Superficieibacter; species Superficieibacter electus. The sequence goes on from NZ_PQGD01000042.1 coordinate 10,696, forward strand.
CAAATTTTTTTCATTGTTAACTCTCTCCTGAATATACTCATTAATACATTGGCGTTAATTGTAGAGGGGGTTCTTGTAAAACCCGAATTTGCTCGGTGAATATCTGCTTTTGTCTGTACCAGTAATCTTCTTCTGCAAGCCAGGGAAAATTGGCCGGAAAAGCAGGATCGTCCCAGCGACGGATCAACCATGCCAGATAATAAACCAGTCTCATGGCGCGCAGCGGTTCAATCAGTCCTAACTCATCAGTATTAAACTCACTGAACTCTTCATAGGCTTCAATGATGGTTTCCATCTGCATACGCTGTTCGGCTTTATCTCCGTTTAGCAGCATCCATAAATCCTGAATGGCTGGGCCATTACGTGCATCATCCAAATCGACAAACAGTGGTCCGTCGCGCCAGAGAATATTCCCGGCATGGCAATCACCGTGCAGACGTAATGATGTAAAACGATTATGCCATTGCGCATTCACAGCGTCGATTAACGCATCGGTGGTTTGCAGGAACGTTGCTTTTTGCGCGGCGGGGATGAGCGTACAGGTTTCTAATATCTGCCGCGGCACAATCAGGTATTCCTGTATGCCCATCGTCGGACGGAATTGAAAACGTTGTTTATGACCGGTCTGATGCAGGCGCCCAAGATAACGCCCCACCCACTCCATCTGATCCAGATTATCGGCTTCGAACTGACGTCCCCCCACGCTTGGGAAAACAGCATAGAAAAATCCCTGATGACTGAGCAGGGTGTGGTTATTAAATTCTAGCGGCGCGGCTACAGGTACATCATCGTGCTGAAGATCCAGCGCAAACTGGTGCTCCTCCTGAATCTGCTCTGCAGACCAGCGCTCAGGGCGATAGAATTTGACCACAAAGCGGCGGCGATCCTCATCCTGAAACTGATAAACCCGATTTTCGTAGCTATTAAGTGGCGTAAGGCCAGAGTCCACCCGAATACCCTGTTCGAACAGGGCATCCATAATGGTATCAGGGTGGAGCGTCTGGAATGTGAAAGCCTTGTCGTTCATCCTGGCAACCGAAAAAATACGAATGATTCAGGATATCATTTCAGAACGCGTTCGGAGGCTCCGCTTACAAGGTTTTACTCTTTAATTACGCCGCGGGCGCGAAGCAATGCAGTTTTGAAATCTTCTTCGTAATCTTTCTGGATACCCGGAATGACGGCGTCTTTCGACGAGTCACGCATTTTCAGGTGGTAGATCAGAATATCGTCAGACAGGTCAGCAAGATCGCCTTCATATCCTGACTCAGCGGCGAGTTTCTGTAAAAATTGGACGAGGTTTAATTCTGGCTCTTCTTGCCAGGCAGGCTGGAGAAGTTCGATTACTTCATTAAGACGTTTACATTTCATGTCAGGGCTCCTTACTCTTAGTTAAGACACGTTAGCAGGGTCAAACCCACAATAAAAGAGGCGATATCAGTGGATCAGGGTAGTGCAATAACAGGCGTGGTGCTGGCGGGGGGACGCTCAACACGGATGGGCGGCAAAGATAAGGGGCTTATTGAATTTAATGGCCAGCCTTTGTGGAAATGGGTCGCTGATAAACTGTCTGCACAAACAGGGAATGTGGTGATTAGTGCTAACCGTCATGTCGATATTTATCAGGCGAGTGGGCTGCGGGTGATCCCGGATTCGCTGGCAGATTTCCCCGGTCCACTGGCTGGGATGCTCTCAGTCATGCAACAGGTAAACGGCGATTGGTTTCTTTTTTGTCCTTGTGATACGCCTAATATTCCCGATGATTTGCTGCCACGTCTTAAGGGAGAAGTCGATGATGCTCCCGCAGTATGGGTAAACGATGGTGAACGCGATCATCCGGCAGTTGCACTTCTGCATCGATGTCTTGTTCCTTCATTGCAGCATTATCTTCAGGCGGGTGAGCGCCGCGTGATGGTATTTCTGCGCCAGAGCGGCGGGCATGCTGTCGATTTTAGTGATAATCCGGCGGCGTTTGTGAATGTGAATACACCTGAAGAATTAGCGTACTGGCAGGAGAAAGAATGATCCCCTTACTGGCGATTGCAGCGTGGAGTGGTACCGGCAAGACAACGCTGCTTAAGAAGCTGATCCCGGCACTGTGTGAACGAGGCATCCACCCCGGTCTGATTAAGCACACCCATCATAATATGGATATCGATACTCCCGGAAAGGACAGCTACGAGTTGCGTAAGGCAGGTGCCGCCCAGACAATGGTCGCCAGCCAGCAACGCTGGGCACTGATGACAGAAACCCCGGAAGAAAAAGCGCTGGACCTCGATTATCTGGTAGGCCGGATGGATCATTCCTCGCTGGATCTGGTGCTGGTTGAAGGTTTTAAGCAAGAGGAGATCGCAAAGATTGTGCTCTTCCGAAGCGGAGCCGGGCACGAGATCGATGAATTATTACTGGATGAATATGTGATTGCGGTTGCCAGCGATGTGCCGTTGGCCGTGGATGTCCCGGTACTGGATCTGGATGATATCGGGGAAATGGTGGAATTCATTGTGCGGTGGATGGCGGGCCTGAAGAAGCCTTGATGGTTTTGCCCGGTGACGCCGGGCTTCCGGAGCCCGGGAAAGATGCAGAAACGCAAAAAGCCCATCCTGACGGACGGGCTTTTCACTTGTCTGATGCCTGGCAGTTCCCTACTCTCGCATGGGGAGACCCCACACTACCATCGGCGCTACGGCGTTTCACTTCTGAGTTCGGCATGGGGTCAGGTGGGACCACCGCGCTAGTGCCGCCAGGCAAATTCTGTTATCAACACGTCCTCTGACCTGTCGATATAATCTGTATCAAAGCTGAAAATCTTTCTCTCAAATCCGCCAAAACACCTTCGGCGTTGTAAGGTTAAGCCTCACGGTTCATTAGTACCGGTTAGCTCAACGCATCGCTGCGCTTACACACCCGG
>NZ_PQGD01000043.1 GCF_002915575.1 Superficieibacter electus
GTTTTAGCCAGTACGGTAGTGATTGCAGCGGTCAGCGTTGTTTTACCATGGTCAACGTGGCCGATAGTACCGACGTTGACGTGCGGTTTTGTACGTTCAAATTTTTCTTTAGACACGGCTATATTCCTTACTATAGCGCCCCCTCTCTGAGGGGGCACGGGACATTGGTTTTTAACCCCGGGGCTTATTTACCACGGGCTTCGATTACGGCCTGAGCAACGTTGTTCGGCGCATCATCATACTTCAGGAATTCCATTGTGTATGATGCACGACCTTTGGTCAGAGAACGCAGCTGGGTTGCATATCCGAACATTTCAGACAGCGGCACTTCAGCATGGATCTTAACGCCCGTTACTTCAGACTCCTGACCACGCAGCATACCACGACGACGGCTAAGGTCACCGATGACGTCACCAGTGTTCTCTTCCGGCGTTTCTACTTCAACCTTCATGATCGGCTCAAGCAGAACAGGTTTCGCTTTCTTAAAGCCATCTTTAAAGGCGATAGAAGCGGCCAGTTTAAACGCCAGCTCAGAGGAGTCAACGTCATGGTAAGAACCGAAGTGCAGACGCACACCGAGATCAACTACCGGGTAGCCAGCCAGCGGACCAGATTTCAGCTGTTCCTGGATGCCTTTATCAACGGCCGGGATGTATTCACCAGGAATTACACCACCTTTGATGTCGTTGACGAACTCGTAGCCTTTCGGGTTGGAACCCGGCTCCAGCGGGTACATGTCGATAACAACATGACCGTACTGACCGCGACCACCAGACTGCTTAGCGTGTTTACCTTCGATATCGGTAACTTTCGCGCGAATCGCTTCGCGGTAAGCAACCTGAGGTTTACCGACGTTCGCTTCAACGTTGAATTCGCGTTTCATACGGTCAACGATGATGTCGAGGTGCAGCTCACCCATACCGGCGATAATGGTCTGGTTAGATTCTTCGTCAGTCCATACGCGGAATGACGGGTCTTCTTTCGCCAGACGGCCCAGAGCCAGACCCATTTTTTCCTGGTCAGCTTTGGTTTTCGGTTCTACAGCGATGGAGATTACCGGCTCAGGGAATTCCATACGCTCCAGAATGATCGGCGCATCCGGGTTACACAGAGTGTCACCGGTGGTTACGTCTTTCAGACCGATCGCAGCAGCGATGTCGCCCGCGCGAACTTCTTTAATCTCTTCACGTTTGTTAGCGTGCATCTGTACGATACGGCCAAAACGTTCACGCGCAGATTTCACAGAGTTCAGTACGGTGTCACCGGAGTTAACCACGCCAGAGTACACGCGGAAGAACGTCAGGTTACCTACGAACGGGTCGGTAGCGATTTTGAACGCCAGTGCCGCGAACGGCTCTTCATCACTTGCGTGACGCTCAGCCGGCGTATCTTTACCGTCGTCCAGAATACCGTTGATCGCAGGAACGTCAGTCGGGGACGGCAGGTAATCAATTACCGCATCCAGCATCGCCTGAACACCTTTGTTCTTGAACGCAGAACCACAGGTTACCAGGATGATTTCGTTGTTCAGAACGCGCTGGCGAAGAGCAGATTTGATCTCTTCTTCAGTCAGTTCTTCACCACCCAGGTATTTCTCCATCAGCTCTTCAGAAGCTTCAGCAGCGGATTCAATCAGGTTCTGGTGCCATTCGTCAGCCAGGTCCTGCATGTCAGCCGGGATATCTTCGTATTCGAAGGTAACGCCCTGATCTGCATCGTTCCAGTTGATGGCTTTCATTTTCACCAGGTCAACAACACCGGTGAAACCTTCTTCAGCACCAATCGCCAGCTGCAGCGGAACCGGGTTCGCGCCCAGACGGGATTTGATCTGACCAACAACTTTCAGGAAGTTCGCACCCATACGGTCCATTTTGTTAACGAACGCGATACGTGGAACTTTATATTTGTTTGCCTGACGCCATACGGTTTCAGACTGCGGCTGAACACCACCAACTGCGCAGTAAACCATTACCGCACCGTCAAGTACACGCATGGAACGTTCTACTTCGATGGTGAAGTCAACGTGCCCCGGGGTGTCGATGATGTTTACGCGATGCGGTTCATACTGCTTAGCCATACCAGACCAGAATGCAGTAGTCGCTGCGGACGTGATGGTGATACCACGTTCCTGCTCCTGCTCCATCCAGTCCATGGTTGCTGCGCCGTCATGAACTTCACCGATTTTGTGGTTTACACCGGTGTAGAACAGAATACGTTCGGTAGTCGTGGTTTTACCGGCGTCGATGTGCGCACTGATACCGATGTTACGATAGCGTGCGATGGGTGTTGTACGAGCCATTTGATTCCTCGTTTATTGCATTAGGCGTTCAGATAAGTTTTCCAGTGCGGGCGGCTTACCTGAAGCGCCCGCCTGTTGACTATGACTCCGAAGGGATTACCAACGGTAGTGTGCGAACGCCTTGTTGGCTTCTGCCATACGGTGAACGTCTTCACGTTTCTTCACTGCTGTACCTTTGTTGTCAGCAGCATCAGAAAGTTCGTTCGCCAGGCGCAGAGCCATGGATTTATCACCGCGTTTACGAGCAGCTTCAACGATCCAACGCATTGCCAGGGCATTACGACGGACCGGACGAACTTCAACCGGAACCTGATAAGTTGAACCACCAACGCGGCGAGACTTAACTTCGACAGTCGGGCGCACGTTTTCGAGAGCAACTTCGAAAGCTTCCAGTTCATTTTTACCAGAGCGCTGAGCCAGGGTCTCCAGCGCGCTGTATACGATTGATTCTGCAGTAGATTTTTTACCATCTACCATCAGGATATTGACAAATTTAGCCAGCAGTTCTGATCCGAACTTCGGATCCGGCAGAATTTTACGCTGACCAATGACGCGACGACGTGGCATGGAAATACTCCGTTGTTAATTCAGGATTGTCCAAAACTCTACGAGTTTAGTTTGACATTAAGATAAAACGTTTGGCCTTACTTAACGGAGAACCATTAAGCCTTAGGACGTTTCACGCCATACTTGGAACGTGATTGCTTACGGTCTTTAACGCCGGAGCAGTCAAGCGCACCACGAACGGTGTGGTAACGAACACCCGGGAGGTCTTTTACACGACCGCCACGGATCAGGATCACGGAGTGCTCCTGCAGGTTATGACCTTCACCACCGATGTAGGAGGTAACTTCGAAACCGTTAGTCAGACGCACACGGCAAACTTTACGCAGTGCGGAGTTCGGTTTTTTCGGGGTGGTAGTATATACACGAGTACATACGCCACGTTTCTGCGGGCAGGCTTCCAGCGCAGGCACGTTGCTTTTCGCAACTTTGCGTGCACGTGGTTTGCGTACCAGCTGGTTAACTGTTGCCATTAAATAGCTCCTGGTTTTAGCTTTTGCTTCGTAAACACGTAATAAAACGCCCTCATACAATATGAGGACGCAGAATTTTAGGGCTGTGCAGAAAAGGTGTCAAGAAATATACAGCGATCTTGTCATTACCAGGCCATTTGACCCGTATGTTTTATTGTTAGCCTGACGAAACCAGTATAGTCAACACGGATAACACTGGTCGAAATTTGAGCAGAAAAACCACGCGCATTGATGTCCTCTTCAAGCACATACACCGATATGGGGGCGCTGGTCAGCATTTCAAGAAAGCGATTACCTTCGACACCTGCCTGCACGCCGTCGGCGATCAGCAGCAGATCGTCGCCCTTACGCAGCATACGCAGCAAGCTCGTCATATCACAATGCCACGGTGAGTGGCGCAGGGTGTGCAGCATGTCAGCCTCAAAACGTCATAATGACGTCGTAGTTATCCAGTTTTTGCCGCAGCGTATCGGGTTCCAGCAGCTCAACGTCCAGAACGCGCGGCGTATCTGCGCTGAATCCCCGTTCACGCAACGATGCCGCACATAGCCAGCAATTATCAATGTCGTAGAGCGGAAGCACTTTGAAGGTGGCGATATAATCGCGGGCCAGGATGGTGGCGGGCTGCTGACCGGCCAACAGTTGTAGTACGCCGTCACCAAGGAAAAAGACGCCCGTGTCGTCGGTGAGCGCCGAGGTGGCCAGTAGCGCATCCAGCCCTTCACGTCCGGCAGCAGAACCGTGTGGCGAGGAAGTAAATACAAAGGCGACGCGTTTCATCAGAACTGCACCACCCTGTCGCAGGTGAGCGCGGCTTGGGCAAGTGCGCCCAGTCCGGTGAGAGAGAAACCGTCCGCAAGATGGGCTCCCGGCAATTCAGGATGTCCGGATTCGGACTCATTCGTCACCCCACGACGCAGCGCCGCCGCGACACAAATATGCAGCGCCACACCCTGCTCCTGATGCAAACGCTGCCAGGCCCGTACCATGTCAAACTCATCGCTGGCCGGAGAGGTGAGCTGATTGGCGTTATAAACGCCTTCACGATAAAAGAAGACGCTCGTCAGGGCGTGCCCTTCAGCCAGCAGCGCCTGAGCAAACTGCCACGCGCTTGACGCCTGTTGCGTACCGTAGGCCGGCCCGGTCACCAGCAGAGCAAAACGCATTACTTATCCTGCCCCATAAAATCGCCGCTCTTAAACTGGCGAATATAGAGATAAACCGTGTGCTTGGAAATGTTCAGACGGTCGGCCACCTGGTTAATAGCGTCTTTAATATCAAAAATCCCTTTCTCATAAAGGTTGAGCACAATCTGGCGATTTTTGGCGTTATTAGAGACGTTGCGATCGGCGTTCACTTCTTCAATGGTGAACTCGAGGGTCTGCGCTACCAGATCGTCTACCGACGAGGCAAAGTTTACCGACGAACTGACGTCCGGGGTTTCCGGCGGAATAAACGTATTCATGATCTGCGAAAATGGCACGTCAAGGTTCATATTGATGCACAGCAGGCCGATCACCCGTTGATCTCGATTGCGAATAGCAATGGTCAGCGACTTCATCAGGACGCCACTTTTGGCGCGGGTGAAATAGCACTTCGACACACTGCTGTCTGCGCCGGTCATATCATGCAGCATCCGCAGCGCCAGGTCGGTAATCGGAGAGCCAATCTGCCGTCCGGTGTGTTCACCATTGGCGATACGAATGGCGGAACATTTTAAATCTTGTAGGGAGTGCAACACGATTTCACAATGGGAACCAATAAGCATCGCTAACCCGTCCACTACCGCTTCATAGGATTTCAGGATATCGAAGTCGGTCTGATCGAATGGACGTTGATCCAGTAAATCAAGCTCGCTGGTTTCGTTGGTTAAAAGCGACCTGGACATGAAAGAAAGCACTCCTTTTCAGGAACCTGTCGTTATGTTTTCAGGGCAGGCTCGATTAACACCAATAACGCTACGTAACATCATTCAGGATGCGTCAGGGGAGAAGCTTACGGGCGAGGAAGTATAGCCAACGCAGAGGCAGCCTGAAGAATGACGAGTATAAACTAATACAGCGAAGGTTCCGCTGACCAGAATTAATTATACCGTCCTGCAATAAAAAAACCGCCGCAGAAAGCGGCGGCGATAGTCATTTTTTATTTTTTAGCATCTGCGGCTTTATCATCGGCGGCAGCGGCTGGTGCATCAGCGCTGGCAGGGGCTGCCGGTTTGATATCAAGCAGCTCTACGTCAAAGACCAGCGTAGAGTTAGCCGGGATACCCGGAACGCCATTTTTACCGTAAGCCAGCTCTGGTGGGATAACCAGCTTGATTTTGCCGCCTTTCTTAATGTTTTTCAGGCCTTCAGTCCAGCCAGGGATCACGCCGTCAAGACGGAAGGACAACGGTTCGCCACGGGTGTAAGAGTTGTCAAACTCTTTACCGTCGGTCAGCGTACCTTTGTAGTTAACCACCACGGTATCGCTGTCTTTCGGCGCGTCGCCAGTACCGGCTTTTTCTACTTTATACAGCAGGCCGGTAGAGGATTTTTTCACCCCTTTCTCTTTGGCGAAAGCATCGCGGTAAGCTTTACCTTTGGCTTCGCTTTCAGCCGCGTCTTTTTCCATCTTCGCCTGAGCGGATGCTTTTACACGGGTTTCAAACGCTTGCAGAGTCTGCTCGATTTCCTGATCGGACAGTTTGCTCTTATCCGCAAACGCATCCTGGACACCCGCGATCAGCTGGTCTTTATCCAGCTTGATACCCAGTTTTTCTTGTTCTTTCAGGGAGTTTTCCATGTAACGGCCCAGCGATGCGCCCAGTGCGTAAGCTGACTTCTGGTCGTCATTTTTGAATGCAGCGTTGCTGGCCGGAGCAGCCTTGCTGTCGGTTGCCGGTGCAGCGGCGGTAGCCGTCTCTGCAGCGAAGGTCAGCGGCGCGTTCAGCGCGACAGCCATCGTCGTCGCCAGCAGAGTAACTTTAAACAGTGATTTCATCCATATCTCCAGGGCCGGGGCATCTCACCCCAGGTTAACTTTCAAATTAGAAGCGTACTATAAAGCGTTGCAGAAGAAATCTACAGACGGACTCTCCCTAATTACGGATCTTTTCAGACTATTTTTGTTTAAATTAGTTTCCCGCCGATACGGCAAATGCTGCATGGAGAAAGAAAGTTGAGTAGAATCCGCCCGCTCGCGACCACAAGCTGCACAGAAGAGGTGAATCATGCAGGATAAAACATTGGAAGCGCGTCTGGCTGAACTGGAGAGCCGCCTGGCCTTTCAGGAGATCACTATTGAGGATCTTAACCAGACCGTTACCGCCCACGAGATGGAGATGGCGAAGCTTCGTGAACATGTGCGCCTGATGGCAGAAAAGTTGAAAGCCAGTCAGCCTTCGCAAATGGCATCGCCGTCGGAAGAGACACCGCCGCCCCATTATTAATGGCGTAAAAAAAGCGGGTTGCCCCGCTTTTTGACCGTATCGCGTTGAAAAACGATAGCGATTAGTGGCAGCCGCAACCGCCGTGACCGCCGCAACCACCTTTACCGTGATCGTGGTCATGGCCATGGCCGCCGCAGCAACCGTCGTGGCCGTGGTCATGGTCGTGATGATGATCGTGCGCGCCGTGTACGTGACCGTGTTCCAGCTCTTCAGCCGTGGCTTCACGAATGGCAACCACTTCCACGCTGAATTTCAGGTTCTGGCCTGCCAGCATGTGGTTACCGTCAACCACCACGTGATCGTCTTCAACGCCCGTGATTTCAACCGGTACCGGACCCTGATCGGTTTCCGCCAGGAAGCGCATACCAACCTGCAGTTCATCAACGCCCATGAATACGTCTTTAGGCACGCGCTGAACCAGGTTTTCATCATACTGGCCGTAAGCGTCATTCGCTTCGACAGCCACGTCAAATTTGTCGCCTGGTTCATGGCCTTCCAGCGCATTTTCCAGACCAGAAATCAGGGAGCCGTGACCATGCAGATAGTCCAGCGGCGCGCTTACCGGAGACTCATCAACTAATACACCGTCTTCTGTACGTACCTGATAGGCCAGGCTGACCACCAGGTCTTTTGCTACTTTCATGATATCTCCTGAGCAAGGGAAGAATAGTGGCGCAGATTGTAGCGGAATTCTGCACGCGTGTACCCTTTAGCTTAAAAAAACCTGCGGCATCTCGCTAGTCCGGATGAAAAATGCCGATCACTTGCTCTTCTTTGCGTACGTGATCGCGGGCCTCTTTATCGGCTTCACGCATCTGATGACCGCACTTAACGCATTCAACAATATCAACATTATTCTCCCGCCACATGGCCAGGGTGTCCTGCGCCTGGCAGGAAGGACATTTTGCGCCTGCAATAAAACGTTTACGGACTGGCATCATTTACTCCTGATCTAATTCATCCCAGCCGTCAAGCTGGTGACGCTCCAGATGCATTTCACGCTGGAAAATCTCTTCCAGCTCGCGTCGCGCTTCCTGCACGCGAGAAATCTGCACCGTATCGGTGTGTATCGGCATCAATTCGCGCAGCATTCGCATATCCAGACGACGGAAATGAAGCTGTGCCCGGTGTGCCTGGTGCGGGTGCACGCCAAGCGAAATCAGCGCCTTGCGTCCCAGCTCCAGCGCGCTGGAGAACGTTTCGCGTGAGAACTGGGTAACGCCCGCCTGTAACAACTCGTGTGCCTCTACGCGACCACGCGCTCGCGCCATAATTTTCAACTGCGGAAAATGTTGCTGGCAAATTTCCACCAGCTTCATCGTGTCTTCGGGTTCATTACAGGTAATGACGATAGACTGCGCCTCCGCCGCTCCCGCTGCGTGCAGTAAATCCACCTGCGTGGCATCACCGTAATACACTTTATAGCCATATTTACGCATCAGGTTGACCGCGCTGATATCGCGCTCCAGAACCGTAATGCGCATTTTATTGGCCATCAGTAAACGGCCGATAACCTGACCAAAGCGGCCGAACCCGACAATAATGACCTGTGGTTTGTCGTCGTCCACCCACGGCTTTTCATCTTCGTCATCCGGCCCGTTAAAGCGCCGGGAGAGCATTTTATCGATGGCTTTCATCAGTAGCGGCGTGGTCATCATCGACAGCGTCACCGTGACCAGCAGCAGCGCCATCTGATCGTTCTGGAACAGTTTTTGCGACGAGGCCGTAGAGAACAGCACAAAGGCAAATTCACCGCCCTGGCTAAGCACCCCGGCAAACTGCATCCGTTCAGAACTGCGCAAACCATAAATACGCGCCAGCAGATAAAGCACCAGCGTTTTGACCGCCACCAGCGCAAACACACTGAATACCACCCACAGCAGATGCGTGTAGAGCACGCCAAGGTTGAGCGACATTCCGACCGAAATAAAGAACAGCCCGAGCAATAATCCTTTAAACGGATCGATGGAGGATTCCAGCTCATGACGATATTCACTTTCCGCCAGTAGCACCCCGGCGATAAAGGTGCCGAGTGCCATCGACAGCCCCAGCGCATCCATAAACAGCGCCGAACCAAGTACCAGTAGCAGCGTGGCGGCGGTAAACACTTCGCGCACGCCAGAGGCGGCAATAAAGCGGAACACCGGGCGCAGCAGGTAGCGTCCGCCCACCAGCATCCCGGCAAACGCCAGCACCTTCATGCCGATTTTTATCCAGTCAAAGTGATCGTCGCCGGAACCCGCCAGCAGCGGCACCAGCGCCAGCGCCGGGATCACCGCCAGATCCTGAAATAACAGCACTGAAAAGCCAAGCTGCCCGGATTCGCTGCGGTTCATCCCTTTCTCGCGCATTAACTGAAGCGCCATCGCCGTCGAAGACATGGCAAGGCCGATCCCTCCGACAACCGCGGCCTGCCAGGAGAAATCCGTCAACATCAGCAGCCCGCCGAGGATCGCTGCACTAAACATCACTTGCGCCGCGCCGACGCCGAAAATTGAACGCCGGAGTTCCCAGAGCTTACCGGGATTCAGTTCCAGCCCGATGATAAACATCAGGAACACCACGCCCAGCTCGGAGAAATGCAGGATCTCGTCGACATCGCTGATAAACCCCAGCCCCCACGGACCAATAGCAATCCCGGCCAGCAGATACCCCAGCACCGCGCCAATACCCAGACGCGCCGCCAGCGGCACCGCCACCACGGCGGCAAAAAGAAACAGGACGCCGGCCAGTAACAGATCGGACCCCTCCATTACTGACCTCCGTTAATAACCGGTGACGCCAGCCATTCGCCGTAAGCTTTCGCCCGGCTGGCCAGTTCCTGCGGCGTTTGCCGCCTTGCCCAGTAGATGATCATCGGGTTAAGCCAGTGCATACGGCACATGGCGGCGGTTAACTCAAAAGGGCGCAGTACATCGCTCATCGGGTAGCGGTTCAGGGCGTCATAGCGGTAAGCACTCTCCGGCTCGCCGGTGGTGATCACACTCCGCCAGTACTTTCCCGCCAGTTGATTCCCTCCCGGACCGCTGGAAAAACCCCGGCTGAGCACACGATCCAGCCACTCTTTCAGCAGTGCCGGACAGCTATAAGTATACAGCGGATGCTGGAACACAATGACATCATGCTCCAGGAGCAACGCCTGTTCGCGCGGAATATCAATAAAAAAATCGGGATACTGCGCATAGAGATCGTGCACAGTAACATTTTGCAGCTGCGTGGCCGGCTTAAGCAAAACCCGGTTGGCTACCGAGTCCTGTGATTCCGGATGGGCATACAGCAGCAGTACTTTCGCTGTCTGCGACATCATTCCCCTCCCGGGTTTGTCGTTCATTCTCTTTCAGGCCGCATTGCTGCCAGAATGATTTTGTCTATCGTCTTCATTATGGGCTACCATTGCGCCCCGGTGCGGCATTTTGCCAGCAACCTTACATTATCATAATGACAAATTAACATAGTCTGAACATACGGCACCTTATGATTGTTTTCTCCTCGTTACAAATTCGCCGTGGCGTGCGTGTCCTGCTGGATAACGCCACTGCCACCATTAATCCGGGCCAGAAAGTCGGTCTGGTAGGCAAAAACGGCTGCGGTAAATCGACTCTGCTGGCCCTGCTAAAAAATGAGCTTAGCGCCGATGCCGGTAGCTTTACGTTTCCCGGCACCTGGCAACTGGCATGGGTGAATCAGGAAACGCCCGCCCTGGCGCAACCCGCGCTGGAATATGTTATCGACGGAGATCGCGAATTCCGCCAGCTTGAGGCGCAATTACAGGCTGCAAACGAGGCGAACGACGGACATGCGATTGCCACCATTCACGGCAAGCTGGACGCGGTAGATGCATGGACCATTCGCTCACGCGCCTCCAGCCTGCTGCACGGCCTCGGCTTTTCTACAGAACAACTTGCACGCCCGGTCAGCGACTTCTCCGGCGGCTGGCGAATGCGTCTCAACCTCGCGCAGGCGCTGATTTGCCGCTCCGATTTGCTGCTGCTTGATGAACCGACTAACCACCTCGATCTTGATGCGGTGATCTGGCTGGAACGCTGGCTGAAAAGCTACCAGGGCACGCTGATCCTGATTTCCCACGACCGCGACTTTCTCGACCCGGTAGTGGACAAAATTATCCACATCGAACAGCAGTCGATGTTTGAATACACCGGCAACTACAGTTCCTTCGAGCGCCAGCGCGCTACGCGTCTCGCCCAGCAGCAGGCGACGTATGAAAGCCAGCAGCAGCGCGTGGCGCATCTGCAAAGCTTTATCGACCGCTTTAAAGCCAAGGCCAGCAAGGCAAAACAGGCCCAAAGCCGGGTGAAAATGCTGGAACGAATGGAGCTTATCGCCCCGGCGCATGTTGATAACCCGTTCCACTTCAGCTTCCGCGCGCCGGAAAGCCTGCCCAATCCACTGCTGAAAATGGAAAAGGTGAGCGCGGGTTATGGCGAGCGCACAATCCTCGATTCGATCAAGCTGAATCTGGTTCCCGGTTCGCGTATTGGTCTTCTTGGCCGCAACGGCGCAGGTAAATCAACGCTGATTAAGCTGCTGGCCGGTGAGCTGGCCCCGACGCACGGTGAAATCGGCCTGGCGAAGGGCATCAAGCTGGGTTATTTCGCCCAGCATCAGCTGGAATTTTTACGCGCGGATGAATCACCGTTACAGCATATGGCACGGCTGGCACCGCAGGAGCTGGAGCAGAAACTGCGCGACTATCTTGGCGGCTTCGGCTTCCAGGGCGATAAAGTCACCGAGCAGACCGCACGCTTCTCTGGCGGCGAAAAAGCGCGTCTGGTGCTGGCGCTGATTGTCTGGCAACGGCCAAACCTGCTGCTGCTTGATGAACCGACTAACCATCTCGACCTCGACATGCGTCAGGCGCTGACCGAGGCGCTGATTGAGTTTGAAGGCGCGCTGGTGGTTGTCTCGCACGACCGTCACCTGCTGCGCTCCACCACTGACGACTTGTATCTGGTGCATGACGGTAAAGTCGAACCGTTCGATGGCGATCTGGAAGATTACCAGAAATGGCTGAGCGACGTTCAGAAGCAGGAAAGCCAGCCTGAAGACCCTTCTAAAGACAACGCCAACAGTGCTCAGGCGCGTAAAGATCAGAAGCGTCGTGAAGCGGAATTGCGCACCCTGACGCAGCCGCTGCGCAAAGAGATCGCCCGTCTGGAAAAAGAGATGGAAAAACTCAATGCGCAGCTGGCGAAGGCGGAAGAAAAGCTGGGCGACAGCGAACTGTACGATCAAAGCCGTAAAGCTGAACTGACGGAATGCCTGCAACAGCAGGCCAGCGCGAAATCGGGCCTTGAGGAGTGTGAAATGGCCTGGCTGGAGGCGCATGAACAACTGGAAGCCATGACTCAGGGCGACTAATTTTCTCACATGGAGCGGCCACAGATGATCCCGGATATCGCCAGCGATATAACTTTTCGCAAGCTTGCCATCTTCATGACCTTTATGGAGAAGGGGAACATCGCCCGCACCGCCGAGGCGCTGGCGCTAAGCGGCGTCAGCGTGCATCGTGCGCTGCACACGCTGGAAGAGAATGTCCGCTGTCCGCTGTTTATCCATAAGGGCCGCAACTTGATGCCGCTGCCCGCCGCGGAGACGCTGCTGGAATATTGTCAGGAGATCACTCAACTCATGGCGCGCGGGCTGGAAGAAACACGCAGAACCGCCGGGATTGGTCAGGGGCGTCTGCGCGTTGGCACGCTCTACTCGCTGACGCTGGAAACCGTGCCGCGTCTGATTATGGGCATGAAATTACGCCGTCCGGATCTGGAAATGGATCTGACGATGGGATCGAATGAGACGTTATTACGGATGCTGGAAGATGGCGTACTGGATGCGATCCTCATCTCGATTTCTGAAAGTGAGATCGACCGTAATAGCCTTGAAGTCTTGCCGCTGTTTCACGATGACATTTACCTCGCCGCGCCTGCCAGCGCATCGCTGGACAGCAAAAAACTGGCCGATCTCCGCGATTACCATGACCAGAAATTTGTTTCGCTGGCGGAAGGGTTTGCCACCTACGCTGGCTTTCAGGAAGCGTTTCATATTGCGGGTTTTGAGCCGGAAATTGTCACCCGGGTTAACGATATCTTCTCGATGCTCAGCCTCGTGCAGGCGGGCGTCGGCTTTACCCTGATGCCGGGACGCATGAAGAAAATGTATGAAGGCTCGGTACAATTGCAGAAACTTTCTCAGCCGTATCAGATGCAGCAGCTTATCGCCATCGTCTTTGCCCGCAACCGCGAGATGGACCCTAACCTGCTGGCACTGGCGGCTGAGGGGCGCATGTACGCTCGCAGCTTGCAGGATAATGTCGGATAAAACCACCGGGCGAGTGGCACTGACCACCCTCACCCCGGCCCTCTCCCTGAGGGAGAGGGAGTACTCCGTACACCCCGCAGGCCCGGTAAGCGCAGCGCCAC
>NZ_PQGD01000044.1 GCF_002915575.1 Superficieibacter electus
TAGTAAGTTAAATGGAATGCAACATCTTCGGTATAAACTTTAATCAGTTGTTATGAACTGAAAGGGGAAGGCCGTGAACACTTCCATGCATTCCGCATCTGCTCTTCTGCTGACTGAGCAGTGGCTTACAATTCTTTCGAATTTAGGAAGAGCCAGCGCAACTATTAAAGCCTATCGAAGTGCCCTGACGCATTTTTTTGCCTTCTGTGAAATACACGACATTGCTCCTGAAAGAGCTTCCTTTGAAGACATTGCAGGATATATCCGACCTCAGCTCCCTGATATGCCGTCGTCCGTTGCAAGCGCCACGCTCCAGTTGCGCCTTTCAGCTCTTCGTCTCTGGTATGACTTTCTGGTTTATCAGGATATTTGCAGTCTCAACCCGTTACCCCGTTCGGGTTTGCCTGGTGCCATTTATACCGGACGCGGCCTGATCCCACGTATCAACCGACTCCCCGTTATTCCCGATGACGGGGAGTGGCTCAGGTTCCTGAAACACGTTTCTGCAGCGCCTCTGCGTGACCGACTGATGCTTGCTCTGGCTTATTATGGGGCGCTCCGACGTACTGAAGTGACGGCTCTGAGGCTTGAGGACATTGACCTGGCTCATCGCCTGATACGCATCCGGGCAGAAACGACGAAAAACAGACGGGAAAGAATGGTCTGCTATAGCGCCGACGTTGCGCCGGTACTGGCAAACCATTTTCAAAAGCTACGGCTGGAAGGCTGGTCAGGCGGTGCTTTGTTCCGTTCCGTCTCTGACCGTAATTACGGCGCTCCTCTCTCTTTCTGGAGCTGGAGTAAAACCGTACGGAAATGGGCGGCAGAGACTGATCAGCCAGACATCACCACGCATACTTTTCGTCACCTCCGGCTGACGCATCTGGCACGGGCCGGATGGAAACTGCATGAACTGGCTACTTATGCAGGGCACAGGGACCCACGTACAACACAAATTTATATTCATCTGTCGGGAACGGATATGGCTGCCCGCATGGCTGCTGCCGTCGCTGAAACCGACCGTAAGATTGCAGGGCTTATCTTTCAGGCGGGAGCCGTGTGATGAAAGCAGAAACAGGAATTCATAAAATTTATGTCCCCTTCAGGCGTTCAGATTATCAGCTGAATAATGTGTTAAGCATTGAAGAGCTTGAGGCATTAAGCACAGGGCACAAACGTATCTCTGCTTTGAGCAAGCAAGGTCCGCTGTCATCTTTACTGCGGCCACTTCAGGATATTGCCGCCCGCAGCGGTACGAGTGACAGACTCGTCAGGATTATCATTCCTGTCGTGCTGGCGGAAATACACCGGACAAGGAAACCCTGCTGGCTGTGGGATTCGGAAAAGTGGCTGACGTTGTGCCTGCAGCACCGTTCCGGCAGGCCCCTTATTGCGGCATTTGCCTTCCATCTTGGCCCGTTTCCCTCACCGTTCGACCTGCCGCATCATGGTGCTCCGTCGTTGTACGCCTGTGCCATCTATGGCCGGGACATTTTCATTCAGGAACTCAACCGGCTGACTGATACGCTTGTCTCGCTGGGATACAAACGACAGAACCAGAAAAACGCCCTGTCAGCCCTGCTGGGCATACTGATGATGATGAACAATAATCCTGAGCTTGAAAGCTTCACAACTGAACTCCTGTGGCGCGCGCAGAATTATCACGATCGGGGAATTGCACGAACAGTAGGCAGAGTTTCACATGCGCTGGCCGCAATGGGCATCCTCAAAAGTGCCGTACGTATGCGCAATTACCGTGAGTGGCACGAAAAACCCACAGAAAATATTGCCACAGAGTGGGTAACGTGGTGCCGGCGCTGGAGAGAAACGTCGGTGCTTCGGCCCCGGTCCAGAGAGAGCCAGTACAGCTTTATCCTCCGCTGCGGTCTGTGGCTCGCCCGCGAGCATCCGGAAATTCGCTCGCCGTCCGACTGGACAATGGAGATCTGCGCCAGCTTCATTGCTGCAATCGGAAGAATGAAGGTTGATGAACTTTCACTGGGTACAGAACGTGGGGTGCGCCGCTCTCCACGTTCCGGAGAGCCCATGCTGCCAAATTCCCGTGCCGGTTTCGTGTATGCCGTTCGTCGTTTTATGTTTGACTACGAACTCTGGGAATGGGGACGTCTGAAATTCAGTCCGGCCCGCCATCTCTCCACACCTGATACACCGCTCTTTCGTCAGGGCGTCAATCCGCGTGTTATTGATGATCCTGTATGGCTGAAACTGGTCTGGGCAAGCCTGAATCTGCGTCAGGAAGATTTGCTCAGTGAAATTCACTACCCCCTCTCTATGCTGCAGGCTATGGCAGTCATCTGGACGCATGCAGGGCTGCGTCAGAATGAGCTGATGCGCCTGACCGCTGGCTGCATCATTCCACAATCGGAAGATATTAACCGGGACGACGGCAGTACCATTCCTGCCGGGACTCTTTGCTATCTGAACGTGCCGGCCGGCAAGACATCTAAAGCCTTTGTTAAGCCGGTTTCTGCAGTGGTGAAAAAGTATGTCGATATCTGGCTGGCAGAACGACCAGAAGAACAGGCAGCTCTGACGGATGAACGCACCGGTGAAAAAGTCCGTTTTCTGTTTCAGTACCGGGGCAAACCGGTGGGAAGAGACATAATAAACCGCACCGTTATTCCGGTTCTCTGTGCCCGGGCAGGAGTGCCTGAGGAAGACAGCCGGGGCCCCATTACCAGCCACAGGGGACGCGCATCGGCCGTAACTGCCCTGGCCAGTGTTCCTCAGGGCATGTCTTTATACGAGCTGATGCAGTGGTCAGGACACTCTTCGCCGCAATCCACCATGCATTATATTCGAATACGCCCGACGCAGCTTGCTGCCTCTTTTGTTAAAGCTGACCGGGTAGCGCACATGATAAGCGTGCTGATTGATCATGACCCCGCAGCAACCAGCCTCACGGGACCTGCGACATATTATGATCTGGGCGACTCTTTCTGTACTAATCCCTTCTGGAGCAGTTGCCCGCACCGTATGGCATGCATCGGATGTGATTTTAATCTGCCAAAGAGAAGTGCAAGAGGACTGTTACTGGAAAGTAAGGCATCGGTAAAACATTATCTTGAAGAAGTGCCACTGACGCCCGATGAGAAAGAAGTAATAGAAGGTGATGTGGAAAAACTGAACGCCGCTCTTATGAAAACAGATATCCCACGTATTCTGTAGCAGGCCCTGACCGGAATTCACTTTATGTGTGTGAAGGACGGCGTAGTAAGGAGCTGCTACGCCGTAACGAAAGTAATAAAAAAGAGCTTATTTACTGAGCCATACTTCCATCTGCCGTATTTCTTCTTTCTAGGCGCTGATAATGCTTTCAGCCATCTTCCGCATTGCCGGTGATTTACCATAACGGAGTTCCGTTTCGGCCATGGCAATGGCTCCTTTGTGATGTTCAATCATGCTCCTGGCAAATGCCCTGTCTGCATCCGGGTCCTGTACGGCCTTTATCATTCCTTCGTGCATATTATTCATGCCGTCCATATAGGCCTCAGAAGACGGTGACATTCCGGCATGGTTTCCGTGTACTGCCTGCGCAGCCGTTGCCGGAAACACGACTGCGAGCATCAGCAATAAAATCATGTTACGCGGTTTCATACTCTCTTCCTTTATCGGAGTGCAGATTAGCGGCTATTTTCAGGTGCCTGTCTTTACCGGAAGAGCAGCCAGACAGGTTACTTACGCAACAGGCGCAGACCGTTTGCCACGACAAGCAGGCTTGCCCCCACATCCGCGAATACGGCCATCCACATGGTCCCCATACCTGCAATGGTCAGGGCCAGGAACACTGCCTTGATCCCAATAGCCATAACGATATTCTGAACCAGAATGTTATACGTCTGCCGGGAGAGTCGGACAAAAGCCGGAATTTTACGCAAATCATCATCCATGAGGGCCACATCGGCAGTCTCGATGGCGGTATCCGTGCCCATTGCACCCATGGCAAAGCCGATATCGGCGCGGGCCAGCGCCGGTGCATCATTGATGCCGTCGCCCACCATGCCGGTCGTGCCCTGCGCCGTAAATGTTTCTACAGCACGCAGTTTATCTTCCGGCAGTTGATCCCCCCGCGCCTCATCGATACCAACCTGACCGGCAATGGCCTGCGCAGTGTGCGCATTGTCTCCGGTCAGCATGAGCGTTTTAACACCCAGACTATGCAACTGACTTATCGCCTCGCGGCTGCTTTCCTTCACCGTATCAGCCACCGCAAACAGCCCTAGCACCTGATGAGTGTCACAGAGCATGATGACCGTTTTACCCCCGGTCTCCAGTTCCGTTAGTGCAGCCCTGACCGCTTCCGGACAGCGCACCGTTTCTTCAGCCAGCCTCAGATTGCCCAGACTGTAGGTTTGACCGTTGATGACGCCGCGCACGCCGCGGCCTGGCAGAGCCTCAAAGTTTTCCACTTCATAACGCTGAATGCCATCTGATGCCGCCGATACAGCCTGCGAAACCGGATGATCGGAGTAACCTGCCAGGCTCACAGCCAGACTGCGCCCCTCATCTTCTGCCACCCCGGTATAGATAATCGCATCCGTCTGTACCGGCTTACCGTGCGTCAGGGTGCCGGTCTTGTCGAGCGCCAGCCACTTCAGCTTTCGGCCTTCTTCAAGATAAACGCCGCCCTTGATCAATATCCCCCGGCGGGCTGCTGCCGTCAGGCCACTGACAATGGTCACTGGCGTGGAAATGACCAGCGCACAGGGGCAGGCGATAACCAGCATCACCAGCGCCTTGTAAATCCACTCCTGCCAGCTTTCACCTGCAATCAGCGGTGGGAGAACGGCAACTGCGACGGCAATAGCAAACACCACAGGGGTATAAATTTGTGCAAAGCGATCAACAAAGCGCTGCGTAGGGGCTTTTGCCCCCTGCGCTTCCTCCACGGCATGAATGATACGCGCCAGCGTGGTATTTCCGGCAGCGGCCGTTACACGGTACTCAAAGCCACCGGAGCCGTTGACCGTCCCGGCGAAGACCGGGTCACCTTCCCCTTTATCCACCGGCAGACTTTCGCCGGTAATAGGTGCCTGATTAATGGCGGTCCTGCCCCGGACCACCGTGCCGTCGAGAGCGATACGCTCGCCCGGTTTTACCCTGACCACGCTGTTAAGGGATACAGACCTGGCCTCAGTTTCTTTCCAGGAGCCGTCCGGTTGCTGAACCGTGGCCGTTTCAGGCGTCAGCTTCATCAGAGAGCCGATGGCATTGCGGGCGCGATCAAGAGATTTCGCTTCAATCAGTTCCGCAATCGTGAACAGCACCATTACCATGGCGGCTTCAGGCCACTGTCCGAGCGCCAGCGCCCCGGTGACGGCAATACTCATCAGGGCGTTGATATTCAGGTTGCCGTTGCGAAGAGCAATCCAGCCTTTTTTGTACGTGGACAGGCCACAGGCCGCAACGGCAGCCAGAGCAAGAGCCGCTTCCAGCCATTCCGGCATGCCCGCCCAGTGCATGGCTTCGGCGGCGATTGCCGCCACACCGGCAAGCGCGAGCGGCCACCAGTGTTTTTTCTTTTCCTCAGTGACCGCGTGCCGGCCATTACTGTCAGGAAGTTCAGGTTCAAAGCCCAGAGAACGAATGGCGGCCAGAACCGGCTCCAGCGTATCCGGTGCGTGAACCACCGTCAGTACACGCTGCATAAGATTGAAATCCAGTTCCTTGACGGCTGACATGCCGTCCAGCTTTTTACGGATCATGCCCTCTTCAACCGGGCAGTCCATCTGCATGATCCTGATACTGGTACGCACCCCGTCAGCGGTCACCTGCTGCGTCTGCAGCTCACCGAATGTGACAGGGGCAGGCGAGCAGCAGGAACCGCCGGTATTTTCCGCCTCACGGCCTGAGCAGCAGCTGCCTTCAGGCTGCATTGCTTTATCAATCGGTTCCGGGTCAAAACCCAGCGAGCGCACCGCCTGCAGAACCGGTTCCAGCGCCTGCGGTGTATGGGTCACGGTAAGCACCCTCTGTATCAGATTGAATTCAAGATTGCTGACGGCAGGTAATTTTGCCAGTTTTTTTCGGAGGAGCGTCTCCTCCGTCGGGCAGTCCATCTGCATGATGCGCAGACGCGTCTGAACGTCATCGTTGCGGGGAAGCTCTGCAACCGGTTCGGACATCTGGCTCAGGCCGTCCGTTGAGCAGCAGCTCCCGGTGCTGCAACAGGCCGGTGTGGTCTGAGTCGTTTTTGGTGGCATTTTCCCTGAAGCCTCAGTCGGGGCAGTGGCGGTATTTTTAACAGACGCCTCCTCTCCGGTTGCGGCTGATCCACATTTTTTATTACTGCAGCAGTCACTCATTTTTTTATCCCGTTCATAACGTATACTGGCATTAAAGACCCTGATGTAACTACAGGGTCAAGCTCAGAAGAGGTGTGATATGAAAATTGGTGAACTGGCCCGCCAGGCGGGATGTCCTGTAGAGACGGTACGTTATTATGAGCGAGAGGGGCTTCTGCAGGCCGCATTGCGGGACCAGACTAATAACTACCGCCATTACGATAGCGCACATCTCGAAAGGCTTATGTTTATCCGGCGCTGCCGGGCGCTCGATATGACCCATGAAGAAATCCGGGTGTTGCTGCAGGCGCGCAGCCAGCCAGACGCAGACTGCGGTACGGTTAATGCCCTGATAAATGAACATCTGAACCACGTTCAGGCCCGTATTCGTGAACTAAATATGCTGGAAAAACAACTATTTGAGCTCCACAGCCACTGCAATGCCAACCGGGCAACACGGGACTGCGGTATTCTGCGCGAACTGGAGCAGGCAGAAGAGCCTGAGGATATCGTGCCGGTTATCACTGCAGGTCATCTGGCCGGAAGCCACTCTTACTGATGCTGCTTTCTGCCATAAGTAGAACGGTTCACTAAAGAAACAGGCTTTTTTTGTGATGTTACTTCGTCATGCCCGACCATTAAGGCAGCTGAAAGTGTGCTGCCGTTAAAATCTGTGTGATATCGTTTAACCGCTATTCCCTCATTAAGCTGTACTGAAAAGCCTGTAAGCACGTCAAAACATATATGAATTTATAAATATAAAGTTGACCTTTCGTCTGCAGCAGACGAGACTTGTTGCTGTCCGCCACGAAGGAGAAATTATGCCGTCACTGCTGCCCCTGCAACTTTTTAAGAATCTTTCTGACGAAACCCGGCTCAGCCTGGTGCTGTTGTTGCGCGAAAAAGGGGAGCTTTGCGTCTGCGAGCTTGTATCTATCCTGAAAGAAACACAGCCAAAAATATCGCGGCACCTGGCCCTGCTCAGAGAGAGTGGACTGCTTATCGACAGGCGCGACGGCAAGTGGATCCATTACCGGTTATCGCCACACATGCCTGCGTGGGCAGCAGCGGTCATTGAGCAGGCATATCTGTGTCAGCGGGATGAAATTCTTCATCTCAGTCAGCAGGCTGAGCGTGATAACGCAACCACCAACGGCAAAGCTGTCTGCATGTAAAAATTTTATCTAAACACATTCGATTAAACGCATATATTTACAGGGTACAGTTAGCAGCCCGCTTCAACGGGCAGTTATAATTAAGAAGGAGAGGGTATGTTTCTGGCGGGTGCGATTTTTATTCTGACGCTGGTACTGGTTATCTGGCAGCCGAAAGGACTCAGTATTGGCTGGAGTGCCGTTATCGGCGCCGCGCTGGCGCTGCTGACCGGCGTAGTACAAATCGGGGATATTCCGGTGGTCTGGCAGATTGTCTGGAACGCCACGGCCACGTTTATTGCGGTCATCATTATCAGCCTGCTGCTCGATGAGTCCGGCTTTTTTGAATGGGCCGCGCTGCACGTTTCCCGCTGGGGAGGCGGCAGGGGCCGGCTGCTGTTCACGTATATCGTTCTGCTGGGTGCGGCAGTGGCGGCGCTGTTTGCCAATGACGGAGCCGCGCTAATTCTGACGCCGATCGTTATCGCCATGCTGCTGGCGCTGGGCTTCAGCCCCGGGGCCACGCTGGCGTTTGTGATGGCGGCCGGGTTTATCGCCGATACCTCCAGCCTGCCGCTCATCGTGTCAAACCTGGTCAACATCGTCACGGCAGACTTCTTTAAACTGGGTTTCAGCGAGTATGCCTCGGTGATGGTGCCGGTGAATATCGCGTCCGTGGCCGCCACGCTGGTGATGCTGCACCTGTTTTTCCGCAGGGACATCCCGGACACTTACGACCTGGCGAAGCTGAAGGCGCCGCGTGAGGCCATTCGCGATGCGCGTACCTTTAAAACCGGCTGGATTGTTCTCATCCTGCTGCTGATCGGCTTCTTTGCCCTCGAACCACTCGGCGTGCCGGTCAGCCTTGTGGCCGCGGTGGCGGCGTTTATTCTCTGGCTGGTAGCCCGGAAAGGCAATGTGATTGATACCGGAAAGGTACTGAAAGGTGCGCCCTGGCAGATCGTTATCTTCTCGCTGGGCATGTACCTGGTGGTATACGGACTACGCAATGCCGGGCTAACTGATTACCTTTCTGCCGCCCTGAACCGGTTTGCCGAGCATGGCGTCTGGGGCGCAACGCTCGGCACCGGCTTTCTGACGGCGGCGCTTTCATCAGTCATGAACAACATGCCTACCGTGCTGGTTGGCGCGCTCTCCATTGACGGCAGCACCGCTCAGGGCGTGGTGAAGGAGGCGATGATTTACGCCAACATCATCGGCTGCGACCTCGGTCCGAAAATCACCCCTATCGGTAGCCTCGCTACCCTGCTGTGGCTGCACGTCCTGGCACAGAAAAACATAACCGTCAGCTGGGGCTACTACTTCCGCGTGGGCATCGTGATGACCCTGCCGGTACTGTTTGTGACGCTGGCTGCGCTGGCCCTGCGCCTGTCTGTTTAACCTTAACCCCGGAGCTGTGCCTGTGCAGCGCCTTTATGGAGTAACGCTCATGACTGACATTACCATTTATCACAATCCGGCCTGCGGGACGTCCCGCAATACCCTGGCGCTTATCCGCAACAGCGGCACCGAGCCCACGGTGATTCTGTATCTGGAAACACCGCCGTCGCGCGACGAGCTGAAAAAGCTGATTACGGACATGGACATTAGCGTGCGTGCCCTGCTGCGTAAAAATACCGATCCCTACGAGCAGCTCGGCCTGGCTGAAGACCGGTTCAGCGATGAAGAACTGCTCGATGCGATGCTGGCTCATCCGATCCTCATTAATCGTCCGGTGGTGGTGACGCCGCTGGGAACGAAGCTCTGCCGCCCCTCCGAAGTGGTTCTGGGCATACTGCCGGACCCGCAGAAGGGAGCGTTTACCAAAGAGGACGGCGAAGCAGTCATTGATGAGCAAGGGAATCGCGTCAGCCACTGATGTTTCCCTTGGCTGTGACAGGGAAAATGTGAAAAAGCCGGCAGATGCCGGCTTTTTTATATGCTGCGCTGGTTTACCCGCTCAGAGAGCTGCGCAGCACTCTCCTTCCTTTCGCTGTAGCGGTCGGTGAGATAACCACTACGACCGCGCGTCAGCAGGGTGAACTTCATCAGTTCCTCCATGACGTCCACTATGCGGTCATAATACGGAGAAGGCTTCATGCGGCCGTCCTCATCAAACTCGGCCCAGGCTTTTGCAACGGATGACTGGTTCGGGATAGTGATCATCCGCATCCAGCGCCCAAGAATACGCATCTGGTTTACGGCGTTGAAAGACTGTGAGCCTCCGCTGACCTGCATGACAGCAAGGGTTTTCCCCTGCGAGGGCCGGACCGCCCCGGACGTCAGCGGTATCCAGTCAATCTGCGTCTTCATGATGCCGGTCATGGCACCGTGACGCTCAGGAGAGCACCAGACCATCCCTTCAGACCAGAGCACTAGCTGGCGCAGCTCTGCGACCTTCGGATGCGTCTCAGGTACATCATCCGGCAGCGGCAGGCCGGACGGATTGAATAACTTCACCTCCGCGCCCATGGCCGTCAGCAGCCGTGCGGCCTCTTCCGTGGTGAGTCGGCTGTAAGAGCGCTCCCGAAGCGAACCGTAGAGCATCAGTATGCGGGGCGGATGCGCCACCTCTTCGGCCTTTAATTTCTCTTCCGAAAGGGGCGTATCCAGGAGTGTCAGATCGATATTGTTCAGGGCATCATTCACGTTATTCACAATGGAGTCTCTTTATGGGAAATCTCGGTAGACAGGCTGCAGCTACTGCCACCGGCGCAGCACTCTTCAGTGAGAAAAGCCATCAGCTGCTCAAGCTGCGCATAGCAAGGTCTGCAGAACAAGGTACGACTCTGCCGTTCCTGGCTTATGAGTCCAGCGGACATCAGCGCTGAAAGATGATGGCTGAGCGTGGAGGCAGGAATCTCAAGGTGCTTCTGCAGTTCGCCAACCGGCAGGCCTTCATGACCAGCCCTGACCAGCTCCCGGTATATGCGGAGACGTGTCGGGTGGCCCAGTTCTCGAAGTGCGTTTGCTGCGGTGTGTAAATCCATGCGGCCTCCTTTAACTATATTTCCAGAATAATAGAAATATGGAAGCCGTCAAACATTTTTTTCGTGAAGGGTAGATGCTCCATGGTCCCGGTTCTGCACAACAGAGCCAGAATGACGCTGCCAGAGGACCACAGAAATCGCCGTAATGATCAGGGTCAGGATGAAGGAAAAAAGCAGCGTGCCGGGTATACCGTAGCGCTCCAGCAGTATGGCATACGCAGACGGAGCCAGTGCCGCGAGAAAAAATGCCGGCGACATCAGTATTCCTGTTTTGCGGGCGTACTGCTGCGGATCAAACAGCACAAGAGGAAGTACGGCCTTCACGATCGTATTCAGTCCGTTTACGGCCCCATAGCCCAGAACGAAAAAGGCTGTAGCCACAGGAGTAATGCTGCCTGCAAGGCCGGTCAGAAAACAGAGGGGAAGCAGGATACCGGTTATAAGGTTCAGGCGTATCGCGGAGATTCGTGCACCTGAAACTACACCCAGCAGACGGGCACCTAACTGCCCCACTCCCCACAGCATGCCAGCCAGAGCAGGCACGCCATAAGAGGCCAGTATCCGGGGAAAATGTGTGGACACGCCGGTGGAGACAAAGCTTATCAACGCTATCAGAGTGGCATACCACAGGCCGCTGATGAGTGCTTTTGTGTCCTCTGATGTTGCTGTTGCGTCAGCCGAATGGCCGGATCGCCCTGTTACGGGAAGTTTTACCCGACTGCCTGCCGGAACGGCAGTTAAAAAAAACAGGCTCAGCAGGCCCGCACAGCCATAAATGATGACGGCATGCCGCCAGTCGGTGACGTGAAGAAGCGCTGCGCCAGCAGGCCAGAAAGCGGCCGACGCGAGACCGCCCAGCAGGGTGACCAGAGAGATTGCCTTGCGAGCCTCTGCGCCTGCGGTTTCCACAAGCATGGCAAAAGCGGCGTCATACAGAGCAAGCCGCATGCCCGCGCCTGTCAGGATCCAGACGGCATCCCACGCTAATGTTGAATAGGTAAACGCCATCAGAAAACACCCGATGGTTATAGCCAAAGTTCCCGCCATCATCAGGGTGCGTCCACCGGTACGGGCCATTACGGGACCGATAAGCGGTGAAACCAGCCCCATAACGAGCATGGCAACGCTCAGGCCGGAGAATGTCTCACCGGAAGACCAGCCTGTTTCCGCCATGATGGCGGCTCCGAAGACACCCGGCATGTAGAACGTAATACCCCAGTTGATAAGCTGCGTCATGCCGATGCAGAAAATGGTGCGGCCTGTCAGATATCCTTGTGTCATTCTGTACTTTCCGGAAGCGTAGCGTCGCCATGCCCGAGCGTACGCTGCAGGATAACCGTATCGAGCCAGCGCCCATGCTTGAATCCTACAGACCTGAGGGTGCCAGTGATGCTGAAGCCTGCAGCGCGGTGAAGAGCAAGGGAGGCAGTATTTTCACTGTTCCCCACCACCGCTACAAGTTGCCGAAAACCACGGGCTTCTGCCCATCCTACTGCACGGGATAGCAGCATTTTTCCAATGCCCCGCCCCTGATACGTGGCATCAACATATACAGAGTCTTCCAGAGTAAAGCGATAGGCGCACCGTTCCCGGTATAGAGACAAATAGCAGTATCCTCGAACAATT
>NZ_PQGD01000045.1 GCF_002915575.1 Superficieibacter electus
ACAGCGGTCAGTAATCTGATGATGCAGACGCAGTTTGCACTGGCTAAGGAAAGGGATGTTTCGCATTACCGCGAAATCTTATTCGCTTACCTGGAAGAACTGAAAAGGTTGTCACGAATGACCAGTGATATGCTTTTTCTGGCACGTTCAGAGCATGGTCTGCTGCAGCTGGATAAACATGATGTGGATCTGGCCGCCGAACTGAATGAATTACGTGAGCTGTTCGAGCCTCTGGCAGACGAAACAGGAAAGACAATCACCGTTGAAGGAGAGGGCGTTGTTGCCGGAGACAGCGATATGCTGCGACGTGCTTTCAGTAACCTGCTTTCCAATGCAATCAAGTATTCTCCCGATAACACCTGTACAGCGATACACCTTGAGCGTGACAGTGACTGTGTGAACGTGATGATTACGAATACGATGTCCGGCCAGGTTCCCGCTAATCTGGAACGTTTGTTTGATCGGTTCTATCGAGCTGATTCATCAAGGGTCCACAACACGGAAGGCGCGGGGCTGGGATTATCAATTACAAGGTCGATCATTCATGCTCATGGCGGCGAGCTGTCAGCAGAACAGCAGGGGCGGGAAATTGTGTTCAGTGTGCGCCTGTTAATGGATTAATCCCGTTCTTCAGGAGAAACCTGGAAGGTGACAAAATTGTCATCATTCAGTCACGCGATAAACAGAGGCGGTTTTTTATAATCATACATAAATCAGGAGCAGAGTGATAACGCAATCGCCTGGTTCCTGGAGTGATGAATAACCCGCCCTGAGATCAAATGCTTTCTCTGTTATAAGCCGTTGATTGTTTGGGTATGAAAACACCGGAGACCCAACCATGAAAAAGATCCTTGTATCATTTGTTGCCATTATGGCTGTCGCTTCATCCGCCATGGCTGCAGAGACAATGAACATGCATGACCAGGTAAATAATGCCCAGGCACCCGCCCATCAGATGCAGTCAACCTCTGAAAAAAGCGCTGTTCAGGGAGACAGTATGACAATGATGGATATGAGCGGACACGATCAGGCTGCAATGTCCCATGAAATGATGCAAAACGGCAACGCTTCTGCCCACCAGGACATGGCGGAGATGCATAAAAAAATGATGAAAGGCAAACCAGGGGCCACCAACGAATCAGCAACGTCATTTTCAGAAATGAACGAGCATGAAAAAGCCGCTGTTGTGCACGAGAAGGCGAATAATGGTCAGTCTTCCGTTATTCATCAGCAGCAGGCTGAAAAGCATCGCAGCCAGATCACCCAGAATTAACCCGCAGCTCCACTTGTTAGACCCTCATTTGACGCCGAAGTCACTGGCTTACGCTCCCGTCCGGGAGCGTTTTTTTTATTCTTTCATTTATCATTGAGTCTTATGGGAATGGATTTAATCAGTTACTTAATCCCTGCCTCAGCAACAAGTCCCGGAAAGAGCAGCTTTATATTCCGGGTTTTTCTGCTCATAACCTCAACGGTGGCGCTTAGGATGTACTTTGTAAGTACCCAGAGTGTGTGTCATCAGTACCGGTGTTAATGCACCAGCCCATTCCAGCCATGTATACCCATGTAAATCCCAACAGCAGCAATCAGGGCGCTTGAAATATAGGGGGCTCTTCTGGCGATGGTATTGAAGCCACTCCAGCGTTTGGCGACCTGACGAACGCTGATCGCCGCACCCACTCCAACCGTTACGAGGGTCAATGCCAGGCCGATACTGAAACAAACAACCAGTGTGGCACCCAGCGTAAGCGCTTTAAGCTGAAGGCAGATCAACAATACAGTTATAGCTGCCGGGCAAGGGATAAGCCCTCCTGTCAGTCCAAATATCAGGATTTGCCCGTTGGTTACTTCTTTCCCGTCGAAGCGGCGTTTTATGTCATTGGCATGAGCCAGTTCGTGAGCGTCCTGATACTCTTTCGAATTCACATCCAGCCCATCAAGCTCAGAGTGGTCATGGTCATGGTCGTGTTCAGCGAACGCCACATCATAGTCATGGACATGACCACGATGTCCCAGAGACAGACGTACGTTGAAACTGTGAGGCTCAGGGATGGGAGATGTTGACTCCAGATAATCACCATGATCAACAAATTCAAAAGTCTGAGAGATCGTACTGTTTTCCCGAAGTGTGGTTAATGAGATATCTTCAGAAGCCCATCTTTGGCCACTAAGAGTGCGTAGCCGCCAGTGGGGAAGTTGTCCTTCTTCAAAAATGGACAGTTCAACTTTTCCATGGCCAGTATCGATCAACCTTGTTTCGTCATGGTGATGATGTTCATTCTCCTG
The DNA here is from genome assembly GCF_002915575.1 of Superficieibacter electus. Taxonomy (GTDB): domain Bacteria; phylum Pseudomonadota; class Gammaproteobacteria; order Enterobacterales; family Enterobacteriaceae; genus Superficieibacter; species Superficieibacter electus. Next base: position 2,287 of record NZ_PQGD01000045.1, read on the forward strand.
CATTCCCTCCAGCCAGTTTTTCTCACCGCTCCAGGTTCGCCAGAACATCCAAAAAGCCGTACCAAGGATGATCACTGAAGAGACCATCTGTAGCCAGGGTTCGGCTGATTCTGCGGTAAATTTATTACTGATATACATCCCTCCAAAAGCAATCAGCCATACGACTGCAGTGTGCGACAATGTTGCCGCGACACCCAGCATCACGGCCTGACGTACGGTGCCTTTTATAGCAATGATGAATGCTGCCATCATTGTTTTGGAGTGCCCGGGCTCCAGTCCATGAAGCGCGCCAAGCAGAATGGCGCTGGGGATGAAAAACCATGCGTTGCCTTGCTGAAGAAGTGTCGTAAATTCGTTCATGAGAATCATTCTTGGTTATTAAGTGTAGGCCGGATTCTACTCCCCCCCAGTAAAATATACTACCCCCCAGTAGAATAACGCTGGTATAGTTACATAAAATATCCAGGAGAGTGAGAGCCCACATGTCACATACCATCCGCGATAAACAAAAACTGAAAGCACGTACAAGCAAGATCCAGGGGCAGGTTGCTGCGCTGAAAAAAATGCTTGATGAACCTCACGAATGTGCCGCTGTACTGCAACAAATAGCCGCCATACGTGGTGCCGTGAATGGTTTATTGCGTGAAGTGATTAAAGGACATTTGACTGAACATATTGTTCATGAAAGTGAAGAACAGAAACGAGAAGAAGACCTGGACGTTGTGCTGAAGGTTCTGGATTCTTACATCAAGTGACAGTTTGGCTAAAAGCCCTGAGCATTAATTTATCTAAATAACACGTTATCAAGTGACGGTTTTGGGCTGTTTGTAGCGGCATAGTGAGTTTGTTTAATCAATGAGCTTTAAGATGCCCCCCTTCATGCAAGGCAACGCGTACATTTCTGGTACATCTACTTCCCTTACTTTGCTCAGGGCAACCCACATTGTTAAAGCCTCTACTCGCTGACCATCAAAATCACCCAACGTCAGATAATGGAAAAAAATTTTGGATGACATTTTGAAACGTGTCCTCTGCTGTGAACGTCGAGAGATGCTACGCGAGAAAGGAGATGACCTACTTAGTATCCTGTTAAGTAGGTCTATCTGAAGAAGTAGACAACTTTAAAGTCTTTTTCATGTTAAAGGAGACAACTTTAATGTCTGTGTACACCTACCTTTGCTCAAATCAAAATGTTCTGACATACCAAAATGGAGTGTAAAATGACTCAAAACCAGGGTTCTGAGCCAGTACCGGCGAGCCGGACAGGGCAGCTCATCAGCGCCCGGGATATGGCCATGCAGAAATTCGAAGAAGGGATGCGGTTAATCTCGGAAGCGTCGGAACTGTGCGGTCTCTCTCTCTTCACCAGCAGAATTATGCAGCCCAACGCATTTGGTCTTCCGTCGTCACTGGATCGCACCATCGAGGAGGGGCGTAAGGAAATTGACCGTAAAACGTGGAAAAGGCTCTTTGAAGAAATAGGTATGGACCGGTACTGGAACCATAAGCAAAAAGAAGCCTTTAACGAATCCCTACGTACGGATCCGCCCGTCGCTTCCCTGGAGATTGTTAAGGGAACATTACAGCATGCACTGGCTAACAGACGAGACACGCTTGCAGAAGGTTTCGTTGATGTTCTCAACAAGCTTGACCGAAGTTTTAAAAGCAATGCACGGCAATATACAATGCCGAAAAAGCTTGTTCTTCGGGGGATTTTTCCTGGTGTGAACGTACTGAGGTACAACGGTTTCTCGCAGGACAATCACTTTTGTTTACGCGACTTTGAGAATATTGTATGCATCTGTTCTGATACTCCAACACCTGCAACCGGCGGTGGGCTGAGTATGGTCGACAGGCTGACGGCCATGAGAAATACAGATTTCACAGGCGAGGTCTGCGATGAGAATGGCTGGCGGTGTCGCCTGTTTGAGAATGGAAACGTTCATATTTGTATCGACAGTATCTCGCTTCTGAATGCTCTGAACGATCTTATCAGCATATATTTTGCAAACCAGCTTCCGGCCGCAGGAAAAAAATGATGATCGAAAACGATAAAGAAAAAAGCCTGAACGATGCTACCTCGCCAGAGGTGCAGAATGACATCCGCAGCGAATCCACAGAAAAATCAAAGGAAATGGGTCGTTCAAGGTACTCATCTATTGCGATGATCGATTACTTCAATGCAATCGAACGTCTGTGCGAAGAGAAAAAAATTAACCCGGAAAATATCGATCTGAGCTTCAAAGTTCACTGGCTCAGAAACGCTGTTGGCGGCTCGTTTGCAAGGTCACAGGAGATGTTCGCTGAGTACCAGAAGTATGTTAAAGAGGTTCCTGAAGAGGCCCGTTACCTGGATATACCCGATGAGGTGAAGGTTGCACTCGGCGATATTATCTCGTACATCACCTGGCACTACCGTAGAAGCTATACCGCAATACAGAGTGATAGTGTTAAAAAAGCTGAAGCACGTAGCATGCAGCTGGAGGAGGAGGTAACGCAGCTTTTACAGCGGCTTGAGCAAAGCGCTACCGATATGGATGAGCTGAAACTTGAGAATCAGGCGCTACAGGGTCGATTAGAGATCCGGGACAGTACCGTCAAGGAGTTAGAAACAAGGCTGAATGTTGCCGAAGCAGAACTCGAAACCTGCCATCACCAGTTAGATAGCACACGGCATGAATTAAGCCTCGCACAGCAGTCAAATGACTCACTCTCCCAGCAACTGGCTGAACGTAAAACAGAGATCGCTGGTCACCTTGAATATCAAAAAAAGCTGAACGAAGAGATCAACACTCAGCGTTCTGATAATGCCGGTCTTTCCAGACAATGCGACCAGTTAAGTCAGACTGTGTCAGATACAAAGGCAGAGAGGGACAGGTTTGAACAGGAATTGATTGCTGCACAGAACCTCTGTGCTGAGCTGAAAAGTGCACTGTCCGGGAAGGAGGGTGACCTGGTGGCGGTGAATGCCGAGCTTACTGAACTCCATAAACTAAACGAGTCGCTGAGCGCCGACCTGAAAAAAGTAACTTTGGTCAGCCAGGGCTATGAAGCGGAAGTGGCTGAACAAAGCAGTGAATTAAAAACGCTCCAGTCCAAAGTAATGAAGCTGGAAGCTACCCTGGAGGCAGAGAAAACAATCTCAGAATCCCTGAAAGGCACCATTGATACATTGACTGGTGCAATGGCAGGGGGAGGTACTGGAAAGTCAAAACAGCCGCGTAGTAGAAAAACATCATGATAAATGAAGCCAGGTTGATAGACTTCTCTGCATCCCCTGGCACAGTAGACCTTCTGCGGACATTCAGCCCGTCCGCAGGAGTTTTCGTCCTTCAGTCAACAAATGCACTACCTTTTTTGAGTCTCCACTTTCCAGTGCAGAAAACACGTTACCGATTTTACCAACAGCTTGTATCTGAGTGATAACCCCAGTCTTGTAATCATCAAGGATCCCTGACAGGAAAGCGTTCAGTTTTGTCTGTTCGCTTAGTGAAAGCATGTATGACATTTTTTCTCCATTTTAAGCAGGTGTGCCAGTTGAAAGAGGTTTACGTGATTCTGGAAAATGAGGCAGCACCATAGTTTCAGATGCTGTGGTCGCATCCCAGTGCCACCATCCATAAGGCCCATATTCACGGTTGTAATAATCTTTTTTGAGTTGCTTTCGGGCCAGATAAGCAGGAGTGGCCATACCAAATACTTCCATCGGGAACGGCTTATCGCTTTTTGTGTCGAGCAGGTAGAAGTCAGGGAACACCTCACTAATACTCGCATCATAACGCATGGGCTTAACGTACTGCCGGTGCTCTGCATCCAGCTTTTCTGCAACAACCGCCTCATAGGAGGAGTCCAGAGGTATCCAGTTCTCGCTAACGTGCATCAGCACAATTTGATGAGCTCTTACAGAAGGGCCTCTGCCGGTTACCGCAGCTGGTGACGTCAACGCAAAGACAACTATTTTCGCCCCGGATTTCCATGCTGCGTACTCCGATGAAAATCGTTTCTTTACGCTATCCCAATGGCCTTCTGAATTGAAAAAAATCAGCGGTAGCCCCCCAAAATTCCGCAGGGGTAAAAATTTAAGTGGCTTCTCATGCTTTTCAGCATCGTAGCGAGGTAAAACTGACAGGAGCATGAGACGTTTATCACTCATCGCCTGTGATGAAAGACGCTGAATTTGCGACTGAGCGACAGGTTGTTTCGGGTCAGGTACACCAATGAATAAATGGTCACCTATGCAGGCTCTGCCGGTACGAATTTGTTTAGCGGTTTCAAGCAGACGATACCGTACCAGTGAATCGTTACGTTTCCCTGCCATTTTCGGGTACCAGACATTCAGACCAGACTCTGTCCACAAAAGACTAAGCAAGCCCAGGAGGGTCATTGAGGCCTGACCTCCTTCTGGTCGCTGAACATGGGGCAGGGGAGGCACTTCTGATTTTTCAGGAGGATCTTTCTCTGTCATACCGATACCGAGCCTTACAGCCATATCACCTTCGGTTGTAATCCGGACCACACCACTCGCATATCCTTTCAGGCCGGTATGCCGGGCATCAAGGGAGAAGAATACACAGGAAGGATCATGCTCAATGCCCGTGTTAGCGGCTTTGACGAGAATAAAGGCATCACCGTTCGGTAAAGCACGAACATAAAGTCGCTTTTCTCCTTTTCCACGACATCCGCAGGTGATGACTGATTTTTGACCTGAGGTGTGGTGTGCCTTTTTAAGAGCCGACTGCCACCCTTTAGCAAACTCATCCTGCGTTTGAAAGTCAGGTGAGTACCTTTTGACGTTTGGATCGTCGTCGTAAGCAATCATCACTGCGAATTTTTGGCTCATAGTAGTCTCCTAAACAGGAAGTTTAATATCCCAACCAAAGCAACACTTCCTGAGCGTCATACTGTTCCTTTACGCCCATGTCGCTAAAGAATTCTTCGAAATCTGTTTCGGGAACGCAATGCCTGGACAGTTCTTGTAATGCTCGTTCTTTAGATACCGTCTCACCTTCAGCTGATTCGAAATACGTCATGGTTGACCTCTGACATTATTACAACAATCTTAAGCATTTAAATTGATGAAGGAGCTCAGGTCAGCTGACTTCGTCGTAAAACTGCCGCAAGCGCTGGGAGGCTGCAAATTCAATTCGAGACTTCAGCAGTTTGGCGACGGCCGCAAAGACATCAACGACCACGGAGTTCCCAAACTGTCTGTAAGCCTGTGTATTGGACACAGGGATACGGAAAACACTTTCCCCGGGTTTATCGAAGCCCATTAGCCTGCTGCATTCACGTGGCGTTAGCATGCGTGGCCGACGGTCCATGTTGTATGTGTTATGGAAATCAGTTTCTCCCAGCTCATGAGACCAGCCCCGATCAATAAGAATTTCAGATCCGTCTTTCATATAGCGGCTTGAGAGGGTTCTGGTGACACTATTAACATTGGAAGGATCTACTAGTCCAAAACCAAAACCATTGCCTTTTGCCGCATGTTTCTTTGCATAGTTGTATAAGTACTCCCAGAGTTTAGGGGAGAGGATGTATTTACTATCTACGCTCGGATCCAGTAAATCTGAGAGAGAAGGGCGCTTGTCCGGATAAAAGTCTTTAATATCTCTCAGAGTAAAACCGTCTTTCAGACGTAGGTCGCGGCGAAAACCAATAAGGACGATACGTTCACGGTGCTGGGGTCGGAAATGACGGCCATCGATGACTTTAGGATCATCCGCGCCCGTGCTTTCGCTGTTTGCGACGTCGTAGCCAAGCTCATCGAGCGTTTTCATGATGATGTTAAAGGTATTACCCTTATCGTGACTCTTCAGATTTTTTACGTTTTCCAGAACAAAAATTGCAGGTTGTTTTGCCCGGATGATCCTGGCCACATCAAAGAAGAGCGTACCCTGAGTGTCGCACTCGAAACCGTGTTTGCGACCCATAGAGTTCTTTTTACTGACACCGGCGATGCTGAATGGCTGGCATGGAAATCCCGCAAGAAGAACATCATGATCCGGGATAGAGGCATCGATAAATTTGTATGCCTCGTCATCAGTAACCTCGGGCCGGTTGCTAAGAGTGATGTCACGGATGTCTGAATTGAAGCGGTGCTCGTTCTCATCGCAATACCAGTTCGCCCGGTAAGTACGGCTGGAATAAGTATTCCATTCGCTCGTGAAAAGACATTTACCACCGATGGCATCAAATCCGCTTCGCAGTCCACCTATCCCTGCAAACAGATCGATAAAGCTAAAGTGCCTGTCCTCATAATCAGCAGGTCGTGAAGGTATTAAAGTCTGTAGATAGCGTCCATCTGCGATACTCAGATCACAATGCTCAGGTATGCATGTAACCTGACGTTTAAGGGATGCACGGGACCAATTACTGCCATTTTCATCATTTAATACCTGAGCCAGATATTTCAGGTCATAAATAGTCGAAGCTGTTAACAAAGTTTTGTGGATCAGAGATGGTGTTTTATCCACATCATTCAGGTCTGTCTCAAGATCATGAGTGTAACGTTTCATCCAAACTCTCTCAGGAATAATATCTTTGAGATAGATTAACACGCTTAATTTGGATTATTTTTTGGTTCAGGTTCTAAATTTATTGTGATTATTCTGCCTTTAAGTTGCAAAAAGATTGGTTTTAAGCCCGCCCATGAAATAATGACTTGTTAAAATACTGCCTGTAAATAGGCTTGTGGATACATGTCTGTACTCAACAAATTCAGGTGAAATGATGTTTTTTTTTACAAAGTTACTTTTGCCCATCATGATTGTTGTATTCCCAGTGGCGTCCTGGGGGAACTCAACAACTTTTGAGGCAAAGGTGGTTAAGATTGTTGACGGTGACACCATAACTGCGTTGGATGCTCAAAACACAACCATCAAAATACGGATGTATGGTATAGACGCTCCTGAATCTAAACAGGCTTTTGGCCAAAAAGCAAAACAGGCCTTAACCACAGCTATAGCAACTAAAATCGTTACCGTGATAGACCATGGTACGGATATCTATGGCCGTATGTTAGGTACCATCTGGTTAGATGGATATGATATCAATGCCTCTATGGTGGACAGTGGATATGCGTGGGTTTATCGGTTCGAAGATAACGCCATTGTCCCTGGCTATATCAAATATGAATCCGCAGCACAAAAGGAGGCAAAAGGGTTATGGGCAGACACCAACCCTGTCCCACCATGGCAGTGGAGACAGGCAAACGAAAAGCCCAGAAAGGTGAAAGGGAAGAAATAACCATGATGAAAGAGCCTCATCCGTTACTTCAGTTGGTACTAAACGATTCCGGTCGTCTAACCATGCCTGTTTATTATAGAGATCAACAGTATTGCCCGACTTGCCTTACAAAGGTGTTGAAGAGTGAGGATGGAAGTTTGGCGCACCTCGGGGAAATAAATCAAAATACATGTAGACCTTCTATTTCAGTAGTTGTGACAAAAGCAATTATTGAAATGTTATGTGACGGGGAAAAAATATTTGTAAATCCAATACGATACCGAGGCCGGGTGCTGGCACCCTCAGTAATTTTTTCTCCCGACACTCACACTTTCAAACCGTTTATAAATACAGACTATCAGCCTGTGGGAGCAAACTGGAAAAGTGAAAAGGGATATAAACTCGGTCTGTTTTATCTCAAAGATCGAGCCAACTCTATCAATAAAGAGGAATTTGATTTCATTGCCGTTATAGACCCTAAGGCAATGCAGAAAGAATTTATTTCGGCCTGGTCTGAGGTTGATGAAAAAAATCCATTGGAAACGCTGAAGCAGATCTTACGATCTAAAAACAACTCTTCTTTATGGGTAAAATGGCCTGGCAAAATTGAGCATGCGCAAAAAGGAAATTGCAACGAAAATTACTGGTTCGATTATCAATCTGATAATCAGGAAGTGAACTGTACGGTCTCTGTTGTAGGTATCGAAGGTAACAGTTCCGGTGAGACAATTTATAGATGGCTTTGTTGAATAAATCAGATTTCGGGTAAGTCTCCCCCGTAGCGGGTTGTGTTTTCAGGCAATACGCACGCTTT
>NZ_PQGD01000046.1 GCF_002915575.1 Superficieibacter electus
GGAACGGTCTGCGTTGTCGGGAAGATGCGTGATCTGATCCTTCAACTCAGCAAAAGTTCGATTTATTCAACAAAGCCGATAGACTTTCCTCCGACTGAAACAACAGGATGATTGAGCCCATGCTTCGATACGAGTTAACGCCGAACAATGCAGGTTTTATACTGTGGGGAGATTCAGAAGCCCTGAATGAATTACATGAACTCATTCATTACATCGTGGATGAAAGCCCACTGATTAAAGTTAAAGACGGATTTATGTTATCCCTTGCCTATGATATTCGTAAAGCACGGGAAGGTAATCGTCGTGTTGAGCAACATCAGTATGATCAACATGATACATATAAGCTTTATGGTGTTGAGCTTTTATGGCCTCTGGTCCTGGTACAGTCCTCAATACTCAGAAACTCAATGGGTTATATTCAGACAGACAAAAACCAGCTGTCTGTCATGTATGCCTTTGAATACCTGATAGAATCAGCATTAACAGAGTCTGAGAGAACAACGTCGAATGATATTATGCTAACAGTAAAATATGCATCAGACTCTGATTTTAATTTCATTGAGGATAATATTGACAGCAGGTGCTGCTATTTTATCAGCCTATCTCCGGAGCAAAGAAAAAAGCAGTTAATCAGTATTGTTCGTTCTTTTCATTCATTATGGGGTAAGTATGCCCGTGAAAAGCAGGACATAAAGATGCTGAACGAAATGAATAATACATCATGGGTCTGGCCGGACAATATCAACTGGTGAGCAACCACTGTCCGGCCAGTGAGTACCATCAGCGGGCTCTTTTACCAAAAATGTCCTCTGAACGTGACTGAAGCTGTTTGAGTGCTTCGAGCATGTCATCATTATCCAGTGAGCGCTGGGATTTCTTCCCTTCCTGCTTTGGCCGTCGTCGGGAAGGGCCATCTCCAGCGGGAATTGACTGAGAGCGCGTGTTATCCCGCTTGCTCTGCACCAGACTGATAAACTCCAGGGTTCGGCCAAGACGCTTGTTATCGACAATCGCGCCCTGGTCGATTTCTGACAGTCGGTCGTAGGTAGAGTAGGGAAGTAGCGTACCGTTCAGGCGCAGCTCTTTTCTGCCATCAGGATAGTGATACACATCGATATATTTACCTATTGCACGGCGACTCAGTTCGCTGTCTTCAATCAGGTACAACATTTTATCATATTGTATCGTCAACGATTTTGAGACTTTACGTTTTTCACGAACAGTGAAAATAAGCCCCAGGTCCTCATCATGTTCTACAGCACGGTGTACGTCAAAATCATGTCGCGGTACTTTGCCAAAACGGCGGTTATAGTCAGCCATATAGGCCTCAGCGAAGTCATTTGCAGCCTCCATTGAACAAATGCCCTGTAACCGCAGCTCTTTGACCAGACGATCCTGTAAAGTGAGGTGAGCTCGTTCTACACGCCCTTTGGCGGGACTGGTTTCTGCACAGATAGTCTGGATGTTCAGTTCATGCATGGCTCGCCCAAACTGAGTATGCCCGTCTCCGCCTGTGGCGTGTTTATTGTTAACACGAAAAACACCGGCTTTATCGCTGTACAGTGCCAGCGGTTTACCATGCTTATCGATATAGCGCCGCGTGGCTTCGAAGTAAGAAAACGTGGACTCCGATTTAACAAACAACAGTTCCATCAGTTTGCTGGTTGCATCATCAACATAGACCAGCGCGGTGCAGGCCGGGCCACGGCCTTCAAACCAGTCGTGATCACAGCCATCTATTTGTATCAGCTCACCAGTACACGGACGCCGGTACCGTGGTTGAGGGATCCTTGCGGCACGTTGTTTACGGGGAACCCATAAGCCAGCCCGCACCATGATGCGCCGGACAGTTTCTTTGCCAAGAAACAGTCCGTGGAGTTCTTCGAGCTTTTCACGCGCCAGAGTCGGACCGAAATCAGCATAACGCGTCTTGATCAGTTCCAGAGCCTGATCTGCGAGCCCGGGTGGCAACTGGCGGTTACCACGCATGCCACATCGTCTGCTGGCCATACCAAGCGGTCCGCCTTCACGGTAACGGGCAAGAAGTCTGCGGCATTGCCTGTCGCTGATACCGAGGTGCTCGGCCGCACGGCGCGTTGTGATGCGACGTTCAATGACGTCCTGTATAATCTTGATCCGGTTGATCTCTTTCAAAGTAAACACTCCTGAGCTTTCTGCGCTCATGATATGCCTCCCGGTAGTTTAAACGGACCAGTGAAGCTTACCATAGCGCGGACATCTGAATTGAGCCACAGGCGGACATTACTATTGAGCCATTACAACATTGGTGCGCATAATGTATATTATGTTAAATCGCGTTGAGTTTGTAGTCAGGTAGATGCGGCCAGCCTGCCCCCGTTTGTAGTTTCAGGTTTTCTTCTTGAAATGCGCTCAATAACTTTGGCAACGCTACTGCCTTCAGGAAAGTACGACCTAATGTGATTACGCATAGCGATCTCCTTCGTTGGCAAGCAGCTTCTGGCACATCAAATCTGATGCGCCAGATGACTGGATTTTAGTGCGGTAACTTATATGCCTGGCGGGCTAACAGTTTCCACTCACCCGCGTTGTCTTTCTTCATGACCAGCATCACACCAATTTTCACGTCCCCGGGCTTACCGCTGTCGTTAGTTTTTGCCTCTAAAATATGGCGGACAATCGCAACATCACCGTCAACCTGAACCGTTTGATCACTCAGGTTCAGCGTCTGAAATCTTGACTTTCCAGTCACAATTGCATTGACAAATTCATCATTATTTTCAACTCGCCCGCTTGAGTGGCCATAGCTCAGGGATGGTAACCCAACTTTTTCCAGACTGGACTTTTCTCCACTAAGCATGGCAAGACGCATATTTTCCACCGCATCGGTCACTGCTTTGATGTCAGTACTTTGCGCCAGGCAGGTGCTGCTTAAAAGTAACAACGCCATACAAAATAATTTTTTCACGCTAGTCTCCTGCTTACGTTTTATTGATTCAGAACAAAGTGGCAAAAATGCCCTCCCATTGGGATACGGTACTTCCTGTCATTACAAAACAGAACAAGAGACTATAAAAAATAAAACATTATTTCACATGCAAAGATCACATATTAGAAATATTTCTTGTCTTTAAAAAGTTATTTAAAACAAGGCGATATTAACCGATGGTTTATGAACAGAATTCTCGTACAACATGAGTTAAATGAATTGATTCAACGCTTTGTAGACTAGTTAAGCTATTCCTTAATCGGCATATGAAATGCTCTGGTATGCAGCCGAATACAAATCGGGATCAGGTTGTTGTAGATAAATATGCAGATCATCAGTCTCCGCTTTCAAATTTACTTTGCAGATTATGGTGGCCCACACCGCCAATAAAGGGCAGCCGTAAACGTAAAGGCGCAAAATCGATGCCCATGTTCAACCCCAGCACATTGATCTCAAAGCCCTCCTCTGCGCCCAACGTAATCCCCGCGATGCCCTGTACAGAAATCTGCATACCTCGTCCTGAAGGCGGCAAACCGATGACATTGCGCAGCGAACGGTAATCTTTACCCACCGCATTTGCGGGTAAATCGAGCTTCAGACCAGGAACTTCGCGGCCAATGTGTGCAATAAACGTATTGCTGTTTGGTCCCGGCCAGGCATGGTAACTATCCGGCCAGGGATAAGACGCGATGGCGGCCTCAATTTGCGGGATCATCGCCTCTGCCGCTTTTCCCCGATGTTCAACCAACAGACGAGGTTTTGCGCCATACCAATAGCCGTCCGGCGCATTACGATTACGACGCACTTTATCACCGGAACCCCAACTGATGACTTCATAGCGGTTGTATTCTTTTTCTCCGGCGCGTTTATAAATAATCCACGGATGAACTGCGACCACCCCTTTCCATCCCCATGTCGGCGCGGCATAAACCTGCACGATCGCTAACCGGCCATTTTTCACAGGATTGGGCGCAATACCGGCTGAATCACGCCGTGCCGCCCACCATCCATCCTGGGCCGGGGAGCCTCGTTCGTGTATCGTTTTGGTGAGGCTGGCCACGAAAGAAAGTAAAATAATGCAAAAATAACTCAGAAAAAGGGTTTTCAATGAGATCATGGAAGCCTGTAGAACGGGGAGAAAAAATCAACGACTTTCGCCATTGTACTGTTGTTTTTTTGTCCGTCAACGAGTTGCTACATGACTGGATTTAAGCTCATAACCCCTGAACTGAGCTTTATCACTTACTTCACACCACCGTACTACGTACGTCATCTGTTTATATAGCGGATGTGCTAGGTAATTGTCTCATTCTCCAGCTTTTGGCGTTTTCGCAAATGCGGGAATATCGTCATCCACACCGCGACAACGACTAACGTACCGATGCCCCCAAGCGCAGCCGCGGGTACGGCACCGAGCCATGCGGCCAGCACCCCGGATTCAAACTCGCCGAGTTGATTGGATGTATTAATAAAAATTGCATTCACCGCATTCACCCGGCCACGCATATCATCTGGCGTATCGAGTTGTACCAGCGCACCGCGGATCACCATGCTCACCATATCAAAACCACCAAGTGCGACCAGCGCCAGCAGCGACAGCCATAACTGAGTAGAAAGCGCGAATATCAGCGTAGCCAGGCCAAAACCGGCAACGGAGCCAAACATGATAATCCCGACATTCTTTTCCAGCTTATGACGGCTAAGCCATACCCCCATTAGCAGCGCACCGACGGATGGCGCACCGCGCAATAGCCCAAGCCCCCAGGGTCCGGTATGCAAAATATCCTGTGCAAAGATGGGTAATAAGGCGGTGGCTCCGCCTAACAAGACGGCGAACAAATCAAGCGAAATGACGCCGAGGACATCTTTTCGCTCACGTATAAAACGCACCCCGGCAAATAAATTGGTCAGATTCATTGGTAAGCGGATCTGCGCAGGACGTTCGTAACGCAGCTGGCTGACTAAAACAACAGAGCAGAGATAGAACAGCGCAGAGACGCTATAAACCACTTCCGGCCCAATAACATATAACAAACCACCGAGTGTTGGCCCGACAATCACCGCCGCTTCACCGCTGACCGAGCTGGCAGCCATTGCGCGCGCCAGAATGGGTGGCGGAACCAGTGACGGCAACATGGAGGTCATTGCCGGCCACTCCAGTGCTTTTGCCACTGAAATCAAAAAAACCAGGCCCCAAATCTCAAATTGATCTGCCCAGTGTAGTAGCGTCAGCGCCACTAAACCCACTAAAGCCCCCCACTCTATCACTTGACCAAGCAGCACAATTCGTCGCCGATCGAGTTGATCGGCTAAATGTCCTGCCGGCAACGCCAGCAAAACAGACGGCAAGAATTGCATCAGACCGATCATTCCCAGCGCCATCGCGCTATGCGTTAAAGCGTAAATCTGCCAGCTGACTGCGACAGAAAACATCTGGAAGCCAAACGAGGAACATGTCCGGGCCAGCCAGAAAGCGACAAACGACCTGTGCCGCAGCAGCGAGTCGCTCGCCACCGATTGTTGTGATCCCATACTCATCCCATTAATAACATAGTGTCGACCGACGTCATGGCATCAGCCTGATAAGAAATAAAGCAGAAATTCAACTGTCCTCTAACCCTTATTAAACATGGGCCTAAGTAAGTTTAGCGAATAATTTACATTACCAGTCGTTCCACAGGCTGTCATTGTCTGTATCAGACTATTTGCCGCATTTCTTTCTTGTAACTTTTCGTCGCCAGAGGCCTAATGTTGCGATCAATAAAATTAAATTATTGGACTTCACATGGTTGCTTACTGTTCTCATCGTCCCTGGCCCACGCGCCTGGGTGCATTGGTATGCTGCGCCCTCTTCCTTGCAGGCTGCTCAGGCAAAAAGCCTGACTCGGTTGTCACACCTCTGCCTCCCGTGGCAAAACAGCCACTGGCAGATAAAGCCTCGTCATTCCAGGAGCCAGTACGCGGTGTCTGGCTGGCCACCGTCTCCCGGCTTGACTGGCCACCAATAAATTCCATCAATGCCAGTAGTGCTGCCAGTCGCAACAGTCAGCAACAGAAGGCGTTGACCGATAAGTTAGACCAATTAAAAAGCCTTGGCGTGAATACCGTCTTTTTCCAGGTAAAACCTGACGGTACAGCACTTTGGCCGTCAAAAATTCTGCCATGGTCAGATATGCTTACTGGGAAAATAGGCATGGACCCGGGTTATGACCCACTCCAGTTTATGCTTGATGAAGCGCATAAACGCGGCATGAAAGTTCATGCGTGGTTTAATCCCTATCGTGTCTCCGTAAACCTCAAGCCAGGGACAGAAGCCGAGCTCAATCGGACATTGTCTTTGCGTCCGGCGAGCGTATTTGTCCTGCATCGGGATTGGGTGCGCACTTCAGGTGACCGCTATGTGCTTGATCCGGGTATCCCTGAAGCACGAGACTGGATAACCAGTATTGTCGCCGAAGTTGTGGCACGTTATCCGGTTGATGGCGTTCAGTTTGATGATTATTTTTACACTGAATCTCCCGGCGCAATGCTTAACGATAGCGAGACCTTCCGCGAGTATGGCCAACATTTCGCATCGAAAGCAGACTGGCGGCGTAATAATACTCAACAGCTTATTGAGCAAGTTTCCCGGGCGATTAAACAGCTCAAACCCGACGTTGAGTTCGGCGTCAGCCCTGCTGGCGTATGGCGTAATCGGTCGTACGATCCGGCAGGATCGGATACTCGTGGCGCGGCTGCTTATGATGAGTCCTTTGCCGATACCCGCCGCTGGGTGCAACAGGGGTTACTGGATTATATTGCTCCTCAAATATACTGGCCCTTCTCTCGCAGCGCAGCACGCTATGATGTGCTGGCCAACTGGTGGGCAAACGTAGTAAAACCAACCCATACCCGTTTGTATATTGGCGTCGCGTTGTACAAAGTCGGTGAGCCGTCTAAAAAAGAGCCAGACTGGATGATCGACGGTGGCGTGGCTGAACTAAGAAGGCAGCTTGATCTGAATGACGCCAATCCGCACATTAATGGAACCATTCTGTTCAGGGAAAGCTATCTTCATCAACCGCAGACCCAGAAGGCCGTCTCTTATCTACGTCAACGCTGGGCCGACCAGGCCACGGTCACTGCTCAATAAGCTGGTCATAAAGGCTGTGCAACCTCACTCGCAGGTACAGCACAGCCTTATGTTTACGCGACAACCACGTTTGCTCGCCCAGCCCGCTCTCTTGTGCCAGTTGTTTGATGCTATAACCCTGCAACTCAGTTTTCACAAAAGCCTCACATTGTGTGGCTGGCAGTTCATCAAGCGCCGTCTCCAGCTCTTCCCAAAAAAGCGCGCTTAAATAATCATCCTCAGGAGTCTGCGGCGTGCCAAATAACGTAATCTCAAGTTCATCCTCCGCCGCGTCAGCACTGGTACTGAGTTCGGATAAGGAGAACTCACGTTTTTTACGCCAACGATCGGTCATTTCATTGCGCGCTGCACGAAAAAGCCAGGCAGCAACATTTTCCACCGGCTGTTCAATTTTCATCAACTGATAAGTGACTTCTTGCAGCACATCATCCGCCTCGTCGCGTACCGACATACGTCGACGAATGAAGGCATTCAGCCGGGATCGGCAGGCATGTATTGCCGATACTAAAATTGACTCTCCCGCTATCCCTTTTTTCATTTGACTAATCAGCCGCTGGCTTTTCGTCGGACTGAGGCGGGGTTTTATCACTCTCGTGATGGTGGCCGCATCCCCCAAAGCGAGAGAAATGTCCGCGGTGCATGAATCCGGCACGACGCTGTTGTATAAACGTCTCTCGTTCTTCAGGCGTCATATTCATCCAGCGCTCATGCATGCGCCGATGCTCGCGAGCCATACCGAACATACCTGGTCGCAGGCCCAATCCGCCAAACAGAATACGGCTTAACACCAGAAGGCCAAGCGCCTGCCAGAAACCAATGGTCGTTACTCCGATGATAGCCGGAAGTAATGCGTTCCAAAGTGTCATCACCACGACAGCCAGTAATACTAAAAGTGCGGCTCCGAGAAGAAATGGCTTACCCATCCGATGGCCGTTAAATCCGCGCCTGTGGTTGTCAAAATCTCTCATCGTTGTCTACCTCATTGAGTTAATAAAAAGCATTGTCATGGAGGTAGACGAATGAGGAGGGAAAATATTGCTAAAAAAGATAAGAAAATTATGTGGCTAGTTGCACATTGAATAAAGTATTGATATTAAAGAAAAAGGGCTGTTATAGCCCTTTGATTCATTGTTATATACCATGGTAGGTAACGGCAAAGCCCTGCTCCTGCCAGTGAGCTAACTGCTCATGTTGTCGTCTTGACAACGCTTTGCCTGTCCATAAAAAAATTTGCTGTCCGGGAAAAAGTTCGGGTCTTGGGGAATCGAGCGGTTCAGCGAGAACCGTTATGTGCCAGCCTCGCTGAGAAAGTCGCCATGCCTCAAGCCATAGCCGGGTATGATCATCACTCCCCCATCCGATTAATAATGCCTCTTTACCCTCTTTTTTTCGTGCTTCAGACAGGCATGAAACCGAATAGTCAATGAGCATCCCGTCTAACAGACTGCACATGGTCCGCGCCGTGTGCTGATCAAGACTCAGCTTCTGACGAACCGGCACAAAAACATTATCAATAAGATTTTCCGCTGAGTGTTTACGCCCTATTTCCACAATCTTGGCACGCAGACTCGCGGGATGAACGTGGCGTAATACGCTCATCATTTCTTCCTGAATTGACGCCCAGCCATCATGAACTGCAACTTCTTCACCCTCCAGCAGTGCTTTGACCTTGCCCACAGGCACACCGCTGTCTACCCAGCGTTTTATTTCTTCAATACGCTGTATATCGTCTTCGTCAAATTGGCGATGTCCACCAATGCTACGTTGAGGTTTAAGTAGTCCGTAACGCCGCTGCCAGGCACGTAATGTAACGGGGTTAATTCCACATCGTTCGGCTACATCACCTATGCTGTAAAAAGCCATTCACACTCTCATACTTAAAACCGGCATGTACAAGTTTAAAGCTAACAACTCACTCTTGCTTGTACAAGTTTTTTTTATTGTACAATAACGTTCACGGTAAGGGACATTAACCTCACGGCAAAGCATAAAAAAAGCTGCTAAGGGTGAGATTAGCAGCAAGACTTTTAGCAGAATTTACATGGCAAATTTCTTTTCCGGCCAGAAGACGGCGGGAACTGCCCCTAACGCGGGTTTAGCAAACAGGTGCCCCTGAAACAAAGAGATACCGGCAGATTCCAGCCACATCCACTCTTCCGCCTTCTCGACGCCAACGGCAGTAATCGAGATTTCAAGCGATGTACAGCACTTGATGATGGCCTGAATGATAGCCTGACGAGGGCCGCTCTTATGGACATCTTTAATCAGGTCGCGGTTAATCTTAATGCGGTCTGGCTGAAACTGGGCAAGGAGCGAGAGACCAGCAAAGCCGGCACCAAAGTGATCGATAGCCACACGGATACCCGCCGCCTTTAACTGCCTTACCGCATCGGTAAATTCATCAAGTCGGGAAATGATTTCACTTTCAGTGAAATCAACGATGATCTGTTCCGGCACTATGAATCGCCACGGATAATCTAGACACTTCCGAGCCGTTGATAATAGTGGTTTTCATATTCTGTCGGTGACATCT
>NZ_PQGD01000047.1 GCF_002915575.1 Superficieibacter electus
GGTAAGCAGAGTTTTTGAAATGTAAGGCCTTTGAATAAGACAAAAGGCTGCCTCATCGCTAACTTTGCAACAGTGCCAAGCTGGCTCGTGAATTCGGAATCAGTCGCGAAACCCTGTATCAATACTTGAGAACGGATCAGTAAATATGCCACGTCGTTCAATCCTGTCCGCCGCCGAGCGCGAAAGCCTGCTGGCGTTGCCGGACACCAAGGATGAGTTGATCCGTCACTACACGTTCAGCGAAACCGACCTCTCCATCATCCGGCAGCGGCGCGGCCCGGCCAACCGGCTGGGCTTCGCCGTGCAGCTCTGTTACCTGCGCTTTCCTGGTGTCATCCTGGGCGTCGATGAGCCGCCGTTTCCGCCCTTGTTGAAACTGGTCGCCGACCAGCTCAAGGTCAGCGTCGAAAGCTGGGACGAATACGGGCAGCGGGAGCAGACCCGGCGCGAGCACCTGGTCGAACTGCAAACGGTGTTCGGCTTCCAGCCCTTTACCATGGGCCACTACCGGCAGGCCGTCCAGTTGCTGACCGAGATGGCCTTGCAGACCGACAAGGGCATCGTGCTGGCCAGCACCTTGATCGAGCACCTGCGGCAGCAGTCGGTCATTCTGCCTGCCCTCAACGCCGTCGAGCGGGCGAGCGCCGAAGCAATCACCCGCGCCAACCGGCGCATCTACGATGCCTTGGCCGAACCGCTGTCGGACGCGCATCGCCGCCGCCTCGACGATCTGCTCAAGCGTCGGGACAACGGCAAAACGACCTGGCTGGCCTGGCTGCGCCAATCGCCCGTCAAACCGAATTCGCGGCACATGCTGGAACACATCGAACGCCTCAAAGCGTGGCAGGCGCTCGACCTGCCTTCTGGCATCGAGCGGTCGGTGCACCAGAACCGCCTGCTCAAGATCGCCCGTGAGGGTGGCCAGATGCCGCCCGCCGACCTGGCCAAGTTCGAGGCGCAGCGACGCTATGCCACCCTGGTGGCGCTTGCCATCGAGGGCATGGCCACCGTCACCGACGAAATCATCGACCTGCACGACCGCATCCTGGGCAAGCTGTTCAACGCCGCCAAGAACAAGCATCAGCAGCAATTCCAGGCGTCCGGCAAGGCGATCAACGCCAAGGTGCGGCTGTTCGGCCGCATCGGCCAGGCGCTGATCGAGGCCAAGCAGGCGGGCCGCGATCCGTTCGCCGCCATCGAGGCCGTCATGTCCTGGGATGCCTTCGCCGAGAGCGTCACCGAAGCGCAGAAGCTTGCGCAGCCCGAGGACTTCGATTTCCTGCACCGCATCGGCGAAAGCTACGCCACGCTGCGCCGCTACGCGCCGGAATTCCTTGCCGTGCTCAAGCTGCGGGCCGCTCCCGCCGCGAAGGACGTGCTCGACGCCATCGAGGTGCTGCGCGGCATGAACAGCGACAACGCCCGCAAGGTGCCCGCCGACGCGCCGACCGAGTTCATCAAGCCGCGCTGGCAGAAGCTGGTCATGACCGACACCGGCATCGACCGGCGCTACTACGAACTGTGCGCGCTGTCGGAGATGAAGAACGCGTTGCGTTCCGGCGACATCTGGGTGCAGGGGTCGCGCCAGTTCAAGGACTTCGAGGACTACCTGGTGCCGCCCGCGAAATTCGCCAGCCTCAAGCAGGCCAGCGAATTGCCGCTGGCCGTGGCCACCGACTGCAACCGGTACCTGAACGACCGGCTGACGCTGCTGGAAACACAGCTTGCCACCGTCAACCGTATGGCGACGGCCAACGAGCTGCCGGACGCCATCATCACCGAGTCAGGCTTGAAGATCACGCCGCTCGACGCGGCGGTACCCGACACCGCCCAAGCGCTGATCGACCAGACGGCAATGATCCTGCCGCACGTCAAGATCACCGAACTGCTGCTGGAGGTGGACGAATGGACGGGCTTCACTCGGCATTTCGCGCATCTGAAATCGGGCGACCCGGCCAAAGACAAGAACCTGTTGCTGACCACGATCCTCGCCGACGCGATCAACCTGGGCCTGACCAAGATGGCGGAGTCTTGCCCCGGCACGACCTACGCCAAGCTGGCTTGGCTGCAAGCCTGGCACATCCGCGACGAAACCTACGGGGCGGCGCTGGCCGATCTGGTCAACGCACAGTTCCGCCATCCCTTCGCCGAGCACTGGGGCGACGGCACCACCTCATCGTCGGACGGCCAGAACTTCCGCACCGGCAGCAAGGCCGAGAGCACCGGCCACATCAACCCGAAATACGGGAGCAGCCCAGGGCGGACGTTCTACACCCACATTTCTGACCAGTACGCGCCATTTCACACCAAGGTCGTGAACGTCGGCGTGCGCGATTCGACCTACGTGCTCGACGGCCTGCTGTACCACGAGTCCGACTTGCGGATCGAGGAGCATTACACCGACACGGCGGGCTTCACCGATCACGTCTTCGCCCTGATGCACCTCCTGGGCTTCCGCTTCGCGCCGCGCATCCGCGACCTGGGCGACACCAAGCTCTACATCCCGAAGGGCGACGCCGCCTATGACGCGCTGAAACCCATGATCGGCGGCACGCTCAACATCAAGCACGTCCGCGCCCATTGGGACGAAATCCTGCGGCTGGCCACCTCGATCAAGCAGGGCACGGTGACGGCCTCCCTGATGCTCCGAAAGCTCGGCAGCTACCCACGCCAGAACGGCCTGGCCGTGGCGCTCCGCGAGCTGGGCCGCATCGAGCGCACGCTGTTCATCCTGGACTGGCTGCAAAGCGTGGAACTGCGCCGCCGCGTGCATGCCGGCCTGAACAAGGGCGAGGCGCGCAATGCGCTGGCCAGGGCAGTGTTTTTCAACCGCCTGGGTGAAATCCGCGACCGCAGTTTCGAGCAGCAGCGCTACCGGGCTAGCGGCCTCAATCTGGTAACGGCTGCCGTCGTGTTGTGGAACACGGTCTATCTGGAACGGGCTGCGCACGCGCTGCGTGGCAACGGCCATGCCGTTGATGACGCGCTGTTGCAGTACCTGTCGCCGCTCGGTTGGGAGCACATCAACCTCACCGGCGATTACCTCTGGCGCAGCAGCGCCAAGATCGGCGCGGGCAAGTTCAGGCCGCTACGACCGCTGCAACCGGCTTAGCGTGCTTTATTTAATGAGATGGTCACTCCCTCCTTCCCAGTACTATGCTGAGGACAGGCTTTCATTCGGAGAACCATCATGGAAAACATTGCGCTTATTGGTATCGATCTGGGTAAGAACTCTTTCCATATTCATTGTCAGGATCATCGTGGGAAGGCCGTTTACCGTAAAAAATTCACCCGACCAAAGCTAATCGAATTTCTGGCGACATGCCCGGCAACAACCATCGCGATGGAAGCCTGTGGCGGTTCTCACTTTATGGCACGCAAGCTGGAAGAGTTAGGGCATTTTCCAAAGCTGATATCACCGCAATTTGTCCGCCCATTCGTTAAAAGCAACAAAAATGACTTCGTTGATGCTGAAGCTATCTGTGAAGCAGCATCACGTCCATCTATGCGTTTCGTGCAGCCCAGAACCGAATCTCAGCAGGCAATGCGAGCTCTGCATCGTGTCCGTGAATCCCTGGTTCAGGATAAGGTGAAAACAACTAATCAGATGCATGCTTTTCTGCTGGAATTTGGTATCAGCGTTCCGCGAGGTGCTGCCGTTATTAGTCGACTGAGTACCCTTCTTGAGGACAGTAGTTTGCCTCTTTATCTCAGCCAGTTACTGCTGAAATTACAACAGCATTATCACTATCTTGTTGAGCAGATTAAAGATCTGGAATCTCAGTTGAAACGAAAGTTGGACGAAGATGAGGTTGGACAGCGCTTGCTGAGTATTCCCTGCGTTGGAACGCTGACTGCCAGTACTATTTCAACTGAGATTGGCGACGGGAAGCAGTACGCCAGCAGCCGTGACTTTGCGGCGGCAACAGGGCTGGTACCCCGACAGTACAGCACGGGAGGTCGGACGACATTGTTAGGGATTAGCAAGCGGGGCAACAAAAAGATCCGAACTTTGTTGGTTCAGTGTGCCAGGGTATTCATACAAAAACTGGAACACCAGTCTGGCAAGTTGGCCGACTGGGTCAGGGAGTTGTTGTGTCGGAAAAGCAACTTTGTCGTCACCTGTGCTCTGGCAAACAAGCTGGCCAGAATAGCCTGGGCACTGACGGCGCGACAGCAAACTTACGAAGCATAAAGGCAGAAATACACCAGTTTAAACAATCATTCATCTGGTTTTGCGAATACTGATATTGATGATACTAACGGCCCACCGGCCTGTTGAGGAACCTGTAAAACGGAAAGGCTCATTGAAGCCGTATATTTTCTGGAGGTTCATCAGGCGCGGAACTCATCGAGGCGCGGGAATAAAATCCCATTCAGACGCCGGATAGATTCAAGCAAGCCAACTTGTCGTCAAAATCGGTGTTGCAAAAACGGGAGTGACCATAGATTCCGTTTTCTGAGGCGACCCCCACATAGAGACCTTCCCGGTCATTCACTTTGTAGAGTTTGTCCCTGGGCTTGAGATTGCGCAGCTTGGTATCGGTCAGCATGTACCTTGTCCTTCTTCGTCTCCGATACCCACTCTATTGTAAACAAGACATTTTTATCTTTTATATTCAATGGCTTATTTTCCTGCTAATTGGTAATACCATGAAAAATACCATGCTCAGAAAAGGCTTAACAATATTTTGAAAAATTGCCTACTGAGCGCTGCCGCACAGCTCCATAGGCCGCTTTCCTGGCTTTGCTTCCAGATGTATGCTATTCTGCTCCTGCAGCTAATGGATCACCGCAAACAGGTTACTCGCCTGGGGATTCCCTTTCGACCCGAGCATCCGTATGAGACTCATGCTCGATTATTATTATTATAGAAGCCCCCATGAATAAATCGCTCATCATTTTCGGCATCGTCAACATAACCTCGGACAGTTTCTCCGATGGAGGCCGGTATCTGGCGCCAGACGCAGCCATTGCGCAGGCGCGTAAGCTGATGGCCGAGGGGGCAGATGTGATCGACCTCGGTCCGGCATCCAGCAATCCCGACGCCGCGCCTGTTTCGTCCGACACAGAAATCGCGCGTATCGCGCCGGTGCTGGACGCGCTCAAGGCAGATGGCATTCCCGTCTCGCTCGACAGTTATCAACCCGCGACGCAAGCCTATGCCTTGTCGCGTGGTGTGGCCTATCTCAATGATATTCGCGGTTTTCCAGACGCTGCGTTCTATCCGCAATTGGCGAAATCATCTGCCAAACTCGTCGTTATGCATTCGGTGCAAGACGGGCAGGCAGATCGGCGCGAGGCACCCGCTGGCGACATCATGGATCACATTGCGGCGTTCTTTGACGCGCGCATCGCGGCGCTGACGGGTGCCGGTATCAAACGCAACCGCCTTGTCCTTGATCCCGGCATGGGGTTTTTTCTGGGGGCTGCTCCCGAAACCTCGCTCTCGGTGCTGGCGCGGTTCGATGAATTGCGGCTGCGCTTCGATTTGCCGGTGCTTCTGTCTGTTTCGCGCAAATCCTTTCTGCGCGCGCTCACAGGCCGTGGTCCGGGGGATGTCGGGGCCGCGACACTCGCTGCAGAGCTTGCCGCCGCCGCAGGTGGAGCTGACTTCATCCGCACACACGAGCCGCGCCCCTTGCGCGACGGGCTGGCGGTATTGGCGGCGCTGAAAGAAACCGCAAGAATTCGTTAACTGCACATTCGGGATATTTCTCTATATTCGCGGTTCAGCAGGCATGTCCCCTTTGAGGGCGACCCGACGACAGGATAATCGACCTTATGGTGCGCAAATATTTCGGCACAGACGGTATTCGTGGCAAAGCCAACGAAGGCGCGATGACGGCGGAAACCGCCTTGCGCGTCGGCATGGCGGCTGGCCGTGTCTTTCGTCGCGGTGACCACCGCCATCGTGTCGTGATCGGCAAGGATACGCGCCTGTCGGGCTATATGCTTGAACCCGCGCTCACAGCCGGTTTCACCTCGATGGGCATGGACGTATTCCTTTTTGGCCCGCTGCCGACAACGTATAGGAAGAATAAACGCCCTTTTCACCCAAGTCCAACAGCTTTGGACCGCAGTTGACTCTTTCGACACCCCTGCGATGCAACCCAATCCGGCTGACGGGGAGCCAGCAACGCTGAAAATTTACCCTCCTCTTTCCCACTAGCGGCTCCTTTTCCGACAACCAGCACGGCGGATCCCTGCCGCGGCGCTGTGAACGCAGCATTTTGATTGGTATCGTTGGCCTTCAGGCTCGTCAGTCAAACAGACCCAGGAGCAGCTCAGCCGGTGGCGCCCGGCTTTCGGGTAACGCCCTGGTCCCGCTGGTTTCGGCTTTGTGCTTCAGGTGATCAAGGATCTGCTTGATCACTATAGGGTCTTCAATGCAGGCGATGACTTTCATGGCGCCGCCGCAGCCGCTGCAGGTCTCGATGTCGATATTGAAAACACGCTTGAGCCGTTGCGCCCATGTCATCGACGCTCGCCGTTGTGCTGGTGTTGCCGGTTCATCAGCCACCCTGACCTTGTTGCCCCTGCCCCGTTTTGCCGGCGTGACCAACGCCCGGTGCCGACTGTTGGGTGCGAACACCCCGTGGAAGCGGGTTAGGTTGACTCTGGGCTTCGGTACCAGGGCGGCCAGCCTTGCAATGAAATCCAATGGTTCGAAAATGACGTGCGTGGTGCCGTCCCGGTACGGCGTCTTGAGCTGGTAGCGCACGTTGCCGCCTCGTGTTAACGACAGCCGCTTCTCGGATACCGCCGGGCGGCTGATGTACCGGCACAGCCGTTCGAGCTTCTTGCGTTCATCGGCCCTGGCCGCCACGCCGGCGTGCAGGCTGGACCCGGCTACCTTGCCAATCCCGTCACCGAACGGATCACCACTGGTCGGCAGAGTTTGCAAAGTGAACACCTTTCGCCCCGCCTGTGAACCGACAGCGATACGGTAAGTGATCGAGTGCCCCAGCAGGGGTGTCATCGGGTCGTCATCCACCGCATCCGAGGCCAGATAGCTGTTTTCGACATCCCGTTCCAGCAGGCCTTGCCGTTCCAGATAGCGACCCACCCGGTGGGCGATGGTGTGCGTCAGCTGGGTGAGCTCTGGGCTGGTCGGCGCCTTGACCCAGCGGAAACGCGCTGAGCCGTGGGATTGCTCGACATACACACCGTCGAGAAACAGCATGTGGAAGTGAACATTCAGATTGAGCGCCGATCCAAAACGCTGGATCAGGGTGACCGCGCCCGTCTTGGCCACTTGGTGGGTATGGCCCGCTTTCTTGACCAGGTGCGTGGCAATGACGCGGTAAACGATGCCCAGCACCCACCCCATGATCTCGGGCCGGCTGGCAAACAGGAAACGCAGCTGAAACGGGAAGCTCAACACCCACTGACGCATGGGTTGTTCAGGCAGTACTTCATCAACCAGCAAGGCGGCACTTTCGGCCATCCGCCGCGCCCCACAGCTCGGGCAGAAACCGCGACGCTTACAGCTGAAAGCGACCAGGTGCTCGGCGTGGCAAGACTCGCAGCGAACCCGTAGAAAGCCATGCTCCAGCCGCCCGCATTGGAGAAATTCTTCAAATTCCCGTTGCACATAGCCCGGCAATTCCTTTCCCTGCTCTGCCATAAGCGCAGCGAATGCCGGGTAATACTCGTCAACGATCTGATAGAGAAGGGTTTGCTCGGGTCGGTGGCTCTGGTAACGACCAGTATCCCGATCCCGGCTGGCCGTCCTGGCCGCCACATGAGGCATGTTCCGCGTCCTTGCAATACTGTGTTTACATACAGTCTATCGCTTAGCGGAAAGTTCTTTTACCCTCAGCCGAAATGCCTGCCGTTGCTAGACATTGCCAGCCAGTGCCCGTCACTCCCACTCGATTGTAAACAAGCACACAAAACCCTTTAGTGACAACAATTTGCAAGAACTATCAGGCTCAGTGCCATGAAAAATACCATGACCAGATCATGAGGTTGAACACGGCTTGCGCCGGCAGCGTTCACGCTCCTGGTCGGCGATCTCGCCCGGCTGCAATGCTAGCTCAGCATCGGTCATGCGCTCCAGCACGTCGCGTAGGCGGATGGTGCAAGGAATGGGCGGCAGCTCGAACTCATAGCCGCCGGCGATCATTTCGGCCGCAATCTCCTCGGTGATGAAAAACGGCTCGTCGTCTTGGTTCGGCTTCTTCATGCCCTTTCCTCCTGGCGCTCATCCTGGCCGACAGCGGCCAGGGCATCGGCTTCCGTCAATGCGTCCTCCACGAACGCGCCGTGCTGCTTCGCTTCGGCCTGGCTGACCTCGGCCCATATCCGTTTCACCTGGGCCGCACTGTACCCGGCCAGCTCGGCGGTCTTGTTGATGCTGTAGCCGGACTTGCGCAGCGCGACAACTTGGGCGCGGCGCTTCGGATCAGCACGGCGGCCCTTGTACCGCCCGGCCTGGCGGGCCAACTCAATGCCTTGGCGCTGGCGTTCGCGCCTGTCCTCGTAGTCGTCGCGGGCCATCTGCAAGGCCAGGCGAAAAAGCATGATCTGCACGGCTTCCAGCACGATCTTGGCGACGCCCTGGGCCTCGGCCGCCAGGTCGGATAGATCGACCACGCCAGGGACGGCCAGGCTTGCGCCTTTGGCCTGTATCGAGGCCACCAGGCGCTCGGCCTCGGGCAAAGGTAGGCGGCTGATGCGGTCGATCTTCTCGGCAATGACCACCTCGCCGGGCTGTAGGTCGCCGATCATGCGCAGCAGCTCAGGCCGGTCGGCGCGTGCGCCGGATGCCTTCTCACGGTAGATGCCGGCGACGTAGTAGCCGGCGGCCTTCGCGGCCGTAGTGATCGCCGCTTGGCGTTCCAAGTCCTGCGCGGCGGTGCTGACGCGCAGATAGACCCGCGCCACCATCGGCGCGGCTACTGGCTTCGTCCTGCGCATACTTGCGGGCTCCTTTGGGCATACGCAAAGTGTCCGGTCATGCTACCCCCGGCCAAAAAGGCCGTCATGCGATTTATCTTGGCCGGGTCGTTATTGGCGGGTCTAAATGGCCGCTCCGTGGATCTCATCGCCAGAAATGGCGATGCGAGATCCAGGGCAGGGCGGCCGCCATCGTCAGACCTGGCGATGGTCGACGCCGGCGCGCATCGTCGGATGTGGCGATGCGAGCTCGAGGTCGGTGGCCACCGCCGGCGACCTGGTGCCATCGTCGGCAATGGCGATGCTGCAGCTCGACGTGCGCGGCCTGGTCGTCTCGGCATCGTCGGATGCGGCGATGCTCGAGCGAGGCGAAAAAAAACCGCCTCGGGGTGTCCGAGGCGGCAAGTCTGCATGCGGTTCAGGGAGGAAGAAACCGCGCCGGCGATCAGGGAGGAAAACCGCGCGGCCTGATGTGCAGCTCGGCCACTTTAGCCGGATTTTTCGACTTATCCGATGCGAGCGGCCCGCCGTGGGCGCTGCTCGATCTGCTGTTGCTTTTTCTCGACGTGCTTCTGCTCCTGGTGCTGCTGCTCGTCGCGCGGCACTGTTGCAAAGTTAGCGATGAGGCAGCCTTTTGTCTTATTCAAAGGCCTTACATTTCAAAAACTCTGCTTACC
>NZ_PQGD01000048.1 GCF_002915575.1 Superficieibacter electus
GAGGGAGTACTCCGTACACCCCGCAGGCCCGGTAAGCGCAGCGCCACCGGGCGAGTGGCACTGACCACCCTCACCCCGGCCCTCTCCCTCAGGGAGAGGGGTATTCCGTACACCTCTGTAGGCCCGGTAAGCGCAGCGCCACCGGGCAAAGCACTACGGGGCGACAACCGCGTGGTTGCTCACCCCTGCGCCCGCAGCCGTTTTGCCAGATGTACCGCGACCTCCACGCCGCTGCGTTCCAGCGAAACGGATTCCCCTTCCCATGCGGCCTGACGCGTCAGACAGGTTAAAACGCCGCCGGGCGGCATCTCAATGGCCAGCCGCGCTTCACGTTCGTTTGCGGCAATCACCGCCTCCTGCCAGCGCACGGTGCGCGCCATATTCATTGCCAGATCGTCGGCTATTTTTTCCGGTTGCCACAACACGCGTCCGCTACTGCCGCTCAGATACGCATAGCGCGGACGAGAAAGCGTGACATTGCTGAAAGCCTCTACCAGAGTTTGCGCGGGTTGCGCCAGTAATTCACAGTGTGACGGCACACTGACCGCCAGACGATTCGCTTTGCTGGCCCCTTTCTCCAGCGCCCGTTTCGCTACCCTCGCCATCGCGTCATCACTCCCGGCAATGACAATCTGTGTCTCCGCATTCAGATTGGCGATATAGGTCCCGCTGCCGTCAACCAGCGCCTCAACCTGAGAGAGCGTTAACCCCACGATCGCCGTCAGACCGTAGCCGTGCGGATACGCCTGCTCCATCAAATCGCCACGCAGTGCCACCAGCTTCAGCGCATCGGCAAAATCCAGCGCGCCGGCTATCACTGCCGCCGGGTATGCGCCAATAGAGAGGCCACTGACAATATCCGGCGATACGCCACGGCGCTCCAGTTCACGCGCCCAGGCGACCCCGGCAATCAACAGGGAAAGCTGTACTGCCCGGGTATGCTTTAATGCGTCGGGGGAATCAAGCCGATCTGCCTGCGCACCCAGTACCTCGCGCGCCTGCGCTAATTCTGTTCCCGGAAGGTTTTGCAGCATGCCAGCATGCTGTGTCCCCTGTCCCGGAAAGGTAAACAGGATTTTCATTTATTCCTCCCTGCCCCACGGGTCGCTTACCAGACGCGGCCCCAGTGACGTTTTTAACAGTGCCTTACCGTCGCGCAGCCACTCATTCAGGGCGAACGCCCCCTGCGGCGTTTCCACCTGAGTATCCGCCCGACAAAGCCCATCCGTTAAGTGCTGCTGCCATTTCTCCAGTCGCTCGTGCGGCAGCGGCCGCGGCGCGCGGATCAGCAGATCCAGATCGCTTGTAGCGTGGATCACCGGTATCCCCGTCGCCAGCGCATAACCCGCGCTTCCGGTAATGCCCCATGTCCACGGCCACGTCTGTTGTGTCAGCAATAACGCCACCTGAACCGGCGGCTGTGAGATGAACGGCGAACGCAGCAGTGTCAGCGAGTCCACCAGCGATTCCGGTGAACAAACGCGGGCAACGGTGCCGGGTTTGACCCACCCTGCCGCCCGCTGGTCACGACGCATTCCGCGAACCCCAACCGGAATGCGTCCTTGTACATCAACATCACGCCGCACCACGACCGGCAGGCCTGGATGCCAGGCGTCGTCCACCCAGGCGTCCGTAATATCTTCCAGCGCGTCACGCGCGGTAAGCCAGATAAGGTCGTGGGGGCGTAATGTTATGGTCATGATTTAGATCCCTGATGTCAGCGAGATAAACAGCGGCAGCGACAGGATACACAGTACCGAGCTTAACAGCAGCACAGCTTCGGCATCCGGCGACTGCACGCCAAAGCGGTTACCGAATACCACACCGAAGAAACCGGCAGACAGCGCAATCATCAGGATAGCCGTAATCGCCACGGAGCCGTGCAGGCCGAAAATCAGCACAATCCCCCAGGCGATCGCTGGCTGAATCAGCAGCTTGGCGATGGTCGAGGTAATGACCATCGTGTTGATCTGCAATTTACGCGCAGACAGGATCACCCCGGTCAGGAACAGCGCGGCTGCGGTCGCCGCCAGCCCCAGCGGTTTGATGGCTGCCAGTACCAGTTCCGGCATCGTGATACCGATAGCGGAGAGAATAACCCCCAGCAGCGGTCCCATCACGATCGGTTTCTTAATTGAGCGCCACATCAGCACCGGCAGCATCGCCAGCGTAGAGCCGCTGTTATTCCCCTCAGCACGCGCCTTTTCACGCTCGAGGATCAGCAGGCAGAACGGTGTCATCAGCACGGAGCCGCAGGCAATAGAAACCGCGACAGAAAGCGACGTTGCCGCGCCTTCTCCCAGCACGCTGCCAAGGATCGGCAGGCCAAGCGCCGCATAGTTTGGCAGTGCTACGGTCAGCGTCAGCACAGCGGCATCCTGCGGTGACTTTTTAAATACTTTCGTGGCGAGGAAATAGATGGCGGCGTAGGTGATCCACATCGCCAGCGTCAGCACCAGAATCAGCGGCGACTGGGCGACTATCCCCGTCCACGGCGTCTGAACCGTGGCACTAAACAGCGCGGCGGGAAGTGCAAAGTCCATCACAAAGATATTCAGCAGGGAAACATTCTTGTTATCCACCATTTTGGCCTTCCCGGCCCAGAACCCCAGCAACATGATGATAAAAATCGGTGCAAGAGCATGAACAATCACGTAAGTCATAAATCACCTGTAGTTAAAAGAAAAATCACGTCATTCTTCAGGCTGCGGCTCCCTGTGCAGGCTGAAGAACGTTGTGTTTAGTACTGGCGCGATGATTATTATTTTTCAGTTGCCTGCTCCGGGCAGGCAATCCGGCAGGTCTCTTGTTGCTTACCAGCTCGCTCGCATACGTTCACGTACCAGCGCTGAGCTGCGGCGGTTGTCAGCGCCCAGCCGGCTTTTCAGCGTTGGGTCCTGACGAGCGTCATCAATAGCCTGTTGCACAGTGGTTTTCACCAGCACCAGATCGTCGGCGGACGGAGCGTCCGGATTGCTGATATCCAGCAGATTTGAAAGCAGCCCCAGCGTGGCGTAGTTATCGATGTCGTAGGCCATCGGCGGAATGGTTGCCGCCAGTTTTTCCAGCGACTCCACGCTGCGCAGGGTGATACGTGCGGCGGACTCTTTGCCCATCGCGTGGATCAGAACGCCTTTGTCGTTGAAGGCAATCAAACGGTTCGCCTGATAGCCGTGCGCCAGAAACGCACCGGACATTGCTTTACCGACAATCAGACCAATCACCGGGTGGCCCGCCAGACGCGCATTGGCATACGCCGCAGCGGCACCCGCCAGCGCCTGGTGAATACCAAAACCTTCTTCACGACGGCCGTAGGCCTGACTCGGCACATCTATCACCGCCACAATCGGGCGTTTAACGGCGTTGTCAGCGTCGGCGGCCACGGTTTCGCTGACCACTTTCGCCAGAGTCCAGCCTTCCAGCAGACCCACTTCGCCTTTCGCCGCACGCGGGAAATGGTTGTTCGCATCCGGCACGACGGCGATAAAGCGCACCGTTTCGCCATTCAGCTCACCATCCGCGGCCTGCACGGACGGGCACAGTCCTTCAAGACGTTTTGCATTCGGGACAAGAGCTTGCAGCCATAATTCGCCGCGGCTTATTGAAGTACTCATCATTTCACCTCCCGGGCAAAGAGCGCGTTAATCTGTTCGGCATCAGCTTGTTTGCGGGTATCAAAATTCGTCAGGCGATGAAGATAATCGTCATAGTTATCCGTGCGATGCTTAGCCGGAACGCCTTTCGCCAGCGCGTCGTTCATCGCCGTTTTCACTGCATTGACGCCATCGCCCACCAGCGCATCCACCAGCCCGCTTTGATAACGCACTTCGCCGCCGGTCATGCTCCAGATAAACGGACGGTCGCGGGAATCGTACTCTTCAATCCCGGCTTCCTGCTCGATAACCTGCGGGCCGTTAAGACCGAGACGCGCTTCACGGGTAACAATCAGATAACTGCACAGCGCCGCGGCGATGGACATCCCGCCGAAGCAGCCCACGGTTCCGGCGACAATGCCGACCACCGGGGTATAGCGGCGAAGATCGACAATCGCCGCATGAATATCAGCAATCGCAGCCAGGCCCAGGTTGGCCTCTTGTAAACGCACACCGCCGGTTTCCAGGCACAATACCGCCTGCGTCGGGATGCCGTTACGGTTATCTTCTGCCGCCAGTTCCAGCGCCGCCGCCATTTTGGCCCCGGACACTTCGCCCATGCTGCCGCCCTGGAATGCGCCTTCAATCGCCACGACCACCGACGGTTTGCCGTTGATAGTGCCTTTAGCCACCACCATACCGTCATCCGCCTGCGGCACGATGCCCTGCGCGCCCAGCCATGGCGAAACAATGCCTTCAAACGGGTCAAGTAATTCGCGGTAGCTGCCGTCATCCAGCAGCGCCTGCGCACGCTGACGCGCTTTTAATTCGATAAAACTGCGATCGTTACGCATAGCTCACCTCTTCAAATACCTGTTCGATACGAATGCGCGCCACGCCGGGCGTTGCGCCGAAATCGTGGATCGTCAGTTTGCCCGCAGGCAGGCTGCTCACGGTTTGCAGACGCGTCAACAACGCTTCCCAGCGGGCGCGGCTGTTATCGACGGAAGTGGTGATATCAATGGTCAACGTCTGGCTCTGGTCGGCGGTGAATAACACCTCCATATCCCCGGAGCCCACAACGCCTGCCAGCGCTTTACCACTTAAGGTGCGGCTGGCCGGTACGGTTAACGTAATGTGTTCCATAACATCCTCTTAATGCGTTAAATACGGCGATTCGATACGGTCGAGAAACAGCGTGGCGGCGAGCAAATCTGCCGCGCCGCCCGGCGAAGCGTTCAGCGCCAGCATTTGGCGATCTAACATCGCCAGCGCCTGCTGCCCTGCCGGATGGGCGCTTCCGCCTGCACTGAGTACGGCGCGTGCGCCATGCTGCATGGCCTCCAGACCGTCCATTCCGGCACGGGAAAGCACGCAGGTGTCGGTCAGCGAGGTCATGATCGCCATCAGCGCATCCAGCCTCGCGTGCGTTTCACTACTGCCGTTCAACCGGCTTTGCCGAAGCTGTGGCAGCGCATAATGCATAATGTGCGGAAACGCCTGCTGCGCCTCTTCGCGTGCGCCCGGCACCTGGTAACGATGAGTAGCGCGAAGCCCTTTACTGAAGACTTTCGGCGCGGCGTCATCCGGTAGCCTCGCCAGTCCGGCGGCGGTATCCGCCACCTGCTGGGCGTGAGCGTCGCCACCGAGCATCGCAACGGCGCTGACCAGCAATCCCAGCGCCCAAATCGCGCCGCGGTGGGTATTGACGCCGTTGGTCGCCGCCATCATCTGCTGCTCGCCTTCGCGACCGAGTCGCCCAATGGTTTGTCTGAGCGCAATATCTGCCGGACGTTGCCAGCTTTGTTGCGCCAGCGCCTGAAACGTGGGGGTCAGGCTGTGCGCAGAACGTTCCATTAGCGCAAGGGTAAGATCGTGGTGCGCGCCATTCCCCCGACTGTCCACCAGACCGGGTTTCGGGCTAAGTCGCGCTTCGTCAATCAGACACTGCGTGGCGGCTCGCGCCAGCCATTCGGCACTGCCTTCAACCTGGAGCCGGGGCAGAAGTTTCATTACCAGCTCCGGAATTTCGCAGGGGGGTTGTAAAGACCGCCGGACCATTCCACCAGGTCAGCGACGCTGCCTGCGGCCAGCAGAGAACGGGTGGCGTCGGTACGACGAATGCCCATATCTTCCGGATAAACCACTTTGCCGCTCTGGCGCAGTGCCGCCACGCGTTTAGCATCAACACCCAGCCCGATATCGGTGATGCCGGCGACCGCCGCCACCATCGCCCGTCGCTCTTCGAGGCTTTCGGCACGATACAGATAGGCAATGCCTTCTTCAGTCAGCACGTGGGTCACGTCATCGCCGTAGATCATCACGGGTGCCAGCGGCATGCCGGAAGTTTTCGCCACTTCAATGGCGTCCAGTTTTTCCACGAACGTCGGTTTCACCCCGGCCTGGAAGGTTTCAACCATCTGCACCACCAGTTTTTTACCGCGCTGCATGGGGTCCGGCTCGGTGATCATGTTCAGCCAGGCCGGCGTGGCATGGCGACGACCGTGCGGGTCATGGCCCATATTGGGCGCACCACCGAAGCCGGAAAGACGGCCACGGGTTACGGTTGAGGAGTTCGCGTAACCGTCCACCTGCAAGGTAGAGCCGATAAACATATCAACCGCGTACTGGCCCGCCAGCTGGCAGAACGCGCGGTTGGAACGCATGGAACCGTCGGCTCCGGTAAAGAACACATCAGGACGAGCGCGGATGTACTCTTCCATCCCCAGTTCACCGCCGAAGCAGTGCACGCTTTCCACCCAGCCGCTTTCAATGGCGGGGATCAGCGTCGGATGCGGGTTCAGGGTCCAGTGTTTACAGATTTTGCCTTTCAGGCCGAGCTGTTCGCCGTACGTCGGCAGCAGCAGTTCGATAGCGGCGGTGTTGAAACCAATGCCGTGGTTCAGCGACTGCACCTGATGTTCTGCATAGATGCCTTTAATCGCCATCATCGCCATCAGGATGTGTTCCTGCTTGATCAGTCGCGGGTCGCGGGTAAACAGAGGCTCAATAAAGAACGGTTTGTCGGCGACGACCACGTAGTCAATCCAGGAGCCAGGAATATCGACGCGCGGCAGGTCACATTCATCGTCCACCAGCTCATTCACCTGGGCGATAACAATACCGTCGTGGAACGCGGCGGCCTCGACTAACGCCGGGGTATCTTCAGTACTCGCGCCGGTATAAAGGTTGCCTTTGCGATCGGCTTTAAAACCAGCAATCAGCGCCACGTTAGGCGAGAGATCGACATACAGACGGGAATAAAGCTCGATGTAGGTGTGGATAGCGCCGATTTCCAGCAGACCATCTTCCAGTAACTGCGAGATACGCAGGCTTTGGGTACCGGAGAAGGAAAAGTCCAGCTTGCGGGCGATACCCTTTTCAAAGATATCCAGATGCTCGCTGCGCCCGACACTTGGCATAATCATGTGCAGGTCATGCACAATCTGCGGGTTAACTTCTGCCAGCATGCGGGATAAGAAATCAGCCTGCTTCTGGTTGTTCCCCTCTAAAACCACGCGGTCACCCGGCGCGATCAGTTTTTCCAGCATCGCGGTCAGATCGGCGGTTGGCAGTACCTTACCCTGCACGGGTACGGAAGCCAGACGCCGCTGTTTTTCAGTGCGGCGGGTATTCCAGACGCGTGCTGGCGTTTGCCCAGATAACATGATGAACCTCCTGATTCAGCAATCAGTTTGATTGTCTTAACACTGAGAAGAGTCTGTGCTTTGGTGAGAAATGCATCAATTAAGCGGAGAGCAGGATCGTTAGCCTGAGAGTAATAATCAGAATTGATGATATGTGACGGAGATCAATTTAGATTGCGGAAAATGGATTTCGGGGTGTACGGAGTACTCCTTCTTCCTCAGGGAGTGAGCCGGGATGAGGGTAGTCAGTGCCACCTGCCCGGTGGCGCTGCGCTTACCTGGCCTACGAGGATGTACGGAGTACTCCCACACCCACAGGGAGAGGGCCGGGGGGAGGGCGGTCAGTGCCGCCTGCCCCGGGGGGGGGGGGGTTACGGGGCGGGGGGGGGGTAGGGGGTCTGACACAGGCGACGGGGGGGGGGCGGGGGGGGGGGGGGGGC
>NZ_PQGD01000049.1 GCF_002915575.1 Superficieibacter electus
TTGAATGGGTTCATGTGCAGCTCCATCAGCAAAAGGGGATGATAAGTTTATCACCACCGACTATTTGCAACAGTGCCACAATGAGTTACTCCGTAGTAATGCAAAATTACTGCATCGCAATGCAGTAGAAACTATGAAAGCAAACCAACGGCTGGTTATTGATATAAGCACCCTTAAAGAGGTGCAGGATACGCTTATCCAGACGGTTGGCGATGTTGTTAAAATCCAGAGAGAAGGGGCTATTAAGCTCAGGGAAACAGAAAAACAGGTTCTTGCCATGCGTGAGAATTTGCGCACCCGACTGACACAAAAAGGGGTAGATCATGGTGCGTAACCTTAAGAGTAGTGACGATTTTTCCCGTGAACTGTCATTTCTTTTTCACCGGTCTATAAAGATTAGAAATTCAGGTTTCGCGATATTTGGTGCGGGCCTGCTGATAATGATTTTTGGTCTTTGCTTGTGGTTGCTGTCATTACACCTCTCACCTTCAGTTCTGGACTTTGATATTGATGTGCCCTTGTCATTCTTCAATTCATCTGAAGGTGAAGATAAGTTAGTGGTTTCGGATTTTGGCGATGCATTTGGAGGCTTCCTAACTACATATTCTAAGTTGCTATTAGGGATTATGGGGCTATTAGTAGTTTCTTCAACTGCCTTTAAAATTTTAAAGGGGGAGGAAATAGGTGAGATATTCCCGATGCTTCTAATTGCTGGCGCTTTTCTTATCGGCTTGTCAGTTTTTACATCTGCTTTAGGTTCGGAAGAGACTGATGCCACTTCAGCTTCGACTGTAAAGGTTATCAAGA
This sequence comes from Superficieibacter electus, assembly GCF_002915575.1. GTDB lineage: Bacteria > Pseudomonadota > Gammaproteobacteria > Enterobacterales > Enterobacteriaceae > Superficieibacter > Superficieibacter electus. Next base: position 808 of record NZ_PQGD01000049.1, read on the forward strand.
AATATGTAAAACATGAAAAATACGATAAACTTGTCGCATATTTAAATGATAGTAATTGGCCCTCAGGCGAAGAGGTATCTGTAAACTATTTAAAGGCGCAACTACATATAAAACTCGGCAAGCCAGATGTGAAGTTAACACAGAATGTTGTTAGGGCGTATATGTCTGGTGTATTACAGTCAAATATTCCCGTGAAAGTTCGTTATGCATTGGAAAAGACAGCTTTAGATAAATCCGTCTCACCACTTGCGATTCGTTATGAGCAAAAACGTATGTCTAAATCACATACCTTTTCAAAAGCGTCGGTTAATTGTCTTAAAGTAGGTAGTCCCGTCGCATTCGTTGGCGTTTTGTTCGCTCTTCTTGGTATAAAAATCAGGCGGCGAGTCAGATTCTTAGAATCAAATTGAATGAAAGCCCGGTACGCTGGGCTTTTTTATTCAGTAACTTTTATCAAATATGTAGTAATTTACCGGAATCTGCTTCTCCAGCTTGTTAGCTGAAAAGCTTACTCAAGTATAATAATCTACTTCTGATTATGTTTTTTATGGTTTTATTTTTACACAACTTATTAAGGATACATGATGTGTAACTTTACTCCTGTTCAAATTATTGCTGATTATATACTGAGGTTTCTTAAAAATAATACTGATGCCAAGCTTTATGAGGCAATGCAGCGTCTTGAAAAGAAAATTGGTCAGTTTGTCGCTGATGGGGTTGATGAACATCAATTACGCTCTTCATTAAGCAAAGTCTGTCGATCTCGTTCCAGGGCGGCTCTTAAAGAGGAGTGTGAACAACTCATTCCATAAAAAGAACATCATACGGGAAAGTTACTTTAACGGTGAATGGCTCGCTTCTGGCGGTTTAAGTTGACGGCCATTCCTACCATAGCCATCATAAAGTATGATTAGCATTCGAGTGTGGCACTACTAATTTTAATGGGCTACGCATTCAGTCTCCACCTCTCTAACTATAAAGGTTCTTTTCATGTCCAATAGCTTCGATAAGCCGCAAACGCTCCCGGTACATAATTCTGATGCCGAACCCTTTTTTCCGAAAAACCTTGGTCCATTTATCGAGCAGGTATCCGGAAGGGATCTGGCAATGCTCACAGAATCAGAGAAGGAAAAACTTGCGCACCTGATCAGAACTGGGCGTAAATATGGAGTTTCTGTCGCTATCGTTCCTGATACAGATTCTGCTGAGCTTCATGAATTACTGTCTAATGCCGATTCCATTGAAAGGCAGTTTTCCATCTATGAACGCATCCAGACGAAGATTGCGTTCACGCGGTGTCAGGAAGCATAAACAAAGTGAGAAATACAACTACGTGGTATGACGTAGAACATATTGAAATCACCACAGGCGAGCGAGGCGGCAGGATATGGGTGCTGAAGCTCTCCTGTGGCCATACAGTATTTCGCCGAATACCTCCTATACGTCTTCATAACCTCACAGCTTTTTCTCTGCGGGAGCCCCCAGAAAAATGTCGGTGCTCTCTTTGCAATTCAAGTCCATAATAAAGCCTTTTTAAAGGCCACAAACTGCATATCACAGGATAAATCATCCTCTACAGCGTTCATTCTTAAACGCAAAATTTATATTTCATTCATTCTATTTTAAAAGCGTTATAAAAGACGGAATCCTATTTAGTCTGTTTGATGCTTAAATCATCTTCAGTGCCTTTTATCTTTTACCCAGCGACTTTAACATTAACCTGAGCAGAAAACTTGTTTTCAAACTAAGTTCGAAAACTTTCTGCTCAGGTTATTAGCCGGGTAAGCCACTTTGTTATATTTGTTTCATGTTAACAGAGGAGGCGATATGCAAATTGAAAAGGTGATGTCATTACTTGAAGTGCTTTCAAGCTGGCTTGAAGATAACATCAATATGGATTCTGAAATTATCTTTGATAATGACGAAGATAATACCAACTCAGAAATTCTGTATCCTGCTGTAGAAAAGGCTAATGCCGTTTTGCGCAAAATGGCATCTTTATCTTCAGATTCTGTTCATGCAATTCGACAGCGCTTGCAGCTTGCCGTAGAAGGCAAAGCTGAATTGTCCCTCAAGGATGTGGGAGAGCTTCTGCTGGCAACAAAGTATCTGATGTTGTCCACTGAAGAGGGAGAGTAAGCCTGTGACCACTCTCGTATTTGAAATGGCAGATATCAATAAACTGATCGAAGAAATTCGCACCGCAAAAACGTTTTCGGTCACCCCAGATCAGATCTATGACCCGGCATGCTATCCGGGGGGAGCCCTCCTTAACGCTGAGGGACAGACTGAAGAAGAGGCGCGTAAAGCTGGTAGGGTTTTCTTTCCCTCATCCTCAAAAATTGCCAGCACACATCTGGTGCCAAAAGTGCTTCTCGCGCACAGTCATGGTGTATACCTGATCACTAATGCTGAGCTTGAGGGCTCTCCCGCATCCCGCGATACTGTGGCTTACGCCCAGGGGATGAATCCAAAACTGGATGAGGACTGGGATTACGCTTGTGATGCCGCTTTGGGTGGGTCTGATTGTAGCTATACCATTCCCGTTGAGTGGCTGGAGTTAGCGGTAGAGCAGGGTTTTCAGGAGTTTCGACTTCGAATGAGTGAAACCAATATCAAACTTGTCAGCAAATAGTATGTCCTTGCTGTTTCCAGTCAAACATTGTCCGCCAGTCGAGCTGCTGGCGGATTGTTTTATATAAGGCCGGGAAGGTATGTCAGGTTTAAGCAGTTCCGCCCAGAAGCTTACAAGGGCGCAGATTTACGTGTTAAGACGGATGGCATCCGGCACGATCTATGATATCTCTGGCAATTTCAGACGGGCCAGAGAACGGCGTACGTTTATGGGGAATCCTGATGATGTGACGTGCAGGAGCTCTCCGGTCCTGTTCCGGCTGGGCCTCGTGGAGTTATGCCAGCCAGTAAGGCATCTGGAGCCAGGTTTATACTATCGGCTCAAGTTGAGCTCCTCAGGGCATGAAGCTCTTAAGGCGAACGCACACCTCTAACATTTGAGATAGTTCGTTCGCAGCCAGGAAAGTAACTTTCATCTCAAGTGTGACCCTTACTACCTCATTTATGAGTAAAACCCCCCTCTGATATGTCGAAAATGCTCATTTATACGAAAATAGTTTCTCTTCAGGTGTGATGTAATTACTGAGAATTCTCCCTGAATGGAAGGCAACCGATGAAAATGTTTTTTACCCCTTATGTTCGTATCGTTTTCTATTTTTGCGCATTGATTTTTATTGTTTACAGTTTCAGTGATTTTTTCCAGGGCGTCCCTGACAGCACCTTCTTCAGTGCGGTCATCACGCTACTTGTTATCGGAACCATTGTTGCCCGGCATCTGGATCGCAAAAAATCTCTCAAATATACTTCACAGATTTAAGTTTCCACTCAGGCCACTCTCGGGTGGCTTTTATAATTTAATAAGGACCGGTTCATGCATAACCACGAAATTCAGACCATTGCTATATTTAGTGCCCAGTATAAAAACATCGAAGATGCTGAAAATGCAGGTGCTTTATATTCAGTAGATATTGAATATCCGATGACACTAAATGATTTATCGCGGCTTTGCGACTCTATTGCCGAAGCAGTAGGTGTGCCTGGCGGCGTCAAATACCAGTTCGTGTCCCAGCCGGAAGCGCATGAAACCAGCTTCTGATAACCAGTAACCAAACTGCCTAAAAGCAGGTGCAAAGCCATGAAACAAACAAAGTCTTCTATGTCACGTATTGTGCAGCTGTACGACGGGAGCCGATACGGAAACTGCGAGCAGGCTGATAACGAAGGAGAGCTTTTTACGGTGGTGTTGAATAAGCCTTCGCAGATCGATGACATCCGTAAAATCGTAGACACAACCGCCGAAGTACTTGGCAAAGCTTTGCCAGTACTCCTCTTTTAAAGCTTACATCCGTGAAGGATAATTACGGTCTTACTACTTTCAGTTTTTCATTCCAGTGCCGTCCATTTTAATTTATCGATTTTAAGCGGTCGGCGCTATTTCATTGTTTCTTTTCCGACTGTAATTCCTTATATATAGGAATATTTCAAAGAATTTATCTCAGGTTATTTGTGGCGTGGTGCCAGTTGTTATAATGATTCCACATAATCTGGAGAGTCAATCATGATCACATCTCTAATGAATTTCCGCGATTTAACCGGAGAGGCAGTCATCCAGGCGCGGCAATGCGTTATTAATGCTGAGATCGAAGCGGCCCGGGAAAAGGTAATTCATGCTCGTTCGTTATTCAAAGCGGGTATACATAATGTTGTAAACGGTAGTTCTGGCATTAAGGCTGCGGCAGCACATTTTCTGGTGATAAAACGTTTACAGACTGACACTCGGTATCTGGACGCGGTTATCACTGATAACCTTTGCATGTTTTCTCCTGAGGGTTATCTGTATCTGTTTATGCAACAACGTTATTTCCTATAAAACAATGGGTTAGGTAAGTATCTTTCCATTAAAAACATTAAAAAGGTGACTTGATGAAACCATTTGGACTTGCCGGAAAACCCCGGCCCGAACCTTGCGGCTGCTGCTGGTATACCCGTGAGGACTGCCCTTACGTCAGCGCAAAACAGATCTATCGCCGCAGGCAGCGCAAGGCAGAACGCCAGCGTCAGCGCAGCACCATTGTGATGGCCGTTTCTGAATTTCGCTGACCTCTTCTGGAAATATCATTTTTTCTCCAGAAGAATTTTAAAATAAAGGGAAATCTTTTCACGGGTATCTGATGTTTATTGTTTATGGTAAATTGCGCCACATTAATTGTTTGTGGCGCAGTTCGTGATGGCTTAAGGATATAATATGAAAATCAGCCAGCTGGAATCCGGGATGCAGGTTTGGTCTGTAACCCGTACCAAAATGGGAAATACCACCATTTCAACGGTCATTGTCCACCCCGTTGTCATTATTGAAATTCATGATAACCATGTGATTGCTCGCTGGAACGGCAATGCACCACGTCGGTTTGGAGAAACGGCTATCAGGGGCTGGAAGAAGGAGAAGCCACTGCTTGTCCGTGAGCCTTTCGGAAATGTTCGTCTGGCCACCCGGGCTGAAAAAACCGCTATGCAGGAAAAAGAGTAATACCCCCTTTTAGCACCCACAATTTCACCGTCCATCTGCCTTTAACCTTGCCTGTTATTAACGGAATCCTTTCTGACTGGGCGGATCCCACGCATAACCTGAACTGTTGGCTAACCGTCTTACAGCCAAATTCCCTCCTTTATCTGGCAGGAGTGCGTCCGTGAGCTCTGTATGATCTACGTGTTTGTTAAGTAGAGCACATAACAGGAGTGGGGTATGACTGAATTAAATAAAAGCCCGTCCGGTTTTTCCGGAGCTGATGTCAGTAAAGAACAGGCTGCCATAAGGGCACTTGTAGAAAGAGTAGTGACCAACTATCGCAGCCGGACAGCACCTGATCGGGTTCAAAAGGCTTCGGTAGCGTTTAATGGGGGATTAATCCTGACCCTGATGCTGGCCTTGACGCTATTGGGCTACCTTGTGGCGGAATTGCTCAGGGGGTATGTTGCGGATAGTTCACCCTATGTGCCCGGTCTAAGTTATTCGCAATTTTCGATGCTTATGGTCGTTGAGCTGTGTCTATGCTTTCTTGCATGGTTTTTGGTTGTCACAGGGGACTATCCCCGGCCGTGGATATTTCAGGTAGTCCCGATGGAGCAGTACTGGTTCTTTGACGAAGTGGATGACGACGATCTTGCCCGGCTTTCCTGTAACCCTTACATCAAGCGCTGGCTACTTGATGAAATGTCCGGTATTCATCGACTGACCTACACGAGGCTGCATGATCGACTGGAGCGCATCTGTAATATTGCATCCCATCTCGAATACAGCCGTATTCAGGCACATAAGATTTCCCTAATCAACGGAAGCAGTGCCTCCTGATCCTACCATTGCATCCGGAAATTAAACGGGCAGGAACTGCACTGTATGTTCCGACCCAGCAGCTGCCCGTTACCCTTTTCTTTAGTATAAAATGACTTTCGCCGACAACCGGAAGTGAATCATGTCAAATAAATGAAAAATCAGTAATTTATGTAGGCGGGGTGTTTGGCTGATCAGGGCAGGGTGGTATAATAACGCTGGTGCTGGAGGCTTTTGCCCCAGCCAGCGGTAACACTGTTTGACTGTGGTAAAAGCAGAAAGCCCCGAGTAATTTTTCAATTAACCTGTACTGCACCCATTTTGTTGGACGATGAAATGGAATAGTCCCTGATATGTCAAAGCCAAAATACCCCTTCGAAAAG
>NZ_PQGD01000004.1 GCF_002915575.1 Superficieibacter electus
ACCTGCTCCGCCACAAATACCGGACAGCTCCCTCTCCCTCAGGGAGAGGGCAGGGGTGAGGGTGGTTTTATGAGGGCAGGGTATGCGTTTCTCCCCCTCACCCTAACCCTCTCCCTGAGGGAGAGGGGACAGCCCGCATGTGTCATCAGCCATTCCCCCCGGTTGGCTAAAGCCTGTCCACCTGCTCCGCCACGAATACCGGACAGCTCCCTCTCCCTGAGGGAGAGGGCTGGGGTGAGGGCGGTTTTATGAGGGCAGGGTATGCGTTTCTCCCCCTCACCCTAACCTTCTCCCTCAGGGAGAGGGGACAGCCCGCATGTGTCATCAGCCATTCCACCCGGTTGGCTAAAGCCTGTTCACCTGCTCCGCCACAAATACCGGACAGCTCCCTCTCCCTCAGGGAGAGGGCAGGGGTGAGGGTGGTTTTATGAGGGCAGGGTATGCGTTTCTCCCCCTCACCCTAACCCTCTCCCTGAGGGAGAGGGGACAGCCCGCATGTGTCATCAGCCATTCCCCCCGGTTGGCTAAAGCCTGTCCACCTGCTCCGCCACGAATACCGGGCAGCTCCCTCTACCTGAGGGAGAGGGCTGGGGTGAGGGCGGTTTTATGAGGGCAGGGTATGCGTTTCTCCCCCTCACCCTAACCCTCTTCCTCAGGGAGAGGGGACAGCCCGCATATGTCATCAGCCATTTCCCCCGGTTGGCTAAAGCCTGTCCACCTGCTCCGCCACGAATACCGGGCAGCTCCCTCTACCTGAGGGAGAGGGCTGGGGTGAGGGCGGTTTTATGAGGGCAGGGTATGCGTTTCTCCCCCTCACCCTAACCCTCTTCCTCAGGGAGAGGGGACAGCCCGCATATGTCATCAGCCATTCCACCCGGTTGGCTAAAGCCTGTCCACCTGCTCCGCCACAAATACCGGGCAGCTCCCTCTCCCTCAGGGAGAGGGCAGGGGTGAGGGCGGTTTTTCTGATAATCAACGCTTCAGCTCGCCAGTGCAAACAGAGCGTGCTTGTAAATGCGCCAAAATAGTCATCAGCACGCCTTCTTCAAACTCGCGCAATTCATTATTCCAGAAGCGCAAAACGTGCCATCCCTTTTTCTGCAAAAAAGCAGTTCTCAATACATCATATTTAACCTGATCGGCATGCTGTCCCCCGTCCAGCTCCACAATGAGACGCGTTTCATAACACGCAAAGTCAACAACATAAGGTCCGACGGGCACCTGCCGACGAAACTTAAAACCATAAAAACGTCGTCCGCGTAAAAGATACCAAAGGCGCATCTCTTCCGGCGTGGCGTTTATCCTTAATGATTTCACATTGTCCATTGCGCTATTTTGGTTGCACAAAATGTCCGCGCCAGAACGAATGTAAAAATATGGAAGGAGTTTCGCAAATAATTAATGATATTAATGATAACGATATTTATAATAACCATTGAAATTAAATATCGAAAAGGACTTTGCTATGAAGATACACCTGGCTACCGGCCTGGCTCTGCTGTTTCTCACTGCTGGCTATGCGCTGGCCGATACCACGCCTCCCTCTGATGAAACGCTAAAAAAGCAGTTTAACGAGCAGTATCAGGGGCTGATCCATCTCGACAGCGTCTCGCTGCGCCCACTTAATAGTAACGGTAATCAGAGCACCTGGGCGGCAGAAGGCGACCTCTCATCGGCGGAAGATCTGTACGCTACCGTTGGGATGGCGGCAGATTACAGGCTGGTAGAAAAAACCTGGACCAAAGGTAAACCGGTAAAATTTTCGGCCATGATCACCGCGACAGGGACCAAAGATTCCGGATGGACGACGGAATTTTTTTCCATGCAGACGGCTGCGAAAAACGCAGGCCTGCCGCTGGATGACGTCGATGATAAAACGAAGTATCTGGTGATTAATGACAGCGATTTTTATGCGCGTCTGGCAAAAATCGAAGCTGGCTATAATCAGCAAAATAAGACGTTACAGGAGATGAAAAGTAAGCAAAATGCGCTGGAAAAAGCGATTGCAGATCTCGACACTCAAATAACTCAATCCTGGGGAATGGACGCCGGAGGCAAACCGCTTGGTCGTCATGCGGTACAGCAGGCAATGCTGGAAAAAATGTACGAGGTTGATCGGCAAAACGATCCGCTGAAGTTTGAAAATAACTATTACAAGACTGTCTACGAACCCGCGCTCGCCACGTGCCAGCAAAAGCCAGACTGCGACGCTGAACCGTTACGTAAGGCGCGTGACGTCGCGCTGGAAGAGCAGAAACGCAATTATTATCGCCAGCACAAACTGATGAGTGAAAACATCAAAGAGGAAATGGCTGCCCGGGACAACAAAATTAAACCGCTCTATGAGAAACAGGGTGAACTGCGCACGCAATTGATGAAGCTTGACACCAGCAGAAGCGAGCTGGAGAGCAGCTATAAACGCTGGCAGCAGGATATTACTGACTTGCGCCGGCGCGGTGTAATTAAATAATCCGCGCAGGCGTAAGGACAATAAAACGCTTAATCAGCCAGGAATAGCTCCAGCAGCGAGTTGAGGAACAGCTTACCATGTTCGGTAATCTGCCAGTCATGCGCGTTCTCGGTGAGATAACCCTGCGCCAGTGCGGCGTCAATTTGCGCCCGGACGGCATCTTCCGTCAGACCGGTATAACGCGTAAATTCGGCGCGTGGCGCTGGCTCCAGCAGGCGGAAGCGGTTCATAAAGAACTCAAACGGTTTATCCGCCTGTTCCACATCGCGCTGGCTTTCCAGATAGCGCCCCTGCATATAGCCGCGCGGGTGGCGCGTTTTGGTGGTGCGTAAAATGCGCCCGTCCGGGAAGGTAATTTTCCCGTGCGCGCCGCAGCCGATGCCAAGGTAGTCGCCAAAACGCCAGTAGTTGAGGTTATGCTGGCACTGATAGCCCGGCTTTGCGTAGGCGGAGGTTTCATACTGCTGATAACCGGCAGCACTCAACAACCGGTGGCCTTGCTCAAAAATATCCCACAGCGCATCGTCATCCGGCAGTACCGGCGGTCGCGAGCCAAACAGGGTATTCGGTTCGATAGTAAGCTGATACCACGACAAATGCGGCGGATTCAGCGCAATGGCCTGGCGCAAATCGTCCAGCGCTTCTTCCAGCGATTGATCCGGCAGGCCGTGCATCAGGTCGAGGTTAAAACTGCGCAGTCCGAGACCCGCGGCCAGCCGTGCGGCACGTTTGGCCTCTTCCGGGCCGTGGATGCGCCCTAAGCGCTGTAACTTCGGCTCACTAAAACTCTGCACCCCAATGGAGATACGGTTAATCCCCGCACGCTGGTACTCCACGAAACGATCTGCTTCCACCGTGCCCGGATTCGCTTCCATAGTGATTTCCGCATCCCTTGCCAGCGGCAGACGGGCGCGTACGCCGTCCAGCAGCGCCTGCATTGCAGGGCCAGACAGCAGGCTCGGCGTGCCGCCGCCAATGAAAATGGTTGCGATCTCACGGCCCTGCGCGTACGTCACGTCGCCATCCAGATCGCTCAACAGATGCTGAACGTAATCGTCGTGCGGCACCTCGCCCTTTAGCGCGTGCGAGTTAAAATCGCAGTACGGGCATTTCTGCACGCACCACGGAATATGAATATACAGGCTCAGGGGCGGTAAATTAGCGATCACGCAGGGCTTCCAGTAACAGTTTCAGCGCCTGCCCACGATGGGAAATGGCGCTCTTTTCTTCACGGGTCAGTTCGGCGGCCGTCTTGCCGTCTGAAAGGACAAAGAAAATCGGATCGTAGCCAAAGCCGCCGCTGCCTGCTGGCTGGCGGGTAATAACGCCGGACCAGCTGCCGTGACATACCAGCGGAGTGGGATCGTCGGCATGGCGCAGATAAACCAGCACGCAGTGGAATTGTGCCTGACGCTGGCCGTCCGGGACATCTTTCAGGGTTTCCAGTAGCTTTTGCAGATTCTGCTGGTCGCTGGCATCTTCACCGGAGTAGCGTGCGGAATAAATTCCCGGTGCGCCGCCCAGCGCATCTACCGCCAGCCCGGAATCGTCGGCGATGGCGGGCAGGCCAGTAATTTGTGCCGCATGACGCGCTTTCAAAATGGCATTCTCAATAAACGTCAGGCCGGTTTCTTCCGCGGAATCCACGCCGAGATCGGTCTGGGCCACAATATCAAGGCCAAAATCGCTCAGCAGCGAGGCGAGCTCACGCACTTTACCGGGATTACCGGTCGCGAGGACAACTTTTTGCATAGGACATTTACTCTGTTAGCGCCGCGACTTGTGTCGGGATCTGTTGCGGATGAATAATCTTTACCTGTTTATGGCGGCCAAGCTCGCCTTTTTCAATCACCACCTGGCTTTTCGCCACGCGAAACTGTTTGGCAAGGAACTTCACCAGATGGGCATTGGCCTGACCGTCAACCGGTGGGGCGGTGATGGCGACTTTAACTTCGTCGCCATGCAGACCCACAATGCTGTCGCGGCTGGCTTTCGGCTGGATATAGAGCCGCAAAACCAGACCGTCCGGGAGAGTGTCAACGGCACTCATAGCGCCATCCACAATCCTGGCAACAGCATGTTACCTGTACTTTGTAACAGCTCGGCGATGCCCATATTAATCATGTACAACACCAGGACGAGGATCATCGGCGAGAAATCGATCCCGCCCATTGACGGCAGCAACTTGCGAATAGGGCGCAGCAGCGGATCGGCAAGTTGCATCAGGACAAATTCTACCGGACTCCGGCCCTGGCTCACCCAGCTCATAATCGCCATCAGTAGCAGCACCCAGAAAATCATCAGCCCGATGGTTTTCAGCAGAATAAGCACGGCAGCAATCCAGATGATCGGCTGGAAGGTGACGACCATAAACAGCACGATGGCTTTGATAACGCTTAAAATAAAAGCCAGCAGCAACGATGCGCTGTCTATCGGCCCCATTGCCGGAATAAACCGGCGCAGCGGTCCGACCACCGGCTGGGTAATCTTAACGATAAACTGCGAAAAGGGATTATAAAAATCGCAGCGCGCCCACTGCATCCAGACGCGGAGCAGCAGTACCATCGTATACAGTTCAATGACTGTTGAGAGTAGGAAAGTCAACGTCTTCATGGCGTTCCTCAGTTTTCCTTATTTTTTTGTGTAGTCGCGCACGCCAAAAATGGCGGTGCCGATGCGTACCATTGTGCTACCTGCCGCAATGGCAGCGTCCATATCATCTGACATGCCCAGCGACAGGGTATCTACCGTGGGATAGCGTGCTTTTAGCCGCGTAAATGCTACAGCCATTTGGCCTGCTACCGCAAACTGCCTTACATAATCTGACTCTGGCGCGGGGATCGCCATTAATCCGCGCAGCGTCACGCCCTTAAGCTCGACTATCGCATCGGCAAGCGCATCGACTTCAGCAAGTGAAACGCCCGATTTACTGGCTTCATCACTAATGTTTACCTGAATCAGCACGTTAAGCGGCGGCAGGTGTGGCGGACGCTGTTCGCTTAACCGTGTGGCGATGCGCAGCCTGTCCACCGTATGACACCAGTCGAAATGCTCAGCGACCAGGCGGCTTTTATTTGATTGCAGGGGACCAATAAAATGCCACGTTAATCCTTCCGTGCCGGCCTCACGAAAGTGGCGTACTTTTTCCACGCCTTCCTGCACATAGTTTTCGCCAAAGGCGCGCTGCCCGGCATTGATAGCTTCTGCGACGGCGCTCGCAGGCTTGGTTTTGCTGACTGCAAGCAGCGTCACTTCTTCTGAAGCACGGCCGCAACGCGATGCAGCGGCGGAGATTTTCTCCCTGACCTGTGCCAGGTTATGCGCAATGTCGTTCATTTTCAGAGGATGATGGTATGGATATGGAAGAAATTGTGGCCCTTAGTGTAAAGCATAACGTCTCGGATCTACACCTGTGCAATGCCTGGGCACCACGCTGGCGACGGTTGGGTAAGCTGGAACCTGCGCCTTTCGCGCCTGTTGACGTTGAAAAATTACTTAATGATTACCTGGATGAAGAACAGATGGCGCAGTTTGCGCAAGGGCAGGTTGATTTCGCCATGACGTTATCCGCCCGGCAACGGCTACGTGCCAGCGCTTTTATTCACCGACAGGGAGCATCCCTTGCGCTTCGTCTGCTGCCCGCCACCACGCCGCACCTTACTGACGCTGGTGTCCCCGCCGCGCTGCCTGAATTACTCAATGAAGAAAGCGGGTTAATTCTGGTCACCGGAGCGACCGGCAGCGGGAAATCCACGACCCTGGCTGCAATGGTCGATCATCTTAATCATCATCTGGACGGGCATATTATGACGCTGGAAGATCCAATTGAGTTTATTCATCGTAGCGAGCGCTGCCTGATCCAGCAGCGGGAAGTGAGGCGTCACACCGCCTCTTTTGCCGCAGGGCTGCGTGCGGCGCTACGTGAAGATCCTGATGTCATTCTGCTCGGGGAACTGCGCGACAGTGAAACGATTCGTCTGGCATTGACCGCCGCAGAAACCGGGCATCTGGTGCTGGCGACACTACATACCCGCGGGGCAGCGCAGGCGGTGGAGCGGCTGGTTGATGTCTTCCCGGCACAGGAGAAAGAGCAGGTGCGCAGCCAGCTTGCCGGAAGCCTGTGTGCCGTCCTGGCGCAGAAGCTTCAGCTCAGCGCACAAAATACGCGCGTGGCGTTGTTTGAGCTGCTGGTCAACACGCCCGCGGTTGCTAATCTCATTCGCGAGGGAAAAACCCACCAGTTGCCCGGCGTCATGCAGACCGGGCAGTCAGCAGGGATGCAAACCTTTATGCAGAGTTACCAGCAGCGGGTCGCGGCAGGGCAGCTTTAACGGCAAAGCCTCTGGCGTTCCGACGAGGCTGCCGATTAGCCCTCATCCATCAGGCTGGCTTATCCCCCTTCAGACCCGGTGATAGGATTGCCCCAGGAATTCGCTTAAATCATGAGATTACCACTCTGTCTGGAGTGCGTACTTCTGAGGTAAGCGACAGGACAACATATACTTGAAGGAGAGTCAGGATGTTCCAGCAGGACAACGGGTTAAGCCTACCGCAGCAGATGGTTATTATTACATGTCCCTCCGTGCAGTCCCGGTCTTTTGCCAGCTATCTGGCTGAAACGCTTTCTGTTCCCGTTCATTTGCAGAATATTGCCAAACCGTTAGCGCAACGGCTGACGGACGGTTCCGTCGTCTTATTCGATCTTGCTGTATCAAATAAAAAACTAAACGGTATCTGGTGCGATATTTTACAGACACAGACCGATGATTTACGGCTTATTATTTTCAATAGCGCCCAACAGCACGCGCTCTTTGAAATGGCACGCTGGCCGACGCTTTGTGGGGTATTTAGCTGTGAGGAGAGTCAGGAGCGTATTCTTGATGGCATCAAAGCGATATTGAAAGGCGAGTCGTCTGAACTTCTCAGCACGCTTCAGAGCTATACAGAAGAGCGTGACGGCGCGCATATGGAGAATATTCCATTGACCGAACGCGAATATGAAATCCTTAATGAGTTACGTTATGGCGCATCCAATGTCGATATCGCCCGCGCCCTTTTTATCAGCGAAAATACGGTACGCACGCATTTATACAATATTTTTCGCAAGCTTAACGTCAAAAACAGGACGCAGGCTGTCAGCTGGACGAATGCTTCCCTGCGTGACCAGCCTGTTCGTGCGGTAACAGGAGTGTATAACTAAAAACCCTGTTCGAAATAACTCTCCAGGATAATCACCGCTGAGGCAGAATCGACGCTGCCTTTATTCAGCGCGCGAAAGCCGCCGTGCTCGAACAGGCCAGCGCGCGCTTCCACGGTACTCAGTCGCTCATCATGAAGCGTCACCGCAACACCGAACCGACCATGGAGCCTGTTGGCAAATTTGCGAGCCCTGGCCGTCAGCGGTTGTTCAGTACCATCCATGTTGAGCGGCAGGCCGACAATCACCGCATCGGGTTGCCACTCTTTAAGCAGACGTTCGATAAGCGTCCAGTCGGGGGTGCCATCTTGCGCTTTAATGGCGCTAAGAGGACGGGCGGTGCCGGTAATACTCTGACCAATGGCGACGCCAATACTTTTGGTACCAAAATCAAAAGCGAGTAAGGTTCCACTCATCAGGCATGCCCTGCCACGCCAGGCATGGTGTGAATATCAATACCAATCAGTTTTGCCGCTTCGCGCCAGCGGTCGGCAATCGGCGTTTTAAACAGGATATTGAGATCGGCAGGAGCGGTGAGCCAGGCGTTATCCAGCAATTCCTGCTCAAGCTGGCCTTTTTCCCAGGAGGAGTAGCCCAGGGCGACCAGTACATCGACGGGCTGATCGTGGGTGCCCAGGGTTTCCAGCACATCCCGCGACGTAGTGATAACGGTATTATCGGAGATGCGAATACTGGAGGAGAAGGATGCCGGTGGTGTATGCAGGATAAAACCGCGATCTTCCGCCAGCGGGCCGCCGAGTAACACCGGTTTATCAAGCCGAATGGCCGGATCGCGCGGTTCAGGCGTAATCTTTAATTTCTCCAGAACGCCGTCAACCTGTAAGTTTTCCAGGGGTTTATTAATAATGATGCCCATCGCACCGTCATCGTTATACTCGCAAACATAGACGACAGAACGACGAAAGAGTGGGTCCTGGAGCGCAGGCATGGCAATCAGAAAGTGATGCTGTAAATTCATTGTCAGAGGTTCTGTTTCCTGGTTCAAAAAAGCAACAACGTTCAGTATGCGGGGAAAGTGCAACGCTGTCACTAGCCAGTCAGGGACGATCCGCGGGTTCCCTCCCGCGATAAGCTATTGCAGACGGGATATTTTACCCCGTCGATGGCAACGTAAATTACTTCGTCAGCCGTTTTTCAATGGCGTCCATCAGCATACCGGTGATTGATACCGGGAACTGCGCCTCGATTTCACGAATGCAGGTCGGGCTGGTAACGTTCACTTCCGTCAGACGATCGCCAATGATATCGAGACCGACAAAAATGAGACCTTTGGCTTTCAGCAGCGGACCAACACGACGGGCAATTTCCCAGTCACTGTCGGTCAGCGGGCGCGGTTCTCCACGGCCTCCGGCGGCGAGGTTGCCACGCGTTTCACCACCCTGCGGAATCCGTGCCAGGCAGTAAGGTACCGGCTCACCATCGACCACCAGTACACGCTTGTCGCCGTCAACAATCGCCGGAATATAATTCTGCGCCATGCAGTAGCGGGTGCCGTGCTCGGTCAGCGTTTCGGTAATGACGCCAAGGTTAGGATCGCCTTCTTTGACGCGGAAGATGGACGCGCCGCCCATGCCGTCCAGCGGCTTTAAGATAATATCGCTGTGTTTTTGCCAGAATGCTTTAAGCTGCGCCTTGCTGCGGGTCACCAGAGTGTCCGGGGTCAGGTCGGAGAACCAGGCGGTGTAAAGCTTTTCGTTGCAGTCGCGCAGGCTCTGCGGCTTATTGACGATCAGCGTGCCTTGTTCTTCTGCACGCTCCAGGATGTAGGTGGAGTAGATAAACTCGGTATCAAACGGCGGGTCTTTGCGCATCAGGATGACATCAAGATCGGCAAGCTGAATGTCCTGCTCACCGCGAAATTCATACCATTTGTCATAGTTCTGCTCGACGCTGAGCAGGCGCGTGCGTGCGCGGGCTTCGCCGTTGATCAGATAGAGATCGGCCATCTCCATATAATGAAGTTCATAGCCGCGACGCTGCGCTTCCAGCAGCATAGCGAAGCTGGAGTCTTTTTTGATGTTAATATTTGCGATGGGGTCCATCACGATGCCGAGCTTGATCATTGTTGTTCTCCGTTAGCCCAGATCGCCAAACCGCACCTGTAAGGCGGTAATGGCGGTGAGTGCAGTTGTCTCAGTGCGCAGAACGCGAGGTCCCAGCAGAATATCAGTAAACTGATAGCGTGCGGTCATGGCAATTTCGTCGGCGGATAATCCACCTTCCGGACCAATAAGCAGGCGCACGCGCTCAACCGGTAGCGGCAGCGTATTGATACTGGCGCTGGCGCGCGGATGCAGATTTAATTTCAGCCCCGCGTCCGCCTCGGCACACCAGGCTTCAAGATCCATTGCCGGGCGAATTTCCGGAATTCGGTTACGACCGCACTGTTCACAGGCAGCAATAGCGATTTTCTGCCACTGCTGAATTTTCTTGTTCAGACGTTCAGCATCCAGTTTAACGCCACAGCGCTCAGAAAAAAGTGGCGTAATGAGGCTTACACCCAGTTCAATCGATTTCTGGATAGTAAATTCCATTTTTTCGCCGCGCGACATCACCTGGCCCAGATGAATATGCAGCGGCGATTCACGATCGTCGGTTTCGCCATGTTGTACGTTAACGATGACGCTTTTCTTATCCGCGCGGGTGATTTCGGCGTCGAAGACCTGGTTACTACCGTCAAAAAGCTGAACCGGCTGGCCCGTGGTCATGCGCAATACGCGGCCCACGTGATTAGCGGCGTCGTCACAAAGCGCGACGTCCTGGCCCACGGTCAGCAGGGAAGGGTGATAAATGCGGGGTTTACGCATAAAGCTAACTGTCCATTAATGATAATACCCGCTAGTGTAGGTTAGCTCTTTTGCGCCTGGCAAGCGCGCTGCACGTAGGGATTATGATTCCCCTGTACCTTCGCTATACGATTATCACGTTCGCATTCCCATTTCGTGACCGGATAGAGTTTATCCCAGGCCGTAAAAAGCTGGGTTTGCTGACGTGACAGGCTGATATGGTACTGGTCGCGCATATAAAAGGTGATGCGGGCGATGGCTCCGCGAGCACGAGCGGGCGGCTCAGCCAGTTTCTCTTTGAAATCAACCTTCATCGCGCACTGGCCGTACTGACCCTCGCCGCCGTTCCACTGGCTGTACATAAAGTTGCCGCGATCGCCGTTAACCTCGCCCACCGCCGGTTGCAGGTTGTGCATATCGCTTTCCATCTGGCGATAAACCGGATCTTTGGTGCAGTTTTTCCGCCCGCCGTCCTGCCAGCATTGACGCTGATGGCCAAACTGCCATGCCGGGACTACGTGCTCCCATTCCACGCGGCTGGCGCGGTTGGCATTTTTACGCACTTTATAGCCGCAGGATGCCAGATCGATAACGCCTTTTTTGCCCTGCCAGTTGATTTTACAGCCACAGTAAAAATCACCAGGAACGTCTGCATTAATTTTCACGCCTGCCGCTTTGGCCTGGGCAAAGCTGGTGATGCCTTTGGCGTACAAAGGATTTATCAGCATGGGAAGCAGCAGGATCAGGGTAAAAGAAGATTTACGGTACATCGCGAACTCCGTTTCAGAAGGAGCACGCAACGTAACCAAAGCCGTTGTCAGATGCAATCAGGCAGATCAGAAAATTTCCGGATCGCGCTTAAATTACGTCCCGGCTACCAGCTCTTCGCCGCAGTGAACGCAGCGGTAGGTCGCTTCACCGCGCATCACCCGATTATGACGGCGCACGGTGAGTTGATGCTGCTGACATTTGCAACGGTAGGGGAACGTATTGCGGCGTACCGATTCCAGTTCGAACTGGTGAGTTCGTCGGGCAGGAACGCCAAGCACGTTTTCCATCATCCATTTCCACTCTTTGCCGTGTGGCGCGACGCGGCCAAAATATTTCCAGGTCAGTAAATGCGCCAGTTCGTGCGGCACCACTTCATCAATAAATGCCTGCTGATTTTCCTGAAGCAGCACCGGATTCAGACGAATTTCATAGCGGTCGAGCCAGGCGGTACCCGCCGTGGTACCGCGCTGTTGATACACCAGCTTCGGCTCCGGATAATGACGATCCAGTTTTTGGTTCGCAAGGGCAAGTTTATCCCGCAGGCTGCGCATAACGGCTTGCTGGATGGCGATGGGAAGACGAGAGGTTTTCATAACGGCAGAGGATAAAACGGCGGCAAAGGGAGTGCAATAAGAAGCTTCCTCCCGGGGGGAGGAAGCATTAAGGCTTAGTTGTGCGAACCAATGTCGCGCAGTTTGCGGCCTTTCATCAGGTTACGTTCGATATGCTCCAGCGAGACGTGTTTGGTTTCCGGCACCAGCCACAGCGTCAGCAGAATAAACAGCACGTTCAGACCCGCATACACCCAGAAGGTGTTAGCGTTGCCCAACGTATTGAGCATGGTCAGGAAGGTTGCACCGACGATCATGTTGGCGATCCAGTTGGTCGCCGTAGAGCAGGTGATACCAAAATCGCGGCCTTTCAGCGGCTGGATTTCAGAACACAGTACCCAAATCAGCGGACCGGCGCTCATGGCAAAGCCAATGATAAACATCAGCAGCATTGCAATCGCGAAGTATTGTGCGGACGGCGAATGGATACCAATGTGCATCATCGTACCCAGGATGCCCATACCTACTGCCATCACCAGGAAGCCCAGCGTCAGCGTTGGTTTACGTCCCCAGCGGTCCACCAGACCGATAGCAATGAAGGTAGCCAGCACGTTGGTCAGGCCAACAATGACGGTACCCCACATCTGCTCGGTGGTATTGGTATACCCTGCCAGTTCAAAGATTTTCGGCGCGTAATACATGATGACGTTCATGCCAGTGAACTGCTGCATCACCTGAAGCAGGACGCCGAGGAACACCGCGCGGCGGAAGTTGCTGTTCTCTTTAAACAGCGCCCAGCCGCTCTGTTTTACCTTCAGGCTTTCGCGGATCTCTTCGAGTTCGTTTTTTGCCTCTGCGCTGGTGTCGCGCAGACGCAGCAACACGCGTTCTGCATCGTGGAAGCGGCGCTTAGCGGCAAACCAGCGCGGGCTGTCCGGCAGGAAGAAGACGCCGATCAGGAGCAGGACCGCCGGAATAATAATCACGCCCAGCATCCAGCGCCATGCGCCGCTATAGCTGAACGCAGTATCAGAGAGATATGCGCCCAAAATCCCGATAGTGATCATTAACTGATACATGGAAATCATGCTGCCGCGAATTTTCTCCGGCGCGATTTCTGACAGATACAGCGGTGCGGTGTAGGAGGCAACCCCTACCGCCAGGCCCAGCAGTACGCGAGAGATAATCAGCACTTCTACGTTCGGCGCAGCTGCTGAAAACAGTGAGCCGAGTACGAACAGGATTGCCCCAATCATCAGGCTCTTTTTACGCCCGAGTTTGAAGGAGAGCCAACCACTGCCGACGGCACCGACTGCGGCACCGAACATCATCGAGCTAACCACCCATTCCTGTGTATGTGAACTGATCTGGAATTCATGCGTGATGAAAGGCAATGCCCCGGCAATCACCCCAATATCAAGGCCAAAAAGCAGTCCGGCCAGTGCGGCAAGGAAACAGACAAAGAACGTCATTGTCTTGTTAGAGCGCCCTTGTTTTTTAGTGTCAGGCATACTGCCCTCCAGTAGTTGTATTCAATTTATCGATGTAGATAGTAGGTCAGTGTGCCGCTAAAAGATGTGAGTTAAATCACACCAGTGTAATCGGTTACATAAGTGTCAAGAATAGTAAATTCATAACAGATTGAAACTATAGCTTTTATATGAGGTTTTGTAGCGGGTAAAAAGGTGATTTAAGATAAAGCTGAAATGAAATGTAACGTGTGGCAATTGATGATGACATCACCGCGGTTATTGCCTTTTTAAACAGACGAATAAACGTGTAATCGTTTTCATTGTGACAGATAAAAGTGTGTTAAGTATAGACAGCAACACGAGAGTCGCCAGGTCAGCGCGGAAAATAAAAAAGCCAGCGCGAGGCTGGCTTGAGGGAAAGCAGTGGGGAAGATTACTTCAGACCGGCCGCATCACGCAGCAACTGAGCTTTGTCGGTTTTTTCCCACGGGAAATGCTCACGCCCAAAGTGACCGTAAGCCGCAGTCTCTTTGTAGATTGGGTGCAGCAGATCCAGCATCTGGATCAGACCATACGGGCGCAGGTCGAAGAACTCACGTACCAGCAGCGTTAATTGTTCGGTCGCAATTTTTTCCGTACCGAAGGTTTCCACCATGATAGAGGTCGGTTCTGCCACACCAATTGCGTAGGACACCTGAATTTCACAGCGATCTGCCAGGCCCGCCGCGACGATGTTTTTCGCCACATAACGCGCTGCGTAGGCCGCAGAACGGTCCACTTTAGACGGATCTTTACCGGAGAATGCGCCGCCGCCGTGACGCGCCATACCACCGTAGGTATCAACGATAATTTTACGCCCGGTCAGACCGCAGTCGCCCATCGGCCCGCCGATCACAAACCGGCCGGTCGGGTTGATGAAGAATTTGGTCGCACTGTTCAGCCATTCGGTCGGCAGCACCGGCTTGATGATCTCTTCCATCACCGCTTCTTGCAGCGATTTTTGGTCGATATCTTCCGCATGCTGTGTAGAAAGCACGACGGCATCGATGCCAACGATTTTACCGGCATCATACTGGAAGGTGACCTGGCTTTTTGCATCCGGACGCAGCCACGGCAGGGTGCCGTTTTTACGCACCTCAGCCTGACGCTGTACCAGACGGTGTGCGTAAGTGATTGGTGCTGGCATCAGCACGTCGGTTTCATTGGTTGCATAGCCAAACATCAGACCCTGATCGCCAGCACCCTGTTCCAGCGGGTCGGCACGGTCAACGCCCTGATTGATGTCCGGAGACTGTTTGCCAATCGCGCTCAGTACCGCGCAGGAGTTGGCGTCAAAGCCCATGTCGGAATGCACATAGCCAATTTCGCGTACCGTGTTACGGGTGATCTCTTCGATATCTACCCAGGCGCTGGTAGTGATTTCACCGCCCACTAAAACCATGCCAGTTTTTACATAGGTTTCGCAGGCGACACGCGCTTTCGGGTCCTGTTCGAGGATTGCATCAAGCACGGCATCAGAGATTTGGTCAGCGATTTTGTCAGGATGCCCTTCTGAAACGGACTCAGACGTAAAAAGGTGTTTTGCCATTTTTAATTTC
Source organism: Superficieibacter electus (assembly GCF_002915575.1). Classification (GTDB taxonomy): domain Bacteria; phylum Pseudomonadota; class Gammaproteobacteria; order Enterobacterales; family Enterobacteriaceae; genus Superficieibacter; species Superficieibacter electus. The sequence goes on from NZ_PQGD01000004.1 coordinate 14,867, forward strand.
ACCCAAGGAGAAGTCGGTTAGCTCGAACTGCTGTGCAGAATAGTCAAGGCAGAAGATCCTACCAGGACTTGCAGGTTTATGGCACTGGCAGTCTGAGTGTTAATCTGTATAGATGGATTAACATCTGGACGGCTATTTTAGGTCACTTCTTCGCCCGATTGCCAGTTTTTTTTGAGTCGCGTCGCATTATCGGGCAAACACAATGAAAATTTTGTGCGGTGCTGCTGGCATAACGTTCATTTATGTTTTGCTTTTCAGGGATAATCCAGGTATAAAACGCCGCGCGCGGCTCATATAAAAGCGCACGACGAATCTGTTCGTGTCGCCACTTCCAGCCGGGTTAAAACTTTAGCTTTGGCTTGTCGCTGACTGAACAGGTTGGCGTGGAGGTGATACGAAACAATGAACCATTGGACGCCGCTCGCGCAGCCGCACCACTCTGGTGTGCGCTTCTTTTCCGCTATCCGCATCTCACTTATGCAAACCTGCCGATGTTCTACCCATCTCGGCGCTTCTCAGGATTCAAGAGCGGGTTATCGCCTCTGAAAACTGAACAAGGGCGCTCTTGTTAAACAAGAGTTTTCTCGTGGTTTCTCCGAACCTTCATACCGAAGTTCGGGTACGTGTTTTACAATGATATGAACAAGAAACCGGTCGCTCAGTCGGTGCTTCAGTATTTTATGCTGAAGAATCAGACTGTTTATGGGTTGTTATCGCACCTTTGGGCTGCGATAGTAGTTTGCTGTTTTACACTTTCGACACAATTTGAGGTTCGCTATGTCTGACGACATTTCTTCATTTTCGCCTTCGTCAGCGGGCGAACAAGGTGTACTACGTTCCATGCAGGAGGTAGCGATGAGCTCCCAGGAAGCCAGCAAGATGCTGCGTACATACAATATTGCCTGGTGGGGCAATAACTACTACGACGTGAATGAGCTGGGACACATCAGCGTGTGCCCGGACCCTGACGTTCCGCAAGCGCGCGTTGACCTCGCCAAACTGGTGAAAGCACGTGAAGCGCAGGGGCAGCGTTTGCCTGCACTGTTCTGCTTCCCGCAGATCCTGCAACATCGTCTGCGTTCAATTAACGCCGCCTTTAAGCGTGCACGGGAATCTTACGGTTACAACGGCGACTACTTCCTCGTTTATCCGATTAAGGTCAACCAGCATCGCCGCGTGATTGAGTCGCTCATTCACTCCGGCGAACCGCTGGGACTGGAAGCAGGTTCTAAAGCGGAACTGATGGCGGTACTGGCACACGCTGGCATGACCCGCAGCGTCATCGTCTGTAACGGCTATAAAGACCGCGAATATATCCGTCTGGCGCTGATTGGTGAGAAGATGGGCCATAAGGTCTATTTAGTCATCGAGAAGATGTCTGAAATCGCTATCGTGCTGGACGAAGCTGAACGTCTGAATGTCATTCCACGTCTCGGCGTGCGTGCGCGTCTGGCATCGCAGGGCTCCGGTAAATGGCAGTCCTCCGGCGGGGAAAAATCCAAGTTTGGCCTCGCGGCAACCCAGGTCCTGCAACTGGTGGAGACACTGCGTGAAGCCGGACGTCTGGACAGTCTGCAATTGCTGCACTTCCATCTCGGATCGCAGATGGCCAACATTCGCGATATTGCCACCGGCGTACGTGAATCGGCGCGCTTCTACGTTGAACTGCATAAGCTGGGCGTGAATATCCAGTGCTTTGACGTTGGTGGCGGGTTAGGCGTGGACTATGAAGGCACACGTTCACAGTCCGACTGCTCGGTGAACTACGGCCTGAATGAATATGCTAACAACATTATCTGGGCGATTGGCGACGCCTGTGAAGAGAATGGCCTGCCGCACCCAACGGTCATTACCGAGTCCGGGCGTGCGGTAACCGCGCATCATACCGTGCTGGTCTCCAACATCATCGGTGTGGAACGTAACGAATATACGGTTCCTACTGCGCCAACAGAAGATGCACCGCGCGCGCTGCAAAGCATGTGGGAAACCTGGCAGGAAATGCACGAGCCGGGCACCCGTCGCTCCCTGCGTGAATGGCTGCACGACAGCCAGATGGATCTGCACGATATCCACATCGGTTACTCGTCCGGCACTTTCAGCCTTCAGGAGCGTGCCTGGGCCGAGCAGCTTTATTTGAGTATGTGCCACGAAGTGCAGAAACAACTCGACCCAAGCAACCGTGCTCACCGTCCGATTATTGACGAATTGCAGGAACGTATGGCGGACAAAATGTACGTCAACTTCTCACTGTTCCAGTCAATGCCGGATGCATGGGGTATTGATCAGCTGTTCCCGGTGCTGCCGCTGGAAGGGCTGGATCAGGTGCCGGAACGCCGTGCGGTGCTGCTTGATATCACCTGCGACTCCGATGGCGCTATCGATCACTACATCGACGGTGACGGCATTGCTACCACCATGCCGATGCCGGAATACGATGCGGACAATCCGCCGATGCTGGGCTTCTTTATGGTCGGCGCGTATCAGGAGATCCTCGGCAACATGCATAACCTGTTCGGCGATACCGAAGCGGTTGACGTGTTTGTCTTCCCGGATGGCAGCGTAGAAGTAGAGCTGTCTGACGAAGGGGATACCGTCGCGGATATGCTGCAATACGTGCAACTGGACCCCAATACGCTGCTGACCCATTTCCGCGATCAGGTCAAACAGACCGGTCTGGACGATGCGTTACAGCAGCAGTTCCTCGAAGAGTTTGAGGCGGGGCTGTACGGGTATACTTATCTGGAAGATGAGTAACCCCAACGCCGGGGGCTGCTTTGGATTGCGGGCGTATGAAAGCAGGCCGTTACCCTCCGGTGGCGATGCTGGGTTTGCTATACTGACTTGAACCCGTATGAATTAACGGCGATAATTCGCGTCAATTAGCGCTATACGAATCAATCCCTTCCTCGTCGGGTTTAACGACGCGGAGGGGATTTTTTTTATTTTTACTGTATCGACTCTGCATGAGGTCAGAACATGAGCACTTTAGGTCATCAATACGATAACTCCCTGGTATCCAACGCCTTTGGCTTTCTGCGCCTGCCGCTGAACTTCCAGCCGTACGACAGCGATGCGGACTGGGTTATCACCGGCGTGCCGTTTGATATGGCAACCTCTGGCCGCGCAGGCAGCCGTCATGGTCCGGGAGCGATTCGTCAGGTTTCCACCAACCTGGCCTGGGAGCATCATCGTTTCCCGTGGAACTTCGACATGCGCGAGCGTCTGAACGTGGTTGACTGCGGCGATCTGGTTTATGCCTTCGGCGATGCGCGTGAAATGAGCGAAAAGCTTCAGGCTCATGCTGAGCAATTGCTGGCGGCCGGTAAGCGTATGCTCTCCTTCGGTGGTGACCACTTCGTTACGTTGCCGCTGCTGCGTGCGCATGCGAAGCACTTTGGCAAAATGGCGCTGGTGCATTTTGATGCGCATACCGATACCTATTCTAACGGCTGTGAATTCGACCACGGCACCATGTTCTATACCGCGCCGAAAGAAGGGCTGATCGACCCGAACCATTCGGTGCAGATAGGTATTCGCACCGAGTTCGACAAAGATAACGGCTTTACTGTGCTGGATGCCTGCCAGGTGAACGACCGTACCGTTGATGACATCATTGCTCAGGTAAAACAGATTGTTGGCGACATGCCGGTGTATCTGACCTTTGATATCGACTGCCTGGACCCGGCGTTTGCGCCAGGAACCGGTACGCCGGTCATCGGTGGCCTGACGACAGATCGCGCCATTAAACTGGTTCGTGGCCTGAAAGATTTGAACATCGTGGGGATGGATCTGGTGGAAGTGGCTCCGGCCTACGACCAGTCGGAAATCACCGCCCTGGCGGCGGCGACCCTGGCGCTGGAAATGCTTTATATTCAGGCGGCGAAGAAAGGCGAGTAAAGGGTAATGCCGGGTAGCATCGCTTACCCGGCATTATTGCGCAGATCCAACAAAATCCCGCTCGGCCTTACTTAATCCCGTCCGCCGCCATGCGATCGCGAATGTGCTGGGCGCGAGCCTCTGAGGCCGGGTGATCGTCAAACATTGAGCTTTGACGACCCGCTTCCAGTTTTGCCAGTTTCTCGAAGCTGGTAGCCAGACCTGCCGGGCTAATGCCGCGTTTGCGCAGCAGATCGTATGAATAATCGTCCGCTTCCGACTCCTGACGCTGTGAGAACTGTGAGTTCACCAGTTTTTCACCTAAATCCCCTAACTGCGACTGAGACAGGCTGCCGACCACCCCACCGGCTGAAGCTGCCGCACCGCGTACGGCATTAGTGCCCAGTGCAACCTGCATGCCTTTCTTCACGTGCCCAAGCGCAACGTGTCCCATCTCATGACCGATGACCGCTTCGACTTCATTATCATTCATCATATCCATCAGACCGCTGTAAACACGGATGCAGCCGTTAGCCATCGCAAATGCGTTCACATCCTTAGTCTGATAAACCTTATAGTTCACTGGCTGGCCGTTAATATTGTCGCCCAGGGCGTTAGCGATTTTCGCCAGACGCTTACTGTAGTCACTGCTTGAGGGGGCAATTGACGCTTTACCGTCCATCTCTTTACAGGCTTCGTCGCTAAGCTCTTTTACCTGGGCGTCGCTGAGGGTGTACGCCTGGAACGCTTCCGCGCCAGAGCTTAAAAAACCATTAGAGTCCATATTCTGACAACCCGTCAGGGTGGCCGCGATCCCAAAGGCAAGCAAAGCTGAACGAATTTTCATGTATTCCCTTCCGCACGCGTGAAATATTTATTTTGATGATGTACTGGTTTCAAACGAACCAGCGTTCGGCATAAGTATAAAGAAAAGAACAACACGCGAGCGAGAAGATTGCGCAACCTGCGAGCACGATCCGGAGATTTCTGAATTCATAAAAGGATGCTCCATGTACATGGCTTGTCGCTTGGGTTACATTGTTGGCACTTTTTTCCGGCGTAGCCCAAAACGCGCTGTCGTCAAGTCGTTGCGGGCATAGCCTTCATTTATCCGATCTGGAGTCAAAATGTCCTCACGTAAAGAGCTTGCCAATGCTATTCGTGCGCTGAGCATGGATGCTGTACAGAAAGCCAAATCCGGCCACCCCGGAGCCCCTATGGGCATGGCTGACATTGCCGAAGTCCTGTGGCGCGATTTCCTGAACCATAACCCGCAGAACCCGTCCTGGGCCGATCGCGACCGCTTCGTTCTGTCCAACGGCCACGGCTCCATGCTGATCTATAGCCTGCTGCACCTCACCGGTTATGATCTGCCGATTGATGAACTGAAAAACTTCCGCCAGCTGCACTCTAAAACGCCTGGCCACCCGGAAGTTGGTTATACCGCAGGGGTTGAAACCACGACCGGACCGTTGGGGCAGGGTATTGCTAACGCAGTCGGTATGGCTATCGCTGAAAAAACGCTGGCGGCGCAGTTTAACCGTCCGGGCCACGATATTGTTGACCACTTCACTTACGCCTTTATGGGTGATGGCTGCATGATGGAAGGTATCTCTCACGAGGTATGTTCCCTGGCCGGTACCCTGAAACTGGGTAAACTGGTTGCCTTCTACGACGACAATGGTATCTCCATCGACGGTCACATTGAGGGCTGGTTCACTGATGATACCGCGAAGCGTTTTGAAGCTTACGGCTGGCACGTGGTTCGTGGTGTTGACGGTCACGATGCTGAATCCATTAAGCGCGCAGTAGAAGAAGCGCGTGCGGTGACCGACAAACCGTCCTTGCTGCTGTGCAAAACCATCATTGGTTTCGGTTCGCCAAACAAAGCGGGTACCCACGACTCCCACGGTGCGCCACTGGGCGACGCGGAAATTGTACTGACCCGCGAACAACTGGGCTGGAAACACGCGCCGTTCGAAATCCCCTCTGACATCTATGCGCAGTGGGATGCGAAAGAAATGGGTCAGGCGAAAGAATCCGCCTGGAATGAAAAATTCGCCGCCTATGCCAAAGCCTTCCCGCAGGAAGCCGCTGAGTTCACCCGCCGTATGAAAGGTGATATGCCGGCAGATTTCGATGCCAAAGCCAGCAAATTCATCGCCAAATTGCAGGCGAATCCGTCCAAAATCGCCAGCCGTAAAGCCTCTCAGAATGCGATTGAAGCGTTCGGCCCGCTGTTGCCGGAATTCCTCGGCGGCTCCGCTGACCTCGCACCTTCTAACCTGACCCTTTGGTCTGGTTCTAAAGCGATCAACGAAGATACCGCGGGCAACTACATCCATTACGGCGTGCGCGAGTTCGGCATGACCGCGATTGCCAACGGTATCGCCCTGCACGGTGGTTTCCTGCCGTACACCTCCACCTTCCTGATGTTTGTGGAATATGCCCGTAACGCAGTGCGTATGGCGGCGCTGATGAAACAGCGTCAGGTGATGGTCTACACCCACGACTCCATTGGTCTGGGCGAAGATGGCCCGACTCACCAGCCAGTAGAGCAGGTGGCTTCCCTGCGTGTGACCCCGAACATGTCCACCTGGCGTCCGTGTGATCAGGTAGAGTCTGCGGTGGCATGGAAATATGGCGTTGAGCGTCAGGACGGCCCGACCGCGCTGATCCTCTCCCGCCAGAACCTGGCGCAGCAGGAACGTACCGAAGAGCAACTGGCGAACATCGCGCGCGGTGGTTACGTGCTGAAAGACTGCGCGGGCCAGCCGGAACTGATCTTCATCGCGACGGGTTCTGAAGTTGAACTGGCGGTTGCCGCATGGGAAAAACTGACTGCCCAAGGCGTGAAGGCGCGCGTGGTTTCCATGCCGTCTACCGATGCTTTCGACAAGCAGGATGCCGCTTACCGTGAATCTGTACTGCCGAAAGCGGTCTCCGCACGCGTTGCCGTGGAAGCGGGTATCGCAGACTACTGGTACAAATACGTCGGCCTGAACGGCGCTATCGTCGGTATGACCACCTTTGGTGAGTCTGCGCCGGCTGAGCTGCTGTTTGAAGAGTTTGGCTTCACCGTTGATAACGTGCTGGCGAAAGCAAAAGCTCTGCTTTAATCTTAATGCCATCAGTAACGGGTCGCGTAAGCGGCCCGTTTTTTTATGCGTACGATCACTAAAATAAGCTAAGGCAAGACTATAAATGTGATCTGCATTGCAAATGTTATTTTTAGATTTGTTGTGTATTTGCAATATAAATCACATTTATTCGGTTGAAATTTTATAACCAATTGAATTTATTTATCTTAATTACCAGGGTTTTTTATGTTTCCGGCTAAGTGGCCTCATTGATTTCACTGCTTTCAACGAGTATTTTATTTTTACCGTAAACCGGTATTTAATAAATTAAGGGGCGCATTATGCGGCTAAGGGATTATTTCCCCGATGGGGCTGTTGAGGTAAAAGAAGCAGCAAAAGACTGGCAGGAAGCCATCGATTTTTCAATGGATGCACTACTTAAACATAAATATATTAACCCTGAATATATTCAGGCAATAAAAGATTCAACGCTCAGTAATGGGCCTTATTATATTCTGGCTCCGGGCGTGGCCATGCCGCATGCCAGGCCAGAATGTGGGGCTTACCAAACGGGACTGTCATTAATTCTGCTTCAGCAACCAGTACATTTTGATAACACGGATGAACCGGTCAAATTGTTGATTGGCCTGGCTGCAGCTCATGCCGATTCTCATATTGGCGCTATTCAGGCGCTCAGTGAATTACTGTGTGAGAATGAAATACTGGAGTCTTTGTTAAGCGCAAATAATGCAATACAGCTCAAGGATATTATCGCTCTCGCGTAATTCTATTCTCCTTTACAGGATATTATCATGGAAAATAAGTCTGCTCGTGCAAAGGTCCAGGCTTTTGGGGGCTTTTTGACCGCAATGGTCATCCCGAATATTGGGGCCTTTATTGCCTGGGGGTTTATCACTGCATTATTTATTCCGACCGGCTGGATGCCCAATGAGCATTTTGCCAAAATCGTCGGTCCGATGATCACCTATCTGCTGCCGGTTATGATTGGCTCCACTGGCGGCAGTCTGATTGGTGGTAAGCGCGGCGCGGTAATGGGCGGTATTGGCACTGTCGGCGTTATCGTCGGTGCTGAAATTCCGATGTTCCTTGGCTCAATGATCATGGGGCCGCTGGGCGGTCTGGTCATTAAGTATATCGATAAAGCGCTGGAGAAACGTATTCCCGCTGGCTTCGAAATGGTGATCAATAACTTCTCGTTGGGCATCGCCGGTATGATGCTGTGCCTGCTGGGATTTGAAATCATCGGCCCGGCGGTGATCGTGGCGAATAATTTTGTCAAAGAGTGCATTGAAGCGCTGGTGCATGCGGGCTATTTGCCGCTGCTGTCGGTTATCAATGAACCGGCGAAAATCCTCTTTTTGAATAACGCCATCGATCAGGGGGTGTATTATCCGCTGGGAATGCAGCAGGCGTCGGTGAACGGTAAATCCATCTTCTTTATGGTGGCCTCTAATCCCGGTCCGGGGCTGGGCTTACTGCTGGCGTTCACGTTCTTCGGTAAAGGGATGAGTAAACGTTCCGCGCCAGGGGCGATGATCATTCATTTCCTCGGCGGTATTCACGAACTTTATTTCCCGTATGTACTGATGAAACCGCTGACCATTATCGCCATGATTGCCGGTGGAATGTCGGGCACGTGGATCTTTAATTTACTGGATGGCGGCCTGGTCGCAGGTCCAAGTCCGGGTTCTATCTTCGCTTATCTGGCATTGACGCCGAAAGGATCTTTCCTGGCCACTATTGCAGGCGTAACGGCAGGCGCTCTCGTTTCATTCATCATAACCTCATTAATTCTGAAGATGGAAAAAACCGCGGAAACGGAGTCTGAGGATGAATTCGCTCAGTCAGCCAGCGCAGTGAAAGCCATGAAGCAGGAAGGCGCATTCTCTCTGAGTCGGGTGAAGTTTATTGCTTTTGTCTGCGATGCCGGAATGGGGTCCAGCGCGATGGGTGCAACCACCTTCCGTAAACGTCTTGAGAAAGCCGGGCTTACGATAGAGGTTAAACATTTCTCCATCGAAAACACACCGGATGCAGCGGATATTGTGGTCACCCACGCCAGCCTTGAAGGTCGAGTGAAACGCGTTACGAATAAGCCACTGGTGTTAATTAATAATTATATTGGTGACCCCCAACTTGACACCTTATTTAATCAGTTAACCGCTGAACATAAAAACTAAACGCAGAGGTCAATATGAAAACCAAAGTTGCTGCTATTTATGGCAAGCGGGATGTCCGTATCCGCGAGTTTGAATTACCGGAAATTACCGACAATGAACTGCTGGTCAGCGTTATTTCAGACAGCGTTTGTTTATCAACATGGAAAGCGGCATTACTCGCAAGCGATCATAAACGAGTACCGGACGATCTGGAGAATCATCCTGCCATTACTGGCCATGAATGCGCAGGAATTATTGTTGAAGTCGGTAAGAATTTGACAGGTAAATATAAAAAAGGCCAGCGCTTTGTTCTGCAACCGGCGATGGGATTACCGAGCGGCTATTCTGCTGGCTACAGTTATGAATATTTTGGCGGTAACGCCACCTATATGATTATTCCTGAAGTCGCGATTAGTCTCGGCTGCGTATTACCGTATCACGGTTCTTATTTTGCGGCGGCTTCACTGGCGGAACCGCTGTGCTGTATTATTGGTGCGTATCACGCCAATTATCACACCACGCAATATGTTTATGAGCATCGGATGGGCGTGAAGCCTGGGGGGAATATTGCCCTGCTGGCCTGCGCCGGGCCAATGGGTATTGGCGCGATTGACTATGCGATCAACGGTAATATCAAACCAGCCAAAGTGGTGGTGGTGGACATTGATGAGAAGCGGCTGGCGCAGGTACAAAAATTACTGCCGGTAGCGCTGGCGGCCAGTAAGGGTATTGAGCTGGTGTATGTCAATACCTCTGGCATCAACGATCCAGTACAGGCGTTACGTGCGCTGACCAATGATGCGGGCTTTGACGATATCTTTGTTTATGCGGCAGTCCCGGCGGTGGTGGAGATGGCCGACGATCTGCTGGCGGAAGATGGTTGTCTGAATTTCTTTGCCGGCCCGACGGATAAAAACTTCAAGGTGCCGTTTAACTTCTACAACGTGCATTACAACAGTACCCATGTGGTGGGCACGTCTGGTGGCTCGACGGAGGATATGAAAGAGGCAATTGCCCTGAGCGCCTCAGGCCAGCTCCAGCCTTCCTTTATGGTCACTCACATCGGCGGGCTGGATGCGGTACCGGAAACGGTGCTTAATCTGCCGGATATTCCTGGCGGCAAGAAGCTTATCTACAACGGGGTCACCATGCCGCTGACGGCGATTGCGGATTTTGCTGAAAAGGGCAAAACCGATCCCCTGTTTAACGCGCTGGCGGAACTGGTTGCACAAACCCATGGCATCTGGAACGAGCAGGCGGAGAAATATTTGCTGGCGCACTTCGGTGTGGATATTGGGGAGGCGGCGGAATGATGTCACTGGCGTGGCCGCTCTTTCGTATTACGGAACAGGCGGCACTTGCCGCCTGGCCGCAAACCGGATGTGGCGACAAGAATAAAATTGATGGTCTGGCAGTGGCAGCGATGCGGCGGGCATTAAACGATATCGCCATGCGAGGGCGTATTGTCATTGGCGAGGGGGAAATCGACCACGCGCCGATGCTTTATATAGGTGAGGACGTCGGCACGGGCTGCGGCCCGGCGGTTGATATTGCCGTCGATCCCATCGAAGGCACGCGAATGGTGGCGATGGGACAAAGTAATGCGCTGGCGGTGATGGCATTTGCGCCGCAGGGAAGTTTGCTGCACGCGCCGGATATGTACATGAAAAAACTGGTGGTAAACCAGCGTGCGCGTGGTGCGATCAACCTGGCATTATCGCTTGAGGAAAACCTGCGTAATGTGGCTACCGCTCTGGACAAGCCGCTTGAGTCGCTGCGCATGGTGACGCTGGACAAACCACGGCTTCAACCGGCAATTCAGGCTGCAACCCGCTTAGGGGTGAAAGTATTTGCTCTGGCGGATGGTGACGTCGCCGCCAGCGTGATGACCTGCCAGCATGATAATCCTTTTGACGTCATGTACACCGTCGGTGGCGCGCCGGAAGGCGTTATTTCCGCCTGTGCAGTCAAAGCGCTTGACGGGGATATGCAGGCTGAATTAATCGATTTCCGCCAGGCGAAAGGGGAGGCGCAGGCGCATTGTCAAATTGCCGAGGATGAACGTCGCCGCTGTGCGGCAATGGGCGTTGAAGTGAACCGGATCTACCCGTTGCAGGAACTGGTGAAAAGTGACGATGTTCTTTTCTGCGCCACTGGTGTTACGGATGGCGATCTACTGAAAGGCATTCATCAGTACAACGGCAAGGTGAGTACGCAAACATTGCTTATCAATGGCGCTGACCGAACGTGTAATATAATAGACTCCTTACATTTCAGGTGATCTATCGAGAGACGAATGACGACGCTGACAGAAGATGATGTGCTTGAGCAGCTAAACAATCAGGACGATTTACGCTCCTTTATGGAAACTGCGAATGCTATTTTGCTGCGGGCCATCAGGCAGTTTCTGCCGTCGTTATTCGTTAACAATGACGAAGAGATCGTCGAATATGCCGTCAAACCGCTGCTGGCGCAGAGTGGACCGCTGGATGATATTGATGTGGCGCTACGCCTGATATTTGCCCTCGGAAAAATGGATAAGTGGCTGTATGCCGATATCACCCATTTCTCGCAGTTCGGCCATTATCTGGCAACGCAGGACCAGGTGCCAGGCTATGCAGATGAGCTTACCTGGGATTTTATCAGCAACATCAACAGTATTACCGACAATGCGATGTTATATGACGCGCTAAAAGCGATGAAATTTGCCGATTTCGCCGTCTATTCAGAAACGCGTTACATTGCGATGCTCAAAACGGCGCTGGTGCTGGCGGTGACGACGATAGTAAAGGAATTAACGCCGTGAAAATATCCCTGAGGGTGAACGGGCTGCAAACTGAAGTTGATTACGCAGAAAGCGATATTGAGACCGTCCATAAACCGCTGCTGCGCCGCCTGGAAAATATACGCTCTACCTCGCCTTATCCCCGTACCATTATTTTTCTCAGTGCCCCGCCGGGGACGGGAAAATCCACCTTAACGACTTTCTGGGAAACGCTGTCCCGCGAGGACCCGACGCTCCTGGCGCTTCAGACGCTGCCGATGGATGGCTTCCATCACTACAATCGCTGGCTGGATGAAACAGGCTTGCGGCCGTTCAAAGGTGCGCCGGAAACCTTTGATGTGGAAAAACTGGCGCAGAATCTGCGGCAGATCCGCGAAGGTGAGGGATGCTGGCCGCAATACGACCGCCAGAAACACGATCCCGAGGAAGCGGCGATTCAGGTTACTGCGCCCATCGTCATCGTTGAGGGTAACTGGCTGCTACTGGACGACGAACGCTGGCATGCACTGCGTGAGTTCTGTGACTTCTCTATTTTTATTAAAGCGCCGCCGGATGTGCTTCGTCAGCGGCTCATTCACCGTAAAATCGCTGGTGGATTATCGGCCCAAGAGGCGCAGGCGTTTTACCTGCGTACCGATGGCCCGAATGTTGAGCGCGTACTGACCGGCAGTCTTCCTGCCGATCTTACGCTGGAGATGACGCCTGAAGGGGGTTATCGCTATTAACCAGTAAGCCTTGTTGCAGACGCACGACGCGTGGAAAGTGGCGGTGGGTGAATTCTGCATCATGGCTAATGGCCAGTACGGTCGTTCCCCGTTGGCGACAAGCGGCAAGCCAGCCCTCAAAAATGCCCAGCCAGTGTTCATCGAAATCGCGGCTCGGCTCGTCGAGCAGAATGAGTGGCGGGGCCAGCGCCTCCAGTGAGGCCACCGCCACCATACGCCGCTGGGCGATATATAAATCCAGCGGGTGCGCTAGCGCCACGTCCTCTAAGCCACACAGCGCCAGCGCGTCGGCAGTGCGCTGTTCGAGCTCCTGAGCGGGCCGCTTTTGCAGGTGCAGGCCAAATGCGACCTCCTTTGCCACCTGACTGTGAAAAATCTGGTTTTCGGCTTCCTGAAATAGCACGCCAATCGCGGCGGCGCGCTGTTGATTTTTCATTTCGCTCAGCGGGATGCCCTGAAACGTTATGTGGCCCGCGCCGGGGGAAAGAAGTCCTGCCATCAGCCGCAGCAGCGTTGATTTTCCGGCTCCATTATCACCCGTCAGCGCCAGCCACTCCCCCTGGTTGATCTGCAGCGACAGCCCACGCAGGCAATCCTCACTGGCACCTGGCCAGCGATAAAACACGTTAGTAAGCGTTAACATACAGACAGCAGTTCTCCGGCATGAAGTCGCCAGCCATGCTGGCAATAATCCCTGAACGGTTCGCTTTTGCGCTCCAGAATAATCACCAGCGCCTGCTGTTCTGTTGCCCAGGCCTGCAGGCGCGCAAGTAGCGTTCGCGTGGCCTGCGCGGTCAGCCGACTAAAGGCTTCGTCCAGCAGCAGAAGGCGTGGTTGCATGGCCAGCGCGCAGGCAATTACCACGCGCTGTGCTTCTCCGCCAGAAAGCGCCACCGGATGCCGGTAACGTAGTGGCTGGCAGTCCGTGAGCGTGAGCGCCGCATCAACGCGCGCCAGAATGTCTTTTTCGCTGAGGCAAAGATTTTCCGGACCAAAGGCCACTTCCTCTTCAACGCTGAAGGTGCATCCAGAAAATTGCAGATAAGGAGATTGCTGGACGAGCTGAATATGCTGTGCACGCTCAGCCAGCAACATTTTCCCCACCTCAATACCGAGTAAAAAGGCGCGGCCTTCTCCGTAATAATCAGGCGTCATAAACTCGGGAAACCAGCATCCTGCCAGCAACTGAGCCAGCGAACTTTTACCGCTGCCGTTGCCGCCGGTGATCAGCACCATTCCCGGCTGGTCATAACGCCAGTTAAGCAGGCGCGTGCTGCTGAGCATGCTCGTCGTCCACGGACCATGCAGAGGGGCAAAATAAAAGTTTTCTAGCGTAAAAAAGTCCAAAACTTGACTCCTGCTTCTGCCACCATCAGCGCGACCATCGCGTAGCGCAACCCTTTTTGGCGGCGGCTGTCTTTAGGTGCCCATAGTGTTGTCCGCCGGGAATGCAGGCGAAATGCACGCATGTCCAGTGCGGTGCCGCGCACGGCTAAATTATTCAGCGCGCTATGCGTCAAAGGAATAACCAGCGCTGGCATAGCCCGCAGGCGCTGATACCAGCGTCCATCCAGAGGAACTCCTCGCGCCCGTTGTGCTTCATGAATAGTGGCTAATTGTTGCTTTAGCTGCTCAATCACCAGCAGGGGCCCGGCAAACAGATACGCCAGGCCGGGCGGTAAGCGCGATGCAAAAAGCGCACGAATAAACTGACGAACCGGAACGTAGTGTATCCAGTACTGGGCGGTGGAAACGATCGCCATAATGCGTAGCCACAGCGTGATGGCATACGTCCAGCGGCTGGGATCGCGTGGCTGACCACTAAGCCAGGCGGTGAACCAGCCACCATGAACCAGCCACAACCCTGCACCTAATGAGATCATCAGCCACGCAACGTAGCCAAAACGACGCCGGGTAGCGCGAAACAGCAGAAGTCCGAGAAAAGTCGCCATGCTGTAGCCCGTGAGCATAATCCCTGCCGGCATCAGCAGCGTTGTACAGGCGGCCAGTGCCCACAGGGTCAGCGAGGTAAACGGATGCATTTAGCGAACAGCCGCCGTACCCGGGAAATGACGCATAGTGCGTAGCGGAAGTTGGCGCAGCAGCACCCAGACGATGATTGCGGTGAGGATCTTATCTATCAGGTTTGCACCCAGCACGGTGACCGCCACGGATTCGACCAGATTCTGCCCCATCGAATGCATCCACGCGACGAAGAGATCCGCGCCGCTGCCGGTCACGCCGCCAAACAGCCCGGTGCGTAGCGGCACCGCCACCACCGTGACGGCGAGGGTAATGATAACGCCGCTGACAATGACTTTTGGCAGGGTCCGGAACCAGCCCGCCCGCGCCAGCAAACCAGCGACCAGGCCGATAACCATTGCCACAGGTGCAAACGCGGCGGCGATGGGGTCGGTCAATAGCCCCCACAGCAGGTTGGTCAGCAGCCCGGTAAGCATACCAACCCACGGCCCAAGCAATACGGCAGCGATCAGCGTACCGATAGAATCAAGGAAAATGGGCAGCTTCAACATACTGACCAGTTGACCGCCAATCATATTGATGGCGATACAGATAACGATTAATACCAGAGAGAGACTGGAAAAACGGCGCTGCGCCATGAAAACCTCGTGTTCGTATTTTAGTGACGTGGCGTGACGACCAGTTCGTCATAGCCGGAAACCGGGCAGGGCTGGCGGCTAAACGTCACCGACGTCAGCTCACCAATCACCAGTTCAAGGGTAGTGCGCACGGTACAGCCGGGCATCATATGACCGCCCAGCATGGCACCGTCAGGATCGGCAATGGCAAGATGCAAATGTTCGCCGGTCAATTCCAGCGTGCCATTAAGTGCGATCACTTCGAACGTACCGGTGAGATGGGTTGTTCCTTCCCGGCCTGCGTAGCGTAACGCCACATTGCTCAGACTACCGGTACAACCCGCAATCCAGCCTGCGCGAATATGATTTTTCTCAATGAAAGCATGCAGATGTGCGAATACTTCCTGGCCAGGAATAAGGCGGAGGGCGTAAAAACGCGCGCCGTCAGGAGAGAGTGAATGTTCCATAATATGAGATGACTCCGGGACCCGGACGTGCGGCGGATCTTATGCGTGTGAACAGGCTCATTCACTGATTTAAATCAGGAAATGTGACGTGTGCAAACAAAAAATCCCGCTATGCTTTTGCATAATTCCGCAGAGGAAATAACGGGCGGGCTGAAATGTGACGCAGATCAGATAAATGTGCTAACGCCAGCGGCATAGATTCCTTTTATTCCACAATTCACTTATTCTAGCTGAACCGTTTCAGTCGATTAAACGTTCGACAATTAATCAATCAGTCGCAGTTTGTGACAGGCAAGGTTTCCCTCAGCGGGCTGCTGCATTACTCTGTCAGCCTCACGGAATCGGGATGTTTTGCAGGAGATCTATGACCGTACGCGTAGCGATTAATGGCTTCGGTCGCATTGGGCGTAATGTGGTTCGTGCTTTGTATGAATCCGGGCGTCGGGCGGAAATTACCGTGGTGGCAATCAATGAGCTGGCGGATGCCGCAGGCATCGCGCATTTATTGAAATACGACACCAGCCACGGCCGCTTTGCCTGGGATGTTCGTCAGGAGCGTGAGCAACTTTTCGTCGGTGATGATGCCATCCGCCTTCTCCATGAACGTACCCTTGATGCGCTCCCGTGGCGTGAACTGGGCGTGGACGTCGTACTCGACTGTACTGGCGTTTATGGCACACGTGAAGACGGCAACGCCCATCTTGCCGCTGGCGCAAAGAAAGTACTCTTTTCTCATCCCGGCAGTAACGATCTCGACGCTACGGTGGTCTATGGTGTGAACCATGACACGCTACAGGCCGATCACCGCATCGTTTCCAACGCTTCCTGTACCACAAACTGTATAATTCCCGTCATTAAATTGCTGGATGATGCCTTTGCCATCGAGTCGGGTACGGTGACGACTATCCACTCTGCGATGCACGATCAGCAGGTGATTGACGCGTACCATCCAGACTTGCGTCGTACGCGCGCGGCCAGTCAGTCCATTATTCCGGTAGATACCAAACTGGCCGCTGGCATTGCACGTATCCTGCCGCAATTTGATGACTGTTTCGAAGCCATTGCCGTGCGCGTGCCGACCATCAATGTGACAGCTATCGACCTTAGTGTCACCGTCAGGCAGCCGGTAAAAGCGAGTGAAGTCAACCTGTTGCTGCAAAAAGCAGCGCGGGGAGCATTTCATGGTATAGTTGACTATACGGAATTACCGTTGGTCTCAACTGATTTTAACCACGATCCGCACAGTGCCATTGTTGACGGCACACAAACGCGCGTGAGTGGAGCGCACCTGATCAAGACGCTCGTCTGGTGCGATAATGAATGGGGCTTTGCTAACCGAATGCTCGACACGACGTTAGCCATGGCAGCTATTGGTTTCAGGTAAGGCGCTTGTTGCGCCTGCAAAACTTTAAGAATCAACGAGAGGATTCACCATGTCTGTAATTAAGATGACCGATCTGGATCTTGCTGGTAAACGTGTTTTTATCCGTGCGGATCTCAACGTACCAGTTAAAGAAGGGAAAGTAACCAGCGACGCGCGTATCCGTGCTTCCCTGCCAACCATCGAACTGGCCCTGAAACAGGGTGCAAAAGTGATGGTTACTTCTCACCTGGGTCGTCCTACCGAAGGCGAGTACAATGAAGAATTCTCTCTGCTTCCGGTTGTTAACTATCTGAAAGACAAACTCTCCAGCCCGGTTCGTCTGGTAAAAGATTACCTTGACGGTGTTGAAGTGGCTGAAGGTGAGCTGGTTGTTCTGGAAAACGTGCGCTTTAACAAAGGCGAGAAGAAAGACGACGAAGCACTGTCCAAAAAATATGCGGCGCTGTGCGACGTGTTTGTTATGGATGCCTTCGGTACCGCTCACCGCGCGCAGGCTTCCACGCACGGTATCGGCAAATTTGCTGATGTTGCCTGTGCAGGTCCGCTGCTGGCTGACGAACTGGACGCGCTGGGTAAAGCGCTGAAAGAACCGGCTCGTCCGATGGTGGCAATCGTCGGTGGTTCTAAAGTCTCTACCAAACTGACCGTTCTGGATTCCCTGTCAAAAATCGCTGACCAGCTGATTGTTGGTGGCGGTATTGCCAACACCTTTGTTGCCGCTCAGGGTCACAACGTGGGTAAATCCCTGTATGAAGCAGACCTGGTTGATGAAGCTAAACGTCTGCTGGGTACGTGCGATATTCCGGTTCCGACAGATGTTCGTGTTGCGACTGAGTTCTCTGAAACTGCGACCGCTACGCTGAAATCAGTGAACGATATCAAAGATGAAGAGCAGATCCTTGACCTTGGCGACGCTTCCGCAGAGAAACTGGCTGAAATTCTGAAAAATGCCAAAACTATCCTGTGGAACGGCCCGGTTGGCGTATTCGAATTCGCTAACTTCCGTAAAGGCACTGAAATCATCGCTAACGCTATTGCCGACAGCGACGCATTCTCTATCGCCGGTGGCGGTGACACCCTGGCCGCTATCGATCTGTTCGGTATTGCTGACAAAATCTCCTACATCTCTACTGGCGGCGGCGCGTTCCTCGAATTCGTGGAAGGCAAAGTGCTGCCAGCAGTCGCCATGCTCGAAGAGCGTGCGAAGCAGTAATCGTTACGACGGGCAGGGTTTCCTGCCCGCTGTTTTCTGGCCGCGCTGAAACGCAGCGCGGCAGATATTTCCCCAGGCCCGACGATACAGGACTACGTAACATGTCTAAAATTTTTGATTTCGTAAAACCAGGCGTAATTACTGGTGATGACGTACAGAAAGTCTTCCAGGTAGCAAAAGAGAACCATTTTGCTCTGCCAGCCGTTAACTGTGTAGGTACAGACTCCATCAACGCCGTTCTGGAAGCCGCTGCTAAAGTTAAAGCACCGGTCATCGTTCAGTTCTCCAACGGTGGTGCGGCATTCATCGCTGGTAAAGGCGTAAAAACTGACGTTCCGCAGGGCGCTGCCATCCTCGGTGCGATCTCTGGCGCGCATCACGTTCACCAGATGGCTGAACACTACGGTGTGCCTGTTATCCTGCACACTGACCACTGTGCGAAGAAACTGCTGCCGTGGATCGACGGTCTGCTGGACGCGGGTGAAAAACACTTTGCCGCTACCGGCAAACCGCTGTTCTCTTCCCATATGATCGACCTGTCTGAAGAGTCTCTGGAAGAAAACATCGAGCTGTGCTCCAAATACCTGACCCGCATGGCTAAAATCGACATGACGCTGGAGCTGGAACTGGGCTGCACCGGCGGTGAAGAAGACGGTGTGGACAACAGCCACATGGACGCTTCTGCACTGTACACCCAGCCGGAAGACGTTGACTACGCGTACACCGAGCTGAGCAAAATCAGCCCGCGCTTCACCATTGCGGCCTCCTTCGGTAACGTACACGGCGTGTACAAGCCGGGTAACGTTAAACTGACCCCGACTATCCTGCGCGACTCTCAGGAATATGTTTCCAAGAAACACAACCTGCCGCACAACACCCTGAACTTCGTATTCCACGGCGGTTCCGGTTCTACTGCTCAGGAAATCAAAGACTCCGTCAGCTATGGCGTAGTGAAAATGAACATCGATACCGACACCCAATGGGCAACCTGGGAAGGTGTTCTGAACTACTACAAAACTAACGAAGACTACCTGCAGGGCCAGCTGGGTAACCCGAAAGGCGCTGACCAGCCGAACAAAAAATACTACGATCCGCGTGCGTGGCTGCGTGCCGCTCAGGCAACCATGATTACTCGTCTGGAACAAGCGTTCAAAGAGCTGAACGCGGTAGACGTACTGTAATCACGCCTGACAATTCATGGCGTTCAAAGGCCCGCGCAAGCGGGTCTTTTTTTGCCTCAGCTACCGCTTTCCGCTGCATATTCAACGCAGTAACTACAGGGTTTTTGTGATCAGTTTGGCATTTTCTCCGCTTTGTGTTTACCCTTTATTAACTTGCTTTCTCCTTTGGGGATGACTGACTTTTTTCTTTTTGGGTAACTATAAGGATGGCTGAATGGAAGATTTGAATGTCGTGGACAGCATTAACAACGCTGGCTCCTGGCTGGTAACCAACCAGGCTTTGCTGCTTACTTATGTGGTGAACATCGTCGCGGCGATTGCGATTATCATCGTCGGGGTGATCGTTGCGCGCATTGTCTCAAAAGCCGTCGATCGCCTGATGATCGCCCGTCACATCGACGCCACCGTAGCGGACTTTCTTTCTGCACTGGTACGCTATGGCATTATCGGTTTTACGTTAATTGCTGCGCTGGGACGCGTGGGGGTGCAGACTGCCTCAGTGATCGCAGTACTGGGTGCCGCCGGTCTGGCCATCGGTCTTGCCTTACAAGGCTCGCTGTCTAACCTCGCCGCAGGCGTGTTGCTGGTTATTTTCCGCCATTTCCGCACCGGTGAATATGTGGATTTAGGCGGCGTGGCCGGTACGGTATTGCACGTGCAGATTTTCTCCACCACGTTACGCTCGGCGGATGGGCGCTATGTGGTGATCCCTAACGGGAAAATCATCTCTGGCAATATCATTAACTTCTCTCGCGAACCAGTACGTCGTAATGAGCTGGTGATTGGCGTTTCTTACGATGCGGATATCGATCAGGTGAGAAAGATCCTGACCGATATTATCGAATCCGATGAGCGTATCCTGAAAGATCGTGAAATGACGGTACGTATGAACGAGCTTGCGGCTTCCCAGGTGAACTTTGTGATTCGCATCTGGAGTCAGAGCAGCGATCTGCAAAGCGTTTACTGGGATGTGCTGGAGCGCATTAAACGTGAGTTTGATGCGCAGGGCATTGAGTTCCCGTATCAGCAGATGGATGTGAACCTCAAGCGGGTGAAGCAGGAAAAAGAAGTCGACTTAGTGAAGCACTAAGCCGCGTGTGTTGCCCCCGTCATCAGCGATGGGGGCAACAATGGCTTTAACGGCGTGTTTCTTCCAACAACGCCTCCACTTTTTGCATCATTTCTCCGGCATTATTCACGCCTTCGCCTTTCTGTTTTTCAACCCATTGCGCCTGCACCTGAGGGGAGTTAATGGCTTTTTGCCAGGCAGCAAGTTCTGCTTTGTCCAGATAACGAACGTGCGCGCCTTCCTGTTCCAGGGTTTTGACCATCGTCGTCAGGTTGTTATCCAGCGTCGCACCCAGCGCCTTTTGGGTGGTAGCGGCGGCACGTTGAATGGCCTGACGATCCTGTTCGTCCAGACTTTCCCACGTCTTTTTATTCATCGTCAGCAGGTAAACGTGGCCCAGCCACAGGGAAGGGGAGAGCAAAATATTCGGCGCGGCGCGTTCGGCATGAATATCGTAACCACTATCCAGATTGACCATCAGCCCGTCCAGTCTACCGTCCTGTAATGCGGTAGAGATATCGTTATTCCACGGCAGAGAGACCGTTTTAGCGCCGGTGTTCGTTAAATACGCCTGATGCCAGAAGCTGGCTGTCCGCCAGGTAGTATTCTGCAAATTCGTTAACGACGTCAGCGGCTTAGTGGTAAAGAAACCTACCGGATAACCAAGGAAAAATTGCAGGTTAACCAGATTATTGCGCTCAAGTTCGGCAGAAAATTCAGGGAGTTCACGGTAAACGCGGCGGAAGAACTCGACTTGCTGAACGCCGCGATCCGGACCGACGGCAAAGCTTTTGAAAATCTGATGCAGCGGCAGCTGTTTCGCTGTGTACTCTGGAACCACAATGCCCATATCGGCCTTGCTGCCATCGCTAATGGTGGCCAGCGCGTCATAGCTGATAGCCGTTTCACCATTCCAGTGTGCTTCTACTTTCAGGCGTCCCTGCGACTCTTTTTCTATCGCGGGAAAGAAAACATCGTTGATAAGCGTGGTGCGCATACCGCCGTAGGGTTCATGGTCGGTGTAGCGCAGTACTCTTTGTGCTGCCATGGCGGGCAGAGTGAGAAAGAGCACCCCAAGTAATGCGTAGCGAGAAAAAGGGGGAAGCATATTCAATCCTTTGCAGGGAGCGAGGGGGGGGAGGATAGTGTACGCCTGCTATCAACGCAGACGCGGAAAGATATCTTTATAAATTCTGAAAATAAGCCGAACTGGCATGAATTATTAGCGAAATTTATGCACGATTAAAATTTTCAATTTCCTCTAATAAAAACACTGCGATATAGTCTGCGCCATTAGCCATCAGTACAGGAATATCAGCGTGTTATCTTATTATTTTCAGGGGCTTATCCTGGGTTCAGCAATGATCCTGCCGCTCGGTCCACAGAATGCTTTTGTGATGAATCAGGGTATTCGTCGGCAGTATCACATCATGATCGCCTTCCTCTGTGCGTTGAGCGACATGGCGTTAATCTGCGCCGGGGTATTTGGCGGCAGCGCGTTGTTAATGCAATCGCCATGGCTACTGGCGATCGTCACCTGGGGCGGCGTGGCGTTCTTACTGTGGTACGGATTTGGCGCATTAAAAACAGCCATGAGCAGCAACCTTGAACTTGCCAGTGCCGAAGTGATGAAACAGGGGCGGTGGAAGATCATCGCCACCATGCTGGCAGTGACCTGGCTTAACCCGCACGTTTACCTCGACACCTTTGTGGTGCTTGGCAGCCTCGGTGGACAGCTGGAAAGTATTCCTCGCCGCTGGTTTGCGGCAGGAACCATCAGTGCGTCGTTCCTCTGGTTTTTTGGTCTGGCCCTGCTGGCGGCATGGCTTGCTCCTCGCCTGCGTACCGCTAAAGCGCAGCGCATCATCAATGTCGTGGTAGGTGCCGTCATGTGGTTTATCGCCTTTCAACTGGCGAAAGAAGGGGTTGCGCATTTTCAGGCACTCTTTAACTAAGCGTTGTCTGATGGACTTTCTGTCGCTACCGGCTAAGCTTGCTGGCATGTGCTCTCTTGTTGGGTGCTTAACGCAAATGGAGGTTCGACAGTGAAGTTTAAAGTGATGGCCCTGGCGGCACTGGTAAGTTTAGGCGCAATGTCGGTCTCGGCAAATGAACTGCCAAACGGCCCGCATATTGTTACTTCTGGTACAGCCAGCGTGGATGCCGTGCCGGATATCGCGACCCTGGCGATCGAAGTGAATATCGCGGCTAAAGATGCGGCATCGGCGAAGAAACAAGCTGATGAGCGAGTAGCGCAATATCTCACCTTCCTCGAACAGAATGGAGTGGCGAAAAAGGATATTCGTTCAGCTAATTTGCGTACCCAGCCTGATTATGACTATCAGAACGGGAAAAGCATCCTGAAAGGGTATCAGGCGGTAAGAACAGTTGAAGTTACGCTGCGCGAGCTGGATAAACTGAATGCGTTGCTGGATGGCGCACTGAAAGCCGGATTAAATGAAATCCGTTCGGTGTCGCTGGGGGTTGCAAAACCTGAAGCCTATAAAGATCAGGCCCGTAAAGCGGCGATTGATGATGCGGTACGTCAGGCTCAACAACTGGCGTCCGGCTTCAAAGGCACGCTGGGCCCTGTTTACAGCGTGCGTTATCACGTTTCCAACTATCAGCCGAGCCCGATGGTACGGATGATGAAGGCGGATGCCGCGTCAGCGACGGCGCAGGAAAGCTACGAACAGGCGACGATCCAGTTTGACGATCAGGTTGACGTGGTCTTTGAACTGGAACCTGCGCAGGGACAGACGCAAACGACGGCTACGGCTGAGACGCCAGAAAAAACACAGTAACATCCACTGTGCCCCTCCTGCCTGCAAGAGGGGCATTTTTATACCTGACGTAATACCCGATGTCCGTGCTCCAGCAGCGCGTCGGTCACTTTACGCATCATTCGGCTTTCCGGTGCAAAGCGGTGCCAGAACAGCATTCGCCGTTGATACAGCCCCGGCGTCAGGTCAATCAGTTCGCCGCTTTCCAGCTCTTTCTCAATTTGCAGGTGGGGGATCATACAGCAGGTTGTCCCCTGACGCGCCAGCTGTACGAACGCTTCCGAAGAGTTAACGATATGGCAGGGCACGCTACCCGGCGGTAAATCGAAATTCTGCTGCAAGAACGCCTGGTGCATATCGTCGAGATGATCGAACGCAACCGCAGGAGCCTTCAGCAGCGCTGAACGAGTCACGCCGTTAGGAAAATACCGTGCGGCAAATTCTTTAGAAGCCACGAACAGGTAATCCAGCGCGCCAAGCGGGTCTACCAGGCAGCTTGGCAGCGCCTGTGGCTGAATACTCACCGCTCCAACCACTTCGCCACGGCGCAAGCGTTCTTGAGTACGGGTTTCATCTTCCACCTGTAAATTCAGCCGAATAGGGGAGTCTACCAGTACCGGAGCCAGTGCGGGCAGCAGCCAGGTCGCCAGGCTGTCGGCGTTGACCGCCAGCGACAGCAGGAGTGGCGTAGAGCCGGTCTGCTCATCGCCCAGCCATTCCTCTTCCAGCATTTCAACCTGACGCAGTAACGCCAGCAATTTTTGCCCTTGTTCAGTTGGCCGTGGCGGCACAGTGCGCACCAGCAGCGGCTGCCCAAACATATTTTCCAGCTGTTTTATACGCTGAGAGACGGCGGACTGGGTAATGCATAGCTTCTGCGCAGCGCGTTCAAAGCCGCGTTCACGAATGACGGCATCCAGTGCCTGTAACGTTCTGTAGTCCGGACGTTTCATGAAATTGAATGGCTCCCTAATGGTTTTCTATACAGCACTATGACATAAATTTAACGTAGATACAGACGAAATTATGTGCATGCTTCTGTGACGAGGGTCACAGGGACATTCCTGCCCCTTATGTTCTATAATGCGCGCAGGATAATCACTCCACAGGCAAAACATTATGACGCAGGATGAACTGAAAAAAGCAGTAGGCTGGGCCGCCCTTCAGTATGTCGTACCGGGCACCATTGTTGGGGTCGGGACGGGGTCTACCGCCGCGCATTTTATTGACGCCCTTGGCACTATGAAAGGACAAATTGACGGCGCGGTGTCCAGCTCCGATGCCTCAACCGCTAAACTGAAAAGCCTTGGCATCACGGTATTCGATCTTAATGAAGTCGATCGACTGGGCATCTATGTTGATGGAGCCGATGAGATCAACGATCAAATGCAGATGATCAAAGGCGGCGGCGCGGCGCTGACGAGGGAGAAAATTATTGCCTCGGTGGCGGATAAGTTTATCTGCATTGCGGATGCGTCAAAGCAGGTCGCTATCCTCGGCGCATTTCCACTGCCGGTGGAAGTGATCCCGATGGCGCGTAGCGCTGTGGCACGTGCGCTGGTCAAACTGGGCGGCCGCCCGGAATATCGTCAGGGCGTGTTAACCGACAACGGCAATGTCATCCTCGATGTTCACGGTATGGAAATCCTTGACCCGATCGCCACCGAAAATGCCATTAACGGTATTCCTGGCGTGGTGACGGTGGGGCTGTTTGCCAACCGTGGCGCGGATGTCGCGCTTATTGGTACCGCGGATGGCGTTAAAACCATCGTCAAATGATCTGACGGGGGAACCGCTCCCCCGTTTAAAAAAATCCGATCGGCAAATTTGGTGACATCTGTCACGTTTTTACGCCAGTGCTAACAATTCTCTCCGCATAATCTCTCATGGTCAGCATTTTATGCTGTCATTTACCACTGCGTGACATTCCTTCAGTTTGCTGACGCAAACGTTCATATTGCCGCGATAGTTTTTTTTGATATGTTGCTAGGAGGAAATTGCATTTAGCTCAACATCAGTTATGACAAAACAGGGTCGGGAAATGGCAAAGGTATCACTGGAAAAAGACAAAATTAAGTTTCTGCTGGTTGAAGGTGTGCACCAGAAAGCGCTGGATAGCCTGCGTGCGGCAGGGTATACCAACATTGAATATCACAAAGGCGCGCTGAGCACCGAACAGCTGAAGGAGTCGATCCGTGACGCCCATTTCATCGGCTTACGTTCCCGTACAAATTTAACCGAAGAAGTGCTGGCCGCCGCGGAGAAACTGGTGGCGGTAGGGTGTTTCTGCATCGGTACCAATCAGGTCGATCTTAATGCGGCGGCAAAACGTGGCGTGCCGGTATTTAACGCGCCGTTCTCCAATACCCGTTCGGTAGCCGAACTGGTGATTGGTGAGCTGCTACTTTTACTGCGTGGTATTCCGGAGGCCAACGCCAAAGCGCACCGCGGGATCTGGAACAAACTGGCCGCAGGCTCGTATGAAGCGCGCGGTAAAAAACTGGGGATTATCGGTTACGGCCACATTGGCACCCAGCTTGGCATCCTCGCAGAGTCGCTGGGGATGTACGTTTACTTCTACGATATCGAAAATAAACTGCCGCTGGGCAATGCCACTCAGGTGCAGCATCTTTCTGACCTGCTCAATATGAGCGATGTGGTCAGCCTGCACGTGCCGGAAAATGCCTCGACCAAAAATATGATGGGGCCGGAAGAGCTGGCCTTAATGAAGCCGGGCTCACTGTTGATCAACGCCGCACGTGGCACAGTCGTGGATATCCCGGCGCTGTGCGATGCGCTGTCGCGTAAACACCTGGCCGGTGCTGCGATTGATGTTTTCCCGACCGAGCCTGCCACTAACACCGATCCGTTCACCTCGCCGCTGTGCGAGTTTGACAACGTGCTGCTGACACCACACATCGGCGGTTCCACCCAGGAAGCGCAGGAAAATATCGGCCTTGAAGTGGCGGGCAAGCTGGTCAAATACTCTGACAACGGTTCGACGCTTTCCGCCGTCAATTTCCCGGAAGTATCGCTGCCGTTGCACGGCGGTCGTCGTCTGTTGCACATTCACGAAAACCGTCCGGGCGTGCTGACCGCCATTAACCAGATCTTCGCCGCGCAGGGCATCAACATTGCCGCCCAGTTCTTACAGACCTCGCCAATGATGGGGTATGTGGTGATTGATATCGAAGCGGAAGAGGACGTGGCGCAGCGCGCGCTGCAAAGTATGAAGGCAATTCCGGGAACCATTCGCGCCCGTTTGCTGTACTGAGTCGTTTTCCCCCTCACCCCGGCCCTCTCCCCAGGGGAGAGGGAGAAGGGCACGCCGATCTCCCGCTTTCCCTCAGGGAGGACGATGCCCGCCGATCTCTCCCTCAGTCCTGAGGGGGAAAGACGCACGCCGATCTGCTCCCTCTCCCTCAGGGAGAGGGCTGGGGTGAGGGTGGTTTACCACTGCCACAGCGTCGACGGCGTCACCACCGCAGGCAGCGGAATATCCCACTCTTCCACCGGCAGCGCATCCACGTACTGACAATCATGCGCGTAGCCCACCGGCTGCATACGGTACTGCTGCCAGTTCTGCAACGTCCGATCGTAAAAGCCGCCGCCCATCCCCAGCCTTTGGCCCTGGCCGTCAAATGCCACCAGCGGCGTCACCAGGACGTCAAGCTGTGCCAGCGGCAACACATCGCGCACGTCCAGCTTCGGTTCATGGATTTTCAGACGATTCACCACCAGTTCGCTTTGTGGATGATAGTGCAAAAACAGCAGATTGCCGGAGCTAAACGGGTGCAAAACCGGGAGATAAACCCGCTTGCCCGCGCGCCAGAGTTGCTCAATCAGCGGGCGGGTATCCAGTTCACCATCAAAAGAGAGAAAGAGTGCGATGGTATGTGCTAATACCACGGGCGGATAAGCCATCATGCGGGCAGCGGCTTGCTGCGCCAGTTGAGTTTGCGCATCAGGCGTAAGAGTACGGCGACGCTGACGCACCTGCTGGCGGATCTGCTGTCGGGAGAGAGGGGTATCGGATGGCTGGATTAGGGTCATATCTCTTCCATCTCTTCTGGTGGCAATAAGCCATTGATAAAATCACGGAAGTTGCCGGCAAGCCAGGTTATCTCATAGCCGCTCTCCTGCGCTATATGCACCACGCAAGGCTCTCCCTGCGGCCCGCAGTCTGAATAATCAAGAAAAATCATATCATGGCCTCCGCTGATGCCGTCGGCAATGGCGACGCCAATAGCAGGATAGCCCCACTCATCCAGCCAGAACTGGCTGCCCATTTCGCCACAGAGCGAGTAATGCCGGGTCCTGTCAACGCCGTAGAGGCTTTCAACAGCAAAACCCGGCGATGCCCAGTCTCGCTGAAGCGGGTTTTCAAAGCCGTTACGAGTGAGCAGGCCACCATTATGAATCTTAATTAGCGCCTTATAGGCTTCTGGCAGCCGGTAGCCCAGCTCTGTTTCTACCTCTGCAATCTCTTCATCCGTGGGCGTTGCGCCGATATAAGATTGCTGCGAATACTCGCAATCATCCCAGAAATCGGTGAAATCGAAGTGTGAATAGTCGGCATCAGCAGGTGTGGTGACCCGGGTTTGCGCCCGAAGCTGTGCTTCAAACGCGTTTTTTTCCAGCCGTTGTGGACCGCGACGCCGGGCAAACGTCAGCCACTTGCTCAGGGTTTTAGGCGCATACGGTCCGGGCGTTTCATCTATTTCTTCCAGACCGCCTTCCTGGGCGCGGACAAACCACGCGATAGATTCATCTTCACGGTTAAGCTCAAAGAGGGCGATGCCATAGCGCAGACAAAACCAGGGGTTGTCTGCGTAAGTTGTGCGGATGCTTTCCAGCGTCGCCAGCGCTTCACGATGCTGGCTAAGGTTATTGAGCGCTCGCGCCTGCAAACAAATGAGTTCATCGCTGCGCTCTTCGGCAGGGAGTGCTTCAATTGCTTCGCAGATATGACGATTTTGACCTGCCTGGTGCCATTCGTTGAGTTGTGCAGATAACATAGCGGACAATCCTTTTTACCCTCTGAGAGAGCATCGTAAAGGATCGCGGCAGGGTTAGTGAAGTAAATAGCTGCGCCTAATACCGCTACACTTTTGCCTGACCATGTTTTCCTCCGGGGAATGGGCTGGCGGTTTCCATAAAATGGCGGACCTTTTTCAGTAACTGCCACATTGAGCGGCACTGATGATTACGGGTTATCGTGTCATGAAGTGCCTGCCATAGCCGTTCCACATGATTCACCCACGGCGAGTAAACCGGCTGGTAAATTACCCTGAACTTGGGATTTGCTTTCAACCAGCGCTGTGTTTCGCGGCTTTTATGGATAATGTAGTTATCAACGATCAGCGTGATTGTTTTCGTCCGCCGGTAAGTGGCTTTCAGGTGCTTCAGCAGAGCGATAAACAGCGCTGAACTTTTGCTGTTGCCGCCCACGTAGCTGACTTTACCCGTGCCACTGTGCAGTGCGCCGGCCAGATAGTATTTTTCGTTCTGCCCCGGCGTCACTACCCGTTTCTGCTGTCCGCGCAACTGCCAGTCCGCACCGATTTTAGGATTAAGGTGGATATCCACTTCATCTTCATAAAATACCGGATGCTCTGCGCTGCATTCATCCAGCGCTTTGTGGATTACCGCCATCTTTTCATCTTTATGTGGGTCACGGATACGCAGAGTTGGCGCGGCCCTGCGCCATACAAGCCCCGCAGATGGCAACCAGCGGCGAACGGTTCCTGCATGTAACTGGCAACCGGTTATCTCATTGATTTTTAATGCCAGTAATTCGGTGCTCCAGCGTGAACGTTGATAACCAAAATCGCCGGGAGAATGCTTTATCAGCTCACGTAACAGGGTGCAGATATGTTCAAAAGGCCAGCGTCGGGAGCGCCCTGCGGGTAAGGATTTCAGGCCTTCAATACCTGAGTGCGTAAACCAGTTAATCCAGCGACCAACGGATGAACGGGCACAACAGAGAGTTCTGGCAACATCGCTGACCCGTTCACCCCGATGAAGCATCAGCATGGCCGTGAGTCTGCGGGCATGATTTTTATCGCGCGTTTTATGAATAGCTTTCTGCATCAGGCGTCGTTCGCCACGGGGTATTGGTACTATGATCGGCATCGCTCAGTCCGGTTGGTGATTTTGGTTGGTTTGGCGATTGATCAGATCGCACAATCCGGGCTGAGTTCCCTTTCAGTGATCTACTATTCCGCGCAGCTATTTACGAAAGCAGAAATGCAGTACAAAGAAGGGGAATCTCCGAGATGCCGCCGCAGGCTGTAACCCTTGAACCCTTGGTTCAAGGTGAATGTGTCGTCACAGTTTTAAGGCTTCTCGGACGAACCGAGCATGCTCACCAACCATGGAGCGCCACATTCTGTTGGTATGAAATATCGGCTCAGGGGACTGGCCCGCTTGCGAACATCTCAGAGAAATTTTGTCTTCACGATAACTGTACCATAGCTAATCGCAAAGTGTTATTCAAACTTTGGCCCCGATCTTTCGGATATGCGACCTTGCTCAAGTAATGCCTGTTCAATGGTCTGTTGCAGCATCCGAATACGTTGCTCCATGCTGGCAGCGTAGTCGCGGGTTTTTGCCTTTTCCTGAGTTAACTCATAGCTGATGTTCAACGCGGCGATGAAAACCAGCTGCTCAGTATTTGTGACTCTAGTGCGTTCTTTCAGATCTTGCAACCGCTGATTCAGATCGTCCGCAGCCTGATTCAGGGCTTCCCTTTGTTCAGGCGGGCAATTCACTCGCAGTGAACGGCCAAAAATATGGATATCGACGGGTTGTGCAGACATGCCACCTTCCTGCTGAATTGACTGCGCGGCCTTCGTGCCCGAATCCGGGGCTGGCGAAGGGGCGACACTATAGCTACCCTGGCGTGCAGATACAAGCCCTTTTCTGGTATCACCAGGGTCCAAAGTGGTAGCATAACATGAATCTTCCCCTAACGATGACGAATGCGCATGTCTATGAAAAACGAAATGCCTGGCTACAACGATGTGGACCAGTTACTGAACCAACAGGGAGCAGGATTAACCCCCGCTGAAATGCACGGTTTAATCAGCGGTATTCTCTGCGGCGGCACCACCGATGCCTCGTGGCAGCCGCTGGTACACGATCTCACTAACGAAGGGTTGGCTTTCAGCCACGATTTGGCTCAGGCGTTACGCAGTATGCATTCCGCGACCATTGACTCGCTGGAAGATGACGGCTTTTTGTTCCAGCTTTACATGCCGGAAGGCGATGACGTCAGCGTTTTTGACCGCGCAGATGCGCTGGCAGGCTGGGTAAATCATTTTCTGCTGGGGTTGGGCGTCACGCAGCCGAAGCTGGATAAAGTGCCCGGTGAAACCGGCGAAGCGATTGACGATCTGCGCAATATTGCTCAGCTTGGCTACGATCTGGAAGAGGATCAGGAAGAGCTGGAAATGTCGCTCGAAGAGATCATTGAATACGTTCGCGTTGCGGCGCTGCTCTGCCACGATACCTTCACGCGTCAGCAGCCGACCGCGCCGGAAGTGCGTAAACCGACCTTACATTAAGAAAATATTCAAGGAGGTATCATGACTCAGCAGGAGTTTCACCGTCGTCGTCAGGCGCTCCTGGCGCAAATGCAGCCGGGTAGCGCGGCGTTGATTTTTGCTGCGCCGGAAGCGACACGCAGCGCGGATACGGAATATCCGTATCGCCAGAATAGCGACTTCTGGTACTTCACCGGTTTCAATGAACCGGAAGCCGTGCTGGTGCTGATCAAAAGTGATGATACCCACAACCACAGCGTGCTGTTTAATCGCCTGCGCGATCTGACGGCGGAGATCTGGTTTGGCCGTCGCCTTGGCCAGGATGCCGCGCCACAGACGCTGGGCGTTGACCGGGCGCTGGCATTCAGCGAAATTAATACGCAGCTTTATCAACTGCTTAACGGACTGGACACCGTCTGGCACGCGCAGGGCGAATATGCGTATGCTGACCAAATCGTGTTTAATGCGCTGGAAAAACTGCGCAAAGGCTCCCGACAGAACCTCTCCGCGCCCGGCAACCTTGCCGACTGGCGTCCGCTGGTGCATGAGATGCGCCTGTTCAAATCGGCAGAAGAAATTGACGTGCTGCGCCGCGCCGGGGAAATCACCGCCCTGGCGCATACCCGGGCCATGCAGCAGTGCCGGCCGGGAATGTTCGAATACCAGCTGGAAGGCGAAATCCATCACGAGTTTACCCGCCACGGCGCGCGCTATCCTTCCTACAACACCATCGTTGGCGGCGGAGAGAATGGCTGCATCCTGCACTACACAGAAAACGAAAGTGAGCTGCGCGATGGCGATCTGGTACTGATCGACGCGGGCTGTGAATATCGCGGCTATGCAGGTGATATCACGCGCACTTTCCCGGTCAACGGTCAATTTTCCCCGGCGCAGCGGGACATTTACGACATTGTGCTCGACTCGCTGGAAACCGCCCTCAGCCTGTATCGCCCGGGGACCACCATCCAGGATGTGACTACCGAAGTGGTGCGCATCATGATAACCGGACTGGTAAAACTCGGCATTTTGCAGGGCGAGGTTGAAGAACTCATCGCCAGCAACGCTCATCGCACCTTCTTCATGCACGGCCTGAGTCACTGGCTTGGGCTGGACGTCCACGATGTCGGCGCGTATGGCGTTGACCGCTCGCGGGTGCTGGAGCCGGGCATGGTGCTGACCGTGGAGCCGGGATTATATATCGCGCCGGATGCCGATGTGCCGGCGCAGTACCGTGGTATTGGCATTCGTATTGAAGATGACATCGTGATTACGGAATCTGGCAATGAAAATCTCACCGACCGGGTGGTAAAAAAAGCCGATGATATCGAAGCACTGATGGCGGCGGCGCGCAAACAATGAGCGTGATTATTGTAGGTGGAGGTATGACCGGCGCAACGCTGGCGCTGGCGATATCACAACTGACCCGGGGCGCGCTGGCGGTTCATCTGATTGAAGCCGTTGCCCCTGACTCAGCGGCACATCCAGGGTTTGACGCGCGAGCCATCGCGCTGGCTGCCGGCACCTGTGAGCAACTGGCGCGGATTGGCGTCTGGCAGGCTATCTCCGGCAGCGCAACGGCGATCAACACCGTCCACGTCAGCGATCGTGGTCATGCCGGGGCGGTCACACTGGCGGCAAAGGATTACGCCATTCCGGCGCTTGGCCAGGTAGTAGAACTGCATGACGTTGGCCTGCATCTGTTTGCGCTACTGCGTAAAGCACCCGGCGTGACGCTGCATTGTCCCGCCAGTGTGGCCAGTGTGGCGCGCCATCAGGGTGACGTTAGCGTTACCCTGGATAACGGTGAAACGCTGAAAGGTCGCCTGCTGGTCGCTGCCGATGGTTCACGTTCGGCGCTTGCGGCGCAATGCGGCATTCAGTGGCAGCAGCAGCCGTATCAGCAACTGGCGGTAATCGCCAATGTCACTACCAGCATCGCTCACCAGGGGCGTGCTTTTGAACGTTTTACCCCGGATGGTCCTCTCGCCATGCTGCCAATGTCCACCGGGCGCAGCTCGCTGGTCTGGTGCCATCCTCTTGAGCGCCGGGACGAGGTGATGTCGTGGTCCAATAATCAATTTTGCGATGCGTTACAGCGCGCATTTGGCTGGCGACTGGGACGCATCACGCACGCCGGACAGCGGGCGGCCTATCCGCTTGCGCTCTCCACGGCGTCGTCGTGCATCGCCCACCGGCTGGCGCTGGTAGGTAATGCAGCCCAGACGCTGCATCCGATTGCCGGACAGGGCTTTAACCTTGGCCTGCGCGATGTGATGAGTCTGGCGGAAGCGCTGGCGCTGGCCGATGACCCAGGCAGCTATGCCACGCTGTGCCGCTATCGCGACCGCCGCCGCGTGGACAAAGCCGCCACCATCGGCGTGACTGATGGGCTGGTACATTTATTTGCTAACCGCTGGTTGCCACTGATTGTGGGTCGTAATGCGGGGTTAATGGCAATGGAATGGTGCGCTCCGGCCCGTGACGTGCTGGCAAGGCGGACCCTCGGCTGGGTAACGCGCTAAGCTATCTTATTCAAACCATCACGCCTGCCCAATCAGGCTTCAGGAGTAGAACAGTGCAAAGTGTTGACGTCGCGATTGTAGGCGGGGGAATGGTGGGCCTGGCGATTGCCTGCGGGCTTCAGGGGAGTGGCTTGCGTGTGGCGGTACTGGAGCAAAAAACAGTACAACAGCCGCAGGCCAGTGCACCCTATGCGCTACGCGTATCGGCCATTAACGCCGCCAGTGAAAAACTGCTCACGCATCTGGGCGTATGGTCTTCCATCATCGAACTACGCGCCAGCCGCTATCACGGCATGGAAGTGTGGGAGAAGGACAGCTTTGGTCATATCACCTTTGACGATCAAAGCATGGGCCATACCCATCTTGGGCACATTATTGAAAATGACGTGATCCACTACGCGCTTTGGCAAAAAGCACAGCAGTGTCAGGATGTTACTCTAATGGCTCCGGCTGAACTCCAGCAGGTTGCATGGGGAGAAAATGAGGTCTTTCTGAATCTGAAAGATGGCACCATGCTGACCGCCCGGCTGGTGGTGGGCGCGGATGGCGCTAACTCGTGGCTGCGTGACAAAGCCGATATTCCGCTGACCTTCTGGGATTATAACCATCATGCGCTGGTGGCAACCATTCGTACTGCCGAGCCGCATCAGGGCGTGGCGCGGCAGGTGTTCCACGGCGAAGGTATTCTGGCGTTTTTGCCGCTTAGCGATCCGCACTTGTGCTCTATCGTCTGGTCGCTGGCGCCGGAGGAGGCCGCGCGGATGCAACAGGCTGACAATAGCGCATTTAATCAGGCATTAACGGTAGCTTTCGATCACCGTCTGGGGCTGTGCAACCTGGAGAGCGAGCGCCAGGTGTTTCCATTAACCGGCCGTTATGCGCGCCAGTTTGCCGCGCACCGTCTGGCGCTGGTCGGCGATGCTGCGCACACCATTCATCCGCTGGCAGGGCAGGGCGTCAATCTCGGCTTTATGGATGCGGCTGAGCTGATTAGCGAACTACGCCGGTTGCATCAGCAGGGGAAAGATATCGGACAGCATATGTATCTGCGCCGCTTTGAGCGCAGCCGTAAACACAGTGCGGCACTGATGCTGGCGGGCATGCAGGGGTTCCGCGAACTGTTTGCCGGTCATAATCCGGCGAAAAAGCTGTTGCGCGACATTGGGCTGAAAATGGCGGATACGTTGCCCGGCGTTAAACCTCAGTTGATCCGCCAGGCGATGGGCCTTAATGACCTCCCTGACTGGTTACGTTAACTGCGTCACAGTTTCTCTCCCGGCCTTGGTGCCGGGATGCTTTTCCTCGTTTGAGAAATTCTAATTTTACGCTTCTTTTCGCATTACTTTTTGTAATCTCATCATTTTCGCGTGACGAATTTTTTTGCGTCTATACGCTTTTTTATACCGTCTTATAGGGAATTAAAACGGTGGAGTTGTGTGTTGATTTCGCATATCTCTCTCTTTGTAGTTAAAAACTCTGCGGCACTTTTATGCTGTTTTGGTCATAAGCTAATGTGATGACCTTCTTTAACTTATGGTTTAGCGTTGGTTTCGGTGGTAAGTTCAGGACCAAGAGAACGTTTGCGTAGCCACCGTTTTACGGGTGAAAAACGCAGATTTGCCCGGCTTAATCAACGAGGAAAAGATGGCTCAACAGACTCCGTTGTATGAACAACACACGCAGTGCGGCGCGCGAATGGTGGATTTTCACGGCTGGATGATGCCGCTGCATTACGGTTCTCAAATTGATGAGCACCACGCGGTCCGGACTGATGCCGGTATGTTTGACGTCTCGCATATGACTATTGTCGATCTGCGTGGCAGCCGCACCCGGGAATTTTTGCGCTACCTGTTGGCTAACGACGTGGCAAAACTGAAGACGCCAGGCAAGGCGCTCTACTCCGGCATGCTTAACGCGTCTGGTGGAGTGATTGACGATCTTATCGTCTACTTCTTTAGCGAAGATTTCTTCCGTCTGGTCGTCAACTCCGCCACCCGTGAAAAAGACCTCGCCTGGATAACCCAGCATGCTGAATCTTACGCCATCGATATCACCGTGCGTGATGACCTCTCGCTGATTGCCGTGCAGGGGCCGAATGCACAGGCGAAGGCGACTGCGCTGTTTACTGAACAGCAGCGTCAGGCGGTGACGGGCATGAAGCCGTTTTTTGGCGTTCAGGCAGGTGATTTGTTTATCGCCACTACCGGCTATACCGGTGAAGCGGGCTACGAAATTGCGTTACCCAATGAGCAGGCGGCGGATTTCTGGCGGGCGCTGGTTGCGGCGGGGGTAAAACCCTGCGGGCTGGGTGCGCGCGATACGCTGCGTCTTGAAGCGGGTATGAACCTGTACGGGCAAGAGATGGATGAAGGCGTCTCTCCGCTGGCGGCAAATATGGGCTGGACCATTGCATGGGAGCCTGCCGATCGCGATTTTATTGGCCGTGAAGCACTTGAGTCCCAGCGTTCGAAGGGCACAGAACAGCTGGTTGGACTGGTGATGACCGAAAAAGGCGTGCTGCGTAACGAACTGCCGGTCCGTTTCACCGACGCGGCAGGCAACCCGCAGGAGGGCATTATTACCAGCGGTACGTTCTCGCCGACGCTGGGCTACAGCATTGCGCTGGCGCGTGTACCAGCCGGCATTGGCGACACGGCGATTGTGCAAATTCGCAACCGTGAAATGCCGGTGAAAGTGACAAAACCTGTTTTTGTTCGCAATGGTAAAACCGTTGCGTAATGTACCTTTTGGAGAATGAGCGATGAGCAATGTACCTGCGGAACTGAAATACAGTAAAGAACACGAATGGCTGCGTAAAGAGGCGGACGGTACTTATACCGTCGGCATTACTGAACACGCACAGGAACTGCTGGGCGATATGGTGTTTGTTGACCTGCCAGATGTTGGCGCGACCGTTAGTGCGGGCGATGACTGCGCGGTGGCGGAGTCCGTAAAAGCGGCCTCCGACATTTATGCGCCAATTAGCGGCGAAATCGTGGCGGTCAACGACGCGCTGGGTGACTCACCGGAACTGGTCAACAGCGAGCCGTATGCAGGCGGTTGGATTTTCAAAATCAAAGCCAGCGATGAGTCTGAAATTGACGCCCTGCTGGACGCCACCGCCTACGACGCGCTGCTGGAAGACGAGTAAATCCCATGCCGGATGGCTGCGCCTGTCCGGCCTCAACAGTGCCACCGGGCATCCGGTTGGCACAATGATGACGCCGGAATAAACACCCATTTGTAGGCCCGGTAAGCGCAGCGCCACCGGGCATCCGGTTGGCACAATGATGACGCCGGAATAAACACCCATTTGTAGGCCCGGTAAGCGCAGCGCCACCGGGCATCCGGTTGGCACAATGATGACGCCGGAATAAACACCCATTTGTAGGCCCGGTAAGCGCAGCGCCACCGGGCATCCGGTTGGCACAACGATGACGCCGGAATAAACACTAATTTGTAGGCCCGGTAAGCGCAGTGCCGCCGGGCATCCGGTTGGCACAATGATGACGCCGGAATAAATACCCATTTGTAGGCCCGGTAAGCGCAGCGCCACCGGGCATCCGGCCTACGAAGATCACGATTCACCGAATGTTTCAGGAACCCTCGCTCATGACCCAGACGTTAAGTCAGCTTGAAAACAGCGGCGCTTTCATTGAACGCCATATCGGACCCGATGCCGGGCAGCAGCAGGCAATGCTCAACGCCGTTGGTGCCACGTCACTGGATGCGCTGATCGGCCAGATTGTGCCAAAAGACATCCAGCTTGCCACGCCACCGCAGACAGGTGACGCCGCCACGGAATACGCCGCGCTGGCGGAACTGAAGACCATTGCCCGCCGCAATAAGCGCTTTACCTCGTTCATCGGCATGGGATACACCAACGTCCAGTTGCCGCCCGTGATCCTGCGTAATATGCTGGAAAACCCGGGCTGGTACACGGCCTATACGCCGTATCAGCCGGAAGTGTCCCAGGGGCGTCTGGAAGCACTGCTTAACTTCCAGCAGGTCACGCTCGACCTGACCGGGCTGGATATGGCCTCCGCCTCACTGCTGGATGAAGCGACCGCCGCCGCCGAAGCGATGGCGATGGCAAAACGCATCAGCAAGCTGAAAAATGCTAACCGTTTCTTCGTGGCCGTTGATGTCCATCCACAGACTCTCGACGTGGTGCGCACCCGCGCGGAAACCTTCGGTTTTGACATCATCGTTGATGATGCAGATAAAGTGCTGGATCACCAGGATGTCTTCGGCGTGCTGTTGCAGCAGGTCGGCACGACCGGTGAAATCCACGACTACAGCGTCCTCATCAGCGAGCTGAAGTCGCGTAAAATCGTCGTCAGCGTCGCCGCTGATTTTATGGCGCTGGTGCTACTGACCGCACCTGGCAAGCAGGGGGCGGATATCGTCTTTGGCTCTGCCCAACGTTTCGGCGTACCGATGGGTTACGGCGGTCCGCATGCCGCTTTCTTTGCCGCAAAAGACGAATTTAAACGTTCCATGCCGGGGCGTATTATTGGCGTGTCGAAAGATGCCGCAGGCAACACGGCGCTGCGTATGGCAATGCAGACCCGTGAGCAGCACATCCGCCGCGAGAAAGCTAACTCCAATATCTGTACTTCACAGGTGCTGCTGGCCAACATTGCTAGCCTGTATGCCGTGTACCACGGACCGGCAGGGCTGAAACGCATTGCCAATCGCATCCATCGTCTTACTGATATTCTGGCGACCGGCCTGCAGCAGAAAGGATTGAAACTCCGTCACGCTCATTATTTCGATACGCTTTGCGTAGAAGTGGCCGATAAAGCCGCCGTGCTGGCGCGTGCTGAAGCGGCGGAGATTAACCTGCGCAGCGATATTCACAACGCGGTAGGCATTACGCTCGATGAAACGACCACCCGCGACAACGTGCTGGCGCTGTTTACCGTACTCCTTGGCGACGATCACGGGCTGGACATTCATGCGCTCGACAAAGACGTCGCCCACGACAGCCGCGCCATTCCTGACGCCATGCTGCGTGATGACGCGATCCTGACCCATCCGGTGTTCAATCGCTACCACAGCGAAACCGAGATGATGCGCTACATGCACTCCCTGGAGCGTAAAGATCTGGCGCTGAACCAGGCGATGATCCCGCTCGGCTCCTGTACCATGAAGTTGAACGCTGCCGCAGAGATGATCCCCATCACCTGGCCGGAATTTGCTGAACTGCATCCATTCTGCCCGGCAGATCAGGCCGAAGGCTATCATCAGATGATCAATCAGCTTTCCGACTGGCTGGTAAAACTGACGGGCTATGATGCGCTATGTATGCAGCCGAACTCCGGCGCACAGGGTGAATACGCGGGCCTGCTGGCGATCCGCCATTATCATGAAAGCCGTAACGAAGGCCATCGTGATATCTGCCTGATCCCCAGCTCTGCCCACGGGACTAACCCGGCGTCAGCCCAGATGGCGGGGATGCGTGTGGTGGTGGTTGCCTGCGATAAAAACGGTAACATTGACCTTAGCGATCTGCGTGCCAAAGCCGAACAGTCGAGCGAAAATCTTTCCTGCATCATGGTGACCTACCCGTCCACTCATGGCGTGTATGAAGAAACCATCCGCGAAGTCTGCGAAATCGTGCATCACTTTGGCGGTCAGGTATACCTCGATGGCGCGAACATGAACGCCCAGGTCGGCATTACCTCGCCGGGCTTTATTGGTGCCGATGTTTCCCACCTCAACCTGCATAAAACGTTCTGCATCCCGCACGGCGGTGGCGGCCCGGGGATGGGACCGATTGGCGTCAAAGCGCATCTGGCACCGTTCGTGCCGGGACATAGCGTGGTACAAATTGAAGGTATGCTGACCCGTCAGGGCGCGGTTTCCGCCGCACCGTTTGGCAGCGCATCCATTTTGCCGATCAGCTGGATGTACATCCGCATGATGGGCGCAGAAGGGTTAAAGCAGGCAAGCCAGGTAGCAATCCTCAATGCCAACTATATCGCCAGCCGTCTGAAAGAGGCTTTCCCGGTGCTGTACACTGGCCGTGACGGCCGCGTGGCGCATGAGTGCATTCTTGATATTCGCCCGCTTAAAGAAGCTACCGGCATTAGCGAGCTGGATATTGCCAAGCGCCTGATTGACTATGGTTTCCATGCGCCAACGATGTCCTTCCCGGTGGCGGGAACGCTGATGGTGGAACCAACGGAATCAGAAAGCCAGATGGAGCTGGATCGCTTTATTGACGCGATGCTGGCGATCCGTGCCGAAATCGCTCGCGTGCAGAATGGCGAATGGACGCTGGACGATAATCCGCTGGTTAACGCCCCTCATACGCAGCGGGAGCTGGTCGCGGAGTGGCAGCATTGCTATAGTCGTGAAGAGGCCGTTTTCCCGGCTGGATCGGTGAATAAATATTGGCCGACGGTTAAACGCCTTGATGATGTTTATGGCGATCGTAATTTATTCTGCTCCTGCGTACCGTTGAGCGAATATCAATAATAAAGGCTACAGTATGATAAGCCGGGTCAGCGTTCGCGCTACCCGGTTTTTTTTATCAGCAGGAGGGGAAATGGCCATAGCACTGATAACCGGAGCCAGCCGGGGCATTGGACGGGCAAGCGCCTTACAACTCGCGGATGAAGGCTATACGGTGGCGGTTAATTTTCACCACAATATTCAGGCGGCAACCGAGGTTATTGATACCATTTCTGAAAGCGGCGGTCGTGCGTTCTCGTTACGTGCTGATATCAGTGATGAG
This sequence comes from Superficieibacter electus, assembly GCF_002915575.1. Taxonomy (GTDB): domain Bacteria; phylum Pseudomonadota; class Gammaproteobacteria; order Enterobacterales; family Enterobacteriaceae; genus Superficieibacter; species Superficieibacter electus. The sequence continues at coordinate 55,024 of NZ_PQGD01000004.1, forward strand.
TCGCAGGTGATAGCGATGTTTGATGCTATCGATCGTACGGGCGAACCGCTTACCGCGCTGGTGAACAATGCGGGAATTTTATTTGAACAAAGCACGATTGAGAATTTAACCGCGGAACGGATTAACCACGTATTGACCACCAATGTCACCGGGTACTTTCTTTGCTGCCGTGAAGCGGTGAAACGCATGTCGCACCGGCACGGTGGGCAAGGGGGAGCCATCGTTAATGTCTCTTCCGCGGCTGCGCGACTCGGTGCACCTGGCGAATATGTGGATTACGCCGCCTCAAAAGGCGCGGTGGATACGCTTACCGCAGGGCTGGCGCTGGAAGTTGCCGCGCAGGGAATACGTGTAAATGGCGTGCGGCCAGGATTTATTTATACGCAGATGCACGCTTCAGGCGGTGAGCCAGGGCGCGTGGATCGGGTAAAATCGCTTTTGCCAATGCAACGTGGCGGCCAGCCGGAGGAGGTGGCGCAGGCGATCGCCTGGCTACTGAGTGAGAAAGCCTCCTACGTGACGGGAAGTTTCATCGAACTGGCGGGCGGGAAGTAAGTGACTATAGCGTTACGAGACCCGTGTTGCCGCTCTTGCCCCTCACCCCAGCCCTCTCCCTGAGGGAGAGGGAGCCGATCGGCGTTGTCATCTTGTGCAGTGAATGTCGAAACGCCCTGAGTTATCCACCGAACGTTCCCTCTCAGCATCGTGTCGTCCACCGCACGTTCCCTCCCAGCATCGTATCGTCCACCGCACGTTCCCTCTCAGCATCGTATCGTCCACCGCACGTTCCCTCTCCCTGAGGGAGAGGGTTAGGGTGAGGGCAATTGCGACTTAGAGACTCTCGCCGTTACTGGCGATCACACCCTGATACCACGCAAAGCTTTTCTTGCGTGAAGAGGGAGCCGAGCGGCGTTGTCATCTTGTGCAGTGAATGTCGAAACGCCCTGAGTTATCGACCGAACGTTCCCTCTCAGCATCGTGTCTTCCACCGCACGTTCCCTCTCCCTGAGGGAGAGGGTTAGGGTGAGGGCAATTGCGACTCAGAGACTCTCGCCGTTACTGGCGATCACACCCTGATACCACGCAAAGCTTTTCTTGCGTGAACGGGACATGTCGCCGGTGCCGTCGTCATGTTTATTCACATAAATAAAGCCGTAGCGCTTGCTGTACTGCCCCGTCGTGAAAGATACACAGTCGATACAGCCCCATGGCGTATAACCCATCAGATCCACGCCATCCACGGTAACGGCTTTAATCATTTCTTTTATATGCGCACGCAAGTAGTCGATGCGATAGTCATCGTTGATACTGCCATCATCTTCAACCTTGTCGTACGCGCCAAAACCATTCTCAACGATGAATAACGGCTTCTGATAGCGCTCATAAAGCTCACATAAAGCGTAGCGCAAACCAACCGGGTCAATCTGCCAGCCCCAATCGGAAGCCTTAACATGTGGGTTAGCAATTTTTCCCTCTTCGGCTTTCACTGCGTTGGACATGTAATAACTGAAGCCAAGATAAGCGCAGGTTCCTTCGCGCAGAAGTTGCTCGTCGCCCGCTTCCATATTGATCGTAAATCCGTGATGTTCCCATTCCTTGAGCACATATGAGGGATAATAGCCGCGCATTTGAACGTCGGTGAACAGATAGCGTTCACGCATAACTTCCTGCGCAGACATTACATCTTCCGGCTTACAGGAAAACGGATAAACAGGGGACATCGCCAGCATACAGCCCACCTGCATTTCTGGATTAATACGCCGTGCAGCTTTTACTGCCAGAGCGCTGGCAACAAACTGGTGATGTAATACCTGGTACATCGTCTCTTGCGGATTGTCGTGGTCGGTAAATACCACGCCAGAGCAGCAGTAGCCAAATAGCGGCACACGCCAGTTGCGCTGGTTATTAATTTCATTAAAGGTCATCCAGTATTTGACCTTATTTTTGTAGCGCTCGAAAACCACTTCCGCGAAGCGAACAAAGAAATCCACCACGCGACGGCTGGTCCAGCCACCGTACTGTTGCACCAGGTGCAAGGGCATCTCAAAGTGGGAGAGGGTGATCACCGGTTCAATATTGTATTTGAGCAGTTCATCAAACATGTCGTCATAGAACTGTAGCCCTTCTTCGTTCGGCTGAAGCTCATCGCCCTGCGGGAAAATACGCGTCCAGGCGATAGAAGTGCGAAAGCATTTGAAGCCCAGTTCGGCAAAGAGTTTTATATCCTCTTTATAATGGCTATAAAAATCGACTGCTTCATGATTAGGGTAATATTTGCCTGCAACGACTTGCTCTGTGATCTCACGCGATACGCCATGAGCACCCCCTGTCAGTACGTCACAAACGCTGGGGCCTTTGCCACCTTTGTTCCAGCCGCCTTCCACCTGATGTGCAGCGACTGCTCCGCCCCACAGAAAATCCTTTGGTAATGTTAATTCTTTCATTTTGGCACAGCCTCAGGTTATTACTTTCTGCGTCTGAGTCTGGCAAATACGTTAATAAATGTCACGATATAACAAATAGTGCAGGTTGTGATTTGTTACATCGAAAAAACACTGTGTTTTAGCCGAGTTTTTTTGCCAGCTTGCGGCCCAGAGATTCGAGAATATAAATAACCGGTACCTGGGTAGTTATATCATACACACCGCCTACTCGTGTCTGAGAAACGTGCCACGAGAGGTTAAAGTCGGCCAGCTTTGCCAGTCGTGACTGCTCATGGCTGGTAATGGAAAGCACCTTACAATGGTGGAGGCTGAACTGGCTGGCAAAGCGCAAAATCTCTTCCGTTTCGCCAGAAACAGACAATACAATTGCCAGTGCATTCTTCGCCATATCGTTGGTCACCGGAAAATAGGGATCGTCGATGTGGTTACTGAATTTTCCGACATTAGAAAAGAATCGTGCACCATATTTTGCCAGCGAACCAGAGGTGCCTGCGCCTACAAAAATAATACGCTCAGACGCGAGAATAATATCGACCGCGCGATCTAATAATTTATCAAACTCATCATTATTCACGCTCTTAAAAAAACTAATAATTTCGCTGGCACCAAAGTCAGGCTGCTGTGGTTCGTTCTGTTCAAGATAGAGTTTAAAACGCACGCGAAATTCCGAATACCCCTCGCAATTGAGCTTGCGGCAAAAGCGTAACACAGTGGTGGTTGACACTTCAGCCGCATCCGCCAGCTCGCGGATGGTCATATACATGACGGCATCGCGGTTTTTGATGACATAGTGATAAACCTTCATCTCAAGGTTGTTCAGCGTGGCGATAGCAGAATGGGTAAAAATGCTCACGGTCGCGATAATCCAGGGTGAAAACAGAAGTCACTATTATGCCGTTTAACGGCTGCGTTCGGGAAGCCTGATACGATTCTTGCCATGTGTTTGATTTTTAACCGCAAAAAAAGAAACATCTGTAAGTTTATTTTTGCGATTATCTTTTTGATTTTAAGTTCATTATTTTACGCTAACTTTTATTTTAGCGAACAGGTGTTCACTGGAATCATTCTCAGTTACTCTAGTGGCGCATCGTGCATGTCGTCAGTTCTTCCGGAGTTCACTATGGGTCGTAAACCGTTAATGACGCAGGGATATTCACTGGCAGAGGAAATTGCTAATAGTATCAGCCATGGTATTGGGCTGGTGTTCGGTATCGTGGGACTGGTTTTGCTGCTGGTACAAGCGGTAGACAGCAACGCCAGCGCGACGGCCATCACCAGCTACAGCCTGTACGGCGGCAGTATGATCCTGCTTTTTCTGGCCTCAACGCTCTACCACGCCATCCCCCACCAGCGGGCCAAAATATGGCTGAAAAAGTTTGACCATTGTGCGATTTACCTGTTGATCGCCGGGACCTATACGCCATTTCTGCTGGTGGGACTGAATTCACCGCTGGCGCGTGGGCTGATGATCGTCATCTGGAGTCTGGCGCTGCTGGGGATTTTGTTCAAACTGACCATTGCGCATCGATTTAAAGTCTTGTCACTGGTGACCTACCTGGCAATGGGCTGGCTGTCACTGGTTGTGATTTATGAAATGGCGGTTAAGCTGGCGGCGGGGAGCGTTACGCTGCTGGCAGTGGGCGGTATCGTCTATTCGCTGGGGGTGATTTTCTACGTCTGCAAGCGTATTCCGTATAACCACGCCATCTGGCACGGCTTCGTTCTCGGCGGCAGCGTGTGTCACTTCCTGGCGATTTATTTGTATATTGGGCAGGTATAAGCGTCCCGGCAGCACGGCGCTTGCCGGGGCAGGTAAAACTTAATTTTCTTCCAGCGAATACGGCAGCGGCTCAATATGCAGTGTATTCACGTCATCACGCACGCGAAAGACGCTGTCTGGCTCCATGTCGTTATTCATCACCGCCTGACCCAGCACGCGACCGTCGTCCAGCTGGACGGCGGCCAGCACGGTGCCGGTGCGACGCCAGTTTTCACCCATTTGCAGCTCCAGATCTTCCCCGGCTTGCGGCACGCGGCCGGCGTGGCCTGCCAGCGACCAGAGCGCACGTTTGTTCGCGCCACGGAATTTGGCGCGGGCGACCATCTCCTGTCCGGTATAGCAGCCTTTTTTGAAGCTGATACCGCCCAGTGCCTGCAAATTGGTAGCCTGCGGGATAAACTGCCCGCTGTTTGCCGCGTCGATGACCGGCAGACCCGCTTCGATATTCAGCGCCAGCCATTGCTGGCTGTTATTAAACTGCGCCTCGCCGCGCAGGGCATCGGTAACGCGCTGCGCGGTAGCCGCATCGGTCACCAGCAGAAAGCGCTCGTCGGGATGCGCAAACCACAGCAGCGACGTTTCCCCGTCTTTCACCACCGGTTTGTCGGCGTCCGGTAGGGTGCTGAACAGATTTGCCAGCGCGGCACGCGCCTGAAATCCGGCTACGCCCAGCAATACGGACTCATCGTCAGCGGCAATAGTCACTTTGGAAAATACCGCGTATTTTTTTAGCTCGGTAAGCTGTGCATCACGCAGGCTGCGGCGCTCAATCCACGCAAAGCCACCCGCATGGTGGAACAGGCGCATGTTGCTCCACATCTTGCCTTTGGCATCGCAGTGCGCCGCCAGCAAATGCTGATGTTCGCTTAATGCGGCTACGTCGGCCGTCACCTGACCCTGCAAATACTTTTCGCTGTCCGCGCCGCTAATGGTAGCCAGTGCCCAGTCATCAAGTGTCATAAGCGTCAGCGGCAGACGCGCAGAGGCGGAAGGCTGGCGCGGAGGAAACGGAGTAAAAGCCATAATGTTGTCCTGGTTGCATAACGCGAAGTAAGAATATAACTCATGGTAAAAGAGCCAGTTGCCATTGCAAGCGCTTTTAACAGGCCTTTTGTGCCGTTTTCGACGATTAACCAGCAAGGAGATAGTGAGGAAATAATTAATTTTACAGGTTTTTAAGTGGAATCAGCCTCGCATCGCACAATAATCCTGTAAAGTAAGTCATTAAAACGCGTTACACTAACCCGATATAGCGACGCAGGATTGAAAACATGGATATTAATAATAAAGCCCGTATCCACTGGGCGTGCCGCCGCGGTATGCGCGAGCTCGATATTTCCATCATGCCTTTTTTTGAATACGAGTACGACACGCTGAGTGACGATGACAAACATCTCTTCATTCGCCTCCTGGAATGCGACGATCCGGATCTGTTTAACTGGTTGATGAACCATGGAAAACCCGCTGATACTGAGCTACAACGCATGGTGCAATTAATTCAAACACGGAATCGGGAACGTGGTCCTGTGGCAATCTGATTTACGCGTCTCCTGGCGCTCACAGTGGCTATCTCTTCTGATTCATGGTGTGGTCGCTGCCATTATTCTGCTGATGCCGTGGCCGTTAAGTTATATGCCACTATGGCTGCTGCTGTTATCGCTGGTGGTCTTTGACTGCGTGCGTAGCCAGCGGCGTATTAACGCCTGTCAGGGGGAAATCAAGCTGATGATGAACTCTCGCCTGCGCTGGCAAGGGCAGGAGTGGGAGATCACGGGTGCGCCGTGGATGCTGAAAAGCGGCATGATGCTCAGGCTGCGCAAATTAGGTAGCCGGCGGCGACAGCATCTGTGGCTGGCAGCGGATAGCATGGAAAGCGGTGAATGGCGGGATCTGCGCCGGCTGTTAATGCAACAGCCAGCGCGACATTAACAGGCTCAGGAGAAATGCTCAGCCATTTCCATAAGGATTTGCTCACACCACGTCTGGATGCGCTCATCACTGAGATCGTACTGGTTGGTTTCATCCAGGGCGAGGCCGACGAACAGTTTACCGTCAGCGATAATCGGTTTTTTACTGGTAAATTCATAGCCTTCAGTGGGCCAGTAGCCAATGAATTTGACCTCATGGGCGACCAGTTCATCGTGAAGCATACCGAGCGCGTCAAGAAACCACTCGCCGTAGCCTAATTGATCGCCCATGCCATACAGGGCAACGAGTTTGCCCTTCAGGTTTAGCGCACTGAGGTGTTCCCAGATGGCTTCCCAGTCTTCCTGAATTTCGCCGAAATCCCAGGTAGGAATGCCCAGAATAAGGACATCGTACTGTTCCATCAGCGTCGGGGAATCATCTTTCAGGTTGTGCAGCGTGACCAGTTCCGGCCCGATGATGTCGCGAATTTTCTCTGCCGCCATCTCGGTGTAGCAGGTGCTGGAACCGTAGAAAAGACCTATGTTCATTGCGTAAACGTCTCAATTCTTGCTGTGACTTTGCGTCCAGTGTACCAGAAACGGGAATTAATCAGGCATAATGCAGCAGCAGAAAGGGTAAAGAGGCACGGATGGAACAGGATCTTGCACGTATAGAACAGTTTCTTGATGCGCTCTGGCTGGAGCGTAACCTGGCGGAAAATACGCTCAGCGCCTATCGTCGCGATCTGACTATGCTGGTGGAGTGGCTGCATCACCGGGGGCTATCTGTGGAGCTTGTCCAGCATGATGATCTCCAGTCGCTGTTGGCAGAACGTCTGGCAGGTGGTTATAAAGCGACCAGTTCCGCGCGATTGCTAAGCGCCACGCGGCGGTTTTTCCAGCATCTGTACCGTGAGAAGGTCCGCGCTGACGATCCGAGTGCGCTGCTGGCCTCGCCAAAGCTGCCGCAGCGGTTGCCGAAAGATTTATCCGAGCAGCAGGTTGAACGCCTGCTGCAAGCGCCGGTCACCGATCAGCCGCTGGAATTACGCGATAAAGCGATGCTGGAAGTCCTGTACGCCACCGGCCTGCGGGTTTCAGAATTAGTCGGGCTGACTATGAGCGATATCAGCCTGCGGCAGGGCGTGGTGCGGGTGATCGGCAAAGGCAATAAAGAGCGGCTGGTGCCGCTGGGCGAAGAAGCGGTGTACTGGCTGGAAACCTGGCTGGAGCACGGTCGCCCGTGGTTATTGAACGGCGTCTCCATCGACGTGCTGTTTCCCAGCCAGCGCGCTCAGCAGATGACCCGCCAGACCTTCTGGCATCGCATTAAGCATTATGCGGCTCTGGCCGGTATCGACAGCGAAAAGTTGTCACCGCACGTGCTGCGTCACGCGTTTGCCACCCATTTACTTAACCACGGCGCGGATTTGCGCGTCGTGCAAATGCTACTGGGCCATAGCGATCTTTCTACGACGCAAATCTACACCCATGTAGCCACTGAACGCTTACGGCAATTACACCAGCAGCATCATCCGCGTGCGTGATTGCCCGATCTAAAAGGATAAGATATGAAAAAAGGTTTATTGCTCCTCTCGCTGTTGACGACGGCCTTTAGCGGTCTGGCTCAGGCAGACGATGCGGCAATCCAGCAGGCGCTGACCAAACTTGGCGTGCAAAGTACCGACATTCAACCTTCACCCGTTGCTGGCATGAAAACCGTGCTGACCAACAGCGGCGTGCTGTACGTGTCTGATGACGGCAAGCATATGATCCAGGGACCACTGTATGATGTCAGCGGCGCTCAGCCGGTCAATGTCACCAACCAGTTGTTGATGAAACACCTGAACGCGCTGGAAAAAGAGATGATCATCTATAAAGCGCCACAGGAGAAATACGTTATCACCGTCTTTACCGACATCACCTGCGGTTATTGTCACAAGCTGCATGAAGAGATGAGCGATTACAATGCGCTGGGGATCACCGTGCGTTATCTTGCCTTCCCGCGAGCCGGCCTGCAAAGCCAGCCTGAGCAGGATATGAAAGCCATCTGGTGCGCCAAAGACCGCAACAAGGCTTTTGATGATGCAATGAACAGCAAAGGCGTTAAGCCGGCGTCCTGCAACATCGACATTGCCGATCATTATGCCCTCGGCATCCAGTTTGGCGTTAACGGCACCCCGGCTATCGTTCTGAGCGATGGCAACGTAGTGCCGGGTTATCAGGGGCCGAAAGAGATGAAAGCGTTCCTCGACGAGCATCAAAAACAGACCGGCGGTAAATAATTCGCGTGAAACAACCGATACAACTACGCCGCCGAGAGGTGGATGAAACCGCGGATCTCCCTGCCGATGTGCCCGTCCTGCTGCGACGCCTCTATGCCAGTCGCGGCGTAAAGCATGCGCAGGATCTGGAGCGCGGCGTCAAAGGCATGCTGACCTGGCAGCAGTTGACCGGCATTGAGAAAGCGGTCGATATGCTTTACAACGCCCTTCGCGAAGGGCTTAGGATCGTCGTGGTCGGCGACTTTGATGCCGATGGGGCAACCAGTACCGCGCTCAGCGTGCTGGCACTGCGGGCGCTGGGCTGTGAGAGCGTGGCCTACCTGGTGCCGAACCGTTTTGAAGATGGCTACGGCTTAAGTCCGGAAGTGGTCGATCAGGCGCATGCGCGCGGTGCGCAGATGATCATGACCGTGGATAACGGCATTTCATCCATTACCGGCGTCGAGCGGGCGCATGCCCTGGGAATACCGGTCCTGATCACCGATCATCACCTGCCCGGCGACACGCTGCCAGACGCTGAAGCGATCGTTAATCCTAACCTGCGCGACTGCCCCTTCCCGTCGAAATCGCTGGCGGGCGTGGGCGTGGCGTTTTACCTGATGCTGGCCTTGCGTGCGCACCTGCGTGAGCAAGGTTGGTTTGAGGCGCGTGGTATTGCCATGCCCAACCTGGCCGAGCTGTTGGATCTGGTGGCGCTCGGTACGGTAGCGGATGTGGTGCCGCTGGATGCCAACAACCGTATCCTGACCTGGCAGGGGCTGAATCGCATTCGCGCAGGGAAATGTCGGCCAGGCATTAAAGCCCTGCTGGAAATTTCTCGTCGTGAACCGCACCGGCTCGCCGCCAGCGACTTGGGGTTCGCCCTGGGGCCACGGCTGAACGCCGCCGGACGGCTGGATGATATGTCGGTCGGCGTTGCGCTGCTGCTGTGTGAGAACATCGCCGAAGCGCGGGTGCTGGCAAGCGAACTTGATGCGCTCAACCAGACGCGCAAAGAGATCGAGCAGGGGATGCAAATCGAAGCGCTGGCGCTGTGTGAAAAGCTGGAGCGCAGCCGCGAGGCGCTGCCCGGCGGGCTGGCGATGTATCATCCCGAATGGCATCAGGGAGTAGTGGGCATTCTGGCCTCGCGGATTAAAGAGCGTTTTCACCGTCCGGTGATTGCCTTCGCGCCTGCCGGAGACGGTACCCTGAAAGGCTCGGGCCGTTCCATTGCTGGTCTGCATATGCGCGACGCGCTGGAGCGTCTGGATACCCTCTACCCGGATCTGATTATCAAATTCGGCGGTCATGCAATGGCAGCCGGGCTGTCGCTGGACGAAGCGCGCTTTGACGAATTCCAGCAGCGTTTCGGTGAGCTGATTACTGAATGGCTCGATCCGGCATTATTGCAGGGGGAAGTGGTTTCCGACGGACCGCTCTCGCCCGGCGAGATGACGCTGGAAATCGCAGAGATGCTGCGCGACGCCGGTCCCTGGGGGCAAATGTTCCCGGAACCGCTGTTTGACGGCCGCTTCCGCCTGCTACAGCAGCGCATCGTCGGCGAACGTCATCTTAAAGTGATGGTCGAGCCGGTCGGCGGCGGTCCCTTACTTGACGGTATCGCGTTTAATGTGGATACCACCTGTTGGCCGGACAACGGCGTGCGCGAGGTTGAACTGGCTTACAAACTTGATATTAATGAGTTTCGCGGCAACCGCAGTTTGCAAATTATTATCGACCACATCTGGCCGATATAGCCTCTGACATTAACCGTCAGTTTCAAAATCCGGCAGATGATTATGGCGAGTCTGCCGGGTATTTTTGACCTTACATCGCGATACATCCCGACTAATTTTCTGTGTATAAAAAAAGCCGTGAATTGGGTACAATCTCACCCTTATAACTGCATTTTGACACGTCCAATAAAAGAAACCTGACTATGTTTGAAATTAATCCGGTAAAAAACCGCATTCAGGACCTCACGGATCGCTCCGGCGTTCTTAGGGGGTATCTTTGACTATGATGCCAAGAAAGAGCGTCTTGAAGAAGTAAACGCCGAGCTGGAGCAGCCGGACGTCTGGAACGAACCTGAACGCGCGCAGGCGCTGGGTAAAGAACGCTCCTCTCTTGAAGCTATCGTTGAAACACTGGATCAAATGACTCAGGGGCTGGAGGATGTTTCCGGACTGCTGGATCTGGCGGTCGAAGCCGAAGACGACGAAACCTTCAACGAGGCTGTCGCCGAACTGGACGTGCTGGAAGAAAAACTGGCGCAGCTGGAATTCCGCCGCATGTTCTCGGGTGAATACGACAACGCTGACTGCTACCTTGATATCCAGGCCGGTTCCGGCGGTACTGAAGCGCAGGACTGGGCCAGCATGCTGGAACGTATGTATCTGCGCTGGGCAGAAGCGCGCGGCTTTAAAACCGAAATTATCGAAGAGTCTGAAGGTGAAGTGGCGGGTATCAAATCCGTGACTATCAAGATCTCCGGTGATTACGCCTACGGCTGGCTGCGTACCGAAACCGGCGTACACCGTCTGGTACGTAAGAGTCCGTTCGACTCTGGCGGCCGTCGCCATACCTCGTTCAGCTCCGCGTTTGTTTACCCGGAAGTGGACGACGATATTGATATCGAAATCAACCCGGCCGACCTGCGCATCGACGTCTACCGCGCGTCCGGTGCCGGTGGTCAGCACGTTAACCGTACTGAGTCGGCCGTCCGTATTACGCACATTCCGACCAACACGGTGACCCAGTGTCAGAACGACCGTTCTCAGCATAAAAACAAAGACCAGGCCATGAAGCAGATGAAAGCGAAGCTTTATGAGCTGGAAATGCAGAAGAAAAATGCTGAGAAACAGGCGATGGAAGATAACAAATCTGACATCGGCTGGGGTAGCCAGATCCGTTCTTATGTCCTTGATGACTCTCGCATTAAAGATCTGCGCACCGGGGTTGAAACCCGTAACACGCAGGCGGTGCTGGATGGCAGCCTGGACCAATTCATTGAAGCAAGTTTAAAAGCAGGGTTATGAGGAACCAACATGTCTGAACAACACGTACAGAGCGCTGACGCGGCGGCCGATCTTAATAATGAACTGAAAGCACGTCGCGAGAAGCTGGCTGGTCTGCGCGAGCAGGGAATTGCCTTCCCGAACGATTTTCGTCGCGATCACACCTCAGACCAACTGCACGCTGACTTTGATGCCAAAGAAAACGAAGAGCTGGAAGCGCTGAACATTGAAGTAACCGTGGCTGGCCGTATGATGACCCGTCGTATTATGGGCAAGGCGTCCTTTGTTACCCTGCAAGATGTAGGTGGCCGCATTCAGCTGTATGTTGCCCGTGACGACCTGCCGGAAGGCGTTTACAACGAGCAGTTCAAAAAATGGGACCTCGGCGACATCCTCGGCGCGAAAGGCAAACTGTTCAAAACCAAAACCGGCGAGCTGTCGATCCACTGCACCGAACTGCGTCTGCTGACCAAAGCGCTGCGTCCACTACCGGACAAATTCCACGGTTTGCAGGATCAGGAAGCGCGCTACCGTCAGCGCTATCTCGATCTCATCTCTAACGATGAATCGCGCAACACCTTTAAAGCACGTTCGCAGATCCTGGCGGGTATTCGTCAGTTCATGGTCGGCCGCGGCTTTATGGAAGTGGAAACCCCGATGATGCAGGTGATCCCTGGCGGCGCGTCTGCGCGTCCGTTCATCACCCATCATAACGCGCTGGATCTGGACATGTACCTGCGTATCGCGCCGGAACTGTACCTGAAACGTCTGGTGGTCGGTGGTTTTGAGCGTGTGTTCGAAATCAACCGTAACTTCCGTAATGAAGGCATCTCCGTTCGCCATAATCCAGAGTTCACCATGATGGAACTCTATATGGCATACGCGGATTACAAAGATCTGATCGAGCTGACCGAATCCCTGTTCCGCACGCTGGCGCAGGACGTTCTGGGCAAAACTGAAGTGCCTTACGGCGATGTGACGTTTGATTTCGGCAAGCCGTTTGAAAAACTGACCATGCGCGAAGCCATCAAGAAATACCGTCCGGAAACGGAAATGGCCGAGCTGGATAATTTCGACTCTGCTAAAGCGATTGCCGAATCTATCGGTATCAAACCTGAGAAGAGCTGGGGCCTGGGCCGCATCGTGACCGAGATCTTCGAAGAAGTGGCAGAAGCGCATCTGATCCAGCCGACCTTCATCACCGAATATCCGGCAGAGGTTTCTCCACTGGCGCGCCGTAACGACGTGAACCCGGAAATCACCGACCGCTTTGAATTCTTCATCGGCGGCCGTGAAATCGGTAACGGCTTTAGCGAGCTGAACGATGCCGAAGATCAGGCGCAGCGCTTCCAGGATCAGGTTGATGCTAAAGCGGCGGGTGATGACGAAGCGATGTTCTTCGACGAAGACTACGTGACCGCGCTGGAACATGGTCTGCCGCCGACCGCCGGTCTGGGTATTGGTATTGACCGTATGGTCATGCTGTTCACCAATAGCCACACCATCCGCGACGTGATCCTGTTCCCGGCGATGCGTCCGGTGAAATAAGTCTGGTGTACTGAATGAGCCCCGGCGTTTAGCGCGTCGGGGCTTTTTTTATGCCGTGTAGATATAACGTTGCAGTGCGTCGCGCGCGTCAGCAGACGATGCCTGCTGGACCATCCACGGGCTGAACGCCCACGGCGTGACGGCCAGCGCATGAAACATCTCTTCCAGTGCGATCCACTGGCAATCCATTACTTCGTCGGGATTCGGCTGGATGTCGCTGATAACCTGCGCGGCATAGACCGGGCAAACTTCGTTTTCCATAATGCCTGAAGGGTCGGTTTCACAGTAGCGGAAGGCCGGATAGACCAGCACCGGACTGGCAACGTCGACGCCAAGCTCGAAGCGGCAGCGGCGGAAAATGGCTTGTTCAAAACTCTCTCCCTCCTGCGGATGCCCGCAGACCGAGTTGGTCCACACGCCGGGCCAGGCTTTTTTGCTCAGCGCGCGGCGCGTCACCAGAAGCTGTCCCTGCGTATTGAACAACCATGATGAAAAAGCCAGATGTAGAGGCGTTGATGCCGTATGAGCCGCATACTTTTCCAGCGTGCCGGAGGGACTACCCTGTGCATCCAGTAAAATGACATGTTCCTTGATCATGGATACTCCTCAGCCAAAAAGGACCCGAGGATTTGCTCGGGTCTTCATAAAAATCAGCCGACAAGCGTAGCCCAAAAATGCGAGAAAGGCATTACCAAAACCAGTCCTGGCAGCATATTTGCGACAGGAAACATTTTGATATTACAGATACGCAGGCCCGTTGCGACCATCAATAACCCACCCGCACAGGAAAAATCGGCCATCATTTGTGGAGTAATCATAGGCAGGATGAATACTGCGAGCATGGCGAGAGCAATCTGAATAATTACTTGTGGAATTGCTATCGTCATTACCGAATAGCCTAACAAGGTGGCAAAAATACCTGCCGTAAATAGATCAAGAATGGTTTTGATATAAAGGATTGATGGATCTCCACTCATACCTTCCGTCATTGCGCCAAAAATACCGGTACCACTGGCGCAAAATAATACCAGAATAGCAACGAATTTTTCGGTAAATTCCTCATGCGTTAAACCTGGCACGGCGGGAAGTACTCTGTTGATTATTCCACGGGTGGATCCCGCTGCTTTCCCGATTCCTTTTTCCAGATGCAATACTTCGCCGATGATCGCGCCGATCACCATGGCCAGTACCACGGCGGGCATATATTTTACTTTTAATACCAGCGTAATACCAAGACCGACCGAACATAGCCCGAACGTCATTGGTAGCGCCGTTTTAACACGTTCAGGAAGTTTTCCCCCGGCGAACGCTCCCAGCAGCCCGCCAATAATTACTGCCGAGCCATTTACATATGGACCAATTAACATTTTGAATTTTCCTTTGGATATTAACGATCGTGATTGAGTTTGCCTTCCCCCCAGCGTGGGATTGTATTTATCTCAAGATCGAAAAGATCCAGAGCACGGCTCACGCTATGGGTAATAATGGCGTCCACCGTGGGCGGACGTTGATATAGCGCCGGAACGGGCGGAAAGATGATCCCCCCCATTTCGGTGACCGCCTGCATATTGCGAATATGCCCAAGGTTGAGCGGCGTTTCTCGTGCCAGAAGCACCAGACGTCGCCGTTCTTTTAGCACCACGTCTGCCGCCCGGGTCAGCAAATTATCGGTCAGCGCGTGCGCAATAGCCCCCAGCGTACGCATGGAGCAGGGGGCTATCAGCATTCCCACGGTTTTAAACGATCCGCTGGAAATTGACGCACCTAAATCGCCGATGGGATGCACGACATCGGCCATCGCCATCACTTCATCCAGACGGTAATCTGTTTCCAGCTCGCAGGTTTTTTCTGCGCCCTTCGAAATGACCAGATGAACCTCTGGCGGCAGGGGCTGAAGAAGTTCCAGCGCCTTTACGCCATATTGAAAACCTGATGCACCGCTGATGCCGAGGATGATGCGTGGTTTCATCGTCAGCGCTCCTTAGCTGAAGTCCGGCAGGAAGCGTTTGACATCTACTTCTTTGAATTTTGAACGTTCAAAATTGTGCTTCAGATGGAATGGTACGGTGCAGTCGAATATCGTTTTACAGGACATTCCTTGTTGCAGTATGGACGGGCTATATTCAGGTACCTGCGACGGGTCAAGCGGATGGCAGCGCACGCCGGGGATAAATACAGTATCCACATCGCCCTGATAGCGTGTTTGCATCGCCCACATCACATCATCGCTGTCGAAAATGTCCACATCTTCATCCACCAGGATAACGTGTTTCAGTTCCGGGAAAGCGGAGAATGCCAGTAGCGCTGCCTGACGCTGACGGCCTTCATCTGCCGGTGAGGTCTTTTTAAATTGCAACACGGCCAGTAATTTGCCGCCGCCCGCGGAGTGCGCGAAAACATTAAGCAGCTTGCCCGGCATGGCGCGTTCCACCATATCGAGAATGCTGGCTTCCGTCGGGATCCCGGCCATATTGACGTGTTCCTCGCCAGGACCGACAGTGGTACGCCACATCGGATTTTTACGGTGAGTAACGGCCTTCACCTTAATGACCGGGATCGCCTCTTTCGCTTCACCGGTGTAGCCGGGAAACTCCGGCATCGCTCTTCCCGTCCGGGTGTTCTGATCTTCCCGCACACGCACAGTTGGCAATAACTCGCCTTCAATAACGATCTCGGCATGCGCAATGGCTTTCTCATTGATGGTCATGCATTGCACCATCTCTACCGCATGGCCGCGAAGTGCACCGGCAATACTTAATTCGTTGAAGCCCAGCGGGGTGGTCGGTGGTTCAAAACAGGCGGCGATCTCAATGGCGGGATCGACCCCGATGCTGATAGAGATTGGCAGCGGTTCACCCATTGCCTCCGCTTTCATGCGGAAAGCATCAATATGACGTCCCGGCGTCAGCCACATTGAGAGTTCATCGCGGCTTTGCACACACAGTCGGTGAATGGTGATATCGGATTCATGCGTTTGCGGATCGGAGGCGTAACACAGCCCCATGGTGATGTAAGGACCCGCGTCTTCTTCTGTATTGGTCGGCGCGGGCAGCAATTTACGCAAATCAAAATCCGGGTCGCTTGCCAGATGCACAACCTGCTGGCAAAGCGCGTTATCCTCTATCGTTACCGGAGCGATAGCGTGTTGTACTGAATCCTTCAGTAAATGCCCCAGTTTTTCTGGCGCGCAGTTCAAAAAATGACCGACACGCTGGCGTGAGCCGTTAAGCCCGATAGCAACGCTAATGTCATTAAAGCCTTTGATTTTATTGAATACCATGACCGGTCCATTTTTGCGTGTTGGACGCTGGCAGGTGCCGCCTGCGCCGACGTAACGATAAACGCCGGAAAGCTCCGCATGGGGGTCAACTTCGGTACTGGTTTCGACATATTCACCGGGCAACGTTTTGAGTAACGCGAGCGCAGAACGTAAATCATGTACCACTTTATTATCTGAATTTGCCATTATTGTTCCATCCGTATGAAAAATGATGGCTGATACACTATTTTTTCCCTGTGAATAAGACAAATACCGTTTACCAGAGGCAAGGTAGATCAAAAAAGTTAACTTTATCGAAATGTTAATTTTTTATTAATTAATACCTGTTTTGCTGATTTACAGGGAATATTTACTTTTGGCATAGAAGTGGGATACTGCTGCACGGCAAAGAGAGGAATTATGGATCTTAAAAGGTTACGATATTTCTGTCGGGTGGTGGAGCACGGTTCGGTAAGCCAGGCGGCGAAAGCACTTAATATGGCGCAGCCACCTTTGAGTAAACGCATTCAGGAACTGGAAGAGGAGCTTCACGTCGCCTTATTTATTCGCCGGGGCAATCGTATAGAACCCACCGAAGCGGGATATTTCCTTTATCGAAAAGCATGTGAAATATTACGTCAGGTTGAAGATACGGCGCGAGAAACGGTGGAAATAGCTCATCAGGATAAGTTTCGTTTGCGAATAGGCTTAACACATTTGTTTCAGAGCTATTTTAAGCCTTTGCTTCTTGAGTTATATAAGCGGCACCCGCGTGCGGAGATCAATATCTCCGTTACCGATTCCAGTCACCTGGAAACAATGCTGAACGAAGGCGCGGTAGACCTTGCACTTATTCAGCGACCTTATCGCAGCGAAGGTTATGATTTTGTCTCTTTCGATCCGGTCAGGCTGGTGGCGGTGATCAGTAAAAAGTGTCTGGCTGAGAAACCGCAGGAGCCTTTTGACTATCATGCGCTGGCGGCATTTCCGTTAGTATTACTGCACCGGGCGAAGGATTCAGGCACCTACGAGATACTCCTGGATCTTTTCCGTAAAGGGGGCGTAACACCGGATGTCATTATGCACATCACCCAGCCGGGGGTGATCCTCGACTGGCTGGAATCCGGGCTGATGGCGGCCACTCTGCTGCCGTCCTCTGAAGTTGAGGCGGCTAAGCTATCATGCTGTCACGTCGTCGATCTCTTTCCCTCGCCGCAGATTTTCTATCCGGCGCTGGTCAAAATTCCAGGGATGCCATGGCTGCCGCAGATAATGGAAATCATCACTTGCGGCTATCCTTTTCAACCTCCTGAGACGGTTTAATGACGGCTAATCATTGGCATCTCTTCACAGGCTGCTATCATAAGCAACCTGACTTCACCGTATTGGGGATTTGCTTTGCACGCAGGAAGCCTGATGACTCGTTCTTTTTGCCTGATGTGTTGCCTCGTGGTTGCACTGTTTCTGGCTGGCTGCTCGGGCAGCTCTGACTCCGACGGCAACGTCTATACCGTTAAGCGTGGCGATACGCTTTCTCGTATCTCGCGGCTGACCGGGACCAGCGTGCAGGAACTGGCGCGATTAAACAATATTTCTCCGCCCTATACCATTGAAGTCGGGCAGCGCCTGAAAACAGGCAGCAAAACTACCGCCGGCAAAAAGTCGTCTAAAAGTACAAAGACCGCCTCCCGTCCCTCGTTGCCACCAGTCTCCTGGCCACCGGTCGGCGATCGCTGCTGGCGCTGGCCGACCAGCGGTAAAGTCATCCTGCCTTACTCGTCAGCCGACGGCGGTAACAAAGGCATTGATATCACTGCCCGGCGCGGACAGCCGATTTATGCGGCGGGTTCAGGCAAGGTGGTGTACGTCGGCAATCAGCTCCGTGGCTATGGCAATCTGATCATGATCAAGCATGGCGAGAACTACATCACTGCCTACGCGCACAACGACACGCTGATGGTCAATAACGGGCAGAACGTGAAGATTGGGCAGCAGATTGCGACGATGGGCAGTACGGATACGGACTCCGTGCGGCTGCATTTCCAGATCCGCTACAAAGCGACGGCCATCGATCCGCTGCGTTATCTGCCGCCGCAGGGCAGTAAACCGAAATGCTGACGGTGAATTAATCGCCAGTCAAACCAGCAGTCCCTTGCTAACAAGAGCGTAAGGTTTATAATGCCTTACGCACTTCAAAGCGGGCGTAGTTCAATGGTAGAACGAGAGCTTCCCAAGCTCTATACGAGGGTTCGATTCCCTTCGCCCGCTCCAGTTTTCCAAATCACCTCTTAGCCTCAGAACGTCCCTCCCTGGACCTTCCTCTACTTTGCCAATAAACCGTTTCTACCTTTTCATCGCCTCAACCAGCCTCTGTCGGTCGGATTTGCTTAAATTCCCCGCCAGATTATCCAGGTCTTGCTGACTTAACTGCTGTGGCAAATAGGGCAGCAAAAAGATCGCTGCTGATAACCGGCTGTCGCCCGTCCCATCAAGCATATTAACGGCGTCATCGACGCTGATTTTAGCGGGCAAGACGCTGCCCAGTGCTTCTATCGTGCGACGACGGGTACTGTTCTTGGTTGGGCTTAAAAGTGTCAAAATCGAGGCGCTATCCTGATCTTTGGCGAGGCGCGGAACCAGCAAATAAACGCCGTTGTACCAAGAATCATTCATGCCTTTTAACATGGCTTCCGTATCGCTTCCTTTCAGGCCAGCAGCTAAATGCGGTGCCACCGCTTCCAGACCGCGTGAACGGGAGCTGTTTTGTGTACGGCCCAGCAACTGCGCGCCTTCAGCCGCCGTCAGATTTTCCGGCAGCCTTGGCGAAAGCGTATAAAGCGTGGAGGTCCAGCTATCATTAGTATTTTCGAGCAGTTTCAGCGTACCGGAAAGCGTCAGCGTATTCGCGAGCGCGGGCTGCATCGCTTCAATGGTATTGTTGCGCTGGCTATTATTAATAGAGGTCAGCAGCATACCGAAACTGTCTTCCGGGAGAGGCTGTGGCAGTAGATTTACCAGCGTGCGAATGGCTCCGCTGCGGCTGTCGTTCATTGGCCTGAGGATTTTCTCGACAATGGCCAGGTCAAATGGCGCAACGCCTTTCGGGGCCAGACTCTCAAGCATTCTTGCACGACTTGAAGACGATGTTGTTCCCAGCAGTGCCAGAACTTCTTCATCTTTAAGATTGTCGGGTAACGCCGGATTTAGCGTATTGACCGTAGAAGCCCAGCTATCGCCGGTTAAATTCAATAACTTCAGCGCATCAGCAACGGCAATGGGCTGTTCAGTGAAGGGCAGTAGATTCTCAATCAATCGGCTGCGCTGGCTATTGCCGGTGCCGCTCAATAGCGACAGCATCTGTCCGGCACTGAGCTTTTGTGTTTCCATGAGCGGACTTTTCTGTAATACCTCAACGCGATCGCTTGCACGCAGTTGTTTAGTACTGGCGACCAGAGCATTGATGTCGCCCGGTGCGGCGTCGACTTCAGGTATGGCAGAGGTGGCAGTCGTCGCTGGCTCTGATGACGAAGTAGCGGGCGTTTCCGGTTCACTGCGCGGCGGCTTTTTGGCGAGCGCTGTCTTAGCAGTGATCGGGGCCGCTTCTGGCGCGGGTGTTGATTGCATTGTTTGTGTCTGCTGAGGCGCATCGTTCTGAGAGGTCAGCGTGAAAACACCAGCAATCGCTAACAGCGCCACCGCACTGACACCGATATAGATTTTGGTATTAGATTTAGGTGACTCAGGAGGCGTTTTCTCAGGCAGAGGATTTTTTTTTTGTCTGAGGTGGCGTGGTAGTTTTGGTTGATGCCGGATTGTCCACTACGATAGACGGTTTTGCACCTGACACATGCAGTTTACTGGCGGCAATCTGGCGGAGAAGCACCTCCGTCAGACGGGTCATCGTTCCCTCATAGTTAGCAAATAAATCGAGAAATTGAGAATTAGTCAAACTGTATTCCAGCGCATTACGCGGAACAACATCTTCAATACGCACCGGTATCACAGGTTTGCTTTTGCCGCTGGCGATGGCCATTTCACGAGGAATTTCTTTTGAATTATTGGCGTGATCGCTAAATAACAACACCATCGCTGGAGCTGCCTCAAGCGCGTCGACTATGGACTTCTGATAATCGGCACCCGGCTCAATGTCACGGGAGCTTATCCAGCAAGGAACGCCACGCTTCTCTAGATCGTTAATCAATCGATACGCCCAGTCCCGGTCCCGTGAGGAGTGGCTAATAAAAATAGGTGATGGCATGTCTATCTCTTTCCTGAAATCAAAATAAAGTCATAATGGCAACTTGCTGGAACTGGTGAATATGTACCACTTATCTCTGTCGTCCAGCACTATATCAAGGAACTGCTTAACCTTTTTGCGCAGCTCCGCGTCATCATCCAGTAAACGTTGCTCATTAGTGACCAGTCCTTGTGCAAAGTTATCCAGCAGGAGTTTTGTCTGGTGACACTGCTGCGCTAGTTTTTCATATTCAGCAGTGGAGGCAATACCGTGGCAGCAGGATCCAAGTGCGGGAAGAATGGCGGAAAGCGCGGAAAGCGCCGCAGAGTGAATAAAAAAGTGCGCCAGGCAGCAGAGTAGCGTCAGTATAAAACTCCATTTGGCGATGGCGTGCAGGCGGTGCTGAATAAAATGATATTCGTTTTTTTTCTGGGTATTATAGGATAGTTGTCCGCTGACCAGCGTCTGCAAGCAACGCAACATGGCTTCTGTTGAGGGAACAGATGCTGCCAGTACTTCTTTGGGAATATTATATTTACGGATCACATTATCTGGCTTAAGCCAGGCAATTGCATCCTGATAGCGTAAAATTTCACTGATCGTGCGATGCCGCTGCCATTTTCCCCGCCAGTTCTGAAACAAGATACGGCCAGAACCATTGTCTTTATTCGACATCCCAGAGATATAAATGGCGACAATTAAAGCAATAGCCATCAATTCCAGTAACACAAAAATATAACCATAGTGATGGAGTGTTTCGTCCTGGAGCATACCTGAAATAGGAATAACCGCGAATACTACGGCGAGGAAGCCAAGGGTATAGCTCAATAAAACACCGCCACGGAATAAGCAGCTGTAATGATGCGATTGATCTTCATGCCAGTTTAGATCACGCCATGCATCTGCATTAAGCGTCGGCTCAAGCTCGCTGGCATGGTTTTTCAGTGATTGACTGTGTTTCTTTAAATAAGCGTTATGCCGAATAGAAACTTGTTTAAGCATAAAGTGTAAAGGGTTCATTTTTCCTGCGCTATGTCCAAAGATATTAATTTGCGTTGAGTGGTTATTTTTCTGTTGCCCAATTTCTGAAAATAATGATATTGCTCTTCATTCACCGAAGCTTTCAGTGAATCAAAATCCTGAAATAATTGGGTAATCTGTGCGGTGCCGCCCATGCCCAGTGCAGGTTTTCCATTCCAGGCAGAGAAAAGAACATCGGACTGATTTGCGATATAGACCCCAACGCTGAGGTATTGAAAATCCCGTCCGCTGGTCATGGGCTGCACTTCGCTGTCCGTTAGCCATGGGCAACGCGGTAAGGTAAAAACCGTGTGTGCTTTTTCAAGTAGAGTATGAAATTCCCTGATGGTATCTGGAAAATCCTGCTCATAATTTTTTTGCTCAAGAGGAAGTGGTACGCTATAAGGAATACCTAATTGTATTAATGCCTGGGCAAAAATACGGTCTGCGCCGTCGGCGAGAGGGGTCAAACCGTCTACTAGCGTCCCACTGGTGTATAATAACTCCCCCTGACGTAATAGCGTTTGCAACAGTTTCTCAGGATGCGGTATACGCCGGTGCCCGGTAATCCCCCAAACTGTTTTTTTCTGCGCAGACATGTTAAGCACCTTATCTTCAGGCTATTCACACGACAGATTACAGGATGTAACTGACATTGCAACTGCCAAAGTCAATAGTCCTTATCTCTATTTTGCAGGAGTGTTAGCATTAAAAAGCTGCCTGCCAATATCCGCAATTGCCGCATCTGCCGCTTTCATGGGCATGTTGGTTTGGGTGATATAAATCGCCAGATAAAACGGCGGTTTCTCCGGCGGATAAACGGCGGCAATAATCGCGCGTGAGCCATGGCCGCCCGCTCCTGTTTTATCGGCTATCGCCCAGCCTGCGGGCAGCGTGGCGCGTAACAACGCGTCGGCCACTTTATCGTCCCGCATCCAGGTATCCAGCATTTTACGATCGGCCTGCGAGAGTGTGTCTGAAGCTAAAAGTTGATGTAATGCCAGCGCCATATTTTTCGGCGTTGAAGTATCCCGCACATCGCCGGGCGTGGCTTCATTCAGCGTTGGTTCAGTGCGATCCAGACGGGTAACGTGATCATCGATGCTGCGCATGAATTGCGTGACCGCTGGAGGACCGCCGAGATACTCAAGCAGACGATTAGCAGCGGTATTATCGCTGTAGCTCACCGCTGCGGAACACAGCGTGCGCAGGGTAAGGGTGGCTGGCGACAGATGATTTTTCGTTATCGGGGAATATTCCAGTAGTTTCTCTGGTTGAATAGAAACCGTCTGCTCCAGCGAACCGCCGCTTTTATGCAACTTGTCGAGCAGGGCGGCGCAGGCCAGTACTTTAAACGTACTGGTCAGCGGAAAACGTTCATCCTGCCGCCAGCTAAAAACAGGGACACCGTGTTCATTGACTACTGCCATGCCGATTCGGGCGTTCAGGCGCGTTTCATATTGTTGAAGGACATTTGTTATGGCTGACGAGGCGGCCTGAACCGGCGGGAGCAGTGTAAAAAGTGTCAAAACCATGATGGCGAGGCGTTGCATATTTATGTCTCTTCCTTTTATTGATTGAGAAATGCAACGGCCAGCATAGCAGCACTGAAGCCATCATGGCTGCCACGTTTGCTCCTTCCCGGACATCTTCTTGTTGAGATAATATGCCGCGCTAATCAGCGCCAGGTGTGACAATGCCTGAGGGAAATTGCCCAGCGCGTGACCCCAGGCATCAAACTCCTCGGCGTAAAGTCCAAGGTGGTTGGCGTATTTCAGCGCTTTCTCGAATTCTTCCCGCGCTTCATCCAGCCGGTCCGCACGGGCAAGACATTCGATATACCAGAAGGAACAGGCAACGAAATATCCTTCTTCGCCATGAAGTGAATCGGCTGGCGTTTCGCTGGCAATGTAGCGGCGCACCATACCATCGCGCACCAGCTTAGTTTTGATCGCATCAAGGGTGGCAAGCCAGTCAGGATCTTTGGCGCTGACGAAGCGCAGTAACGGCATCAGCAGCATTGACGCGTCCAGATCGGTACCGTGACGGGTAGAGGTAAAATGCCCCTGTTTCTCATTCCAGAAGTTTTTCCAGATATCTTCGCGAATAGCCTGACGCGCGCTTTCCCAGCGCTGGTACGGCATCGATAGTGAGCGCTTTGCTCCGAGGCGCAGCGCGCGATCCAACGCCACCCAGCACATTAACCGCGAATAGAGAAAATGTTCGGCTTCACCGCGCATCTCCCAGATCCCGGCGTCGGGGGTATTCCAGATATCACAGACGTGATCGACCAGTTTGATGACGTGCTCCCACGCCCGGTGAGGGATGCCATCTCCGTATTTTGTCGCCAGATACAGGGTGTCCAGCAGTTCGCCATAAATATCCAGCTGCCGCTGTTTATATGCATCGTTACCGATACGCACCGGCACCGACTCACAATAACCTTTTAAATGCGTCAGTTCTTCTTCGGTAAGCTCGGTGCTACAGTCCATTCGGTACATCACCTGTAATTTTTCAGGATCGAAACGGCTGGCTTCCATACACCGCCCCACCCAGCGGCCAAACGCGGCGGCTTCATCGACATAACCAAGCCGAATCAGGGCATAGCAACTAAAAGAGGAATCGCGTATCCAGGCGGCGCGATAGTCCCAGTTGCGTTCGCCGCCGAGCAGTTCGGGAAGGCCGAAGGTCGCAGCCGCGGCAATCGAGCCGTAGGATTTTGAACTGAGCAGTTTAAGCACCAGCGCCGAGCGAATAAGAATTTCATGCCAGCGACCTTTGTATTTGTTTTTGTCCACCCACTGTTGCCACCAGTTCAGGGTGTTCTGCTGGTGCTGCACAACATCCTGTTTTTTCCAGCGTTTCACCTCATCTCCACCGAGTATGAAAAATGCCTCTTCGCCAGCGCTCAGGGTAAACGTACTGTCCAGGAAACCGTCTTTTTCATCTAACGGGATGGACGTTCGTAAGGTGATTTTGTCGTCATTTTCACCCTGCCAGACCACAAATGTCTTATTCACCTGGGGAGAGGGGGCGTTTCTGGCATAGTCGAAATTTACCCGGCATTTCAGGTTAATACTGGCTTCGCCCTGATCCACCCTCAGACGGCGAATGATGCAGGGCAGGGCGTCGTTCTGCTCTCTAATCGGCATAAAATCGGTCAATTCAACGATCGCACCTTCCGTGAGCCAGCGCGTCTGAAGCAGATTGCTGTCAGGCAAATACGACTGAAGCGCCCGCCATCTGTCCCCTTGCGGCGACAGAGAAAAAAAGCCCGCCCGTTCGTCATCCAGCAGCGAGACAAAAAGTGAAGGACTGTCCAGGTCGGGCCAGCAAAGGAAATCGATAGCGCCGTCGGACGTGACTAACGCACAGGTGCGTAAATCACCGATGATCCCGTGGTCGCCTATAGGCCTTAATGATTGTCTGTGCTTATTCTTTTTCATATGAGAATGAGCTTAGTACAGTGTGCGTTAATTGAACAAGCACCATGGCAATTTTTGCCAAACAGTTTGTGAATAATTGGTGAAGTACGGCAATCCATTTTGAATGTCGGATCAGTACTACTGGCACTAACCCAGGAAATAATAATCAGCCTAAATAGTACTTCGCCATTAAATAATAATGTAATGATGACATCGCTAAATAAAAAAGTTTGATGCTGTTAATCATATTAAAGCGTAATAACGCCCCCTTTTATTACGACTGCCGTGAAAGGTTTTTATTAATTTTAAAACAAACATAAAACATATGGCCATTTTACTTCACAAGCTGGCAACAATTAAATTTGGCTTTGTGAGCGGATTCATAACTTTCACATTATAGGTCAGGTATCATTTTGACTTTATAAGGCAAACGGGTGGAGAACATGCATACAAACTATAAATTACATGAATTTCTCGATGTCGATCGTTTGCAAACATTGCAGGACAACTTCAGTCAGTCAATGATGATTGCACTGGTGGTGGTCGATCAGGAAGGCGTACCCGTTACCCGTCCGAGTGGTTTCTCCGATTTTTGTGCTCGTTCCCGAATGAATGCGTCCCTGGCCCGCCATTGTTATGACAGCGATAGTGCTGGTGGCGAGGCTGCTATGCGCGCCGGGAAACCGGTTGTCTATCGCTGTTATTGTGGTTTTGTTGAGTTTGCCGTGCCCATTATGATTAACGATCATTATCTTGGGGCATTTATCTCCGGTCAGGTGAAAGTCGAAGAAGAAAAAGAACAATCTATTCCCTATATTCTCGACAATAACCGCCTGTGGCAGGAAAATCCGTGGCTGACAGAACTGCATCACCAGTCGCAGCGTATGCCCTATGAGCGATTTGAATCCACCGCGAACACACTGTTGCATGTCGCTTCCTATCTTGTTGAACAGGCTCATGCCAATAATATTCAGCGTGAGTTACGGCAAAAAGATCTGGAATTAACCAATGAATTACGTAAACGCGTTGAGATTGAGCGTTCACTGCACGAAGCGGAATTCAAGGCGCTGTCCTACCAAATCAGCCCCCATTTTTTGTTTAATGTGCTGAATACGATTGGCCGCCTCGCCTTTCTTGAAGACGCCAGCCGTACTGAAACCATGGTGCATGATTTTTCAGACATGATGCGTTACCTGCTGCGTAAAAATAATAATGGCCTGATCACCCTTGGTCAGGAATTGAATTACGTTAATTGTTATATGGCTATCCAAAAAGTCAGGATGAATGACCGCTTTGATTACGCCTGCCATATTCCGGAGAAATATAATGCGGTGGTTTGTCCATTTTTAATTCTTCAGCCGCTGGTAGAAAATTTCTTTAACTATGTCGTGGAACCGCGAGAAACCAAAAGTCATATACAATTACGGGCTATTGATGATGGCAAAGACGTCATTATTGAAATTGCCGATAACGGTGATGGTATTTCTGCCGAAGGTATACAGCATATCCTCTCCGGAAATCAGAATCGCCAGAAGGGTGGGATTGGTATCCATAATATTAAAAACCGTCTGCAACTTCTCTTTGGGGAAAATTACGGTTTACAAATTTCCAGTCCTCATAAGCCAATGCTTGGCACAACCATAAGAATGCGATTTCCTCTGTTACCCGCCTGATACCGGAGCGTGAGAATGTACAATATTGTTATTGTGGAAGATGAGTCGATTGAACTGGAGTCGCTGAAGCGAATCGTCTCCCGCTGTGTTGATAACGCCGTGATCCATGAAGCCTCCACAGGGAATAAGGCTATTCAACTTATTGATAACTTGGGTAAAATAGATATGATGTTTGTCGATATTAATATTCCATTACCCAACGGTAACCAGGTTATTGAATATCTCAAACAGAAAAATACCGATACCAAAGTTATCGTAACTACTGCTAACGATGATTTTGACATCGTGCGGCATATGCTCAGTCTTAAGGTTGATGATTACCTGTTAAAGCCGGTCAAACAAAGCACCCTGACGGAAACGATTCTCAAAACGCTACAGGTCGATGAAAGCAAGGCAAACGAAACGCGTGAATTAAGGCAAACCATCGCCGATCTTATTAACCGCTGTGACTATCCGGGTTGGCATACCTTTTTATTCAGCGCGCTGGATGCGGCCAGTTCAGGGCATGCATGCAGTGATGAACACCCGAAAGCGATGATCGACGTTCTTGAATTAACGCAGCAGCATCTGGCAAGCCTTGGCGAAAAATTCGTTTCCTGTCGTAATCATATTGCCGCTATTGTGCAGACGATGCACCAGCACAAGGTCACTCCACACAATTACTGGCAGATAATGAATCAATTGCTCGAGGTGAGTCATGCTCTGTTTGAGCTAATGATGAAAAGTATTAGCGGTAATATGGATTTTGTTGCCAGAGCCAGATTTCATATCGAGAGTAACCTGCTCAACAATATTACCCTTGATGATATTGCGGCCAGGGCATTTGTCAGCCCGTGCTATTTGAGTCGCGCGTTTAAAAAGAGTACCGGTGCCGGGTTTTCTAATTATATTACCACCCGAAAAATCACCCTCGCAAAATCATTACTCCAGTTCAGCGACTTAAAAGTGAATACGATTGCACTTGAACTCTCGTGGCAGGATGCAAACTATTTTTGTCGCATCTTCAAGAAAGAGACGGGTATCGCGCCGTCTGATTATCGCAGGATTGTCTCAGGGGAGGCCTGCTAAGCTGGCTGGAATTTTTTTGCACTCGCTTCTCTGCCAGCGCAAAAAAGTGCGCTAAACCCGCAAGATAATGTACTCCCCCGCCAGGGCGGGGCCGCTAAGATAAAATACTCTCTTACTAAAGTGGCCCAGCCGTGGAAGACTACCTTTTTACTTCTGAATCCGTTGCCGAAGGGCATCCTGATAAAATGGCCGATCAGATTTCTGACGCGATTCTGGATGCCTGCTTGTTAAACGATCCTGCCGCCAGGGTAGCCTGTGAATGTCTGTTGAAAACCGGTGCGGTAGTCGTGGCGGGCGAAATTACGTCTACCGCTAATATTGATATCGAACAGGTCGTGCGGGCGACCATTAAATCTATTGGTTATGATCATTCGCTGAAAGGATTCGATGCTTCCACCTGTGCGGTAATAAGTATGGTTGGCAAACAGTCACCGGATATCGCCAGCGGCATACAGGCCGCCGATCCGCAACTTATCGGTGCAGGCGATCAGGGGATCACCTTTGGCTACGCCTGCAATGAAACCCCGCAACTGATGCCGGCCGCATTACAATATGCCCACCGGCTCATGGAGCGCCAGGCGCTGCTACGCAAAACGGGTCGTCTCAACTGGTTGTTACCAGACGCGAAAAGCCAGCTCACCTTACGTTATCAGCAAGGTCGGGTGCTGAACGCAGATACCGTGGTGGTATCCACGCAACACCGCCCTGATATCCCGCTGGCGCAGTTACGTGAGGCGGTTATCGAAGAGATTATCAGACCTGTACTTCCTGCCCGCTGGCTGACAGAAACAACCCGCTTTTTGGTTAATCCGGCAGGACCGTTTATTCATGGCGGTCCTGCGGCCGATTGCGGCCTGACCGGGCGGAAAATTATTGTCGATACCTATGGCGGTGCCGCCTGTCACGGCGGCGGCGCTTTTTCAGGCAAAGATCCGACTAAAGTCGATCGTTCCGCGGCCTATGCGGCACGCTATGTCGCCAAAAATATCGTTGCCGCCGGGCTGGCGACGCGTTGCGAAGTGCAGCTTGCCTGGGCGATTGGCGTTCCAGAGCCAGTCTCACTGCGTATCAATACCTTCGGCACCGCGCAGCTCGACCAACAGCAGTTGGTCGAGCTGGTGCTGCATCACTTTGATTTAAGCGTTTACGGCATCATCAGGCAGCTCGATCTGCTTGCACCCCGCTATCGTCAAACGGCCTGCTACGGCCATTTTGGCCGCGAAATATTTCCATGGGAAAACACGGACAAGGCAGCTTTGCTACAGGACGCAGCGGGTGGTCATTGTGTTCGTCGTCTCACAAATCACATTTGAATGTATAACAGGAGAAAGCTATGTCCGGGCAGAGTTTGGGCTTAATTGAAACCGTCGGCCTGGCGGTGGCGGTAGAAGCGGCCGATGCGGCCATGAAATCCGCGAATGTCGACTTGATCGGCTACGAGTTGAGTAAGGGCGGCGGATTAGTCACCGTGAAATTAACGGGAGAGGTAGGCGCAATCAATGCCGCGGTGGCGGCTGGCGTGGCATCAGCCAGCAAAATTGGTAGCGTGTTCGCCTGGAAGGTCATTGCGCGCACGGCCTCTGGTATTGATAGTCTGCTGGAATCAGAAGAAACTCGTGGCCTTGTAAAACAGCCGCCCGCCGTCGCTTCAGAGGATATTGAGCAGACTATTCCGGTACAGAATCTGGAGCCTGAGGTGGACGCGTCTTCATGCATGGCGATGGGCGAAGAAAAGCAGGACTCTGTTGGACAACACGAAGGTAAATCATCACGTCCACGGGTGAAAAATACCCGGCGTTAATAGCCTTGAGATGAACGACAAACGTTATCCCGTGGAAAGATGCCTGGCGGCGCTGCGCTTGCACAGGCCTACGATTTACTCATAATTCATTGATTTTCAAAATATTGCAGGCCGGATAAGGCGCAGCCGCCACCCGGCAAAACGGCGCGCCAGGCGGTGGAAAGATGCCTGGCGGCGCTGCGCTTGCACAGGCCTGTGATTTACTCATAATTCATTGATTTTCAAAACATTGCAGGCCGGGTAAGGCGAAGCCGCCACCCGGCAAAACGGCGCGCCAGGCGGTGGAAAGATGCCTGCGGCGCTGCGCTTGCACAGGCCTGTGATTTACTCATAATTCATTGATTTTCAAAGAATTGTAGGCCGGGTAAGGCGCAGCCGCCACCCGGCAAAATGGTGTTGCGCTTACCACAATGGCACCAGGGCGAAGAAACCGATCATCGCGAGAATATTAATCAGGCTGGTCATCAACGCGATGGTCATTGCCGGTGGATCGATATGCGTATCGCCATGGATCAAAAACAGGCGTGATACCAGCTCGCCAATCAGCGCGCAAATAATTCCGGTCAGCGCCGCCCATAGCAGGCTATGTGAGGCAATGGCTGCAAGTGCCGCCGGTAATGCGATGTGGTGCGAGACCGGAACCTGAGTATTAAAATGAAGAAAAATCAGCGAGCTGGCGGAGATGCCAAATGCCAGTAGCGCGCCGTTAGCGCCAAATTTGAGTCCCAGATAGCCCGCCAGCAGTCCGATGCCCAGGCCCAGTACCGACAGCTGAGGGATACGGCTGTGATAGGGCATCCAGCACTTATCCTGCGGTGGGTAGCAGCGACGAATGCCCGTATCAGGTTTGCCCAGCAGACCCGTTTTACCAAACGCCAGACGGGTAATGAACCCGGAAATGACCACCGTTAAGGCTACGGTGTCGGTCCATGGGCTGCCGGAGGGCAGGGCGAATTGATTAAGTCCCCAGGCAATGACGTAGCCCAGCGCGCCAAAGACGCCGCCCACCAGCAGCACGTCATACGCGCCCAGTCCGCTCAGGCCCGCCGTGATATCGCGTCCGGAGGCCAGTTTCCCGCGTTTCGCAGCCCAGGCCGTTGCGGCTACCCCGGCGGCAAAGCCACCGGTATGCGGGCCAAACATGCCGAAAGGAAAGTCGATAAAATCGGTGGCGCTGCCGGTGGTAATTTGTGCCACCGTCATGGCAATAACCAACAGGCCGACAAATTCAAATGCCGCCAGTGCGCCGATGGCAGCACCAAAAATGCCACCGCCAAAGGCGATTAATATATCTAAACCATTCATCAATAATAACCTCAGTAATATAGGGTGCGGGTAAGTTTCAGAGAAAATTAATAACAGGTGGATAGTTTTTATATTTTGTCAGGTTAAACCCGGAATAATCGTATTCCGGGAGGGGGTTAGCCGCCGATGTGACAATGAAAGCCCATCGATTCAATAATTTTCTTCAGCTTTTCGATTTTATTTTCAGCCAGCGAAGGAGTATCGCCCATCGGGTAAATTCTGCCAAGCAACGTATATTTATTTTCACCAAAGGTATGGTAAGGAAGTAAGTGAATGGTATCAACGCCAGACATTAATTTGGCGAATTCGGCAATGCTACGAATTTCCTCTTCATTATCATTTACACCCGGCACCAGCGGGATACGAACAATGACTTTGGTAATAAATGAAATTCTCAGCAGATTTTCGAGAATTCGGCTGTTATTAACCCCGGTATTCTGCTCGTGAACCGTTGGGTTAATCGCTTTAATATCGGTTAACGCTAAATCAATCCATGGGAAAACGTCTTCCACGACCTCTTTAGTCGTGAAGCCGGTGGTCTCAATCGCCGTATGCCAGCCTTTTGCTTTACAGGCTTTAAGTAATTCACGAGCGAATTCCGGCTGCGCCAGCGGTTCGCCACCCGATAATGTTACGCCGCCGCCGGAACGGCGAAACAGGTTCTCTTCTTTTTGCAGTTCGCGAATGACCTCATTGACGGTCATTCGTTTGCCTTTCATTTCCAGCGCCTGCGTCGGGCATACTTTTGTACACTCACCGCACTGCACGCAGCGTTCACGGTCGACAAAATATGGATTGTCTGGTGACAGTGCGTTTTGCGGACATACCTCAATACATTTCCCACAGCGGATACAATCATTTTTTTTATAAATTAATTCGGGCTGTGGACGTTGCGACTCCGGATTACTGCACCATTTACAGGCCAGCGGGCACCCTTTAAAAAAAGGGATTGTACGGATCCCCGGGCCGTCGTGCAGGGAATAGCGTTGAATATTGAATAAAACGCCTTCCGTATCGTA
The DNA here is from genome assembly GCF_002915575.1 of Superficieibacter electus. Lineage (GTDB taxonomy): Bacteria > Pseudomonadota > Gammaproteobacteria > Enterobacterales > Enterobacteriaceae > Superficieibacter > Superficieibacter electus. The sequence continues at coordinate 86,794 of NZ_PQGD01000004.1, forward strand.
TTCGACTCTATTCATTACATTACTCGTTATAAAGGCGGCGTGCTAACCAGGTTAGCCGCCGAAAATCAGCTTTAAAAAAGGCCATGGAAACCATGGCCTTCAGACAGGAGGTATCAGAACTGTTGTTCGGTACGGCTGATAATATCGTCCTGAACTTCTTTCGCCAGCACCACAAATTGCGCGCTGTAACCGGCGACACGAACGACCAGGTCCTGATGCTGCTGCGGATTTTTTTGCGCTTCTACTAACGTATTACGGTCAATCACGTTGAACTGAACGTGCATCCCTTTTTTATCAAAGTAGTTACGTACCAGTCCGCCGAAATGATGCAGCCCCTTTTCTCCCGCCAGCGAAGACGGCAGGAATTTCTGGTTGTACAGCGTGCCGTTAGAGGCAATGAAGTGATCCAGTTTGGCCACCGAGTTAGCGGCGGCAGTTGGGCCCTGCGTATCTTTGCCCTGACGAGGTGAAACGCCGTCGGCCAGCGGCTCTTTCGCCAGGCGACCATCCGGCAGCGCGGCAACATCTTTACCAAACAGAACGTTAGCAGAAACCGGATAGATACCCGCCTGGAAACGTCCTCCGCGCGGGTTGGTGTATTTCTCGACTTCCTGGCAGTAAATCAGGGCACACTGACGGGCAACCAGATCCACTTCATCAATATCGTTACCAAAGCACGGCGTGTTCTCCAGAATATGACGAATCTCTTCAAAGCGGGAGCTGTTGCCGGACGGCGCGGTGCCGGTAGCGGAAAGCTGACGGTAAACCTCGTTTTTAATCGTCGCCGGATCGAGTGAGCCATCACGCTCAATGATCTGCTTCACAATCGCGTAAATTTCCTGCTCGCCCAGAGACGACTTCGCTGGCGCGCTATGGGCATTGCCGCCTACCGGATAACCAAAGTTAGCGTCCAGTGCGCCTTTCAGCTCCTGTAACGTCAGTCTGCGGTCTTCAAAAACCTGTTTTTGAATGGCATACACCGAGTCGCCGGTATCGGCGATACCGAACGCCTGCGGGCCGGTAAAGTTATAAATCGCGCCGCCTTCCTGAAGTGATTTCCCCCGTCCAATACAGTCATCAACCATTGCGGAGAGGAAAGGCAGCGGGCAGCGTTCGCCGTGGGCAATATCCACGCTATTACAGGCCTCAACCAGTTGATGAACAAAATGCGCCATCTGCTTTTTAAAGGCGGTATAAAAGTCATCAAGGCTGGCGTACTGGGTCAACTCGCCAGTTGCCGGGCCGAGCTGTTTATTGCCTGAACGACCGTTATTCAGGGTGATTTCCAGCACTTTCGCCACGTTAAAGAATGCAGCGTCGTGCCAGCCTTCCGTGCGGTGCGGTGCCTGAGGTTCTACACAACCAATGATGCAATAATCGCGCGCATCACGCAGCGAAACGCCACGGTTTTGCAGCGCCGGAATAATGACTTCATCGTTATACATCGCCGGTACGCCGAGGCCGAGGCGTACCAGTTCACAGGCGCGGAAGAGGAACTCATCCGGCGTGCCCTGCCAGACGCGAATGGAAAAAGAAGGCTGAGGCAGACGAACATGCGCAGTGGCCTCCATACACATATAGGTCAGCGGGTTGGTGGCGTCACGCCCGTCTTCGGTCTGGCCGCCAACGCACAGGTTCTGGAATACCGCATATCCGGCAAACGCCTGGGCGGAGACTTCATCACGGGTTTTGTTGATGTCGTTAAGTTTAATCCAGCAGCAGTCCACCAGCTCCTGGGCAAATTCCGCATCAATGTTTTTATCGGCCGCCAGGTAGGGATACATATACTGGTCGAAGCGTCCGGGAGAAATAGAGTGGCCGCTTGATTCGATTTGCAGCATGCTCTGGATAAACCAGAAGGTCTGGCAGGCTTCCCAGAAGGTGGTCGCGCCATGTTCCGGTACGCGGGTGCAGTTTTGCGCAATCTGCTCCAGCTCACGTTGGCGGGCAGGATTGCGCTCTTCACGCGCCAGGCGGGTCGCTTCCTGGGCATAGCGGTGGGCAAAGTTAATCGCCGCCTGATAGCTCAGAATGACCGCATGATAAAATTGCTCTTTTTTAATATAGTCTGGCGCGCTGCGGTCCAGATTTTCACGGGCGCGAGTGACTTCCTCAATTACGCCGCGAAAACCAATTTTCAGGATTTTGCCATAATCGACGCTGACGTGGCCGACGCCACCATAGAAATAGTTGCCGACGGTAAAAACACCGTTACCCATACTCTCTTTTGTCGCGTCAGACATATAAGAGGCGGCCAGTGAACTGGTGGTTTTACCCGGCCAGTATTTAAATGCCTCGTGCAGGTCTTGAGCGGTTTTTTTCGGAATAATAAATGGATCGGCGATACGATGTTCCATCGTATCAAATTCTTTTTCAACCCAGTCATAAGAGAATTCCGGGCAAATTTCGGTAGAGCGCGGATTAATGGTTACCGCCCCGACAATTAATTCGTCAGGGCGAATCGTGACCGGTAATTCATTGAATATTTTCTCAACTACTTTTGCCCGACGCATAATCGCGGGCAGATGTTCATTCTCTTTGTAAGCCGCCGTTGCCAGCACTGCACGCTCAGATTCCACGTAAGGTTTAGCATTCAGGATAACGTTTTTCAGTCTTACGACACGGTCTGTCGGATTAGTAAAGCCTTTCTCTAACATACAATAACTCCCGAAATGATATTGGCGTGATGCGTTTATCACGCCGGAATTTTTTTTGCCTGACGGCAGTACCGGGATACGATAATAATAAGGTCGTCTGGCGCTATATAATTAATACTTGAAAGTGTCTAACTCTCTGTGCTGCTAATAATGCGCTCTTAGAATGTATTACTGTCATCCTCAATAATACGTATCGCTTCGTTTACTGCCGCAACTTCACCAAATATTGCCAGCGTCGTAATATGTTGCGGGCAACTACCAAAGATTTCTGATACCGCAACATTGGCGCTTTTGCTGGCCCGGTCAGCAAAAAAGTAAAGATCCGGAACGGGCAGCATAATCAATCCGATGGCATCAATGCGGAACCTGTCCAGCCGATTACGAGACTCCGAGGGCATGCGCCGCTTCAGCATCGCCAGCGTTTCCGGCGTCGGGGCGTTGATAATGCGTGTTTTCATCTTAAGATCACCTGTTCCGCTTAACTCAGCGAATATTCAGTGCTTCAACCATCACGCACCGGCGATGTCTGGCAAAGGTGCGTGCCGACGTAAGCCCTTCACCGGTTGGACCGGCTATAGTGAAGGTGGCATGGCCTTCGCCGCCGACGCCAATCCCGGCGTAGGACGGGCCGTTTTTGACAAAAATCGTGGTCTGGATCAGGCGCGCCATCCGGGTGAGTTTTTCAACGTTGGTTGAATGCATCATCGCGGTGTGCCGATTGCCATGTTCCACTTTGACCGCCAGATCGATGGCTTCATCAACGTTTTCGACTCGTACCACCGGCAGGATCGGCATCATCAATTCATGCACCACGAAAGGATGATCGCGTTCCGTTTCAATCAGGATGACTTTCACCTCTTCCGGCGCGTCGATACCGATTTTTTGCAGGATATAGCGGGCATTTTTACCAACAAAGGCGGTATTCGGGCCGGTACCTTTTTCATTCAGCACCAGGGATTGCAACTGCTGAATATGCTGTTTATCGCACAGCAGCAGTGCGCCGCTTTTTTTCATACAGTGGATAAGATAATCCGCCACGTCGTTAACAACGATGACCTCTTTCTCAGCCACGCAGGGCAGGTTATTGTCAAAACTACAGCCGTTGATAATGTCTCTGGCTGCTTTCTCAATATTGGCCGTTTCGTCTACGACGGCTGGCGGGTTACCTGCCCCTGCGCCTATCGCTTTTTTGCCTGACGACATCACGGTTTTAACAATCGCCGGCCCGCCTGTTGCCACCAGCATATTAACGCGCGGATCGTTAATTAAAGCGTTGGTATTATCGATGGACGGTTTGCTGACGGTCACCACCAGGTTCGCCGGGGCCCCAAGTTGCGCCAGCCGCTGATTAATCAGAGCCACACAGTGCAGGGAGACGTTACGTGAGCGCGGGTGCGGGCTGAAAATGACAGTATTCCCCGCCGCCAGCATACCGATGGAATTGTTGATGATGGTTTCTGTCGGATTGGTGGTAGGGGTAATGGAGCCAATCACGCCAAACGCCGAATATTCCGTTAGCGTCAGGCCGTTATCGCCGCTTTGCGCACAGGTTAATAAATCCTCCACGCCCGGTGTTTTTTGCGCGGCAACCCGGTTTTTCACCAGCTTATCGGCGTAATTCCCCATCCCGGTTTCTTCTACCGCCATGCGCGATATGGTCTGCAAAACCTCTTCCTGAAGGAAAAGTTTGCGGATGCCGTCAATAAAGCTGGCCCGATCCTGCATGGTGCAGTGACGGTACTGGATTTGTGCCTGCTTCGCGGCGGCAATGGCCTCATCCATAGTGGCAAATGCCCCGTCACCCGTGGCAGGTGACGCGCCGGGGGCGCTGCTTTGACGGCCTGCCAGCACGCTGGCGACAATCGCCTCGATACTGTCGCGATCGGGCGTTGTCACAGCCGCCGATGCGCTTTGGACGGCGGTCTCAGGCGAGGTTTTGCTGTATTTACTCAGCACGCGCGAGACGGCCTGAGTAATTTCAATATCATTCATGCTATTTATTCCTTACTTCACATCGCGTCTGGCGCATGGCGGCAGGCCATTAAATGTAGGGCGTGGTCGTCGATTTAATCGGCGTAGGATCTAAGGTGGACAACAGTTGCAGCCCCACATCCCTTGCCGCAATGACGGCCTGGCGTACCGCGCCGGAATCGCCCGCGAAGGTAAAGATCACTTCGTTACTGAAGCTGGTGCCTTTACCGGGGCTGGCATAGCCGACCGGATCGACAACCGCCGCTTTGGCTGCCGCATCGGCAACCACGATACCGATCGCCGCCGGGCAGGCGCAGGTCATGCCGAACGCTTTGCCTAACGGCGCGTCGAAGGCTTTATTGAGTGCATAGCTGGCGCGGGCAGTGTACTGGAACTCCAGATGACCGGCCGGGGAGCCATAGACGTCGCCCATGGTTCGTTCAATTTCCGCAAGCGCCACTTCAATTGCCCGGCGCACGTCGGAGACATCGGCAGCGCCAAAAACAATCATGCAGCCGTGGCCGCCGCCGCCTTCGGTGTCGCGGGCAAGCTCAATGGCGAGGATCTCGCTATTGGTGGCTTTAATGGCTTCGTCTGCAGCGAAAATATGCGGGCCAGCACCTGTGCGGGCACCAAGAATACCGATTGAGCGATATTTCTTGTCGATATTCATCACTTCATGTAATTGATGATCGACATTGGCAATAACCAGCCCAATAGTATGACCGAGGGCGGTGCCGACAAATTCTGTTAAACCACAGCCGGTAAAACTGGCGGCGGTTTTATTATTTGTAGTGCTGCCGGTCTGTTTATTCATTACTTCAGATATAATCTGTTCAACAAGATTATCTCTCATGGTCAGTATCCTCAGTCTTTATTAACTGACAGCTTTCGGCAGGATTTTTTCCACTTCGATATGCGGGCGTGGAATAACATGTACGGAAACCAGTTCACCCACTTTCGTTGCTGCCGCCGAGCCTGCGTCAGTCGCAGCTTTCACGGCACCAACGTCGCCGCGGACCATAACGGTGACCAGCCCGGAACCAATTTTTTCATAGCCGACCAGCATCACGTTTGCGGATTTAACCATGGTATCTGCGGCTTCAATTGCGGAGACCAGACCTTTTGTTTCAACCATACCTAATGCTTCTTGTTGCATAGTAACCTCAATATTTCCAGGTAAGAGTAAAAGCCAGTAATGAAATAACCAGACACGGGTTAATCCATCTACATCATTAATTTATGCACTACGATATTATTGCCCGGAGGACAAAATGTTTTGCTCGTCAGAGAGACTTTCTTGTTTTCCACTATCGTGACGGACAATAAAATCCTGTCTGTGATCGCATTAACTCAGCGCCCCGGCCAGGGAGGAAGCAATGGCCGCGGCATCCTCGGCAATCATCTTTTCTTCATTCGTCGGGATGACGGCGACAAGCGGCGAGCCGGGCAGGGAAATCACCCCGTCGCGACCGCTATACAGGTAGTCATTTTTTTTGCAGTCGAGCTTAACGCCGAAGATCGCCAGCTTTTGCGCCGTTAGCTCGCGTACCAGCGCAGAATTCTCCCCGATCCCGCCGGTGAAAATCAGCGCATCAAAGCGATGTAGCGAAGCAAGATGCGCGCCAATATGCCGGGCCAGACGGTGGACCATAACGTCAATCGCCAGCGCAGCGCGTGCATCGCCCTGGCTGCGCGCCTCCTGCAACGTGCGGCAGTCGCTGGAAAGGCCGGAAATCCCCAGCAGGCCGGATTCGTTATTCGCCATTTTATACACTGCCTCAATAGACTGCTCGCTGCAGCGGGCAATATAGGCGGCGGCACCAAAATCCAGATCGCCGCAGCGCGTGCCCATCACCAGCCCTTCAAGCGGCGTCATGCCCATCGAGGTATCCACGCTGACGCCATTTTTTACCGCGCAAACGGAGGAACCATTACCAAGATGGGCGACAATAATGCCGTGGTTGCACGGATCGAGATCGAGGCGTTTAACCGCTTCCGCCGCTATAAACCGGTGCGAGGTGCCGTGAAATCCGTAGCGTCTGACCTGATGGCGTTGTTGATATTCCAGCGGGATCGCATAGGTGTATGCTGCCGGCGGCAGGGTCTGATGAAAGGCGGTGTCAAAGACCGCCACCTGCGGCAGATGCGGCAACAGCGTTATGGCCGCATTAATGCCGGTCAGGTTTGCCGGGTTATGCAGCGGAGCCAGGGCGGAGAGTTCACGGATGCGGGCAATAACCGGCGCATCAATCAGCACCGATTGCTGGAAATCACTGCCGCCGTGGGCAACCCGGTGCCCAATAGCGCAAAGACGCGGCAGAAGTGCCATCGCTTCGAGCTTTGCAAATAACTGACTGAGCGCATGATGATGCGAGGACTCAGCGAGCGCCAGGGTGGTTTTATGCCCGGCGCTGTCTTTAAACGTGATACACGCTTCTGCCAGCCCCAGTTTCTCGGCGAGACCGGAGAGAAGCGGCATTTCTTCATCACGCGGGATCACCGAGAACTTAAGTGAAGATGAACCACAGTTAATAACCAGAACCAGTGAAGCTAACGACATAACGACCCCTGCCCGTAGTAAGCGCAATTATTGAAAAGCGGTAAGTGAAAAGTGTTCCTGACTAAAGCGCTGTAACGCGGCGCTGGCGATAGCGATATCCTGCTCTACACTGCCGCCACTGATGCCGATGCCGCCTAACAGCACGCCTGCAGACCAGCAGGGTAATCCTCCGCCAAAACAGCAAATTCCTGCTTCATGCTGTAACCCGTAAAGGCTGGCACCCGGCTGGACTTCTTTCGCCAGATGATGAGTCGCCATTTTAAGCGCCACGGCGGTCCAGGCCTTTTGTCCGGCCAGCGTATGAGCAATCAGCAACGCGTTGTCCATGCTGAAGAAATAGCGCTGATGCCCACCGGCATCGACAAGACTAAATACAATGGGCACATCGCAGGCGTCTGCCGCCTCTTGCGCGTAGTGTGCCAGCGATGCAGCATCTGCCAGACTGAGCGACAACTGACGTGGCGACAGCTGACGCGAGATGGCGTCCCTGATACGTCGATGAAGTTCGGCATCGGACTCGTGGTGCATGATGTTCTCCCTCAAGCCAGGTTTACTGGTCACTCAGGTCAACGGAATCAACGATACCCACGATCGATGCATCAATGACCGAGTGCTCTTTACTGTTGCTCATGCGTGCCGAACTGCCGGTGGTGACGATGACGATTTCACCGTTGCCTGCCCCGACAAAATCGACGGCAACCTGGGCGGTCCCCGTGGGCTGATAGCGCTCATCCAGCCGGGCAACAATCAACAGTTTTGCCCCATTAAGCGAGGCGTGTTTGGTGGTGGAGACGAGCGCGCCGGTGACCTTTGCCAGATACATACTTACTCCTCAGGACGCTGAATGATAGAAAGGCCCCTGGCCCGGATCTCATCGCGGGCGGCGGGAGTAATCAGGGTGTTATGGCCAATACGAATGACGTCGCGGGCGGCGTGCTGTCGCACATCGCTCAGCGTCAGCAAACGCTTTTGATGGCTGACGGGCGTTGCCTGGCCGAGGACCGTACAGCCATACTCCGCCAGTGTCGCGGCATAATTCATAAGCCGGGTCCGCAGGGCAGGCGCAAATTGCGCGCTGGCATCATGGTTCAGCGTGACGATGACCTGTTTATTACGTGCCAGGGCGAAGAATACCCAGCGGCATACCCGATTATCGCTAATGCTGAGGGCAATTTTGCTCAGGCTATTGGTGGAGAGTGCAGGCAGATACAGACCCCAGTCGTTTTCGTCGCGATGGTCAGGCTCGCGGTCATCACACAGCACGTTGATGCCACGCTGCGTTAACGCTTGCAGACAGGCTGCCTGCAGCGCGGATTGCGAGGCGCTCCAGGAAAACGTCAGTCGCAAGGCATAGCCGTTGTCAGTCAGGGCCGTCAGGCACTTCAGCGTGGCCGGTAGCGTCGTGAGATCGTCTCCGCTGATGACCACGCGCATGACTTTCCCGGGAGCCTGTAACAGCGCCTGGCGACGCGCCAACAGCTCGTCAATAATGGTATCCAGCAGTCGCGACAGAGTATGCTGATCCATGATTTTCCTCAGTAGTCCTGCCGGTCTGATGCGCTCACTCGCGTCACGCAATCGCCGTTACGCAGGCCGAAGCCGTTGGCTTCTTCAACATCGATATGCATTTCCAGTACCGCATCGGCGCTGACGCGGACCACCACGTGACTCAGGATACCGCCCCGGTGACCATCAATACGCACATCGATTTCCATGCCGTCACGCAGCGCAAAACGCTCTGCTTGCGCCGGAGAAATATGGATATGCCGCCAGGCCACAATTGCCCCGTCGGTTTTCAACACCCGCCCGTAGGGACCGATGATTTCAATACCCGGCGAGTTCTCCAGGTCGCCGGACATCCGCACCGGGGCCTTAACGCCCAGAACGAAACCGTCAGAGACGGAAATCTCAATTTGCGTGGCGCTGCGTAAGGGACCCAACACCCGCACTTTTTGCAGTTCACCTTTAGGACCGCGCAGCGTCACCGTTTCTTCGGCGGCATACTGACCGGGTTGTTTGACGGCTTTCATCCGCGTCAGGGTCGAGCCATGACCGAACAGCGCATCCATATCTTCACGGCTTAAATGGACGTGACGATTGGAGATGCCCACGGGGATACTCAGCGTCGGCGAGGAGTGTGTCTCGGCGAGATCTTTATGTGCGGCCAGTTCCTGAAGAATTTGTTGGGTGATCCATTCGGCTTGTTGCTGGTTGTAATTCATAACGTCAACGACCTGAAAGTGGCTAATAGAGCAAGTCTGAGAATAGGACGTCCTGCGTTTTGCTTTTTGCCCTCACGCAGGACTTTTTTTACCGTGCGGAAAATCCAGGACAAACCTGTCCAGATTCAGCCAGCAATACGGGTTAATAAACGGTCGATATCCGCCGGAAGCGGAATACAGGGATTAGATGTGGTACAGCCGTCTGCCAGTGCTGCGGCAATCAGCGGCTGGCGTAATGCTTCAAAGGCAGACCTCTCCACCGACAGTTCTGCCAGCGTAGCGGGGATACCAAAATGACGGTTCATGGCATGCAAGCGCCCGATAAGCTCACGCAATGTCTGCTGCGGCGTGGCCGCCTGAAGATCCATAATCGTCGCGCACTTCAGATAACGTTCAAAGGCGGCAGATGAACGTTCTGCATTGTATTCAATGACTAACGGCAGCAGCATGGCATTAATTTTGCCATGAGGAATATGCAGCATGCCGCCAATCGCATGGGCCATACCGTGTACCAGCCCCAGTCCGGCGGAATTAAAGGCCATCCCTGCCATACAGGAGGCGTTATGCATATGTGCGCGGGCATCGAGGTTTTTTTCATCCGTAAATACGACGGGCAGAAAGTGCCAGACCAGGGCGATGGCTTTCTCCGCCAGCGCATCGCTAAAGTCGTTAGCACCATCAGAGACCAGCGCCTCAATTGCATGGGTCAGAACGTCCATACCGGTATCGACCGCCACCTGGCGCGGGACTGATAACACCAGATGTGGATCGAGAATGGCGCAGTTCGGCACCAGTTTTTCGTCAATAAGCGGATATTTACGCCCATTCTCAGGATCGGAAATAATAGCGTAGGCGGTAACTTCCGAACCGGAGCCGCTGGTGGTTGGAATCGCAATCAGCTCTATTGCATGGTCAGGGAAATATTCTTCAAGCGTGACCTTAATTCCTTTCGCTGCATCCAGCGAGGAGCCCCCGCCCAGCGCGATAATCGCATCCGGTTTGAAGGTCTTAAACTGGGATGCGCCAGCGTGCAAAATATCAATACTGGGATCGGGCGTAACCTCACTGAAAATAGACACGCAAGCCTGAGGCATTTCGTTAATCAGATAGCGTGTTTTCCCTGACGATGCCATAAAATTATCCGTGACGATCCCGACTTTTTTATGATTCAAACGACGCAACGTACTGATGGCGTCTTCGCCAAAGTGGACATCAGGAATGGAAAAGAAATAGCTCGCCATCGATTAACAACCCTATCCTTAAATGAGGCGTGCCCCTGAGGGGCCGCACTGGAAAGAGGTTGCATACTGTCATGGAACCAGAAAGAAGACGCTGGCTCTGCTTGTGCTCCGTCAGGATTATGTTGCTGTTATCAGTGCCGGTTGACAAAAAAGTACAGTCAAAGCAGAGGAAGAGGTAATACGAAAAACGGGTAAGGCACGCCGAACTTGCCCGTTATCTGGCTTTCAACCCGAGAGGTTACAAGGCGTGGGTAACTTAATGAGTGAGGTTACAGTCCGGACCGCAAAGCATGACCGATTTACCGTCAGCGATGCTGTCGCTGAAATGCTTTTGCATTCCCGCACTGATGCCCGCGCCGCACCACATGACATGGTGTTCATGGCGGCTGCTGATAGTGACAGGCGTGTTTGTAACCGTGGAGGATACGTCAACGCTGAATCCCTGCCCGGCCAGACGGATCGCTTCCAGCCAGATTTCATTGTCGTCTTTCACGCTTATCGCCTCAAGAAACAGAGGGATGTCTCCGCTACGGCGGGAAGAACGGGTCAACGATCCGGCGCGCTGAACAACACACTGGTGGAAGCGGCGCAGGCGGCGTATAGCCCCGTCACGGGTATCTTCCTGCAACCAGCGATTGACTGGGCGCAGTAATGAATTAACCACATCATTACTGGAATAATCGCGCATGATAGTGCGCACATAGCGGGACAGTGCGCGATCGGTGCCGAACTCAAGCTGCCAGAGCAACTCACCTTTCAACGCAGACCAGCCATAAGAATGCAGTGGAAAACCTGATTGGTGGCTTTTGCGGATTTCCAGAAGTGTTGCGCCACGCGCTGTTTGGGTTTTTACCGTACGAATGTCCTCAAGCTGCGTTTCATTCCAGCCTTCTGAAAATTCGCCTGCGCTAATCAGACCGTAGCGATACCAACGACGCAGGTTTGCAGGGTGAATATCGGTAATGATGCAGACATAGTCCGTAGAATGGTATTTCATACTCAGCCCCCTTATAAGGGATGCCGTCAGAGGATGCCAACGGCTGAAGGCTGATTATGAGCCTTTCTGTCTAAAATTAATACAGTGGATTATGCTGATTACAAAACTTCACGCGATTTTTTGCACGTTCTGCATCAGCAGGCAGAGAAGTAGAGTGATTTAATAAAAATTACCGGGTAGTCATATTTTTTAGACAAGCGGCAGCGCTGCCATGATCCGACACAGAACAGTGTCGGAACATGGTATTTGGCTGGTAAAAACTAGCTTAAAAACATCACCGAAACGCAGAGCAGTCCTACAATAAGCGTGATGAGATTAGCCAGAGAGCGCCAGGGTTTCAGCGAGGCAATCAGCCAGGTTGAAAGCGTTGGCATAATAAACAAAATCATCGCGATCAACGGGCCGCTGACGGCATAAATCATTGAAATGGCATTCGGGTTAATGCAACAAACAATAAATGTCGTGAGTGAAATAATGATAACCGACATCGCCCGATGAAATGCCCGGCTTTTCTTAAACCCGGCATAGCCCAGCGCGGATCGCACGATTTCTGTTGCCCCCTCAATAACGCCAAAGTAGGTTCCAAGGAACGATTTAGACATCGCCACAACCGCCACAATTACACCGGAAATGGCCAGCCATGCCGGAGAATCAGGCATCATTGAGAGTGCCGAAAGAATGGTAACGCCGCGATCTTTTGCCTCGTTAATATAGGACGGCGAAATAGTCATCAGGCAGCTAAATACAAAAAACAATACGCTCAGACAAATAATAAGATAAGCCACTCTCATAATTTTTTTGCATTTATTCATGGCCAACTCGCCATATTTTTCTTGTCTGTCTATGGCAAACGTAGAAATAATTGGCGTATGACTAAAGGCAAAAACCATCACCGGAATAGAGAGCCAGACCTGATGTAATGTGTGACTATTAAATGTCATTTGCCGGGTGAGTAAAGTGGGTTGCCAGCTACCGGTTAAATAAAGCGACAGGAATAAAAAGTAAGCGATAAGGGGGAATACCAGCAGTCCCATGACCCGAATCGTGGTTTGACGGCCCATCAGGAATATAGCATTCAGCGTCACAACCACGCCCAGGCTTACCAGCGTCCGCACGCCGGTCGTCACTTGCCGGTATTTCGCTACCTGCTCACATAATGAATTGGTAATCGCCACGGCATAGATCAGCACAACGACAAAAAAGGCGACAAAATAGAGCGCCGTAATGGCATTGCCAATCTTCTTGCCATAATAGTGCGTCACCGCACCCGTGATGCCTTCACCTGCTGAGGTTTTTGCACAAAGGATAAACTGGCACAGCGCTTTATGTGGCCAGTAGGTTAATGGGTAGGCGACGAGGGCAGTAATCAACAACACGATGGCACCCGCTGAGCCGAGTTGAATCGGCAGAAACAGTGTCCCTGCACCGACTGCTGTTCCATACAGGGCGAAACTCCACAACGTTTCTTCTTTTGACCAAAATTTCAACATTATTTAGATTTTAATAGCATGTAAGTAACAAAAAGAAGCGCAACTTACCATATTTCTCCCGATAAAGGGCATATTGTCACCACTATCGCCAGGTGCTGGTTGGATATCTTTAAATTTCATTAACAACTCATTGTGATAAATCTCACTTATTTAAAACAACCAAGAAAATAAAATTCAACAATGCACTACTATGGCGAAGGATATTTTCGCTGAGGTGGTCATGAAAGAGGTCGTCATTGTAGGGGCTGTTCGCACGCCTATTGGTTGCTTCCAGGGAGCGCTGTCGCGCCTTACTGCCGTCGAACTGGGCAGTACGGTCATTAACGCACTGGTTGAGCGTACCGGCATCGCAGCAAACACCGTAGATGAGGTGATCCTCGGTCAGGTATTGACGGCAGGTGCCGGGCAAAATCCCGCCCGGCAGTCGGCGCTGAATGGTGGCCTGCCCAATACGATTTCAGCCATTACTATCAATGATGTCTGTGGTTCCGGGCTGAAGGCGCTACATCTGGCGACCCAGGCAATCCAGTGCGGTGAAGCCGATGTGATCATTGCCGGAGGTCAGGAAAATATGAGCCGTGCACCACATGTCTTGACCGACAGTCGTACCGGCGCGCAACTGGGCAACAGCCAGTTAATTGATAGTCTGGTCCATGACGGGCTGTGGGACGCCTTTAATGATTATCATATGGGCGTAACGGCTGAGAATCTGGCACGTGAATATGGTATCAGCCGTGAATTACAGGATGACTGGGCGTTACGCTCATGGCACAAAGCGCGCCTGGCAATTGATTCCGGACGCTTTAAAGAGGAGATTGTCCCGGTTGCGACAGTACGCGCCGATGGGGCAAGCCTTCTGGTGGATACCGATGAACAACCCCGTACCGATGCCAGTGCTGAAGGACTGGCCCGCCTCGTTCCGGCTTTTGACCGCAGTGGTTCAGTAACGGCGGGTAACGCCTCGTCGATCAATGATGGTGCAGCAGCCGTTATGATGATGAGCGAAGCAAAAGCGCAGGAACTGAATTTACCGGTGCTGGCGCGAATTCGTGCTTTCGCCAGTGTCGGTGTTGATCCTGCCCTGATGGGTATTGCACCGGTTTACGCCACGCGCCGTTGCCTGGAGAGAGCGGGGTGGTCGCTGGCTGAGGTTGACCTCCTTGAGGTTAACGAAGCTTTTGCTGCGCAGGCTATTTCAGTGGGTAAAATGCTGGAATGGGATGCCAGTCGGGTGAATGTAAACGGGGGAGCCATTGCGCTGGGGCATCCTATTGGCGCATCCGGATGCCGTATTCTGGTCTCACTGGTGCATGAGATGATGAAGCGCCAGGCGCGGCGCGGCGTGGCAACGCTTTGTATCGGCGGCGGTCAGGGGGTAGCCCTGGCAATAGAACGTGATTAACCTTTCCCTGCTTTAATCTGCGCGTCTGTCAGCAAAAAAAAGCCCTCACAAAGAGGGCAAAGGCCAGTTACAGAAGTTCTCATTTCACTCATACGATGACGCTGACAATTCAGGAGTTTCCGTATTTGAAAATAGAGTATTAATTTATAGAAACGCCGTTTCATAATCTGTGACGCTCAACGCATTTACGAGAATTTCCTTAAAACCTTCGCCATATCCATACCTTTTGTGATCCTGCCCGGTAGAATCTTGACGTTATTGCCAGCTTTTTATTTTCTGGCGTCATTTTTTGAAGGTGATTCAACGCCCTGTCATTCAGGCTGTTTTAATGCTGCACGTGCCGTTGAACAACGGGTTTTGCGATCGTAGCGACATTTCTGAACTTTATTAGTAGAAAAATTGAAACGTTGTTTTATTTATAATTGAAAAGACGTTTCATGAGGGCTAAGATGAGCACATCAACTGAGCGAAACCAGCGTTCGCTTCACGAGCCGTTCAGGCTCACAGGCTCTCTTCTGGAGGTAACGTGGACATCAGACAAAGCATCCACAGCGATCATGCGAAAACACTGGATACTCAAGGGTTACGCAAAGAATTTTTAGTCGAAAACGTATTTGTGGCCGATGAATACACCATGGTGTACAGCCACATTGACCGTATTATCGTCGGCGGCATTATGCCCGTGGCTAAAAGCGTCTCCGTCGGCGGCGAAGTGGGTAAGCAGCTTGGGGTGAGCTACTTTCTTGAACGTCGCGAGCTGGGCGTGATTAATATTGGTGGTCCGGGCACCATTACGGTAGACGGCACCTGCCATGAAATCGGCCATCGTGATGCGCTGTATGTGGGTAAAGGCGCGAAAGAAGTGGTATTTGCCAGCATTGATGCAGCAAAACCGGCGAAGTTCTACTACAACTGCGCGCCCGCACATACCACTTATCCGACGAAGAAAGTGACGCCTGCCGACGTGTCACCGGTCACGCTGGGGGATAATCTCACCAGCAACCGTCGTACCATCAATAAATATTTCATTCCGGACGTGCTGGAAACCTGTCAGCTTAGCATGGGCCTGACCGAGCTGGCTCCCGGCAACCTGTGGAACACCATGCCGTGCCATACCCATGAGCGCCGTATGGAAGTCTACTTTTATTTCAATATGGATGAGGACACCTGCGTGTTCCATATGATGGGGCAACCGCAGCAAACGCGGCACATCATCATGCAAAACGAGCAGGCGGTCATTTCCCCGAGCTGGTCCATTCACTCCGGCGTTGGCACTAAAGCTTATACCTTCATCTGGGGTATGGTCGGTGAAAATCAGGTTTTCGATGATATGGACCACGTCGCGGTGAAAGATTTGCGCTAGTCGCACCTGGCATCAGTCATAGTTTGCCTGTGGTGACAGGCTCTAAAGGTAAGGAACAAAAAATGATTCTGGAAGCATTTTCTCTGCAAGGTAAAGTTGCGGTAGTCTCGGGCTGTGATACCGGTCTGGGACAAGGCATGGCGTTGGGTCTGGCCGAGGCCGGCTGTGACATCGTGGGTATTAATATCGTGGAGCCGACGGAAACCATTGAGCGTGTCACTGCGCTGGGCCGTCGTTTTCTTAGCCTGACCGCCGACCTGCGTCAGATTGACGGTATTCCGGCACTGCTGGAACGCGCCGTGGCCGAATTTGGTCATATTGATATTCTGGTCAACAATGCGGGACTGATCCGTCGTGAAGATGCGATTAACTTCAGCGAAAAAGACTGGGACGACGTGATGAACCTGAACATCAAGAGCGTGTTCTTTATGTCGCAGGCGGCGGCGAAGCATTTTATCGCCCAGGGCAACGGCGGGAAGATCGTTAACATCGCCTCCATGCTGTCCTTCCAGGGCGGGATTCGCGTTCCGTCCTATACCGCGTCGAAAAGCGGCGTAATGGGGATTACCCGCCTGATGGCGAACGAGTGGGCGCAGCATAACATCAACGTCAATGCGATTGCGCCGGGGTATATGGCGACCAACAATACGCAACAGTTACGTGCTGATGAACAGCGTAGTGCTGAAATTCTTGACCGTATCCCGGCGGGCCGCTGGGGGTTGCCGAGCGATCTGATGGGGCCGGTGGTTTTCCTCGCCTCCAGCGCGTCTGACTACATCAACGGCTATACCATTGCCGTTGACGGCGGCTGGCTGGCTCGTTAATTTGCCGGATAGCGCGAAAAACCTGCCAGTGGGCATAATGCCTATCGATTAATGGCTGGGTAATCAATCCTTAAACTACAGTACAATAACGGCTTCCACTACAGGGAGCCGTTTTCTTATGCCATTTCTTGCTTGATTTCAGTCACTACTCTCTTAATGCTACCGCCATCGGTACCTTTTTTTAGAATGCATTCGGTTTATAGCGAAGAGAGTTTATTAACCGGTTCCCAATTTCGATCATCTGTGTTTCGCTATAGCGTGTCTGTCTGTATTGGTTGTGAAGGTTGAACCTAACTACAGGTTTAATTGCTGTTGCAACGGCTTCATTGGCATAAAGGATAAAATAAACCTGTGATCCTTTTTGTTTGTGGAGTTCAATATCTCTAAAAAGCCATTTTTCAGCTGGAATTCCATGCAGAGTTAACGCTTCTTTTTTTATGGTTTCCATATGGGCCTTCTTAAGCACTTCATTCATTTCATTACTGCGGCCGAAGAGTGTATCACCAGCATCAACAATAACTGTGTTATCATTAATTAAACTAAACAGGAAGTCATTATTTTCATAATTAAACCCAGTAACGATTTCATGTTCTTTGTTATCGTCAGCGATAAATCCATTCGGAATACATACACCTTTTTCGGCCGGAATTTCATGCTCTAATCGTCCACTTAATCGTGAAATTAATGATCGCAGCGCAGCTAATTTAGCCGGTTTATTAGTCAGTTGCGCTTCTGTAAGACCAGCGTTGATGTATTTCCTTTCCTTATGGTTCGGGTTTGACAGGTCCACTATATCTGTTTCGATAATGAATGCGGTATTGTGGATGTATATATGCGCTTCCAAAACCCGGCCTGAATCATCGTCATAAGGACTATTTCGATCAAATATAACACCTTTATCATTGGGGAGTGTAATAATTTCCTTGATAAAAGGTAAGTTTTCAACTTCATAACCAGAACGGTGACCTTCGGCATTAAGTTCTTGTTCTCTTAATGCTATTCGTTGCTTAAATACTGATGGTGAGATAAGTTGACTTTTAATTTCAAAATCATCATATCTCGCTTTATTTCGGTCATTTTTAAAAGATTCAGGTACATCGACTACATATAGACCAACACATTGCGGTTTGGTTTTCGAAAATAAATTATCTGGCGTGATCAAATCATGCTGAGGTAATGCATTTACATAAAAAGAAGGGATGAGCATTACCATCCATAAAAATGAAAATATTCTCTTTTTCATTGACGTAGTGAAACCTCCTGTAAATTATCCTTAAGTAGAAATAATAACATGGGTAAACTGCAATGCCCATCGCTCGTTAAAGCCCGGCTGATCGATCTTCACACTACAGCACGTTAAGAACAGGATTGCCGGGATAGGTTCATCAAGTTCTGCTCATCGTCAGTGTCAGCAATGGCGTAATGTTGTGAGGAAGAGAACACACAGATGGATGGATCGTTTTTGTTGGATACTGTTGCATTGGGAGAAAAAGACCGAAAATTATGCGGCGATTCTGCATTGTACCCGCGGGCAGGTTTTATAGGCGCAAAAAATAAACAGCCCTGCCGGAAACCGGCAGGGCTGTTTCATCTATAACGACACGTTCAGCTCCGTTTGCGCATCGAAAATATGGCATTTATCCATATCAAAGCGGAAATAAACCGTGCGGTGCAGTCCCTTCTCAATCATCGCTTTGGCCTGGTCTGACGGCAGTCTGGCGGTGAGCTCATACCCTGCTACGTGAAGATAAATAAAAAACTCATGCCCCATATTTTCTACACGCATAATCTCACCTGAACAGCTGCCGTGCGCAAAGGGCGTATCGGAGAGATGAACAAATTCCGGGCGAATGCCAAAGAAAACCTCCTGCTCTTTCCAGGCCGCCACTTTTTCTTTTAGCCTCTCATCCAGCGGCATTTTTTCTTCACCGACGGTAATGCACAACTGCCCTGCATCCTCAACGAGTCGGCTGCTGCGGATATTCATCTCTGGTGCGCCAATAAAGCCTGCGACAAATTTATTCTGCGGATAGTGGTACAGATTGTCAGGGGTATCGACCTGCATAATATGACCCAGTTTCATCACGCAGATCCGATCCCCCATCGTCATCGCTTCCGTTTGATCGTGCGTGACATACACCGTGGTCGCAGGTTTGCCGGATTTTTTAAGCTGCTTATGCAGATCGGAAATACGGATGCGCATTGAGGCACGCAGTTTGGCATCCAGGTTGGAAAGGGGCTCGTCGAATAAGAATACGTCAGGCTTTTTCACTATTGCACGACCAACGGCTACACGCTGTGCCTGACCCCCCGAGAGCTGGCGGGGCAGGCGATCCAACAGATCTTCCAGCTCCAGAATTTGTGCTGCCTCTTGCACCTGCTGCGCAATCTGTTGTTTCGGCAGCTTACTTAACTTCAGGCCAAACGCCAGATTCTCACGCACTGTCATGTGTGGATAGAGGGCATAATTTTGAAATACCATCGCTATTCCACGCTCTTTAGGCGCAAGGTTATTGACGATTTTATCGCCGATGCGTATCTCTCCGCCGCTGATAGTTTCCAGACCCGCCAGCATACGCAGCGTGGTGGATTTGGCACAGCCAGACGGGCCAACAATCACCATAAACTCACCGTCTGCAATGGACAGGTCGATACCGTGTACGGCTTTAAAGCCGTTGGAATACACTTTTTCCAGCTTATTAAAAATGACTTCAGCCATGTTATTTCCCTTTTAGCCTTTAATTCCACTGCTGGTAACGCCCTGCACGAAGTAGCGTTGTGCCAGGAAGAAGACAATGATGGATGGCACAATGGAAATGCTCGCCATTGCCAAAATTTCGTTCCACGGCGCACCTTCGGTAACGTCAATGGACATTTTAAGTGCCAATGCGATGGGATATTTATCCACGCTATAGACGTAAATCAGTGGACCGATAAAATCGTTCATCGACCACATAAACTGAAATAACGCCACGGAAATCATCGCCGGTTTCAGAATGGGCACTACCACGTACCACAAGACCTGTACTGAATTACAACCGTCAATTTGGGCGGCTTCTTCCATATCACGCGGTACACCGCGTAAAAACTGGATAAGCATAAACACGAAGAAACCCTGGGTGGCAAAAGCGGTGGGAATATACAGCGGCAGGTAGCTGTTCAACATGCCCATCTCACGAAACATCAGATATTGTGGGATCAGCAGAACGGTACCCGGCAATAGCATGGTGGCAATGAGCGTGGTAAACCAAAATTTTTTAAAGGGGATCTCAAAGCGCGCAAAACCATAGGCTACGATCGTTGACGAAATCACCGTCAGCACGACCTTCGGGATCACATATTTAAACGTATTGAGCATGTAATGCCCGAAATGATATTCCGTACCGGTTTTCCAGCCATTAACAAAGCCATCCCATGTGGGACTCGACGGCCATAGATTGAGGGTGGTGAAGATCTCATGGTTGGGTTTAAATGCCGCCGAAACCATCCACGCCAGGGGATAGAGCATCATCAAACCCACTATCAGCAAAATCATGTAGCGGATCGCCGCGCTGATTTTTTGCCGCCGTTGGGTACGGGCCACTTCCCGATCTGCCTCGCTCATAACCGTTATGCTGTCGTCAATCTCAGCCATTTTTTCCCCCTTTATCAGCAGAATAAAACACCCAATATTTCGACGTTTTGAAAGCAACGGTTGCGAACAGCGCGACGACTAAAAACAGTATCCACGCCAGCGCCGACCCATATCCCATATCGAAATATTTGAAGGCGGTATCGTAGATATACAGTGAGAATAAATAGGTGTAGTAGGTCGGACCGCCGCCGGTAATGACAAACGGCGCGGTAAATTCCTGAAAGGAGCCGGTAGTTTGCATAATGAAGTTAAAGAAAATTACTGGCGTAATCAGGGGAATGGTGACTTTGGTAAACATTTGCCAGCGCGTTGCGCCGTCGATTAACGCGGCTTCATATTGCGATTGCGGAACGTTTTGCAGTGCGGCGAGAAAAATCACCATCGCCGAACCAAACTGCCAGACCTGAAGCAGGGTCACGGAAAGCAGCGCCAGCGGCGGCTCGCCCAGCCAGTTAATCGCCTCTATGCCGAAAACAGCCAGAATACTATTCAGCAGGCCGTCAACAGAGAACAGTGCACGCCATAATACGGCAATCGCCACCGAGCTGCCGAGAATGGAGGGGATGTAATAAGCGGTACGAAAAAAACCGATCCCGCGCAGCTTAAAATTCAGCACAAACGCGATCCCGAGCGCAAAGGCCAGTTTCAGCGGAATAGTGATGAAAACATAGGCAAAGGTAACGCCCAGCGATTTCCAGAACAGCGCATCATCGTTAAACATATAACGATAGTTTTCGATGCCGTTAAACTGCGGCGGGCTCATTAAATCGTACTCGGTGAAGCTGAGTGCGAACGAGGCAAAAAAGGGAAAGGCAGTAAAAATGAGTAACCCGATAATGTAAGGTGATATCCATGCCAATCCCAGGAGTCTGTTTTCATTCATAGTGACCGTCCTGGCTAATAATTTTCTAAAAATGAAGTAGGTTAATTAACCTCGTTGTTTCAATAGAAAGTAATAAATAATTTTGATGAATGATTAAATTAATGGGAATAATCATTACACGTTGTTTTGTAATATTATTTTTTCATAGCTAACATGATTTTAACCTTTGATTTATATATTTAAAATGTTGTTTCAGCTAATTTTATAACTATTTATTAGCTGAGCCATGTCTTTAATAGTGGAAATGTGATCGAGGTCGAAACGCGATTTCAGTTCATTAAAAGACATCCGTGCGTGTAAAAGAGTGGAAAGGCCGGAGTATCTTTGCTTCACTAGCCTTTTCTCCCGAAGGCGGACCGTGATATGAAAACCATAGGCTTACTGGGCGGTATGAGCTGGGAATCAACGATTCCTTATTACCGATTAATCAATGAAGGGGTTAAACAGCGGCTTGGCGGGTTGCATTCTGCGAGCCTGCTACTGCACAGTGTGGACTTTCACGACATTGAAGCGTGCCAGGCCAGCGGCGAGTGGGAAAAGGCCGGGGAGATGCTGGCGCAGGCGGCAGAAGGGCTGGCGCGCGCCGGAGCCGAAGGTATTGTGCTGTGTACCAACACCATGCATAAAGTGGCGAGTCAGATAGAAGCGCGCTGTTCACTGCCCTTTTTACATATTGCCGATGCGACCGGACGCGCCATTGAAAAACAGAACCTGCGACGCGTGGCGTTGCTTGGCACCCGCTATACCATGGAGCAGGACTTTTACCGTGGCCGTCTCGAGCAGCAATTTGCCATTGAAACCCCGATCCCGGAAGCGGAGGACCGTCTGCGTATCAATCAGATTATCTTTGATGAATTATGCCTCGGGACTTTTTGCGAAACATCACGTGAGTACTATCTTCGGGTCATTCAGCAGCTGGCAGAGCAGGGCGCGGAAGGGGTGATTTTTGGCTGCACCGAAATTGGCCTGCTGGTGCCTGCTGAACTCAGTCCGATTCCGGTATTTGATACCGCCGCTATTCACGCGGCGGATGCGGTGGATTTTATGCTTTCCTGAGAATAGCCTCCAGGGGGACGGTAATAAGCGGCAGGCTGGCTTTCAGGTGAGTAGTAAACGCCTCAACCAGCGCTGAAGCCGGGCGGTGCAGCGGGCGGATCAGGCTGACGGTAAAAGGAACGTCGATGCTAAAGGGCCGCACCGCCACTCCGGTTCCCGCATAATCCAGTGCGGTCAGCGGGTTGACGATGGAGATCCCCACCCCAGCACGCACCAGCGCGCAAATCGATGCGGCGCTGTGGGTTTCCACCACCATCCGGCGTTTTATCTGCTGCTCGTTGAACAGGCTATCAAGGAGCTGACGATAACTGTCGCTGCGCGACAAGCTGATATAATTTTCACCGTGAAAATCGGCTGGTGTTAGCAGCGTACGAGCCGTTAACGGGTGATCCAGTGGAAGCACACAAACTTCATTAAGGGTCAGTAGCGGCATACGTTCAGTACCCGCCGGGGTATGCAGCGTTTCAGTAAGCCCTAAATCGTGACGCTGTGCCGAGAGCCACTCTTCCAGCAACGGCGACTCCTGCGGCACAATATTCAGGCTCAAATCCGGGTAGCGAGCCAGAAAAGGCTGGAGCAGGCGCGGTAAAAAAGACTGCGAAAACACCGGCAGGCAGACGATAGACAGCTCTCCCTGACGAAATTCGCGCAATCCCTCCGCCGCGCTGACAATCCGATCCAGTCCGTACCATGAGCGTTGCACCTCTTCAAACAGCCGCAGCCCTTGCACTGTCGGATGCAACCGGCCGCGGGTACGTTCAAACAGGGTTAACCCTAGTACCTTTTCAAAGCGCGCCAGTTCCCGGCTGACCGTTGGCTGCGAGGTATGCAGCATCTGCGCGGCCTCGGTAAGATTGCCGGTAGTCATTACCGCATGAAAAATCTCAATATGACGTAAATTGACGGCGGGCATGGCGACTCCAGTGGAAGGAAACCATATCATTTTTGCATAGAGTCACGATAAAACGATATTTTTTATTGGTATCGCGCTGTGGCGTAATGGTAAAAACCTCTGAAGGGAGTCACCTATGCCACGCGATCTGCACACTACCGACAGCGATTTAAACGCTGAAAATCTGTTACGTCTTCCCGCTGAATTTGGCTGCCCGGTCTGGGTCTACGATGCACAGATCATTCGCCGTCAGATTGCCCTGCTGAGCCGCTTCGACGTAGTGCGTTTTGCACAAAAGGCCTGCTCAAATATTCATATTCTGCGTCTGATGCGTGAGCAGGGGGTGAAGGTGGATTCAGTGTCGCTGGGCGAAATCGAGCGCGCGCTGGCGGCAGGTTACGATCCGCAAACTCACCCGGACGATATTGTGTTTACCGCCGATCTTATCGATCGCGCGACGCTGGCACGGGTGCATGAATTGCAGATCCCCGTCAATGCCGGGTCGATTGATATGATCGAACAACTGGGGCAGGTCTCTCCCGGCCATCGCGTCTGGCTACGGGTGAATCCGGGTTTCGGACACGGGCACAGCCAGAAAACCAACACCGGTGGTGAAAACAGCAAACACGGGATCTGGTATGCGGATCTGCCGGCCGCGCTGGCAACGGTCCGCCAGTATGGGCTGCATCTGGTCGGCATTCATATGCATATTGGCTCCGGCGTGGATTACGCCCATCTGGAACAGGTGTGCGGTGCGATGGTGCAGCAGGTGATCGATGCCGATCAGGATCTGGAGGCCATTTCAGCGGGCGGCGGGTTGTCGATCCCTTACCGCGAAGGCGATGAGACAATCGATACCGATCACTATTTCGGCCTGTGGAACGCGGCGCGGGAGCAGATTGCCCGCCATCTCGGCCATCCGGTCACCCTGGAAATTGAGCCGGGACGTTTTCTGGTTGCTGAATCCGGGGTGCTGGTTTCGCAGGTACGAAGCGTCAAAGCGATGGGCAGCAGACATTTTGTGCTCATCGACGCCGGGTTTAACGACCTGATGCGCCCGGCGATGTACGGCAGCTATCACCACATCAGCGCACTGGCCGCTGACGGACGGGATCTGCGTGACGCGCCGCTGCTGGAGACGGTAGTGGCCGGGCCGCTGTGTGAGTCGGGCGATGTGTTTACCCAGCAAGAGGGCGGGAAAGTGGAAACTCGCGCGTTGCCTGCGGTCGCGCCGGGTGATTATCTGGTTCTCCACGACACCGGCGCTTATGGCGCGTCAATGTCGTCCAACTACAATAGCCGACCACTGCTGCCGGAAGTGCTGTTTGACGGCGGACACGCGCGTTTGATCCGCCGCCGTCAGACCATTGATGAACTGCTGGCGCTGGAGTTGCTTTGATTGAAATACGGTCCTGTGCTGACCGAGTCGCGCAGGATTAATTTACCGGTGAAAGGCGGGATCGGCTCCAGTGGATCGCCGCTCACCAGCTTCATTGCCTGATCGATAGCAGTGGCAATCATCGTGTCGATAGGCAGGTAAACGGTGGAAAGCCCCGGTTCCAGCCAGCGAGCGCTGGGGGCATCGTCAAAGCCGAACAGCGAAATATCCTGCGGAATATGCAGCCCCGCCTGATGCACCGCTTTTGACGCCCCTAATGCCATATCGTCGTTACAGGTAAATAGCGCGCTGAATTTTACCTCTTCCGCCAGTAATTCCTGACACAGCTCATAGCCGCGCGTCATGCTGGCATCACCGTATTTGATTTTTCCCTCGTCCAGAGGAATGCCGTGCTTTTCCAGCGCCTGGCGATAACCCATCAACCGCGCTTTGCCGGTCGGGGTGTGGATCGGAACGGTAATACAGGCGATGTCCCGATGGCCCTGACAAATCAGATACTCCACCGCCTGAAACGCGGCGTCCTGCTGCTCGAAGAACACGCAGCGTTCGCGCGCGGAGCTGACATCGCGGTTAATGATCACCAGCGGCATCGGCAGTGACGTAATGAGGGAGGTCATCGTCTTCTCGCTCATAAAGCGGGTATAGAGCACGATGGCGTCACAGTGGCGGTCCGCCAGCATCTGCACCGCCTGCTCCTCACACTCCGGCATGTCGTGCCCGTCGGTCACAATCAACTGCTTGCCATAGGATTCCGTCTGACGTGCGGCCTGTTGTAGCAGACGACCAAAATAAAAACCATCAAAGGTTGAGACCACCAGACCAATGCTGTTGCTGGTGCGGTTCGCCAGCGAGCGGGCAAGAAAATTAGGGCGATAGCCCAGCTCTTCCATGGCCTTAAACACCTGCTGACGGGTGCTTTCTTTAACCTGTCCTGTGCCGTTCAGTACGCGCGAAACCGTCGCTTTCGAGACCCCGGCGCGTAGTGAGACATCCAGCATTGTTGCCATTATATGTTCCTGATGCCACGTGATTACCGCAGTTTAACATAGACATTGTGGGGAAAAAGAACGCGTGCTCCAGGATTGTACTTTGATCAACATTCCTCCCGGCAACCACGCCTTTCGTGGTCGCTGGCGGATAAAATGCTCAGGTATTGACCAGATGGCAGGCCACACGATGGCCATCTGCCACTTCCCGTAGCGTCGGGATCTCACTGCGACAGCGCGCCACGGCATATGGGCAGCGGGAAGAAAAACGGCAGCCGGAAGGGGGACGTGATGGATCGGGAATTTCTCCGCGCACCGCCGCGACCGGAGCACGGCCCGGTTCCAGCGTGGGTACGGCGGCCAGCAGCGCCTGCGTATAAGGATGGAGCGGCTGACTGAACAGTGCGTCGCGGCTGGCGGTTTCGACCAGCTGGCCCAAATACATCACCGCCACGTCATCGCACAGATGTTCCACTACGCCCAAATCGTGAGAGATGAACAGAAACGTTACGCCGCGATCGTCGCGTAAATCGGAGAACAGGTTGATGATTTGCGCCTGTATCGAGACATCCAGCGCCGAGATCGGTTCGTCGGCAATAATAAAATCCGGGTTCAGGATCAACGCTCTCGCAATGCCGATGCGCTGGCGCTGGCCACCGGAAAACTCGTGCGGGAAGCGGTTATAGTGTTGTGCTGATAAACCGCATATTTTCATGACCTCAATGACTTTCTCGCGCAATTCGCGACGGGTGCAGAGTTTGTGCTCCAGCATGGCTTCGCCGATGGCATCGCCGACGCGGATGCGCGGGTTTAGCGAACTGTACGGGTCCTGAAACACCAGTTGGATCTTCGGGCGCAGCGCACGCAGTTCGCGGGCGGAGAGAGCGTGCAGATCCTGACCGCGATATTTTACGCTGCCCGCCGTTTTGTCATACAGCCCAAGTAACGTGCGTCCGACGGTGGTTTTGCCGCTGCCGGATTCACCGACCAGACCAAAAATTGTGCCCTGGCGAATGCTAAAGCTGACGCCATCGACAGCGCGTAGCTGCCCGGTTTCCTGACCAAACAGGCCGTCACGCAGTGGAAAATGCTTTTTCAGCCCCTCCACTTCAATCAGATAATCGCTCATGGCATCGCCTCCGGTAAGCCACTGTAAAAACACGCCGCCTGCCGCGTCTGGCCGACCAGCGGTGGCACGCCCTGACGGCAGCGGTCGGTGGCACGCGCGCAGCGATCGCTGAAGGCACAATAAGGCGGCAACGCGGCCAGATCCGGTACCTGGCCGGGAATGGAGTACAAACGGCGACGACGCTGACCGGGCACTGGACGCGAGGCGATCAACCCCTGCGTATAAGGGTGAAGCGGCTCGCGCAGGACCTCCGCCGTGGCCCCCTGTTCGACAATGCGCCCGGCATACATCACCACCACGCGCTCCGCCATCTGGGCGATAACGCCGAGATCGTGGGTGATCAGCATTAACGCCATGTGATGGTCGCGCGCCTGCTCGCGCAGCAGGCTGAGGATCTGCGCCTGTACCGTGACGTCCAGCGCGGTCGTCGGTTCGTCGGCAATCAGCAGTTTCGGCTGGCAGCTTAACGCCATCGCAATCATCACCCGCTGGAGCATACCGCCTGAGAGCTGGTGCGGATAACTGCTCATCAGGCTTTCCGCCCGCGCAAGACCCACCTCGGTAAGTTGCTGGATCGCGTGTTGCCAGGCGACTTTCGGCGATTCGCCACGATGACGAATTACAGGCTCACATAGCTGATCGCCAATGGTCAGCACCGGGTTAAGGGCGCTCATCGGCTCCTGAAAGATCATCGCCAGCTCGTTACCGCGAATATCCGCCATCTGTGCGGGCTTGAGGCGTAAAAGATCGCGACCCTGAAAACGAATTTCTCCGCCGTCGAGACGCGCCGCCTGTGGCGGCAGTAAACCCATCAGTGACATGGCTGTCACGCTTTTGCCACAGCCTGACTCGCCGACCACGCCCACGGTTTGCCCGGCGTTGATAGCGAATGAAACGTCCTGAACTGCCCGCACGCGGCCTTGTTCGGCGGCAAACGACACGCAGAGACGATCAAAGCTAATTAACGGCTCGCTCATTTCAGGCTCCGTTTCATTTTCGGATCGAGCGCATCGCGCAGACCGTCGCCCAGCACGTTGATGGCGATTACCGTAATAAAAATGGCGATCCCCGGCGGCATCCATAGCCACGGGCGGCGCTGAAAGTCGATCAGACTGTTAGCGGCATCCATCATATTGCCCCACGATGGCGTGGGCGGGACCACGCCAAGGCCGAGGTAGCTTAACGCCGACTCGCTGAGAATGGCGTTCGCCACCGCCATTGTTGCCATCACCACCAGAATCGGGATGGTATTAGGCAACAGATGGCCGAACAGGCGGCGGCGCGCCGACAGTCCCAGCACCCGGGTTGCCAGCATAAAATCGCGCTCGCGCAGGGAAAGAATTTGGCCACGCACCAGCCGCGCCAGCTTTGGCCACTCCAGCAGGCTCAGCATGATAATCACCATATAAATGCGCGAGTCCGGGGAAAAATCCAGCTCCGAGAGCATGGCTCCGGCGACGATGAGCAGCGGCAGACTGGGGATCGTCATCACCAGATCCGCCAGCCGCATGATCAGCTTGTCAGTAATGCCGCCCACGTAGCCTGACACCGCACCGAGTAAATAGCCGAGCGTCACCGACAGCAGCATGGTCAGCAGGCCAAT
Source organism: Superficieibacter electus (assembly GCF_002915575.1). Classification (GTDB taxonomy): domain Bacteria; phylum Pseudomonadota; class Gammaproteobacteria; order Enterobacterales; family Enterobacteriaceae; genus Superficieibacter; species Superficieibacter electus. The sequence goes on from NZ_PQGD01000004.1 coordinate 115,106, forward strand.
AATTAATGAAATGCGCCCGGCCAGCAGCAGGCGGGTATACACGTCGCGGCCAAGAAAATCGGTACCGAGCCAGTGCTCTGCGCCCGGCGGTTTGTTGATCATCAGCACATCGGTGGCGTCATCTTTCCATGGCGACCAGAGCGGACCCAGCACGCACCAGAAAGCCATCACCATCAGGATGACCAGACATAACATGGCAAGCGGGTTGCGCCGCAGCGTGCGCCACGCCTGACGCCACGGAGACGGCGTGACCTGCGAGAGCGCCGCAATGTCCGCTTTACGCAGGCGGCGTTGCGTTGAGAACAGAGAACTGAACATTACGATTTCACCCGAATGCGCGGGTCGGCCCACGCGTAAAGCACGTCGGCAAGCAGGTTGCCGATAATGGTTAATACCGCCAGGAACAGGGTAAAGCCCATCAGCACCGGATAGTCGCGGGCCGCCAGCGAATCAATATGAATATGTCCGGCACCTGGCCAGTTAAACACTTTTTCGGTAATGATGGCCCCGGAGAACAGCCCCGGTAGCTCAAAGCCGAGCAGGGTGATAATCGGCAGCAGCGCATTGCGCAGCGCGTGTTTAAAAATCACCGTCCGCTCGCGCAGCCCTTTAGCGCGGGCGGTACGGATAAAATCCATCTTCACCACGTCGAGCATACTGGCGCGGAAATAGCGCGTCAGACTACCCGCCTGCAGCATCACCAACGCCAGCACCGGCAGGATCAAATGCGCCGCCACCTGCATCATCCACGCCCAGCCGCTGTCGTCGCTGCCGGTATTGGTCATGCCGCCCACCGGCAACCAGTGCAGATCGACTGCGAACCACTTAATCAGCAGCAGACAAAGGAAAAAGGTCGGGAACGACATGGCGGCGAATACCCCCACGCTGACCAGATGATCGAACAGCGAGTTAGGTTTCAACGCCGAGACAATACCGACTGCCAGACCGATGCCCCAGTAAAACACCAGCGCCACGCTGGCCAGCAAAAATGAGTTCCAGATGTACTGGTTTAAAAGCTGGCTGACCGGGATTTGATACTGCAAGGAAAACCCTAAATCGCCCTGCGCAAGCTGGCCCAGCCAGTGCAGATAGCGGCTCAGTAGTGGCTGGTCGAGGCCATAAATCGCTTTCAGCTCGGCGGCCCGGGCGGCAGTCAGCGTGATGTTGCCGTCGATAAAGTCACCGGGCGTTTTGGCGAACAGCATAAAAATAATAAACGAGGCGAGCAACAGCATCGGCAGGGTTTGCAGCAGCCGCCGCAGGATAAAATTTCTCATGGTTTTCTCACGGCCGCCGCCCGGCTGAAGGGGCGGCGGCGAGGATGACGGCACTATTTAACGATTTTCACATCCGGCAGGCTGCCGGTCAGACCGTTGTAAATATCGGGCTTAAAGCCGGTAACGCGGGCGCTGCTGGCAGAAAGAATTTTCCGGTTGCCCAGCAGGATGACCGGCGGATCTTCCGCCAGCACTTTGTAGAGCTGGTGGTAAATGGGTTTGCGTTTTTCCACATCCAGCGTGGCGTTGCCCTCGTTGATGAGCTTATCAACTTGCGGATTGTTATAGCCTGACTCTTTCGCTTCGGTACTGTAGAAATCCCACACCCCGTCGTGCGGATCGTTCAGGGTGCTGGTGCTGAACGATGCCAGATCGTAATTACCGGATTTGCGCTGCGCCATCAGGGCGTTGAAGTCAACGACCTGCGGTTTTAATACCACCCCAATCTGCTGCCAGTTTTCTTTGGCGATGGGGATCAGCGCGTCGTTGAGCACTTTTTTGCTCACCAACAGCGTCAGTTCAAGGCGTTTCCCCTCTTTCACCCGGATGCCGTCGGGACCGGCTTTCCAGCCCGCCTCATCCAGCAGCTTTTTCGCCTGTGCCGGATCGTATTTATACGGATTCACCCCCTGCGGGTTATACGCCCAGGAAATCGGCGCGATGGGTTCAATCGCCACGCTGCCATAGCCCTGATACACCACATCAATAAGCTTCTGACGGTCGAGGCCATAAATTAGTGCCTGCCGTACTTTGGCATCCTTAAGGGCAGGGCGGCGGACGTTAAATTCCACTTCGCTGTAATCGCTGGAGCCGTACAGGTTAATGTTGGCAAAGCCCAGCAACTTAAGCTGTTCAATATCGTCCGGGCGCGAGGTGAACGCGTCGTAATCCGTCTCGCCGGTCTGGAATAGCTGGAAATTCGTCGATGGATTAGTCACACGATAGATAAAACGTGGCGTCGGTGGCGTACCGCGCCAGAAATGCGGATTGGCGTGGAAACGGATCTCCTGGCCGGGAATGTACTTATCATAGATATAAGGACCGTTACCCAGCGGCTTGCCGTGCAGGGTACGCAGGTAATCAAGATTGCCGCGCTGATAATTCTTGCCGTAATACGCTTTCGACAGGACCGGTCCGCCAATTTTGGCAAGCGTGGTCGCGCCTGGCTGAGTGGTGGTCACTTCAATGGTCAGCGGGTCGATGACGTTCAGGCCGCTGACGCTATCTGCTTTACCGGCTTTGTATTCCGCGCCACCGGCAATATTGGCCAGCGTAATATCGGTATCGCCGTCATATTTCGGATCGGACAATACGGTCAACGTAAAGGCGACGTCTTCAGCCGTAAGCGGTGAACCGTCGCTAAACGTCAGGTTTGGGCGCAGCTTAATGGTATAAACTTTGCCGTCCGGGCTTACCGTCCAGCTCTCCGCGAGACCCGGCACCAGTTTACCCTGGCTGTCCCAGTCAATCAGACGCGAAAAGATAACGTTGGTGACGTTTTCATCCCAGCCGTTGACAAAGAAGTAGGGGTTGAAAATCCCCTGCGGTTCAGAGATGCCCGCGACGACCGTATCCTTACGCAGCTTCGCCGCCGCCGGAACCTGGCTGGCGTCGGTGGCCGGCGTGATCCCTTCTTTGAGCACATCGTCCGCACTGGCGAGGGAGGAAAAGGCGACTGCGCCGCCGAGCAGCGCGATGTGCAGGGCACGCGTAAAGCGCGCAGGTGTTGTGGTGTGCGATTTCAGTAACCTGGTCAAATGAGTTCCCTCGTCAGATAAGTGCGGTAAGCATTTACAAATAATGACGAACGATAAGAGCCGTCCCGCACCCTGTCTAACAACGAAAAACGATGGGTTATAGCGATTTAACCTTAGAAAAATAGTGGCAAAGCATTGTCTGAAAATGACAAAGGTAAGAGGGGGATTTAATGTGGTATGCCAATATGCAGAAAAGGGGCTATCTGGAATACCTTTCACCATCTTGCGACGTTAATCACAGAACTTTTGCCGCCACCTGACTATTTTTGGTATGCCAAATGGGCGTTAGCTGTCCCCATTTCGATAACAGGTCCCTAAAATTCTGAGGTAATACCCGATGGCATTTCAGGAAAAAATGATCGACTCGCTGGGCAGTTTCGCGACGAAGTTCAACAGTTACCGCTACATCATGGCGATCAAGTCCTCTTTTATTACGCTGATGCCGGTGATTATCGTCGGCGCGTTTTCGGTACTGATTTCTAACATGGTGCTGGACCCGAAAAACGGTCTGGCCAGCTTTCAGGCGCTCTCGTTTCTCGCCGCTCTGAAGCCCATCACCAGCGCCATTAACTATGCCACGCTAAACTTTCTCAACATCGGGGCCGTTTTTTTAATCGGCATTGAGCTGGGAAGGATCAACGGTATTAAAACGCTTTTTCCCGGCCTGCTGGCGGTGATCTGCTTTATCTGCGTCACGCCAACCACCGTTGAAATGATGGTCGACGGGCAGATGCATGAAGTGAAAGATGTCCTGCTGCGCCAGTTCTCCGATACCCGCAGCCTGTTCCTCGGTATGTTTATCGCCATCCTGTCGGTCGAAATCTACTGCTGGCTGGAAGGGCGGCCGGGTCTGAAGATCAAAATGCCGGATACCGTGCCGCCGAATGTCTCCGCCTCATTTTCTGCACTGATCCCGGCGATTATTACCACAACGGCGATCGCTACCTTTGGTTTCATCTTCCATCAACTGACCGGCATGTATCTCTATGATGCGGTATACCAGGTGGTGCAACAGCCGCTGGAGAGGGTAGTACAAAGCCTGCCGGGTATCCTGCTGCTGATGTTTGTCGCCCAGTTGTTCTGGGTGATCGGCATTCACGGTAACCAGATGATCAAGCCGATCCGCGAGCCGCTGCTGCTGGGGGCGATCACCGTCAACATGAGCGCCTTTGAGCAGGGCAAAGAGGTACCGAACATCATCACCATGCCATTCTGGGATGTGTATATGAGCATCGGCGGTTCCGGCCTGACCATTGGCCTGCTGATTGCGGTGATGATCGCCACCAAACGTAAAGAGATGCGCGAGATCGCCAAGCTGTCGATTGGGCCTGGCATTTTTAATATTAACGAGCCGGTCATTTTCGGCATGCCGATCATGCTTAACCCGATCCTGGCGATCCCGTTTATCATCACGCCGCTGGTCACCGGATCTATTGGCTATTTTGCCACAGTGACCGGCTTTGCCGGAAAAGCGGTGGTGATGGTGCCGTGGACCACGCCGCCGCTGATCAACGCCTGGCTTTCCACCGCCGGATCGATGGGCGCGGTGGTCACCCAGCTTATCTGCATTATTACGGCGGTGATCATCTACCTGCCGTTCGTCAAAATCGCCTCCCGTCGCGCGGAACAGGCGCAGCGGCTGAGTGAACAGCAGGCTGCCGCCAGCAAATGAGGATCTTATGAGTACGAAGACATTATCCATTCCACAGGATTTTATTCTGGGCGCTGCGGCCTCTGCGTGGCAAACCGAAGGCTGGAGCGGCAAGAAGGAGGGCCAGGATTCATGGCCGGATCTCTGGTACAAGAATGACCGCCACGTTTGGCACAATGGCTACGGCCCGGCGGTGGCAACCGATTTTATCAACCGTTTCCGCGAGGATGTGGCGTTGATGAAAGACGCGGGATTGACCCATTATCGCACCTCGATTAACTGGTCGCGTTTTTTGACCGACTATGAAAACGGTACGGTAGACGAAGAATATGCCGCGTATTACGACCAGCTATTTGACGAGATGCAGCGCCACGGTATCGAGCCGATGATCTGTCTGGAGCACTATGAATTGCCGGGCTATCTGCTGGAAACCTACGGCGGCTGGGCGTCGAAAAAAGTCGTCGAACTGTACGTGCTGTACGCGCAAAAAGTGTTTGAGCGTTACCATCAGAAAGTGACGCGCTGGTTTACCTTTAACGAGCCGATTGTGGTGCAGACGCGGGTGTACCTCGATGCGCTACGCTGGCCCTATGAGCAGAATACCGGTACCTGGATGCAGTGGAATCACCATAAAACGCTGGCGACGGCAAAAGTGGTGAAGTTGTTTCGTGCGCAGGGCTATCGCGGCACGGTGGGTTGCATCCTTAATCCGGAAGTGACTTATCCGCGTTCGCGGGCCGCCCATGACCTGCGTGCCGCTGAGGTTTACGATCTGTTTTACAACCGGGTATTTCTCGACCCGATGGTGCATGGCGAGTATCCCGCAGAGCTGTTCACGCTGCTCGAGCAGCACAATGTGGCGTGGGATTACACGGCAGACGAACTGGCGATTATTCGCGACAATACCGTCGATGAGCTGGGCATCAACTTGTACTACCCGCACCGGGTGAAAGCGCCGTCTCGTGCCTGGCATCCGCAAACGCCGTTCCATCCGGCCTATTATTACGAACCGTTTGAACTGCCGGGTCGACGAATGAACACCTCGCGCGGCTGGGAGATTTATCCGCGCATTGTTTATGACATGGCGATGCGGATCAAAAATGCGTATCGCAATATTCCGTGGTTTGTCGCCGAAAGCGGCATGGGCGTTGAAAACGAAGCGCAGTTCCGTAACGCGGACGGGGTGATAGAGGATGATTACCGCATCCGTTTTATCAGCGAGCATCTTTATCAAACGCTGCTGGCGCGTGAGGATGGCGCAAACTGTCACGGTTATATGTTGTGGGCGTTCACCGACAACGTTTCTCCGATGAACGCATTTAAAAACCGCTACGGGCTGATAGAAATCGATCTGAATCATCAGCGCGCCCGGCGGGCGAAAAAATCCGCCACGTGGTTTCGTCAGTTGCGCGATAGCCGACAGCTTACGCTGACCGTTGACGATGAGGATAAATAGCGTTATCGCCGGGTGAAAAAAACCGAAACGGTGCGAAATTTGGTAAACTTGTCCACGTCCGGGCCTTCCCGGACGTTAACCTCAACGTATGTACAGGTGATAGTGTGGAGAAGGCCCTCGTCCCGCCGGAAAAGAAACCTTACCAGGAAATTGGCGAAGATTTACGTGCGCAGATCGTGCAGGGACTGTATCCACCCGGCTCGCGTCTTCCACCTGAACGCAATATTGCTGAGAAGTACGGTGTCAGCCGGACGATCGTGCGTGAAGCTCTGTTGGTGCTGGAGCTGCAGGGAACGGTCGATATCCGGCAAGGTTCCGGGGTATACGTGATGCGGGTGCCCTGTGAAGCAGAGAACGAAGAAGAGCGGCTGTTAAACAGCGACGCCGGACCCTTTGAAATTCTCCAGGCCCGGCAACTGCTTGAAAGCAATATCGCTGCTTTCGCTGCCCGTATGGCCACCCGTGCCGACATAGACAACCTGCGCCGTATTATCGAACAGGAACAGCGGGCCATCGCTACCAACGATACCAGCCAGGACAACAGCAAAATGTTTCATCTGGTGCTGGCCGGCGCGTCGCAGAATCAAATGCTGCTGATGACGGTGGAAAATATCTGGCTGCAGATGGACGGCAACCCGCTATGGCAGCAGTTCAACGCCCATATCGCCAGCCGCGCCTATCGCCTGAAATGGCTGGGCGACCGCCAGAGCATCCTCGCCGCCTTGCGCCGTCGTGACGTAATGGGGGCCTGGCAGGCCATGTGGCAACATCTGGAAAACGTCAAAAATAGCCTGCTGGAGTTGTCCGACGAGGATGCGCCGGATTTTGACGGCTATCTGTTTGAGTCGGTGCCGATTTTTCAGGGGAAGGTGATGTAAGGCCGACTGGAGAACATGTCGGCCTGAACAAGTTATAGCGAGGCTGAAAAATTTAGCGCAGAAAAGCGAGAAAATCAGGCAAACCCCATTTCGGTACGGCGATCGTCTGGCAAATAGAGATGTCTTTAACGAAATAATATTTAAGATAGGTGTCATCTTTATCACAGGGCGTATAGGATGTGAAAATCATTATTATAGAGATAATGGGTAGCTGTAACACCTCGATGAGTAACCCCAGGGCACTTATTATCAGAGGGAACCATACAAAATTTTCTACGTGTTCGTATAACTTAAGTTTGGCATTTTTCTTTTTTTTCTTTTGATTATTTGGCGCTTCGTTTTTAACTATGGCATAAATTAGTAGCCAGAAGAACATACTGCTACAAAATAAAACACAGAGAGAGCCTCCGTCAAACCAGATAACATCACCATGTTTGAAGATGGAAAGCATATCGCCGCGAGGCATGGCAAGCCCGAGCCAAATGAAACCTAATGATATTGCTATTAAAAATATCTTTGCGAAAAAGAAAAGGCATTTTTGCAAAGAACTATCCAGGGATTCATTTGTCATTGCTACTAGTTCCTCGCATTGTAATACAGATACATTTCATAGGGCAGATGTTGCCTGTGCCATTCCCGGATTTTGAATTCTTCTTCTAACGCCTCATGAATTTTGAGTTTTAGTGATTTTGAAACACCATAATTATCATCGAGGATATTTAATCCAACATTGATAAGGGCTCCTAGAATAATTATTATTCCTGCTGCAACAATAACGGTAGCGCCAAAGAACACTGCAATCCCTCCTACCGTAAAAGCGATCCCCGCTGATACCAGCGCTTTCGCCGCATCCATCGGAACATCTCCCAGGAAATCCGCCAGGGTATAATCCTCTTTAAAAATCAGTTCGATTCCCCGCCAGGCCAGTGAGAAAAGGATACAAAAGCGCGCTCCTTTTAATAGATTATAAAATCGACCGCGAACACCAATACCTAATTCCAGCATTTGTGGGTGCATGGTCCCATAACGCGTCCCTTTCAGTATGCGGCGCATTCCGGCATAACCGGTGATTTTGATATAGGTGACACCGTGAAGTTTATAGACTTTGGCATTAATACGCAGGCATTTGTAATTCAGTACCAGACGGTCGGCTTCATTATACCAGGTGCTGAGTTTACTGATATTTCGTGAGCCATCCCATAAATCTTTCATGTTGCCTACGCCCAGTCGATAACTGAAGAAAAAGTCCGCCTTACCGATCAGATCGCTGAGAATATGGTGTGCTTCCTCCAGAGTCAGCAGCATAAAATACTGCGTATTATCACGCAGCATTTGCTCCAGAACCGGGATCTCTTGCAGGTAGGGATGGGTGGGTACGGGGTCATTGATTCGTTCGCTTCCATTAAGTATACCGCCCATATAGTTTGCCCATGAACGCTCATTTTTTCTTAATCCAGCCATTGGTCTCTCTCCCTTAAAACGGCTATTGCACCCGGTCACTCCAGAAGCTAAACGCGCTGGTTTTGGCCGTGCAGTGTTCCCAGCCAATCGTTTCATAACTGAAGGCCACTTTTTCCTGAATTTCCCCGCCAGACTCCAGCAGCGTATGCGGTAGTACAAAATCAATATCCATTATCCGCGCCTGACTTAATGTCAGCTTGTAAAAAAGCTCATTCATCCCGGCGCGATTAGTGCGGTAGATCTCAAGGGTACAGTTCAGTTCTTCGTTTTCTGATATCGCTTTCCCTAATAAAGGAGAGGATTTATCAACGGGCTTTACAACCACAATCTCATGATGATTAACATTCATATCTCTTGATATATTGTGGGTGATGGCATACACCATGATTTGATCGACATGGGAGGACTGGCCTTTATTGCCGATGGAGTCCAGAGAGCAGCAACCAGCAGAAATCAACCCCTGTGCTTTTCCAGTAATTGAAAGATATGCAATATTCGCCATATATATATCCTAATTCATTTGGTTAACTTATTAATCATCAATATCATTGGTAAGAAAGTATTAAGATTGCATTTTTTGAGAAAGGAAAAGCAGGCAAAACGTGCTTTTATTTGTGCAGCGGGAATAATGGTAAAAGGATAATATTTAGGAAGGTGATAATAATGGTTTATTAATAAATAACGGCAATGACATTGTCATTGCCGGAATACCCTCAGCCCTCGTTCAACGTACTCACCGACTGCCGGCGCACCAGCGTCGGACTAAACAGATGGGTGATTTCCGGCAGCGGTCGTTCTTCCGAAAGCGCCAGCGCCAGTTCGGCGGCCTGAGTTGCCATGGTGACGATAGGGTAGCGCACGGTGGTCAGTCGGGGGCGCACGTAGCGCGAGACCAGCACGTCATCAAAACCAATCAGTGAGATCTCCCGTGGGACGTCAATGCCGTTGTCATTCAGCACGCCCATTGCCCCAGCGGCCATGGAATCGTTATAGCAGGCAATGGCGGTGAAATTTTTCCCGCGGCCCAGCAATTCAGTCATCACCTGCTCACCGCCGCTTTCATCCGGCTCGCCGAAGGTGACAAGTCGATCGTTAACGGGGAGGCCGCTTTCTTTTAATGCATCGTAATAGCCCTGCAAACGATCTTCCGCGTCAGAAATAGCATGATTGGAGCACAAATAGCCGATACGGGTGTGGCCCTGCTGGATCAGGTGGCGGGTGGCAAGCCATGCGCCATAGCGATCGTCCAGCGCGACGCAGCGATCTTTAAATCCCGGCAGAATACGGTTAATTAATACCATGCCGGGGATCTGTTTCATCAGACTCACCAGCTCAGCATCAGGGATCATTTTGGCATGTACCACCAGCGCAGCACAGCGGTGACGCATCAGTTGCTCGATGGCCTGCCGCTCTTTATGTTCATCGTGATAGCCATTGCCGATCAATAAAAAATTGCCGGTGTGGTAGGCCACTTGCTCCACGGCTTTCACCATGGCACCAAAAAAAGGATCGGAAACATCGCCCACCACCAGACCAATAGTTTCTGTCGCCTGTTGGGCCAGCGCACGCGCATTGGCATTCGGGTGATAGGAAAGGGATTCCATTGCCGTCAGTACAGCCTGACGTGAGGTATCGCTGGCTTTAGGAGAATGATTAATAACGCGTGAAACGGTGGCGACAGAAACGCCTGCGAGCCGGGCTACATCTTTTATGGTCGCCATACTTTGCCTTATGGGGTAAACGTTTACATCGTAATAAGTTTTACGGAAAAACCGTCGTTCTTCAAGGAGATTAACTTAGCACGCCTGAATACCGTCGCCTGTGATCGCCGTCAGTAATGTTATCGCGGGCGGTATTCATTTCGATGATGAAACGAGAAAAAGCTAATTAATACCTTTGGTTACACTTTGCGCAAGGATGTTGCGATTGTCCGCTGGTGAACGCATAACGAGGATTGCTACTCTGATTATCCCAGAGGTATTGATTGGTGAGATTTTTTGGTACGACCTTCGTACTTGACTCTTACACCGGCCTGCGCAGATGCGCAGGTTTTTTTTCGCCTCCATTTTGCGCTTGCGCCTGTTATGCTAAAGCTATAGCTTGCAAACATAGACGGTCATGCAAAGGGAGTTGATATGCTTTTGAGTTTTTTCCGCCAGCTTTTTCAGGTCATGTTCCGGGTAAAAGTGACTGGCGATGCTCAGGCCCTTCATCAGCAAAAACTACTGATCACCCCGAATCATGTCTCCTTTATTGATGGTGTGCTGCTGGCGCTGTTTCTGCCTGTTCGCCCGACCTTCGCGGTCTACTCCTCGATCAGCCAGCAATGGTATATGCGCTGGCTTAAGCCGTTGATTGATATTGTGCCGCTGGACCCGACCAAACCAATGTCCATCAAGCATCTGGTGCGCCTGATTGAGCAGGGTAAACCGGTGGTCATCTTCCCGGAAGGGCGCATTTCTGTGTCCGGTTCGCTAATGAAGATTTATGACGGTGCGGCGTTTGTCGCGGCGAAAGCGGGCGCAACCATTGTGCCGGTACGCATCGAGGGCGCTGAGCTAACTTTTTTCAGCCGGCTGAAAGGGCTGGTGAAGCAACGCCTGTTCCCGCGCATCGCCATTCATATTCTGCCGCCGACCCATATCCCAATGCCGGACGCGCCACGCGCCCGCGACCGTCGTAAAATGGCGGGCGAAATGCTGCATCAAATCATGATGGAAGCGCGCATGGCCGTGCGTGTGCGCGAGACGCTTTTCGAAGCCCTGCTGTCTGCGCAGTCCCGCTTTGGCGCGGGTAAGCACTGTGTGGAGGATATTAACTTCCAGCCGGACAGCTACCGCAAACTGCTGACTAAAACGCTGTTTGTGGGGCGTATTCTGGAAAAATACAGTGTACAGGGTGAGAAAATCGGCCTGATGCTGCCCAACGCCGCGATAAGCGCCGCCGTTATTTTTGGCGCAGTGTCTCGCGGACGTGTCCCGGCGATGATGAACTATACGGCGGGCGTCAAAGGGCTGACCAGCGCCATTACTGCCGCCGAGATCAAAACGGTTTTCACCTCACGTCAGTTTCTTGATAAGGGTAAGCTGTGGCATCTGCCGGAGCAGCTTAAACAGGTCCGCTGGATTTTTCTGGAAGATTTAAAAAGCGACGTGACCATCAGCGATAAGCTGTGGATTTTTGCACATTTGCTGATGCCCCGGCTGGCGCAAGTTGAACAGCAGCCGGAAGATGCGGCGGTGATCCTTTTCACGTCCGGCTCGGAAGGCAATCCCAAAGGGGTTGTCCACAGCCATAAAAGTATTCTGGCAAACGTTGAGCAGATCAAAACGATTGCCGACTTTACCGCCAACGATCGTTTTATGTCGGCACTGCCGCTGTTTCACTCCTTTGGCCTGACCGTGGGGCTGTTTACGCCGCTGCTGACCGGCGCAGAAGTGTTTCTCTATCCAAGCCCGTTGCACTATCGCATCGTGCCGGAGCTGGTGTATGACCGCAACTGCACCGTGCTGTTTGGTACCTCAACCTTCCTCGGCAACTATGCCCGCTTCGCTCATCCTTACGATTTCTTCCGTCTGCGTTACGTGGTGGCGGGTGCAGAAAAATTGCAGGAGAGCACCCGCCAGCTCTGGCAGGATAAATTTGGCCTGCGCGTGCTGGAAGGCTATGGCGTGACCGAATGCGCGCCGGTGGTTTCCATCAATGTGCCGATGGCGGCGAAACCCGGCACCGTCGGGCGGATTCTGCCGGGCATGGACGCGCGTCTGCTGGCGGTACCGGGCATTGACGAGGGCGGCAGGCTGCAACTGAAGGGGCCGAACATTATGAGCGGCTACCTGCGGGTGGAAAATCCTGGCGTACTGGAAGCACCGACGGCAGAAAACCACAACGGAGAGGTGGAGAGCGGCTGGTATGACACCGGAGATATCGTCGCCTTTGATGAACAGGGTTTTGTTCGCATTCAGGGCCGCGCCAAACGCTTTGCCAAAATTGCCGGGGAAATGGTGTCGCTGGAGATGGTCGAGCAGCTGGCGCTGGCGGTATCACCTGACAAAATGCATGCCACGGCCATCAAGCAGGATGCCAACAAAGGCGAGGCTCTGGTGCTGTTTACCACCGACAGCGAACTGGCGCGTGATAAGCTGCAACAACACGCCCGGGCGAACGGCGTACCTGAACTTGCGGTGCCGCGCGATATCCGCTTTATCAAGCAGATGCCGCTTCTGGGCAGCGGTAAGCCGGATTTTGTCACCTTAAAAGCGATGGTCGATGAGGCGGAACACACAGATGAGTGAGTCAGTACACACTAACACCTCGCTGTGGTCGAAGGGAATGAAGGCGGTCATTAGCGCCCAGTTTCTCTCGGCTTTTGCGGATAACGCGTTGCTGTTTGCCACCCTGGCGCTGATGAAAGAACTGTTTTACCCGGACTGGAGCCAGCCTGTCCTGCAAATGGTGTTTGTAGGTGCTTACATACTTTTTGCGCCGTTTGTGGGACAGATCGCCGACAGCTTTGCCAAGGGGCGAGTGATGATGTTTGCCAACGTCCTGAAGCTGATTGGCGCGGCCAGCATCTGCTTTGGCGTTAACCCGTTTATTGGCTATACGCTGGTTGGCGTGGGAGCGGCCGCTTACTCACCGGCCAAGTACGGCATCCTTGGCGAGCTGACCACCGGAGACAAACTGGTAAAGGCGAATGGCCTGATGGAATCCTCTACCATTGCTTCCATTTTGCTGGGGTCAGTGGCTGGCGGCGTGCTGGCGGACTGGCACGTGATGGCGGCGCTCGGCGTCTGTGCTGTGGCTTATGCCGGGGCAATAGTCGCTAACGTGATGATCCCGAAACTCCCGGCAGCCCGCCCAGGCCAGTCGTGGCGCTTCACGCCGATGACCCGCAGCTTCTTTACCGCCTGCCGCGAGCTGTGGACTAACCCGGAGACCCGTTTTTCGCTGGTTGGCACCAGCTTGTTCTGGGGCGCTGGCGTGACGCTGCGTTTTCTGCTGGTACTGTGGGTGCCGGTGGCGCTCGGCATTGTCGATAACGCCACGCCGACCTATCTGAACGCGATGGTGGCGGTAGGGATTGTTGTTGGCGCAGGCGCGGCGGCGAAACTGATCACCCTTGAAACCGTGGCCCGCTGTATGCCCGCGGGTATCCTGATCGGCGTGGGCGTGGTCTTCTTTGCGCTTCAGCATACCCAACTGCCGGCTTACGGACTGCTGCTGTTAATCGGCATTATGGGTGGCTTTTTTGTAGTGCCGCTCAATGCGCTGTTGCAGGAGCGAGGCAAGAAAACCGTTGGCGCGGGTAATGCGATTGCGGTGCAAAACCTCGGTGAAAACAGCGCCATGCTGCTGATGCTGGGCCTGTACTCGCTGGCAGTCAAAGTCGGCGTGCCAATTGTCGGCGTGGGCGTCGGGTTTGGCGCAATCTTTGCGCTGGCGATTGCGGCGCTGTGGATCTGGGGACAGCGTCGCAAAGGGTAAGGTGACTTCACGTAGGGGGAAGGTAATGCCGGATGGCGCTGCGCTTATCCGGCCTACAAAGGGGACAAATGGCTGCCCTGTAGGCCCGGTAAGCGTAGCGCCACCGGGCAGGTAGCTCGGCGAGTATTCGACGAGGCGGCACAAAACCCGCAGCGTCCTTTAAAGCCCCGTCACTCTCGCGTTTTTGGGATATTTTACGGAATAGGAGAAGGGAATTTTCCTGTTTTCACGCGCGTTCAGATGCAGAGTCCATTCAACGTTGCCCGTTTCTTTATCCAGTTGCGCTCCACCTAGCTGTGCTTTCTCAATCACAATATCACTAGTGGTACTCACCGGTATTTGATCGACAACGGTCAGATCGACAGGCTGCGCATAGCTATTTTTAACGTTGAGCGTATAGCTAAAATTGCGCACCGCATCATTATCAAAGAAAGAGACCACATTCGCTTTTTTTAACATTTCGCGGCGCTGAATAATGATTTTGGTATCCTGTTGCAGCGTAATATCCAGGGTTTTTCCTTCTTCTGGCGCTTCCAGATAGCCGTTACCGGTTTTGTTATTGGCGAAAAAGATTTGGCTCTCGCCGGGAATAAGATCCAGCGTCTCCCAGTCAGCAACCTGCACCTGTAAAAACGCGCTGGGGTTTATTTTTGGCACAGCATAATAGCGGAATTTACCGTTAATTTTTTGCTCTTTTAACGCCACGGTGCGGGGAATGTTATCACTCTCAATATTCCACGGTAGGGAGAGAGTATAACTGGCACCTGTAAAGTCCTGGTGGTTGCCCACGCTGTTTTCAGGCTGTACTTTTCTGCTTCTGGTTGAAAGTGATGACGCGCCATCAGCAGAGCCTTTTTCAGATGGTGATGCGGCTATTCTGAGCGATCCTGACATAAAGCCTTTGTCTTTTGGTGACGGCAGGCCGATATACTGCGGCTCAAGCGTCTGTGACGTCAGCCAGGTATCCGGCCTGACCGTCGAAAGTGTCAGCGCGATATTTTCCCAGTTCAGTCCCGTGTGCTGCTGAATACGGGCTTTATAAACTAATGTCACTGGCTGGTTAATTGCGCTGGCACGTACGTCGTAAGCGGGCGTCCATCGCGCCAGCGGGGTGATATAGCTGACTGTGGCCTGAGAGGTTACGGGGGCTGGTGTAAAGACTTTTACCACAATCTGATTTTCGGTCAGTGAATCAGGTCGATCGTCCTGATTTTGCTTGCGCAGCTCCGCAATCTCCTGGGTTTTTACCTTGATTTGATTGTCGAGTTCCGCCCGCGCAGTTAATAACGTGTCGTTTTTTTCCTGCACCAGCTGTAAATATTTGGCAACGTCTGCGGCGCTGACCGCTTTATCTTTACCGCTTAATGTCTGATTATTTTCCAGTACCAGCAGTTGTGCGGCAATGCTTTCCTTGCGGGCGTTAAGCCGTGAAACCTCCAGCTCAGCATCGGCAATTCTTTTTTGCAGTTGGGTCAGAGTGGCCGTTTCATCATTCTGCGCCAGCACCGTGCGCAGGCTGGATGATAAGATTTGAACATCATGATCCATCATCACATTAATGCTTTGATAATCAACATTTTTGGCAAGGTGAGTGAAAATGATTTCACTTTGCCCGGCAGGCAGATTGATTTCACTTGTGCCATTCATTTCAGCGGCGGAAAGAAATAGCGTGGCGCTGGTCAGTTTCACATCCTGGGTGAATTGCGCGGCGTGAACGGAGAACACGCTTGCGCCTGACAACAGCAGGGTTAAAGGCAGTAATTTTAACATACAGGTTGTTATCCTTAACACGTAACAGGATAGCCAGTATGCGATCGCAGAGGAGGGAAAACGTTGATTAAAAGAGGTGAAATGTTGTCCGCCAGGGTCCGTCGGCGGACAACCGCCGCTTACGGAGCCGGGTAGGTATATACCTGATGCACCGCTTCAATCTCCGCCAGTACCTCTTCACTGAGTTCCAGGTGCAGACTGTCCACATTAGCTTTTAGCTGCTCCATCGTCGTGGCACCCAGCAGCGTGCTGGCGACGAACGGCTGGCGGCGAACGAATGCCAGCGCCATCTGCGACGGATCGAGACCGTGGCGTCTGGCAATATCGACGTACGCGGCAACCGCTTTTTGCGCCTGTTCACCGCTGTAGCGGGTAAAACGGCTGAACAATGTATTACGTGCGCCCGCCGGTTTTGCGCCGTTGAGGTATTTTCCGCTCAGCGTGCCGAACGCAAGGCAGGAATACGCCAGTAGCTCCACGCCTTCAAACTGACTCACCTCAGCCAGCCCCACTTCATAGCTGCGGTTGAGCAGGCTATACGGGTTCTGAATGGTCACGATACGCGGCAAATCGTGTTTATCCGCCAGGTGCAAATAGCGCATCACGCCAAATGCGGTTTCATTAGAAACGCCAATGTAGCGAATTTTGCCTGCGCGTTGATATTCCGTTAATGCCTCCAGCGTTTCCAGCAGGGAGACAACCGGTGCAGACTCAGTCCAGCTATAGCCCAGCTTGCCAAAACAGTTGGTGGCACGCTGCGGCCAGTGAACCTGGTACAGATCGAGATAGTCGGTTTGCAGCCGTTTCAGGCTCTGATCCAGCGCCTCACGAATATTTTTCCGATCCAGTGCCTGATTCGGGCGGATACCGCTGTCGCCATTGCGGCTCGGGCCGCTGACCTTGGAGGCGATAATCAGTTTTTCACGACTCCCGTGCTTCGCCAGCCAGTTGCCGACGTAGGTTTCAGTCAATCCCTGCGTTTCCGGGCGCGGCGGAACGGGATACATCTCAGCGACGTCAATCAGGTTAATACCCTGGCTTATGGCATAATCAAGCTGTGCATGGGCGTCGGCTTCGCTGTTTTGTTCACCAAACGTCATTGTGCCCAGCCCCAGGGTGCTGATTTCAAGCGAGCTGTGGGGGATACGGTGATAGTGCATAGCCGAATTCCTTTTTTATGTCACGTCAGGAACGTCCTGACAAAGGAATATAAAAATGGCAGAGGCAAAGAAAAAGGGAAAGTAAAAAATCATAAAGGCCAGCGGATGGCTGACCTTCAACGCTTAACGCTCAATAATCTGTGAAATTTCATCGCGGTTAATCTGTACTGAATTACCCTGCTGGTCGTGGTAGCTCACCAGGCCGGTATCATTATCCACTTCTGGCTTACCGTCGGTAAGGATCATCCTACCGTCTTTTGTTGCCATAACATAGTCGCTGCTACAGCCTGAAACCACACAGGCTAACCCAACAGCCGATATTAACACTCCCCATTTTTTCACCTTATTTGTCCTCTTCGCTGACCGATACTGTTATTAGTCTAGTAATAGCGCAGACGGTTGACAGAAAAAAAGCAGGAAATTCTTAAAGCTGAATGAGAAAGGTAAAGATCGGCGTTAATTCCCGGCCAGTAAAAAATGGCGTGCCAGCAGGGCCGCAGTAAAGTTTTTCTTCAGGTAGAAGCCACGCGGCAGGGTAAGGATAGGTTCCCCATGCGCCCCAATCGCTTCCGTTAATGCACGGCTGTTAGCCGCTTTTGGTCGCAATTGTAATACCTCGCCATGGCGAGCGGTGATGCGTTCTACCTGTCCCAGCACAATGAGATCCATCAGTTCTTCCCAATCCATGCGTAACTGGCGATCCTCTTCGTCGTTGGGAGTCCAGAGCAGGGGAGTGCCCACCCGGCGCTCTGCCAGCGGGATCGCGCGCTCGCCTTCAACCGGGACCCACAACACTCGCTTCAATTTGTGACGCACATGGCTGGTTTCCCAGCTTACCCCACTGTTGCCGGTTAGCGGTGCAACGCATACAAACGTTGTTTCCAGCGGACGTCCGCGGCTGTCCACCGGAATGGTTTTTAGCTCCACCCCCAGCGCAGCAAAATCCTGTTCGGGCTTACTCCCCGCGCTGGCTCCCAGCCATATCTCAAGCAGGACGCCGATCCAGCCTTTATCCCGTTTTAAGTCGCGCGGAATGGGCAGTCCCGCCAGCGTCGCCAACTCGCCCAGGGAATACCCGGCGAGTTGCTGCGCCTGCGCCAATAACTGCGCTTGCGTTTTGGGTGGCGAAGCCAGAGGGGAGAGAGAACACATAGTCACAACCTTGGTTAAAAAATGAGCGGTAATCTTACCCACCGTGGACAGAGTTTAACTTTTTCTTTTTACAGACAACAGCATCATGATTTTTATATGTTTTTTTAGCAGCGCACGATGCGTTATTTCTTCCAGAAAAAGGTTTTCCAAATCTGGTCACTGACAATGAACAGGATCTTACACCATGTTATCCACAGAAAAATGGGATAACTGTTAAAAACCCCCACTACTGTTTCCATTTACAGCCTTGACGGCAGACGAAAATCGAATTTTTACACAAAAAGTGACTAACTTATTGGCACAATCTGTGGATAAATCCTGCGCTGTTCGATCTTTCATCACCTGTTGGATCTTCAATGTGATAAGTATCACAATTTTAGCCTTTATGATGCGGGGTGTACGATTAATTTATTGAATATACGTGAATTATTTTTTCTGCGCTTTTGTGCGTCGTTAAGACTAGTCCGGGTTTTCCCACGTTAATTCCATACTTCTTCACAACTCTATCCACAGAAAAAGTGAATAAAATTGCTGATTGCCCTCGTCAGCTGTTTATAACTTCAAGAATTTTTGTGAGTTATTCAGCACTCATCAGGTTATTCTCCTGTAAGAGAGTGGTTTACCGTTTCCGACGAGTGTGAAACAATCATTCACATTGAAGATAAGTTTGAGGTAGTCCGGTGATTGATGACGATGGCTACCGCCCGAATGTGGGTATTGTAATCTGTAACCGTCAGGGCCAGGTCATGTGGGCGCGGCGGTATGGTCAACACTCCTGGCAATTCCCTCAGGGGGGAATTAATCCAGGAGAGACAGCCGAGCAGGCGATGTACCGGGAGCTGTTTGAAGAGGTTGGCCTGAGCCGCAAAGATGTGCGGATACTCGCCTCAACCCGCAACTGGTTGCGTTACAAGTTACCGAAACGTTTGGTGCGTTGGGATACAAAGCCGGTTTGTATTGGCCAAAAACAGAAGTGGTTTCTGCTGCAGTTAATCGGCAACGATGCAGATATCAATATGCAAACCAGCAGCACGCCTGAGTTTGATGGCTGGCGCTGGGTGAGCTACTGGTATCCGGTACGTCAGGTAGTCTCGTTTAAACGCGACGTTTATCGTCGGGTGATGAAAGAATTTGCCGCGATGGTGATGTCGCTTCAGGAAAGTGTTCCTAAGCCGCAACCCGCGCCGGCATGGCGACGTAAAAGAGGTTAAGCCACGCACATTATGCTCACCCGATTGCGAGAAATCGTTGAGAAAGTTGCCAGCGCCCCACGCCTGAGTGAGGCGCTGGACATTTTAGTGACGGATATCTGCCTGGCGATGGACACTGAAGTTTGTTCGGTCTATCTGGCTGACCACGATCGGCGTTGTTACTATCTGATGGCAACGCGCGGTTTAAAAAAACCGCGTGGTCGTACCGTGGCGCTCGCTTTTGATGAAGGCGTGGTTGGGCTGGTGGGGCGGCTGGCTGAGCCTATCAACCTTGCCGATGCACAAAAGCATCCCAGTTTTAAATATATTCCTTCTGTTAAAGAAGAGCGGTTTCGCGCTTTTCTCGGCGTGCCGATTATTCAACGGCGGCAACTGCTCGGCGTACTGGTCGTCCAGCAGCGTGAACTGCGCCAGTATGATGAAAGTGAGGAGTCCTTCCTCGTCACGCTGGCGACCCAGATAGCCGCAATCCTCTCGCAATCGCAACTGGCAGCCCTGTTCGGTCAGTACCGCCAGACGCGTATCCGCGCGTTACCGGCGTCGCCCGGCGTTGCGGTCGCTGAAGCATGGATGGACACCTCTCTGCCGCTGATGGAGCAGGTTTACGAAGCCTCAACGCTGGATACCGCGTCCGAGCGTGAGCGTTTAACCAGCGCACTGGAGGAAGCCGCCAGTGAATTTCGCCGCTACAGCAAACGTTTTGCCGCTGGTGCGCAGAAAGAAACGGCGGCCATTTTCGATCTTTACTCCCATCTCCTGTCCGACGCGCGTCTGCGTCGCGAGCTGTTTGATGAAGTTGACCGCGGGGCCGTGGCCGAGTGGGCAGTAAAGAAAATAGTCGAAAAATTTGCTGAGCAGTTTGCGGCTCTCACCGACGGTTATCTAAAAGAGCGCGCCGGGGATTTGCGCACGCTGGGTCAGCGCCTGCTGTTTCATCTTGACGATACTATTCAGGGGCCAAATACCTGGCCTGAACGCTTTGTGCTGGTGGCTGACGAACTGTCAGCCGCGACGCTGGCTGAACTGCCGCAGGATCGCCTCGCAGGCGTTGTTGTGCGCGACGGCGCGTCCAATTCCCATGCGGCGATTATCGTGCGTGCACTGGGTATTCCCACCGTGATGGGCGCGGATATCCAGCCATCGGTACTGCATCGCCGCACGCTTATCGTTGACGGCTATCGCGGCGAGCTGCTGGTCGACCCTGAACCCGTGTTGCTCAAAGAGTATCAGCGCCTCATTAATGAAGAAAACGAGCTGAGTCGCATTGCAGAAGATGACGTTGAACGCCCCGCCGAGCTGAAAAGCGGCGAGCGGATCAAAGTGATGCTCAACGCAGGGCTGAGCCCGGAACACGAACAGCAGCTTGGCAGACGCATCGACGGTATTGGCCTGTACCGCACAGAAATTCCGTTTATGCTGCAAAGCGGTTTTCCTTCAGAAGAGGAGCAGGTAGCGCAATATCAGGGCATGCTGCAAATGTTTAACGACAAGCCGGTCACGTTGCGCACGCTGGATATTGGCGCAGATAAACAGCTGCCCTATATGCCTATCAGCGAAGAGAACCCGTGTCTTGGCTGGCGTGGCATTCGCATTACCCTCGATCAGCCAGAGATCTTTCTGGTACAGGTTCGCGCCATGCTGCGTGCCAATGCGGCAACCGGCAATCTCAGCATTCTGCTGCCGATGATCACCAGCATTGACGAAGTGGACGAGGCGCGACGGCTGATTGAACGCGCCGGGCGCGAAGTCGAAGAAATGATCGGTTATGCGATCCCGAAACCGCGTATCGGTGTCATGCTCGAAGTGCCGTCGATGGTGTTTATGCTGCCTCACCTGGCAAATCGCGTGGATTTTATCTCTGTTGGTACCAACGATCTGACCCAGTATATTCTGGCCGTCGATCGCAATAACACCCGGGTTGCCAGTATCTACGACAGCCTGCATCCGGCCATACTGCGCGCGCTGGCGATGATTGCCCGCGACGCGGAGCAATACGGCATTGACCTGCGCTTATGCGGCGAAATGGCGGGTGACACGATGTGCGTGGCGATACTCATCGGTCTCGGCTACCGTCATCTTTCCATGAACGGTCGCTCGGTCGCGCGGGTAAAATACCTGCTGCGGCATATCGATTTTGAAGATGCGCGGACGCTGGCCAGCCGCAGCCTGGAAGCGCAACTGGCGACAGAAGTCCGTCATCAGGTTGCCGCATTTATGGAGCGGCGCGGGATGGGCGGGCTGATTCGCGGCGGGCGATAAATTCGCTATACGCAACGTGTATATACAGATCTTTTACAACTTCGCGGTCATCTCCCTCATACGCCTGTGCTATGATTCGCTCCTTTGGAGCGCTTGCTATTAACGAGCGTGTATTATTACCGCTGTCCACTTTCGGCGGAATAACAATCACTTGTGGTGACAGATGAATAGTGGCTATCTGCATTTCCCGGATTTTGATCCGGTGATTTTTTCCATTGGACCGGTCTCACTACACTGGTACGGCTTGATGTACCTGGTAGGGTTTGTATTTGCGATGTGGCTGGCGACGCGCCGTGCTAATCGCCCCGGCAGCGGCTGGAACAAAAATGAAGTTGAAAACCTGCTGTACATAGGCTTTCTCGGTGTCTTTCTGGGCGGTCGTATTGGCTACGTCCTGTTTTATAATATGCCGCTGTTCCTTGATAATCCGCTGTATCTGTTCCGCGTCTGGGACGGGGGCATGTCGTTCCACGGTGGCCTGATTGGGGTGATCGTGGTGATGCTTATTTTCGCCCGCCGCACGAAGCGTAGCTTCTTCCAGGTGGCTGACTTCATCGCGCCACTGATCCCTTTTGGCCTGGGGGCGGGGCGTCTGGGCAACTTTATCAACGGCGAACTGTGGGGCCGGGTTGATCCCTCCTCGCCGTTTTCCATGCTGTTCCCCGGCTCGCGAGCAGAAGATTTAAGCCTGCTGCCGGCACATCCGGAATGGCAATCCATTTTTGATACTTACGGCGTACTGCCACGTCACCCGTCGCAGCTTTATGAGCTGGCGCTGGAAGGGGTTGTGCTGTTTATCATTCTCAATTTGTTTATCCGCAAGCCGCGCCCTACCGGCTCGGTATCGGGTCTGTTCCTGATCGGCTACGGTGCATTCCGTATTATCGTTGAGTTTTTCCGCCAGCCCGACGCGCAGTTTACCGGCGCGTGGGTGCAGTACATCAGCATGGGGCAAATTCTCTCCGTGCCGATGATTATTGCCGGTATCGCGATGATGGTCTGGGCGTATCGCCGACCGCAGCAACAACTTTCCTGAGGCAGCATGAAACAGTATCTTGATTTAATGCAGAAGGTGCTCGACGAGGGCACCCCAAAAAACGACCGTACCGGCACCGGGACGATCTCCATTTTTGGTCACCAGATGCGCTTTAATCTGCGTGAAGGCTTTCCGCTGGTTACCACCAAACGCTGCCACCTGCGCTCGATTATTCACGAGCTGCTGTGGTTTTTGCAGGGTGATACCAACGTCGCTTATCTGCGTGAAAACAAGGTCTCCATCTGGGACGAATGGGCGGATGAAGAGGGCAATCTGGGACCGGTTTACGGTAAGCAATGGCGTGCCTGGCCGACGCCAGATGGCCGCCACATCGACCAGATCACCACCGTCATCAACCAGTTGAAAAACGACCCGGACTCGCGGCGCATTATTGTTTCAGCGTGGAACGTGGGTGAGCTGGATAAAATGGCGCTGGCACCGTGCCATGCGTTTTTCCAGTTCTACGTTGCCGACGGCAAACTGTCCTGCCAGCTTTACCAGCGCTCCTGTGACGTCTTCCTCGGCCTGCCGTTTAACATCGCCAGCTACGCGCTGCTGGTGCATATGATGGCGCAGCAGTGCGATCTGGAGGTCGGCGATTTTGTCTGGACCGGCGGCGATACCCACCTTTACAGCAATCATATGGAACAGACGCACCTTCAGCTTAGCCGGGAACCGCGCGCGCTGCCGAAACTGGTCATTAAGCGTAAACCGGATTCCATCTTTGATTATCGCTTCGAAGACTTTGAAATTGAAGGGTACGACCCTCATCCGGGGATCAAAGCGCCCGTCGCCATTTAATCGATAAGCTGTACGCTGAAGCTATACGAACGGCACCCTGCGGTGCCGTTTTTTATTTCTGAAGTCGCCTTCCCGTTTTTTTGCAACCCGCTGCAACAGTGTAGAAATCTCTCGTACCGCCGCGTAAAACGAAAAACCTCGCCTCGCCACCTTTTCTCTTTGACTGCACACTCACGGCATGAAACGAGAACAAGGCTATACGCTCATTGAAACCATGATAGTGATTACGATTGTCGCCATACTCAGTGCAGCCGGACTATATGGCTGGCGAAGCTGGCAGCAGCAACAGCGTTTATGGCAAACCGCCATTCAAATACGCGAATACCTGGTATTGCTGCGTGACGATGCGAACTGGCACAACCGCGACCGCTCGCTTGCTAAACACACTCAAGGGAACACCTGGTGTCTGGTCAGTGCCAATGTCGAGGGTTGCCCTTCCGACAACATATGGACCTTGCATCCGCAATGGCCTGAAGTCCGACTGACTGACATTACGCCAGGCCTGACATTTTTTGGTCAGCGCAATACTGCGTGGGCCGGGCATATTCGCCTGCAAAGCCCGGCCGGAAGCTGGGTGGTTATCGTTTCTGGCTGGGGGCGAATCCGGTTATGCCAGCCAGCGGAGGGAAACACATGCCAGTAACGCAGCGAGGTTTTTCACTGCCTGAAACACTGATCGCTATGGCGATCAGCAGCCTGCTACTGTTGGGCGCATCGCGTTTTTTACCCGGACTACAGCGTGCCGCGCTACAACAGACGCGCCATCAGGCGCTGGACGATGAACTGTGGCAGCGCGTTTATACGGTGGCAAAACATCTGCAGCGCGCCGGTTACTGTCGGGGAAAATGTGCGGGAGAGCCGCTTATCATTAATCCGCAGAGCAACTGCGTACTGGTCAAATGGGATGCCAACAGCAACGGGAAATGGGATGACACAACTCCTGTCAGTTCGGACTCAACTGGCTTCCGCCTGCAAAATGGGATACTGGAGACGCTGCGCGGAGCCGCCTCCTGCCATGATAAAAGCTGGGACAAAATGACCGATCCGCAAATGATGCGGGTGACACGCTTTGATGTTGTCCGTGATAACAGTGCCGGTTTTGCGCCAGAACTGACCATTACGCTGGCCGCTGAATCAATAAGCCGCCCGCCACAAAGGTCAACGGCGGTGTATAGCATTACCGGGTATAACCTGTGAATCGCCAGCGCGGCATGTCATCGCTGGCGTTGGTGCTCCTCCTGCTGGTGCTGGGCAGTTTGATGCTTCAGGGGCTCAATCAGCAACAGCGCGCACTTTCCACGCGTGTCGCGGTAGAAACGCTGGCGCTGCGCGAGCAGGCGAGCGTTCATTCGGCGTTGCAGTGGGGCAAAATGCAGCACTGGCAGGGGGAGCTGCCGCTGCAATGTTTGCAGCAATCTGCGCAGCACTGGCAAGTATGCCTGCGTCGGTTGAGCGATGACTCGCTGCTGCTTATTGCCGTTAGCGGTTCGATGAGTCTTTGGCAATCGGGTGAAATACGCGCGGGTGAGGTGCACTTTTCCCCGCACGGCTGGAGTGATTTTTGTCCCCTGACGGAGAGCGCGCTATGCCATGTTCCATGAATAAGCAGAAAGGGTTTAGTCTGCCGGAAGTCCTGCTGGCGATGGCGTTGATGATCCTGGTGGTGACGGCGTTAGCGGGTTATCACCGTGCGCTGGTTGATGGCGCTGCAACGCTCAGCCAATACCGTCAGCTCTGGCGTAGTGCCTGGCAGCAGACGCAGCGTTATCCCCGGCCTGTTGACGATGGCTGGCGGGTAAACCGCATGCAGACAACGCGACAAAGATGTGTCAGCATCAGCGTCATTATCACCACACCGGTGGGTAAACAGGGGCAAATGACGCGGTTACATTGTCCGGTCAGTCAGTAGTCGGGAGCAAATATGTTAAGGGTCTACCACTCCAATCGTCTGGACGTGCTGGAAGCGCTGATGGAATTTATTGTCGAACGAGAGCGCCTTGAAGACCCCTTTGAGCCTGAAGTGGTACTGGTCCAGAGTACCGGTATGGCCCAGTGGCTGCAAATGTCCCTTTCCCGGCGTTTTGGCATCGCGGCGAATATTGATTTTCCCCTCCCGGCCAGCTTTATCTGGGATATGTTTGTGCGCATCCTGCCGGACATCCCTGGAGAAAGCGCATTTAATAAGCAAAGCATGAGCTGGAAATTGATGACGCTGCTACCAGAACTCATCGACGATGATGAGTTTGTCACGCTGCGCCACTATCTCAGCGATGATACCGACAAGCGCAAACTGTTTCAGCTCGCCTCAAGGGTGGCGGACTTATACGATCAGTACCTGGTTTATCGTCCAGAATGGCTGACGCGCTGGGAAGCCGGCGAGCTGATTGACGGGCTTGATGAAAGTCAGCGCTGGCAGGCTCCGTTATGGAAAGCGCTGGTGGAACACACGGCTGCGCTGGGCCAGCCTCTGTGGCACCGTGCTAACTTATACCAGCGTTTTATCCGCACGCTGGAAAATGCCAGCGTGCCGCCGGCCGGGCTGCCGTCACGCGTATTCATCTGCGGCATCTCTGCGCTGCCGCCGGTTTATTTACAGGCATTGCAGGCGCTCGGCAAGCATATCGATGTCTTTATCCTGTTTACCAATCCTTGTCGCTACTACTGGGGCGACATCAAAGATCCGGCGTTTCTGGCCCGGCTGGTGGCCCGTCAGCGTAAACATCATCTTGAACAGCGTGAGCTGCCGTTATTTCGCGATACCGAGCAGGCAGCCGGATTGTTTAATGATGCGGGTGAGCAGGATGTAGGCAATCCGCTGCTGGCATCATGGGGCAAGCTCGGGCGCGACTATATGTACCTGCTGGCAGGTCTGGAGCGCTATGAGGAACTGGATGCATTCGTCGATATCACGCCGGATAACCTGCTACATAACCTGCAATATGACGTACTGGAATTACAGAACGCGACGGTGCCGGGCCGGACGGCGGAAGAGTTCTTACGCAGCGACAGTAAACGTCGGCTGGACCCGAATGACCGTAGCCTGACTGTCCATGTCTGCCACAGTCCGCAGCGCGAAGTGGAAGTGCTGCACGATCGCCTGCTGGCCATGCTGGAGGAAGACCCGGCCCTGACGCCGCGCGACATTATTGTGATGGTGGCAGATATTGACAGCTACAGCCCGTTTATTCAGGCGGTGTTTGGTAGCGCAACGGGCGATCGTTACCTGCCTTATGCCATCTCTGACCGCCGGGCGCGGCAGTCGCATCCGGCGCTCCAGGCGTTTATCAGCCTGCTTTCCCTGCCGGACAGCCGTTTTGTGTCTGAAGACGTGCTGGCGCTGCTGGACGTTCCGGTACTGGCGGCACGCTTCAATATCAACGAAGAAGGGCTGCGCTATCTGCGCCAGTGGGTTAACGAGTCCGGCGTGCGCTGGGGAATGGACGATGACAACGTGCGTGAGCTTGAGCTACCCGCTACCGGCCAGCACACCTGGCAGTTTGGCCTGACGCGGATGCTGCTGGGCTACGCGATGGAAAGCCACGAAGGCGAGTGGCGCGCCGTATTACCGTACGATGAATCCAGCGGACTGATTGCCGAACTGGTGGGGCACCTGGCGTCATTATTGATGCAGCTTAACATCTGGCGACGCGGGCTGGCGCAGGAGCGTCCTCTTACCGAGTGGCTTCCGGTATGCCGTGAAATGCTCAACGACTTTTTCCTGCCGGATCAGGATACCGAAGCGGCACTGGCGCTGATTGAGCAGCAGTGGCAGGCTATTATTGAGCAGGGGACAGGTTCACAATATGGCGAGCCTGTGCCGCTGTCATTATTGCGTGACGAACTGGCGCAGCGGCTGGACCAGGAGCGTATCAGCCAGCGCTTCCTCGCCGGTCCGGTTAATATCTGTACCCTGATGCCGATGCGTTCGATCCCCTTCAAAGTGGTTTGCCTGCTGGGGATGAACGACGGTGTTTATCCGCGCACGCTCTCGCCGCTCGGTTTTGATCTGATGAGCCATAAGCCGCTACGTGGAGACCGCAGCCGCCGTGACGATGACCGCTATTTGTTCCTTGAAGCGCTGATGTCGGCCGAGCAAAAACTCTATATCAGCTATATTGGTCGCTCGATTCAGGATAACAGCGAGCGCTACCCGTCGGTGCTGGTGCAAGAGCTGATTGATTACATCGGCCAGAGCCACTATCTCGCGGGCGATGAGAGCCTTAACTGTGATGAGAGTGAGCAGCGGGTAAAAGCACAGCTTATGCACTTGCATACACGGATGCCGTTTGACGCTGAAAATTTTAAAACCGATGAACAGCAAAGCTACGCCCGCGAGTGGCTGGCAGCGGCCAGCCAGCAGGGCGAAGCGCATTCGGCGTTTATTCAGCCATTACCTCCCCTGAACATTGATACATTGCCCTTTGACCAGCTCCAGCGTTTCTGGGCGCATCCGGTACGTGCTTTCTTTCAGCAGCGGCTACGGGTTAACTTCCTCGCGCAAGACAGTGAAATTCCGGACGCAGAGCCGTTTACGCTGGAGGGGCTTACCCGCTATCAGCTTAACCAGCAACTGCTCAACACGCTGGTTGACGAGGAAGATGCGGATAAAATGTTCCGCCGTTACCGCGCGGCAGGTGAGCTACCTTACGGGGCATTTGGCGAAATAGTCTGGGACACCCAGCTTCAGGAGATGCAAACCCTGGCCGACCGCGTTATTGCGCAGCGCCAGCCCAGCCAGAGCATTGAAATCGATCTGCAATGTGGCGGGATTACGATTACCGGCTGGCTACAACAGGTTCAGCCTGACGGTCTGCTGCGCTGGCGGCCTTCTTTACTTAACGTATCGCAGGGAATGCAACTTTGGCTGGAACACCTTGTCTACTGTGCCAGCGGCGGAGCGGGTGAAAGCCGGTTGCTGGTCCGCAAGGAGGGGGAATGGCGCTTTCCGCCGCTTGCGCCAGAACAGGCCATGGCTTTCCTCGACGAACTGGTCGCAGGCTATCTCAAAGGAATGACCGAGCCGTTACTGCTGCTGCCAGAAAGTGGGGGCGCGTGGATAAAAGCCTGTTATGACGCAGCAAATAATGCCATTTTAAGGGACGACGAAACGCAGTTAAAAGCGCGTAGTAAGTTTCTTCAGGCCTATGAAGGGAATATGGTCGTCAGCGGCGAGGGCGCAGATATCTGGTATCAGCGTCTGTGGCGCACTCTGGAGCCGGAGTATTACAAAGCGATTATCGAGCAGGCTGAGCGTTACCTGCTGCCGGTATTTCGCTTTAATCAGTCATAATGATGAGGTCCGTGAATGCCTATTAGCAGCACCTGGTTAAAAGCATTGGTTGTGTTACTTGCCCTCTGGGCAAATGTCGGTCAGGCAGACACAGGATGGCAGCCGGTACAGGAAACCATCCGTAAAAGCGAAAAAGATCCCCGCCAGTATCAGGCTATCCGCCTGGATAACGGCATGGTGGTGTTGCTGGTTTCCGATGCACAGGCGGTAAAATCGCTCTCGGCGCTGGTATTGCCCGTCGGGTCGCTTTCCGATCCGGATTCTCATCAGGGTCTCGCGCACTACCTTGAACATATGACGCTGATGGGGTCCAAAAAATACCCGCAGCCGGACAGCCTTGCTGAATTTTTGAAAATGCACGGCGGTAGTCATAACGCCAGTACCGCGCCGTACCGTACCGCTTATTATCTGGAAGTGGAAAACGATGCGCTTGAAGGTGCAGTCGACCGTCTGGCGGACGCTATCGCGGCACCGCAGCTGGCGGAGAAATATGCCAGCCGCGAGCGGAATGCGGTTAACGCCGAACTGACGATGGCGCGTTCCCGTGACGGTATGCGCATGGCGCAGGTAAGCGCTGAAACCATCAACCCGGCGCACCCTGGTTCACGTTTTTCCGGCGGCAATCTGGAAACGCTGAGCGACAAGCCGGGAAATCCAGTGCATAAAGCGCTGGTGGAGTTTCGTGACCGCTATTACTCTGCCAACCTGATGAAAGCCGTGGTCTACAGCAATAAACCGTTGCCGGAGCTGGCGCGAATTGCCGCTGAAACTTATGGTCGGGTACCGAATAAAAACATTACCCGTCCGCAAGTCACCGTACCTGTCGTGACTGACGCGCAAAAAGGATTGATTATTCACTACGTGCCCGCGCTGCCGCGTAAAGCGCTGCGCGTGGAATTTCGCATCGACAATAATACCGCCCAGTTTCGTAGTAAAACCGATGAGCTGGTGACCTATCTGATAGGCAACCGCAGTCCGGGAACCCTTTCTGACTGGTTACAGGAACAGGGGCTGGTTGAAGGTATTCGTGCAGATTCCGATCCCATCGTCAACGGTAACAGTGGCGTGCTGGCTATTTCTGCCACCCTGACCGATAAAGGGCTGGCGCACCGTGATGAAGTGGTTGCGGCGATTTTCAGTTACCTCAACCTGCTGCGTGAGAAAGGCGTGGATAAACGCTACTTTGATGAACTGGCGCACGTACTGGATCTCGACTTCCGCTATCCGTCGATTACCCGTGATATGAGCTACGTTGAGTGGCTGGCCGACACCATGATCCGTGTGCCGGTTGAACATACTCTTGATGCGGTAAACATTGCCGATAAATACGATCCAGACGCGATTAAAGCGCGTCTGGCAATGATGACCCCGCAAAATGCCCGCATCTGGTACATCAGCCCGGATGAGCCGCATAACAAAACGGCCTATTTCGTTAATGCGCCCTATCAGGTCGATAAAATTAGCGACAAGAGATTCGCCGACTGGCAGCAAAAAGCCAGCGCCATCGCCCTTAAGCTGCCGGAACTGAACCCCTACATTCCGGATGATTTCACCTTAATTAAGGCGGATAAAAACTATACTCGTCCTGAGCTTATCGTCGATGAGCCGGCGCTGCGCGTGTTGTATATGCCAAGCCGCTACTTCGCCAGCGAACCGAAAGCCGACGTTTCCGTGGTACTGCGTAATCCACAGGCGATGGACAGTGCCCGTAATCAGGTCATGTTCGCGCTCAATGATTACATGGCAGGCATTGCTCTTGATCAGTTAAGCAATCAGGCGTCGGTGGGGGGCATCAGTTTCTCCACCAATGCCAACAACGGGTTGATGGTCAACGCTGACGGGTATACGCAGCGGCTGCCGAAACTCTTTGCCACGCTGCTCGACGGTTATTTCAGCTTTACCCCCACGGAAGACCAGCTTGCGCAGGCGAAATCCTGGTACACGCAAATGATGGATTCAGCCGAGAAAGGCAAGGCGTATGAACAAGCAATCATGCCGGTGCAAATGCTCTCGCAAGTGCCGTACTTCCAGCGTGAAGAGCGTCGTGCGCTGCTGCCTTCCATCACCCTGAAAGAGGTGATGGCGTATCGTGAAACACTGAAAAAAGGCGCGCGTCCGGAATTCCTGGTGCTCGGTAATCTCTCGGTCGATCAGGCTAAATCACTGGCCCGCCAGGTGCAGCAACAGCTCGGCACCCAGGGGAATGAGTGGTGTCGTAACAAAGAAGTGGTTGTCGATAAACCACAGTCGGTGATCTTTGAAAAAGCGGGCAGCAGTACTGACTCGGCGCTCGGCGCGGTGTTTGTACCGGCCAGCACCGATGAATACAGCAGTGCCGCCGCCAGCGCGCTACTGGGACAAATCGTTCAGCCGTGGTTCTACAGTCAGTTACGCACGGAAGAACAGCTTGGCTACGCCGTCTTTGCTTTCCCGATGAGCGTTGGTCGCCAGTGGGGAATGGGATTCCTGCTGCAAAGCAACGACAAGCAGCCCTCGTACCTGTGGGAGCGTTATAAAGCCTTCTTCCCGACCGCAGAAGAAAAACTGCGTGCCATGAAGCCGGAAGAGTTCGCTCAGATCCAGCAGGCGGTAGTGGCGCAAATGCGTGAAGCGCCGCAAACGCTGGATGAAGAAGCCTCTAAACTCAGTAAAGATTTTGATCGCGGCAACCTGAAGTTTGACTCGCGGGAAAAAATTATTGCCGAGGTCAAATTGCTGACGCCGCAAAAATTAGCCGATTTCTTTCATCAAACGGTGGTGAAGCCCCAGGGCATGGCGATATTATCTCAGGTTTCAGGCAGCCAGAGTGGGAAAGCGGAATATGCGCGCCCTGACGGTTGGAAAACCTGGGAGAGCGTCAGTGCGCTGCAGCAATCCCTGCCTTTGTTGAGAGAGAATGAATGACCGATACCGCTGAGACCCTTGATCCGCTGCGCCTGCCGCTACTCGGTGAGCGCCTGATTGAAGCCTCGGCGGGAACCGGAAAAACCTTTACCATCGCCGCCCTGTACCTGCGACTTCTGCTGGGGCTGGGCGGCGAGTCCGCTTTTCCCCGCCCGGTTAACGTTGAAGAACTGCTGGTGGTGACCTTCACCGAAGCCGCCACTGAAGAGCTTCGTGGACGTATTCGCAGCAATATTCATGAGCTGCGTATTGCCTGCCTGCGCGACACCACTGATAACCCGCTTTATGCCAGCCTGCTGGCCGAAATCCGCGACAAACAGCAGGCGGCAGACATCCTGCTGCTGGCGGAGCGACAAATGGACGAAGCGGCGGTGTTTACCATCCACGGCTTCTGCCAGCGAATGCTCAGCCTTAACGCGTTTGAATCCGGGATGCTTTTCGAACAGCAACTGATCGAAGATGAATCCTTGTTACGCTACCAGGCCTGCGCCGATTTCTGGCGGCGTCACTGCTACCCGCTTACGCGCGACATTGCTCAGGTGATCCACGCCTCGTGGAAAGGGCCGCGCGATCTGCTGGCTTCCATCGATCGCTATCTTCAGGGCGAAGCGCCGAAGATCAAAACGCCGCCTGCGCCGGACGAAACCTTGCTCGTTCGGCATCAACAGATCCTTGAGCGTATTACGGCGGTTAAAACGCAGTGGCGTGAGACGGTAGCGGGTCTGGAGGATCTCCTGGAAAACTCGGGCCTCGATCGGCGTAAGTTTAACCGTGGCAATCAGGGGAAATGGATCGACAAGATCAGCGCCTGGGCTGAAGAAGAGACCACAACCTATCAGCTGCCCGACGCGCTGGAGAAATTTAGCCAGTCGTTTCTGCGCGAGCGCACCAAAGCGGATGGCGTCGTGCCTGAACATCCACTGTTTGACGAGATTGAAACCCTGCTGGGCAGCACGCTGACGCTCGACGATCTGGTGATCGCGCAGGCGATGGTGGAGATCCGTGACGCGGTAGCGCGGGAAAAACGTCGCCGTGGAGAGTTAGGTTTTGACGATATGATCGGACGGCTGGCATCCGCGCTGTATAGCGACAGTGGCGAGGAGCTGGCAGCAGCGATCCGCCAGCGGTTCCCGATCGCCATGATCGACGAATTTCAGGACACCGATCCGCAACAGTACCGGATATTTCGCCGCATCTGGCGGCACCAGCCTGATACGGCACTGTTACTGATCGGCGATCCGAAACAGGCAATTTACGCGTTTCGTGGTGCCGATATTTTTACCTATATGAAAGCCAGAGGCGATGTCAGCGCGCATTATACGCTGGACACCAACTGGCGATCTGCGCCGGGGATGGTGGAGAGCGTCAACCGGCTTTTCAGTCTGACCGACAACCCGTTTATGTTTCGCGATATACCGTTTAAGCCGGTACACGCTGCGCCAAAAAATAAGGGCCTGCGTTTTGAACTGAACGGCAAGACGCAACCTGCGATGAACGTCTGGCTTTTGCCGGGGGAAGGTATTGGCGCGGGGGATTATCAAACCAGCATGGCGCAAATCTGCGCTGCGCAAATTCGTGACTGGCTGATTGCCGGGCAGCAATCGCGTGCGCTGCTGTGGCATGGCAATCGCTCGCGCCCGGTGCGCGCGTCGGATATTACCGTGCTGGTACGCAGCCGTCAGGAAGCCGCACTAATCCGCGACGCGCTCAACATGCTGGCGATCCCGTCGGTATATCTTTCCAATCGCGACAGTGTGTTTGAAACGCCGGAAGCGCAGGAGCTGCTGTGGCTGCTTCAGGCGGTGCTGGCTCCAGAGCGGGAAAATGCCCTGCGCAGCGCGCTGGCGACCGCCATGCTGGGACTGAACGCACAGGATATTGAGCGGCTGAATCTGGATGAGCACGCATGGGATGCGGTGGTGGAAGAGTTTACCGCCTATCGTCAACAGTGGCAGACTCGCGGCGTTATGCCCATGCTGCGTGCATTGATGTCGCAACGTCATATTGCCGAAAACCTGCTGGCGACGCCCGGCGGCGAGCGGCGGCTGACAGATATTTTGCACATCAGCGAGCTGTTGCAGGAGGCCGGGACGCAGCTGGAAAGCGAGTATGCGCTGGTACGCTGGCTGGCGCAGCACATTGCTGAACCGGATACCAACGCCTCCAGTCAGCAGATGCGGCTGGAGAGCGACAAGCATCTGGTGCAGATTGTGACGATTCACAAATCGAAAGGGCTGGAGTATCCGCTGGTCTGGCTACCGTTTATTGCCCGCTACCGCAAACAGGAGCAGGCGTTTTATCACGATCGCCGCTCCTTTGAAGCGGTGCTGGATCTTAATCACAGCGATGAAAGTCTGGAGCTGGCAGAAGCCGAGCGGCTGGCGGAGGATTTACGCCTTTTGTACGTGGCGCTCACCCGGGCTATCTGGCATTGCAGTCTCGGCATTGCGCCGTTAACCAGTCGCCGGAGCGACAAACCGGGCGACACCGATCTTCATCATAGTGCGCTGGGCCGCCTGATCCAGAAAGGCGAGGCCAGGGATGCCGCGGGGCTGGCCGCCTGCGTGCAGGCGCTTTGTAATGATGATATTGCGCTTTGTACGCCCGATGCGCCGGATAACAGCCGCTGGCAGGCTCCGCCAACCCCACAGGACGCGCTTGCCGCGCGGCAGGTGCAACGCAGGATGGCGGATGAGTGGCGGGTGACCAGTTATTCCGGCCTGCAACAGCGTGGGCACAGCGTGGCGCAGGATCTCCTGCCGCGCCTCGACATTGATGCCGCGGGGGTAAGTGAAGTGACTGAAGAGCCTGTGCTGACTCCGCATCAGTTTCCGCGCGGCGCATCACCAGGCACGTTTTTGCACAGCCTGTTTGAAGATCTCGATTTTACCCGTCCTGTTGAAAACGACTGGGTGCGGGAAAAACTCGTGCTGGCTGGCTTCGACGAGCAGTGGGAGCCGGTACTGACTGCGTGGATCGCGACCATTCTCAATGCACCGTTAACGCCAGAGGGGATTTCGCTCAGTCAGCTTCCGGCCAAAGAGAGACAGGTGGAGCTGGAGTTTTATCTGCCTATTAATCAGACCCTCAGTGCGCCTGCGCTGGATGCGCTTATGCGGCGTTTCGATCCCTTATCCGCAGGCTGTCCGCCGCTGGACTTCCGCCAGGTACGCGGTATGCTCAAGGGGTTTATCGATTTGGTTTTCCGTCATAACGGGCGCTATTATCTGCTGGATTATAAATCCAACTGGCTGGGTGAAAGCGGCGAAGCCTATACGCAACAGGCGATGGCGCAGGCAATGCAGAGCCATCGTTACGACCTGCAATATCAGCTTTACAGCCTGGCGTTGCACCGCTTTTTGCGCCACCGTCTGGCTGACTATGATTACGAGCGCCACTTTGGCGGCGTTATTTATCTCTTTTTACGCGGTATTGACGGTCAGCAGCCGCAGCAGGGAATTTTCACCACCCGGCCCGATCCACACTTGATCGACGCGCTTGATGACCTGTTTGCCACTGAGAAAGAGGAGCTGGCGTAATGCATTTACAGACCCTGTTGCTGGACGCCGTCGCGCATAAACTCTTGCGTCCGCTGGACGTGCAGTTTGCCATGATGGTGGCAGAGCGGGAACATCCGGCAGTGATGCTGGCTGCCGCCATTCTTAGCCGTGATGCGGGGGAAGGCCATGTCTGCCTGCCTCTTTCCCGGCTTGCGCCAGACCCGCGTCTGAGCGGGAAGGCGCGGGAGATATGGACACAACTCTTCGCCTGCGCCGACGTGCCTGATGACTGGGATACACTACTGGCGCAGTCTGCCGCTGTGAGCTGTGATGACCAGCCTGCGCCCATTATTCTTCGTGACAAGCTGCTTTACCTCAACCGGATGTGGCGTAATGAACTCAGTGTCGCCCGCTTTTTCAGCGAGCAAAATCAGCCGATGGAGGTGGATGAGACCCGGCTGGCTGAGATCCTTAATACGCTGTTTCCGTCCTCTGACGAGGTGGACTGGCAAAAGGTCGCGGCGGCGGTGGCCCTGACCCGCCGTATTTCGGTCATTTCCGGCGGTCCTGGCACGGGTAAAACGACCACGGTAGCAAAGCTGCTGGCGGCGCTGGTCCAGATAGCGGGGCACGAGAAATGCCGTATCCGTCTGGCGGCACCGACCGGCAAAGCGGCGGCCCGGCTGACTGAATCCCTCGGGGCGGCCATGCGTCGCCTTCCGCTGTCAGACCAGCAAAAAACGCTCCTCCCTACCGACGCCAGCACGCTGCACCGCCTGCTTGGCGCGCAGCCTGGTAGCCAGCGGATGCGTTACCACGCGGGCAACCCGCTGCATCTGGACGTGCTGGTGGTTGATGAAGCGTCAATGATTGACTTGCCGATGATGTCACGTCTGATTGACGCGCTGCCTGCGCATGGGCGAATTATTTTCCTCGGCGATCGCGATCAACTGGCCTCGGTAGAAGCTGGCGCGGTGCTGGGCGATATTTGCGCCTGGGTCAACCACGGTTATACGCCTGCCAGGGCCGCTGAGCTTTCGCGTCTGACTGGCTCAACGGTGCCAGCAGGCGAGCAGAACGGCGCAGGCGCGCTGCGCGACAGTCTGTGCCTGCTACAAAAAAGCTACCGCTTCGGCAGTCAGTCCGGCATTGGCCAACTGGCGACGGCGGTTAACGGCGGCGATAAACACTTGCTAAAAACCATCTGCACGCAGGCGTTTGAGGATATCGCCCTTAAACCGTTGCGCACCCAGGATGAATACCAGCTCATGCTGGAGGATGCGTTGAGTGGTTATGCGCACTATCTGGCGTTATTGCGCGAACACGCTGAACCTGAGGCCGTGCTGACGGCGTTTAGCCAGTTTCAGCTACTCTGTGCGTTGCGTGAAGGGCCATATGGTGTAAGCGGACTCAATGCACAGCTTGAGCAGATGCTGGTGCGCAAGCGGCATATGACGCTGCCACGTCATGCACGCTGGTATCCGGGAAGACCCGTAATGATAGCCCGTAACGACAGCGCGCTGGGGCTGTTTAATGGCGATATCGGCGTGGCGCTGGAAGGCGAGCAGGGGATGCGCGTCTGGTTCCCGATGCCTGACGGCACGGTGAAGTCGTTTCACCCGGGGCGTCTGCCGGAGCATGATACCGCCTGGGCAATGACGGTACATAAATCCCAGGGATCGGAGTTCGACCATGCCGCGCTGATCCTGCCTGCGCAGAGCATGCCACTGGTGACCCGTGAGCTAGTGTATACCGCCATTACCCGCGCCCGTCAGCACCTGTCGCTGTATGCTGATGAAAAACTGCTTGCACAGGCCGTCGTCACCCGCACCGAGCGGCGTAGCGGGCTGACGGCGTTTTTTGCAGCGCTTCGATAATCAGCCGAGATCGGCCATCAGCACTTTTGAGCGGCGCTGGTAGTTGTACATCTCTTTTTTGCTCTCGGGCAGCACATCAATATCGACTGGCGTAAAGCCGCGCTCCTGGAACCAGTGAATGCTGCGGGTGGTTAATACAAATAACTTATCCAGACCCATTTGCCTTGCCTGAGAGGCGATTCTCTCCAGCAGCACTTCGCCGCGGGAAGAACTGCGGTAATCCGGGTGTACCGCGACGCAGGCCATTTCGCCAATTTTCTCTTCCGGGAAAGGGTAGAGAGCAGCGCAGGCAATAGTCAGATTATCGCGCTGAATAATTGTGAACTTGTCGATCTCCATCTCCAGTTGTTCACGCGAACGGCGTACCAGAATGCCCTGTTGTTCCAGAGGGCGGATGAGCTCCAGAATCCCGCCAATATCGTTAATGGTCGCGCGGCGGATCTGCTCGGCACTCTCCATGACGATTTGTGTCCCTATGCCATCGCGGGAGAAGAGTTCCTGCAATAGTGCGCCATTCTCCTGATAGCTGATGAGGTGGCTACGACGCACGCCGCTGCGACAGGCTTTCAGCGCACCCCGCAGGAAGCGTACGGTGCCGGAGTAATAATCGCCTTCGGCTTCCAGCGCCTCAACACGCGCCTGCGCTTCATTGGGAAATAGCTCAGAGATGATCTCGCCCGCGTCGTTATACACCCCTTGTGAGGAGCAGAAACCAATCATCTTTTCGGCCTTGAGTTTACTGGCCAGTTGGGTGGCAATTTCTTCCGATGTCAGGTTGAAACTCTCTCCCGTAACGGAGACGGCGACCGGCCCCATCAGGACGATGGCACCACTGTCCAGCTGGCGGTGAATCGCTTCTTCATCAATACGGCGAATGCGCCCGCTGTGGCAATAATCCACGCCGTCATCGACTCCCAGCGGCTGCGCGATGATAAAGTTACCGCTCACGACATTAATATGTGCACCTTGCAGTGGGGTGTTGTTCAGACTCATGGAAAGGCGCGCCGTGATATCCAGTTGCAGCAACCCTGCCGCCTGTTTAACCAGTTCCAGCGTTTTCGCGTCGGTCACGCGGGTATGCTTGTGATAAACCGGCTCGTGATGATGAGCCGCCAGGTTTGCGTCAATTTGTGGGCGCGCGCCATACACCAGTACCAGACGAATGCCGAGGCTATGTAGCAGGCCGATGTCATTGACAATACTGGAAAAGTTCTCATGCTCAATGGCTTCGCCGCCCAGCATAATGACGAATGTTTTACCCCGATGAGCATTAATATAGGGAACGGAATGGCGAAATCCTTCGACCAGTTCGGTTCTGCGTTCCTTAACCACGGCAGCATCCTCAATGAATTATTATTCGTAATTTATGTATTTTTATTCTGTTTTGCCGTCGGGTGCAAGTCAAAATTCAGCCTGGTGGTTAGAATTATCTCAAACCAGACGCTGTCCGAAAAAGAATGTTTACCCTTTTAAGGGTGACAGCGTATGCGCCATTGGTTAAAGTTTTCGGTCAATTTGGACGTTCTTATAATTAGTTACGATAATTTGCCTGGGAATTGCATGTCGGGAAGCAAATCAGCATTAAGCCGCCGCCGTTTACTACAGGGCGCAGGAGCCATGTGGATCTTAAGCGTCAGCCAAACCAGTTTCGCTGCCGTGAGTCAGGTCGTGGCAGTGCGCGTCTGGCCTGCGTCGACGTATACACGCGTGACTATCGAATCCAACAAGATGCTGAAATACCGTCAGTTCGCTCTCAGCAATCCCGAAAGGCTGGTGGTTGATCTGGAAGGCGTCAACTTGAACTCGGTACTCAAAGGCATGAGTGCGCAGATCCGCAGCGACGATCCTTTTATTCAGTCCGCACGTGTCGGGCAGTTTGACCCGCAAACCGTGCGGATGGTATTTGAACTCAAGCAGAATATTAAACCGCAGCTCTTTGCGCTGGCACCGGTTGCCGGATTTAAAGAACGTCTGGTGATGGATCTTTATCCGGCGAACGCACAGGATATTCAGGACCCGTTACTGGCGCTGCTGGAAGATTATAATAAAGGCGATCTGGAGAAACAGGTGCCGCCAGCGCAGAGCGGCCCTCAGCCGGGTAAGGCTGGTCGCGACAGGCCGATTGTGATTATGCTTGACCCTGGCCACGGCGGGGAAGACTCCGGTGCGGTGGGGAAATACCGCACCCGCGAAAAAGACGTGGTGCTACAAATCGCTCGCCGCCTGCGCGCGCTTATTGAGAAAGAAGGCAATATGAAAGCCTTTATGACGCGCAATGAAGATGTCTTTATTCCACTGAAAGTCCGCGTGGCGAAGGCGCAGAAGCAGCGTGCCGACCTTTTTGTTTCTATTCATGCGGATGCCTTCACCAGTCGCCAGCCGCATGGTTCTTCGGTATTTGCCCTCTCCACCAAAGGCGCGACCAGTACCGCCGCTAAATACCTCGCTCAAACCCAGAACGCCGCCGACTTAATCGGCGGGGTAAGCAAAAGTGGCGATCGCTATCTCGACCATACGATGTTCGATATGGTGCAGTCCCTGACCATTAGCGACAGCCTGAAGTTTGGGAAGGAAGTGCTGAATAAGCTGGGTAAGGTCAATAGCCTGCATAAAAATAGCGTCGAGCAGGCGGGTTTTGCGGTGCTTAAAGCGCCGGATATTCCTTCGATTCTGGTCGAGACTGCGTTTATCAGTAACGTCGAAGAAGAACGTAAGCTGAAGACGGCGGCCTTTCAGCAGGAAGTTGCTGAATCTATTCTGGCCGGGATTAAAGCCTATTTTGCTGATGGGGCAAGACTGGCGAGAAGGGGGTAACGTCTGACGGTATTTAGTCAGAATACCTTACCAATATACCCTCTGTTACATCAAGGAAATAGTTACCCTACTTTGTCGCTTGTTTAGGGTGACAACAGTGTAGTCGGATAAATTAACAGGAGAGTAAGACATGATGGACAATAACCGACAAGATGAGAATGTGCAGACAGATAATTATGATCCTTCTCTTAGGCCGACAACGTATGCAGGTCAGGGACCACAATTTATGGGATGGGCCGCATCAAGACATTTTTACTACGATGTCGATCTGAAATTAGCAAGGCGTTATAACGAGAATTACAAAGGCGAGCGAAAGATGATCATTGGCTTAGTAATTAGCGCCCTTATTACGGGCAGCCTGAGCATATGGTTATTTTCCCTCGGAGGTATAGGACTCATACTGCTTGGCATCGTCGCAGCAGTCATTGGCTTACTGTCGATTTTGATGGCCTTTATTGGCATAAAGCGAGCCGCAACACCGACTGCTCTGCTAAAACGCGGTGTTTTGAACGCTGGTATTGTGGCTCAAATCGACCCTGATGGAGTTGGTATCCTGGTTTTAGCAGAAACCACAGAAAATACCGAAATACACTGGGGATTATGCAGCGTAAAATTTAAGGAATTACCACCTGTCCATAACCGAAAAATAGGGGAACGTGTTCCGGTAACCTGCGCCTATGGTGCTGCATGGGGAAAAGAATATTGTACAAGTATCATGCCCAGTCTTATCGCCTGGGGAACCGATAGTCGTGAAGTTATTCAACAGGCTATCAACGCTATCAGTGAGACCGAGTGGAATGCGCTGGAAAAAAGTATTGAACAGTACGATTTTAAGCCGGAATATTCAGACGAAGAACAACTTAGGCAACTGACTGCGGAAGAAATGATTGGTTTAAGCTTAATAAATCGCAATCATTGATGATCTGACAGGGTGTGGACTGTATGAGGAAAAACTCGTCCACACCTTTTTTGGCGCTGCTTAATAATGGTAATAACCTGAATATATTGTGGTGTTTGATGGTGATAATACCATTAACTCAGCAGCGTTATCAGCATATTTAGTAACGTGCTGCTGATTCTTCCGTTGTAGCGCTATGGCACCCTGGAAAAAATTCACCATCAGGCTGGAATTTAAGGATGGTAGCGGCTTCATATACCGCCATTAATAATGCCATTCTGAATGCGGTAGAATAAACGTGAAATTTAATAAATATGCCAGGAATAAGCACTATTTCAGCAGTGCAAGGAAGTTCAGAAACGTAACTCCTGCATTATTTAGCCAGATGCTACCAGCATTAGTGAACCCTCGGGAGTAGCGTCGGATAAGGCTTTCAACTTATATTAAACTTTACAATAGCAGGTGAAGAAAAATCTCTCAACAAAGTCAAATGAATCCTGCAATCAACTTTATTCAAATCGTTAAAATTTAATTGACCACCTAAAACATATGCAGGCTCAAAAGCGAATATTTCATGTTGTTCTAATGGGCCAAATTTCGCTATGGCTTTTTCAAAAAAATAATTACCATTGTCATCTTCCCAATCGAAATCTTCTGGATCTTCAAACCCAAGGAAACTCTCAAACTCATCATTCAGTTCATCCTTGCCAGTAGCGGAAAAATATATGATCTGATTATATGATGAATTTATTATTAATCTCATTCCTGTAGATTCACCAAAAATATATAAACTACCAAATGCCGTTTTGGCGATGACATGATACGTGTCTTCCTCTTTTAATGGGGTATTTTCCAACCAAAAATCAAGCACGTCATCATATTCGTCAGGATTGACAAAACTTATCAATCCATCTCGATAGTTTCCCCATCCTTCTTTTTTCCATAATTCAATGAGTGCAGTAGGTAATACCTTCTCCCATTTTTTTAAAGTTTCATCAGTAACAGTAATCGAAGACATAGCCTGACCAAAAGTATCGATAAAATATTCGATATATTTATTACCCATAAACACCACCTTACTCAATCCGTAAGTCTTTAACCCGGTATGCATCTAAAGTAATATTGAGTATCTCTTTTTCGGAACCAGAGTCAATAATTTTTTGTGCTACCTTTTTAACACCCTATCTTTCTATTCATATTCTAAATATCTTCGCAAAATAGTAGATCACCGGAAGGGAACTCAGCCCGGATTGTGCGATCTGATCAATCGCCAAACCAACCAAAATCACCAACCGGAATGAGCGATGCCAATCATAGTAGCAATCCCTGATGAAGAGCGAATCCTGATGCGTAAAGACGCACAGCAAACCTGCGATAAAAACTATGCCAGACGT
The DNA here is from genome assembly GCF_002915575.1 of Superficieibacter electus. Classification (GTDB taxonomy): domain Bacteria; phylum Pseudomonadota; class Gammaproteobacteria; order Enterobacterales; family Enterobacteriaceae; genus Superficieibacter; species Superficieibacter electus. Next base: position 157,139 of record NZ_PQGD01000004.1, read on the forward strand.
CTCATTGCCATGCTGATGTTGCATCAGGGAATGACCGTCACTGAGGTCGCTAAAATACTCTGTGCCGCGCGTTCATCCATCGGCAGATGGATAAACTGGTTTACTTTATATGGTGTTGAAGGACTCAAAAGCCTCAAACCTGAGCGTGCTGCACGGTGGCCGGTCGCGGATATCCTGCACATCCTGCTTCTCCTGATTCGGCATTCTCCACAGGATTTTGGCTGGCTACGCTCCCGCTGGAGCACGGAACTGCTGACGCTCATCGTTAACCGGGTTTTTAACGTCACTCTGCATAGTTCCACGTTACACCGGTACCTGAAACAGGCGGGTATTGTCTGGCGCAGAGCCGCACCAGCGCTGAAAATCAAAGATCCGCACTATGAGGAAAAACGTCTTGCCATCGGGCAGGCTCTGGCCCGGGAACAGGCGGAACATCCTGTATTTTATCAGGATGAAGTCGATATCGACCTGAATCCGAAAATCGGCGCGGACTGGATGCTCAAAGGGCAACAAAAACGTATCGCCACGCCGGACAGAATCAGAAGCATTATCTGGCAGGAGCGCTACATTCAGGTACAGGAAAAATGCACTACGTTAGTGGTAGCAGTAAAAGTTCTGATTTATTTATTAAACTATTAGAAGCATTGCGGCGCACATACCGACGGGCGAAAACTATTACGCTGGTGCTTGATAACTATATCATTCATAAAAGCCAAAAAGTGGAGCGCTGGCAGGAAAAGAACCCGAAATTCCGGTTGCTGTTCCTGCCAGTATATTCACCATGGCTGAATCCGATAGAGCTGTTGTGGTTATCGTTACACGAAACCGTAACGCGAAATCACCAGTGCCGGTATATGTGGCAGTTACTGAGGCAGGTCAATCAGTTTATGAGGGTTGCCTCTCCGTTCCCCCGGCAATCAACATGGGCTGGCTAAAGTGGAGCGGTAATATGCGAAGTTATTTAGTTGGGTTCCGGATCAATATTGACATTGGATTTTATTTTCAGACACAGCACTGCCCATTAAACAGGTAGTAAGGTTTTGCTGTGATTTTCGCTTTCTGGATTTCAGTAGCTGAAAGAGGGGAGTAACGATAGCCATGACGGATGCTTATAAATACACGGCAGCAGGCTGCCTAACAAAATTTAATGGCTGTTTCTTGCTAATGCTAAATGTTTTCTCTGCCAAAATTAAAAATGAGTGTGTTATATTTCCTTTCTCAGATGATCAATTCATTTATAAAATTATTATCTTTTGCTTCCAGAATGATCTTGCAGGAAGTATACAGACGTAAAAAAACCGCAAGCTTTATCAGCGTTGCGGCTTCATTATTTTCCCATTTACGGACGCGTAAATATTGGTTGCGGGGGCCTGATTTGAACTGACGACCTTCGGGTTATGAGCCCGACGAGCTACCAGGCTGCTCCACCCCGCGTCCGTCTGTTACTCTTCATCAAGTAACGCTTTACTGCACAATGTGTTGGTTGCGGGGGCCAGATTTGAACTGACGACCTTCGGGTTATGAGCCCGACGAGCTACCAGGCTGCTCCACCCCGCGTCCGTGGAAGCGCACTATACTCTGCTGCGATTTTCATGCAACCCTTTTTTTAACCAGATCATAATTTTGGCCTGTATGTGTATAAAAACAGCGCAAGCTGGTTCGTTTTTTGCACAGAATTTGTATCCGGGTGCGTATGCGCATTTCAATAGGTTCGGGGGTTTGTTATCTTCATTCTGCATTCAGGCAACTAAAAGATGAGAACGATGAAAGGACGTTGGGCAAAATATCTTCTGACGGGGGCGGTAGTGACCATGCTAGCCGCATGTTCTTCGAAACCAACCGATCGCGGTCAACAGTACGAAGACGGGAAGTTCACCCAACCGTTCTCCCTGGTGAATCAGCCTGACGCGGTAGGCGCACCGATTAATGCCGGCGATTTTTCTGAGCAGGTAACCCAGATCCGTAGCGCATCGCCGCGCCTGTATGGCTCGCAAAGCGCTATTTATAATGCGGTACAGGATTGGTTACGTGCCGGCGGCGATACCCGCACGATGCGCCAGTTTGGTATTGATGCCTGGCAGATGGAAGGGGCCGATCACTATGGCAACGTCCAGTTCACCGGCTACTATACGCCCGTCGTACAGGCGCGCCATACCCGGCAGGGAGAGTTTCAATATCCTATCTACCGTATGCCGCCAAAGCGCGGAAAACTGCCGTCGCGGGCGAGCATTTACGCGGGTGGCCTGAGCGACAGCTACGTGCTGGCCTACAGCAACTCGCTGATGGATAATTTTATCATGGACGTGCAGGGCAGCGGATACATCGATTTTGGTGATGGCTCGCCGCTGAACTTCTTTAGCTATGCCGGGAAAAACGGCTGGCCCTATCGCAGCATCGGCAAGGTGCTGATTGACCGCGGTGAGGTGAAGCGTGAAGACATGTCCATGCAGGCGATCCGCCACTGGGGAGAAACCCACAGCGAGGCCGAAGTGCAGGAGCTGCTGGAGCAGAACCCGTCGTTCGTCTTCTTCAAACCGCAGTCCTACGCGCCGGTCAAAGGGGCCAGTGCGGTACCGCTGATTGGCCGCGCTTCCGTTGCCTCCGACCGCAGCATTATTCCGGCAGGGACGACGCTGCTGGCGGAAGTCCCGTTGCTGGATAATAACGGCAAGTTTAACGGTCAGTATGAGCTGCGATTAATGGTGGCGCTGGACGTTGGCGGCGCAATCAAGGGCCAGCACTTTGATATTTATCAGGGCATCGGTGCAGATGCCGGACACCGTGCGGGCTGGTACAATCACTATGGCCGCGTGTGGGTGCTGAAAAACGCGCCGGGCGCGGGTGGTGGTTTAACGACGGGTAACGTTTTTAGCGGCTAATCTTTTCTGCGCCGGTTTTCCCTGAAACTGAAAACTGGCGCTGTACGAAAGCGATCGCCTTTTCCCGTAAGATGACGCCGGGTATTATTCTGGCTCAATCAGCTTCCCTTTTCGCATAAGCCGGGGAAGCAAACGCTCCGCTATTTATTTCCGAGGTTTTATGTCTGTAGTAATCAGCGATGCCTGGCGTCAACGTTTCGGCGGCACCGCACGTTTATATGGTGAGCAGGCACTTCATCTGTTCGCGAATGCGCATGTTTGCGTGGTTGGTATTGGCGGCGTTGGATCGTGGGCGGCAGAGGCGCTGGCACGGACCGGTATCGGCGCGATCACGTTGATTGATATGGATGATGTCTGCGTAACCAATACCAACCGGCAAATCCACGCGCTGCGGGAAACCGTTGGTGTGGCGAAAGCGGAAGTCATGGCTGAGCGTATCCGGCAGATTAACCCGGAGTGTCGGGTCAATGTCATTGATGATTTCGTTACCACCGATAATGTCGCAGGCTATATGAACCAGGGCTATAGCTACGTTATTGATGCTATTGACAGCGTGCGTCCGAAGGCGGCGCTGATTGCGTGGTGCCGCCGCAATAAAATTCCGCTGGTCACCACTGGCGGTGCGGGCGGGCAGATTGACCCGACGCAAATCCAGGTCAGCGATCTGGCGAAAACCATTCAGGACCCGCTGGCCGCTAAGCTGCGCGAACGGCTGAAAAGTGATTTTGGCGTGGTGAAAAACAGCAAAGGCAAGCTGGGAGTGGACTGCGTATTTTCTACCGAGGCGCTGGTGTATCCGCAGGCTGATGGCTCCGTATGCGCGATGAAAAGCACGGCGGAAGGGCCAAAGCGGATGGATTGTGCTTCAGGATTTGGTGCGGCCACGATGGTCACCGCGAGCTTTGGCTTTATCGCCGTTTCCCATGCGCTGAAGAAGATGATGGCGAAAGCGGCACGCCAGTGACCATTATGCCGGGCGGCGGCTTCGCCTTGCCCGGCATACAATATCGTTGGCAAAACATCCTATATACCGGGCGGCGGCTTCGCCTTGCCCGGCCTACAATATCGTTGGCAAAACATCCTATATACCGGGCGGTGGCTTCGCCTTGCCCGGCCTGCAATATCGTTGGCAAAACATCCTGTCGGCCTGGCAAGCGCCGCCGACCCATAATATCCGTGGCATAGTATGAACGTAGGCCTGGCAAGTGCAGCGCCGCCGGGCAGGCAGCACATCCAGGCCGCTTAATTTCATTTAACGCTCTGCGCGGCAGCCCGCACCGCTTCGCTCAGCGCATTCAACCCCTGATTACGCGAGGCGCTGAGCTGGCTGCGTAGTCCCAGTTCGTCAAACAGTGCCAGCGGCTCCTGCGCCAGCAGTTCAGCCGCGCTTTTTCCCTCTGCGGCAGTCAGCAGTACCGCCAGCAGCCCGCGCACGATGCGGCCTTCACTGTCACCAAAGAAATGCAGCTTTCCCTGTGGCGTAACGGTATGACCAAGCCAGACGCGGTTCTCACAGCCGGGGATCTCACGCGCCTGCGCTTTAAGATCGTCCGACAGGGCAGGGAGCTGTTTCCCTAGCAGGATCAACTGACGATATTTTTCTTCCCACTGCGTGAGCGGGGCAAAGGTTGTTTTTAACGTCTCTTCGGTGATCGTGACACCAAAGGGATGTCCGGCAAAATCAGGGCTTGTCATTATTCCACCAGTATCTCAAGCGCACGGTCTACGGCATTAACCAGTGCAGTCACATCACTCTGTGTATTATAGGGCGCAAATGAAACGCGCAGCGTACCGTCAACGCCGAGTGCCGCCAGCAGCGGCTGGGCGCAATGTTGCCCGGCGCGCAGGGCAATGCCGTATCCTGCCAGCAGCGTGACCATATCGCTGTGGTGAATACCGGCAAAATTAAAGGCCAGCAGGCTGGAATCCTGTACGCGAAAAGAGGTAAATCCCGGACGTTTTGCCAGCGCATCTTCCGCAAGCGTGGCCAGTCCGCGGCTCCAGCTTTCTGCCTGGGCGATATCCGTTCCTTCCAGCCATTCCAGCGCGGCGCTTAAGCCAATCACCCCTGCCACATTAGGCGTGCCGGCTTCAAGGCGATACGGCACCGGCTGGGTTTTATAGCCGTCAAAACTGACTTCAGTGATCATCTTCCCGCCGCCCAGCCATGGCGACATGCCTTCCAGCAGCTCAGTTTTGCCGTAAAGTACGCCGATACCGTTCGGTCCGTAGAGCTTGTGCGCGGAAAACGCATAAAAATCAATATCCAGTTTTTGCACATCTGCCGGAAAGTGGACCGCGCCCTGCGCGCCATCCACCATCACCACCATGCCTGCGTGATGGGCAAGAGCGATCGCATGTGTCAGGTCCGGGCAGCCGCCGGTAACGTTGGACATTTGCCCCAGCGCCAGAATCCGGCTGCGCGGCGTAATAATGTCCGCCAAACGCGCTATGTCAGGCAGGCGATCCGCGCCAAGTGGCAGGCGCACCACCTTTGCGCCGGTCTGCTCCGCGACCATCAGCCAGGGGACAAAATTAGCATGATGCTCCGCTTCGCTGACGATGATCTCGTCTCCCGGCTTTAAACGTGGGCGTGCGTAGCACTGGGCGACCATATTGATCGCTTCTGTCGTGCCGCGGGTCCAGACAATATCTTTGCCGGAAGGGGCGTTAAGCAGGTGCGCCACACGATCGCGGGCAGCTTCATAACGCTCGGTCAGGCGTTGCGCTTCGGCAAACTGACTGCGATGCACATTCCCTGCGCTCAGGCTATAAAACTGCTGCGTAGCATCAATGACCGCCTGCGGTTTCAGGGCGGTCGCCGCGCTATCAAGGTAGACGCCAGCATCAGCCAGTGCCGGAAATTGTGCGCGAAATTGCGCAGGGTTGAAGGTATTCATAGCACTCCTCATGGTAAGACCGGGATCGTCGCGCAATTCATATCCTGACGCAAGCATGTTGAAAACCATCGGAATTATCCTGTAATCCTGGCAGGTTTCTCATGGTGGGTTATGCTGATAACTGTTAGGTGAATGTTTTAGCCTGTTACTAAATGATGGTTCTATAGCATGAATTGCTAAAAGGAGAAGAAGATGAAAAAGACTGCCGCAATTATTTCTGCCTGTATGCTGACGTTTGCTCTGAGCGCCTGTTCTGGCCCGAACTATGTTATGCATACCAATGATGGCCGGACTATCGTTTCTGACGGCAAACCAGTGACGGATAACGATACCGGTATGATTTCGTATAAAGATGCCAACGGTAATAAACAGCAAATCAACCGCTCTGATGTGAAAGAGATGGTCGCGCTGGAAAAGTAAGGTAGCGCACAGGTAAAAAAAAGCACCGCAATTTGCGGTGCTACATTAATCACTATGGACAGACAGGGTAAATGTACAGGAAGTGAAAAGGTAGATTCGCTACCGAGGTCTGAATGGCAGACCAAATGCAAACACAACAACACAACATCACAACCGTAAGCCAAAAGTTCATCAGAACACGCATTCCAACAAAACTTTTCGTTCCGGCTCAGGAAGTGCGGCCACTATAGGTATTTGCTGGTAGAAGCTCAACGGACAAATTATAATGTCTCAGATAAAAAAAACTAATAGGTTGCATCCTGTTTCCTGTTTGTTAATTGGCATTAACATCTGAGTCAGAATCACTATGTCAAAGCGATTACCCCCTCTGAATGCATTACGTGTTTTTGATGCAGCCGCGCGTCATCTAAGTTTCACTCGCGCCGCTGATGAGCTATTTGTTACCCAGGCTGCGGTAAGCCATCAAATCAAGTCTCTTGAGGATTTCCTTGGGCTGAAGCTCTTCCGGCGACGCAACCGTTCGCTTTTGCTGACCGAGGAAGGACAGAGTTATTTTCAGGATATAAAAGAGATATTTTCGCAATTAACCGATGCAACACGTAAACTGCAATCACGCAGTGCGAAGGGAGCGCTGACGGTCAGTTTGCTGCCCAGTTTTGCGATACACTGGCTGGTGCCACGCCTCTCAAGCTTTAACTCAGCTTATCCGGGAATTGATGTCAGGATTCAGGCGGTTGACCGTGAAGAAGATAAACTGGCTGACGACGTTGACGTGGCCATTTTTTATGGTCGCGGTAACTGGCCAGGCCTGCGGGTAGAAAAACTCTATGCGGAATATTTGCTTCCGGTCTGTGCGCCAGTATTGCTCACCGGTGATAAAGCATTAAAGACGCCAGCTGATTTGGCACAGCATAATTTATTGCATGACGCCTCCCGCCGCGACTGGCAAACCTATACCCGCCAGCTCGGGCTTAATCACATTAATGTGCAGCAGGGGCCTATCTTCAGCCACAGTGCAATGGTGCTGCAGGCGGCCATTCACGGTCAGGGTGTTGCATTAGCCAATAATGTGATGGCGCAGTCGGAAATTGAGGCCGGGCGTCTGGTATGTCCGTTTAACGATGTGCTGGTAAGTAAAAATGCGTTTTATCTGGTTTGTCATGACAGTCAGGCAGAACTGGGTAAAATAGCCGCCTTTCGTCAGTGGATTCTGGCAAAAGCGGCAAGTGAGCAAGAAAAATTTCGCTTCCGTTACGAACAATAAATGACTGTAGGGTAATAACATGACCAGCCGTTTTATGCTGATTTTTGCCGCCATTAGCGGTTTTATTTTTGTAGCGCTGGGCGCGTTTGGCGCGCATGTGTTGAGTAAATCAATGGGCGCTGTTGAATTAGACTGGATACATACCGGCCTTGAGTATCAGGCGTTTCATACGCTGGCGATCTTTGCGCTGGCGGTTGCAATGCAACGTCGCATCAGTATTTGGTTTTACTGGAGTAGTGTATTCCTGGCGCTGGGGACCGTCTTATTTAGCGGCAGCCTTTACTGCCTGGCGCTGTCGCATCTGCGTCTGTGGGCTTTTGTTACACCGGTGGGCGGCGTATGTTTCCTGGTGGGCTGGGCATTAATGCTGGTTGGTGCGATTCGCCTGAAGCGTAAGGGCATTGTTCATGAATAAACTTATTTTATTATGCCGCTCCGGCTTTGAGAAAGAGTGCGCGGCAGAAATTACCGATAAAGCGGCGCGCCGTGAAATCTACGGTTTCGCCCGCGTAAAAGAGAATGCGGGCTACGTTATTTTCGAGTGCTATCAGGCACAAGATGCCGACAAGCTGGCGACAGAGCTGCCTTTTAGCTCGCTGATTTTTGCCCGCCAGATGTTTGTTGCTGGTGAACTGTTGCAAAATCTTCCGGCGGAAGATCGCGTTACGCCAATTGTCGGCATGCTACAAGGGGTGGTGGAGAAAGGCGGTGAATTGCGCGTTGAAGTGGCAGACACCAATGAAAGCAAAGAACTGATGAAGTTCTGCCGCAAGTTTACCGTGCCGCTACGCGCCGCGCTGCGCGAGGCGAAAGTGTTGACCAGCTACGAGACGGCTAAGCGCCCGGTGGTGCATGTTTTCTTTATTGCGCCGGGCTGTTGTTACACGGGTTACTCCTATAGCAATAACAACTCCCCGTTCTATATGGGCATCCCGCGACTCAAGTTTCCGGCCGATGCGCCGAGCCGCTCCACGCTTAAGCTCGAAGAGGCGTTGCACGTGTTCATCCCTGCCGATGAATGGGATGAACGGCTGGCAAACGGTATGTATGCCGTTGATCTCGGGGCATGCCCCGGCGGCTGGACGTATCAACTGGTTAAACGCAATATGTGGGTTTATTCGGTTGATAACGGCCCAATGGCGCAAAGCCTGATGGATACCGGGCAGGTCACCTGGCTGCGTGAGGATGGTTTTAAATATAAACCGACGCGCAACAATATTTCGTGGATGGTGTGCGATATGGTGGAGAAGCCCGCTAAAGTTGCCGCGCTGATGGCACAATGGCTGGTCAACGGCTGGTGCCGGGAGACGATTTTTAACCTTAAACTGCCGATGAAAAAGCGTTACGAAGAGGTCTCGCACAACCTGGCCTACATTGAGGGAAAGCTGAGCGAGAATGGCATTAACGCGCAGATCCAGGCGCGCCAGCTTTATCACGACAGGGAAGAAGTGACGGTTCATGTGCGTCGCATCTGGGCGGCAGTGGGTGGTCGTCGCGACGAACGGTAATGCCGCTTTTGTTGCTTTCCACCCTCACCCTAACCCTCTCCCTGAGGGAGAGGGAACCGTCGGTGGCACGAAATGAGTGTGTGGACCTGACCTGCCTTTTTCTCTCGCCCTGAGGGAGAGGGAACCGTCGGTGGCACGAAATGAGTGTGTGTTCCGCACCTGCTTTTCTTCCTCTCCCTGAAGGAAAGGGAACCGTTGATGGCACGAAATTAATGTGTGCTCCGGACCTGCCTTTCTTCCTCTCTCTGAAGGAAAGGGGGCCGTCGGTGGCAAGAAATTAATGTGTGCTCCGGACCTGCTTTTCTTCCTCTCCCTGAAGGAAAGGGGACCGTCGGTGGCACGAAATTAATGTGTGCTCCGGACCTGCCTTTCTCCCTCTCCCTGAGGGAGAGGGCTGGGGTGAGGGGGAATGTTGCTATCCGTCAACATCAAACCATTCACCTGCGCAGACGAAGCTGCTGTAAATTTCCGTCAATCTGCAAATCTGAACGTAGCCGCGCGATATCCCGGCAGATAAACGCCATCTCGCGGCTTTCTTCCAGTTTCTTACGCCACTTTTGCGGTACCTCATCAAGGCGCGCGTAAATGTCTTCCAGCGACGTAAAATCAGTCAGTAATTGTGTGGCGCTTTTCGCGCCTATTCCAGCCACGCCTGGCACTTTTGAACTGCTGATACCAGCAAGCCCCCAGTAATCGGGTAACTGCTGTGGCGTGACGCCGAACTCCTGGGCAATAAACGGCGCGTCCAGCCAGCGTTTCTGGAAGTAATCCCGAATGCGTATGGTTGGCGAGAGCAACTGACAGTAGCCTTTGTCCGTGGAAACGATAGTGGCCTGATGCCCTGCCCGTGCCACTTTGACTGCCAGCGTGGCGGCGAGATCGTCGGCTTCGTTGCCCGCGCATTCCCAGCTACGTACGCCGCTACGGGCAAACGCCGCGCGCAGCGCGGCCATTTCATTACGCAAATCGTCGGGCATCGGTGCCCGGCCAGCCTTGTAATCCGGCAACGTCTGGTGACGCCAGCTGGTGTTACGCGCTTCATCATCAAATACTGCTACCGCGTGCGTCGGCTGGCTGTGAACAATCAACTGCTCCAGTGCATGCTGGCAGGCTTCCACGCATGGCGATCCCTGTACTGCGTGAATACGGCGAATCAAATTCAACGCATCGATAATGAGTAAATGAACGGCCATGGGTATCCTCCTTTGAAACCTGGCGTAAGGGTAACATCGCAAGGCAAGGGGAGGCTATAAAACGAGGGGAAATCAGGAAGAGGCCTCGCAAAAAATGAGCCGGGGCGCGTTTTGCCTGGCGGCGCTGCGCTTGCACAGGCCTACGTTCTGGTGGGATGACTGACACGGTAATGTGTAGGCCGGGTACGCGTTTTGCCTGGCGGCGCTGCGCTTGCGCAGGCCTACGTTCTGGTGGGATGACTGACACGGCAATGTGTAGGCCGGGTACGCGTTTTGCCTGGCGGCGCTGCGCTTGCGCAGGCCTACGTTATGGTGGGGTGACTGGCACGGTAATGTGTAGGCCGGGGCGCGTTTTGCCTGGCGGCGCTGCGCTTGCGCAGGCCTACGTTATGGTGGGATGACTGACACGGCAATGTGTAGGCCGGGGCGCGTTTTGCCTGGCGGCGCTGCGCTTGCACAGGCCTACGTTCTGGTGGGATGACTGACACGGTAATGTGTAGGCCGGGGCGCGTTTTGCCTGGCGGCGCTGCGCTTGCACAGGCCTGCGTTATGGTTGGGTGACTGGCACGGTAATGTGTAGGCCGGATAAGCGCAGCGCCATCCGGCATTATGTGCAGAGATTAATCGCAGGTCACAATTTTCATGGCCAGCCCACCGCGCGACGTTTCACGGTACTTGGCGTTCATGTCCTTACCGGTTTCGTACATCGTCTCAATGACTTTATCAAGGCAGACGCGCGGCTCGCTGGTACGGCGCAGCGCCATACGCGCAGCGTTCACCGCTTTAACGGCGGCGATAGCGTTACGTTCGATACACGGCACCTGTACCTGGCCGGCAACCGGGTCGCAGGTCAGGCCGAGATTGTGCTCCATGCCAATTTCCGCCGCAATACACACCTGGCCGGGACTGCCGCCTAACAGCTCGGTCAGGCCCGCTGCCGCCATTGAGCAGGCCACGCCGACTTCCCCCTGACAACCGACCTCTGCGCCGGAAATAGAGGCATTCATCTTATACAGCGAGCCAATCGCACTGGTCACCAACAGATAACGGGCCAGCGAGTTAGCGTTCACTTCGCGGATGAATTTGTCGTAGTAGGCCAGCACCGCCGGAACGATGCCGCATGCACCGTTGGTCGGAGCCGTCACTACCCGGCCACCGGCCGCGTTTTCTTCGTTCACTGCCAGCGCAAACATATTGATCCAGTCCACCACCGCCATCGGATCGCTGGTGGTTTTATCCTGGCTAACCAGCATTCTGCGTAAGGCGGCGGCGCGGCGCGGAACCCGCAACTTACCCGGCAGTACGCCTTCGGTAACGCTGCCATGCTCGATTCCGCCGCGCATTACGTCCCATACATTATTGAAGTGCTGCTCCAGTTCTTCTTTACTGTGCAGCGCCAGTTCGTTCTGCATCATCAGACCGGAGAGGGACAGACCACTGTCGCGGCAGTGCTGCTGGAGATCGGCGGCGGTTTTATACGGATACGGCACGCTAACGGGCGCGTCGGTAGAGAGGCCGAAGTGCGCTTCATCCACAATAAACCCGCCGCCGATAGAATAATACGTCTGGCTGTAAACGGCTTTCTCGCCTGCCAGCGCCGTAATGCGCATACCGTTCTCATGCAGAGAAAGGTTGTCGGCATGGAAATTCATGCAATGATCGACCGGAAATTCCACTTCATGCTGACCGTTGGCCAGCAGCAGACGTCCGTGCGTATTTACATCCTGAATAAAGCCCGGAATGGCGGCGATGTCCACGCTGTCCGGCAGATTACCCGCCAGGCCCATAATAATGGCGATGTCGGTATGGTGGCCTTTACCGGTCAGGGAAAGGGAGCCATACACATCCACCACCACGCGGGTCACATCGAACAGCAGCCCCTGGGCAATCAGATCGTCGGTAAACTGTTTGCCCGCTTTCATTGGGCCGACGGTGTGCGAGCTGGAAGGGCCAATGCCGATTTTGAAAATATCGAAAACGCTAATCATGATGCGTCCAATGAGATCGTAAAGCGCGCCATCCGCAGATGGCGCGGGGGGAGTTAACTGAACAGGGAGTAGAAAATCGCCGACATGGCGATAAGCCCCATCAGCACTACAAACGCGTTGCTGATATGGCCGCTGTATTTACGCATCGCCGGGACTTTCTGAATGGCATACATCGGCATCAGGAACAGGATCATCGCAATAATCGGGCCGCCCAGCGTTTCGATCATGCCGAGGATGCTCGGGTTCAGCGTTGCCACAATCCAGGTCGTTACCAGCATAAACAGCGCAGTAATGCGGTTCAGCTTGTTGATTTCGATAGATTTGCCTTTGCCGCGCAGGGTTTTGATGACCATGCCGTTAAAGCCTTCACGCGCGCCAAGGTAGTGGCCGAGGAAGGATTTGGTGATAGCAATCATCGCGATGATCGGGGCCATCCAGGCAATCAGCGGAGCGTTAAAGTGGTTCGCCAGGTAAGACAGAATCGAAATGTTCTGTGCTTTCGCTTCCGCCAGGTCCGCCGGGGAGAGGCTCAGCACGCAACTGAACACAAAGAACATGACCGTCAGCACCATCATGATGTGGGCGAACGCCAGAATGCGGGAGCATTTTTTCTCCGCGTCCACGCCATATTCTTCACGTTTTGCCACCGCAAAGGAGGAGATGATCGGCGAGTGGTTAAAGGAGAAGACCATCACCGGGATCGCCAGCCACAGGGTCATCCACAGACCGTTGCCGGTAGAGGCGGCTGTATTGAATGAAAGGGTTTCAAACGCTGCGCCGCTCCACTGCGGGATCAGGTACAGCGCCAGCAGCATCAGGGCAAAGACGAACGGGAACACCAGAATGCTCATTGCCTTAACAATCATCTGCTCGCCGAAGCGCACGATGGTCATCATGCCGACAATCAGGATCAGCGACAAGATTGCACGCGGTGGCGGGGTCATCATCAACTGGTGCGTCATAAAGCTTTCAACAGTGTTAGTGATTGCCACGCTATAAACCAGCAGGATGGGGTAGATGGCGAAGAAGTAGAGCAGGGTAATCAGTTTACCTGCGCCAATACCGAAATGTTCTTCAACCACTTCTGTAATATCTTCGCCGGGGTTTTTACCGGACAGCACGAAACGGGTCAGGCCACGGTGCGCAAAAAAGGTCATTGGGAAGGCAAGGATAGCCATGATAATCAGCGGGATCATCCCGCCAACGCCTGCGTTGATTGGCAGGAACAATACGCCCGCGCCAATCGCCGTGCCATAAAGGCCCAGCATCCACATGGTGTCGGTTTTACGCCATGTACTCTGCGCTTTGACAGAGGTAATGGTGCTGGTTTGAGTGGTTTCCATCTGTTTCTCCTGAGGAAGCTAAAATTCACTGTACTGGTCAAATTCAATGCAAAATTGGGTATGTGTAGTATGAAGTTCGTTAGGTTAGCGATTTTTTATAATTTTTTGCCGTAACTATTTTCGCGGCGAAAGATACATTTATGTTATCAATGCATCAGTGATCCCGATCGCAATTACAATAATCTACTTCTTATGTGTGGTTATTTAGACCATTAATCTGTCATTTTTTACCCATGTAGAGTTTATGGGCGAAAAGGCTAGCATCCGCAGAATGGATTATGAAGAGGGAGAATAAAGTAACGTTATTTACACTGTAAAATGTGCTTCTAACAGTCTTTTGATGGGGAATAACATAATTAAATCAAATTAATCACCGCTATTTGCCGGAAGCAAACGGTTAAGTCGGGATAATAAAACGGCAATAGATAAGGGCGACGTGTGAGTCGCCCTTACGGATCATTTGCAGATTTCGTAGCAGGGAATGTAGGCGGAGCCGGGAAGTTTCATACGATGCTGAGCAACAAAGCCCTGAAGCAGGTCATCCATCCGGCGCATCATCTCGCTGTCGCCGTGGATCTTATAGGGACCGTACTTCTCAATGGCGCGGATACCCACCTCTTTCACATTGCCCGCCACAATACCGGAGAAGGCGCGGCGCAGGTCGGCTGCCAGTACGTCAACCGGCTGGTCCGGATACAGTTTCAGGTTGGCCATGTTCTCATGCGACGGCTCAAAGGGCAGTTGCAGATCCGGCGCAATACGAATGGACCAGTTAAAACTGTAGGCATCGCCGGTTTCACGACGGCACTCTTTCACCAGCGGCATCGCTTTTTTCATCTGCCGCGCCACTTCGGCGGCGTCATCAATGATTATCTGATAATGGCGACGGGCCGCTTCACCCAGCGTGCTGACGATAAACTCATCCAGCACGCGGAAGTAGTCAGCGCTCTCTTTCGGCCCGGTGAGGATCAGCGGCAGGACCTGCTCTTTGTTGGCCGGGTTCATCAGAATACCCAGCAGGTACAGCAACTCTTCCGCCGTTCCCACGCCGCCGGGGAAAATAATAATCCCGTGGGCAATACGCACAAACGCTTCGAGGCGTTTTTCGATATCGGGCATGATGATCAGTTCATTGACCAGCGGGTTAGGCGGCTCAGCGGCAATAATCGACGGCTCGGTCATGCCGATAAATCGCCCGTCTTTGTAGCGCTGCTGAGCGTGGCCGACCGCCGCGCCTTTCATCGGCGCTTCCATCGCACCCGGACCGCAGCCGGTACAAATGTTCAGCTCGCGCAACCCCAGTTGAGTGCCGACGCGCCGTGCATACAGATATTCTTTTTCATTGATGGAGTGACCGCCCCAGCACACCACCATACTCGGCGCTTCGCCAACGTGCAGCGCCCGGGCGTTACGCAGAATGGAAAAGACCAGGTTGGTAATATGGGCCGAACTTTCAAGGTCGAGATCGGGATAGCGGACGGTGTTGTGGATCTGACCATACACGAAGAGAATATCGCGCAACACGGCAAACAGGTTGGCCTGCAATGAGCGGATAATTTGCCCATCAACAAACGCGTCTTCTGGCGGGTTGATTAACTCAAGCTTAACGCCGCGCTCGCGGCGCAGAACGTTGATATCGAAATTCTCAAAGCGTGACAACAACTCTTTACTGTTATCGGTGAGACTCCCTGAGTTTAGAACGGCAAGTGAACAGTTACGAAACAGTTGATACAGGTCGCTGCTGGCGGTGCGCTTAAGCATATCGACTTCCAGCTGCGACAACATATCCATTGAGCCAAGGGGGCTTACATGTGTAATCAAGTGAACTCCTTATGGGGCGAAAATCGCCGCTCCCTGAAATTACAATAGCCCCCGCAGACCGGTTTTCACAACCCGCAATGGGGCAATATCGCCGTTATCAACAAAATAGTTACTGACGTACCAGCCTGCCAGTGGCTGGTTTGAAATCAGTATTGCTGCGCCAGGGGTTGATATCCAGCCCGCCCCGGCGCGTATAGCGCGCGTAGACGCTCAGCGTTTCTGGCTGGCAGAAGCGTTGAATATCGTTAAAGATGCGCTCCACGCACTGTTCGTGAAACTCGTTATGATGGCGAAACGAAACCAGATAGCGCAGCAGTTTTTCCCGGTCGATGGCCGGGCCGCGGTACTGAATTTGTACTGAACCCCAGTCGGGCTGGTGGGTGATCAGGCAGTTGGATTTCAGCAGGTGGCTGACCAGCGATTCCTCCACCACGCTACCGCGGGCGGCACCGGAAAGGGAGTCGGCATCGAACTGGTAGTTATCAATTTCAATATCCTGCTGGTCGATGCACACGCCGTTGAAGCGGGCAATGGGCTGGCCCTCAAGCTCGTCAAGCGAATACAGCGTAACGCGCACGCTGCCCTGCGCACAGGCGCTCAGATCGCGCTCCAGCGTGGCGTGAACGTCGTCCCGGCTGGCAAAGCGGGTTTGGTTAAAGCTATTGAGATAGAGCTTAAAGCTTTTGGATTCCACCAGGTTAACACTGGCATAGTCGAGTTCCACCTGACCGACGGCCACCTGTGGCAGGCCTTTGGCATTCAACCAGGAGATTTCGTACAGCGTCCAGATGTCTGCGCCATGAAAGGGCAGACTGTCTGCATGCAGGCCCAGCGGATCGCGATTCAGACTTCTTGGCACGCCCTGTAATAACGACGCATCGTAGATATCGCGGTAACTGGTTGTTTTACCAAGCGTCAGGCCAGAAAGCGCCTGATGGTTTTCATAGGAAGACATGTTTCACCGTTATAAAGCAGGTACACTATGGGGCAAGTGTATCCTGGCCGACGTAAAGAGAGAAATCAGTGGACCCACAAACTGCACAAGCGCTGAAGGCGTTTACCCAACGTTATTGTGATGCATGGCGACGTGAGCATACCAGCTGGCCACAGAGTGAAGCGCTTTACGGTGTGCCTTCGCCGTGCATTGTCTCGTCTACCGACCAGATAGTGCTGTGGCAACCGCAACCTTTTGAGGGCGAACAAAATCTCAACGCCGTTGAACGCGCGCTGGATATTGTGATTCAACCCGCAGCACACATTTTTTATACAGCGCAATATGCAGGTGATATGCAGGCGCGTTTTGGTGCAGAAACGTTAACGCTGTTGCAAACGTGGAGTGCGGATGATTTTCGTCGCGTTCAGGAGAATCTCATCGGCCATCTGGTGACGCAGAAACGCCTCAAACTTTCTCCAACGCTGTTTATTGCCACGCTGGACAGTGAACTGGACGTTATTTCTGTCTGTAATCTGCGCGGTGAGGTGCTAAAGGAGACACTTGGTACCACTAAACGCCGCGTTCTTGCCGCCTCGCTTGTGGACTTTCTTAATCAACTGGAGCCGGTGCTGTAATCCATTGACCTGATCGTTTTGTAGGAGATCTCTCACACAGCCTGTGAGAGATCGTAGAGAGTATCTTATTCCACTGCGCGATTTAATTTTGATTAATTTAATATTAATCAAAGAGATAATTTTTCTAATACGATTTTTAAGTAAAACTTTTCTTAAGACATTTGCTTAAGACTAGTTGTAAGACTCGGTGGAATAGACGATTCTATGTCCGTCGACAGGGAGTCACAAAAAGAAGTGAACATCAGGATGATGACGCTTCAAGGGACACACCAGGAAGGTGCTTCAGGGAAGGCTTCAGGATGAAGTTAAGGGATATGCAGGACGCATAGCAAGGACACCTCCAGGAAGGAGAATGTGAACCGAACGGGATGATCGGTGGGTCAGGAAGATCAGGAACGCACTTAAGGATAAGTGTTATCGCATCGGGGTGGTGTGAGCAGGACGCATTGTTTAAGGATGAACCGGTCAGGAGACCAACAGGAAAAGTTGTCATGGATGAGCAGGGAGCATCATAAAAAGTAGCTGGATTGCTGCGAAACGAACCGGGGGCACTGTCTGACAGTGCCCCCTTTTTTTGTTTCCTGGCAACTGGTGCTATGCTTCGCGCCAGAAAATCCCAGAGCCTGTGAGGTTACCATGACACTCCACGACAGCGTGCGTGAACAACTGAATATTATCGAAGCGCTACTGCGTAAACATGACCACTGGCAGACAACCCCGCCGCAGGCCAGCGTTTTTGAAAGTACACAACCTTTTTGTATGGATACGCTGGAGCCGCTTGAGTGGCTACAATGGGTGCTTATCCCACGTATGCACGCGTTGCTGGACAGCGGCCAGCCGCTGCCGCAGAGTTTTGCCGTTGCGCCCTATTATGAGATTGCGCTCGATACCAGTCATCCCTCGCGTGATGACGTGGTGCTGGAGCTACAGCGGCTGGACGCGTTTTTTGCCGACGATAACGCCTGATGCTGGAGATTATTTATCAGGACGAGTGGCTGGTGGCCGTGAATAAGCCTTCCGGCTGGCTGGTACACCGGAGCTGGCTCGATCGCGACGAAAAAGTGGTTGTGATGCAAACGGTGCGCGATCAGATTGGACAGCATGTCTATACCGCGCATCGTCTCGACAGGCCCACGTCTGGCGTACTGCTGATGGGGCTGTCCAGCGAGGCCGGGCGACGGCTGGCCCAGCAGTTTGAGCAGCATCAAATCCAGAAACGGTATCATGCCATCGTGCGCGGCTGGCTGACGGAAGCGGCGGTGCTGGATTACCCGCTGATTGAAGAGCTGGATAAAATTGCCGATAAATTTGCCCGTGAGAACCGGGAGGCGCAACCTGCGGTTACCCGCTATCGGGGACTGGCAACAACGGAAATGCCGGTCGCCACGGGGCGTTATCCCACCACGCGTTATTCGCTGGTCGAGCTGGAGCCGGAAACCGGGCGTAAGCACCAGTTGCGTCGTCATCTTGCCCATCTGCGTCATCCAATTATCGGCGACAGTAAACATGGCGATCTGCGCCAGAATCGCAGCGCCGCGGAGCATTTTGGCTGTCAGCGTCTGATGCTCCATGCCAGCCAGCTTACCCTGGCCCATCCTTTCACCGGCGAGCCGCTGGTGCTACGCGCCGGACTGGACCCGGTGTGGATGGATGCGCTTACCCATTTTGGCTGGCGTACGCTTCTCCCCGATAACGAAAGGGTTGAGTTTCCGTCTGAGACCGACCAGGATAATGCAGACGGTTAATCAAGGAGTTAACAATGGCGAATATTGGGATTTTTGTCGGCACCATGTACGGTAATGCACTGCTGGTGGCGGAGGAGGCGGAAGCAATCCTTAACGAGCAGGGGCACAGTGCGCGGGTATTTGAAGATCCGCAGTTGTCAGACTGGCAACCTTATCAGGACGGTTATGCACTGGTGGTGACCTCCACGACCGGGCAGGGCGATCTGCCGGACAGCATTGTGCCGTTGTACCAGGGCATCCACGACAAGCTTGGCCATCAGCCAGGCCTGCGTTACGGCGTTATCGCGCTTGGCGACAGTACCTACTCGCACTTCTGCGGCGGCGGCAAAAAGTTTGACCAGTTGCTCCAGGAACAGGGCGCGCAGCGCATCGGTGACGTGCTGATGATTGACGCCAGCGAAGATCCCGAACCGGAAACCATCTCCAGCCCGTGGGTGGAGCAATGGGGTGCTTTGCTGAAATAGAGGAGTAGCCCTCCCCCTACATGGAGGGCGTCTTCCTTAACAACCACTAGCCAGTCTGAAAAACGACCCGATGTAATTTTATTCTCGCTGAATCGTGTTAGCTTCAGGCAAATGCCCGTAATTCCCTTTAAATATAAGGGTTTTTGCCGGGCATTTTCACGGCGTCAAGAGACCTGTTTCACACTCCTGAAAGCCCCTGCTTCTCTACAAGCTCCTTTATACGGTCGATTTTCATTTCCGTGAAGTACCGCCCACTGCGTTGTGCTAAAGCCATAAAACCCCGTCTGAACCCTGATGAATGCTGTGCTCTTGCACGGTGAGAGGCTGGCACGCTCTTCATATACTTTCCTGGCTAGTCAAAAAAGACGCAGTAACCCGGGCGATAACGACCCTTAGTAATAAAAACTGCGAAAACACGAACACGTCATTCTGATTACCCTACGGTTGTGCTGTTCAGAATGAACGTAGCGACAGGCTATGATTCAGGAGTACAACAATGAGTTCATTAAGCAATACGGTGAGCGCTGCTGAAAAGCGGACTAACGCTCGCTACTGGATAGTGGTGATGCTGTTTATCGTCACCTCGTTTAACTACGGCGACCGTGCCACTCTCTCCATCGCCGGGTCCGAAATGGCGAAAGACATCGGGCTTGATCCGGTGGGTATGGGATACGTTTTCTCCGCCTTTTCCTGGGCCTATGTCATCGGGCAAATTCCTGGCGGCTGGCTGCTTGACCGTTTTGGTTCAAAACGGGTCTATTTCTGGTCCATTTTTATCTGGTCGATGTTTACCCTGTTGCAGGGCTTCGTCGATATCTTCAGCGGTTTCGGCATTATCGTGGCGCTGTTTACCCTGCGCTTCCTGGTCGGGCTGGCAGAGTCTCCTTCCTTCCCTGGCAACAGTCGCATCGTCGCGGCATGGTTCCCGGCACAGGAGAGGGGAACGGCAGTCGCCATTTTTAACTCCGCGCAATACTTCGCTACCGTGATCTTTGCGCCGATCATGGGCTGGTTAACGCATGAAGTGGGCTGGTCACACGTCTTCTTCTTTATGGGCGGGCTGGGCATCATTATCAGCTTTATCTGGCTGAAGGTGATCCACGAACCCAATCAGCATCCGGGCGTGAACAAAAAAGAGCTGGAGTACATTGCTGAAGGCGGCGCGCTGATCAATATGGATCAGAAGAGCAGTCAGCAGAAAGTGCCGATGAGCGTCAAGTGGGGACAGATTAAGCAACTGATCGGTTCGCGGATGATGATCGGCGTTTATCTCGGGCAATACTGCATTAACGCCTTAACCTATTTCTTTATTACCTGGTTCCCGGTGTATCTGGTGCAGGCGCGCGGTATGTCGATCCTCAAGGCGGGTTTCGTGGCCTCAGTACCGGCAATCTGCGGCTTTGTTGGTGGGGTGCTCGGCGGCATTATTTCCGACTGGCTGATGCGTCGTACCGGTTCACTTAATATCGCGCGTAAGACGCCGATTGTGCTCGGCATGTTGCTGTCGATGGTGATGGTGTTCTGTAACTACGTTGAAACCGAGTGGATGATTATCGGCTTTATGGCGATGGCGTTCTTCGGTAAAGGTATTGGCGCGCTGGGCTGGGCGGTGATGGCGGATACGGCACCGAAAGAAATCAGCGGTCTCTCCGGCGGTCTGTTTAATATGTTCGGCAACATCTCCGGTATCGTCACGCCTATCGCAATTGGTTATATCGTTGGTACCACCGGCTCCTTTAACGGTGCGCTGATTTATGTCGGTGTTCATGCGCTGGTGGCGGTACTGAGCTATCTGGTGCTGGTCGGCGATATTAAACGTGTCGAACTGAAACCCGTCACGGGGAGATAACCATGACAACGCAATCAAGCCCTGTTGTAACCGACATGAAGGTCATCCCGGTGGCCGGTCATGACAGCATGCTGCTGAATATCGGCGGCGCGCATAACGCTTACTTTACCCGTAACATTGTGGTGCTGACGGATAACGCTGGCAACACTGGCGTAGGCGAAGCGCCCGGCGGAGAAGTGATCCTGAAAACGCTGACCGATGCCATTCCACTGGTGGTGGGTCAGGAAGTCGCACGTCTGAATCAGGTGGTGCAGCGCGTCCATAAAGGCAATCAGGCCGCCGATTTCGACACCTTCGGCAAAGGCGCGTGGACTTTCGAACTGCGGGTTAATGCGGTGGCCGCGCTTGAAGCGGCGCTGCTGGATCTGCTGGGTAAAACGCTCAACGTACCGGTCTGTGAGCTGCTCGGGCCGGGAAAACAGCGCGATGCGGTAACGGTGCTCGGCTATCTATTCTACGTCGGCGACCGCACCAAAACCGATTTACCTTATCTGGAGAAAACGCAGGGCAATCATGACTGGTATCACCTGCGCCATCAGGAAGCGCTGAACAGCGATGCGGTGGTGCGCCTGGCGGAAGCTTCACAGGATCGCTACGGTTTCAAAGACTTCAAACTGAAAGGCGGCGTGCTGCCAGGCGAGCAGGAAATTGAAACGGTTCGCGCGCTGAAAAAACGTTTTCCACAGGCGAGAATCACTGTCGATCCTAACGGCGCATGGCTGCTGGATGAAGCGATTAGCTTATGCAAAGGGCTAAACGATGTGCTGACCTATGCCGAAGATCCATGCGGCGCGGAGCAGGGCTTCTCCGGACGTGAGGTGATGGCCGAATTCCGCCGCGCAACGGGCCTGCCTGTCGCCACCAACATGATCGCGACCAACTGGCGTGAAATGGGTCACGCGGTAATGCTTAATGCAGTTGATATTCCGCTGGCCGACCCGCACTTCTGGACGCTTTCCGGCGCGGTACGCGTAGCGCAGCTTTGCGATGACTGGGGCTTAACCTGGGGTTGCCATTCCAATAACCATTTTGATATTTCACTGGCGATGTTTACCCACGTTGGCGCAGCTGCGCCGGGCACGCCGACCGCCATTGATACCCACTGGATTTGGCAGGAAGGCGATTGTCGCCTGACGAAAAATCCACTGCAAATAAAAGACGGCAAGATTGCCGTACCGGACGCGCCAGGGCTTGGCGGGGAGCTTGACTGGGACCAGGTTCAGAAAGCGCATGAGGCGTATAAAACGCTTCTCGGCGGTGCCCGCAATGACGCAGGCCCGATGCAATACCTGATCCCCGGCTGGACATTTGACCGTAAACGTCCTGTTTTCGGCCGTCACTGATTAAAAAGGATGAAACAATGACTTCACAAACTTCTACTCCCGTCGTTACCGCCATGCAGGTGATCCCGGTTGCCGGGCACGACAGCATGTTGATGAACCTGAGTGGCGCACACGCGCCGTTCTTTACCCGTAATATCGTCATCATCAAAGATAACTCAGGCCATACCGGCGTGGGCGAAATTCCCGGTGGCGAAAAAATTCGTCAGACGCTGGAAGAGGCCGCACAGCTGGTCATCGGTAAAACGCTGGGCGAATACAAAAATGTGTTAACGGCAGTGCGTAATAACTTTGCCGATCGCGATTCCGGCGGACGCGGCTTACAGACGTTTGACCTGCGTACCACCATCCACGTGGTGACCGGCATTGAAGCCGCGCTGCTGGATTTACTGGGTCAGCATCTGGGGGTTAATGTGGCTTCGCTGCTGGGCGACGGTCAACAACGTAGTGAAGTGGAAATGCTGGGCTACCTGTTCTTCGTCGGCAACCGTAAAGCGACGCCGCTGCCGTATCAGAGCCAGCCGGATGAGCAATGCGACTGGTATCGCCTGCGTCATGACGAAGCCATGACTCCGGATGCCGTGGTGCGTCTGGCGGAAGCGGCGTACGAGAAATATGGCTTTAACGACTTCAAACTGAAAGGCGGCGTGCTGGCGGGTGAAGAAGAAGCCGAATCCATCGTCGCGCTGGCTAAACGCTTCCCGCAGGCGCGCGTAACGCTCGATCCGAACGGTGCCTGGTCGCTTAATGAAGCGATTAAGATCGGTAAATACCTGAAAGGATCGCTGGCCTATGCGGAAGATCCGTGCGGCGCGGAGCAGGGCTTCTCCGGGCGTGAAGTGATGGCGGAATTCCGCCGTGCCACGGGTCTGCCGACGGCCACCAATATGATCGCCACCGACTGGCGGCAGATGGGCCACACGCTCTCCCTGCAATCGGTCGATATCCCACTGGCCGACCCGCACTTCTGGACCATGCAGGGTTCGGTGCGCGTGGCGCAGATGTGCCATGAGTTTGGCCTGACCTGGGGTTCCCACTCCAACAACCATTTCGATATTTCACTGGCGATGTTCACTCACGTTGCCGCCGCCGCGCCGGGCAAAATCACGGCGATTGATACCCACTGGATCTGGCAGGAAGGCAATCAGCGCCTGACCAAACAACCGTTTGAAATTAAAGGCGGCATGGTCCAGGTACCGACAACGCCAGGTCTGGGCGTTGAGCTGGATATGGACCAGGTGATGAAAGCCAATGAGCTGTATCAGAAGCACGGTCTGGGCGCACGCGACGATGCGATGGGAATGCAGTATCTGATCCCGAACTGGACGTTTGATAATAAACGTCCTTGCATGGTACGCTAATTGAGCCGGGACCGGTCCCACGGATCGGTCCCTTCCCGGTTCAGGCGTAACACAGACAACATGCAAAAGGATTTTTTATGAAGATAGTGATCGCACCGGATTCTTATAAGGAAAGCCTGAGTGCTCTGGAGGTTGCCACCGCAATAGAACACGGTTTTCGGGAAATCTATCCCGATGCACAGTATGTCAAACTGCCGCTCGCCGATGGCGGTGAAGGCACCGTTGATGCCATGGTGGCTGCCACGAAAGGGCGAGTGATCCATGTTGATGTCACTGGTCCGCTTGGGGAGCCGGTCAACGGTTTTTACGGTCTCTCAGGCGATGAGCAGTGCGCTTTTATAGAAATGGCAGCGGCAAGCGGCCTTGAATTAGTTCCTTCCTCACGCCGTAATCCACTTATCACGACCTCATGGGGTACGGGTGAACTGATCCTTCACGCGCTGGATAACGGTGCCAGGCATCTGATTATCGGTATTGGCGGCAGCGCCACTAATGATGGCGGTGCCGGCATGGCGCAGGCGCTGGGTGCGAAACTTCTTGATCAAGACAATAACCCGATTGCACCAGGCGGTGGCGGGCTGGGAATGCTGGCGCGGATTGATATCAGTGAGCTGGACAGCCGCCTGGCAGAATGCCGGATAGAGGTAGCCTGCGATGTCACCAATACGCTCACCGGTCCCAACGGCGCGTCAGCAGTATTTGGCCCGCAAAAAGGGGCAACCAAAGAGATGGTTGCCACCCTGGACGGTGCGCTGGAACATTATGCGCAGTTGCTGGCCCGCGATCTGGATATTCAGGTTCTGGATCTGCCGGGGGGCGGTGCAGCAGGCGGGATGGGCGTGGCGTTGCATGCCTTTTGTGGCGCTGAGCTGCGCCAGGGCATTGAGATTGTTACCGACGCGCTGAAGCTGGATGTGCAGGTGGCTGATGCCGACCTGGTGATCACTGGCGAAGGACGTATTGATAGCCAGACTATTCATGGCAAAGTGCCGGTCGGCGTCGCGCGCATAGCTAAACGCCATAATAAATCGGTAATTGGCATTGCCGGCAGTCTCACTGCCGATGTGGGTGTCGTACACGAGCACGGGCTGGATGCGGTATTCAGCGTTATTTACAGCATCTGCACGCTGGACGCCGCGCTGAGTAACGCGAGCGAAAACGTACGTATGAGTGCGCGTAATATTGCTGCCGTTCTGAAAGCCGGACAACGTCTGGCATAACGTTTGCGGGCCGATAACTCAACCGGCCCGACTTCGGTATTAACGTGAGGCGAGAACGTTTTTCGCTTCCCGCGCCACGTTATCCATTTCATCCAGTAGCTCCAGCAGTTCCGGCTCCAGCTCTGTCGCGGGCGTACCGCTGCGTAACTGCTGTTCAATTAACTGACATAAATTTTTCAGGCATGGCACGCCGCTGTAACCGCAACTGCCGTGTAGTTTATGAATGATATCGACCAGCGATATCTCTTCTCCCGCTAACTGGCGCTCGATGCTCAAACGAACCTCCTGCATGAACTGCACCAGCATCTCCAGCATCTCACGTGCCAGGTCAGCTTTGCCCGCGGCCTGACGTAAGGCAAGCTGCCAGTCCAGCGTAACGTTCTGATTGACCGGTTTTTCCACGCTTTCCGCCACGTTGAGGGCCGTATGCAGGCCAGGCTTATAGCGCAGCAACAACTGATGCAGCTTGCTCTCCTCAATCGGTTTGGCCAGATAATCATTCATGCCGGCGCTCAGTAATTTTTCCCGTTGTCCTGCCATGGCGTGCGCGGTTACGGCAATGACCGGGGTTTGCTGCTGATGAGGCAACTGGCGAATCAGTTCACAGGCGCGAATACCGTCCATTTCTGGCATCTGGATATCCATCAGGATCACATCGAACGGCATCTCTTTTGCCCGGTTAACTGCCTGCTGGCCGCTGTCGCACAACTCAACGTGCATCACGATATCGTCCAGCAATGCCCCAATCAGTTTCAGGTTGGCCGGGTTGTCATCCACCGCCATCACCGACATGGGTAGCTTATTTTCAGTCGCGACGGCTTCCGGCATCTGATTGATACGGCAGTATTCCATTAACGCGGGCAGCAGGCGAACCGGAGTAAGGGGCTTAAGCAGGCAGGCCGCTGCGCCGTCTTGTTTCAGCGCTTCGGCATTGACCTGCGCATGGCAGGGCAGTGCCAGCAGCAGGTAATCGGTCATTTTGCGTGCGCGGATCAGCTTGTCGTGATGCATACTCAGCTCGCGAATGGAGACTGGTATCCCGGCCAGCAGGATGTCGTAGTGATCCTCCGGCAGGGCAGCAAAGGTCGGGCTGTAGATCACCTCCAGCGGTGTGGTCGCCAGTAAATCCATTGTTGATTGCGCGGCGGTAGTGTTCGCTTCGATATAGGCAAGGCGTTTGCCAACCAGACAATGTGTCAGCGGCGCTTCAGTAATCACATTCGGGTTAAGATCCAGGCTCACATGGAACCAGAATGTGGAGCCGCGATTCGGCTGGCTGTGGAAGGAGATATCGCCACCCATTTCATTCACCAGCCGCTGCGTGATAGCCAGCCCCAGCCCGGTGCCGCCGTGACGGCGTGAGATACTGGCGTCGGCCTGACGAAAGGCCTGGAATAATCGCGACTGGTCGGCTTCCGGAATACCAATACCAGTATCGCGGATTTGGATCTCAAGCTGCACGTTAGTGTGGCTGAGCGCGCGTTTGTCCACGATGACATCAATATTGCCATGCTCGGTAAATTTAATCGCGTTCCCTAACAGATTGGTGATGACCTGCTGTAGACGTAGCGGGTCGCCGATAACGTTATCCGGTACGTCATTTTTAATCGTCAGCGTCAGTTCAAGACCTTTATCATGCGCGGCGTGGGCCAGCAACGTGACCACCTCGTCGAGCAAGTTACGCAGCGGGAAAGGAATGCTCTCCAGCAGCAGTTTCCCTGCCTCCAGCTTGGAGAAATCAAGCACATCGTTGATGATGGTCAGCAGGTTATTCGCCGAGCGCTCGATAGTATTCAGATGATCGCGCTGGGTCGTATTCAACTCGGTTTTCAGCGTCAAACGGGTGAAGCCAATAACGCCGTTAAGCGGCGTGCGCAACTCGTGCGACATATTCGCCAGGAACTCAGATTTGATGCGCGCCGCTTCCTGCGCCCGTTTTTTCGCGAGACCCAGTTCAACGTTCTGGATCTCCATCTGCTCGAGCGTCTCCCGCAAATCAGAGGTCGCCTGATCGACGTTATGCTGCATCTCCTCATGGTAGGCGGCCAGCGACATCGCCATTGAGTTAATGCCGTTTTTCAGCATATCCAGCTCGCCCAGCATGAAACCCTCGACGCGGCTATCAAGCTGGCCACGGCGGATGCGGTCTACGGTATTCACCATATTGCGAATGGGACTGGTTACATCGCGCATTAATCGCCAGCCAAACACCAGCGCGATGCCGATACAAAACAGCATCATCAGGCTGGAGATAAAAATTTCTTTATATTGCTGAAGCCGGACTGATTTTAGATCCAGTTCCAGCGCGACATAACCCAGCATATTATTTGGCGTTTTGGCGTCTGAAATCGCTGACTCATCGGGCGAGTAACTTTCAGAAAGTATGGGAGTGCGCAGAACCATCGTGTCACCCTGGCGCAGGACGCTCAGGCGGCGTGGCAAGGCTTCTCCCTCAGGCAGGCGCAGCACATTAGGATCAAGATGGTAATTAGAGGTGACAAACAGTTTATTTTTTTCATCGTAAACTGAAATCGCCCGCACAATATCCGAATGGCGACGATGCAGCACGCTTATCAACTGGCCGATCGATTCGCGGTTTTGCAGGTTCATACCATATTCACTGGACACCGCGAGAGGCTCAATAATACTGGCTCCGGCGTCTTCAAGCTGACGTTGCAGATCGTTATAGCGATGGACAACAAAGAAAACGCTGAGCAGCAAACCGATCAGGACGGTAGGGGCCAGGATCAAAATCATCATGCGAGCGCGCAGGCTGTAGTTGGTCATGGAGTTCCGTTATGGGACAATTAACGTCATTATGTTTGATTGAGAAAAATCTCTACGATGGCGCAATTCTACTCTGCAAAACGGCGCGTGACGACGCGTCAGATCATAACTGTGACGGTAAATGACCTTGACCCCTTCGGCCAGGGCGTTGCGCGCCATAATGGTAAGGCGCTTTTTATTCCAGGATTGTTACCTGATGAGCGCGCCGAGGTGGTTATTAACGACGATAAAAAACACTTTGCCCTCGCCCTGGTGAAACGCCGGTTGAACGACAGCCCTGAGCGGGTGACACCGCGCTGCCCCTATTTTGGCGTGTGCGGCGGCTGTCAGCAACAGCACGCCAGCGTTGCCCTGCAACAGCGCAGTAAACGGGCGGCGCTCGCCAGGATGATGAAACGCGACGTTGATGACATCATTGCCGGAGAACCCTGGGGCTACCGGCGGCGCGCGCGGCTGAGCCTGAGCTATCAGCCGAAAACGCAGCAGTTGCACATGGGATTTCGCAAAGCTAACGCCCGCGATATTGTTGATATCAGGCAATGCCCTGTTTTGATGCCCCAACTTGAGGCATTGCTGCCCGGGTTGCACCAGTGCCTCGCCAGCCTGAAATCCGTGCGCCAGTTGGGGCATGTCGAACTGGTGCTGGCCGATAATGGCCCGTTGATGGTTTTGCGGCATACGGCGGCACTTTGTGCGCAAGATATCGAAAAACTGGAACGCTTTTCGCATTCTCAGGACCTTGCGCTGTACCTCGCGCCACAAAGCGAGATACTGGAGCCGTTAACAGATAAAGCGCCGTGGTATCAATCGGAAGGACTACGCTTAACGTTTAGCCCGCGCGACTTCATCCAGGTAAACGACGGCGTTAATCAGCAAATGGTCACCACAGCCCTGGACTGGCTGGACATTCAGCCCACCGATCGCGTACTGGATCTGTTCTGCGGCATGGGCAACTTTACCCTGCCGCTGGCCCGGCGGGCGGCAAGCGTTGTCGGTGTGGAAGGGGTGGCGGCGCTGGTGGAAAAAGGCCAGCAGAATGCCGCACAAAATGAATTGCATAATGTGACGTTTTTTCATGAAAATCTTGAAGAAGATGTTACGCAACAGCCGTGGGCACAACATGGCGTTGACAAAGTGCTACTTGATCCTGCCCGCGCCGGTGCGCCGGGCGTTATGCAGCATATTATAAAACTTGCGCCGGAACGCGTGGTCTACGTGTCATGTAATCCGGCGACCCTGGCGCGAGACAGCGAAGCGCTGCTTAATGCGGGGTATCACATTCAGCGACTGGCAATGCTGGATATGTTCCCGCACACTGGGCATCTGGAATCAATGGTGCTGTTTGAGCATCACTAAATAGCGTTGGCTTGCCGAATCCGGCAGGCCCGGTCCCTGAAAGGAGAGGACGATGGTTGCGGTAAGAAGTTCACATATGAATAAAGAGGGTGAATTTGACCCGAAAAAATGGATCGCCAGTCTGGGGATTTCCAGCCAGCAGTCGTGTGAACGCTTAGCCGAGACCTGGGCCTACTGTCGTGAACAAACGCAGGGGCAGCCTAACGCCGATATTATCCTCTGGCGCGGCGTGGAAATGGTCGAAATCCTCTCTATGCTCAGCATGGACATTGATACGTTGCGCGCCGCGCTACTGTTCCCGCTGGTCGATAACCACGTGGTCAGTGAAGAGGCGCTTCAGGAAGCGGCGGGCAAGCCGGTGGTGCTCCTCATCCATGGTGTGCGCGACATGGCGGCTATCCGTCAGCTTAAGGCGACCCATACGGATTCAGTCTCTTCCGAGCAGGTCGACAACGTGCGGCGAATGCTGCTGGCGATGGTCGATGATTTCCGCTGCGTCGTTATCAAGCTTGCCGAGCGGGTAGCCCACCTGCGCGATGTGAAAGATGCGCCGGAAGACGAGCGCGTGCTCGCGGCCAAAGAGTGCACCAATATTTATGCCCCGCTGGCTAACCGGCTGGGTATCGGCCAGTTGAAATGGGAGCTGGAAGATTATTGCTTCCGTTACCTGCATCCGGCGGAGTACAAACGCATCGCCAAACTGCTGCACGAGCGCCGTCTCGATCGCGAACAGTATATTGATGAATTCGTTGGTCACCTGCGTTCAGAAATCAAAACGGAAGGTGTAAAAGCCGAAGTGTACGGGCGACCCAAACACATCTACAGCATCTGGCGCAAAATGCAGAAGAAGCATCTCGCCTTTGACGAGCTGTTTGACGTGCGGGCGGTACGTATTGTGGCTGAGCGGTTGCAGGACTGCTACGCCGCGCTGGGAATAGTACACACCCATTATCGCCATCTGCCAGATGAGTTTGATGACTATGTGGCGAACCCTAAGCCCAACGGCTATCAGTCCATACATACCGTAGTCCTCGGGCCGGGCGGTAAAACCGTTGAAATTCAGATCCGTACAAAACAAATGCACGAAGATGCGGAACTGGGCGTGGCCGCGCACTGGAAATACAAAGAGGGCACCGTCGCAGGCGGCACGCGTAGCGGCCATGAAGACCGGATCGCCTGGCTGCGTAAACTGATTGCCTGGCAGGAAGAGATGGCTGACTCAGGCGAAATGCTTGATGAAGTGCGCAGCCAGGTTTTTGACGATCGCGTTTATGTCTTTACGCCAAAAGGTGACGTGGTGGATCTGCCCGCAGGCTCCACGCCGCTGGACTTTGCCTACCATATCCACAGCGACGTCGGGCACCGCTGCATCGGGGCGAAAATTGGCGGACGCATCGTGCCGTTTACCTATCAGTTGCAGATGGGCGATCAAATTGAAATCATCACCCAGAAACAGCCGAACCCGAGTCGCGACTGGCTGAACCCGAACCTGGGCTACGTGACCCCCCGCCGTGGACGCGCCAAAATTCATAACTGGTTCCGTAAACAGGATCGGGATAAAAACATCCTCGCCGGGCGGCAGATCCTCGACGATGAACTGGCGCATCTGGGCATCAGCCTGAAAGAGGCCGAGAAGTTCCTGCTGCCGCGCTATAACTTCAATGAGATTGAAGAACTGCTGGCGGCGATTGGCGGCGGCGATATCCGTCTTAACCAGATGGTCAACTTCTTGCAGGCGCAGTTTAACAAGCCCAGCGCGGCCGAGCAGGATGCGGCGGCGCTTAAGCAGCTTCAGCAAAAAACGTATGCGCCGCCCAACCGCAGTAATAAAGACGATGGCCGCGTCGTTGTGGAAGGGGTAGGCAATCTGATGCATCACATTGCCCGCTGCTGCCAGCCGATCCCCGGCGATGAGATCGTCGGGTTTATCACCCAGGGCCGCGGGATTTCCGTGCATCGTGCTGACTGCGATCAACTGGAAGAGCTGCGCACCCACGCGCCGGAACGCATTGTCGATGCGGTATGGGGTGAAAGCTATTCAGCAGGCTACTCACTGGTGGTCCGCGTCACCGCCAACGATCGCAGCGGCCTGCTGCGTGACATCACCACTATCCTGGCAAATGAAAAGGTCAATGTGCTGGGCGTGGCCAGCCGCAGCGACACGAAACAGCAGCTTGCCAGCATTGATATGACGATTGAAATCTATAACTTGCAGGTGCTCGGGCGAGTGCTCGGTAAACTGAATCAGGTGCCGGATGTGATAGATGCGCGGCGGTTGCACGGCGGGTAAGGGGTGGCGTAGCACGCCTGAAAACATCGCGGCCTTGCTGTTATTCAGTAAGGCCGCCGTTTATTGTCTTTACTATTGGCGCGCCGCATCCTGAATGGGGAATACGCCAATATCCCCCCAGGCAACATATTGTTTACGTTATAGCGCCAATGACAGAGGTGATCGTTTTTTAAATCAAAAGCAGGATGCGGGTTTACGCGTTAACCGGCTATAATGCGCTGTATACTCGTCGTCTTTCACGTTGCAGGTGCGTTGGCTACGCTCGCTCACCCGAATCACTTACTGGAGTAAGCTCATCGGGATTAAATGAAAGGCATCCTGCCTTTCACCTGAGGCCAGCCTTTGGCTGGTCAAATTTGTTTCCGACAAATTTGTCGCTCACTTGCCGCCTTCCTGCAACGTGAAATCCATAGAGTA
This sequence comes from Superficieibacter electus, assembly GCF_002915575.1. Classification (GTDB taxonomy): domain Bacteria; phylum Pseudomonadota; class Gammaproteobacteria; order Enterobacterales; family Enterobacteriaceae; genus Superficieibacter; species Superficieibacter electus. Next base: position 188,853 of record NZ_PQGD01000004.1, read on the forward strand.
TAGAAAATAATTGCAATGCGGCGAGGTGAGAGCTTATGGCTTGTATTTTACAATGTGACTGCCGATCTCAAACCTTATTTGTTATGCCGGGTGAATAATTGACGATGAGCCTGGACCTCAGCTTTTTTATCCTGTACTTACTCTCCTCATTACTGTTGTTCGTCCTGCAAATCTGGATCTACTTCTTAATTTATCCTGTGGGTGGACTTACTTCACACCTGGTATGTCGGGCCGCGAATATGGCGGCGATGGCGATACAACTATGTCTGGTGGCGACGGGCCGTTTCCCTTTTAACGTGTTGTCGTCACAAGTGCGTTTTGTAGACGATATGGTACGTGTGCTGGCGCTGGTTTTTCTGCTGTTGCATGGCGTGGTGTATATATTCTTGCTGCATGGCGGCTTGCCAAAGCGAAAACCGCCGCTGTGGCGCGATTAAGGTAAGCCACTCTCAGAATGATTGATAGCGAATGCGTCAGGTGGATACGTTACAATCACATTCATTGTTCACAACCACTCAAAAATGATGACCATTATGACGCAAATCGACCGCCTGCTCTCTATCATGCAGCGCCTGCGCGACCCGGAAAACGGCTGCCCGTGGGACAAAGAACAAACCTTCGCTACCATCGCCCCTTACACCCTGGAAGAAACCTACGAAGTGCTGGATGCCATTGCCCGTGAAGATTTTGACGATCTGCGCGGTGAACTGGGCGACCTTCTTTTTCAGGTGGTGTTCTACGCGCAAATGGCGCAGGAAGAAGGGCGCTTCGATTTCAATGACATCTGCGCGGCGATCGGCGACAAGCTTGAGCGTCGTCATCCGCATATATTTGGTGACGCGGCAGCGGGAAACAGCGCCGAGGTGCTGGCGCGCTGGGAGCAAATCAAAAGCGATGAGCGGGCGCAAAAAGCGCAGCATTCTGCGCTGGATGATATTCCCCACAGCTTCCCGGCCCTGATGCGGGCGCACAAAATCCAGAAACGTTGCTCCACCGTCGGTTTCGACTGGACCTCGCTTGGTCCGGTTCTGGATAAAGTGCATGAAGAAATTGACGAGGTTATGCACGAAGCACAACAGGCGGTAGTCGATCAGGCCAGAGTCGAAGAAGAAATGGGCGATTTGCTGTTTGCGACCGTCAATCTTTCCCGCCATCTTGGCGTGAAAGCGGAGGTCGCATTACAAAAAGCCAATCTGAAATTTGAGCGCCGGTTTCGCGAAGTGGAGCGTATTGTCGCCGCGCGTGGCCTGGAAATGACCGGCGTTGACCTGCAAACAATGGAAGATGTCTGGCAGGAAGTAAAACGCCAGGAATATGATCTCTAACGATTTTCGCCCTCAGGCGCACGTTGTGTCATTTTTTAAATAACAAGCGCTTGATTTGCGTCAAAAACATTTCCCTGAAAGTGGCTATTTTCTCACTCCTCATATCGTTGGCCATGGCAGAAGAGGAGGGAGAATGAAAGTTTGTGGCGCTCGCCATGTTCGGGTATACTACTGTCCCGTCCTGGTTATTCCATCGTCTTTTAAACCTAACTTCTCAGGTTCAGCATGACAACGAACTATATTTTTGTGACCGGCGGGGTCGTTTCCTCTCTGGGTAAAGGCATTGCCGCAGCCTCCCTCGCAGCCATCTTAGAAGCCCGTGGCCTTAACGTGACTATGATGAAACTGGACCCGTACATCAACGTCGATCCAGGCACCATGAGTCCTATCCAGCACGGGGAAGTGTTCGTTACTGAAGACGGCGCTGAAACCGATCTGGACCTTGGCCACTACGAGCGTTTCATCCGTACCAAGATGAGCCGCCGCAACAACTTTACTACCGGCCGTATTTACTCTGACGTCCTGCGCAAAGAGCGCCGTGGCGACTATCTGGGTGCCACTGTTCAGGTTATCCCTCACATCACCAATGCCATTAAAGAACGCGTGCTGGAAGGCGGCGAAGGGCATGACGTGGTGCTGGTTGAAATCGGCGGTACCGTTGGGGACATCGAATCCCTGCCATTCCTTGAAGCCATTCGCCAGCTGGCGGTGGATATTGGCCGCGAGCACGCGCTGTTTATGCACCTCACGCTGGTGCCGTACATGGCTGCTGCCGGTGAAGTCAAAACCAAACCCACTCAGCACTCCGTTAAAGAACTGCTGTCTATTGGTATCCAGCCGGATATCCTGATTTGCCGCTCCGATCGTGCCGTTCCGGCGAACGAGCGGGCGAAAATTGCTTTGTTCTGTAACGTGGCTGAAAAGGCTGTTATTTCGCTGAAAGATGTCGATTCAATTTATAAAATCCCGGGCCTGTTGAAATCACAGGGTCTGGACGATTATATTTGTAAACGATTCAGCCTGAACTGTCCGGAAGCTAACTTGTCTGAATGGGAACAGGTTATCTATGAAGAAGCCAACCCGGCAGGCGAAGTGACCATCGGCATGGTCGGTAAATATATCGAACTGCCGGATGCTTACAAATCCGTGATTGAAGCGCTGAAGCACGGCGGCCTGAAGAACCGCGTTTCTGTTAACATCAAGCTGATTGATTCGCAGGATGTTGAAACGCGCGGCGTTGAGATCCTCAAAGGACTTGATGCGATCCTGATCCCAGGTGGTTTCGGCTACCGTGGTGTCGAAGGGATGATCACCACCGCAGGCTATGCGCGTGAGAACAATATCCCTTACCTCGGCATTTGCCTGGGTATGCAGGTTGCACTGATTGAATTTGCCCGTAACGTGGTGGGCATGGACAACGCCAACTCAACGGAATTTGTGCCAGACTGTAAATACCCGGTTGTGGCGCTGATTACCGAGTGGCGTGATGAAGAAGGTAACGTTGAAGTTCGTTCTGAAAAGAGCGACCTGGGTGGCACGATGCGCGTTGGCGCACAGGCTTGCCAGCTCACGGACGACAGCCTGGTACGCAAATTGTACGGCGCGTCGACCATTACCGAACGCCATCGCCATCGTTACGAAGTCAACAACATGTTGTTGAAACCTATTGAAGCTGCGGGCCTGCGCGTTGCGGGCCGTTCCGGTGATGATCAGTTAGTCGAGATCATTGAGGTGCCAAACCATCCGTGGTTTGTCGCCGGCCAGTTCCATCCGGAATTTACTTCTACGCCACGTGATGGGCATCCGCTGTTTGCCGGCTTTGTAAAAGCGGCCAGCGAATACCAGAAGCGTCAGGCGAAGTAAGTAAAAAAGTTAGAACGGCAGTGCACCCAGGGGGTGCACTGTTTGTCTGGAGTTTTAGTTTAACTTGTACTGAGGAAAACCTAATGTCCAAAATCGTTAAAGTCATCGGTCGTGAAATCATCGACTCCCGTGGTAACCCGACTGTTGAAGCCGAAGTACACCTGGAAGGTGGTTTCGTTGGTATGGCAGCTGCTCCGTCAGGGGCTTCTACTGGTTCCCGCGAAGCGCTGGAACTGCGCGATGGCGACAAATCCCGTTTCATGGGTAAAGGCGTAACTAAAGCGGTTGCTGCGGTTAACGGCCCGATCGCTCAGGCTATCCTTGGCAAAGATGCCAAAGATCAGGCTGGCATTGACAAGATCATGATCGACCTGGACGGTACTGAAAACAAATCTAACTTCGGTGCGAACGCCATCCTGGCTGTTTCTCTGGCGAACGCCAAAGCAGCTGCCGCTGCGAAAGGTCAGCCGCTGTATGAGCACATCGCTGAACTGAACGGTACTCCGGGTAAATACTCCATGCCGGTTCCGATGATGAACATCATCAACGGTGGTGAGCACGCTGACAACAACGTCGACATCCAGGAATTTATGATTCAGCCGGTTGGCGCTAAATCCCTGAAAGAAGCCGTACGTATGGGTTCTGAAGTGTTCCATAACCTGGCTAAAGTGCTGAAAGGCAAAGGCATGAACACCGCTGTTGGTGACGAAGGTGGCTACGCGCCTAACCTGGGTTCCAACGCTGAAGCACTGGCCGTTATCGCTGAAGCCGTTAAAGCCGCTGGCTACGAGCTGGGCAAAGACATCACCCTGGCGATGGACTGTGCAGCGTCTGAATTCTACAAAGACGGTAAATACGTTCTGGCTGGCGAAGGCAACAAAGCGTTCTCCTCTGAAGAATTCACTCACTTCCTGGAAGAGCTGACCAAACAGTACCCGATCGTCTCCATCGAAGATGGCCTGGACGAATCTGACTGGGACGGTTTTGCTTACCAGACCAAAGTACTGGGCGACAAAATCCAGCTGGTTGGTGACGATCTGTTCGTAACCAACACCAAAATCCTGAAAGAAGGTATCGAAAAAGGCATCGTTAACTCCATCCTGATCAAATTCAACCAGATCGGTTCCCTGACCGAAACGCTGGCTGCGATCAAAATGGCGAAAGACGCTGGCTACACCGCGGTCATCTCTCACCGTTCTGGCGAAACTGAAGACGCTACCATTGCTGACCTGGCGGTCGGTACTGCTGCTGGCCAGATCAAAACCGGTTCTATGAGCCGTTCTGACCGTGTTGCTAAATACAACCAGCTGATTCGTATCGAAGAAGCACTGGGCGCGAAAGCGCCTTACAATGGTCGTAAAGAGATCAAAGGCCAGGCATAATCCTGTACTTTTGCTCTCAGGAAAAACCCGCTTCGGCGGGTTTTTTTGTACCTACAACAGCAGTGGCAGTGTGGCGCTGGCGGTTTGCTGGCTACGCTCACTGTAGCGTTCATCCAGCGACAACAGCGATGTAATGACCAGTTCTACCAGCAGCATTGCCCCCACTTTTGCATTGAGTGCGCCTGCGCTTAATGGTCCTTCCGGCTTAGCGGCCACCAGCAAAATATCGCTAAGTGAGGCCAGCGGACTGCGCGGCGTATTGCTGATGGTCAGCACCCTGGCCCCACATTTACGTGCCAGTTTGACGACGTGCAGTAGATCCCGCGTCGAACCCGAGCTGGAAATCGCCACTACCACATCCTCACCGCTAAGCGCGGTGGCGCTCATCGCCGCCCGGTGCATATCGCTGAATAGCTGGCCAGCTTTGCCAAGGCGTAACAGCTTATAATGCAGATAATCACCAATAATGGCGCTGGCAGCGACACCATAAATCTGTACGGATCGCGCTTCATGCAGCGCCAGCGCCGCCTGTTCCAGTACGCTGCGATCCAGTAATTCTGCCGTATCGCGCAATGCCTGAACCGACTCGTCGACCAGCGTGTCAATCTCATCACCCTGCGCACGTGGAGCCTGCAAACGCTGCACATCCAGCGCCAGCGCCATTTTAAACTCGGTATATCCCTTACAACCCAGCGCACGGCACAGGCGCGTAACGCTGGCTTCACTGGTTTCACTCTCCCGTGCCAGCTCGGTAATCGTCAGATAAAGCACCCGCGACGGATCGGTCAGCACAAAATCTCCCAGCTTTTGCTGCGTGGGACTATAACCCGAGACATTTTGCCGCAGCCTGAGCAGCACATTTTCGTTTTCAGCCATGCCAGTATTCCTTATTTTTCCTGACGCTAAGTGTGGCGGAAATCCCGCTTTGGATGCCAGTCATTTTAAAAAAGTATGATCAACGTCCGCTTTATTGATGATAATTTTCAAATATTATTATTTTTATGATAAAAATTTTCATCAAAACAGCGGGGGAGAAAAAATGACCATATTTAGCGGAGCCTCATCAGGAGGCTGGTTTGAAAAAGCACAGCGGTTTGGCAAATCATTTATGCTGCCAATTGCGGTACTGCCTGCGGCGGGCCTGCTACTGGGCATCGGTGGGGCGCTGTCAAATCCCAATACGTTAACGGCATATCCGTTTCTTGATGTGGGCTGGTTACAGGCCATCTTCACCATCATGAGCAGCGCCGGCGCGATTGTATTTGCTAACCTGTCGGTACTATTTGCCGTTGGAGTGGCGGTCGGCCTGGCGAAAACCGATAAAGGCACGGCAGGGCTGGCGGCGCTACTGGCTTTCCTCGTGATGAATGCCACGATCAATGCGCTGCTGACGCTGACCGGAGAATTGGCGCAAAGCAATCCCGGTGCGGTCGGGCAGGGCATGGTCCTCGGTGTTCAGACGCTGGAAACCGGCGTTTTTGGCGGCGTCGTCATCGGCCTGGTGACCTGCGCACTGCATCATCGGTTTAACAAAATCGCCCTGCCACAGTTTCTGGGATTTTTTGGCGGTTCGCGCTTTGTGCCTATTATCAGCTCACTGGCGGCGATTGTGGTTGGGGCGATCATGACCGTCGTCTGGCCGCACTTTCAGAAGCTGATCTTTGGCCTTGGCGGTCTGGTGGATGCCACCGGCTATCTGGGCACGCTACTGTACGGCTTTATTCTGCGCATGCTTGGCCCGTTCGGCCTGCACCATATCTTTTACCTGCCATTCTGGACCACGGCACTCGGCGGCAGTGAAATCGTCAACGGCCAGTTGGTTGAAGGCACGCAGCGAATTTTCTTTGCCCAGCTTGCCGACCCAAACACGCAGCAGTTTTACGTCGGCACTTCACGTTTCATGTCCGGCCGCTTTATTACCATGATGTTTGGCCTGATCGGTGCCTGTCTGGCGATGTATCACACTGCGAAACCTGAAAATAAAAAACGCGTGGCCGGACTGCTGCTGTCGGCGGCGCTGACGTCGTTTTTGACCGGCATCACCGAACCCATCGAGTTTTCTTTCCTGTTTGTTGCTCCGGTGTTGTATGTCATTCACGCCTTTTTTGACGGGCTGGCATTTATGCTGGCACACATTCTGCACATCACTATCGGGCAAACCTTCTCCGGCGGATTTATTGATTTTGTCCTGTTTGGCATCTTACAGGGCGAAGCAAAAACCCACTGGTTATACGTACCCATGGTCGGTATTCCGTGGTTCTTCCTCTACTACTTCACCTTCCGCTTCTTAATTACCCGCTTTAATTTCCTGACGCCGGGGCGCGAAAAGCAGGATACGGAAGCGGTAAACGTGAGCGGCAGCGATCGCGCCAGGGCGATTATGGCGGCACTGGGCGGTCAGGAAAATCTGGACGAGGTGGACTGTTGTGCGACACGCCTGCGGATCACGGTAAAAAACAGCGCCAGCGTTGACGAGGCGGCACTCAAAGCGACGGGCGCTCGGGGCGTGATCCAGCGCGGTAATGGCATTCAGGTGATTTATGGTCCGCACGTGACGATTATCAAAAATGAAATTGAAGAGATTCTGGTGGAATGAACATGATGTTAGAGCAAATCAAGGGCAGGCTGGTGGTTTCCTGCCAGGCGCTGGAAAATGAACCGCTGCACAGTTCGTTTATCATGTCGCGCATGGCGCTGGCGGCAAAGCAGGGCGGCGCGGCGGGGATTCGTGCTAACAGCGTCGTCGATATTCAGGCGATTAAAGCGCAGGTTGATTTACCGGTGATCGGCATCATCAAACGCGATTATCCCGACAGCGATGTTTTTATCTCTGCCACGATGCGTGAAATCGACGAGCTGATGACGGCTGCCCCGGAGATGATTGCTCTTGATGCTACGTTGCGCCCCAGGCCCGGCGGACAAACACTTTCCGCACTGATAAGGCAGATCCGTGAGCGTTATCCGCAGGTGCAACTGATGGCGGACATCGCCAGCCTTGACGATGCAAAGGCCGCAGCGCAGCTTGGTTTCAACTGTATCGGCACGACGTTATACGGTTATACAAAAGCCTCAGCAGGGCACAAACTGGCAGAGAACGACTGCGCGTTTTTGCGCGCGGTGCTGGAGGCTGTCAGCGTGCCGGTTATCGCCGAAGGCAATGTTGACACGCCGGAACTGGCGGCGCGCTGCCTTGAACTCGGCGCGCATGCGGTGGTGGTGGGTGGAGCGATCACCCGACCACAGCAAATCACCACACGCTTCGCGGCGGCGATTGCGCAACAGAGCGCGAATCGCACATGATCGTTACGTCAGGATCTGCGATAATCAGGGTTTACAGGCTAAACCGAGAAGACTATGCAGTACCCGATAAATGAGATGTTCCAGACCCTCCAGGGTGAAGGCTACTTTACCGGCGTCCCCGCCATTTTTATTCGTTTACAGGGATGCCCGGTAGGCTGCGCCTGGTGCGACACCAAACACACCTGGGATAAACTTAGCGATCGGGAAGTCTCACTTTACAGCATTCTGGCGAAAACCAAAGAGAGCGACAAGTGGGGCGCGGCAAGCAGTGAAGATCTGCTGGCGATCATTGAACGGCAGGGGTATACCGCCCGTCACATTGTGATCACCGGCGGCGAACCGTGCATCCATGACTTACTGCCACTAACCATGCTACTGGAGAAAAACGGCTTTAGTTGCCAGATTGAAACCAGTGGCACGCATGAGATTCGCTGTACGCCGAATACCTGGGTCACCGTTTCGCCGAAAGTGAACATGCGCGGTGGCTACGATGTTCTGGAGCAGGCGCTCCAGCGCGCGGACGAAATAAAGCACCCGGTTGGGCGCGTGCGGGATATCGAAGCGCTGGACGAACTGCTCGCCGTTCTGAAGGATGACAAACCACGGGTGATTGCCCTGCAACCTATCAGTCAGAAAGACGATGCGACGCGTCTGTGTATCGAAACCTGCATCGCCCGCAACTGGCGTTTGTCGATGCAGACGCACAAGTATTTGAATATTGCGTAGAAATATTGCCTGGAAATATCGCCGGATGGAGAGCGTCCATCCGGCGTGCTCGCTACGCGTTAGACCAGCTTTGAATCGAATTGACGTTATCCAGGTCGCCATGCAGCACTTCATACGACTTTTTCAGAATCACATCCGTATATTGCGTTAAGTCGCGGAAAATCCCCTTATTTAGCGCCTCATAGCGTCTGGCATTGCTTTCTATTGGTGTAAACACATCTTTCACCCGCACCATTTTTTCAATGGCGGTCTCATAGTTCGGATACAGACCAAGCCCGACAGCCGTGTTGATTGCCGCGCCCAGGCTGGCGCAACCGTTAATGGCATTCCGTCTTGCCGGGAGATTGAACACGTCGGCAAAGATTTGCATGAACAGATCGCTGTTTGAACCGCCGCCAGTGATGATCACCTGTTTAGCAAAATGGTTCATTTCATTGCACATATTGTCGTAGTTGTTTTTCAGCGTCAGTGCCACGCTCTCCAGAATCGAGCGGTAAATCCACGCGTAATCCATGCTGGAGTCAAAGCCTATCATGATCCCTCGTTTAAATGGTTCCCAGGGATTTGTCAGCCAGTCCAGGACGGTCATCAGGCCATTACAACCGGGCGGCACACAGGCAGCCTTCTTATTCAGTAAATCCTCCGGCGACAGATCCTGCGCTTTTGCATCCTGAATCAGCGACTCACCCAACATATCCCGCAGCCAGCTGACCGTCCACATCCCTTTGCGAATACCATAACCTTCATAGAGTAACGTTTCCGGAATCGACGACATAATCGGCCAGTAAGCGACGGGATCTTTGGGCAATGCTTTGCCGTTCATCATCAGGGCGATATAGGTCCCTAATGAGATCACCGCCGTTTCGTCATCCAGTAATCCAGCGCCCAACGCCTCTACCGGCTTGTCGCTGGTGGTGCAAATGACCGGTAATCCAGCCGGGAAGCTTGTTGCCTTTGCGGCGGCATCGGTCAGATGTCCGAGCACGGTTCCCGGCATCTGGACCTCAAACAGCATCTTGCGCGGAATATTGAATTTCTTCACCACTTCGGGGTCGTCACTCCATGTCCAGGTCTTGTAATCCACCGGCCACTGCCCAAAGTAGTTGGCGATATTATCTTTAAATTCACCGGTTAAGCGATGTGACAGATAACCTGAAAATGAGGTGACGTAAGCCACATCAGGATTAGTGTGCTCATAGGGGCGGGTGACGCGCGCATCCTGCCAGCTAATCAAGGGTGCGGCGGGTGTACCGTCAGTTTTGAGCAATGCGCGACAGCAGCGAATGGAGCCCAGACCGATCCCGACAATATCTTTTGGATCTCCCGCAAACCGGCTCATCAGATCTTTGCCCGCAAAGCACAACGACGTCCACACATCGTCGTCCGGATGTTCTGCCGTATCGGCGTCTGGGGTAAGCATCGGTTGCAGCAGACCTTTGCCCTCACAAACCACGTTACCTTCCAGATCGTACATCACAACCTTGGTACTCTGACTTCCACCATCAATTCCAATGATGTATTTCTTTGACATTGTCATTCTCCTTTAATTTTCCATCTTCACTCGCCGGAGGTTCCTGCGGCCAGAGATGTCATCTTTTCCGGTACGGCGTTAGCGGTGCAAATTTTGCGAAATAACAAGAAAGTGAAGAGAATGACCATGCACAGCGCCGCCAGCCCCATTAACCACATGTTGCGATAGGCTTGTGCCGCCGGGAGCGTGTCCTGCCAGTGGCCGACGATCGGATAAACAAACACGTCGGGCAGAAAACCGATCACCGAGCAGATCCCCACGGTGGTTCCCATGATGTAAGACGGCGTTCTGGCCTCGCCAGGACAGGCCCAGTAAAGTCCGCGTGAGGCGTAGCAGGTGAAGCCCAGCAGCAGAATCAGACCAATTCCCATGACCACGGACTGTGGATTTGAGTTTGTCACCAGCAGTGCAATCAGCGCCGCGGCACCGACGATTGAAAGCAGTTGAATCACTCGCGTTGGCGACTTAATTTTGCTGTAAGTGGTGATGATGCCGCCTAAAGGCCCGCAAATGGCGCGAAATATCTTGTTGATGACGATCCCCATGTAGCTCGCTGCGACCAACGACATACCGTACATTTCGGTCAGATAATTGGTGGAGTAGCTGAGGATGGCGTAGATCGTAAAGACGCCAAAAATGACCATACTGCAATACCAGGTGGTGCTGATGCGCAACACCGCGAGAATATCGCTGAGCTGGAAGGATTGTTTTTCTTCTTTCGCCGCGCTGCTGTGGCTGTTACCGTCGCTGACGAAAAACCAGCACAATATTCCCAGCAAGATGTAAACCACGCTATAAATCAGGATCACGGCTTTCAGGCTATTGCTGTCGTCGGGGGAGAAACGAGAAAAGACCCACATGGTAAATACCGCCAGTGACATAACCCCAACGCCGCGCAGGCCTTCCATCCAGCCCATGATTTTCCCTTGTTCGCTGTGATCTCCCAGCAGCGAAGCGGCTTTAATTGATACCGACCACAGCATCAGAATGGTAGTTATGGCGAAAGCAACCTGAATACAGAGCATGACCCACAGCGGTGGATAGGTCATCATCAGCAAACCGAGCAATCCGGTAATAATCATTGCTGAAGTAATCATTTTGCGATGGGAGAATTTATCGGCAATAACCCCGCTGGGCGCATACAGAATAATAGCCGCAATCCCGAAAGTGCTCATTATTAACCCGATTTCGGTATTGCTGAATCCCATGAATTTTGCCATGGGAATTTGATATATATAACGTAAATAAGCCAGATCAAAACTAACGCCGCCGCTAAAACTGATAATCGCGAGAGTTATCCAACGGCGATATGAGTTGTTATGCATATTGAATTCTCATGTTTAACAGACAAAAAAAAGAGAAAAGTAAACCGCCCTTTCAGGTGGATTACTTTTCTCAGGTCTCTAGTAATTACGCTTAGAAATAGCATGGAAGGGCTGGTTATAGTGTGAGAATAATCACAATTCTTGTTTTTGTCCATAATGACAAAATTAACGAAATATATGTGATTTTGATCACATTAGGTGTTTTAAGGTTGTGCTAAAAATCTACCTCAGTTACCAGAGATAATGAGAAAGGTGACTTCCCTCTCGCGGGGGAAGTTGCCTTTCTTTTTTTTTGCCTAAAGGAATTTGGAGCTAACTATGTCGATCGAATCTCTCAACGCATTTTCAATGAATTTTTTCTCCCTGAAAGGGAAAACGGCGATCGTAACGGGCGGTAACAGCGGCCTGGGTCAGGCTTTTGCCATGGCGCTGGCGAAAGCGGGGGCGAATCTGTTTATCCCAAGCTTTGTAAAGGACAATGGCGAAACGAAGGAAATTATTGAGAAACAAGGTGTTGAAGTAGATTTTATGCAGGTAGATATTACCGAAAAAGGTGCCCCGCAGAAGATTATCGCCGCCTGCTGCGAGCGTTTTGGCACCGTCGATATTCTGGTTAACAACGCCGGAATTTGTAAGCTGAATAAAGTGCTGGATTTTGGTCGCGCAGACTGGGACCCAATGATCGATGTTAACCTGACGGCGGCGTTTGAACTCAGCTACGAAGCGGCCAAAATTATGATTCCGCAAAATAGCGGTAAAATCATTAATATCTGTTCATTGTTCTCTTACCTTGGCGGCCAGTGGTCTCCGGCCTATTCGGCAACTAAACATGCGCTTGCCGGTTTTACCAAAGCCTATTGCGATGAACTGGGGCAATATAATATTCAGGTTAACGGTATTGCACCGGGATATTATGCGACAGATATTACGCTGGCCACGCGTAGTAACCCGGAAACCAATCAGCGGGTATTGGATCATATTCCGGCCAATCGTTGGGGAGATACTCAGGATTTAATGGGCGCTGCGATATTCCTTGCCAGTCAGGCGTCTAATTATGTTAACGGTCATTTACTGGTCGTCGATGGTGGTTATTTAGTTCGCTAAATTCTATCAATAGTTTCTGCTTTATTCATTATTCTGTTAATTATCAGGAAGGAATGGTTATGCCTTTATCTCGTGCAGCGATCGTGGACCAGTTAAAAGAACTTGTTGGGTCCGAACGCGTCATTACCGATGAAGCGGTATTAAAGAAAAACAGTATTGACCGTTTTCGTAAATATGCCGACATTCACGGCGTTTACACACTGCCTATTCCGGCGGCGGTGGTAAAACTCGGTTCGACAGAGCAGGTTTCCCGCGTTCTGGCGTTTATGAACCAGCATAAAATTAATGGGGTACCGCGCACCGGCGCATCCGCGACGGAAGGGGGGCTGGAAACGGTCGTTAAAGACTCCGTGGTGCTGGACGGGGCAGGGATGAACCAGATCCTGAGCATTGATATTGAAAATATGCAGGCGACCGCTCAATGTGGCGTTCCGCTTGAGATTCTGGAAAACGCGCTGCGTGAAAAAGGGTATACCACCGGGCATTCACCGCAGTCTAAGCCGCTGGCGCAGATGGGGGGGCTGGTTGCGACCCGCAGCATTGGGCAGTTCTCTACCCTCTACGGTGCCATTGAAGATATGGTGGTTGGCCTTGAAGCGGTGCTGGCAGACGGCACGGTGACCCGTATCAAGAACGTGCCGCGCCGGGCTGCCGGTCCGGATATTCGTCACATCATCATTGGTAACGAAGGGGCGCTGTGCTATATCACTGAAGTTACAGTAAAAATCTTCAAATTTACGCCGGAGAATAACCTTTTTTACGGCTACATTCTGGACGACATGAAAATCGGTTTCGACATCCTGCGTGAAGTGATGGTTGAAGGCTATCGTCCTTCGATTGCGCGCCTGTATGACGCCGAGGATGGCACTCAGCACTTCACTCACTTCGCTGATGGTAAATGCGTGCTGATCTTTATGGCGGAAGGCAACCCGCGGATGGCGAAAGCCACCGGCGAGGGGATTGCGGAGATCGTGGCGCGTTACCCACAGTGCCAGCGCGTTGACAGCAAGCTGATTGAAAACTGGTTTAACCATCTGAACTGGGGTCCGGAAAAAGTGGCTGCCGAACGTGTGCAGATCCTGAAAACCGGGAATATGGGCTTTACGACGGAAGTTTCAGGCTGCTGGAGCTGTATCCATCAAATCTACGAAAATGTCATCAACCGTATTCGTACGGAGTTCCCACATGCGGATGACATCACCATGCTGGGCGGTCACTCTTCCCACAGTTATATCAACGGCACCAACATGTACTTTGTGTATGACTACAACGTGGTGGACTGCAAGCCGGAAGAGGAGATAGATAAGTACCATAACCCGCTTAACAAGATCATCTGCGAAGAGACGATCCGTCTTGGCGGCTCGATGGTGCATCACCACGGCATTGGCAAGCATCGCGTTCACTGGAGCAAGCTGGAACATGGTAGTGCGTGGCCGTTGCTGGAAGGGTTGAAGAAACAGTTTGATCCGAACGGTATTATGAATACGGGAACGATCTACCCGATTGATAAGTAGTTATTTATACGGCTCCTCAAATGAGGAGCCGTGATTTTACCGGACAATGAAGGGGTAGAAATGAACACTTCACCGGTGCGAATGGACGATTTACCGCTTAACGGATTTCACTGTCGTATTGCTGCATTGACCTTTGGCGCACATCTTGTTGATGGCTATGTCCTCGGTGTCGTCGGTTACGCCATTATTCAGCTCACCCCCGCCATGCAACTGACGCCTTTTATGGCCGGAATGATCGGCGGTGCCGCGCTATTGGGGCTTTTTATCGGCAGCTTGATTCTGGGATGGGTTTCGGATCACATTGGCCGCAAGAAAATTTTCAACTTCAGCTTTGTGCTGATTACCATCGCTTCGTTTCTTCAGTTTTTTGCCACCACGCCCGAGCAACTGATGGGTTTGCGGATACTGATAGGGATCGGCCTCGGCGGGGATTACTCCGTGGGGCACACGCTGCTGGCCGAGTTCTCGCCGCGCCGACACAGGGGAATTCTGCTCGGCGCATTTAGCGTCGTGTGGACCGTGGGTTACGTGCTGGCAAGCCTGGCAGGGCACCATTTTATTACCGAAAATCCGGATGCCTGGCGCTGGCTGCTGGCATCGTCTGCCCTGCCGGCGCTATTGATTACGCTGCTGCGCTGGGGGACGCCTGAATCGCCACGCTGGCTGATGCGTCAGGGACGGTTCGCTGAAGCCCATGCCGTGGTGCATCGCTGTTTTGGTATGCACGTACAATTGGGCGACGAGGTAACGAAAGAGACGAATAAACATATCAGAACCCTGTTCTCATCGCGCTACTGGCGGCGCACGGCCTTTAATAGCTTCTTCTTTGTTTGCCTGGTGATCCCGTGGTTTGTTATCTACACCTGGCTGCCAACGATTGCCGAAACCATTGGCCTTGAAGATGCGTTAACAGCCAGCCTGTTGCTGAATGCGCTGCTGATCGTTGGCGCGCTGCTGGGCCTGGTATTAACTCATCTGCTGGCCCATCGCCATTTCCTGCTCGGCAGCTTTTTACTGCTGGCGGCGACATTAGTCGTGATGGGCTGCTTACCGACTGGCAATCACTGGACGCTGCTGTTTTTTGTCTTATTCAGTACCACGATTTCGGCGGTCAGTAATCTGGTGGGGATTTTACCGGCGGAAAGCTTTCCCACCGACATTCGCTCGCTGGGCGTAGGATTCGCTACCGCCATGAGCCGACTCGGTGCCGCAATCAGCACCGGTTTGCTGCCCTGGACGCTGGCACGATGGGGGATGACGGTGACGCTGCTGCTATTGGCTGGGGTATTGCTCATTGGCTTTGTGGTGACCTGGCTATGGGCACCTGAGACCAAAGCGCTACCGCTGGCGGCGGCCGGAAGTGGCGACCAAAGACAAGGAGGTAAAAATGAACATTCTATTGGCGTTTAAGGCGGAGCCGGACCCCGGCATGCTGGCGGAAAAGGACTGGCTGGCGGCGACAGAGGGAACTATCGGCCCTGATACCGCGCTGCTGCGCTGTTCTCCCGGTGCCGATGAACAGGCTGCTGCCGCGCAGTTACTGGCGCAGCGCCGTGAGGGCTGTGAGATGGCATTAACGGCGCTAAGTATTAGCGATGAGCGTGCGCTTCACTGGCTGCGCTATTTCGCTGCGCTGGGTTTTGATAAGTCGGTGCTGCTGGAGACGAAGGCGGATCTGCGCTTTGCACCTGCATTTATTGCCCGGCAGATTGCCGACTGGCAGCGTCATCACGGTGCGGATGTGATTGTTACCGGCTGTCAGAGTAGCGAAGGACAGAACGGGCAGACGCCGTTTCTGTTGGCTGAAATGCTGGCGTGGCCCTGCCTGACCCAGGTGGAGCGTTTTACGCTTGAGCCGCCTTTTATCATGGCTGAGCAGCGAACGACAACCGGGCTACGTCGCTGCCGGGTACGGCTTCCGGCAGTCATTGCTGTCAGGCAATGTGGTGAAGTTGCGCTTCCTGTACCGGGAATGCGTCAGCGCCTGGCGGCGGCAAAAGCGGAGATTGTGCGCCAGCCAGCGTCTTATGATGAAATCCTGAACGTTCAATGTCAGACGCTGACGCGACCGGAGCAGCGGCGCTGCGCCACGATTATCGACGGTGCGTCGGCGCAGGAAAAAGCCCGGTTATTGTGGAATAACTATTTGCGCCAGAGGATTAAGCCATGAAGATCGCGCTAATTACGGAATCTGGGGAATGCGCGGCAATTGCCGCCTGGATGGCGGAAAACGGACTTTACACCGCCGATCTGGAACGCTGGACTCTCGATCCGGTGCCGGATGTTGCAGAACAAGTGCTGGATGTGCTGGCGGCGCAGTGGTTGCTGACGCCAGCCGATATCCTGATTTTCCCTGCCGGGCCATTGGGTGATGAACTTGCGGTACGGCTGGCCTGGCGTCTGCACGGCGGCAGTATTTGCCAGGTGCAGGCGCTGGATGCGCAACAGGGGCGGGTGAGCAAATCCCACTGGGGAAATGCGCTGATGGCAACATTGCAAGTTACCGTGCGTCCCTTGTGCCTTTCACTGGCGCGACAGTCGGAAACGCGCGCGTCGGGTAATGCTCTGCCTGCGATGACGGAACGCCGGATTGTACCCACGGCTCTTCCGGAGTGGCTGGATAGCGTGGAAAGCATCAACCGCGTTACTGCCCATCCTCTGTTGCAGGCCGGACGCGTTCTGGTGGTCGGACAGGGTGGGGGCGACGTCGGTGCCGATAACATTACCGCGCTGGGTCAGGCGCTTGGTGCTGAAGTGGGATACAGCCGCGCGCGGGTGATGAATGGTGGCTTTGACGCTGAACGCGTGATTGGTATCTCAGGCCATCTGATTGCGCCGGATATCTGCATTGTGGCGGGGGCGTCCGGTGCCGCGGCGTTAATGGCCGGGGTTCGTCAGAGCCGGTTTGTGGTGGCGATAAATAGTGATGCCAGTGCGCCCGTTTTTTCACAGGCGGATGTCGGGATTGTGGATGACTGGCTGCCGGTACTGGAGGCGTTGGCAGCCAGTGCCGGAACTTAATTCAGCTTTTTGGCTAACGTCCAGACGTCAGTGTTGGTGGTGGAAAGCGCCGCTACACCGGCTTTCATCGCATTACGGGCGTCTTCTTCATCGCAGACCAGTCCACCGGCAATCAACGGCTGGCGTATTTTTTCCGTCACCCATCCCAGCACTTTCGGCATGCAGCCCGGCAGGATCTCAATACAGTCCGGGTTCGATTGCGCTACCTGCTTATCAATATTGTGAAAAGAGATTGAATCGACGATAAACAGGCGATGGATACAGAAAAAACCCTCCGCCCGCGCCGCTTTCAGCATCGGCGCTTTGGTACTGATGATGCCATCCGCCTCGGTGACCAGCTTCAGAAACTGAATCACTACCTCTTTATTGGACGCGCCCTCCAGCAGATCAACGTGGATAAATGCGTATTTACCCGCATTTTTAATTTTCTTCACGATATTGCTTATCGTGCAGATATTACCGTACAGCACAGAAATGAACTGGCATTCGGAATCAATGGCTAATTGCAGGCTGGCGTTGTCTTTCACGGCGGCAATCACCGGATTCTGGCGGAGCAGGTGTAACAGTGGCATAGAGTATCCTTGAAAATTAGCCAAATCGGTAAGTGATGCCAAACCCGGATGCGGGATAGCGCCACTGTTGCAGTGTTTTTTCATCACACAGTAGTCGACAGGTGCCACACTCCAGGCAGCCGCGAAAGTCTATCCGTAGCTCACCTTCCGCCGTGAGGGAAAAGAGTCCGGCGGGACAGGAAGCGATCAGCTTTTGCGCCGTTTCGCTGTCGACAACGCTCGCCGGAACAATATGTGAAATGTCGGCGGGACGCCAGATATTGCGGGCTACAGACATCGTAAGCTCCTGATTATATCGCCTGCCAGATGGCGCAGGCCGTGACGACGGAACTGACACCAGACAATCTGGCGCAGCGGGGCTACCGGACGATTACCCTGATGCCAGATCTCGCGCGAGACAGATTCCATCAGCGCCGGCCACTGACGATACCATCCGGGGCGCTGTAGTAATGCAGGAATATCCCGGTAGCGTTGCAAAACCGCCCACAGCAGGCTGTGCTGGATGTCCTGATGGTAGGCCGGAAACAGGTTTTGCGGCTCATGCTTCTGGCAGGCATTAATCAATGTTTGCGCGGCTGCCTGAGCGCCAATGAGCGCCATATCCATGCCGCGTACAGAGAAACCGGTATTCACGCAACTGCGTAGGGCATCGCCCACCAGTAGCCAGCCTTCTCCCGCGTATTGTACAGGCAGACTGTGCAACCCGCCTTCCGGAACCAGATGCGCACCGTACTCCAGCGTTTCACTGCCTCTGAGCAGCGGATGTAACGCCGGATGCGCCTTGAGTCGTTCCAGTAGCTCGGCTGCCGGGGTATCGTTTTGCGCCACCGAGGAGAGCGGGCAAACCACGCCAAAAGAGAGCGTCTCCTGATTGGTATAGAGAAACGCGCCGCCGGGCAGTTCGCCACAAATATCGCCACTGAACAGCATCGCAGCGCCTTCGTCTTTGGATAAGCGGAAACGTTCTTCAAGTAACGATTTATCCAGCGCCAGCGTCTCTTTGATTCCTAATGCCATTGAGGTGGTTGAGGGACGCGGCAGGAAGCCATAGCGTTCCGCCAGCACGCTGTTCGCCCCTTCAGCCAACACGACATAGCGGGCGCGCAGCGTCTCGTTATCCGCGATTACGCCGCGGACTCTGTCCTCTTCAAGATGCAGCGCTTCAACCGTCACACCGCTAATAAACTGCACGCCTTCGGCTTCAGCCTGCGCGACGAACCACGGATCGAAACGGGCGCGCAGCAGGCTCCATGAGTCACCGCCGGGGTGCAGGCTGGACCAGGTTGTTGCGCCATCACGCGTTAACAGCGTGAGATTTTCCTGGGTAATTCGGCGTTCGAGCGGGGCCGAGTGTTGAAAGTGGGGAAGAAGTTCGCCGAGCGCATGAGTATACAGACGCCCGCCGGAAAGGTTTTTACTGCCGGGAAGCTCGCCGCGCTCAATAAGCAAAACCGACAGTCCTGCTCGCGCGCAGTGTAAAGCACAAGCGGTGCCCGCTATCCCTGCACCGATAATAATAATATCGAAATCGTCAGACATATTGTGCTCCAGATATCCAGAGCGCTCGATCCTAGCAGAGTGTTAGTTAAGGAAAATTGACCCTTGCCACAGACGATAAAATCATTCCCCGCGATACACGCAGCCTGCTGTGCAGGTCTCTTTAATCATTACCGCGCTCAGTAGTGGGACAACAGGTTTTACCTGCTCCCATATCCAACGGGACAGTACTTCGCTGGTGGGATTCTCAAGACCCGGAATATCATTCAGATAATAGTGATCAAGCCTGTCGTAAGTCGGCTTAAACGCCGCTTTCAGTTCGGCAAAATCCATGATCCAGCCGGTATGCGGATCGACTTCACCGGTAATTTCAAGGCGCACCATAAAGGAGTGACCGTGCAGGCGGCCGCATTTGTGTCCTTCCGGGACGTGCGGAAGATGGTGAGCGGCTTCGAAGGTGAAATCTTTAAACAACGTGGTGGACATGGTGAGCTCTCAGTCTGACAAAAAACCGCCGCATAGTACCGGAAAGTACAATTTTTATCACCCCTTTACGCCGTCTGCGTGAGGTAGCGAGAGAGAATAAAGCGTAAACCTTTATTTTTATTTTTAAATTCAAAGAGTTAATTAACCTGATTTACCGTTAACAACTATCGGGAAAACAGGTTAGTTTATTTGGTTATTTATTATTTCCATCCCTTCTTTAATTGTTATTATCCTGGTCGTTAACCTTACATTCTCTTCTGTTTTTCTTTGAAAACAGCTTTGCTACTGGAACATAACGACGCATGACGACACAGGCTCTACCTTCCGCTTTGCTTCCGCTGAACCCGGAGCAACTGGCGCGCCTCCAGGCGGCCACGACTGATTTAACCCCGACCCAGCTTGCCTGGGTGTCCGGCTATTTTTGGGGCGTGCTCAATCAGCAGCCCGGTGCCGCCGTGGCGACGCCTGCGCCGGTAGCAGAAACCACGACTATCACATTACTTTCGGCCTCGCAGACCGGGAACGCTCGTCGCGTGGCGGAAGCGCTACGCGACGACCTGCTGGCGGCTAAACTCAACGTAAACCTGGTAAACGCCGGCGACTATAAATTCAAACAAATCGCAGCGGAAAAACTGCTGGTTGTTGTAGCTTCCACGCAAGGAGAAGGTGAACCGCCGGAAGAAGCGGTGGCCCTGCATAAATTTCTTGCCTCCAAAAAAGCACCCAAACTGGAAAATACGGCTTTTGCGGTCTTTGGTCTTGGCGATACCTCGTATGAGTTCTTTTGCCAGTGCGGCAAGGATTTTGACACGAAGCTGGCGGAACTGGGCGGTGAGCGCCTGCTGGATCGCGTCGATGCCGACGTTGAGTATCAGAATGCCGCTGCCGAATGGCGCGCGCGCATCGTTGAGGTCCTGAAATCCCGCGTGCCGAAAGAGACGCCTGCGCAGGCGGCCGTTACCGCCACGGGCGCGGTGAACGAGGTCCACTCCAGCCCTTATACCAAAGAAGCGCCGCTTTCTGCCACGCTGTCGGTTAATCAAAAAATCACCGGCCGCAACTCTGAGAAAGACGTTCGTCATATTGAAATAGACCTCGGCGACTCCGGCTTGCGTTACCAGCCAGGCGATGCGCTTGGCGTCTGGTATCAGAACGATCCGTCACTGGTTAACGAACTGATTGAATTGCTGTGGCTCAAAGCCGACGAGCCAGTCACCGTGGACGGTAAAACGCTGCCGCTGGCGGCGGCGCTCCAGTGGCACTTCGAGCTGACGGTGAACACCGCTAATATTGTTGAGAACTATGCGACGCTCTCCCGCAGTGAAACATTACTGCCACTGGCGGGCGATAAAGCCCAGCTTCAGCAGTACGCTGCCACGACGCCGATTGTCGATATGGTGCGCTTTTCTCCGGCTCAACTGGACGCGCAAACCCTGATCGATCTGCTACGTCCTTTAACGCCGCGCCTGTATTCCATCGCCTCCGCGCAGGTGGAAGTGGAAAGCGAAGTCCACGTTACCGTGGGCGTCGTGCGCTATGAAGTTGAAGGCCGCGCGCGGGCTGGCGGCGCGTCCAGCTTCCTCGCCGATCGTGTGGAAGAAGAAGGCGAAGTCCGGATCTTCATCGAACATAACGACAACTTCCGCTTACCTGCGAACCCCGAAACGCCGGTGATCATGATCGGCCCCGGTACGGGCATCGCGCCGTTCCGCGCCTTTATGCAGCAGCGCGCCGCCGATGAAGCGCCAGGCAAAAACTGGCTGTTCTTCGGCAATCCACACTTCACTGAAGATTTTCTCTACCAGGTGGAATGGCAGCGTTACGTCAAAGAGGGCGTACTGAGCCGTATCGATCTCGCCTGGTCGCGCGATCAACAAGAAAAAATATACGTACAAGACAAACTGCGCGAACAGGGCGCAGAACTGTGGCGCTGGATCAATGACGGTGCCCATATTTATGTCTGCGGCGACGCTAATCGCATGGCGAAAGACGTTGAGCAGGCATTGCTGGAAGTGATTGCTGAATTCGGCGGTATGGACCCCGAATCAGCAGACGAATATTTAAGTGAGCTGCGCGTTGAGCGCCGTTATCAGCGAGATGTCTACTAATGAGCGAAAAACATCCAGGACCCCTGGTGGTCGAAGGCAAACTGGCCGATGCCGAGCGCATGAAGCTCGAAAGCAACTATCTGCGCGGCACCATTGCTGAAGATTTAAACGATGGTCTCACCGGCGGCTTTAAAGGCGACAACTTTCTGCTGATCCGCTTTCACGGCATGTATCAGCAGGATGACCGCGATATCCGCGCCGAGCGTGCAGAGCAGAAGCTGGAGCCGCGCCATGCGATGCTGCTGCGCTGTCGTTTGCCGGGCGGTGTTATCACCACCAAACAGTGGCAGGCGATTGATAAGTTTGCCCATGACAACACGATTTACGGCAGCATCCGCCTGACCAACCGTCAGACCTTCCAGTTCCATGGCATTCTGAAGAAGAACGTCAAACCGGTACACCAGATGCTGCACTCAGTCGGTCTCGACGCGCTGGCGACCGCCAACGATATGAACCGTAACGTGCTGTGCACATCCAACCCGTACGAGTCTCAGTTGCACGCTGAAGCTTACGAGTGGGCGAAGAAGATCTCTGAACATCTGCTGCCGCGTACCCGCGCTTACGCAGAGATCTGGCTTGATCAGAAGAAAGTCGCGACCACCGATGAAGAGCCGATTCTCGGGGCGACCTACCTGCCGCGTAAGTTCAAAACCACGGTCGTCATTCCGCCGCAGAACGATATCGATCTGCATGCCAACGACATGAACTTCGTGGCGGTGGCGGAGAATGGCAAGCTGGTGGGCTTTAACCTGCTGGTGGGCGGCGGGCTTTCCATTGAACACGGCAACAAAAAAACGTACGCCCGCACCGCCAGCGAGTTTGGTTATCTGCCGCTGGAGCACACGCTTGCGGTGGCAGAAGCGGTAGTGACGACCCAGCGCGACTGGGGCAACCGCACCGATCGTAAAAATGCGAAGACAAAATATACCCTTGAGCGCGTCGGTGTTGAGACGTTCAAAGCGGAAGTCGAGCGCCGTGCGGGGATCAAATTCGAGCCGATCCGTCCGTATGAATTTACCGGGCGTGGCGATCGCATTGGTTGGGTGAAAGGCATCGACAATAAATGGCACCTGACGCTGTTTATTGAAAATGGACGCATCCTGGATTATCCGGGACGTCCGCTGAAAACCGGTCTGCTGGAAATTGCTAAGATCCACAAAGGCGAGTTCCGCATTACCGCTAACCAGAACCTGATTATTGCCGGGGTCCCGGACAGCCAGAAAGCGAAAATCGAGAAGCTGGCGCGCGATCACGGCCTGATGAATGCCGTGAAACCGCAGCGCGAGAACTCGATGGCCTGCGTGTCGTTCCCGACCTGTCCGCTGGCGATGGCCGAAGCCGAGCGCTTCCTGCCGTCGTTCACGGATAAAGTAGAGGCGGTGCTGGAAAAACACGGTATCCCGGATGAGCATATTGTCATGCGCGTTACCGGTTGTCCGAACGGTTGCGGAAGGGCGATGCTGGCCGAACTGGGGCTCGTCGGCAAAGCACCGGGGCGCTACAACCTGCATCTGGGCGGTAACCGTATGGGGACGCGCATTCCGCGTATGTATCGCGAGAATATTACTGAACCTGAAATTCTGGAATCTATTGACGAGTTAGTCGGGCGCTGGGCGAAAGAGCGCGAAGCGGGTGAAGGCTTCGGCGACTTTACGGTGCGTGCGGGCATCATTCGCCCGGTGCTCGATCCCGCAAGGGATTTCTGGGAGTAACGGGAACTCCGCCGGAGGGCGGCTTCGCCTTTATCCGGCCTGTGAGTCGGTCGTCTGAACAGGCGGCTGCGGTAAAAATCCAGGCCGGGTAAGCGCAGCGCCACCCGGCAGAACACCAGCTACGGTTGCACATGGGTAAACTACCCACCCGCAAAAAGGCAAAAAGTGAGGAACCTATGTCCCTATTCGATCTAAAAGCCCTCAATGCATTACCGAAAGAGGATCGCGCGCAGGCGCTTGCAGACACTAATGCGCGGCTGGAAACCCTCACCGCAGAAGATCGCGTGGCGTGGGCGCTGGAAAATCTGCCCGGTGAATACGTCCTCTCCTCAAGCTTTGGCATTCAGGCGGCGGTCAGTCTGCATCTGGTCAATCAGATCCGCCCGGGCATCCCGGTGATCCTGACCGATACCGGCTATCTGTTCCCGGAAACCTACCGGTTTATTGATGAGTTAACAGACAAACTTAAACTGAACCTCAACGTTTACCGGGCGCAGGAAAGTGCAGCCTGGCAGGAAGCGCGTTACGGCAAACTGTGGGAGCAGGGCGTTGAAGGTATTGAGAAATACAATGAGATTAATAAAGTCGAGCCGATGAACCGGGCGCTTACCGATCTTAACGCCCAAACCTGGTTTGCGGGGCTACGGCGGGAACAGTCCGGCAGTCGCGCCAGTCTGTCAGTGCTGGGCGTTCAGCGCGGCGTGTTTAAAGTGCTGCCGATCATCGACTGGGATAACCGCACGGTCTATCAGTATCTTCAGAAGCATGGCCTTAAATACCATCCGCTGTGGGATGAAGGGTATTTATCCGTGGGCGATACGCATACGACCCGCAAATGGGAGCCGGGCATGGCGGAGGAAGAGACGCGGTTTTTTGGGCTGAAAAGAGAGTGCGGGCTGCATGAGGGTTAGCTTACCCTGCTATCTTCAGTGTCTCCATGACTGAAGAACGAAAGTTATAATGAGGTGTTCCCCGCGTAAGCGGGGATAAACCGGCCAAGCGGACCAGCAAATCAGTAGTCGGTGTGTGTTCCCCGCGCCAGCGGGGATAAACCGCCAATAACCGATCGCTACCCTATTCCCCCTGCACCCTGTTCCTTCCCACTCTCATCTTAACCACTCCCCCTCAGACAAACCCAAAACCCATCTACGCTTTCCCCGCCTTCGCCAGCTCTTTCACCAGTGGCAGCATAACCTTCACCACATCCCGGCTACGATGCGCAATACGTCCCGGCAGCACCTTATCAAGATACTGCTGGTTGTCGAGGCGCACATCATGCCAGCTATTGCCAGCCGGGAAGTCGCGCGAGGTCTTACGCTGCTGATAGCCGTCTTTATTTCCCAGCGACCAGTTGGTGGCTTCAACCGAAAGAACCGGGATGCCTGCCTTATCGAATGGCTCCGCATCATTGCAGCAACTGGTGCCTTTTGGATAATCAGGATTTAAACCTGGATTGATAGCGGCGGCGATGCCGTGACTTCTGGCAATCGCCAGCGCCCGGTCGCGGGTGAGTTTTCTGACTGCTGCTGGTGTGCTTTTACCGCTATTAAAGTACAGTTTATCGCCGACGATCAGGTTATCGAGATTAATCACCAGCAGGGTGTTTTTCTTCTCGGCATTGCTCATGCGGGAAAGCAAACTTTCTGCACCGAGCTTGCCTTCTTCTTCGCCGCTGGTGGCGACAAAGCGAATGCCGTACTGCGTGGGAATATTTTTCAGCGCGGCGGCAAGTTCGAGCATAACGCCCAGTCCGGCGGCGTTGTCATCAATACCCTGTAGCGTCAGTCCGCCCAGATTCTGGGCGACATCGGCGTCGCTGCGGGGGGCGTAGGTATCCAGATGCGCCATAATCACGATCTGTTGTTTGACGCGACCTTCATGCGCCGCTATCACCGTACTGCCAGTAATATTGTGCCAGTTTTGCTGCTTATCAGCGGACGTATAGATATAGCGGCTATGAAAAGTGCGAATGTCGCTTTGATAACCCATCGCAGCAAACTGCTGGCGTAAATAATCGGCTGCCAGCATTTCAGCGGGAGTACCGGTCATTCGACCTGGAAAATAGGTGGCAATATAACGAGCTTGCGTACTGGCAAACTCTCCTGGCGCTGTCGTTTTCGCCAGGGCGGGGAAGGTAAAGCAAACGCTAAACGCCAGGGCAGCTACGCGGCGGCGCGATGCGGACAACATACAATATCCTTAAAAAATGCAAAAAACTCGACGCTCCCAGTATGAAACTGTGATCGGGGTTACACAATTTGAATTCCGCCAGAATGCCCGAAAAATCACGGGTTAAGCACTTTTTGATATTAGCTTTCCCTGAATGTTATTCCTTTGAGGAACTACTCATTCCATTTCGTAATTTCATTTGATCTAAGCCCACCTCTATAGTCCTCCCTAATACCTGATGTCAGTGAGTCATTGTGTTGTGGAATACCTGCCTCTTTTTGCTGTGTTAAAAGACCGACCAGTACTGGTGGTTGGCGGCGGTGAAATCGCCAGCCGTAAAATCACTTTTCTGCGTCGCGCCGGGGCCAACGTACAGGTAGTGGCCGCCCGCCTTGATCCTGAATTAGCGGTACTGGCTGAACAGCAGCATATTCACTGGCTGGCGACCGCGTTTGCAGAGGCGCAACTCGACTCTGTTTTTCTGGTGATTGCCGCGACCAATGACAGCGAGCTGAATCAGCGCGTTTTTGCGGCGGCGAATGCCCGTCATCGTCTGGTGAACGTGGTGGATAACCAGCCGCTGTGCTCCTTTATATTCCCGTCGATTGTCGATCGTTCGCCGCTGCTGGTGGCTGTCTCGTCCGGCGGTAATGCGCCCGTATTGGCCCGTTTGCTGCGCGAGAAGCTTGAGGCACTGCTGCCGAAAGATTTAGGCAAGATGGCGGCAGTGGCGGGACGCTGGCGTGAGCGAATTAAAACGCATCTGCACTCCACCGCGGAACGTCGTCGGTTCTGGGAGCGCGCCTTTCGGGGACGCTTCGCCAGCCTGATGGCGGCCGGAAATTCGCAGGCGGCGGAGCAGGTGCTGGAAGACGCGTTAGCGCACCCGGAACGTGAACAGGGTGAAATTATTCTGGTCGGCGCAGGGCCGGGAGATGCCGGGCTGCTGACTCTGCGCGGTTTGCAGGTGCTCCAGCAGGCCGATGTGGTGTTTTACGACCATCTGGTGACCGATGAAATCCGCGAACTGGTACTCCGCGACGCGGAACTGATCTGCGTGGGGAAACGCGCCGGTAAACATGCGGTGCCGCAGCATGAAACGAATCAGATGCTGATCGCGGCGGCGCGCGAAGGTAAAACCGTCGTGCGTCTGAAAGGGGGCGATCCGTTTATCTTCGGGCGCGGCGGGGAAGAGCTTCAGGCTGCTGCCGCTGCCGGTATCCCTTTTCAGGTGGTGCCAGGCGTTACGGCAGCCTCCGGCGCGACGGCCTATGCGGGCATCCCGCTGACCCATCGCGAGCATGCGCAAAGCGTCACTTTTGTCACTGGCCATTATAAGCCCGACAGCGCGCCGTTTGACTGGGCGCAACTGGCGCAGAGCCGTCAGACGCTGGCGATCTACATGGGCACCATGAAAGCGGCCGAAATCAGCGACCAGCTTATCCGGCATGGTCGCGATCAACATACGCCGGTGGCGGTTATCTCGCGCGGTACGCGGGCCGATCAGAATGTCAGCACCGGCACATTACAACAACTCGAAAACCTGGCGAAAGAGGCACCGATGCCCGCGTTGCTGGTCATCGGCGAGGTGGTCAATCTGCATCACCAACTGGCCTGGTTTCAACACACAACAGGCGCGGAAGATTTCAGGGCTTCCGTGGTTAATCTGGCTTAAGGAACGGTTATGGATCAAAAACGACTGACTCACCTGCGGCAACTGGAGGCGGAAAGCATCCATATTATCCGTGAAGTGGCCGCCGAGTTTGCAAATCCGGTGATGCTTTACTCCATCGGTAAAGACTCCAGCGTCATGCTGCATCTGGCGCGTAAAGCGTTTTATCCGGGAACATTGCCGTTCCCGCTGCTGCACGTCGATACCGGCTGGAAGTTCCGCGAAATGTACGAGTTTCGTGACCGTACCGCCAAAGCCTACGGCTGTGAACTGCTGGTGCATAAAAACCCGGAAGGGGTGGCAATGGGGATTAACCCATTCGTGCACGGCAGCGCGAAGCATACTGACATTATGAAAACCGAGGGTCTGAAGCAGGCGCTGAATAAATACGGTTTTGACGCCGCCTTTGGCGGTGCCCGCCGCGATGAGGAAAAATCGCGCGCCAAAGAGCGCATTTACTCTTTCCGCGACCGCTTTCATCGCTGGGACCCGAAAAACCAGCGCCCTGAGCTGTGGCACAACTACAACGGGCAGGTCAATAAAGGCGAAAGTATCCGCGTCTTCCCGCTGTCCAACTGGACCGAGCAGGATATCTGGCAGTACATCTGGCTGGAAAATATCGATATCGTGCCGCTGTATCTGGCCGCTGAACGCCCGGTGCTGGAGCGCGACGGCATGCTGATGATGATTGATGACGGGCGCATTGACTTACAACCGGGGGAAGTGATCCAGCAGAGAATGGTACGTTTTCGTACCCTGGGTTGCTGGCCGCTGACCGGAGCGGTCGAGTCGCAGGCGCAAACCCTGCCGGAGATCATCGAAGAGATGCTGGTGTCGACCACCAGTGAACGTCAGGGTCGCGTGATTGACCGCGATCAGGCCGGCTCGATGGAGCTGAAGAAACGCCAGGGATATTTCTGAGGAACCGCCATGAATACGACCATTGCCCAACAAATTGCCAACGAAGGCGGCGTCGAAGCCTGGATGCACGCTCAGCAATACAAAAGCCTGCTGCGCTTCCTGACCTGCGGCAGCGTGGATGACGGTAAAAGCACGTTGATCGGCCGTCTGTTGCACGATACACGGCAAATTTATGAAGATCAGCTCTCGTCGCTGCATAATGACAGCAAGCGCCACGGTACTCAGGGCGAAAAACTGGATCTGGCGCTGCTGGTTGACGGGCTTCAGGCCGAGCGCGAGCAGGGCATCACTATTGATGTGGCCTACCGCTATTTCTCCACTGAAAAGCGCAAATTTATTATTGCCGATACGCCAGGGCACGAGCAGTACACCCGCAACATGGCTACCGGTGCCTCGACCTGCGATCTGGCGATCCTGCTGATCGACGCCCGTAAAGGCGTGCTGGATCAGACCCGCCGCCACAGTTTTATCTCGACATTGCTGGGCATTAAGCACCTGGTGGTGGCGATCAATAAAATGGACCTCGTTGAGTTTAGTGAAGAGACCTTCAACCGCATTCGCGAAGATTACCTGACCTTTGCCGCGCAACTGCCGGGAAATCTGGATATCCGCTTTGTGCCGCTGTCAGCACTGGAAGGGGATAACGTCGCCAGCGCTGGCGATAACATGCCGTGGTATAGCGGCCCGACGCTGCTGGAAGTGCTGGAAACCGTTGAAATTCAGCGGGTGGTAGATGCGCAACCGCTGCGCTTCCCGGTGCAGTATGTTAACCGCCCGAATCTCGATTTTCGCGGTTACTCCGGTACGGTGGCATCCGGAACGGTTAAAGTTGGCCAGCGGATCAAAGTGCTGCCCTCGGGCGTGGAGTCTGCCGTGGCGCGTATTGTGACCTTTGACGGTGATTTAGACGAGGCGGCGGCGGGGGAAGCGGTTACGCTGGTGCTGAAAGATGAAATTGATATCAGCCGGGGCGATCTGCTGCTGGATGCGCAGGCGTCGCTGCCTGCGGTACAACGCGCGGCGGTTGACGTGGTGTGGATGACCGAACAGCCGCTGACGGCGGGGCAGAGTCTGGACATTAAAATTGCCGGTAAGAAAACCCGCGCCCGTGTAGATGCTATCCGCTATCAGTATGACATCAACCATTTGACTCAGCATGATGCGGAAAATCTGCCGCTGAACGGTATTGGCCAGGTTGAACTGACCTTTGACGAACCGCTGGTGCTCGATAAATATCAGGATAACCCGGTGACCGGCGGGATGATCTTTATCGATCGCCTGAGCAACGTTACCGTGGGGGCCGGGCTGGTACATGAAGCGTATACGCAGGCGGTCAGCGCGCCATCGGAATTTAGTGCCTTTGAGCTGGAACTGAACGCGCTGGTGCGTAAGCACTTCCCGCACTGGGGCGCACGCGATTTGCTGGGAGGCAAGTAATGGCGCAGCATGACGATAATGTCGTCTGGCATGCCCATCCGGTGACGGCGGAGCAGCGCGAACAGCTTCACGGGCATCGCGGCGTCGTGCTGTGGTTTACCGGGCTTTCAGGCTCCGGTAAATCCACCGCCGCGGGGGCGCTGGAAGAGGCCCTGCATCGTCTGGGTGTGAGCACTTACCTGCTGGACGGCGATAACGTGCGCCACGGATTGTGCCGCGATCTTGGTTTTAATGATGAGGATCGTAAGGAGAATATTCGCCGCGTCGGAGAGGTTTCTCGTCTGATGGTGGATGCCGGCCTGGTGGTGCTGACGGCGTTTATTTCGCCACATCGTGCTGAACGGCAAATGGTGCGTGAACAGGTAGGTGAAGGGCGTTTTTTTGAAGTCTTTGTCGATACGCCGCTGGCAATCTGTGAAAACCGCGATCCGAAGGGGCTGTATAAAAAAGCCCGCGCGGGAGAATTGAAGCATTTCACCGGTATTGATTCGGTTTATGAAGCCCCGCAAACGCCGGAAATGCACCTTGATGGTGAACAATTAGTAACAAATTTGGTGAGTCGATTATTAGATCTGCTGAGACAGAGCGATATTATCAGATCCTGATACGCTGGAGGACGAAACCATTTCCTCCGGACCAGGTAATGGGATTAGATATGCGCGATAGCCAGAACTTAAGCATCACCACGACTGAGTCGCTGACGGCCCGAGAGGAGACCACATGGTCTTTTCCGGGTGCCGTGGTGGGGTTTATCTCATGGCTGCTGGCGGCAGGTATTCCCTTTCTCATCTATGGCCCCAATACGCTCTTTTTCTTTCTCTATACCTGGCCTTTCTTTTTAGCGTTAATGCCCGTTGCCGTGGTGGTGGGTATTGCGCTCTATTCGCTGTTGAATGGCAAAATATTCTATACCTCTGTGGCAACCGCCCTGACGGTTATCGCGATGTTTAGCATTCTGTTTATGTGGCTGATGGGGTAGATTCTTCCCGAAGCTGAATTATGATAGATCAACGCACTTCGCCTCACGGTTACGTGACATACTTACCTGCGGGTAAAATATGGTACATTTGGCGCGTTCATGCGGTATCGCCCGCCGCCGGGGTAGTGTCCTCGGGCGAGTTATGGGATGATGATGCCGTTTTTCAGGGGGCAGGATGGGTAAACTAACGCTGATATTGCTGGCTTTACTGGTCTGGCTACAGTATTCGCTGTGGTTTGGCAAAAATGGATTACATGATTACAGCCGCGTCAGCGATGATGTTGAGGCCCAGCAAACCACAAACGCAAAATTAAAAGCGCGCAACGATCAACTTTTCGCTGAAATTGACGATCTTAACGGTGGTCAGGAGGCGATTGAAGAACGTGCCCGTAATGAATTGAGTATGACCCGCCCAGGCGAAACCTTTTATCGTCTGGTACCGGATGCGTCTAAACGTAATCTGAGTGCAGGGCAAAATAACCGATAACAGGCCCAGGATCGCAAGATGGCAGCAACTTTTCCCGGCGTTTGTGCCGTGGTCCCGGCAGCTGGCTTTGGCCGCCGCATGCAGACGGAGTGCCCGAAACAATACCTCTCAATTGGTAACAAAACGATTCTCGAACACGCGGTCGCCGCACTGCTGGCGCACCCTCGCGTCCAGCGGGTGATCATCGCGATTACGCCTGGTGACCCACGTTTTTCATTGCTCCCGCTGGCGACGCATCCACAAATTACCGTCGTTGACGGCGGTACCGCGCGCGCCGATTCCGTACTGGCAGGTCTGAACGCCGCAGGCGACGCCAGCTGGGTGCTGGTGCACGATGCCGCGCGCCCCTGCCTGTGTCAGGCGGATTTGCAGCGGCTGCTTATGCTCAGTGAAACCAGCCGGGTGGGCGGTATTCTGGCCGCCCCGGTGCGTGATACCATGAAGCGTGGTGAGCCGGGTAAACCAGCCATCGCCCATACCGTCGATCGTAACGATCTCTGGCACGCGCTGACGCCACAATTTTTCCCGCGAGAGCTGCTAACTGACTGCCTGACGCGCGCTCTTAATGAGGGGGCGGTTATCACCGATGAAGCCTCTGCACTGGAATATTGTGGTTTCCACCCTGAATTGATCCCCGGCCGCGCAGATAACATCAAAGTGACCCGTCCGGAAGATCTGGCGCTTGCCGAATTTTATCTCACCCGATTTCACCACCAGGAGCAGACATAATGCGAATTGGACACGGTTTTGATGTGCATGCCTTTGGCGGCGCAGGCCCGATTATCATTGGCGGCGTGCGCGTCCCTTACGAAAAGGGGCTGCTGGCCCACTCCGATGGCGATGTGGCGCTCCATGCCCTGACCGATGCGCTGCTTGGTGCCGCGGCGCTGGGTGATATCGGTAAACTGTTCCCGGACACCGATCCGGCCTTTAAAGGCGCGGACAGCCGTGAACTGCTGCGCGAAGCGTGGCGGCAGATTCAGGCCAAAGGGTATACCTTAGGCAACGTTGACGTCACGATCATCGCTCAGGCTCCAAAGATGTTGCCGCATATTCCACAAATGCGCGTCTTTATCGCCGAAGATCTGGGGTGCCATATGGACGACGTGAATGTCAAAGCGACGACCACGGAAAAACTGGGCTTCACCGGTCGGGGCGAAGGTATTGCTTGTGAAGCCGTGGCGCTGTTGCATAAGGCAGCCCCATGATTGATTTTGAAAACCTCACATATCTGCTCGGTAAGCCGCAGGGTCACGGGTTGCTGAAAGCGAGTCCGGAAGATTTTCTGGTAGTGGAAGATTTGGGATTTGCGCCGGATGGAGAGGGTGAACACATTCTGGTAAGAGTCCTGAAAAACGGCTGCAATACGCGCTTTGTGGCCGACGCACTGGCTAAATTTCTTAAGATCCCGGCGCGTGAAGTAAGCTTTGCCGGGCAAAAAGATAAGCATGCGGTCACGGAACAATGGCTGTGCGCCCGCGTTCCCGGCAAAGAACTGCCCGATCTCAGCGCGTTTCAGCTCGAAGGCTGTCAGGTGCTGGAGTATGCCCGTCACAAACGTAAACTGCGACTCGGGGCGCTGAAAGGCAATAATTTCACTGTGATCCTGCGTGAAGTGTCGCAGCGCGACGAGGTTGAGCGGCGTTTACAAGCTATTGAGTCCGCTGGCGTACCGAACTATTTTGGCGCGCAGCGTTTTGGTCTCGGCGGCAGTAATATTCAGGGCGCATTGCGCTGGGCGCAAAACGGCGGACCTGTCCGTGACAGGAATAAACGCAGTTTTTGGTTGTCGGCAGCCCGCAGTGCGTTGTTTAATCAGATCGTCAGCGAACGTTTGAAAAAACCAGACTTTAATCAAGTTGTTGACGGCGATGCGCTACAATTAGCGGGACGCGGGAGCTGGTTCGTTGCCGCACAAGACGATCGCGCTGAACTTCAGGGCCGCGTGGACCACCACGAACTGATGATTACGGCGTCCCTGCCTGGTAGTGGCGAATGGGGGACGCAGCGCGAGGCGTTGGCCTTTGAGCAGGCCGCTATTGTGCAAGAGACATTGTTACAGCAGTTGCTCATGCGGGAAAAGGTCGAAGCGTCACGCCGCGCTATGCTGCTTTATCCACAGAAGTTGAACTGGAACTGGTGGGATGACGTAACGGTCGAACTCCGCTTCTGGCTTCCGGCGGGCAGCTTTGCAACCAGCGTGATCAGGGAACTTATTAATACTTCAGGTGATTATGCGAATATTGCTGAGTAACGATGACGGCATCCACGCACCAGGCATTCAGACGCTGGCGAAAGCCCTGCGCGAATTTGCCGAGGTTCAGGTGGTAGCGCCCGATCGTAACCGCAGTGGCGCATCAAACTCGCTAACGCTGGAATCCTCACTGCGCACCTTTGCCTATGACAATGGCGATATTGCGGTCCAGATGGGCACGCCCACCGACTGCGTGTATCTGGGCGTCAATGCGCTGATGCGTCCCCGTCCGGATGTCGTGGTTGCCGGCATTAACGCCGGGCCTAATCTGGGTGACGATGTGATCTACTCCGGCACCGTGGCAGCGGCGATGGAAGGGCGTCACCTCGGTTTTCCGGCGCTGGCGGTCTCACTGAACGGCCATCAACATTATGATACGGCGGCGGCGGTCACCTGCACGCTGTTACGCGCGCTAAGCCGCGAACCGCTGCGTACCGGGCGCATCCTTAATGTCAATGTGCCGGATGTGCCGTTAGATCACATCAAAGGCTTCCGGGTTACCCGCTGCGGCAGTCGGCATCCAGCCGATCAGGTTATTCCACAGCAAGATCCGCGCGGTAATACCCTGTACTGGATCGGGCCGCCAGGCGAAAAGTTTGATTCTGGTCCGGACACCGATTTTGCAGCGGTGGACGAGGGATATGTTTCTGTCACTCCGCTGCACGTGGATTTAACTGCGCACAGCGCGCGCGAAGTGGTGTCAGACTGGTTAACGCGTGTAGGAGCAGACACGCCATGATAAGCAAACGCGTTCAGAGCCTTCTCGATCAACTACGTACTCAGGGAATTAAAGATGAGCATGTGCTTGAAGCCATCGCTCAGGTTCCGCGTGAAAAGTTTATCGATGAAGCGTTTGAACATCAGGCGTGGGAAAACGTTGCGCTTCCCATCGGCCAGGGGCAGACCATTTCTCAGCCCTATATGGTGGCCAGAATGACCGAGCTGCTGGAGTTGACGCCCGAGTGTCGGGTGCTGGAAGTCGGTACCGGTTCAGGGTACCAGACGGCGATCCTTGCGCACCTGGTCCATCACGTTTGTTCCGTCGAACGGATCAAAAGCCTGCAATGGCACGCCCGGCGTCGCCTGAAACAACTCGATCTGCATAATGTTTCCACCCGTCATGGCGATGGCTGGCAAGGATGGCATGCACGTGCGCCTTTCGATGCCATCATTGTGACAGCGGCTCCGCCTGAAATACCGGCAGCGTTAATGTCGCAACTGGCTGAGGGCGGCGTACTTGTATTACCCGTTGGCGATGAACACCAGTATTTGAAGCGGGTGTGCCGGCGGGGAGATGAATTTATTATCGATACCGTTGAGGCAGTGCGTTTTGTCCCTCTGGTCAAAGGGGAACTGGCCTGAGACCCGGATTTATCCTGGTTATTTCACAGGATTTCAGCGTATGGTGAACCTGTTTTCAGTGTTCATACCGCTGCCTTGCACGGTGTTAAGTCACTGGTAGTTAATCTATTCCTGGGGGATAAATGAGCACGGGAAGCCCAAAATTCACCGCAAGCCGCGTGGCGGCATTATCACTGATTTCACTTTGTCTGGCAGGTTGTGGTAATTCGGACAACCCCCCTGCACCGGTCAGCTCTGTTGGCGGCAATCCCTCCGGCACCTCCAGCCAGGATTCGGGCATGTTAATCACGCCGCCGCCCAAAATGGGTAATTCGGCTCCGGCTCCGCAAACGCCGCAGATTCAGCCCATTCAGCCTGTGCAACCTGTCCAAACGCAACCCGCGCCGACGCAACCTGTTGCTCAGCAAAACGTGCAGGTTGAAAATGGTCACATTGTTTACAACCGCAAATACGGCAACATCCCTAAGGGGAGCTATACCGGCGGCAGCACCTATACCGTTAAACGCGGCGACACGCTGTTCTATATTGCGTGGGTAACGGGTAATGATTTCCGCGACTTAGCGCAGCGGAACAACGTAGCAGCCCCATACAGTCTGAACGTTGGGCAGGTGCTTCAGGTAGGGAATTCATCCGGTACACCTATCACTGGTGGCAACGCAGTGACGCAGGCAGATGCAAATGCACAAGGAATTGTCTTAAAACCTGAGCAGAATTCAACCGTGCCTGTTGCGTCGCAACCGACAATTACGTATTCTGAAGACTCAGGTGAACAAAGTGCTAACAAAATGTTGCCTAACAACCAGCCAACGAATAAACCCGTCACGGCACCGGTTACGGCTCCATCTACGGTTAGTACCACTGAACCGACTGTCAGCAGTACGACCACCAGCTCGCCTATTTCGACCTGGCGCTGGCCGACTGAAGGCAACATTATCGAAAACTTTTCTGCCACTGATAACGGCAATAAAGGGATCGATATCGCAGGTAGTAAAGGCCAGGCTATTGTTGCGACCGCAGATGGTCGTGTCGTATACGCCGGGAATGCACTGCGCGGTTACGGTAATCTAATCATCATCAAACATAACGATGATTACCTGAGTGCCTACGCCCATAACGATACAATGCTGGTCCGGGAGCAACAAGAGATCAAGGCGGGGCAGAAAATAGCTACCATGGGTAGCACTGGAACCAGCTCAACACGTTTACATTTTGAAATTCGTTACAAGGGGAAATCCGTAAACCCGCTGCGTTATTTACCGCAGCGATAATCAGGCGGGATACACCAGGCTGGTGTGTGTCGTCCAGGGATCACGGGTAGGAGCCACCTTATGAGTCAGAATACGCTGAAAGTTCATGATTTAAATGAAGACGCGCAATTTGATGAGAATGGAGTAGAGGCTTTTGACGAAAAAGCCTTAGTTGTTGAGGAACCTAGTGATAACGACCTGGCAGAGGAAGAACTGCTATCGCAAGGCGCTACACAACGTGTACTTGACGCAACACAGCTCTACCTCGGAGAGATTGGTTATTCTCCATTATTAACAGCGGAAGAAGAAGTTTACTTTGCCCGTCGCGCTCTGCGCGGGGATGTTGCCTCACGCCGTCGCATGATTGAAAGTAACCTGCGTCTGGTCGTGAAAATTGCCCGCCGTTACGGCAATCGTGGCCTGGCGCTGCTGGACCTGATTGAAGAGGGTAACTTAGGGCTTATCCGTGCGGTAGAGAAGTTTGATCCGGAACGCGGTTTCCGCTTCTCAACCTACGCAACGTGGTGGATTCGACAGACTATTGAACGGGCGATCATGAATCAAACCCGTACTATTCGTTTGCCGATTCACATTGTAAAAGAGCTGAACGTCTATCTGCGTACTGCGCGTGAACTGTCCCATAAACTGGACCACGAGCCGAGTGCAGAAGAGATTGCCGAACAGCTGGATAAACCCGTTGATGATGTAAGCCGTATGCTGCGTCTCAACGAGCGCATTACCTCGGTAGACACCCCGCTGGGTGGCGATTCCGAAAAGGCGCTGCTGGACATCCTGGCCGATGAAAAAGACAACGGTCCGGAAGACACCACGCAAGACGATGACATGAAACAAAGCATCGTTAAATGGCTGTTCGAACTGAACGCCAAACAGCGTGAAGTGCTGGCACGTCGTTTTGGTCTGCTGGGTTATGAAGCGGCTACGCTGGAAGATGTGGGTCGTGAAATCGGCCTGACACGCGAGCGCGTTCGTCAGATCCAGGTTGAAGGTTTGCGCCGTCTGCGTGAAATCCTTCAGGCGCAGGGGCTGAATATCGAAGCGCTGTTCCGCGAATAAAATAAAGTGTTTAAAAAGCCCGCTTGATGGTAAAGCGGGCTTTTTCTTTTTTACACCCGCTGATGCTGACGAAAGTCGCGTAACGTAAATATCTCTTCACATAATCGGCTACTGTCATTTCTCAATATTTCTTCCGGCGTAACAATACTTACCTGTTCATGCAGGCCGTAGCTTTTAACAAACATCACCATATTGAGATTAGGGTGACGATGGCTTGTTTCAACTCTGCGCCAGAGATAGCAGCATGTTTCTCCCGGCGACAGTACCTTTATTGGGGCGGGTGTACTGCCGATGCTCCACATCACACCCTGGGTATCTACATCCGTTACATGACAAAACCGGTCATGGGGAAACTGTTTATGCATATGAAGATAGCGAAAACAGTCATGTTCCCCGCCATAGCGATGTGTTAACACCCTGTCAGGCAGACGCAACCATTCATTCTGTTGGAGAAATTCTTCACCGATGCATACTACCGCCGCGAGATCGGTAGTAAACCAAATTTTATCCATCCCCTGATCTATCGCCGAAGCTGAAATAGTCGGGCGTTGTTCAATAAACGCCATTAGCGGCGGTGGGGGTGTGGCCTGCCTTTTTTTCTGCCAGCGCTCAACACCCATTTTCTGCGCTCGGATGCTGTTCTGCTGCCAAAATGTCCATGAAATGGCTTTAGACGGGCCAGTATAAAAAAACGCATCCGACGGCAGCATTGTCCGCTGGTTGCCTTTGCCCTGAAAGCTCACTTCACGAACAAAAAATTCAATAAATAGCGTTGGCCGTGAAAGCGTAATTTGAGTCATTTCATCCGCCGATAAACCAGGAAAGTGCCACCATCATCCCGATAATGGGTTGTCAGTGTAGTCCGCAGGTAGAACCACCGTCGGCATAGTGCAACACAAAACTTTTTCCAGATGAAGTGTGTTTTCGTACTGCTACTTACATAGTTTTGTATCGTGTAGCGGATTAAAATGATTGCCTCACGGTGTTGATCACTTTATCCCGCCATCAGGGAGCCGCCACGACATGGATTTACTCCGCTTTTTACTTCACCTGCCTTTTAAGATCATCCGGCTCGTCTTTCGCATTCTGGCATTGATATTGTGCCTGCTGGGGCGGTTGGTTAAACCCCTGGTTGGCAATATAGACTGGCGTGCACCCGGCTGGTGGACGGCAATGTCTGGCGGGATAACACGAGGGTTCAGAAGTATGGAGCGCGGCGTGGATGCCCACCCAAAAACCATTGGTCTGACACTTCTGGTCGTCGTGTGCGCCGCCGGGGCGGGAATATATGGCTGGCACTGGTGGCTAAATCGCCCTCAACCGATAGAGCCTGCGCCCATTGTCTATCAAAAGACCACCGTGCGCGTTTCTGGCCCTGAGACGCCGGACTACACGGCCGCGAAACCCGCGTCGCAGGAGGTCATTTTTAATTTCAGCCAGTCCGCCGCACCGATCACTGATATCAATAACGTCGTTAGCAAAGGCATTTCGTTACATCCCGCCGTGGAAGGGCAGTGGAAATGGATCTCCGGGCACACGCTGGTATTTACCCCGAAAAAAACATTGCCAATGGGTAGCCAGTATACGGTCGATTTTGCGCCGGACCAGTTACTGGCGGTGCAGAGCAAGCTGGCAAACACCCACTATGAATTCGCCGCGCCAGCCTTTGATTATTACCTGGATGAGGCCGAGTATTATCAGGACCCCGAAGACCCGCAAAAACACGGTGCAATTTTCAACGTCAGTTTTAACGCCCCTGTCGATGTGGCAACCTTTGAAAAACGGATTTCACTGACGTTAACCGAAGGGAAAAGTAAATCAGCAACGCCACTTCAATATTCCATTGTCTACGATCCGGCAAAATTGAACGCCTGGATTCATTCTGCCCCCCTGAAACTGCTGGATAATGGCGGTTCAGTTAATCTGACTATTAACGAGGGCGTGAAGGCAGTCGTCCCGTCCAGCCCGACACTAATACCTGGCAAAAGCACAGTGAGTGTGCCGTCGCTTTATAGCCTGAAGCTGGAGAGTGCCAGCGTGCAAACCGTCACCAATGATGACGGGGGACAACAGCATGCGCTGATTGTGGCATTCAGTGGTGACGTGAATATCAAAGAAGTACAACGCACGGTCAAAGCCCGGCTATTGCCACAGCACGATCCCAATGATCCCAATGCCCGCAAGGGATCGGACGATTATGCGCACTGGACTATCAATGATGTACAAAATAACGTGCTTGCCCAATCTGTGCCGGTGCAAATCCAGCTTGATGAGCCGGAAAAAGAGTCACAGGCACAGTTTTCATTTCACATTGATGCGCCCGCCAGGCGCTGGATGCTGGTGGAAATTGACAATTCGCTGACCTCATCCGGCGGTTATAAAATGGCGGATAAAGTCTGGCGTGTGGTGCAAGTGCCTGATTTTCCAAAATCATTGCAGTTTATGTCGCGAGGTTCTCTGCTATCGGTCAATGGCGAGAAACAGATCAGCGTTGCTGCCCGTAACGTGTCGGGGCTGCGTCTGGATATCAAACGGGTGATCCCGAGCCAGTTACAGCACATTGTCTCGTTTAAAGATCCGTCATTTTCCTCAGCGGCGATGGACTATCATCATGAAGCTGATTATTTTACCGAGCATTTTCAGTATCAAGCTTCTATCGATGATGATAAACCGGGCGTGGTGCATTATCAGGGGATCGACCTGTCACGTTATCTTTCAGCCGATGCAGCCTCGCATCGGGGGATATTCTTGCTGACGCTGTCGGAATGGACGCCGAAAAAAGATGTTCCGGACAACGAAGAACGTTTCCCCGAAAGCGATTCACGCTTTGTGGTTGTGACTGACCTGGGAATTATTGCCAAACGCGCTCAGGACCAAACCCGGGATGTTTTTGTACAGTCGATTCAGGATGGCACGCCTGTTAACAATGCCAAAGTCTCGGTTATCGGCAGGAATGGCGTTACGTTATTGATTCGGCACACGGATAAAGACGGCCATGTTAATTTTCCGTCGCTCGAAGCGTATACCAATGAACGTCAGCCAGTCATGCTGTTGGTAGAGAAAGCCGG
This sequence comes from Superficieibacter electus, assembly GCF_002915575.1. Taxonomy (GTDB): domain Bacteria; phylum Pseudomonadota; class Gammaproteobacteria; order Enterobacterales; family Enterobacteriaceae; genus Superficieibacter; species Superficieibacter electus. Next base: position 228,989 of record NZ_PQGD01000004.1, read on the forward strand.
GGACACCTCATTCCTGCCAGTGGGAAATGAGGGCGATTATGACATTTACGATCGCACCCTGGATTTCTCACGCTTTGATACTGGCGGGGAAGAAAACCCGGACGATCCCCGGACGCTGAGCAGCTATTTGTTCTCAGATCGTGGCGTTTATCGACCCGGCGACACCTTTAATATTGGCCTCATTACCCGTGCGGCGGACTGGCAACAGAACCTGAGCGGTGTGCCGCTGCGTGCTGAGATTTACGATCCTCGCAATAAACTCATGCGTACCATTCCGCTAACCCTGGATGCCAACGGGTTTAATGAACTGTCATACACAACGGAAAGTAATGCTCCGACCGGTGAATGGACGGTTTACCTTTATCTGAATGGTCAGGATAATAAATCCTACCGTGAGCTGGGCTATGTCTCGGTTAACGTGAAGGAATTTGAGCCTGATAAACTCAAAGTGAAACTGCATTTAACGCCGGATCGTCAGGTCGGTTGGGTCAAACCCGCTGGACTGGCCGCCAGTATTGATGTGCAAAATCTGTTCGGCACGCCTGCCCAGGGCAATCGCGTCGCCTCGAAATTGACTCTGCGCCCAACCTGGCCCTACTTTAGCCAGTTCCCGCAGTACGCGTTCTATCAGGAAAAGGAGGGAAAGGACGGATTTGAAACCCAACTGGAAGAGCGCACTACGGATGAAAATGGCGCAGCGGCGATCCCGCTGGATCTGCAATCCTATGCCGATGCAACATACCAGCTACAGTTATTGTCCGAAGCCTTTGTTGCGGGCGGTGGACGTTCCGTAACGGCGACGGCGCGGGTGCTGGTTTCTCCCTACGATTTCCTGGTGGGCGTTAAACCTGACGGCGATCTGAGCTACATCAATCGTAATGCCGAACGGCATTTGCATATCATCGCTATTGATCCTGCCCTGCAACAAGTGGCATTAGCGAATTTAAAAACCGTTCTTGTTGAGCAAAAATACATTTCCGTACTGACCAAACAAGAGTCCGGCGTTTATCAATATCAGTCGAAAATGAAGGAGATTCAGCTGGCCGAGCAACCGCTCTCCCTGACAGAGCAGGGCAGCGATCTACTGCTGGCAACGGATAAACCGGGTGATTTTGTTCTGAAAGTAGAAGATGACCAGGGGCATGTACTAAACCGCATTAACTATACTGTGGCGGGGAATGCCAACTTGAGCCGCTCGCTGGATCGTAATGCTGAACTGAAACTCAAGCTTAACAAAGCTGAATATCAGCCCGGTGAGGAGATTGAGATTGCAATTAACGCGCCGTATACCGGTAGCGGCTTGATCACCATCGAAAAAGAGCGCGTCTATAGCTGGCAGTGGTTCCACACCGATACCACCAGTTCGGTGCAGAAAATCCGCATTCCGGAAGGGGTAGAAGGTAACGGTTACATCAACGTGCAGTTTGTTCGCGACATTAACTCCAGTGAAGTCTTCATGAGCCCGTTGAGCTATGGTGTGATGCCGTTCAAAATGAGCACCCGTGCCCGACAAAATGCGCTTGAGCTTACCGTCCCCGAGGTGATTAAACCTGGCGACACTCTGCCCATCACCGTGAAGACCGATGGTCCGCAGCAAGTAGCGCTTTTTGCGGTTGATGAGGGGATTTTACAGGTCGCCCGCTATCGGCTAAAAGATCCTCTGGAATGGTTTTTCCGCAAGCATGAACTGAGCGTGAAGAGTTCGCAAATTCTGGATCTGATCCTGCCGGAGTTTAGTAAATTACTGCAGCAGACGGCGGCACCGGGTGGCGACGGCAGCGGTGGGCTGGACCTCAACGTTAACCCGTTTAAGCGTAAACGTGATAAACCCGTCGCATACTGGTCAGGTATTACGCAAGTCAACGGTGAGAAGCAGTTTGATTACCCCGTTCCGGACTATTTCAACGGTAAAATTCGCGTGATGGCAATCTCCGTCACGCCTGACAAAATTGGCACCGCGCAAACGTCGACTACGGTACGCGATGAGTTCATCATGTCACCGAATGTGCCCGCAATGATTGCACCCGGAGATGAGTTTGATGTCAGCGTCGGCGTCAGTAATAACCTTGAAGGGCTTAACGGTAAAACGGCGGATATTGCAGTGCATCTTGCGGTGTCGCCGCAGCTGGAAGTGGTTGGCGAGCCAACGCAAAGGCTGTCGCTGGCGGAAAAACACGAAGGCGTGCTGAACTTTCGTTTACGCGCCAAAGCGCAACCTGGTGAAGCGTCACTAATATTTGATGCCCGCTATGCAGATAAAACCAGCCATCGTACTATCAGTACCTCAGTACGTCCTGCGATGCCGTACCGAACGCAATCAGTGATGGGGAGGATGAATGGCAGCAATCAGACGATAGAACCGTTGCGGCAGATGTTTGATGCTTACGCCGTACGTAAAGCTAACGTCTCTCATTCGCCGCTGGTGCTGGCAAACGGGTTATCTCAATATTTAACAGACTATCCGTACTTCTGCTCGGAACAAATTGCCAGCCGTTCGGTTCCGCTACTGCTTGCACAACGGCATCCTGAACTGAAAGGCCAGCAGAATCAGGCCGAGAGCCGTAAACAGCTGGATGATATGTTGACCATTCTGCGCTCGCGTCAGAACGATAAAGGCGCAATTGGTATGTGGAACTCGTCTCCTGAAACCGATCCCTTCATCACGCCTTATGTGGTGCAGTATTTGCTGGAAGCGAAGGCGGCAGGTTTTACACTTCCTCACGGAATGCTGGAGGATGCCAATGTTTCGCTACGTGAGCTGGCAGTGAAGCAAAGCGGCGATCTGGACGAGCTCCGCCTGCACGCATGGGCGGTGTATTTGTTGACCCGCCAGGGCGAAATCACGACCGGCATGCTGGCGTCGGTGCAGAACTCGCTGCAAAAACGCTTCCCGGATGAGTGGAAAACCGATCTCAGTGCCGTTTACCTGGCCTCGACGTATCGCTTACTGAAGATGGATGATGAGGCCGATGCACTTTTACAACCGACCTGGAAACAGCTGAATGAAGGCTGGAACGACGCCTGGTGGACGCATAATTATCTTGATCCGCTGGTGCAGGATGCCACGCGTCTGTATTTGATCTCGCGCCATTTCCCGGAAAAAGTGTCTAAAATTCCGCCGCAGGTGCTGGAGAATATGGTTAAAGCGTTGCGAGAAGAGCGCTATACAACCTATTCCTCGGCAATGAGTATGCTTGCCCTGGAGAGCTATTCTTCGCAGGTCGCTGCGCCCCGGACATTGACGGTGGCCCAGGTGAACGGTGATAAATCACTGCTGCTATCTCAGGTTAACGAGCTGTTCGTCGGTGGCGATTTCAGCGCCGAGGCGAATGCCATTCGTATTGACAATAGCAGCGATGCGCCTGCCTGGTATGTGGTTTCCCAGTCGGGTTACGACAAGGCCGCACCGCAGCAGGCTATTTCGCGTGGGCTGGAGATAGCACGCGAATATACAGATGATAAAGGTGAGCCTGTCAGCACCGTAACGCTGGGGCAGACGCTAAATGTGCATCTGAAAATCCGTGCGAACTCGAAAGAAGGCCAAAGCAATCTGGCCATCGTCGATCTTTTGCCGGGCGGGTTTGAAGTGGTACAGCAGACCCCGCCGGAGCCGGATGAGAGTGAAGAGGATAATGGCGGATGGCAATCGCCGCTGGCGGCTTCCGGCTCTACGTGGCAACCAGATTACAGTGATATCCGCGATGATCGGGTCGTTATCTATGGCTACGCCGGACCGGAAGTTCAGGAGTTTGTATATCAAATTAAAGCCACCAATACCGGCAGCTTTACGATCCCACCGGCCTATGGCGAAGCGATGTACAATCGTGAAGTTCAGGCGATGTCGGTTAGCAAGCACAAACTGACGGTGATCCCGGCCCCGACGGGCGTGAAGAAATAAACGGCGGAGCGCATCCCGCCGCCGGGTGGGGTGAAGAGGCATGAGCTATTCGACTGTTATCCGCGGCATAAAACGTCTGGCTGCCAACGTGGCGCTGGGCGTTTTTTTACTCGCGCTGGTACTGCTGGCGTGCCGTCTGTGGCCGCATCCACCACTATCGGAGGACAGACCGCTTTCATCCGTTTATTACGATCGTCACGGGACATTAATGCGCCTTACGCTGGCGAGTGACGATCGCTATCGGATATGGACGCCGTTAGACCAGATATCTGAGCAGGCGGTCAATGGCCTGTTGCTGCATGAAGACCGCTGGTTTTACTACAGTCCCGGCGTAAATCCTTTCAGCTTGCTGCGTGGTTTCTGGCGTAGTTATATTTTGGGCGGCAGAATGCAGGGCGGCTCGACGATAACCATGCAACTGGCGCGTATGCGCTGGCAACTGAATACCCGTACCCCGTCCGGTAAAATTTTACAGGTACTGCGTGCCTTACAGCTGCAATTGTGTTATTCCCGGCACGATATCCTTGAAGCGTATCTGAACACCGCCCCCTATGGCCGTAATATCGAAGGCATTAGTGCGGCGAGCCTGATTTATTTTAATAAAGTACCTAAAGATCTGACGTTACCCGAGGCGCTGACGCTGGCCGTGCTGCCACAGTCCCCGCGCTATCGGCTGGGCGCTAACAACGCGGTAGTGAGCGACCGCCTGATGCAGGCGCGTAATCGCCTGTTCCGCCGCTGGCAGGATCATTATCCGACCGACCCTAACCAGCGTGCGCTTTTTCGACTTCCGCTTGCACTGCGGCAACCAGAACAAATGCCGTATATCGCGCCACACTTTATTGAACAGTTTCGACAACAATATCCGCAGTACAAGCGCCAGGACACGCGTATTAATACCTCGCTTGATGCCCGTTTACAGAAGCTAATTGAACGGCAGGTGAAGGCGTTTATTATCCGTAATGAACGCCATGGTATTCATAATGCCGCCGTCCTGCTGGTGGATTACCGGGATATGGGCATCCGGGCGCTGGTAGGGTCGGCGGATTATTATAATCGTCAGATTCAGGGGCAGGTGAACGGTACTAACGCCAGGCGCTCGCCAGGCTCGACACTTAAACCCTTTATTTATGCGCTGGGAATGGAGCAGGGGGTATTGCATCCGGCCACTATACTGAAAGATGTGCCATCGACGTTTGGCTCCTGGGCCCCGGAGAATTTTGACCGCCGTTTCCTCGGCCCGGTCAGCGCAACGGACGCCCTGAATTTCAGCCGTAATATTCCTGCGGTGTACGTTGCCTCACAACTACGTCAACCGACGTTTTATAAGTTCCTGCAGCTTTCCGGCATTGGCAAACTGCGCAGTGAAAAGCACTATGGCTTGTCACTGGTATTGGGCGGCGGTGAGCTGACCATGCAGGAGATGGCGAAGCTATATGCGTTGCTGGCTAATCGCGGCTTATTACAACCTTTGCAAATCCAAAAAACGACGCCAGCTTTCTCGCCAGTTCGCCTGCTCAGTGAGGAGGCCAGTTTTATGACGCTGGATATACTGCGTCAGCATCGTCGTCCGGGCGATACGCTGGCACAACAGCCTTCGACATTGCCGGTCTACTGGAAAACGGGGACATCATGGGGATTTCGCGATGCGTGGAGCGTGGGGATTTTCGGTCCTTACGTGCTGGTGGTATGGGAAGGCAATTTTAATAGCCGGGGCAATAATGCGTTTGTCGGTGTGGATGCCGCTGCGCCGCTATTTTTTAATATCATAGACAGTATTAGCGCCAGTTACCCAGATTTGCAGGAGCCCAAACGTCCCTTTCCCAAAAAGCTCAGGCGCGTCGACGTGTGCCTGATTAGTGGAAATTTGCCGACGCGATGGTGTCAGCAAAAAGGTAAAACCTGGTTTATTCCCGGCAAATCACCGATTAAAGTCGATACGGTTTATCGCCCGGTACGAATTGATAAACAAACCGGTGATGTTGCCTGCCCGCCTTACGACCCTGATAAAACCCGAACCGAAGTGTTCGAATTCTGGCCGTCAGATTTAGCCAATGTCTTTGCACAAGCAGGCTTACCAAAACGCCAGCCGCCGGTAAGTCATTGTAAAAATGATGATGCCGAAGTGGATGGTACACCACCACAGATCACCTCGCCGCTGAAAAATACGACTTATACGCTTCGACAATCGCAGCAAGGACGCGATGAGATCGCGTTTACTGCCATGACTAACGCGGACAGTAACATCGTGTACTGGTTTGTTGATGATATTTACCTCGGCAACTCCGCCAGCACATCGACATTACGCTGGCGTCCCGTGAGCCGCGGACAATATCGCGTTCGCGCTGTTGATGAGCGCGGACGCGCAAGTAGCCGGTTGATCAAAGTGGAAATTATTAATTAGCATTCATTGCGCTTCACCTGCTTGCGGGAGCGAAATATGACAGGCGATAATTTGAACGATTATGGGTAACTCTATTATCTCATCTAATAACGCGTTATTTTCCAGAGTATGCTGCCGCAGAGGATGAGCGGCAGCATCTGGCGGCATTGCCGCTGGCGCAGCGAATCAGTGCGTTGATGGAGAAAATTATGGGTACGGCAGAAATGGGGCACCTGACGCGTGATGAGTATGAATCGCTGCTGAAACAGTCGGGAAAGGAGGCTATCCCCTTTTTGACAGCCGCTATTCGCAATAAAACGGGAGATACCTGGATCGCCTGTAAATTACTGGCAGAAATTAATGAGCCTGTGGAAGAGGCGATTACGGCGTTGACCGAGACGCTGGATGATTGCGGCGCAGACGATAGCGAGCGTGGCTGGGCAGCATCAGCGCTGGCGAGGCTGGGACATACGGATATACTTGCTGCACGGATAGAGCAAATACCTGAAGATATTATCGCTCGGGGGCTGGCTGCACCCTATACGGCTTTTCGCGACCAGGGACGTTATCTGCCGCTGGATTATCAACCTCTTGAACAGATACTCAAACAATTTCCGCACATAGCAGATGCCGTTGCGAAAAACCTCACGCCGGGCTGTAGTTATTGTGAAATCAAACCCGAAGAGGCCAGTGCAGCGCAGGCGGGACTACAATCCTCGTGGGCATTTATTCGCTACCATGCCGAAAATGTGCTGGAGGATCTGCAAGACAACCTGTAACTATGCCGGTTATGGCAGGTAGCGTTAACGCGTTCTTGCCATTTCAGTACAGCATTATTATCCGGACGCGTAGCGAAATTTTCGCCTGATTCTTCACGTATCCTGTCGTGTTTTAGTGAAGATTACCTTGTCTTCATTAACGGCAATAATAATCACAGATCCACGCCTCCTGGGGAAAACCCTTCCTGTGGTAGAACATCCAGGCAGCGCTAAAATCAGCCAGTCCGGATGTTTCGACCAGCGGCAGTTACTGCAATTGATAAAATGCCAGCTTGCCTGACGTTGACGAGCCGATATCAATGTAAACCTGATTAGCAAACGTCTGCACATGGTCAAATATCATATGACCAAAAATAAAGGTATCTGCACCGGCGATCCGGCGGGTACGGTTTTCCAGAGACTGAAGGACGCGCTCTACTGACCACAGTACAATATTAATATCGACTGCTTTATTAAAGCGATATGAGTCACCCGGATAATCGGCATGGGCGATGACCTGCTTTCCTCTGGCGGTATCGATTTCAATAATATGCGGCAGCGAGTGGAAACGTAATAACAGCGCAATGGCCTCCTGCTGCTCTTCTTGCGTAAGCTTAAAAAACCACGCGCCGCCGTTACCCAGCCACATATTGCCGTCCTGGGTGGCAAACGCATCCAGCGCCATCGCTTCATGATTCCCCATCACAGAAATAAACCATGGCTCGTTAAGCAGTCGTAAAACATCCATATTTTCCGGGCCGCGATCGATATTATCGCCAACGGAGATGAGTAAATCTTTTTCCCGGCAGAAGCCGATTTCAGTGAGGCGTGATTGTAATAATGAATAACAGCCATGAATGTCACCAACGACCCAGATATGCTGCCAGTCTGATGAATTAATTTTATGGTAGCGTACAGAGGACATGTCATTCCCGATAGACGTGAAACAGGCTGGCATTATAACATTTCACGCTTTTTGGTGCTTCTGATTTTCCTTACTTTCAACCCGATATTAAATAATCAGGATTATTATATTGTTGCTATATAGCGATATTACGCGCCAGAAATAGTCAATGTCACCCTATAGCCACATTTTACTTATCAGCGATAGTCTGCCCGATGGCTTTAGCCACCGGGCAGGTGTGTTACACCAGGTTTTTCAGCCGATAGAGCCACTCCAGCGCCTGACGCGGAGTCAGGGTGTCCGGATCAAGGTTCTCCAGCGCCTCTATCGCCGGACTGGTTTCCTCTGCAGGGGCCAGCAGCGACATCTGGGTGCCATCGACCTGCGTGGCGGCAGCATTCGGCGAGAGACTTTCCAGCTCGCGCAGTTTTTGCCGCGCGCGCTTAATCACCTCTTTCGGCACGCCAGCCAGCGCGGCGACCGCCAGGCCGTAGCTCTTGCTTGCCGCGCCGTCCTGCACGCTGTGCATAAAGGCGATGGTATCGCCGTGCTCCAGCGCGTCAAGATGGACGTTGGCGACGCCTTCCATTTTTTCCGGTAGCTGGGTCAGCTCGAAATAGTGGGTAGCAAAAAGCGTCAGCGATTTGATGCGATTCGCCAGATTCTCTGCACAGGCCCACGCCAGCGACAGACCGTCGTAGGTTGAAGTGCCACGCCCGATTTCATCCATCAGCACCAGGCTGTGTTCGGTGGCGTTATGCAGGATATTGGCAGTTTCGGTCATCTCCACCATAAAGGTGGAGCGGCCAGAGGCCAGATCATCCGCCGCGCCGACGCGGGTAAAGATGCGGTCAATTGGCCCAATCTCCACTTTTTGTGCCGGTACATAGCTGCCGATATACGCCAGCAGGGCAATGAGCGCTGTCTGGCGCATATAGGTACTTTTCCCCCCCATATTCGGACCGGTAATGATCAGCATCCGGCGCTGAGGTGAGAGTTTTAGCGGATTGGCAATAAAGGGCTCATTCAGCACCTGTTCCACGACCGGATGACGACCTTCTTCAATACGAATGCCGGGTTTTTCGCTAAATGTCGGGCAGCAGTAGTTGAGCGTATCGGCGCGCTCTGCCAGGTTGACCAGAACATCCAGTTCAGCCAGCGCGGCGGCGCTTTGTTGCAGATCGGCCAGATGCGGCAGCAGCAGATCGAACAACTCCTCATAAAGCTGTTTCTCCAGCGCCAGCGCTTTACCTTTAGAGGTGAGAACTTTGTCTTCGTATTCTTTCAGTTCAGGGATGATGTAGCGCTCGGCGTTTTTCAACGTCTGGCGGCGGACATAATTGATGGGAGCCAGATGACTCTGACCGCGGCTGATTTGGATATAGTAGCCGTGAACGGCATTAAACCCGACTTTAAGCGTGTCCAGGCCGGTACGTTCGCGCTCGCGGATTTCCAGGCGATCAAGATAATCTGTCGCCCCGTCAGCCAGCCCACGCCACTCGTCCAGCTCTGCGTTATAGCCCGGAGCAATCACTCCACCGTCGCGCACCAGCACCGGTGGAGCATCAATAATCGCCCGCTCCAGCAGGTCACGCAGCTCGCTGAACTCGCCCATTTTGTCCCGTAGCACCTGTACCGGAGCGCTGTGAACATTTTCAAGCTGCGTGCGCAGTTCTGGCAACTGCTGGAAGGCATAGCGCATGCGGGCTAAGTCCCGTGGACGTGCGGTGCGCAGCGCCAGACGCGCCAGAATACGCTCCAGATCGCCGACCTGACGCAGCACTGGTTGCAGTTCGCCAGCGTAATCCTGCAGTGCGCCGATGGTTTGCTGACGGTCGGTTAACGTATTGATGTCACGCACCGGCATATGCAGCCAGCGCTTCAGCATCCGGCTGCCCATCGGCGTAACGGTGCGGTCCAGCACCGAAGCCAGCGTATTTTCCACGCCGCCCGCGAGGTTCTGGGTGATCTCAAGATTGCGGCGGGTAGCGGCATCCATAATGATGCTGTCCTGCTGACGCTCCATCGTAATAGAACGGATATGCGGCAGGGCAGTGCGTTGAGTATCTTTCACATATTGCAGCAGACATCCCGCGGCACACAGGCCGCGCGGCGCATTTTCCACGCCGAAGCCAATCAAATCGCGGGTGCCAAACTGCAAATTAAGCTGCTGGCGGGCGGTATCGATTTCAAATTCCCACAGCGGGCGACGACGCAGGCCGCGACGGCCTTCAATCAGCGACAGTTCGGCAAAATCCTCGGCATATAACAGTTCCGCAGGATTAGTGCGCTGCAGCTCGGCGGCCATCGTCTCACGGTCCATTGGCTCGCTAAGGCGAAAACGGCCGGAGCTGATATCCATTGTTGCATAGCCAAAGCCTTTGCTGTCCTGCCAGATGGCCGCCAGTAAATTATCCTGCCGCTCCTGCAACAGCGCCTCATCGCTGATGGTGCCGGGCGTGACAATGCGCACTACTTTGCGCTCGACCGGTCCTTTACTGGTGGCCGGGTCACCTATCTGTTCGCAGATAGCCACCGACTCGCCAAGATTCACCAGTTTTGCCAGATAGTTTTCTACCGCATGATGCGGCACGCCGGCCATCGGGATTGGCTCTCCGGCAGAGGCCCCGCGTTTGGTCAGCGAGATGTCCATCAACTGCGAGGCGCGTTTCGCATCGTCATAAAACAGTTCGTAAAAGTCGCCCATCCGGTAAAAAAGCAGAATGTCCGGATGCTGAGCTTTCAGCTTCAGATACTGCTGCATCATTGGGGTGTGGGCGTCGAAATTCTCTAATGTGCTCATCGGGTTATGATGTCCATGTTCTTAACTTTTAACGAGGCCGTGGGATTTATTCTGTTCATTGATGTTCACTTAACCTCATGACGTTCTGCCTAAAACAGAGAAACTAAAAGGCGGGGATGTGCTTTTCACTGGTGGCATATCGCCTTATCCCGGCATCGACATCTCTGTTGATAAATGCGCAATGAGCATGATAACGGAGTATTGAAGGCAGGAAAACAGCGGGGTGGAATTGACAGGATTAGCGTCGGCTGACGTGTCGGCAGTGTTAATAAAGCGCCGCCGCCGGTATTGCGGGCGGCAGCGACTGACGCCGTATTGTCAGGATTTTTTGCCGGGCAGGATCTCATTGACGATCTGGCTGGCGGTATCAGCAAACACCTTCCCGGCAGAGCGGTCTCCTTTCGCCATTGACGCCATAAACCCTTTCGCCTGTTTCAGGGTAATATGCGGCGGCAGCGGCGCGACGTCCGGGTCGGTTTTGACTTCCAGCACCACCGGGCGATCGGCGGCCAGCGCCTCCTGCCAGGCGCTTTGCAACCGCTGTGGATCATCAACGAAAATCCCTTTGAGTCCCAGTGATTCAGCAAAACCGGCATAGCTGACATCCGGAATATCCTGAGTCGCCTCAAAGCGTGGATTACCTTCCATCACCCGTTGTTCCCAGGTGACCTGATTAAGATCCTGATTATTAAATACGCAAACAATCAGGCGCGGATTGCTCCAGCCCTGCCAGTATTTCTGGAGGGTGATCAGCTCTGCCATATTATTCATTTGCATCGCGCCGTCTCCGACTAGCGCCACGACAACCTTGTCCGGGTAAGCGAACTTGGCGGCGATGGCATAAGGGACTGCTGCGCCCATACAGGCAAGCCCGCCGGACAGCGAGGCGCGCTGCCCCTGTTTCACTTTATAATCACGGGCAAACCAGTTGGCGCAGGAGCCGGAGTCGGAGGTGATAATGGCGTCATCCGGCAGCAGCGGCGACATTTCCCATACCACGCGCTGCGGATTGACCGGTGTGGCATCGGCCAGCGCGCGTTCTTCCAGCGTCTGCCACCACGTTTTTACGCCTTTAGCTATCTCTTCCTGCCAGTTGCGATCGTCTTTATGCTCGAGCAGCGGCAGCAGCGCGCGCAAGGTCTCAGCGGCGTCGCCGTGTAAATTGACCTCAACCGGATAGCGCAGTCCCAGCATCGCCGGATCGATGTCGATTTGCACGGCACGCGCCTGTCCCTCTTTTGGCAAAAACTCCGTCCACGGGAAACCGGTGCCGATCATCAGCAACGTGTCGCAATCCATCATCATGTCGTAAGATGGTTTTGTCCCCAGAAGGCCGATAGAGCCAGTAACGAAGGGGGCATCATCCGCCAGCACGTCTTTACCCAGCAGCGCTTTTGCTACCCCTGCGCCAAGGACATTAGCCATTTTCACCACTTCCAGCGCCGCGCCGCGTGCGCCAGCGCCCACCAGGATCGCGACTTTCTTACCGGCGTGTAAGATATCCGCGGCCCGCTGGAGATCCTGCTGATAAGGCACCACTTTTGGCCGCTGATAGCCTGTGCCGGAATGGGTAAAACCATGCACATGCGGTGGGTCCTGCCATGGCTCATCCTGAATATCCTTCGGCAGCACCAGTACCGTCACGCCATTTTGCGCTACCGCGATACGAACACCGCGATCCACCAGATGGCGTAACTGAGCAGGAGAGGCGACCTCCTGCACAAAGTTCGCCACGTCGGCAAATACCCGATCGAGGTTGAGCTCCTGCTGGTAACTTGCGCCGCGTGCAGTCACTTCCGCCTGGCCGGTAATGGCAAGTACAGGAACGTGATCCATCTTCGCGTCATATAATCCGGTCAGCAAATGAGTGGCTCCCGGCCCGCCGGTGGAGAGACAAACGCCCAGTTCGCCGGTGAATTTAGCATGGCCTGCCGCCATAAACGCCGCCATTTCTTCATGTCGCACCTGAATAAACTCGATCCCGTCGCCCGTCTTATTCGCGCGTTGCAGCGCGCCGAGCACGCCATTGATCCCATCGCCGGGATAACCATAAATACGGGTAACGCCCCACGCTTTCAGACGCTCAATAAAGAAATCGCTGGTCATTTTCGCCATCGTGTTGCCCTTAACAATAAAAGTGGTCAGTTAAGGATAGTTGACATCAACAGGCTGCGCGGTGGACGAGGAACAGCATTACGTCGCCAGGAAGGTGTCACGGAATGCCGCGGCAGGAAGTGGTCGCCCTAACAGATAGCCCTGCACTTCAGGGCAATGGTGATTTTTCAGGAACGCAAGTTGAGCTGTTGTCTCGACGCCTTCTGCGATCACTGCCATGCCAAAACTGCGTCCTAAATACAGGATGGCACGTACTACTGCCTCGCTTCCCGGGTCAGTATGCACATCGCGAATAAACGAACGATCGATTTTCAGTCGGGTCATCGGAAAGCGTTTGAGAAAACTGAGCGAGGCATACCCCGTGCCATAATCATCAAAAGCCAGACCCACACCGGATTGCCGCAGCGCCTGAAGCAAGGAGAGAGTGGCAGCATCGTGACGCAGCAAAATATTTTCCGTAATTTCCAGCTCTACTGCTTCAGCGGGCAATGCCAGCTGCGTCAATATTTCATTGACTACCTCGATAAGCTTGCGGGATCGAAACTGTGCTTCAAAAAGGTTAACCCCTATCCGGAAATGAGGAACGATGGCACGCCATTCGGCAGCCTGGGCACATGCCGTGCGCAGTATCCATTCGCCTATTGCTGGCGCGGAAGGTTTATTATTAAGCGTCTCGATAAAAGAAGGCGGCGTCAGCAGCCCGCGCTGCGGGTGGTTCCATCGCAACAGCGCTTCTGCACCAACCAGCGCCCCGGTGGCGGTGTTGAACTGCGGCTGATAGAACAGCTCAAACTCCTGGTTTTCAAACGCCTGTTTCAGTTCGCTTTTAAAGCGGCGTCGGTTGACAGCAACGTCACGAAAGGCCGGCTCGAAAAGCGCATAACGGCCTTTACCCGCCGCTTTAGCGCGATAAAGCGCAAGATCGGCTGCGCTCAGCAACTCTTCCGGCCTGGTGGCGTGTTGCGGAGTAAGCGCAATCCCCACGCTAACGCCAATTTCAATATGCTGCCCCGCAAACTCATAGGGCTCTGAAAGGGTAGCGATTATCTGGACGGCGATAGATCTCACCAAACGCAAATCGTTGTCGTTCAGCAGTACCACGAACTCATCTCCGCCCAGCCGGGCGATGATGACGGCCTCGTCAAAATGACTTCTCAGCCGCAGGCCAACCTCTTTCAGCACCGCGTCACCCGCCAGATGCCCCTGTGTATCGTTCACCTCTTTAAAGCCATCAAGGTCAAGTAAAAGCATCGCCCCGACACGGGCCTCCTGCATAAAACTGACGACGCACTGTCTCCAGGCGGCGCGGTTGGGCAGGTCGGTCAGCGCATCAAGCGAGGCCATTCTAAATAGCCTCGCTTCATTTTCCTGACGCTCGGTAATATCCCTGACGATAGCCCCCACGTTGGTGAGCTGCCCTTCATGCCAGGTAGAGAGTGAAAACTCGGCGGGAAACTCGCTGCCGTCTTTTCTTAAGGCCGACAGCTCAATCGTTTTATCTGCCAGCGCGAGCTGCTGACCATGGCGAAGACGTTCAATCTCATCTTCGTAAATCCGCAGCCAGCTCTCCGGGACGATCACCCGGCTGCTGCGATTAAGCACTTCTTCAGCGGTATAACCGAATAAGCGCTCTGCCGAACGGTTCCAGAAGGTAATATTCCCTTCTGCATTGGAGCAAATAATGGCGTCCGGTGAGGTTTCAGCAATTTTTTTAAAGCGCGACAGGCTGGCGCTGCGCAATGATTCCAGGCGGCGCATTTCCATGCGCTCCATCACCAGCGCCGTGATATCCGTCAGATTCTGGCGCTCGCTGCGGGTAAACGTCTCATGGGGCTGGCTGTCAATCAGGCAGACTGTACCTATCTTTTCACCCGTGGGTGTCACTAGCGGTTTACCCGCATAAAAACGCATAAAAGGCGGCCCCAGCACCAGAGGATTAGTGGCAAAACGAGGGTCTGTGGCTGCATCGAGAATGACGAGGATCTCGTCCTGCATAATGGTGTGCGCACAAAATGAGATCTCCCGGCTGGTTTCGGTGGCGCAAAAGCCAATCTGCGCTTTAAAAAATTGTCGGTCGCTCGCCACCAGCGACACCAGAACAATCGGCACATCAAATAACCGTGCAGCCAGCCCTGCCAGACGGTCGAAGTTTTCCTCTGGCAGTGTATCCAGCTGTTGGTAAGTCGCCAGTGCTGCCAGACGCGCTTGCTCATTATCAGGTATGGGCCAGGACATATGCCTGCAAATCTCCCTGTTTTCTATCGGATTATGGTCCGGTTGCTTTGATTATAATCTATAACCAGAAAGTAACCGTGGATAGGGAAGTGCCCGGCGGGAAGGTCACGGTCCGGCGAGCCGGGTTCATGCTGAACTCATAAGGGTGAGGATTGATCATTTATTAAGACCGGGGGCGCAGCCCCCTGTCTTATCCTTACTGTATTGCCGAAGGGTCAACAATGGGTTTATTAACCATAAAGAAATACACCAGCGACGCCATAAACGCGATGACCGATGACGCCACCAGCGCCAGGGTAAAGGAACCCGTATGGTCGAGGATCATCCCGGTTACAATCGGCGCGAACGAACCGCCGATAAAGCCGCCAAAGTTCTGAATACCGCTTACAGATGTAATCAGCCTGGAAGGTACGGAGACCAGAATCAGCCCCCATGCCGACGTGCCTGCAAAATGAATAGAGAAGAGCGCCATACTGATACAGGCGACGGCAACAAAGGTACTTTCGGTATAGGCCGCAGGCAGCGTAAACCCGGCAGCGCACAGTAGCCCCAGACAGATCATCCATTTGCGGCTTTTCATTTTATCCGCACCGCGTTTCATGACCCAGTCGGCCACCACGCCGTTCACCAGCATGCCCGCTGCGCCGAACAGGAAAGGAATAGCTGCCACCCAGCCCGTTTTTTGCAGACTCAGCCCCCGGGACATTTCGAGATATGAAGGCAGCCACGTCAGGAACAGCCAGACCATATAACCGACGCCGTTAAAACCAATGATCATTCCCCACATTGATTTTTGTTTAAATAAACCCGCCCAGTCTTTTAGCGTCACTTTCTCTTTGCTGGAGGGCGGTGTCTCTTCTTCAAGATGCTGAATATCTTCTGCCGACAGCCCGGCGTCTTCACGATTGCGATAGAAAATAAACCATAAAATAGACAGTACGATCCCGCTTACGCCAATGATGATGAACATCATCCGCCAGCCAAAGGCCAGCATCATTGCAATCAGTAACGGTGGAGCCAGCGCCTGCGCCAGCGTTGACGACATATTGACAATGCCCATCGGTACGCCGCGTTTGCGGATGTTATACCAGTCGTTAACGACTTTGACGCCGGTGGGTAAATGCGGCGCTTCGCCAATCCCCAATACCACGCGGGCGACAATCATCTGGCTAAAAGAACCGACAAAACCCAGCGCAGTCTGGGCGGCGGACCAAAGAAAAATGCCGAAGCCATATACTTTTTTTACGCCGAACCGTTCCATCACCATGCCAATTGGAAGCTGACAAAGTGCATAGCCAAAGGAAAAGACTGACAGTAAAAGCCCCATCTCTGTTGCCGTTAATCCCATCTCCTCGCGGATAGTGGTATTGGCAATAGAAAGTGATGTTCTGTCGAGAAAATTAATAATACCCGCCACGAGCAAAAACAATAATGCCATAATTTGCAAACGCTTCAGGCGAGAGCTTGCTTGACTGGACATATATTATCCTTTTGAAATGTAATATCCGCCACTATTTCATGAAATAGTGGCGTGACAGGAGCCGGATATATCCCGGAGGTATCAATAAATTACGCGTTAATTTCGAGAATTAATTCGATTTCAACAGGTGTATCAAAAGGCAATGCATTAGTACCGATGGCAGAACGCGCATGTTTACCGGCATCACCAAATATTTCAATGAGCAGATCGGACGCGCTATTGATGACCAGCGGTTGCTCTTTAAAATCATCCGTGCTTTGTACAAAAGCGAGCATTTTGACGCAGCCTTTAATCTGGTCCAGATCGCCAAGCCAGGCCTTAAGTGAAGAGAGAATATTAATAATACACTGGCGCGCCGCCTCTTTTCCTTGCGCCAGTGACAGCGTGGCACCGAGACTTCCCTGATAAATCAATTCACCTTCACGCCGACAATCGTTGCCGGAGGTATATAATAAATTGCCGACCTGTTTTACCGAAACATAAGAAAACTTAGGGGTGCCAGGGACGCTGAGCGTAATCCCTAGTTCTGCCAGACGGGCTTCAATTTTCATTGCATATTTCCTGATAGTTTACTTCAGCAAAGATAATGCCAGTTGAGTATAAATTTGCGCAGCCTGGTGTAATTCTTCAATCCGCACAAATTCATCTTTAACATGGGCCTGAGCTAAATCGCCCGGGCCCATAATAATGGTCGGAATACCGCACCCGACCGAGAAAAAAGGCGCTTCGCAGGTGGCATCAAAAACACTTTTGCGTGCTGAGCCGGTGACCATGCTTGCCGCCTGAAAAGCTGCTTCAACAAGCGGATGCGTGTCATCAATAGCCGAGGCGGGAATAAAAAGGTAATTCTCCAGCGTGTAATCCCGATCGGGTTTTAATCCCACGCCGGCCAGGGCATCCGCCACGCTGGCATTAATTTCACTGCGTTGCTCGTCGGGTAGCACCCGGCGGTCAATTTCAAGCGAGCACGACTGCGGCACGATATTCGGTGCGCTGCCGCCGTTGATGGTCGTTACCAGCATTGAGGCGTTACCTAAAAGTGAATGCTGGCGCTGCTGAACCTGCTGACATTCCTTGATCAGTTCAGGCAGGAGTTGTGCCATTTTATCGATAGCGCTGTCAGGATGACGGGTTTTAGCCGCATGGCCTGCCGTACCGTGAGTGGTTAAACGGGTGCGGCTAACCCCTTTATGTGCAATACACACGTCCAGCGAGGTCGGCTCGCCAATAATGGCATAGTCTGCTTCAACTCCCTGGGCAATAAAATGTTCCATCCCGAGATTGACGCGCTCTTCATCAACGTTAAATAGCAATAATATTTCGCCGTTAAAAGCATACTGGCGGCGTTTAATCAGCAAGGCGGTATAAATCATCGCCGCCACGCCGGATTTCATATCTGCCGCCCCGCGCCCGATAATGCAATCGTCTTTAATCACTGCCGCGAAGGGGTCCACGGACCAGCCTGTACCGCACGGAACAACATCGGTATGGCCATTTAAAATAACCCGTTTCCCCGGTTGCTGTCCTTTCAGACGCGCGATCACATTGGGTCTGCCCTCTGCCACTTCCTGAATTTCAGTTTCAATTCCTTCATTGCGTAACAGCCCGGCAATAGCGAGCGCTACCGAATTTTCATTGCCCGGCGGGTTTTCCGACGGATGCTGGATCAGGCTGCAAAGAAGCGTGACCAGCTCCTGCCGTTCATCAGCAGTTAATTCGATGTCAGTCATAATAATACTTCCGGCTAATTAAAAACTTTTTCCACGGGCATCAATAGTAATCGTTTCGCTGAATTGTCCATTGCGAAAAGCATATATTTGATCAACCAGGTTAGCGACTACACAACAATGGTTGGGAATAATATGAATCTGCTCGCCAATAGCCAGATCATATTTTTGCGGGTCATAGCGTAAATACCCGTGCTCTTCATTAAGTTTGACCAGCTCAATATCCAGATACTCCTTAATTCTGCCGTAAGAGCCTGGCGTAGCGGAAAGATCGGAGGTTAACGATTTTGTGCCAGCATCAATAGTGGCGTAGCCCGGTAGGGGAATGCTGATCACCGTTGCACAAATCGTCAGCGCGCAGTTATCGGTAGTATATATGCCACCATTAATGGCATTCATATCACCAAAAATAAAGTTTCCGGCTCTTGATTCAGTAATGCCCTTAAGCTCATCTGGATACCACGACGAGAGCGTCGAGCCGCCGGACAGGCGGGTAATGGTAAATCCATTGGCGTTAAGCAGGTCCCGGCTTTCAATTAATAACTGCGCTTCCTGACGTGCCGCCCGGCGAATATCCTGCTCGGTATGATATTGATAAATCGTCCCCGCGTAGGTAAAAACGCCGTCAACCTTCAGCCCTGGCAGCGCCGCCACCTGAAGGGCAAAATCCAGCAGGTCGCCGGGCTGAATGCCTTCCCGGTGCGCACCATAATCAATGGCGATATCGACCGTAAATATCATGCCATTTTTTACCGCTTCTTTTGAAAGCCCTTCGGCACCCGGCAGGCTGTCAACGATGGTGCGGACGGTGATTTTGCCAGCCAGCGCGGCATAGCGCCGACATTTGTCTTCGCCAATCAGCGGATAGGCAATCAGGATCTTGTCAATGCCTCCGGCGGCCATGACTTCAGCCTCCGAGAGACTGGCGCAGGTGATGCCGCTGGCCCCCAGCTGCTGCTCAAGCCTGGCCAGACGCAGCGATTTATGCGTTTTAATATGCGGCCAGTGTTGAATGCTATTGCGAATAAGGCCGGAGGTCATGGTATTAATATTTTTTCCATGATATCCATGTCAAGCGCAACATAAGGTGTGGTCTGCATTTTTCCCCCTGACAGTTAACTGTCAATCGTCGGATTCTCCCCTCGTAATTCGCCCAGATAGGCGTAGAGGGTGTATTTAGAGATATTGAGAAATTCGCAAATCCGTTCGCCGGATTTTTTAATAAGAAAAACCCCCTTGTCGTCAAAAAATTTAATGGCGTTCAATTTGTCCTGACGGCTCATATTACTGACGGGAACGTCAATGAGCGTCATACACTCAGCAATCAGATAGTCGAGCAGTTCGTTTACATCTTTAACAAAGACTTCATTGACTTCTTTAGCGGGGGTTGGTGTGTTGTCCGGGCGACCCGCCATTTTGTTGAGCATTTTCTCAGCCTGCAAAATGTCACTGATATCCAGGTTAATGCACAGGGCACCAATCACCTGTTTATGGTTATTGCGCAGGTATACCGAGGTTGAGCGTAGCGTTTTACCCTCACGAGTTTTGGTGAAGTAGTTGTGCCGATCGCCGTTCACATCGCTGCCGCGCAGCACTTCAAGGCCCAGATTACTGCTTGGATCGCCTACCTTACGACCGGTGACATGACCGTTAATAATGGCAACGATGCTGCTTTCCAGCCCCTGGGAGTGATCGTGCAGTACCACTTCACAGTGTTCACCAAACTGTCCGGCAATCCCTTCCATCATGGGTATGAGGAAATCTAAGCTCTCTTTAATACTTTCCATATCAACCTGAAATTTAGTTAGCTAAACAAACTTTTTGTATTGTATAGCGGTAATGAATACTTCAGGGCAATCAAAAAATGAACAGAAAGAGAGCGCGATCACAGTATAAGCCAAACATTTTGTTTGGTATTTAAGCATAAGAAAACTTTTTGTTTGGTCTTTTTAAGTGAAGCCGGTCATAAAGTTATCTATTGATTTCAAAAGGATGCGTCTTTCTGCATCGTTGCTGGCTCCAGGGTGATCGCGTTCGTCAATGCTATTTTCGCCGTTTAGCGTAAGTTCAACATGTCAGCGCATCGTCTGCGTTGCCGTCCCGGGCCTCTGTATCGTCCAATAGAGCACATGGGCCGTTCTCCTCAAGGCGTCGGTACATCTATTGGCACAACTGTGGTACAGCGGTTGTCAGAAAAAGGTTATCCGTCAGATAAATAAGCGAAAATATAAGATACGCCAGTTTCTATATTACGTAGGTTTGTCATTGGGTGATTAATAACTGAAAAATATTTCGTGCGGCTATTGTTCGTCATACTATAATCTATCAGTAGTGTAATGATGAATAAGAGGAAATAACGTATCAGCGTTAATGGATGGCGCGAAAAAAAAGCGGGGCAGATTGTTCTTAAAATACTCACAGTCAGTGCCGTTGCGTTATAATGATAGTCACAGCGATGCATTTTAATGCGACGCTAATTAAAGGATTTACCGCAGTTTGTATAAGGAGTGGCGTAGTTCTTGATAAGAGGAGATATTTATTAGTGTCAATTTCTGATGAAGATAAAAAAGGCTATATTGCGATAGGCGAGGCCGTTATTAGTCATATCTTCGAAAAGGAAGAGGTTTCTCGTGAATCTCTGATACTAAGGCTTGAAAAACAAGCTGGGCAGGAGACAGATGAAGATTATTTGGCTGAAATCGGTCAGGCTCGCAAGATCCTGGAAAACCTGGAGCAGACGCAAGCGCCACACGGCGATAACGTTGTGAATCTGGAATTTTCCCGGACGGCTGAGCAACATCCGTCATCTGACCGCCAGCTTCGGGAAGAGGGTGACGAGCAGGACGAGGCTAAAAATGGCTAATCTCGCCCGCACCTCCATGCGACTATCGGTGCTCTGAGAAGTGCCATAGTTAAGGATAAGATAAGGTTACCTGAAGGCCGATATTCTGTATTACGGATTAAAAAGACTAATAATTTCTTCGCTTTGCTGGTCTTTGATATCGGCCCTATATACACTGTCCCCAGTGTAGTACTTAACCTATTTCTGTGGGGTCAGCGATGGCGAAAACACATGAAGATGCGGTGTCACCCGGGACGGGCATTCCGTCGGTCATGGATTCGGCGTATGAAGAATTATTGGGACGTATTGTGATAGCGATGTTACGGACCGGCTCACCGGTGAGCCGCAAGACATTGTTCTTAAAAATTGCTTTTTTGATGAACGAAACTGAGGAGCCCGCACAGACGTTACTGTATGAGGGTGTTTTTCGTCTGCTACTTAATGCAGAACGCTCCCGCTGATCTGAAGATGTTTCGGCCTCTTCAGTGAACGGGCCGCGAAAACAATTTTCGGAGGTGTAATATAAAATGTTAAAACTGAAAACGCATGACGGGCAAATACGCCTGTGCGCGGGGTCAATATTATTACTAACGCCACAGCTTAACCATCAGTTCTGATTAAGATGCGTTAATGCATCTTATTATCTGTCATTTCAACATTATGTTGGCCCCATGAGTCCGTGCAACAACGTTATTACCAGGCGTTCTGGCAATATATTTTTGCTGACGTTTTTGTAAAACCGTCTTAAGCGCAGGCTCCGCCAGTCTCTCTTTAACTGATTATTTTCCGTGATATCCACGGAGGGCTACCCCTTTGCGCTTTGCGTACAGGGAGGGCCTTTATTTAACCTTAGGAGACAAATTGGACAAAAATGATCATGTTCTACTTGATTCTGCCAGGGAAATCCTCGGCGTCGCAGCTGTATTTCTGCTTAAACAGGGATTACGCGCATCGCCACGGTTGCTTTACACCCTGATATTGTCATGGGAGGAGCGGGCTGAAACGCATGAAAAAGCGGCTTATCAGCTGGCGCTGAAAATTTTGTCAAAAAAACTGAATTGATCCTGGCGCGGAATGGTTTAATAATCGGTCTTTATTATTTGCCATCGCCAAAGGTGACAACGCTATAATCGTTAACCCACGCCAGGCGGCAAACTGCTGACTGGCGATAAGGAGAGAACCATGAGCAAAAGTCCAAAAGAAAAGCTTTCTGATTTGCTTATCGGTGAAGCAGTAATGAATCTGCTTGAGGCGGATGAGGAAGTCACTTTTACAGCACTATTAAAGGCATTAACTGAGGCTCGTGACAGGCCGGAAAATGAGGCGCGGCGGGCGGCGTACAATATGGCTATCGATGATGTGAAATCTTATGTCGCACTTTATCATCAGGGGGCAGGTACCACCCATTTTGCGGCCACGGAGATGTCCGGAAAGTGGCTCATGGATGGCCTGTCTTCGTGCGTGAACGACAGGAAGCATTGATGCCAGGTTAACGCGCGGCGTTAGTGTGCATGTTATTTCACACAGACTATTTTCTGGTAGCGGCCTGTTAAATCAGTTTCACTCTGCCTAATAATTCATTCTATTGCCGTTATTCGGCTTTTCTTTTTTCCACCGACCGCATTGTTAACCTGACCAGTAAGGTACTGGTTTACCCTCGTTTTAGAGATGTTAGCTTTTTGTTGCTCGGTAATAAAGGTCTCTATGGATGGTGGTTTTATTATTTGTTTTATAAATTACAAAGGCTTATAAACGGATAAGTTTACTGGACTATGCCACTCTTCATGCTATGCTGGCGCTCAGTTTTCTACTGCTTGAATTATTGCAACAGGTAAATTACACACCAGGGAGCCGCTTTATGAGCAAATTAACCATCGGTTTTATTGGAAATGGCAAGAGCGCAAACCGTTACCATATTCCCTTTATTCTGACCCGGCCCGATAAAATCACGATTAAAACTATCTATTCAGCCAGCCCTGAGCGGGACATCTGGGACCGCCTGCCAACGGTAGAATACACCAGTAATATCGACGTGTTGCTGAACGACCCTGACATTCAGTTAGTGGTGGTAAGCACGCCTTCATCATTGCACTATACGTTTGCTAAGCAGGTGCTGCACGCCGGTAAACATTGCGTGGTGGAAAAGCCGTTTACCGAAACCAGTGCCGAAGCGCAGGCGCTTTTTGCGCTGGCGAAATCCAAAGGGCTCATGCTCCAGTGCTACCAGAACCGTCGTTTTGACAGCGACTTTCTGACCACCCAGAAGGTGATCGCATCTGGTGTGTTGGGCGAGTTGCTGGAAGTCGAAATGCATTATGATTATTACCGCCCTCATGTGCCGGAATCCGTTCACGAACACTACGCAATGAATTCCTATTTATACGGCCATGGCTGTCATACCCTTGATCAGGTGATCTCCTTCTTTGGCAAACCTGATTCGGTGCATTATGACGTGCGCCAGTTGCTCGGCAGCGGACGGATGAACGATTATTTCGACGTTGACCTTTATTATGGCGTGTTAAAAGTTTCCGTTAAATCAAGCTATTACCGGATTAAAGACCGCCCCAGTTTTGTGGTGTACGGCAAAAAAGGAATGTTTGTTAAATACCGCAAAGACAAGCAGGAGGAGCATCTAAAACTCTTTTATCTGCCGGGCAGTCCGGATTTTGGCACCGATACCCCGGACGATTATGGCGTGCTCACCCGAATAGATGATAATGGCACCTGGCATGAAGAGAAGGTGGTGTCGGAACAGGGGGATTATGCCCGCTATTATGACGCGCTGTATGAAACGCTGATAAATGGTCACGAGAAGCTGGTGACGGATGAGCAAACCTTGCTGCAAATCCGTATGCTGGAAGAGGGCGTTCGCGGGCTAAAATAAGCGGTGGTCGATATCGCGTGGCGCTGCCATCTCCGGCGGACGCCGCGCGTTATGCCGTTAGCGCAGGTAAAACAGAATTGCTTTAACGCAGATACAGTCGTTGTAGCCCCGCTTTTAAATCCTCTTTCAGATCCTCAATATCCTCAAGACCAATTTGCAGGCGCAACGTCAGCCCTTCCGGTGCCCACGCTATTGCGGTCCGGTAGTCGGCGCAGTTAAACGGCGTGATCAGGCTTTCAAATCCGCCCCATGAAAAGCCCATGCTGAAAACGGACATATTATCCAGCATGTCATCCACGTTATCCTGGCGAAAGCGGTCGTTCAGGACGACAGAGAACAGCCCGGTAGAGCCGGTGAAATATTTCTTCCAGTTTTCATGTCCGGGGCAGCTGGCTAAGGCCGGATGGAGCACCCGGCTGACTTCCGGCTGTTGCGCCAGCCAGCGTGCCATCTCCAGCCCGCGTGCCTGCGCTTCTTCGACCCGCAGATGCAATGTGCGCAGCCCCCGCAGCGCCAGAAAACAGTCTTCAGCGCCCGGCAACATCGACATGGCGTCGTAGGTTTCACGTAGCGCCGGCCAGTGGGAGGCATTAGCAGAAACCAGCCCCATCAGCAGGTCGGAGTGGCCGCCGAGGTATTTGGTTCCGGCTTCTACTGATAAATCAATGCCGTGATCATGAGCTTTGAAAAACAGCGGTGTGGCCCAGGTGTTATCAATAATGGTGCTGAGATTGTGCCTTTTCGCAACAGCGACAATCGCCCCGATATCCTGTACCTCAAAACTTTGCGAACCGGGACATTCCAGCATAATCAGCCGGGTGTTGTCCTGCACCAGATGCTCAATCCCTGCGCCGATCAGCGGATCGTAATAGGTCACGGTAACACCATACTTCGCCAGCATCGTGTTACAGAACTGGCGTGTCGGACGGTACACCGAGTCCGTCACCAGAATATGATCCCCCGCTTTGGTGACGGAAAACAGCGCCAGCGCCAGTGCGCCGAGGCCAGACGGCGATATCACCGTCCCGGCTGCGCCGCACAGCGCTGACCAGGCATTTTCCAGATTCTCAATCGTCGGCGTTCCCTGCGTTCCATAGGCAAAGCGCGCCCGGTTCTGACGAATATCCTCACAGGTTTTAAAAAGTACGGTAGAACCGCGGTAGACGGGGGAATTAACAAATCCGCTTTGCTCATCAGGATTTCGGCCCAACATAGAGAGCTGCGTACTCACCCGGAATTTTTTTACATCTTGTTTCATCGGCTGGCCTTCTGCGTAAGGTGTTAAAACTTTTCATAATCTTTCATTACTGCCAAAAAACCATGGCATATATCAAAAATCAGCGAAACAGCGTACACACTAATAAAAACCCCGGCCAGAGGCCGGGGAAGTCGCTGATAAGCGTATGCTTATGAAGCCGGGATGGTTAACGATGTCGTCAACGTATAGTCTACGCTCCATCCGGATTTTTGGTCCAAATTATAACCATCTGTTTATATAGCCAGTATTCCCCGCAAAAAAGGAAATCGCCCACCTGGGGAGAGAATAAAAATAGCCAATCGCGCCCTGGTTTTGCAGGTTGTTATCCATCGGATATAAGGTGTGAAAACAGTCGTCACAATCAATAATAGGTTGAGCATTAACAGACGACCGCGATGACGCTTTGAGATGCAGAATATGACGTAACCTGACCCGCTGTGTAAATTCCTCGCCGTGGTCTCCTGGTGTGCGCATTTGAACTATGATTGATGCGATATCGTCTACGCGTACCTGCGAATTAAATGAGGCTATTAAATGAAGTCCAGATCTTATCCTGAACGTTGGGGAGCTGAGTATATCGCGCCGGATAGCGTCCGATTTCGCCTCTGGGCTACCGCGCACGATAACGTTACATTGCGGCTCTCTGGTCATGAACGGGCCATGACACCCGTCGGGGACGGCTGGTTTGAGCTTCATGTCAATGGCGTAGCGTCTGGCGCAGAATACGAATATGTGCTGGAGGACGGCACTACCATTCCCGACCCGGCCTCCAGAGCGCAGAAAGCTGGCGTTAATGGCCCGTCGCTGGTGGTCAACGACGATAATTATTTATGGCTGCATAAAGAATGGGCTGGGCGACCGTGGGAAGAAACGGTGGTCTATGAATTGCATATCGGCACCTTTACGCCGGAAGGGACGTTTCAGGCGGCAATAGCGAAACTCCCCTGGCTTGCCAGCCTGGGTATTACCATGATCGAGGTCATGCCCGTTTCGCAGTTTGCTGGCAATCGCGGCTGGGGCTATGACGGGGTATTGCTTTACGCACCGCATACTGCTTATGGTTCACCAGATGATTTTCGTGCGTTTGTTGATGCGGCACATGGGTATGGTCTGTGCGTTGTTCTGGATATTGTTCTCAACCATTTCGGCCCCGAAGGCAACTACCTGCCAATGCTGTCACCCGATTTTTTCCATCAACAACGCATGACACCCTGGGGCGCGGGCATTGCTTACGATGTCGAGGCTGCCCGGCGCTATATTATTGACGCCCCTCTCTACTGGCTAAAAGCATTCAATCTGGATGGCCTGCGTTTTGATGCCATCGATCAAATCAAAGACAGTGCTGAAAAACATATTCTCATTGAAATCGCCGAACGTATCCGCGCTGAAATCACCGGTCGGCCGGTTCATCTGACCACGGAAGACAGCCGCAACGTGATTTTTCTTCATCCGCGTCAGGAAGATGGCTCAACGCCTCTCTTTACCGGCGAATGGAATGATGATTTTCACAATGCCATTCATGTCTTCGCCACGGGTGAAACGCACGCCTATTACCAGGATTTTGCTGACCAGCCGGAAAAACACGTGGCCCGCATCCTGGCGGAGGGGTTCGCTTTTCAGGGGGAAATCTCCGCCCAGACCGGCGAGCCACGCGGTGTGGACAGCCGTGGACAACCACCAGCCGCCTTTGTTGATTTTATCCAGAATCACGACCAGATCGGTAACCGCGCTCAGGGTGAAAGGCTGATTACTTTGGCAGGAGGTGAACGTACTAAAGTGTTGCTGGCAACGCTGCTGCTATCACCGCATATTCCGCTGATGTTCATGGGCGAGGAGTATGGTGAGACGCATCCTTTCCTTTTCTTTACTGATTTTCATGGCGACCTGGCCCGCGCAGTACGCGAAGGCCGGGCGCAAGAATTCGCGGGGCATGCCGGGCATGAAGAGGGACGCGTTCCCGATCCTAACGATGAGACAACCTTCCTGAACTCAAAACTTGACTGGCAGAAAACACAGAGCGAAGAGGGAAAAAACTGGCTGGCACTCTGTAAAACGTTACTCGCCTTGCGTCAGCAGCACATTGTGCCGTTACTGGCCTCTGCCGGTGGACACGCTGGCCACGTCATTGCCACGGCGAAAGGCTTCGTTGCACTTAGCTGGACATTCCCTCAGGGGACGCTTTCTCTCGCCCTTAATATTGGAGAAGCAACGCAGCCGCTGCCTGATTTGCCCGGAGAAACGCTTTTTGCCCTGCCTGAAATGGCAGATACACTCACGCCAAACGCCGTTATTGTCCGCCTTGCGCAGGGAGAAAGGCCGTGAATATTCCTACCTCGACATATCGCATTCAGTTTCGTAACGGCATGACCTTTGACCGCGCCGCGGCACTGGTGCCGTATTTACAGCGCTTCGGTATTAGCCATTTATACGCGTCTCCCATTTTCACGGCGACGTCTGATTCTACGCACGGTTATGACGTCACCCACACGAGTGAAATTGAGCCTGCTATCGGTGGTCGGGAAGGGTTTGATCGCATGGTTAGCGCACTAAAAAAGGCGGGCCTTGGATTGATCCTTGATATCGTGCCCAATCATATGGCCGCATCGCTGGAAAACCCATGGTGGCGAGACGTGGTGGAGCAGGGCGAAAACAGCCGCTACGCGCGTCATTTTGATATTGACTGGTCTCGCCGCCTTACGCTGCCTTTTCTTGGTGACACATTTGAAGAGGCTGTGGCAAAAGGGGAAATTAGCGTTAAGCGCGATCCGCAGACTGCTAAACCGGCACTCGTTTATTACGACAGTTATTACCCGCTGGCTCCGCAAAGCTGGCAGGGCAGGGAAGAAGAACTCCTGGCGCAGCGCGATCCGCATGCTATCGCAAGACTGCACGATGAGCAGCCCTGGCAGCTAACCTGCTGGCGCGAAGCGGCAGGCAACCTTTCGTACCGGCGCTTTTTTGAAATAACCGGTCTGGTTGGCGTGCGTGTGGAAGATAAAACGGTATTTGATGATACTCACCGGTTAATCCTTGAACTGGTCCACTCGGGGGCGGTAGATGGCTTACGGGTCGATCACATTGATGGTCTGGCCGATCCTAAAGCCTATCTTGACCGTCTGCGTGAGGAAGCCGGGCCTGAGTGCTACATCACGGTGGAGAAGATCCTCGGTAAAGGGGAACATCTGCCGGAAGACTGGCCGGTTTCCGGGACTACCGGCTATGAGTTTATCGCCGCGCTCTCCGACGTGCTGGTAGATGATGGCAATATTGCCGCTTTGCGTCAGGCATACGATCGCGTGGTCGGCGAGCCGGTCGATCTGAAAACCGAGCTGCGAAACGCGAAGTTGCTAATGGCAGACAGAAACTTTGCAGGTGAATTTACGACGCTGCTGAAACTGGCGCAGGCGATTGCTGCGGATGAAAATGCGGCGCTCAGTGAAGACGAGCTTCGCAGCGCGTTGCGTGAACTGCTGGTCGCGTTTCCGGTGTATCGCACCTACGGTACAGCAGAAGGATTAACCGCCGCCGATGACGAATTGTTGCAACGGGTGATTGCCCGTATCCGGCTGGACGAGAACGCTCCGCCTCCGCAGGCGCTCAATCTCCTGCGCTGTACCCTTAAAGGCGATGTGGCGCAGGAGGTATCCGGTGTTGCTGCAACGTTTCGTACTCGTTTTCAGCAGCTTACCGGCCCGCTGATGGCAAAGTCAGTGGAGGACACGCTTTTCTTCCGGCAAAACATGGACCTGGCGCTCAATGAGGTGGGTGCTGAGCCGCTGCCGCGCACCTTCTCGATCCACCGTTTTCACAGCGAAATGCAAACCCGCCTCGAACGACAGCCGGATGCTATTTCATCTACCTCAACCCACGACACCAAACGCGGTGAGGATGCCCGCGCACGTCTTTATGCGCTGACGGAAGCGCCGGAATTGTGGGCTGAGTGCGTCGAGCGCTGGCGTAAAATTAATCAGCATAAAGTTACTCTGCTGGACGACGGCCCGGCTCCGAGGGCGAGCGGAGCATGGATGCTTTATCAGGCGCTGGCAGGTGTCTGGCCACCCACGC
Source organism: Superficieibacter electus (assembly GCF_002915575.1). GTDB lineage: Bacteria > Pseudomonadota > Gammaproteobacteria > Enterobacterales > Enterobacteriaceae > Superficieibacter > Superficieibacter electus. The sequence goes on from NZ_PQGD01000004.1 coordinate 258,341, forward strand.
TTGAGGCGCAGGATGCGGCGAGTCTGAAAGCGCTGGAAGCAAGATTTGTGGTGTTTGTCGAAAAAGCGTTACGCGAGGCCAAATTACGTACCGACTGGGGTGACAGCAATGAAGAGTATGAAAGTGCCGTACTGGACTATACCCGCCACCTGCTTTCGCCGGACAACCAGCCGTTTTTACAGGATTTTAGCGACACGCTACAGCCGTTTATTCGCGCAGGGTTGATCAACAGCCTCACTCAGGCGGTTATTAAGCTGACCGCGCCAGGGGTACCGGACATTTATCAGGGGAGCGAAACGCTGAACTTCAGCCTGGTCGATCCGGATAACCGCCGCGAACCTGATTTTGCGCAGTTAGAACGTTTACTCGCTGAAGACGAGCCGTTTGCTGCTCCAACAGAGGAAAGCTGGCGCAGCGGGCAGTTAAAACAGCATGTCACGGCGCGATTACTGCATCTGCGCCAGGATAAACCATCGCTGTTCCGCGAGGGGGCGTATTTGCCGCTGGAGGCCACCGGCAGACGAGAAGAAAACGTACTTGCTTTTGCCAGAGCGGATCGCGAAGAGGCGCTCATTGTGATTTCGCCTCGTCTGGCTTTTGATGAGCATCATGACAGCCTTACCCATCATCCCCGCTGGGCGGACACCACCATCATGCTACCTGAGAGGCTTAGCGGTCACCGTTGGCGTAATGCACTGAGCGGGGACGTGATAGTGCTTGATGACCGCATTGATCTTGCGGCATTCGAGGGTGGCGCGTGCATTCTGCTTGTTAGAGAGTGATTACCGTTCAGAGCCGATGTCATGCTGGCATCGGCTCTGTTTCGTTGACAATATCAGTCAGAAGATGTGATGGATCTCGTAAATCGTAATAAAATCTCCCGCCAAAAAAGTAAAATCATTGTTTTGCTAAATCGGTTTAGTTATTTTGGCAAAAATTTTACAGGGAGATAATTATGTCAGCTCGCGTGTGGTGTCTGGGAGATGCGGTGGTCGATCTGCTGCCTGAAACCTCAGGACGGTTAATGCAGTGTCCCGGTGGAGCGCCAGCAAATGTGGCGGTAGGGGTGGCAAGATTACAGGGGAACAGCGCGTTTATTGGCCGGGTCGGAGAAGATCCTTTTGGCCGATTTATGCGCCAGACACTGAATAATGAGCAGGTGAATGTCGATTATATGACGCCCGATGCGCAACATCGTACCTCAACCGTTGTGGTGGACCTGGATGAGGATGGCGAACGCTCATTTACCTTTATGGTACGTCCGAGCGCCGACCTGTTTTTGACAATGCAGGATCTTCCTGTCTTTCAGCCAGATCAGTGGTTGCATAGCTGCTCTATCGCTTTATCCGCCGAGCCATCGCGTTCCACTACCTTCAACGCTATGCGTCAGATCCATGCTGCGGGCGGTTTTGTGAGCTTCGATCCCAATATCCGGCAAGATCTGTGGACGGACAACACTTTGCTGCATCGCTGTGTGTGCCAGGCGCTGGAGCTGGCGGATGTGGTGAAGCTGTCGGAAGAAGAATTGATGTTTATCGCCAGTTCGCAGGACGCGGATCTTGCCATGAGGCAGCTGGCAGAGCAGTTCGCCATTACATTACTGCTGGTTACGCAGGGAAAAGCGGGGGTAAAAGCCTGGCATAATGGCACTATTTATCACTACCCCGCAGTGCCTGTAGTCAGCGTGGATACTACCGGTGCCGGCGATGCCTTCGTCGCAGGACTCTTATGGGGACTCGCACAGCATGGTTTGCCGGAGCGGGAATCCCAGCTTGCAGAGCGCCTTGCTGATGCCCAGATTTGTGGCGCGCTTGCCACCACGGCAAAAGGGGCGATGACCGCGCTACCCTATCTTCATCAATTAAAAGCACCGTTGCGTTAAGCGTTACTACTTTGAGTTTAATTTTTTACTAAACCGATTTAGCTTTTTTATTTTATTGCAGTGAAACAAAAATAATCAGAGGTTCTTTTATGGATTTTAACCATATTTCCGGGTCATTACTGCCGCTACTCGGTGGAAAAGAAAATATTGCCAGTGCGGCGCATTGTGCTACTCGCTTACGACTGGTGCTGGTGGACGATGCGAAGGCGGACACTGCCGCTATCGGTAAAATTGATGGGGTGAAAGGGTGCTTTCACAACGCCGGACAGCTACAAATTATTTTTGGTACTGGCGTCGTTAATAAAGTGTATGCCGCGTTTATTGCTCAGGCAGGTATTGGCGAATCTACTAAATCGGAAGCTGCGGATATTGCCGCCCGTAAGCTCAATCCGTTCCAGCGTATTGCGCGGCTATTATCCAATATTTTCGTCCCGATTATTCCGGCGATTGTCGCCTCCGGCCTGCTAATGGGGCTGCTCGGCATGGTGAAAACCTACGGTTGGGTTAATCCTGACAATGCGCTCTACATCATGCTGGATATGTGTAGCTCGGCGGCTTTTATCATCCTGCCCATTCTGATTGGTTTCACTGCAGCGCGCGAATTTGGTGGTAATCCATTCCTTGGCGCGACGCTTGGCGGCATCCTGACACATCCCGCATTAACCAATGCATGGGGAGTGGCGGCAGGTTTTCATACCATGAACTTCTTTGGCATTGAAATCGCGATGATAGGCTACCAGGGCACGGTTTTCCCGGTACTGCTGGCCGTGTGGTTTATGAGTATGCTGGAAAAAAGGCTGCGTCGGGTAGTCCCTGACGCACTGGATCTGATCCTGACCCCCTTCCTGACGGTTATCATTTCGGGCTTTATCGCACTGTTGATTATCGGCCCGGCGGGGCGTGCGCTCGGCGACGGTATTTCTTTAGTGTTGAGTACGTTGATTACTCACGCCGGCTGGCTGGCCGGACTGCTGTTTGGCGGTCTTTATTCTGTGATTGTTATTACTGGTGTCCACCACAGTTTTCATGCCATCGAAGCGGGGCTTTTAGGCAACCCGGCGATAGGCGTGAATTTTCTGCTGCCAATCTGGGCGATGGCAAACGTGGCGCAGGGTGGTGCATGTCTTGCTGTATGGTTTAAAACTAAAGATGCCAAAATTAAAGCGATTACGCTGCCCTCGGCATTCTCATGCCTGCTGGGGATTACCGAGGCGGCAATATTTGGTATTAATCTGCGTTTTATTAAGCCGTTTATCGCCGCGCTCGTCGGCGGCGCAGCAGGCGGGGCATGGGTCGTTTCCGTACATGTCTATATGACCGCCGTGGGGTTAACGGCTATACCGGGGATGGCTATCGTGCAGGCCAGCTCACTGTTGAACTATATCATTGGCATGGTGATCGCTTTTTGTGTCGCTTTCGCGATTTCTTATTTGCTCAAATATAAAACGGACGCTGAATAATGCCTTCAGATACTCTGCTATCGGCGATTTTACAGGCGGTAATGAAAGGTCAACCGAAGGCGCGGGAGGATAGCCACTATCCGCGCTGGCATCTTGCCCCGGTCACGGGGCTGATGAATGATCCTAATGGTTTTATTCATTTTGCCGGGCGCTACCATCTTTTTTACCAGTGGAACCCGTTTGGCTGCCAGCACAAGCATAAATGCTGGGGCCACTGGAGCTCTGCAGATTTATTGCACTGGCAGCATGAGCCACTCGCGCTGATGCCGGATGAAGACTACGACCGCGATGGCTGCTACTCCGGCAGTGCGATTGATGATGGCGGCAAACTGACGTTATGTTATACCGGCAATGTGAAGTTCGCTGACGGTTCCCGTACCGCCTGGCAATGTCTGGCTGTACAAAATGACGCGGGTGGTTTCACTAAATTGGGTCCGGTTGTTCCACTGCCCCAGGGATACACCGGTCATGTGCGCGACCCGAAAGTCTGGCGGCATGAGGGACGCTGGTATATGGTGCTGGGCGCACAGGATCAGGCCCTGCGCGGAAAAGTTCTGCTGCTGCAATCAGACGATTTACGGCACTGGACATTAGTTGGTGAAATTGCCGGCAGCGGCCTCGGCGGGCTGGAGGAGGCGGGCTATATGTGGGAGTGCCCGGATCTCTTTACGCTTGATGAAGCGACTTTTTTACTTTGCTGCCCGCAGGGAGTAAAAGCGCAAGCGACGCGTTTTCTTAACACTTACCCGAGTGCGTATCTGAGTGGTGAGTTTCATTACGACCCGGCATCGTTCCAGCACGGCCCACTTCACGAGCTGGATACCGGGTTTGAGTTTTACGCACCGCAAACCACACTCACTGCGGATGGCCGACGTCTGTTAGTCGGATGGATGGGCGTACCGGACGGCGAGGAAATGCGCCAGCCGACGATCGCCTTTGGCTGGCTCCATCAGATGACCTGCGTGCGTGAGCTTTCGGCGCGGCGCGGTAAACTCTATCAGCAACCTGTGAGTGAGCTACAGGCGTTACGTGGCGAAGCGCATGAATGGCAGGGCCGTGCTAATGATGCCCCCGCGCTGGCGGCGCAAAATCTCGAACTGATCCTGGAAAGTGAAGAGGAGCTAACGCTCAATATTGCCGATACGCTGAGGGTGGAATGGCATGCCACAGGCATTCGCCTGGCCCGCCGCAGCCTTGAAAGCGGCGACTGGCAGTACCGTTACTGGCAGGGCAAGGTGCAAAAACTGCATCTCCTGTGCGACTCCTCCAGCGTTGAGATTTTTATTAACGACGGAGAGGGCGTAATGAGCAGTCGTTATTTTCCTGAGCACCCGGGCCCGCTCACCTTTGCCGGACCGTCCCGTCTGCATGCCCGCTACTGGTCGTTACGTTCCTGCATGGTAGAATGAATGTTTATCTCATTAACTGATTAGTGGCTGTGAAAAAATCTAAACGCGTGACCATCAGTGATATTGCCGCTCTGGCCGGGGTCTCTAAGGCCACTGCCAGTCTGGTGTTAAACGGACGCGGTAAAGAGCTGCGTGTGGCGCAGAACACGCGCGAGCGCGTGATGACGATTGCCCGTGAGCAACATTACCAGCCCAGTATTCATGCGCGCCTGTTACGCGAAAATCGTAGCCACACACTGGGACTGGTGGTTCCGGAGATGATCAACTATGGTTTTGCCGTTTTCTCGCATGAACTCGAAAATCTGTGCCGTGAAGCGGGGCTACAACTGCTTATCGCCTGTACTGACGAAAATGCCGGTCAGGAAACGGTAGTCGTCAACAATCTGGTGGCGCGGCAGGTAGACGGTTTAATTGTCGCTTCCAGCATGTTAAGTGATACCGACTACGTCAAGCTGAGCGAACAGCTCCCGTTAGTGCTTTTCGATCGCTATATGAATGATACCCGGCTGCCGCTGGTGGTCGCCGACGCGGTGACGCCGGTGGCCGACCTGGTTGAGCGGCAGGCGCGTGCGCATCCGAATGAAGTCTATTTTCTTGGAGGGCAGCCACGTCTTTCGCCGACTAAAGATCGTCTTGAAGGCTTTCGACAGGGGCTGGCGCGGGCTGGTGTCGCCTGTCGTCCGGAATGGATCATTCACGGTAATTATCATCCGAGCAGCGGCTATGAAATGTTTGCTGCACTCTGTGCGCGGCTCGGGCGTCCGCCTGAGGCGCTTTTTACCGCCGCCTGCGGCCTGCTGGAAGGGGTGCTGCGCTATATGTCGCAACATCAGATGCTGGAGAGCGATATCTGGCTTGCCAGCTTCGACGATCATTACTTATATGATTCGCTGTCGCTGAAAATAGATACCGTCGCACAGGATGTTCCCCGACTGGCACAGGATTGCTTTGATATTATCACCCGAATGATAGACGGCGAAGAACTCGCTGAACCTCAGCGTATCCTGCCTGCCTCTTTGCGGCTGCGACGCAAAAGTACCGATTAAGAGGGAGTGGTGCCGCTCCTGCAAAGGTGTATGATTAATGCATCTTTGGAGGGCGACACAACATGTCCGGCAACCGTATCGACCGTGAAAAACTGACTATCCGCAGGATGATTGCGCTTTATCAGCGCCGTTGTCCTGACGCGCTGTCTGATGAAGCCCATTATCAGGCGCTCAACGCTTACGCGGATAAGCGGCTGGATAAATGTGTTTTTGGCGAGGAGAAACCAGCCTGCAAGCAGTGCCCGGTGCATTGTTACCAGCCCACAAAGCGTGAAGAGATGAAGCAGATTATGCGTTGGGCAGGCCCGCGCATGCTATGGCGTCATCCGATCCTCACCGTGCGCCACCTCATTGACGACCGTCGTCCGGTGCCGGAACTGCCGGAAAAGTACCGGCCAAAAAAATAGCGTTCCCGGTCACAGCGGCGTCGTCATGCCGGATGGCGGCTTCGTCATATCCGGCCAGCCCCTCCACCCACTGGCCTGGTAAGCGCAGCGCCATCGGGCAGGCAGTGTGCGATATTACGCCAGCGCGTCTTTATCTATCCCCAGCCGCTTCATTCTGGAAAGCAGCGTTGTGCGTTTCAGGCCCAGTCGCTGCGCCGCACCTTTCGGGCCGGCCACCACGCCGTTGGGCTCTTTCAGGACACGCAGGCTCAACTGATACTCATCCTCGCCGTTGAGCGGCGTCTCGGCAATCGGCTCGGGTTGAGTTTGTGGCTCCACGCACAGTTCCGGCAGCGACAGTTGCAGCACGCTTCCCCGGGTCAGCAGCACTGCGCGTTCAATCACGTTTTCCAGTTCACGCACGTTGCCAGGCCATTCCATCTGGGTGAGCAAACGCAACGTCTCGGCGGGAATGCTGTCGATATTACGTCCCATCCGGCGGGCGATTTTAAAGGTCAGCGCCTTTACCAGCAGCGGAATATCTTCCGGCCGTTCGCGCAACGGCGGCAGGTTGATGGGAAACACGTTGAGGCGATAGTAAAGATCGTTTCGAAACTCACGATCGGCCACCATTTGCTTGAGATCGCGGTTAGTGGCGGCGATCAACCGGACGTCGGTGCGGATAAGTTTATTGCTGCCCAGACGCTCAAACTCCTGCTCCTGTAAAACACGCAGTAGCTTCGGCTGAAGTTCCAGCGGCATATCGCCCACTTCATCAAGAAACAGTGAGCTTTTGTCTGCCAGCTCGAAGCGGCCAATGCGCTGGGCGCTCGCTCCGGTAAATGCCCCGCGCTCGTGGCCAAACAGATCGCTTTCCAGCAGCCCGGCAGGCATGGCCGCGCAGTTCATTTTCACCATCCGCCGTGCATTACGCCCGCTGAGATTATGGATGGCGCGTGCAATCAACTCCTTACCGGTGCCGGTTTCGCCGAGGATCAGCACGGTACTGTCGCTCTGTGCCACCATCTCGACCTGACGCAACACGTTATGCATCGCTTCGCTGCGACCAATGATCTCGCCAAAATCGCTATCGACGTTATTGAGCTGTTCGGTTAATGCCAGGTTTTCATCCACCAGCCGCTCTTTAAGGCGGTGGATCTCCTGATAGGCCAGCGCATTATCCACCGCAATCGCGACCCGTTCAGCGATTTGCCGTAGCAGCTTCAGGTTAGTGGTGGTAAACGCTTTTTCATCGCACTGCGCCAGTTTCAGCACGCCCAGCATAGTATCGCCTGACATTAGCGGCAGCAGGCACAGCGTCTGGATCTGGTTGTTCCACATTTCAAATAGCAGGCGCTCGTATGGCGCAAGCGAGTCGCGTTCGTGCAGGTTGAGCAGCAGCATTTCTTTACTTTTGAACACCCGCTCTGAGAGCGTGCCGGCTTCATCCACTTCACTTTGATCGTGAACCGGTTCGTTGGCGTCAAGGTAATGGGTAGAGTGAATATTCAGCTTACCCTTACGGTTACTACGCAGAACGACGCTAATCGCATCAATGCGGAAATAGTAGTGGATCTCTTTAGCCACTTCGCTGACCAGCTCGTCCATATCCAGGCGAGATAATACGGCGTTGGTAATGGCCACCAGGATGCGGTAGTTATCCCGCTCCCGGCACAGTAAATCGTAATCCACATTATTGGTGACCCGATTCTGGATCTGTTCCGCGACGACGCCGACAATTTGCGTCAGCGCGTGTAACCGCGAGTATTCTTTTTCCGTCCACGCGCGATCGTCGTTACGGATAAACTCGCAGCCACCAAAAATTCGACCCTCTGCCGCCAGCGGCAGAAGGCAATAATGCCCAAAAGGCTGATATAGCGTACCGGCAAGCTGCGGCCAGGTTTCGCTGAATTCCGGATAGCCGCAATGCAGCGCCTCCGGTCGGGAAAGTAAGCGCCGTATCGGCCCGTGAGCCAGTACGGTTTCGTCTTCATATTCCTCGGTTTTACCTGACGTCCGTGTCGTATAGTATCTGGCGCGATGATTACCGTCGCGCCACAGTATCAGCGCCGCGCGATCGGCCAGCGCTGACTGGCGAGCAAGCTGCGCGAGTGTTTCACTCAACGCAGCAAGATCGGGCTGCTGTAAAAGAGTCCGGGTGATATCAAACAGTCCCTGCTGTCCGAGATCGCCCATCGGCGTATACGACATTGCTTTTGTCCACAAAGCGCCGCTTAAACGGCGCAAAAGATATAATAAAAATAATGATGAGATTCTGAACCGCGATTAACAAATCCGCGGCAATGGTTCGGCATGAGGCAAATCCAGCGTGCGTTTGATGCCATACAGGCCAGTCAGGCGGACACCTTTTCGTTCAACAACGTCTCCAATAATAGCAGCCTCGTGTCCCAGCGGGTGTGACCGAAGTTGCGCAAGCGCCTGTTCGGCGGCATCACGACGGACGGCAATCACCAGTTTACCTTCGTTGGCGAAGTTAAGCGGTTCCAGACCCAGCAGCTCACAAACGCCACGCACCGCATCGTTAACCGGCAGATGTTGCTCATGAAGTTCAATGCCGCAGCCGCTGGTGTGCGCAAACTCGTGGGCAACGGCGTTAACGCCGCCGCGCGTGGCGTCACGCAATGCTTTCACGCCAGGTATATTGCGCAGCGTCTGGATAAGCGGTGTCAGTACCGCGCAGTCGCTGCTCAGCGCGCCGTCCAGCCCCAGTTGCTCGCGCAGGTTGAGAATGGTCGCCCCGTGATCGCCCAATGTGCCGCTGACCAGCAGAACGTCACCCGGCGTCAGGGATTGCGCACCCCATTGAACATCTGCCGGGATAGCACCAAGGCCCGCCGTATTAATAAACAGTTTGTCCGCCGCGCCGCGCGGCACCACTTTGGTATCGCCGGTAACAATGGCGATACCCGCTGCGTTGGCCGTCTGTGCCATGCTGGTGACGACCGCTTCCAGCGTGGCCATTTCCAGCCCTTCTTCAAGAATAAACCCGCAGGAGAGAAAGCGGGGAACTGCGCCGCTCACCGCGACGTCGTTTGCCGTACCGCAAACCGCGAGCTTGCCAATATTGCCGCCGGGGAAAAAAAGCGGGTCAATAACATAGCTGTCGGTAGAGAAGGCCAGCCGGTCACCGTGAGCGGTAAACTGAGCCAGACTGAGACGTGCCTGGTCTTCCTGTTCGTTCAGCCACGGATTCGTAAACGCCTGCATAAACAGGTCGTTGATTAACTGCTGCATGGCCTGGCCACCGCTGCCGTGGGCAATCTGGATCGTTTTCATATTTCTTCACATTCCTGGCTTCGGTATTGATACCAGGCGGCACAGGCTCCTTCAGAAGAAACCATCAGCGCGCCAAAAGCACTTTGGGGGTTACAGGTATTGCCAAACAGCGGGCAGTGGTGCGGTTTACAGCGGCCTGTCAGCACGTCACCGCAGCGTGCGCGCGGATCATCGCTAGTTTTTTGTGCTGCCGGGCGAAAGTGGGCCTCGGCATCAAAACGTTGATACGGCGCAGTCAACTGAACGCCGGAATCGGCAATCAGCCCCAGTCCGCGCCACTCGCTTTCGCCTTTGACCGTAAACACCTCTGCAATCGCCTGCTGCGCAAGCGGATTTCCCGCATCGGGCACCACCCGCCGGTACTGATTTTCTACCTGGCTACAGGCCGCTATTTTCTGCTCAACCAGCATATTAACGCCTTGCAGTAGATCAAGCGGTTCGAAACCAGCCACCACCAGCGGGCGCTGATAGGTTTCGGTGATAAAACCATAAGCCCCGGTGCCAATCACCATGCTGACATGGCCGGGAGCCAGAAACGCGTCGATGCCGTTATCGGGCTGTTCAAGCAGGCTGCGCAGAGTGGGGATTAGCGTAATATGCTGGCAGAAAAAGAAAAAGTTATCGACACTACGTGCCAGCGCTTGCTGGAGCGTAATGGCTGTGGCAGGCATGGTGGTTTCAAAACCTAAGCCGAAAAACACCACCTTGCGCGTCGGATTTTCCTGCGCCAGTCGCAGCGCGTCCATCGGCGAATAAACAATACGTACGTCTGCGCCGCGTGCTTTAGCCTGCATCAGCGAGCCGTTTTTACCCGGCACGCGCAGGGCGTCACCGAAGGTGCAAAAGATCACCTCCGGGTGGCTGGCGATTTCAATACAGCTATCGATGCGGCCCATCGGCAGGACACACACCGGGCAGCCGGGGCCGTGGATAAACTCAATATTGTCAGGAAGCAACTGGTCGAGGCCAAACTTAAAAATTGCGTGCGTATGGCCACCGCAGACTTCCATAATGCGCAGCGGACGCGCGGCGGTGTAATCCAGGTGCGCCGCCCGGACGCGCAGATGGGCAATAAGCTGCATTACCTGTTCTGGCGCGCGGTATTCATCAACGAAACGCATTATCTCTCCTCGCCGTACAGCAGCGCGCCGACGTCCGGTTCGACCTCAAACATGTTTTGCAGCGCCTCAAGCGTGTCACGTGCTTCCGCTTCGTCGATCACGCTCATTGCAAATCCAACGTGCACCAGTACCCACTGACCCACGCGGGACTGACCGTCTTCATCGCAATGGCCCACCAGGGTCAGATCCACCTCGCGCTGGACGCCGCAGACGTCAACTTTTGCCAGGTTGCCGTCAATGCTGCGAATGTGTCCCGGAACGCCTATGCACATCGCTGCGTCTCCAGCCAGTTAAGCCAGGTCTCCATGCCTTCACCGCTGGTGGCAGAGAGCAATATGATTTCAATGGCAGGATTGACTTCGCGCGCGGCAGCCATGCATTTTTCGACGTCAAAATTCAGGTACGGCAGCAGATCCACCTTGTTGAGCAGCATGACCGAGGCAGCGGCAAACATATGCGGATATTTTAGCGGCTTGTCTTCACCTTCGGTGACTGACAGCACGGCCACTTTACAGCGCTCGCCAAGGTCAAAGCTGGCCGGGCACACCAGATTACCGACGTTTTCAATAAACAGAATGCCGCCTTTTTCCAGCGGCAGGCGCGGGGCGGCGTCGGCAATCATCTGCGCGTCGAGATGGCAGCCTTTGCCGGTATTGACCTGAATGGCGGGGGTGCCGGTGGCGCGGATACGGGCCGCATCGTTAACCGTTTGCTGATCGCCTTCGATTACCGCACAGGAGACGCGATCTTTGAGGCGCAGCAGGGTTTCGCTCAGTAACGTCGTTTTGCCGGAACCGGGGCTGGAGACCAGATTCAGTACCAGTTGCTGAAGCCCGGCAAAGCGGGCGCGATTGCGCGCGGCGAGCTGGTTGTTTTTATCCAGCACATTAATTTCTACCTCCAGCATCCGCCGCTGGCTCATGCCCGGCGCATGGGTTCCGGCTTCGCCGTGACCGTAGTGTAGATCGCCTGCGGTCGATTCCTGCGGCTGGAACGCAGGCACTTTCAGGCCAGTGATGGTTAAGCCGGGACGTGACGCAGGCGCGAAAGGCGCGCTGCGAAACGCGGAATGCGGGTTATGTTCATCACCCTCTATATAAAGGTTGCCTTCCGCACAACCGCATGTCGTACACATAATTTACTCCTGATCGATTTCAAGGCGCTGGATCTGTAATCCATCGTCGGCCACGATGCGCAGCGTATCGCTCCCACACTGTGGACAGCGGCGAACATGCTGTGACACCAGATGCACATACTGTTGACAGTGCTCACACCAGCATTCCGCCTGTTGTTCTTCAACGTGCAGTTTACAGCCTTCTGCCAGGGTGCCGCGGCAGACCAGATCAAAACAAAAGGTCAACGCGGCAGGTTCTACGCAGGAAAATGCGCCTACTTTAAGCCACACGCCGGTGACGCGTTTTGCGCCGCATGCGACGGCCTGCTGTTCAATAATTTCCAGCGCCCGCTGGCAGAGGGTGATTTCGTGCATAGCGCCTCCGGTAAAAGATGTCCCCCTGATGCAATAACAGTGCCAGTTAGTGCCCCTCCTGCGGGACAGTCTGTCGGTGACGATGTCGAGATGACGAAATGACATGTCAATGAATCGCCGCTTTCTATATAAATATTCTATAAATCATTGAGTTAAAAACTGGCATGGAAAGTGCTTATCAAGCTGGTCTCTTTTAACCGGGTAACCTGACATGACTATTTGGGAAATTAGCGAGAAGGCCGAGTACATCGCTGATCGACACCGCCGCCAGCAGGATCAGTGGCGCAACTATTGTAATTCTTTGGTTCAGGGGCTGACGCTGTCTAAAGCCCGCCTGCATCATGCGATGAGCTGCGCGCCGGAAAAAGATCTCTGCTTCGTGCTGTTTGAGCACTTTACGATTTACGTCACCTTAGCCGCAGGCTTCAACAGCCACACCATCGAATACTACGTTGAGACAAAAGATGGTGATGATAAACAGTTGATTGCAAAGGCAGAACTGACCAGTGATGGTAAGGTCGATGGCCGCATTGATAGCCGCGATCGTGAACAGGTGCTTGAACACTATCTGGATAAAATCGCTACCGTCTATGACAGCCTGTATGTCGCGGTAGAAAACGATCTTCCTGTTGATTTAAGCCAACTGGTGAACAAACAGGGACAGGCCACGCTGGCCTGAAGTTACGCATGCCGACGGGTGTCGAGATTGACACCCGTCGGCATGATTTCGTCAAAAATGACTATCACCTGAGGAATGCCTGGTGAATCGTTTTGTAATTGCTGACTCTACCGTCTGCATCGGCTGCCGCACCTGTGAGGCCGCCTGCGCGGAAACGCACCGCCAGCACGGCCTGCAAGCCATGCCGCGCCTGCGTGTAATGCGTAATGAAAAAGAATCTGCTCCGCAGATGTGCCATCACTGTGAAGATGCGCCGTGCGCCGCCGTGTGTCCGGCTAATGCCATCACGCGCATTGACGGCGCAGTGCAGCTCAATGAGAGCCTGTGCGTAAGCTGCAAACTGTGCGGCATCGCCTGCCCGTTTGGCGCTATCGAGTTTTCCGGCAGCCGCCCGCTGCATATTCCGGCTAATGCCAACACGCCGAAAGCACCGCCAGCGCCTCCTGCGCCCGCACGCGTCAGTACGCTGCTGGACTGGGTGCCAGGCATACGCGCCATCGCGGTGAAATGCGATCTGTGTAGTTTCGACGAGCAGGGACCGGCCTGCGTGCGGACCTGCCCGACAAAAGCGCTGGTGCTGGTAAACAACCGCGACATCACATTTGCCAGCAAACGTAAGCGTGCGCTGACGATGAATACCGATTTCGGCGATTTGTCGCTGTTTCAGGCTCAGAATGGGGAGGCGAAATGAGCGCAGCGTCTTTAGTTAGCCAGGCGGTGGTCTGGTATGTGGCAAGCGCAGTGCTGGCGTTTGTGTTTTGTCGCTGGAAAGCGCTGAGCGGCGCGATTACCGGCATTGGCGGCGCAGTGGCGAGCGCGATGGTGACGGTAGCCGGGTTTATCACTTTATTCGCCTGGTTACATGCCGATGGTCAGGGCATACTAACTGAAGCGGCCGTTATTCCTGTCATTCATTTGCCGATCCGTCCGACCGGCATTTGTGCCGTATGGCTGGTGGCTATAGGGTTGCCCGCGTTGTTTGTCAGTCTGTTTACTATCGACTGGCATCGTCATGCGCAGGCAAAAGCCAATGGCCTGCTGACGAACCTGCTGATGGCCGCCGCCGTATGTGCGGTGACGGCGTATAATTTCGCCACGCTCATCGCCATGGCGGAGATTATGGCGCTCTGCGCGGCGTTCCTGACCGGCTGCGCGCAGTCCGGTAAGCTCTGGTTTGTGCTGGGCCGACTCGGTACCCTTCTGCTGGCGATAGCCTGCTGGCTGTTGTGGCAACGCTACGGCACGCTAAATCTGGCCCAGATTCACATGCGCGTGGCGCTACAGCCGTTAGGCAGTGATATCTGGCTGCTGGGCGTCGCGGGTTTTGGCCTGCTGGCAGGCATTATTCCGCTGCATGGCTGGGTACCGCAGGCGCATGCGAACGCCAGCGCGCCTGCTGCGACGTTGTTTTCAACCGTAGTGATGAAGATTGGCCTGTTCGGCATCCTGGCCCTGACAACGCTTGAGAACAATGTTCCGCTGTGGTGGGGCGCTGCGCTTCTGGTGCTGGGCATGCTTACCGCCTTCGTCGGCGGATTGTACGCGCTGATGGAGCATAATATTCAGCGCCTGCTGGCGTATCACACCCTGGAGAATATCGGCATCATTTTGCTGGGGCTTGGCGTCGGCGTGACAGGTATTACCCTGCGCTCTCCACTGCTGATGCTATTAGGTTTTACCGGCGGTTTGTATCACCTGATTAACCACAGCCTGTTCAAAGCGACCCTGTTCCTTGGCGCGGGCGCGGTATGGTTCCGCACCGGTCATCGCGATATCGAAAAACTCGGCGGCATCGGCAAAAAAATGCCGCTGATTTCGCTGTCGATGCTGGTGGGCCTGATGGCGATGGCGGCGTTGCCGCCGCTGAACGGCTTTGCGGGCGAGTGGGTTATCTATCAATCTTTCTTCACGCTAAGCGGTAGTGACATCTTTGCGGGCCGCCTGCTTGGGCCGCTACTGGCAGTTGGCCTGGCGATTACCGGCGCGCTGGCGGTGATGTGTATGGCGAAAGTCTATGGCGTCACCTTCCTTGGCGCACCGCGCACGAAGGAAGCGGAAAATGCGACCTCCGCGCCGTGGCTGATGAACATCAGCGTGGTGCTGGCAGCGCTGTGCTGTATCGCGGGTGGGGTGGCGGCACCCTGGCTGCTGCCGCTGATATCTCACCTTTTCCGGGGAGATATTTCTGCCGCTGGCTCTGTGGTTTCGCAGCCGATGATCACCCTGTTGCTGATCGCCTGCCCGCTGCTGCCGTTTATCATCATGCTGATTTTCAAACGCGACCGCCTGCCTGCCCGTTCACGTGGCCCGGCCTGGGTCTGTGGCTACGATCACGAGCAGTCAATGGTCATTACCGCCCACGGTTTCGCGATGCCGGTCAAAGAAGCGTTTGCCCCGGTGCTTAAGCTGCGCAAGTGGCTCAATCCGGTGCGCTTTATTCCCGGCTGGCAGTGCGACGGCACCGCTGTCCTGTTCCGCCGTATTGCGCTGGTTGAGCTGGCCGTACTGGTGGTAGTTGTGGTTACGCGAGGAGCCTGAAAATGACCTATGTTCTTGCTTTACTTCAGGCGCTGGTGCTGTTCGCCTTTGCGCCGCTGCTTTCCGGCATCACCCGCGTGGCGCGCGCCCGGATGCATAACCGTCGCGGGCCAAGCGTGCTTCAGGAGTACCGCGACATCATCAAACTGCTGGGCCGTCAGAGCGTGGCCCCTGCCGCGTCCGGCTGGGTGTTTCGCGCCACGCCGTTTGTGATGGCAGGCGTGATGCTCACCATCGCCGCCGCGCTGCCGGTGGTGACGGTCGCTTCACCGCTGCCGCAACTTGGTGATCTGATCACCCTTATCTATCTGTTTGCGGTAGCGCGGTTCTTCTTCGCCATTTCCGGCCTTGATACCGGCAGCCCGTTTACCGCGATTGGCGCAAGCCGTGAAGCGATCCTCGGCGTGCTGGTAGAGCCTGTCCTGCTGCTCGGCCTGTGGGTCGCCGCGCAGGTCGCAGGGTCTACGCATATCAGTAGCATTACCGACACTATCTACCACTGGCCTGCCGCGCGCAGTATCCCGCTGGTTCTGGCACTGTGCGCCTGCGCCTTCGCCACCTTTATCGAAATGGGCAAACTGCCGTTCGACCTGGCGGAAGCGGAACAGGAATTACAGGAAGGACCACTTTCTGAGTACAGCGGCAGCGGCTTCGGCGTGATCAAGTGGGCCATCAGCCTGAAACAGCTGGTCGTGCTGCAAATGTTTGTCGGCGTGTTTATCCCGTGGGGCCAGATGGTTGAGTTTAGCGTGAGCGGCCTGCTGCTGGCTGTGGTCGTGGCTATTGTGAAGGTCATCGCTGGGGTACTGATTATTGCGCTGTTTGAAAACAGCATGGCGCGTCTGCGTCTGGATATCACCGGGCGCATTACTTGGGCCGGGTTTGGTTTTGCCTTTTTAGCTTTCGTCTCCCTGCTGGCGGCGTTTTAAGAGAGTTTGAGCATGTCTGAAGAAAAAATCGGTCAACATTATCTCGCCGCGCTGCACGATGCCTTTCCGGGTGTGGTGCTGGATGAAGGCTGGCAGACCAAAGACCAAATCACTATCACCGTAAAGGTGAATTATCTGCCGGAAGTGGTCGAGTTCCTGTACTACAAGCAGGGCGGCTGGCTGTCGGTGCTGTTCGGTAACGACGAACGTCCGCTGTGCGGCAACTACGCGGTCTACTACGTGATGTCGATGGAGCAGGGGACGAAGTGCTGGATCACCGTGCGCGTGGAAGTGGACGCCAATAAACTGGAGTTCCCTTCCGTCACGCCGCGCGTGCCTGCCGCCGTGTGGGGCGAGCGCGAAGTGCGCGATATGTACGGCCTGATCCCGGTGGGCCTGCCGGACGAGCGTCGCCTGGTGCTGCCGGACGACTGGCCGGACGATCTCTATCCGCTGCGTAAAGACAGCATGGACTATCGCCAGCGTCCCGCGCCGACCACCGACGCCGAAACCTATCAGTTCATTAACGAACTGGGTGATAAGAAAAACAACGTGGTGCCGATTGGCCCGCTGCATGTTACCTCCGATGAACCGGGCCACTTCCGCCTGTTTGTTGACGGCGAGAACATTATCGACGCCGACTATCGCCTGTTCTATGTCCATCGCGGCATGGAAAAGCTGGCGGAAACCCGCATGGGTTACAACGAAGTGACGTTCCTGTCGGATCGTGTGTGCGGTATCTGCGGCTTTGCCCACAGCACCGCCTATACCACCTCCGTTGAGAATGCGATGGGTATCGTCGTGCCGGAACGTGCGCAGATGATCCGCGCCATTCTGCTGGAAGTAGAGCGCCTGCACTCGCACCTGTTGAACCTCGGTCTGGCCTGTCACTTCACCGGCTTCGACTCCGGCTTTATGCAGTTCTTCCGCGTACGTGAAGCATCGATGAAAATGGCGGAAATTTTGACCGGGGCGCGTAAAACTTACGGCCTGAACCTGATCGGCGGGATTCGTCGCGATCTGCTCAAAGACGACATGATCCAGACCCGCCAGCTGGCGCAGCAGATGCGTCGCGACGTCAAGGAGCTGGTGGATGTGCTGCTCAGCACGCCGAACATGGAGCAGCGTACCGTTGGCGTAGGCCGCCTTGACCCGGAAATCGCCCGTGATTTCAGCAACGTCGGCCCGATGGTGCGCGCCAGCGGCCACGCCCGCGACACCCGTGCCGATCACCCGTTTGTCGGCTACGGCCTGCTGCCAATGGACGTTCACAGCGAGCAGGGTTGCGACGTCATTTCGCGCCTCAAAGTGCGTATTAACGAAGTGTTCACCTCCCTGAACATGATCGACTACGGCCTCGATAACCTGCCAGGCGGGGCGCTGATGGTGGAAGGTTTCACCTATATCCCTAACCGCTTCGCGCTCGGTTTTGCCGAAGCGCCGCGCGGCGACGATATTCACTGGAGCATGACCGGCGACAACCAGAAGCTGTACCGCTGGCGCTGTCGTGCGGCGACCTATGCCAACTGGCCGACCCTGCGTTATATGCTGCGCGGCAACACCGTTTCCGACGCGCCGCTGATTATCGGCAGTCTTGACCCTTGCTACTCCTGTACCGACCGCATGACCGTGGTCGATGTGCGCAAGAAGAAAAGCAAAGTGGTGCCGTACAAAGAACTTGAGCGTTACAGCATCGAGCGTAAAAACTCGCCGCTGAAATAAGGAATCGCCATGTTTACCTTTATCAAAAAAGTTATCAAAACCGGCGCGGCGACGCATTCGTATCCGCTGGAGCCGATCGCCGTTGACCCGAATTTTCGCGGCAAACCGGAGCATAATCCGCAGCAGTGCATCGGCTGTGCGGCGTGTATTAACGCCTGCCCGTCCAATGCGCTGACGGTGGAAACCGATCTCGCCACCGGCGAACTGGCATGGCAGTTCAACCTCGGGCGCTGCATTTTCTGCGCCCGCTGCGAAGAAGTCTGCCCGACGGCGGCAATCAAGCTCTCTCAGGAGTATGAACTGGCGGTGTGGAAGAAAGAGGATTTCCTCCAGCAGTCCCGTTTCGCACTGTGCAACTGCCGCGTCTGCCATCGCCCTTTTGCGGTACAAAAAGAGATCGACTACGCCATTGCGCTGCTGAAGCATAACGGCGACAGCCGCGCGGAACATCACCGTGAAAGTTTTGAAACCTGCCCGGAATGCAAGCGCCAGAAATGCCTGGTGCCGTCCGATCGTATTGAACTGACGCGTCATATGAAAGAGGCCAGCTAATGAGCAATTTATTAGGTCCGCGCGACGCCAACGGCATTCCGGTGCCGATGACGGTGGATGAGTCCATCGCCAGCATGAAAACCTCGCTGCTGAAGAACATTAAACGCTCAGCCTATGTTTACCGTGTAGACTGCGGCGGCTGCAACGGCTGTGAAATCGAGATTTTCGCCTCTATTTCACCGCTGTTTGACGCCGAACGCTTCGGGATTAAAGTGGTTCCCTCACCGCGTCATGCAGACATTCTGCTGTTTACCGGAGCAGTTACGCGTGCCATGCGTTCTCCCGCGCTGCGCGCCTGGCAGTCCGCGCCGGACCCGAAAATTTGTATTTCCTATGGGGCCTGCGGTAACAGCGGCGGCATTTTCCACGACCTGTACTGCGTCTGGGGCGGCACCGACAAAATCGTGCCGGTAGATGTGTACATCCCCGGCTGCCCGCCGACGCCTGCCGCTACGCTGTACGGCTTTGCGATGGCCCTCGGCCTGCTGGAGCAGAAAATCCACGCCCGCGCACCGGGTGAGCTGGATGAGCAGCCCGCAGAGATCCTGCATCCGGATATGGTGCAGCCGCTGCGGGTGAAAGTGGATCGCGAGGCACGTCGGCTGGCGGGTTATCGCTATGGCCGCCAGATCGCCGATGATTATCTGCGTCTGGTGAGTCAGGGCGATCAGCAGGTTACACGCTGGCTGGAAGCAGAAAAAGATCCGCGTCTTACCGAGATCGTCACCCATCTGAATCAGGTCGTAGAAGAGGCGCGTATCCGATGAGTGAAACGGTGGTGTTCAGTCAGCTGAGCCGTAAGTTTATTGATGAGAACGATGCCACGCCCGCCGAGGCGCAGCAGGTAGTTTATTACAGCCTGGCGATTGGCCACCACCTCGGGGTCATCGACTGTCTGGAAGCGGCGCTTACCTGCCCGTGGGAAGATTATCTGATGTGGATTGGCACGCTGGAAGCCGGGAGCGACGCCCGGCGCAAAATGGAAGGCGTGCCGAAATATGGCGAAATCGTTATTGATTTCAACCATGTACAAATGCTGGCGCATGCCTTTGATAAGGCGCTCGCCGTGCAAACTCCACAGCAGCAAGCGTGGAGTAAGCTGATGCTCAGCATGCTCCACGATATTCATCAGGAGAGCGCCATCTATTTGATGGTGAGACGCCATCGCGACTGACGCCACCCCCGTCTTCAGCTACTCTGATGATTCGGTTTATCTGAAGGCGGGAGTATGACGATGAGCGTCAACGATTACGATGCCATGGCGGCAGACTACAGTGCCGATAATGAAAACAACGCCTGGAACGCGCTCTACGAACGGCCTGCTATTCTGGCGATGGCAGGTGACGTGGCGGGAAAGCGCGTCCTTGACGCCGGTTGCGGTGCTGGCGCGCACAGCGAGGCACTGCTGGCTGGCGGCGCGGAAGTTGAAGGTTGTGATTTAAGCGCGGGGATGTTGCGCCAGGCCAGACGACGGCTGGGAGATTGCGTTGCGCTAAAGCAGGCGGATCTGACGCAGCCTTTGCCGTACGCGGACAAGCAATTTGACATGATCCTCTCTTCGCTCGCTCTGCATTATCTCGAAGACTGGTCGCAGCCGTTGGGGGAGTTTCATCGCATTTTAAAGGACGACGGGCGGCTGGTGTTTTCGACCCACCATCCGTTTATGGATCATGCGCAGAGCGGCGGCGTGGATTATTTCGCGACCTATACCTTCGAAGAAGCGTGGCAGCGCGGCGACCAGACCGTGACCATGCGCTTCTGGCACCGTCCGCTGGTGGCGATGTTACGTGCCATTGCACAGGCCGGTTTTCACATTGAGCAGATAGACGAACCCATGCCGCTGGCGCAAGCGCGGGAGAAATTCCCTGACGCCTGGCGGAAACTAACAACCGCGCCACGCTTTCTCTTTTTCGCATTGCGGAAAGCGTAACGGCGTTATTAATGAAATATATGTAGCGTGGAGAGAAGGGTGACTGAGGTTTTATTGTGTGTCGGCAACAGTATGATGGGCGACGACGGCGCGGGTCCGCTGCTGGCAGAAATGTGTGCCGCTAACCCGCAGGGCGACTGGATTGTCATCGACGGCGGCAGCGCGCCGGAAAATGACGTTTTCGCCATCCGCGAACTGCGCCCGGAACGTCTGCTGATTGTCGATGCCACCGATATGGGGCTGAACCCGGGCGAAATTCGCATTATCGACCCGGACGACATCGCCGAGATGTTTATGATGACCACCCACAATATGCCGCTGAACTACCTGGTCGATCAGCTTAAAGACGACGTTGGCGAAGTGATTTTCCTCGGTATTCAGCCGGATATTGTCGGCTTTTATTACCCTATGACCCAGCCGATTAAAGATGCGGTGGAGACTGTTTACGCCCGGCTGGCTGGCTGGCAGGGTGAGGGCGGATTTGCGCGGCTTTGAGTGGCGGTTTTGCCCGGTGGCGCTGCGCTTACCGGGCCTACAGGGCTGCCAGTTGTAGGCCGGAAAAGCGAAGCGCCATCCGGCATCATAACGTCGCTGTCGCCGCTGTGGATTTCCTGCCCGGCCGCATTGCGCTGCCGGGCCATTCCATCAATCTAAATCTGCCCCGTTACTGGCAATCACTTTCTTATACCACCAGAACGATTTTTTACGCTTGCGATCCAGCGTGCCGTTACCGGCGTCGTCGCGGTCAACATACACAAAGCCGTAGCGTTTGCTCATCTCGCCGGTTGACGCCGCGACCAGGTCGATACAGCCCCAGGTGGTGTAGCCGAGCACCGGAATGCCGTCTTCAATCGCTTCGCCCATCGCGCGGATGTGTTCGCGCAGATAGCTAATGCGGTAATCGTCTTCAATCTCACCCTGAGCATTGATTTCATCATGCGCGCCGAGACCGTTTTCGACTAAAAATAGCGGCTTCTGGTAGCGGTCGTACATCATATTCATGGTGATGCGCAGACCAAGCGGATCGATGCCCCAGCCCCATTCGCTGACCTGAATATGCGGATTACGCAGCGACTTCACGATATTTGCCGCATTCGTATTCTGCGCGTTCATCTCCGCTGACGCGCAGCGCGAGGCGTAATAGCTGAACGACACGAAATCCACGGTGTTTTTCAGGATCTCGTCGTCGCCGACCTCTTTAACAATCGCGATGCCTTTTTCCCGGAATACCCGCGCCGCATAGGCGGGATAAGCTCCGCGCGCCTGTACGTCGATAAAGAACAGGTTTTCCCGGTCTTTTTCCAGTGCCATCCATACATCTTCCGGCTTGCAGGAGTAAGGATAAAAATTCCCGCCCGCCAGCATGCAGCCCACCTGATTGTGCGGATTGATTTTATGGGCGATTTTGGTCGCCAGCGCGCTTGCCACCAGTTCATGATGGGCGGCCTGATATTTGACCTGCTCGGGATTATCACCCTCTTCAAACACCAGCCCGGCACCGGAGAAGGGGCTGTGCAGCATAATGTTGATTTCATTAAAGGTCAGCCAGTACTTCACCAGTCCGTCAAAGGCTTCAAAACAGGTCCGCGCATAACGTGTAAAAAAATCGACCATTTTGCGGTTGCGCCATGAACCATATTCCGTCACCAGATGCATCGGCACGTCAAAATGGCACAGCGTTACCAGCGGCTCGATATTGTACTTTTTACACTCTTCAAACACCGCCCGATAAAACGCGATGCCTTCTTCGTTCGGCATCGGCTCGTCGCCATTGGGGTAGAGGCGGCTCCAGGCAATTGAGGTGCGAAAAACGGTAAAGCCCATCTCCGCCATCAGCGCGATGTCTTCTTTATAGCGGTGATAAAAATCAATCGCCTGGTGGCTCGGATAATATTCATCCTCGCGCAGGGTAAAGCGCTTTTCCTGGCCGAGCTTTACGGGCAGGCGGTTTTTACCGTGTGGGATCATATCGACGGTGGTCAGCCCCTTGCCGCCCTCCAGATACGCACCTTCAGCCTGGTTGGCGGCCATTGCGCCGCCCCATAAAAAATTATGTGGGAAGGGAGATGTCATGCATTACCTCGCTCAATGTCCATGTTGTGAATGTGATTTTTTTCAGATGCCGTTTTTTGCCGGGCTTCTTCCTCTACCGGAATATCCTCAAAGCCCAGCATCAGGGTAAGAATAAAAGAGAGTACCACCGCCAGCGCCATCACGCCGAATACCCAGAAGATGGTCATCGGATTTGTCGGGTCGAAAAATTGTACGCTGGTAAATAGCCCCGGCGCGGCCATCGAATGGCTTGCCAGCCCGGCAATGCCCGCGACAGCACCACAGATAAAGCCGCTGATCAGGCTGGCAATCAGCGGGCGTTTCAGGCGGATCGCCACGCCGTACAGCGCCGGTTCGGAAATACCTGCCATGATCGCCGAGGCCGCTGCCGCCAGCGCGGTCTGCCGCAGTTCCGGGTTTTTGGTTTTCCATGCCACTGCCAGCGAGGAACCACCCAGTGACAGGTTGGCCCCGATTTCAGACGGCATGACCATGCCTTCTTTGCCAGTTTCGGCAATGGTCTGAATAATGGTTGGGGTGAACACGCGGTGCATCCCGGTCATCACCAGTAATGGCCACAGCGCGCCCATAATCGCCACCGACAGCCAGCCGAGATAATCATGAACCGTGTACACCAGCGCGGAAATGGCGCTGCCGATCCAGATGCCGATCGGGCCAATCAACAAAATAGCCAGCGGCGCGGCGATCAGCACGATCAGCATCGGTTTAAGGAAGTTTTTTGTCACCGCCGGGGTGATGCGATCTACCCAGCGTTCGATATACGACAGGCACCAGGTCATCACCAGCGCCGGGATCACCGTATAGGTATATTTCACCGCCGTCACCGGGATCAGCGCAAACTCAACATGTTCGCCCTGTGCGGCTTTCGCCATCAAATCAATAAAGCTCGGGTGGACCAGCACGCCCGCAATGGCGATAGCCAACGACATATTGGTTTTGAATTTGACCGCCGCGGAGGCGGCCACCATCAGCGGCAGGAAAAAAAACGCGCCGTCGCCGATGACCGTCAGGATGGTCAACGTCGGCGATCCTTTTGCCAACAGGCCGGTCATCTCAAGGATCATCGCCAGCAGTTTTACCATCGAACCGCCGATGATCGCCGGGATCAGCGGCGACATAGTGCCGATCAGTGCGTCAAGAATGCCTGCGCCAACACGTCGCAGGGTTAGTGGCGGTTTGCCGACCGGCGCTGGCGGCTGCATATCCTGCGGCAGCAGGCTGACTACCTCGCGGTAAGCCTGTGAAACGGTATTGCCAATAATCACCTGACACTGATTGTCGTTACGCACCACGCCAAGGACGCCGCTGAGGCCTTTTAGCGTCGGGCTGTCAATCAGCGCCTCGTCTTTGACCACGAAACGCAGGCGCGTCATGCAGTGGGTAACCGCCGCGATGTTATCAACTCCGCCCAGCGCGGAAACCACCGAGCGGGCCAGTGCCGTATAGTTCTTAGCCATTGGATCTCTGTCCTGTTTTTATTAATCGACGTGATGTCGTGTTACGTTGATGAAATTTTGTATAGGAAACCGGTTCCACATCAGGGTGATGAGTTTATATTTTTCAGGCAAGATCTAATTTTTTTCTGTTGCTAAATTGTGATTCAGATCGCTTTATGCCGCGTGGCGTTTGCAGACCAGCGCTGTAAATTAACGGAGGGTGAAGTACACTGCTGCACATCTTACGAAGAGGGACGGGCGAAATGGCAACGATGCTGGACGTGGCGAAACGGGCAGGGGTATCAAAGGCAACGGTGTCGCGCGTGCTGACGGGCAATGGCTATGTCAGCCAGGAAACCAAAGACCGCGTTTTTCAGGCCATTGAAGAGAGCGGCTACCGGCCTAATCTGCTGGCGCGCAGTCTGGCGACCAAATCCACGCAAACCATCGGCCTGGTGGTGACCAATACGCTTTATCACGGGGTTTATTTCAGCGAGCTGCTGTTTCACGCCGCGCGAATGACTGAAGATAAAGGACGCCGGTTGATCCTCGCCGATGGTAAACACAGCGCTGAAGAGGAGCGTGAGGCGATTCAGTATCTGCTCGATTTACGCTGTGACGCGATTATTATCTACCCGCGATTTCTCAGCGTGGATGAGATGGACGAGATTATCCAGAGTCACAGCCAGCCGATTATGGTGATTAATCGTCGTCTGCGTCGCCATAGCAGCCACTGCGTCTGGTCGGATCAAAAAGCGTCAAGTTTTCATGCCGTCTCAGAGCTTATCGCGCGGGGGCACCGCGATATCGCGTTTATCACCGGGTCGCTGGATTCGCCCACCGGTATTGAACGTCTCGCGGGCTATAAAGCAGCATTAAGCGAAAATAATATCGCCGTGCGTGACGCGCTGATTGTAGAAGGGAAATGGACTCCGGTGACCGGTGCGGCTGGCGTAGAGACGCTGCTGGCTCGCAAGGCAGGGTTTACCGCGCTGGTGGCCAGCAATGATGATATGGCGACCGGGGCCATCAAACAGCTCCACCAACGGGGCATACGCGTGCCGGAGCAGGTGTCGGTGCTGGGTTTTGATGATACGGCGCTGGCACCGTACCTTATTCCTTCCCTTTCCAGCGTAAAAATCCCGGTTACGGAAATGATCAAAGAAACCATCAGCCGCCTGATTTTTATGCTTGATGGCGGCGAATTTACCTGTCAGCAACACTTTCCCGGCGAGCTGATCGTGCGTGATTCGCTCACCCGAGGACCGCATGCCTGAGCCTCGTCAACTGTCATCGTCACTTCTGTCGATGACAGTGGCGCATGGCGGTTCATCAAAAAAAATAGTCATTAAAATCAATGCATTAATAATTGGCGCGAATTATGCATACTCCAGCGCGTTATCAGCCATTACTGGAGAGTTTGATGAACCGTTTCATCATTGCGGACGCGAGCAAATGCATTGGTTGTCGCACCTGCGAAGTGGCCTGCGTGGTATCCCACCAGCAGGATCAGGACTGCGCGGCCCTGACGCCGCAAAATTTCCTGCCGCGTATTCACGTTATCAAAGGCGTCAATGTTTCAACGGCCACTCTGTGTCGCCAGTGCGAGGACGCGCCCTGCGCCAACGTCTGCCCGAACGGCGCGATCAGCCGCGATAAAGGCTTTGTGCATGTGATGCAGGAGCGCTGCATCGGCTGCAAAACCTGCGTGGTTGCCTGTCCTTACGGTGCGATGGAAGTGGTTATGCGCCCGGTTGTGCGTAACAGCGGCAGCGCGCTAAACGTGCGGGCGCAAAAAGCCGAAGCTAATAAATGCGACCTTTGTCACCACCGTGAAGAAGGTCCGGCCTGTATGGCGGCCTGTCCGACGCACGCGCTGGTTTGCGTTGACCGTAACAAGCTTGAGCAGTTAAGCGCGGAAAAACGTCGTCGTACGGCGCTGGATACCGCGACCTCCCTGATATTTTAAATCCCATTCGTTTCACTTTTAACAGGTCTGTTACTGATGAAAAAAATTACGAGCGTATGTCCTTATTGCGGTGCTGGCTGCAAACTGAAGCTGGTTGTCGAGAATAATCGTATTATCCGCGCGGAAGCGGCGGACGGAAAAACTAACCAACATGAACTCTGTCTGAAGGGCTATTACGGTTGGGATTTTCTCAATGACACTAAACTTCTGACGCCACGCCTGACGCAGCCGATGATCCGCTATCAAAAGGGCGGTAAATTTACGCCGGTAAGCTGGGATGAAGCCATTCGCTACACCGCGAAACGGCTGAGCGAGATTAAAGAAAAACACGGCCCGCGCGCCATCATGACCACCGGGTCATCGCGCGGAACCGGGAATGAAACTAACTATGTAATGCAAAAATTCGCCCGTGGCGTGCTGCACACCAACAATGTCGACTGCTGCGCTCGCGTATGCCACGGCCCCTCCGTCGCCGGGCTACAGGAAACGCTCGGCAATGGCGCTATGAGCAACTCCATCGGCGATATCGAAAACTCGCGTTGCCTGCTGGTCTTTGGCTATAACTGCGCCGATTCGCACCCAATCGTGGCGCGTCGGGTGATCAAAGCGAAGCAGAACGGGGCGAAAATCATCGTCTGCGATCCGCGCCGGATTGAAACCGCGCGTATTGCCGACCAGCATCTGCAAATCAACAACGGCTGCAATATGGCGCTGGTTAACGCCTTCGCGTATGTGCTGCTGGAAGAAGATCTCTACGATAAAGAATACGTAGCCCGTTATACCACCGGGCTTGATGACTATCGCGAAATGGTCAAAGACTATGCACCGGAAGCGGTAGAGCACCTGACCGGCGTCTCTGCGCAGCAGGTTCGCCAGGCGATGCGTACCTACGCCGCTGCGCCATCTGCCACCATTATGTGGGGGATGGGCGTGACTCAGTTTGGCCAGGCGGTGGATGTGGTCAAAGGGCTGGCCAGTCTGGCGCTGATGACCGGCAATCTGGGACGTGAAAACGTCGGTGTCGGTCCGGTACGCGGGCAGAATAACGTGCAGGGTGCGTGCGATATGGGCGTGCTGCCGAATCAGTTCCCCGGCTATCAGGACGTGGTCGATCCGGCTGTGCGGGCAAAATTCGCTGACGCCTGGGGCATCGACGTTAATCTGATGGACGATAAGGTCGGCGTGCGCATTACCGAAGTGCCGCACCTGGCGCTGGAAGGCAAGGTCAAAGCCTACTACATCATGGGTGAAGATCCGCTCCAGACTGAAGCCGATTTGGGACTGGTACGTAAAGGTTTTGAAGCCCTCGATTTTGTGGTGGTGCAGGATATCTTTATGACCAAAACTGCCGAGCAGGCCGACGTGCTGCTGCCTGCGACCTCATGGGGCGAACACGGCGGCGTCTTTACCTGCGCCGATCGCGGCTTCCAGCGTTTCGAAAAAGCCATTGAGCCGAAGTACAACGTCAAGCGCGACTGGGAAATCATCAGCCTGTTGGCCAGCGAAATGGGCTACCCGATGCATTACGATAACAACCAGCAAATCTGGGACGAAATGCGCGAGCTATGCCCGCTGTTCTACGGCGTGACATATGAAAAAATGGGCGATATGGGGCACGTGCAATGGCCGTGTCCGACGCTGGATCATCCGGGTACGCCGTACCTGTACGAGGGCAATAAATTCTCCACGCCGGATGGCAAAGGCCATTTGTTTGCCGCCCCGTGGCGCGCGCCTGCCGAACGTCCTGACGAAGATTATCCGCTGGTATTGTGCACCGTGCGCGAGGTGGGGCATTACTCCTGTCGCTCAATGACCGGGAACTGCGCGGCGCTGCAAACCCTGGCGGACGAGCCGGGCTTTGTGCAAATCAACCCGCTGAATGCGGAGCAGCTCGGCGTACGGGACGGACAACTGGTGTGGGTCGAATCCCGTCGTGGTAAAGTCATCACCCGTGCCAGCGTTAGTGAGCGTATCAATCAGGGCAGCGTGTATATGACCTACCAGTGGTGGATTGGTGCCTGCAATGAGCTGACGCAGGATAATCTTGATCCCATCTCGAAAACGCCGGAAACCAAATACTGCGCGGTGAAAGTGACGGCGATTGCCGATCAGCGCCAGGCGGAAGAGTACGTGCAGACCACCTACAGCAACATGAAGGGGCGGCTGTGCGAAGCCATAGCGGAGTAATTAAAGCGTAATGAGTAACAGCGGCGTACAAATTCGGGTGCGCGGTAAAGTGCAGGGGGTGGGATTCCGCCCCTTTGTCTGGCAGGTGGCGCAGCGGCTGAATCTGAAAGGCGACGTCTGTAATGATGGCGCTGGCGTGGTGGTGCGGCTGCTGGGTGAAAGCGCGGCGTTTATGGCGCTGCTCAGCCAGGATTGCCCGCCGCTGGCGCGTATTGATGACACTGACATTCAGCCGATGCGCTGGGACGTCGTACCGGTGGACTTCACCATTCGTCACAGCGCGGCGGGTAGCATGAGCACGCAGATTGTGCCCGATGCCGCCACCTGTCCGGCCTGTCTGGCGGAAATGAACGATCCTGCGCAACGGCGCTACCGTTATCCGTTTATCAACTGCACCCACTGTGGGCCACGTTTTACCATTATTCATGCCATGCCTTACGACAGGCCATTCACGGTGATGGCTGGTTTTCCGCTGTGTCCACGCTGCGAAGCGGAATACCGTGACCCTTACGATCGTCGCTTTCATGCTCAGCCGGTGGCCTGCGCGGAATGCGGGCCATCCATGACGTGGCGTTGTGGCAACGATACTCAAACGCATGAATCAGCCTTACAGGCGGCGGTGGCGCTACTGGCCGCGGGGGGGATCGTTGCGATTAAAGGTCTTGGCGGTTTTCATCTCGCCTGCGATGCCCGTCATGAGCGCGCGGTAATACGGCTGCGCGAGCGAAAACGGCGTCCGGCTAAACCGCTGGCGGTGATGATCCCGTCAACAGCAGGATTGCCGTTGCAGGCGCGCACGCTGCTTTCAACGCCTGCCGCGCCGGTGGTACTGGTGGATAAATCCTGCGTTGCCGATCTGTGCGACGCCATAGCGCCGGGGCTGAGTGAAGCAGGCGTGATGCTGCCTGCGACCCCGCTGCATCATTTGCTCATGCAGGCGCTCGATCGCCCGCTGGTGATGACTTCGGGCAACCTCAGCGGTAAACCGCCAGCTATTACTAATGAACAGGCACAGGACGATCTGAAGGATATCGCCGACGGTTTTTTGCTGCATAACCGGGATATCGTGCAGCGAATGGACGACTCTGTCGTACGCGAGAACGGCGAGATGCTGCGCCGTTCTCGCGGCTACGTTCCGGATGCGCTGACCCTGCCGTCGGGCTTTGAGCATATCCCACCCATGCTTTGTTTAGGGGCGGATCTTAAAAATACGTTCTGCCTGGTGCGCGGTAATCAGGCGGTGCTGAGCCAGCATTTTGGCGATCTGAGTGACGATGGTATCCAGGCGCAGTGGCAGGCGTCTTTACAACTGATGCAGGCGATTTATGACTTTACGCCGCAGCAGGTAGTGGTCGATGCGCATCCAGGCTATTGCAGCGCACAATGGGCTTCTTCTCTTGACCTGCCTGTGCAGAGCGTACTGCATCATCATGCCCATGCGGCAGCCTGTCTGGCAGAACACGGCTGGCCGCTGGAAGGCGGTGATGTGATCGCCCTGACGCTGGATGGCATCGGCATGGGTGAAAACGGCGCGCTGTGGGGCGGCGAGTGTTTGCGGGTGAACTACCGTGACGTTGAGCACCTCGGCGGATTGCCTGCCGTCGCGCTGCCCGGTGGCGATCTGGCGGCACGCCAGCCGTGGCGGAATTTGCTGGCGCAGTGTCTGGCATTTGTACCGCAGTGGGAATGTTATCCGGAAACGGCCGGGGTGAGAGTACAGAACTGGCCGCTGCTGGCCAAAGCCATTGCGCGCGGGCTGAACGCGCCGCTGGCTTCCTCGTGTGGACGGCTGTTTGACGCGGTGGCAGCGGCGCTGGGCGACGTGGCGACGACCTTAAGCTATGAAGGCGAGGCGGCCTGCATGCTGGAGGCGCTGGCGTTGACATGTGATGAGGTTAACCATCCGGTGTCGATGCCCGTGGTGCATAACCAGCTCGATCTGGCGACCTTCTGGCATCAGTGGCTACGCTGGCAGGCCGCGCCTGCCGAGCGCGCCTGGGCATTTCACGATGCGCTGGCGGCGGGTTTTGCTACGCTTTTGCGCGAGCAGGCGAGACGGCGGGGGATCACCACGCTGGTCTTCAGCGGCGGCGTGCTGCACAACCGCCTGCTGCGTGCGCGGCTGCGCCATTATCTCGCTGACTTTACGCTGCTTTTTCCGCAGCAGTTTCCGGCGGGAGATGGTGGCCTTGCGTTAGGTCAGGCGGCAGTCGCCGCAGCGCGGGCGCTCAGGCCGACGTCCCCCTCATCCTAACCCTCTCCCGCAGGGAGAGGGGACAGTCCGTGGCAGGGATTAACGACTATCCCCGAAGCCGACCTTCCCCCTCACCCTACCCCTCTCCCGCAGGGAGAGGGGACAGTCCGTGGCAGGGGTTAACGACTATCCCCGAAGCCGACGTTCCCCTTCACCCTAACCCTCTCCGGCAGGGAGAGGGGACAGTCCGTGGCAGGGATTAACGACTATCCCCGGAGCCGCCTTTCCCCCTCTCCCTGAGGGAGAGGGTCGGGGTGCGGGGGAGCGCCATGGCACAGGCCCGCTTATATTTCCCCCTTCCTCCCGCGTATTTACACCGCCAGCGCCTTCAGCAGGGCAAACGCCTCTTTCATCCGATCCTCGCTGACCACAAACGCGCACAATCGATCGTCGGCATCCGTGCCTTTTGCCAGCATCCCCTGTGCATCGACGACCATTTGCCAGCGCAGATCCGCCCGGCGCGTATCTCCCGCCAGATGCAGCGGCAGATCCGGTGTCTTAACCTTCACCAGCATCGCCGGAAGTTTCAGCTCGCCAGCCGTGTTAAGCAGGGTTTTCGCCAGACACATGGCACTGAGCATAATGGGCTGTAGAAAGGGCAGCACCAGACCATTGATTTCTGCACAGTCTCCCAGCGCGAAGATATGTGCATCGCTGGTTTGCAGCGAGCCGTTAACAACGATACCCCGGTTAATCGCCACGCCCGCACGCTGCGCCAGCGTGGTTTCCGGACGCAAACCGGTGGCGGCGATCACTGCATCCACCTCAATCACCCGCTGGCGGTCAAGGGTCGCCCGAATGCCGCTGGTGGTCTGCTCCAGCGAGACTAACTGCGACTTTAAGAGCAGATGCACATTACTTTCCGTCAGACAATGTTGCAGGCGGCTGCTGACTTCCGCTGGCATCAGCGAGGCCAGAATACTGGCGGCGTTATCCATCAGTGTGACAGCCTTACCGGCCCGGCAAAAATCCATTGCCAGTTCAGTGCCTATGAGTCCGCTACCGACAATCAGCACCCGTTGCGCATCGCGCAGGGTGGACTGCGCCGCACGGTACTCCTGCTGGCTGTTGAGCGTTACCATCAACTCATGGCCGGGCACCGGCGGGACAAAGGCGCTGGCCCCGGTCGCCAGCACCAGTTTGTCGTACTGCCACTGACGATCCTGACTCAACACAGTGCGACTGGCGGCATCGATATCCGTGATCCGGGTATGAGGAAACAGGCGCAGGTGATATTGCTCGGCAAATTCGCCTGCCGTTTGCAGGGTCAGTTCGTCGGCGTGCTGGCCCCGGCTAATAACATGGCTAAGGTCCGGTTTGTTGTACTCGTCCATACTGTCGGCCGCAATCAGGGTTAACGGCACGCTGGCATCCTGCTTGCGGATATTTTTCACCAGCTGACGGGCCGCGAAGCCCGAGCCAATGATGACGATGCCGTGGTTCATGCTGCCTCCGTCGCCAGTGCGTCAAACACCTCTTTGCCCAGCGAACATTCCGGGCACAGGAAGTCATCCGGCACCTCGCTCCACGGCGTACCGGGGGCAACATTTTGCATCGGTTCGCCGGTTTGCGGATCGTAAACCCACTGGCACACGCTGCACTGCATGCAGGGACCCAGGTCGGCAGTGATGGTGGCGCAGGCTTCCTGCGTCGGAGTGATAACCGCCGGGGATTCCGGCAGCGGAGCCAGCGCCCACTGACGGGCGATCTCACGACCATGCTGACGGCAGACTTCCAGCGCGTCGAAGTCCGGACGCCATTTGGCTTTCAGGCTGAGGGACATCTCCAGACCGGCATCCTGCAATCGGGTGGAGAGACGATCCACCGCGCCGCCGCTCCAGCCGTGGGAGCCGAAGGCGCTGGCGCGTTTGTTGCGAAAACGCAGGCCGGTGATCTCTTCAACCAGTCCGGCTATTTTCGGCATCATCACGTTATTCATGGTTGAGGTGCCGACCAGCACGCCTTTAGAGCGGAAGACGTTGGTCAGGATCTCGTTTTTGTCGCTGCGGGCGACGTTAAAGATTTTCACCGCCACATGAGGGTCGACTTCGTTGATGCCCTGAGCGATGGCGTCTGCCATCATGCGGGTATTATTCGACATGGTGTCGTAGAAAATCGTGATGCGGTCTTCCTGATAATCCGCTGCCCATTTCAGATACAGTTCGACAATTTGCGTCGGGTTGTCGCGCCATACCACGCCGTGTGAGGTGGCAATCATATCGACCGGCAGATTGAAGCCTAAAATCTCGGTGATTTTTGGCGTCACCAGACGGCTGAATGGCGTCAGAATGTTGGCATAGTAGCGCTGGCACTGCTCAAATAACTCGGTCTGATCGACTTCATCGTTAAACAGGCGTTCGTCGCAGTAGTGCTGACCAAAGGCGTCATTGCTGAACAGTACCGCGTCGCCAGTCATATAGGTCATCATGCTATCCGGCCAGTGCAGCATCGGGGTTTCAACGAAAATAAGCTGTTTGCCGTTGCCGATGTCCAGCGCGTCACCGGTTTTCACTACATTAAAATTCCACTCCGGGTGATGGTGGTGGCCATTAATGGAGTCAATGGCGTTGGCGGTGCAGTAAATTGGGGTATGCGGAATATAAGACATCAGTTCGGTCAGCGCGCCGGCGTGGTCTTCTTCGGCATGGTTAATGACGATGTAATCGATCTTCGTCAGGTCGATCTCCGCGCGCAGGTTTTGCACGAACTCGCGGCTGAATTTGTGATCGACGGTATCAATGAGAACGTTTTTCCCTTCCTGGATCAGGTAGCTGTTGTAGCTGCTGCCGCGCAAGGTTTTGTATTCGGTGCCGTGAAAATCACGCACTTCCCAGTCACGTTGTCCAACCCACTGAATATTGTTTTTTACACGAATAGCCATAACAACCTCTGGTTTAAATCAATTTATAAGAAAGATATATTGCTATAATCAATAAGCGTGCCAGTTTTCATTGTGTTGATTTTATTGCTTATTTTATTACAAGTTTGCGTTGTGTATGTCATAATGAATATTATCTGGATAGTCAAAATGACAGTAGAGATAGTCAAAAAGACAATGAGGTTAAATGGGTTTTTCCGTTGAGGTACTGGCGAAAATCGCCATCGAATTACAGCGTGACATCGGTCATCAGGATCGTTTTGCGCGGCTGATCGCCACACTCCGTCAGGCGCTGGGCTGTGACGCGTCGGCGCTGCTGCGCTACGAGGCGCATCAGTTTATTCCGCTGGCCATCGACGGGCTGGCGCAGGACGTGCTGGGGCGGCGGTTCGCGCTGGCCGGGCATCCGCGCCTGGAAGCGATTGCCCGTGCGGGCGACGTGGTACGTTTCCCGGCGGACAGCGATTTGCCCGATCCTTACGACGGTCTGATCCCTGGTCAGGAGAGCCTGAAGGTCCACGCCTGCGTCGGACTGCCGCTGTTTGCCGGGCAAAACCTGATTGGCGCGCTGACCCTCGACGGTATGTCTGCCGACCGCTTCGATAACTTCAGCGATGAAGAGCTACGGTTAATCGCCGCGCTGGTGGCGGGCGCGCTGAATAATGCACTGCTGATTGCCCAGCTTGAGAGCCAGAACGTCTTGCCAGGGGAAAATAATGGCTACGGGCAGGCCCCGGGGCAGGAGATGATCGGCCTGTCAGAGAGCATGGTGCAACTGAAAAAAGAGATTGCCATCGTTGCGGCCTCCGATCTAAACGTGCTGATTGGTGGCGAAACCGGCACCGGTAAAGAGCTGGTGGCGAAAGCGATTCACGAAGGCTCGGCGCGTGCGGCCAGTCCGCTGGGTTATCTTAACTGCGCGGCGCTGCCGGAGAGCGTGGCGGAAAGCGAGCTGTTCGGCCATGTGAAAGGCGCGTTTACTGGCGCTATCAGCCATCGCAGCGGAAAGTTTGAGATGGCGGATAACGGCACGTTATTTCTGGATGAAATCGGCGAGCTGTCGCTGGCGCTTCAGGCCAAGCTGCTGCGCGTTTTGCAGTACGGCGATATTCAGCGGGTGGGCGACGATCGCAGTTTGCGGGTGAACGTGCGCGTGCTGGCGGCCACCAACCGCGACCTGCGCGAAGAGGTGCTGGCCGGACGTTTTCGTGCCGACCTTTTCCATCGGCTGAGCGTTTTCCCGCTCTCAGTGCCGCCGCTGCGCGAGCGGGGAGATGATGTGGTGCTGCTGGCGGGCTATTTTTGCGAGCAGTGCCGGGTGCGGTTCGGGCTGGCACAGGTGGTGTTAAGTCCTGGCGCACGGGCGCATCTGGCGGGTTACGGCTGGCCGGGTAATGTGCGCGAACTGGAACACGCTATTCACCGGGCGGTGGTGCTGGCGCGGGCCACGACAACAGGTGATGACGTCGTGCTGGAGGCAAAGCATTTCACCCTGCACGATCAACCGGCCCCGGTTACCAGCGTAGCGCTGCCGCCTGATAACACCAACCTGCGCGAGGCGACCGGGCGTTTTCAGCGGGAAATGATCACCCGCGCGCTGGCGCAAAGCGAAGGAAACTGGGCGGCCAGCGCGAGGCGGCTGGAAACCGACGTCGCCAACCTGCACCGGCTGGCGAAGCGTCTCGGGCTGAAAGCCTAGAGGATGCCTGCCTGGTAGAAATCCTGAAGGTTAATCGCGCCGGTGAGCTTGCCCTGATCGTCCACCACCGGTGCGGCGGTGATTTTGCGCTTCATCAGGATATCTTTGGCATCAATCGCGCGGCTGTTGGCCTGAAGGGTGATCCCGCCGCGCGTCATCGCGCCGCCCACCTCGGCGGTTAATGCGCCGCCGCCCACCAGCCAGCGTCGCAGGTCGCCGTCGGTAAACACGCCCTTAACCTGCGCGTCGTTATCGCAGACCGCAACCAGCCCCAGCCCGGTGCGGCTGAGTTCCATCATGGCATCCATTATGCTGGTGGTCAGTTTCACCTGCGGGATGGCCGCATCGCGGCGCATCAGATGATGCACTTTGTTCAGCAGCCGCGCCCCCAGCGCCCCTGCCGGATGCGAACGGGCAAAGTCTTCCTCATTAAAACCGCGCGTCTGCATCACCGCCATCGCCAGCGCGTCGCCCATCATCAGCGTATTTACCGTGCTGGAGGTTGGTGCCAGATGCATCGGGCAGGCTTCACGCTCGACGGAAATATCCAGCACTGCCGAGGCGGCCAGCGCCAGCGGGGAGCGGGATTTGCCGGTCATCGCCAGCAGCGTCACCGCTTTTTCCTGTAAGCGCGGGATAATCAGATCCAGCTCTTTGGCGCTACCGGAATAGGAGATAAACAGCAGCACGTCACGGCTTTCGATCATCCCGAGATCGCCGTGCAATGCTTCGGCCGGATGGACAAAAAATGCCGGGGTACCGGTGCTGGCGAGCGTGGCGGCGATCTTTTTACCGATATGCCCGGACTTGCCCATCCCCGAGACGATAACCTTGCCCGTACACTGGATAATGGTATTGGCGGCACGAATAAAATCGTCGCCCAGCCGGTCTGGCAGGCGGCTGGCTTCCTGTAATTCCAGTTGCAACGTCTGGCGGCCTGCCTCTAACAGAAACTCACTCATGCTTTTCTCCGGTAATAATCACTTCAACGCCTTTTTCCTCCAGCGCCTGACGAAACGCCGGGGTGATGCCCGCATCGGTGATCAGCTTATTGACGCGCTCCAGGCCACAAACGATGTTAGGGCTTTTGCGGCCAAATTTTGATGAATCCGCCATCAGGATGATTTCGCGTGCGGCGGCGCACATTGCGTTACTGACGCTGAAGACTTCGTTAAAGGTGGTGACGCCCGCATTCAAATCAATACCGTCGGTGCCCATAAACAGCTTATCGAAGCTGAAATGCTGGAATGCGTTTTCGGCGAGCTGGCCATGAAAAGAGGCCGATTTTTTACGAAAGGTGCCGCCGGGCATCAGGATGGTCTGTTCGTTGTCCAGTTCAGACAGCGCATTGACGATATGCAGGCTGTTGGTCATCACCGTAATGTTATTAAAACGGCTGAGCAGGGGCACCATCTGTAATACGGTACTGCCTGCATCCAGAATAATGGAGTCACCGTCATGAATAAACGTTACCGCGCTTTCGGCGATCAGCGCTTTTTTATCGGTGTTGATTAGCGTCTTGTGGTCGATAGGCGGATCGGCCTCATCTTTATTCAACACGACGCCGCCATAGGTGCGGATAACAGTTCCCGTATTTTCCAGTATCACCAGGTCTTTGCGGATGGTGGTGCCGGTGGTGTCAAAGTGCTGTGCCAGTTCCTCAACAGAGCATTTCCCCTGTTTTTGCAGATGCTCAAGAATGGCCGCCTGGCGCTGACGTGGTTTCATAGGCGTGGATACCCAAATTAAATTGCGAAGTGATAATTTCGCAAGCTATTAGCATTCACAACGAAATTACCCATGTTTCAGTTTAAGCGCCAATGATAGTGCATTCTGACAGAGTGGATCTTGTGGAAAGATCACATCAGGCTTTAATTCTTCAAGATAGTTTCCGTTAATGTTCCTGATTTTGCCGGGACGCGCGAAAACGGTGAGGCCGCGCATGATGAGCGAATCGCAGACTTTGTCATCCTTGTCGAGCGCGACGGCGATAACGACTCTGGGTTTAAAGCGACCGCCGGAGCGGCCAACGCCGACGCGCCCCTGCTGGCAGAGTTGGTCGAAAGCGCGATTAAATCGCCAGATTTGCCAGCCGCCGAGGGCAAGCTGGCTGAGCCAGGCGATAATGGCAACGGTAATCAGGGTAGTAACCATGGTTAATGCCTCTTTTTGGGGAAAACGTAATGTCTCCGGCCCCGGTGATAGTAATGCCGGGCGGCGCTGCGCTTGCCCGGCCTACAGCGGAGGTTGAAATGTCTTCGGCTCCGCGGGTTTAATGCCGGGCGGCGCTGCGCTTGCCCGGCCTACAGCGGAGATTGAAATGTCTTCGGCTCCGCGGGTTTAATGCCGGGCGGCGCTGCGCTTGCCCGGCCTACGGCGGAGGTTGGAATGTCTTAGGCTCCGCGGGTTTAATGCCGGGCGGCTATTTACGGCTGGCATTTGTAGGCCCGGTAAGCGCAGCGCCACCGGGCAGAGTGGCACAGGCTTAAAACATCACCTGCCCGCCGGTCACGTTAATCGACTGCCCGGTACAATAAGATGCCTTCGGACTGGCGTAAAAGAGCAGCATATTCAGCACGTCCTGATAATCACAGCCGCGTTTAAGCGGCACTTTGTCGATGTAATACTGTTCGACTTCCTGCGCTTTAATACCCAGCTTGGCCGCGTACTGCGGCAGCAAGGACTGGAACATCGGTGATTTGAGCAGGTTGCCAAGCATCAGCGCGTGAACGGTAATACCATACTCCGCGAGATCCAGGGCCAGCGACTGTGTCAACCCGACGCCGCCGAATTTCGCCGCGCTATACCCGGCGTTATGCTTGCTGCCAACCTTGCCTGATTTAGAGTTAATTTGAATAATTCGTCCCTGAATACCGTCACGGATCATCAGACGAGAAAATTCACGGGCGCAAAGGAAATAGCCCACCAAATTCACCTGCAAAGAGCGGTCGAAATCACCCAGCGCAAAATCGCTGATAAACGCGGCTTTGGCGATCCCGGCGCTGTAAACCAGCAAATCGACGCGGCCAAAGATTTCATCCACGCCGCGCGCCAGCGCCAGTACGCTGTGCTCGCAGGTGGCATCGGCCCCGAAGCCATACGCCATCCCTTCACCAAATTCAGCGTTAATTTCTTTCGCGACCGTAGCCGCTTTATCACTCTGAATATCCACAACCGCCACGCGGTAGCCTTCTGCGGCAAGCCCACGGCTCAGGAACGCCCCCAGGGTCTGTCCTGCGCCAATGACAACGGCAACCTGACTCATACTTTTCTCCTTACTACTTAAGCGACAAATTTCAACATACAGCCGGGGGCGATGCCCTCCGGCACAGGACCTGCAACGTGAACGGTACCGGGATATTCCGCCTCATGTTGCCCATCAAAGCGCAGGGTGATATGCCCAAGCTCACGCAAATTTTGTTCCGCGACATCCCCCACCGCCGTGACGTCATAGCACCGATCGCCCAGCTCAAAGTGCGTACCTGGTCTGAGCGTGCCGGTCAGTTCGCCGTGGCAGTGGATAAAACAAAACTCCACAATGTCCGCCGGCGCGCCCTCGCGAAACGTGATCAGCATCCGATCGTTCAGCGCATCAGCCGCGCACTGGCCGATGTGGGTAATGGTGGTCTGGTAAATAACCGTCATCTTCAGACTCCTTATTGGTAAATAAAGCCGGAAACAAACCAGGCGATGAGCACCGTCGGCGCTCCGGTCAGAAAGCGGCTGACCAGCACCGACGGCACGCCAACACGCACCGTGTCCTGGCGCGCTTCCGCCAGCGATAGCCCCACCGGAATAAAGTCGCAGGCGGCCTGGGCATTAATCGCAAACAGGGCAGGGAGCGCCAGGTACGGCGGAATATGTCCCTGACCAATCTGCACGCCAATCAGCACACCAATCACCTGCGCGATAACCGCGCCCGGCCCGAGGAAAGGAGATAACAGCGGAAAAGAGCAAATCAACGCCAGCGTCACCAGCCCCAGCGGATGACTGGCCAGCGGGGCCAGACCGTGAGCGATCCAGTCGCCCAGCCCGGAGGCTATAATGATGCCGATCAAGGCCGAGACGAAGGCCATAAACGGCAGAATGGTTTTCAGCACCGTATCGATGGTTTCGCGGCCCGCCTGAAATAACACCGCTACGGCTGACCCCATACCCATACCCACTTTCGCCAGCAGGCCGTCGCTCTGCTCGGTAATTTTTTTACTGCTGTCGTAATCCCGGCCTGCACTGGCGCTGTTTTCGCCCGCCCAGGTTATGTTGTCTTCCTTCACACCGGAGACATAGATATCTTCCAGGATGTACTGCGCCATTGGGCCGGATTTACCGGTGGCGTGAATATTGACTGTCGGGATTCGCCGTTTGGGGTACAGTCCGCAGCGCAGCGTGCCGCCGCAATCAATGATGGCCACGCCGATTTCTGCTTCCGGCGGTTCGCCCTCTTTAAATCCGTCTACCGCCTGCCAGCCGGTCATCTGCGCGAGCTTATCGATAATGGCGGGACGCGTTCCGGCAGTGATATAGACGATTTTCTTGCCGGGCGTGGCCTCCAGCTCCAGCGGGCCGCCCCAGCCGCCCGCGCCTTTTTCTATACGAATACGCTTCATGATGTCGCTCCAGACAAACGCACGTGTTGCTCAAGTTGAATGCCCATTTTTTTCTCAAAAATGGCGGTCGTCAGATCGGTTATCCAGCCGCGAAAGAAGTTAGTCACCAGCCCTACCAGCAGATAGCTCACCGCCAGCGGACCGAGCGGCAAGCCGAGGGTGGTCAGACCGTTGGCAATACCGAGATAAACGAACAGTTCACCCGGGTTGATATGCGGAAATAAACCGTTCATGGAGTGACAGCTATATGAGGCGGCAGCGTAATAGCTCGGTTTGTATTTCTCCGGCATAAAACGGCCCAGGCTTAGGGTCATCGGGTTACAAAACACAAAGGTTCCGATGCAGGGCAACAGCAGATAACGGGAGAGTGGGTTTCCGGCGCAGCGCTGGGCGAATTTCTCAATCCGCTGCTGGCCGATGAAATTGATCAGGGCATTCATGATCACCAGCAGGCTGATCAGCAGAGGCAGAATACCTGTCACCATCCCGGTAAACACCTCACCACCTTTCTGAAACAGTCCGATAAACCACTCTGCACCATGCGTAATGGCGTCAATCATTATTCTCTTACTCCTGTAGGGTATGGTCTTGCTAAATGGTGAGTTATTTTAATCAGATCGAAAGATTTAAAAGTGTTAATTCGATCGCAAAATGAAAGATAAATATTTTAGTTTGAAAGTTTTTGGCGGAAGCGGTAAGAAGTGAGCGGCAGAAAAACTTTTTACTGCGGCAGGAAGCCGCTTCCTTGAGAGCGGGCGGATGTTTTACCATACTTGCCTTTGCCCAAATTCGTTGAATGGAACTCCCATGTTTAAGCGTCGTTACCTGACTTTATTTCCGTTAATTACCCTGCTCGCGGCCTGCAGCAGCCAACCGAAAACCTCCGCCTCTCCGGAAACGGTAGCACCTGCTCCCTCTGGCGGTTTCCTGCTGGAGCCGCAGCATAATGTGATGATGCTCAGCGGTGATTTCGCCAATAACCCGGCGGCGGAGCAGTTCATCGACAAGATGGTGAGCAAGCATGGCTTTAATAAGCAGCAGCTTCAGGAGATCCTGTCGCAGGCGAAGCGCAAAGATAACGTGCTGCGTCTGATGGACAGGCAGGCACCGACGACATCGACATTGCCCAGCGGCCCGAATGGCGCGTGGTTACGCTATCGCCAGCAGTTTATTACCCCGGATAACGTGCAAAACGGCGTGGTGTTCTGGAACCAGTATCAGGATGCGCTGAACCGCGCGTGGCAGGTTTATGGCGTACCTCCGGAAATCATCGTCGGTATTATCGGTGTGGAAACGCGCTGGGGCCGGGTAATGGGGAAAACCCGAATTCTTGATGCGCTGGCCACGCTTTCCTTTAATTATCCGCGCCGCGCTGAATATTTCTCCGGCGAACTGGAAACCTTCTTGTTGATGGCGCGTGATGAGCAGGACGACCCGCTGGATTTGCAGGGATCGTTTGCCGGGGCGATGGGCTACGGTCAGTTTATGCCGTCCTCATACAAGCAATATGCCGTTGATTTTAATGGCGATGGCCGTATTAACCTGTGGGACCCGGAAGACGCCATCGGCAGCGTGGCTAATTATTTCAAAGAACATGGCTGGGTGAAGGGAGACCTGGTTGCCGTACAGGCCAGCGGTCAGGCGCAGGGGCTGGAAAGCGGCTTCAATACCAAATACAGCGTATCGCAGCTTGCGGTCGCCGGGCTGACGCCGCTTCAGCCGCTGGGGAACCATCAGCAGGCCAGCCTGCTGCGGCTGGATATCGGTACCAGTTATCAGTACTGGTATGGCCTGCCTAATTTCTACACCATCACGCGTTATAACCACAGCACTAACTATGCGATGGCCGTCTGGCAGCTGGGAGAAGCGGTAGCGCTGGCCCGTTAAGCTAACTGCGCTTTCTGCCTTTCTCGCTCGCCCCTGCGTTAAGCGCCGGGGCGAGCGCATTATTACTTTCGTCTGAAATATTTCGACATAGTCCTGCGGGCAAATCCGGTTTACATTTCTCTACAAACTCAATATTGTTATGTTATAACATATTGAGGTTTTCTATGCTTTCTTCTACGCTTTTTTCCTTCTCCGCCACGACGCGTTTGTTGTTTGCGCTACTGTTGCTGATCGTTCTGGGGCTGGCCATTCACTGGGCGGTCGCATTGCCATGATGGAACTGGATCATCTTGTGGCAGGCTACGACCGCCAGCCCGTGACCCCGTCGCTAAGCGGCACTATTGAAACGGGCAGTATGATCGCGATTACCGGCGTTAACGGCTGCGGTAAATCGACGTTGTTGAAAACACTGGCGGGCTTTATTTCTCCGGTCAGCGGCAGTATTCACTGGTCAGCAGGGCGACCGGTTATTGGCTGGCTGGCGCAGCGTCATGCGCTGGAGTCACAGTTTCCGCTTACCGTCCAGGACGTGGTGAGTATGGGAGCCTGGCCGCGTGTTTCGCTCCTGAAAGCGCTGGATCGGGCCACGCGCGTGCGTATTGCGGCCGTGCTGGAGCGCGTCGGCCTTTCTTCACTGGCGCGAGACACTATTGACCGGCTTTCCGGCGGGCAATTCCAGCGAATGTTATTCGCCCGCGTTCTGCTCCAGCAGGCTCCGCTGGTGATGCTTGATGAACCTTTTACCGGTGTCGATGAAGCGACCCGGCAGGTCCTGATGGCCCTGATGATGGAGATGAACCGTCAGGGACAAACGGTGCTGGCCGTGCTGCACGACAGCCAGTGCGTGGCAGAGTATTTCCCTGAAACCCTCCACCTGGCGGCTGAAAAGGCGTACTGGGGCCGCACGCAGGAGGCGCTCCCGGCATGATTTGGCACCTCTTTTTTCAGCCGTTCATTGAGTACGGTTTTATGCGTCGCGCGCTGGTGGTGTGCCTGGCGCTCTCCATGAGTACTACGGCGCTGGGCGTGTTTTTGCTCTTACGGCGGATGAGCCTGATGGGCGATGCGCTTTCTCATGCCATTTTACCGGGCGTGGCAATCGGCTATCTGCTTAATGGCATGTCGCTGCTGGCGATGAGTATCGGCGGATTTATTGCCGGTATCGCTGTGGCTTTAACTGCGGGATGGGTCAGCCGCCGCACGCTGCTTAAAGAGGACGCCAGTTTCGCCGGGTTTTATCTCGGTTCGCTGGCGCTGGGCGTGACGCTGGTTTCCCTGCGCGGCTCGAGTGTCGATCTCCTGCATTTGCTGTTTGGCTCGATTCTCGCCGTCGACGCCGACGCGGCTTTTTTCGTCGCGGGTGTTTCTGGCGTCACGCTGGTTTGTCTGGCGATGTTCTATCGGGGGCTGGTCAGCGAAGCATTTGACAGCGCCTGGCTTGAAGTCAATGCGCGCTGGCTGCCTTCACTT
This sequence comes from Superficieibacter electus, assembly GCF_002915575.1. Taxonomy (GTDB): domain Bacteria; phylum Pseudomonadota; class Gammaproteobacteria; order Enterobacterales; family Enterobacteriaceae; genus Superficieibacter; species Superficieibacter electus. The sequence continues at coordinate 301,241 of NZ_PQGD01000004.1, forward strand.
TTACACGGTCTGTTTCTGGCGCTGTTGGTATTGAATCTGGTCGCCGGCTTTCAGGTGCTGGGCACGCTGATGGCGGTAGGCGTCATGATGCTGCCTGCTGTCGCCGCTCGCTGTTGGGCCAGAACCTTGCCGGGACTGCTTTTGCTGGCCGGGGCAGGGGGCGTCGTCAGTGCCTGGCTGGGATTAAGCCTTTCGTGGGGGGCCAGTCTGCCCGCCGGGCCGTCAATCGTCCTGACCGCCAGCGCACTGTTTTTTATATCCGTTATCTTTGGCAAGCGTAGCGGGCTGGCAAGCAGTCTGCGCGCTTATTTTTGACAGCAAGGGGAAATAATGAAACGTAACGGGGTGATTATCGCACTGGCGCTTAGCGTCATGGCGCAGAACGCAATGGCAAAAACGTTGAATGTGGTGGCCAGTTTTTCAATACTTGGCGACATCGTCGAGCAGGTAGGCGGCGATCATGTCAACGTGAATACGCTGGTGGGGCCGGATGGCGATCCGCATACCTTTGAACCTTCACCGAAAGACAGCGCGATGCTGAGCAAGGCTGATGTAGTGGTGGTTAACGGACTGGGCCTGGAGGGCTGGCTTGACAGGATGGTGAAAGCCTCCGGTTTTCACGGCACGCTGGTTGTCGCCTCGGACGGTATAAAAACGCATACGCTGGAAGAAGACGGCAAAACGGTGACCGATCCGCATGCGTGGAACAACATGGCTAACGGTGCCCGTTACGCGCAAAATATTCAGGCTGCGCTGGAAAAAGCTGACCCGGAAGATGCTGCTGACCTGAAAACATCGGGCAGTCGCTATATCGCGCAGCTTCAACAACTGGATGGCTGGGCAAAAACGCAGTTTAGCGCCATCCCCCAGGCAAAGCGCAAGGTGCTGACCAGCCACGACGCCTTTGGCTATTTTAGCCGGGCATATGGCGTTACCTTTTTGGCACCGCAGGGTCTGTCCTCAGAAAGCGAACCGAGTGCGGCGCAGATCGCCCAGATGATTAAACAGATAAAAGCCGATGGTGTGAAAGTCTGGTTTATGGAAAACCAGCTTGATCCGCGTCTGGTTCGCCAGATTGCCAGCGCTACCGGTGCGCAGCCGGGCGGTGAACTGTATCCGGAAGCCTTGTCCGCTCCCGGCGGCGTGGCGGATACCTATGAGAAAGCGATGCGTCATAATATTGAGACCATCGCTAATAGCATGAAATAACAGCGTCCTACTATCAGGCGTCGTTAAAGGTCAGCATAGCTGGCCTTTTTTCTGAATCTTCCTCGTAAAATCAACTCGTCGCCCCCATCTCGTTGTGGAAAGTGCTATCTTGTTTTCCATCCTTTTCGGCATTATAGGGCGCACATGACCGACAGTGAATTACGGCAGCTAAGTGAGCGGGTAGGGCAGGCCCTTAGCGCGCGAGGCGCGACAATGACCACCGCAGAATCCTGCACTGGCGGTTGGGTGGCGAAAGCCATTACTGATATTGCAGGCAGCTCTGCATGGTTTGAACGCGGGTTTGTCACCTACAGTAATGAGGCGAAAGCACAAATGATCGGCGTACAAACCGCGACGCTTGAGCAGCACGGCGCAGTGAGCGAACCCGTTGTCGTCGAGATGGCGATTGGCGCATTGCGAGCCGCGCGTGCCGATTATGCCGTCTCTATCAGCGGCATTGCCGGGCCAGACGGCGGAAGTGAAACTAAACCCGTTGGCACGGTGTGGTTTGGCTTTGCCAGCGCCCGTGGGGAGGGCATTACCCGCTGTGAATGTTTCTCCGGTGACCGTGACGCCGTACGACGTCAGGCCACGGCTTATGCCCTGCAAACCCTGTGGCAAAATTTTCTACAAAACACTTGATACTGTATAGCTATACAGTATAATTAGCGCAACAGAACAGTAATCCCCGGCGTGGTGTAAACCAGCTTCACCCGGTATGAAAGGAGTAATAATGGCTATCGACGAAAACAAACAGAAAGCGTTGGCGGCAGCACTGGGCCAGATTGAAAAACAATTTGGCAAAGGCTCCATCATGCGTCTGGGTGAAGACCGTTCCATGGACGTGGAAACCATCTCTACCGGCTCGCTTTCACTGGATATTGCGCTGGGCGCAGGCGGTTTGCCAATGGGCCGTATCGTAGAAATCTACGGACCGGAGTCCTCAGGTAAAACCACGCTGACCCTACAGGTTGTGGCCGCTGCACAGCGTGAAGGCAAAACCTGTGCGTTTATCGACGCAGAACACGCCCTTGATCCGGTTTACGCACGTAAACTGGGCGTCGATATCGACAACCTGCTCTGTTCTCAGCCGGACACCGGTGAGCAGGCGCTGGAAATCTGTGACGCGCTGGCACGCTCTGGTGCTGTTGACGTTATCGTCGTCGACTCCGTAGCGGCGCTGACGCCAAAAGCGGAAATTGAAGGCGAAATCGGTGACTCTCACATGGGCCTCGCGGCACGTATGATGAGCCAGGCGATGCGTAAACTGGCCGGTAACCTGAAGCAGTCCAATACGCTGCTGATCTTCATCAACCAGATCCGTATGAAAATCGGTGTGATGTTCGGTAACCCGGAAACCACCACCGGCGGTAACGCGCTGAAATTCTACGCTTCCGTGCGTCTGGATATCCGTCGTATCGGTGCGGTGAAAGAAGGCGAGAACGTTGTCGGTAGCGAAACCCGCGTTAAAGTGGTGAAAAACAAAATCGCTGCGCCGTTTAAACAGGCTGAATTCCAGATCCTTTACGGTGAAGGCATTAACTTCCACGGCGAACTGGTCGATCTTGGCGTGAAAGAAAAGCTGATCGAGAAAGCGGGTGCCTGGTATAGCTATAACGGTGACAAAATTGGTCAGGGTAAAGCGAATGCGATTACCTGGCTGAAAGAGAATCCGGCTGCGGCGAAAGAGATCGAGAAGAAAGTGCGTGAGCTTCTGCTTAGCAACCCGAACGACAAGCCGGACTTCGTGGTTGATCCTGACGACGAAAACGCCGCTGAAGCGAAAGAAGATTTTTAATCTTCGATCGCGCCGGGAGGAAACGCTACAGATAGTATCTTTCGGCAAAACAGGTAACATCAACGGATGTTAGTCAAAAAAGGGCTGCGTAATGCGGCCCTTTTGCTATTTCAACGCTTACAGGTTTTGAGATGACAGAGAATACTTCCCGCCGCTCTGCGTATTCGCGCCTGCTTGACCGCGCGGTGCGCATTCTGGCGATGCGCGATCACAGTGAACAGGAGTTGCGGCGTAAACTGAGCGCGCCCATCGTCACGAAACAAGGGCTGGAAGCATCAGATGCGACGCCGGAGGATGTGGATCGCGTTATCGCATGGTGCATCGAAAACCATTACCTTGATGACAGCCGTTTCGTACAACAGTTTATCGCCAGCCGTAGCCGCAAAGGATACGGGCCGGCGCGTATTCGTCAGGAACTCAATCAAAAAGGCATTCCTCGTGAGGTTGGCGAAAGGGCGATGCGCGAATGCGATATTGAATGGGCGGCACTGGCTAAAGACCAGGCGGTACGAAAATACGGCGAGCCGCTGCCTACCGAGTTTGTGCAAAAGGTGAAAATTCAGCGCTTTTTACTCTATCGCGGCTATCTGATGGAAGATATCCAGGATATCTGGCGAAATTTTTCCGATTGACCGCATCGGGGATTTTACTTCCCCGTCAAGAAAACTTATCTTATTCCCACTTTTTTCAGTCGCTGGCGTGAGTGTGCTTCAGCACATGCGCTGGCTACGATACTCGTTAGCTTGATTTCAGGATAATTATGAGCAAGAGCACCGCTGAGATCCGTCAGGCGTTTCTCGACTTTTTCCATGGTAAGGGACATCAGGTAGTTGCCAGCAGCTCCCTCGTTCCTCATAACGACCCGACGCTGCTATTTACTAACGCCGGGATGAATCAGTTCAAGGATGTTTTCCTTGGGCTGGACAAACGCAACTACTCGCGTGCCACGACGTCTCAGCGTTGCGTGCGTGCGGGCGGTAAGCATAACGACCTGGAAAATGTCGGTTACACTGCGCGCCACCATACTTTCTTTGAAATGCTGGGTAACTTCAGCTTCGGGGATTACTTTAAACACGACGCCATCCAGTACGCGTGGGAACTGCTGACCGGGGAAAACTGGTTCGCCCTGCCAAAAGAGCGTCTGTGGGTGACCGTTTACGAAACTGATGACGAAGCGTACGCCATCTGGGAAAAAGAAGTCGGTATCCCGGCTGAGCGCATTATTCGCATTGGCGACAATAAAGGCGCGCCGTATGCCTCTGATAACTTCTGGCAGATGGGCGATACCGGTCCGTGCGGTCCTTGCACCGAAATTTTCTACGATCATGGCGATCATATCTGGGGCGGTCCTCCGGGAAGCCCGGAAGAAGACGGCGATCGCTATATTGAGATCTGGAACATCGTCTTTATGCAGTTCAACCGCCAGGCTGACGGCACCATGGAGCCGCTACCGAAACCTTCTGTTGATACCGGTATGGGGCTAGAGCGTATTACTGCGGTTCTGCAACACGTTAATTCCAACTATGAAATTGACCTGTTCCGTACCCTGATTGATGCGGTGGCAAAAGTGACGGGTGCCACCGATCTGAGCAATAAATCGCTGCGGGTGATCGCCGATCATATTCGTTCCTGTGCTTTCCTGATTGCTGACGGCGTGATCCCGTCGAATGAAAACCGTGGCTACGTGCTGCGTCGTATCATTCGTCGTGCTATTCGTCATGGCAACATGCTCGGCGCGAAAGATACCTTCTTCTATAAGTTGGTTGGGCCGCTGATTGACGTGATGGGTGCCGCCGGTGACGAACTAAAACGTCAGCAGGCTCAGGTTGAGCAGGTACTGAAAACGGAAGAAGAGCAGTTTGCCCGTACTCTTGAGCGTGGCCTGGCGCTGCTGGACGAAGAGCTGGCAAAACTGACCGGTGATACGCTGGATGGTGAAACCGCTTTCCGTCTGTATGACACTTACGGCTTCCCGGTTGACCTGACTGCAGACGTTTGCCGTGAGCGCAATATCAAAGTAGACGAAGCGGGCTTTGAAGCTGCAATGGAAGCGCAGCGCCGTCGCGCGCGTGAATCCAGCGGCTTCGGCGCGGACTATAACGCCATGATCCGCGTTGACGGTACGTCTGAGTTTAAAGGTTACGATCATCTGGAACTGAACGGCAAAGTGACCGCGCTGTTCGTTGATGGCAAAGCCACTGACGCTATTAGCGCCGGTCAGCAGGCGGTGGTCGTCCTTGACGAAACGCCATTCTACGGTGAGTCGGGCGGTCAGGTGGGCGATAAAGGCGAACTGAAAGGCGCGGGCTTTAGCTTTACGGTAGACGATACCCAGAAGTATGGTCAGGCGATCGGACACCTCGGTAAATTGACTACCGGCTCCCTGAAAGTGGGGGACGCCGTTCACGCGGATGTCGATGAAGAGCGCCGGGCGCGTATTCGTCGTAACCACTCGGCTACCCATCTGATGCACGCGGCATTACGTCAGGTATTAGGTACTCACGTTGCCCAGAAAGGTTCGCTGGTTAACGATAAAGTGCTGCGTTTCGACTTCTCGCATTTCGAAGCGATGAAACCGGCGGAGATCCGCGCGGTGGAAGATCTGGTGAATGCGCAGATCCGTCGTAACCTGCCGGTTGAAACGAACATCATGGATCTGGATGCCGCGCGCGAGAAGGGTGCGATGGCACTGTTCGGTGAGAAATACGACGAGCGGGTACGCGTGTTAAGCATGGGCGACTTCTCAACTGAATTATGTGGTGGTACACATGCCAGCCGTACCGGTGATATTGGCTTGTTCCGCATTATATCTGAATCTGGCACGGCGGCGGGCGTGCGCCGTATTGAAGCCGTCACCGGCGACGGTGCGATTGCTACGCTGCATGCTGAGAGCGACCAGCTAAGTGATATCGCCCAATTACTGAAAGGCGATAGCCATAATCTGGGTGATAAAGTACGTGCCGTTCTGGAGCGTACTCGTCAACTGGAAAAAGAGTTGCAGCAGCTTAAAGCACAGGCTGCTGCTCAGGAAAGCGCAAGTCTTTCCAGTAAAGCGGAAGAGATTAACGGCGTTAAGCTGCTGGTTAGCGAACTGGCCGGCGTTGAGCCGAAGATGCTTCGAACGATGGTTGACGACCTTAAGAACCAACTGGGGTCAACAATTGTGGTTCTGGCAACCGTGGCGGAAGGTAAGGTTTCTCTGATTGCTGGTGTATCAAAAGATGTCACCGATCGCGTAAAAGCAGGGGAACTGGTAGGCATGGTTGCTCAGCAAGTAGGTGGTAAAGGCGGCGGACGTCCTGATATGGCGCAAGCCGGCGGTACCGATGTCGCTGCATTACCTGCTGCATTAGCCAGCGTGAAAAGCTGGGTGAGTACAAAACTGTAATAACTATAAGCAGTTGCAGGTGACGCCCTTAATCAGGATGGCGTTCTGCAACTGCACTATTGCTATCCAGACCGACTGGTTTGCAGTACGATGAGAATACAATGGATTTCAGAGTTCAGGTCTGCCTGGTCTCTGAATCAGGTGCTAACATCATATCTGTTACCTTTATCGGGACGGTTTTATAACGATAAAGTCAGGTTGAAGTTTTGTATATCGGCTAAACTTACGTTTAACAGATTGTGATGCCGTGACTGCTTACACTTTACGTGTTTGTCATCGCTTACTTTTTGGCGTTATATGACGGATAATGCCGGGATACAGAGAGACCCGACTCTTATAATCTTTCAAGGAGCAAAGAATGCTGATTCTGACTCGTCGAGTTGGTGAAACCCTCATGATTGGGGATGAGGTCACCGTGACAGTTTTAGGGGTGAAGGGCAACCAGGTACGCATTGGCGTAAACGCCCCGAAAGAAGTTTCTGTTCACCGTGAAGAGATCTATCAGCGTATCCAGGCTGAAAAATCCCAGCAGTCCAGTTACTAACGTTTTCGCGGCGCGCCCGGTTGGGGGGGGCGGGGCCCCCCCGGGGAGGTTTTTGTGTTTTTTTTTTTTATAAAACCCAAAGGGCCGGGTTTGGCCAGATTAAATTTGTAATATGATAGGGGGGGGCGGGGGGGGGTTTGGGGG
>NZ_PQGD01000050.1 GCF_002915575.1 Superficieibacter electus
CGCTTACCGCTCATGGGCACCTCTCTTTAAGTCATCTTAAATGACTCCGGGGTGTCTGTTAAACCCGTGGCGATTCAGTGGGTAGAAAAGCTTGGTCTCGAAGATTCGCTTTACAGCACACATTCCATGAGAAGAACAAAACCTTACCTAATCTACAAGAAAACCAAGAATCTCCGGGTGATCCAACTTCTGTTGGGCCATAATAAACTGGAAAGCACAGTCCGTTATTTGGGCATTGAAGTAGATGATGCATTAGAGATCTCTGAATCGATCGAAGTCTAAGGTTGTCAGGGCTGCAACAGCAGCCCTGTGCCAGGAACGGACGTTGCTAAAAATAATCAGCATCAATCTGTCAGGAGAATGCCTGATCTGATCCTGCAACTCAGCAAAAGTTCGATTTGTTCAACAATGTTCGAAAAACGCTATAAATCGATTATCATGTTGTCATTATCGCTGAACATCACCTTTAGATAACTGCAGGTCTCGATATTATCCGGGAGTTCAGCGTGCGCACAGCTCTTTTTCCCGGTACGCAGCGCATTCATTATTTGCTGAAGCTCTGATGAATGTAAAAAGGCCTCGCATGAAAACTGGAAATCCTCGTAATGGCCACGCCAGATGCGTTTGGTTTTACTTTTACCAGAGACGTCTACATAGCCAAGAAACAGGGAGATCTTCTTATTAATTTCATTATTTTCATTAAGACCATGGGTCGCAATATAACGGGAGCGTTTTTTCTGCAGGTCACTGATTTTCCCGAACAGTCGCACGTGATATGCCGCGGTTAACAATGTCAGCACATCACCATTCAGGCTGTCTCTCACCAGAACAAACCAGGCGTTATCAGGGATGCTATAAATCAGCAGATGGGTTTTATTGATCCCCGGTTTTGAACCAAGTATTTCAAAACGTTGCGCGTTAATAATATCCACTATTTCGTACAGGTTCAGTGTAGAACGTTCTGAAATACGCTGTTTTGCATGATTCGTGATGCCCGTTAGCTTCATATCTGAACCTGTATTTGATAATTAATCACCATCCCCCCCACTCACCACACTCCGGGCATTTAATATTGAAGGGTTCAATCGCCCTTGCCGAATGGTAAGTCCAATATAAACCATTTTTTACTAATCGCGTGTCAGATTGCTGGCAGTGATTAAAACTGATAAATTGCTCACACTCTGTACATTGTAGCCAGACTGAACGTGGCGTCCGAGCGGACTGCACGCCCTGTTTATTAGTATAGCCACCCGTTTTTTCAATGGTGCGAAGTTCCACAGAGCCACAGCGAATACAAAAAGGTTTAGCCTGCGTCAGATCATTAGGCAAGGAAGATGTATTCGAACTTTCGAGTTTATATTGTAAAAAGAGTCCCAATAGTCTCTGGAGTTCGTCGTTGTAAAGCTCTTTATCTATTGGGCTTAAAAATATAGCGCCATAGTCATGATTGGGTTTTATACCACCGGCCCCCGAACCTGCCTCTCCCAGATAACTGTATTTACCCCAATGCTGTGCGGTAACGACGTCGGCTATGACATCCTTGCAGGGATGGATCAAAAACACCGGATTATTAGTGGCTTCGCGATAATCTTTCTGATTGCGGAGCCCATCAATGACCCCCAGTAGGCCGCCAGACCGCGCAAATGTTGAGTGATCATAAAACTTTGCGTCCAGGACAAAGCGTCTGGAATAGCGTGCCTGGTCATCTTTGTCAGCTGTCCATTGCAGATCAATAACAAAATCAGGCCGCTTGCCATTTTCTAACGTTTTTTCATAGGCTAAGGTTAGCGTTCTTTTAGAATGCGGATTGTCGAAGAGTATCTCGATATCTTTCTTTCTGTCTTTAATGGCATCCACTACCTGGTATTTCCAGTTGGTCTGCGGGATAAATCTGAATGATTCGATCAGCACCTTCATTATTTGTAGCAAACACCACCGTTCATACAAAAGCGGCATATTCACCAGACCGATCGCATCAATTTCTTCAAGGCTGAGCAATAAATCTTCATTTGTCAGACGGGTGCTCGCCATAAGCTGCTTATAACCGTTATGCACGCCCTGATAATGCGGATTTTGGACAAACGTCATCGAGTTTGGGAAATGAGATGAGGCCGTCACCCCAAGAGCTTTGAACTGAGTAATGAGCTGCGCGAGTTGCCGCTGTTTTGGCTCGACTTTTTTAAACACCGCTTCCGATAAAGACTGGTTTTCACTGTAAAACCCGATGCGGTTTTGCAGCGCCACCTTTTCTTTCGTTTGCTCATCCAGTTCACGCGGGTTGAGCTTTCGTTGCCAGTTGTTAGCATCGAGGACTTTACCCTGCTTAATTTCCTGACTGTATTTTTGCTGGGCGAGATATAACTCCCGCGCATCTACAATCTCGATATCGTTTAAGTAGTCAATAACGTAAATTACTGCTTTTGCGGTTTCATAACGGCGACCGGCACCCGTTATTTTATATTCGGCATGTTGCCGTAAACACCTCACTAAATTCAGCAAAGATGCGTTAACTTTTGAATTAAACGATAAAACCGTGCTTTTTTCATTATCTTTCTTCCACTGTCCCTGAACATTGATCTCAATAAAAAAACCATCGTTCTCTTGTGTAGGTTTTTGGCTGCGAAAGTGCAATACATTATACTGAGGACCATCCGCATCATATACGATTTTTTCGGAAAAAATGCTCTGTGCTAATTGTTGTTGCCAATAGCTTAACTTGCATCGCTGTCGAATGATTTCCAAATCTTTAACCACCAGATCCCGGTCAATCGTTACGCTATCGGTGATGGAATCATACTGTTGTTGAAGTTTATCAATAAGCGCGGCATAGCGTTTCGCTTTGTTACCCGATAAGATAACAATTTGCTTAATAATCCTATAGCTACGTTCGAGAGCAAAGAGGATATAGCGGTTTTCCGCCATGTTAAATGTCGGCGTTACCGCGCGACTGGTTAAAACAGATTGATTGGTTTTTGTTGCTAACTCCATAAACGTACGGTTAACCGGTTTTACGGCTTTGCGTGGCTTCAGGGTTTGTATTTCTCGCAGTTCAGCCTTAGGGTTACTCAGGATTTTATGGGCATGCATGATTATATTTTGTGCACAATCAATGGTTGCATTATTAATGCCAATACTGCCTTGCTCTCTGGATGCCTGAACAGAACTTGACTCATCCAGAATCAATTCCCACAAATCATCTTTAAACCCTGTCAGGTAACGTTCCAGTTGCTCTCTGCTAAAATCCATCGATCCTATATTAATATGACAATGGACATCATCAAGGGCCAGTATCAACGTTCCCGCAGTATTTACGCTGCTGTGCCGCCAATATTTTTCTTTGGCATCCCACGAATCCTGTACGATCCACCAGGTTTTTCCGCTGTCAATATCTTCAACGGGAAAGAGTTGTTGCTCTGCACCGTACGACATTTTAATGCAAGGGATCACCGCTGACCCGGCAATAAACCGCACGGCTAATTGCCCCCGCAGAATGCCTTCTGTTCTGGGATAGATCGTCGTTTCACATTCAAAATGTGAATGTTCATCATTATATTCAACGGGTATTGCATGCAACGATTCCGTCACTTTTGTGACGGTATCTTTATCATACCATTGAATTTCGATGTACTTTATTTCAAAGGTAGACGTCATAGTTTACGACCAAAAATTCACAATACCATCATTGGACTTCGCATTATTTACCACATGTTCAAGTGCAACTACCGCAGAAAATACGTCAGGAATATCAGCATAGGTTGGCACCTCTTGTTTAATTCGCTGTAAAAATACCTTTTCAATCAGTTCGAGTTTTGTTTGCTGACCCACGGTTTTGTTGCCATCAAATGTTAATTTCGGCAGAACTTTATGCAATATAAAGTTATTGATTGCCCGCTCTCTGTCATCATTGGCATCCTTGAACAGGTGCAAATAATTCAGACCCTGACGAATAGTACGCATACCAAACTCAACGCCTAATTTATGTAAAAACTCTTTATTTAACGCAATGAACAACTGACAAAATTCATTTTCACGATCAAATTTTGGGTAGTTTTGACGTATGCCCAATGCTTCGGTTTCAAAGAGCAGTGGTCGTGATACATCGTCGAATTCATACTCCTTCACTTCACGGAGGATGGCATCCCAGTCAGATAACAGTGGCGACTCAAAACGCATAATATGCGCACGGTCTAATATTTTGGGTGAAAGATAATGGGTGGTTTCATCAATGTTAATAGCCCCTATAATATGAACATTCGCCGGCATCACAATGCTTGAGGGCATTGACATGGCCGCAAAGAGCATTCGCCGTACCTCGCTGTGGTACTTAATGAGTGAGTTTTTATCACTAAAACCAAATGCCTGTCTTAACTGATTATTGATAGCCTCATCTTTCAACAGCGCAATAAAATTCACCACCCCGTCCTGGCCGTATTTTTCCTTACTGTCTTGAATGATCTCTACCACCGCTTTCAACTCAGAAAGTACGTGCGCAGACTCGTCAGCGGAATACAGACTAATTTCCGGCGCTTCATCGCGGGACTCCAGCAGGGACAAGAAATCAGCAAAATAGTATTCCACGCGCGCCAGATTCATTTCGTCCAGGCAGATAAAATAGGGAGTCTCCGGGTTCAACTGAGCTTCCAGCAGTGCATCTAAAAAAGGGGTGGCTAAATATTTTTTCTCCAGAGGGTTGTAGTAACCAAGCAGATCTTCAGAACTGGTCCAGTTTGGTTTTACGGGAATAATAACTGCTTTCCCCCCAACAGCTTTCGCAAACGACTTAACTAAGTTGGTTTTACCCGATCCCGATTCCCCCGCCAGAATAATCAAATCCTTCGTGCGCAGTAAGGTGAGGTAATTTTCGATAATATGGCGGGGATACAAAATATCCTTTTCAATCAAATGCGACTGGATATAGGAGATTGCCTTGCTGTAATCACCGTTCAGCTGTTCTCTGAATACAACGCCATCGACATCCTGCGACGCAGATTTTGACTCTACTAAAAAATTATCAAGGTCTTCCTGGTCTAAAAACTCAAAGGTTTTCAAAAAAAGTGCTTTATCTGAAACATATTTTTTCAAACGCAGGATCTTATGATTCATTTCAACCTCTATTTTTTTGAAATTTTCCAGGGTTATCTGTAATTGTTTTTGTTTTAGTTCGTTATCCGTTTCAAGTAAAGCAATGGATTGTTCAGTTTTCTTTCGCATACTGTTCAACGATTCGACAAGTTTTATTGCATTGTCACGTTTCAGTTCTGCGCTTTGTTTTTCTGCAAGCGCCTCAGTAAGCTGCTGTTCAAACATACTTTGTTTGGTTGCAAATTCTTGCTCGATTTTAGTTGCAGCTTGTTGTTGATAAAAATGATAGATTTCATTCGCAATGAAATATGAGACGTCGTCTGCAGTGACGATATCATGCGGGATTGAGGCAGGTAGTTTTTCCAGCGATGAGCAACTCCCGGGCAGCACACTCATCATAAAGGGAATCCGGTGCTTCTCACGTTCTTTCGGGCGAGAGAGGGTTAGTTTGCATTTTATGAACCTGGCACCACGCTGATCACCATACTTTTTGGCATCTGCCGGGTTTATCCAGAATTCGCAGGGACCATTAACGCCAGTAAGAGGATATGACAGCAGGTTATTGCTGGCCAGCATTCTAGGGTTTTTCAAATGCCCCCATTCTCTGTCTTTGAACAGGGTAACTTCACCCCATACCTCGAAATTATCATCTTTATAGCCCCAGCTCGACTGCAGTGTTGCCAAAAGTTCTGTATCAGACAGTCCCTCTAACTCACTATACCCGTACACTTTGTTTGACATTGTGCTCTCATTAACTCACTGCTTTCAGAAGATATTAAGATAAGATTCGTCTAAGTGTCTAAAACTTTTCACCCTTCACGTAAATTTCGAAAGTAACTTCTAACTATAATGCAGGATCGTCTACCGGGGCGGGATCGTCCATTTCATTAACCCATCAGAGTATTGAGCAATTGCGAACTTCCGCTTCACGCCCTGAGACATTCGACAAGCTTTTTATGGCTTCAGTAAGGGCGAGCGTCGCGCTTCGAGAGCCAGCAAATACTTCGCTTCATCATACTGGGTTCGGGTCTTCCAACAGCGGTAAATGATCCTTATCCATTTGAAGGCCAGAGTCCGGATTGCAGACTGGTGAGATTTTCCTTTTTCTCGCAGTCCCTGATAATAAAGTCTGGCCAAGTATGATGAGTTAACTGTCTTGGCAGCCCATTCAACAAAGGTCTGCCGGACGAACTTGGCACACTGCCATCGCCAGTGAACCCAGGATTTCTGGCCACTTCGTTCTGTCACCGGCGCAATACCTGCGTAGTTTTGAATTTCTTCAGCGCTGTTAAACCGGTCACGGTTATCACCAAGTGTAGCAAGCATTCGTGGTCCCATACACGGCCCCATGCCCGGAAGTGATTTGAACAGCCCCGAATCTGGCAATGTGTCAAACAGCGTTTCGATTCGTTCGTCATAGGTTTTGATGATTTCACTCACGACTTTAATTTGTGTCGCCAGTGCTGTTGCCATCAAAGCATTAGCCTCTATAACACTCGGGTCTGTCGTCAACGGGATGGCATTATCAATACTCACCACACGCTGCTCGGTAAGGGCCATTGCGCGACCACCTTTGGCATTCAGAAAGTTACGGATCGTGTCGTGCCGGGCTCGTTTCAATTGTTGCAGACTGGGCCACCGTATAAGCAGTTCACACAATAGCAAGCTACCCCGATGTGAGCACCACTCCAGGGGTTGAGGATAATACTGTTTGAGCGTGTTGATTAGCCGGTTCACAAAACGGCGTTTATCTTCAACCAACTGACGACGCTGCTCAACCAGTTGCTGAAGTAAGCGCATATCCGCATTGTCAGGTTCAATAGCTTTTATCTTCTGGGGGTAAAGCTCCATTGTTCGTCGAGTTCACAGATAAGCGCAACATCAGCATGGGCCACCGGCGATGACGTTATTCGTCGT
>NZ_PQGD01000051.1 GCF_002915575.1 Superficieibacter electus
GTGACGGTGGAAGGGAAGCAGGAGCAGAGCACGACGGGAGACCATATCAGCCGGGTCGGGGGGACGCACAGCCTGGAGGTGAAGGGAGACCTGGCGCGGAAGGTGAGCGGTGCGCTGGGCGTTAAGGTCCAGGACAGTATCGTGCTGCAAAGCAGCGGCAGTATCAGCCTGAAAGTGGGGGCATCGTTCGTGGTCATTCAGGCGGGCGGGGTGGATATCACGGGGCCGAGGATAAACCTGAACGGCGGAGGGAGTCCGGGAACACCGGTACCGACACTGCAACCGGCGGTACTGAAGGCGCTGAAGGATGATGGGGATAGTGACGCGGATGACGGGCAGGATAACGGAGACGCAGGAGGGGGAAATGGCGGAGCCGGGGCTGGTAAATTCCCGCCACCCGCAGATCCGAAGGTATACAAGCCAGCGATACGCTTGTCAGATGCGCCCGGGATGAATGGCCTGGCGTTATCGGGCCGGATGTGGAACATCGTGGTGGCGTCCTCGTTCCTTCAGGCTGTCACAACCGATCAGAGTGTAATGAACGGGAGAAGCGATGATAACGGTAAGCTGTTTGCGTCGGAAGAACAAAAACAGGAACTGATGGAACTGTACCAGCAGTATTCATCGACCCTGTGGCTGGTGCAGGGGGGTAAGGCATACCACCTCGATTTTCGTTTTGTATCTGCTCAGGAAGATCCGAGGATTAAGGATTATTGTGCCCAGGATGCGATGGGGTATCACCGGTATTTTAACTCGGTGGTGGACTCCACGCCGGGAGATGAACTGTGGCAGTGCGTGCAGCAGGAGTCGGGAACGGAAGAGAGCGGGATGCTGCTGAATATTGCTTTGCTGGATGAGGAATAATTATTATGTCAGATAATATCAGTAACTGCACTATCTATTTTACGGACGAAAGTGAAAAATCTAAAATGGCGCACGGTACAGATATGCACTGGATTCATTACACCGCCAAAATTGATGATAAAGAAATAGCACAAAATTTTGCTCAATATACTGAGGGAAACCAGGTTGATGCCTGCCTGGGAGGAAAAGCCTATTATGATAAATTACTGGCTGAGTTTGGGAAGGCGGCGAAAAGTATTTATATTACCGGCTGGCAGGTCAACTGGGATGCGTTGCTGGAACCGGGTAAAAGACTGGTTGATGCGTTATGGGAACAGGTGAATGTAAAACCGCAGCTGAAAGTCTATATCATGCCCTGGAAGAATTCATCCGTGTTGGAGACGTATACGAGAGCCACAGAGCGGGTGTTTGCGGCGCTGAACACGAAACTGGGCCGGGAAGCGTTTTACGTCCGGCTGGCGGGGCAACAGTCCAGTATTTTTTTCTCCCATCACCAGAAGTGCGTGATTATTGATGAGTCTGTAGCCTTTTTGGGAGGGATAGATCTGGCCTACGGGCGCTATGATGAGAACACCGGTCTGGAGGGGTATACGCTGAAGGCGGATGCGGCAAACCGGAAAGGGATGAATATGTATAACTCCTGCGTTTGCTATATGGAGCCGCTGAGTTCCGGGATATCCGGTGAGGACTGTTACGATCCAAGGGTGGAGTTCGATCCGCAGGAAGATTCATTTCCGGAGGACAGACGCCGGACAAAAGCGGAGCGCCAGGCGGAAGGAGAGAAAGTGGCACTGCGCATTGCGGATGCAGTGCTGAATCCGCACAATTATCAGCGCCCGAATGCGGATGCGCCCGAAAAACATTCGCCCGAATCGCATTTACCGTTTCCCGAGGAGCAGGAGGAGCCACCACGATACCACTGGCTGGATGCAGGGCATCAGCCGCGGATGCCGTGGCAGGATTACCAGGTGCGGATTGAGGGGCCAGCGGTGGACGATCTGGTGAGAAACTTTGTCTGGCGCTGGAACAGCTACGGTGAGGAGAGTAAAAAAAGCGAATTACAGACGGATAAACCTCATCTGACAGCCCCGGTAAAGTATCCGTCGCCGAAACCCGGCACCTGCCAGGTGCAGGTGCTGCGCAGTGCGTCGCTGAAAATGCGGAATAAAGAGCATGACGCAAATTCAGATGCGCCAGCACCCGAAATGAAACAGGACGATATCCGCCGGAGCATGTTCCAGCTTATCAGCAAGGCGGAGCACTATATTTACATCGAAAATCAGTTTTTTATTTCGGCGTTTGGCAAGCCGTCGATAGCGGATAATGCACCGCTGAGTGCGGTCGCGAAGGAGATATCCGGAAAGGCGGCAGCGGTGGCGAGCAAAGGAGGGCCGGGGAACTCAAACGCGGAACCTGTGAACGAGATAGCGGAATGGCTGGGGGACAGGATAACACACGCCATTTATGCGAATATGCAGCAACCGTTCCACGTGTATATCGTACTGCCGGTGCATGCGGAAGGAAGGCTGAATGACGGTCCAATCGTGGCGCAGGTGCACCAGACACGGCAGTCACTGGTGTTTGGTAGCCGGAGCCTGCTGAACCGGGTACGCCAGGCGCTGTGGGTGATGGAGCAGTTATCACCGTCAGAGCGGCAGGATTGGTATGATAAAATTCCGAAGAAAGAGCAGGAATGGCTGGATAAGGAACTGTATAAAGATGATGATTTCTCGGCGTGCGATGCGTATGTGACGCTGCTGAACCTGCGGGCATGGGATAATATTGGCGGAGTACCGGTGACGGAACAGGTTTACGTTCACAGCAAGCTGATGATAGTGGACGACCGTTATGTGCTGGTGGGGAGCGCAAATATCAATGAGCGGAGTCTGAAAGGGGACGGGGACTCGGAGCTGGCAGTACTGGTAATGGATACGGAGCACTGTACGCAGGTGATGGATGATATCGGAACACAGACGCCGGTGAGGCAATTTGCGCAGGATTTAAGGATGAATGCGTGGAGGAAGATCCTGGGGGAGGCTGCCGGGGAGGTTGATCTGGAGAAACCAGCATCGGCGGCGTGCTGGAGAGCGATAAGGGCGCGGGCAAAGGCGAATACGAATATTTATGATGAGGTGTTTGATTTTATTCCGAAAGATCAGGTAACTAACATGGGAGTTGATGTTAGCGATCAGCCAAGTGATAAAAGCAGAAAAGAGGATTTAATGCCCGCATCGCTGTGGCCCGTATATATGGCTGGACATAATAATCCGAAGGAAGCAATGGAGCAAATGCCATTTTCAGAAAATTTCTGGAACAATTATAAGGGGATTGTAAAAAATGCGGATAAACTCAGTGGGGTAAAAGGCTATATTACATTACTCCCTGTACACTGGACTGAAGGTGAAAACAATCTGATTGATTATCATGCCGCACTGATTAATTAAATGCTGCATATAAGAAAGGTGGTTATATGAAATATCCTGGATTGATATTTTTATGTTTGTATTCTTGTTTTTCTAATGCTGAAGATCTAAAGTGGCGTGATGAATGTGTTGGATATTATCAGTTTCAATTACCTGATAATAGTGATGTGGCTTTATATCCGGCAGAAGGTACTTTTCATCCAAGAAAAAGGACTGAGGCGATTGGGGGGGAATTATATATAAAGTCTGTTGTTACTTTTGGAGCATATAGAGGTTTTTCCGATAATGATGCGACTCAGGCACAGTTCTCTAGTTTTGATTATGCCAAGTATTATTATATGGTTTCAACGAAATCTAAAACTCCTATAGATATATACAATTTTAAAAAGATGGTGAGGGAAAATTTTGACTCCAAGATTAATTATAGGCGAGACAGAACTTCTTATCCTAAAGAATATTTTGACAGAATGAGCAAGTACATCATAAAAGACTATGAAAATGCATTTGGATTTTATAAATCCGTTGCTTATAGTCTTTATATATTTAAGGATGATCGTCAGTATTATTTCTCTGGTGCAGCTGAAGAGGAAAAGAACGATAATTCACAGACAACCGATAAGTTTTTGCATGACAATGAACCAGAGGTCCTTTCTTTATTGCACCGTTTTCGTCCACGTCAGCTATACGAGGTTCCATCAGAGCCAGGCTTTTGCCTGCCCGTTGGTTTTGTCGCTAACGATTCCGGTCATGAACCGCGAAACATGGCAGTCACTTACCGGATGAAGGATCATCCGGATGTGACCATCCTGTTCCAGGATGCCAGTTTTCAGTACCCGGAAATGCTTCCACAAACGGAGCGGGGGGGAGACATAATAGAAAATTACAGCGCGAAGGATTTCATCAAATGGATGTGGAGTACCACATACCTGCCGTCCGGCGACAAAAAGATACAGTGGTCAACGATCGAAATGGATGGCCGTAAAGGAACGGGGTCGTTTATGAAATCGACGGCGAGAGACGGCCATGTTGACTATGGTTACGTGGGGTTTGTCCGGGGCGATCCGCAGGACAGTACCCGTAAACCCGACCTACAGGTCTATGTGGTGAGTTACGGGAATATGACGAGAGGCCACCCGCGTATGACACCGGGCGAACTGAAGGCGCTGGCGGAGCATATTGTGAACTCCGTAAGGCATCGTTAGTAATATAGGGAGTTATATGAAACATCCTGGCCTGATATTTTTATGTTTGTATTGTTGTTTTTCTAATGCTGAAGATCTAAAGTGGCGTGATGAATGTGTAGGATATTATCAATTTCAGTTGCCAGAAAATATTGAAGTAGCAGTGGAACATATTGATGGTCTTATTCATCCACTAAAGAGAACACAGGCTATGGGGGCTGTTCAATATATCCCATCAAAAATCACATTTGGATTATACAATAATATAAATGACAATGATACAACTCAAGCACAGTTTTCTAATTTTATTTATGATGATCACGACATAACTATCTCAACAAAAAATGACACTCCTTTGGATATTTATTCGTTTGAGCGAATGCTTAAAGAAAATATTGATTTTAAAATAAATTACTTAAAAAACATCACTGATGAATCAAATGATGAATTTAATAGGGCAACAAAATATATAATTAGAGAATATGAAAATGCCTTTTCATTTTATAAAGTAAACTCTTACTCGTTATACATTATCAAAAATAGGCGAGTGTATAGATTTTATAGTAATATAAATGATATCCCTCCCACGAAGACGCAAACAACAAATGATTTTCTCCTCAATAACGAATCAAAAGTTGTTTCTTTGATGAATCGTTTTCTTCCACGCCAGTTATATGAGGTTCCATCAGAGCCTGGGTTTTGCCTGCCCTATGGTTTTGTGGCTAACGATTCCGGCCATGAGCCGCGAAATATGGTAGTCACTTACCGGATGAAGGATCATCCGGATGTGACCATCCTGTTCCAGGATGCCAGTTTCCAGTATCCGGAAATGCTTCCACAAACGGAGCGGGGGGGGAGACATAATAGAAAATTACAGCGCGAAGGATTTCATAAAATGGATGTGGAGTACCACGTATCTGCCCTCTGGCGATAAAAAGATACAGTGGTCAACGATCGAAATGGATGGCCGTAAAGGAACAGGGTCGTTTATGAAATCAACGGCGAGAGATGGTCATGTTGACTATGGCTACGTGGGATTTGTCCGGGGCGATCCGCAGGACAGTACCCGTAAACCCGACCTACAGGTCTATGTGGTGAGTTACGGAAATATGACAAGAGGCCACCCGCGTATGACACCGGGCGAGTTGAAGGCGCTTGCGGAGCATATTGTGAACTCCGTAAGGCACCGTTAGTCGTGATGATAATTTAAATTCAGGTGTCCATGAGGTTCAGGAACTGGAGACAGGAAAGACGCAGATACTGAGCGTAAAAACGCACCTGGAAAGCTGGGGCTGATTTTTTCTCTAATACAGTGTTCAGTGCCCAGTGCCTGTGATGAAGAGTTTCCTCTGGACGATACATCAGCATCGGTTATTCGTCTGCTGGTAGATAAATGGGGGCGACTAGCCGAACTATCGTCGATGATAAAAGAGAAGCCAAATCTGGAATATGAATTTATTAATCACCTCCGCGTAATTTTTAATGAAGATGATATTAAGAAATTAATTTATTATTCTGTGTCGGATTGTTTTATTGATAATAATGTATTATGCGGAAAGTTGCATGACCAGCTCTATCCGCTTTAAACTCATTGCATAAACCATATCAGGAGCCGGAGAATAATAAGATGCTTTCCGGGAAGTATTCTGAAAGAAAAAATTTTCAACCGCCAGAAATATACAAATTGTAAATAGTCAGCAGCTTTTTATATCTGTCCCTGACTTTGTGTTAAGTACAGAAAAATTGTTCACAAATGGTTCTGGTAACGCTGGCAGAATATCGATGTTCCTGTTCCTGTGGTTGACCGTTATTTAACTGGCTGACCTGACCGCTTCTGTATCCTGTGATGCAATAACGAAAGAGAGATTATTTTATGTCACTAAGAGGACTGCGTTTCACACTGGCGGTGGACGGCATCATGGAGATGGCGACGGCAGTGGTGAGCTTCCGCCTGACGGAGCGTTATTCCGCGCCGTTTTCGCTGGAGGTGAGCATCGTCAGCGGACTGTTCGACCTGACGGCGGAGGACTTCCTGGAGAAGGGAGCGGTGCTGACGGTGTGGCAGGGAGATATCCCGGTGCGTCACGTGAGCGGCATCGTGAACGGCGTGGTGCCGGGGGAGAACAGCGGGTGGCAGATGAGCTA
>NZ_PQGD01000052.1 GCF_002915575.1 Superficieibacter electus
TGGCTGTAATTATGACGACGCCGAGTCCCGACCAGACTGCATAAGCAACACCGACAGGGATGGATTTCAGAACCAGAGAAAGAAAATAAAATGCGATGCCATAACCGATTATGACAACGGCGGAAGGGGCAAGCTTAGTAAAGCCCTCGCTAGATTTTAATGCGGATGTTGCGATTACTTCGCCAACTATTGCGATAACAAGAAAAAGCCAGCCTTTCATGATATATCTCCCAATTTGTGTAGGGCTTATTATGCACGCTTAAAAATAATAAAAGCAGACTTGACCTGATAGTTTGGCTGTGAGCAATTATGTGCTTAGTGCATCTAACGCGCTGATCACCGGCGGTTGAAAACCGTCCGGTGGATTGGCAGGTTATGCTCCTTCATTTCATTTCTGGTTTCCTATAGGGCAACCAGGCTGTCCTTGCCGGCGCTGGGAACGCAGACGATGGCATCAAATGCCTCGCTCAAATTCGTTTCTACAGAGGCGCTTTGGGACCGCATTCGCTTTGCTTCCATGGGGTCATCTGTCAATGTCAGGCATGAATCCTCCTTACCACAGGCATCGATGACATACTGTTCCACACTATCCTCACGGATTGCATCGGCAGGCGTGGTCACAACAGAGAATCCAAGAGGACTGTCGGGCGATGGGAAATGCATTTCCGGCACGGTGAGTCCAAGATGGGTGAATGCAATCGCACGGTAATCCCCCTCCTCCCTCTCTGCGAGATGCTGTCCCATGGGAACAGCCGTAAGCTCGCCTGAAAAGGAAACTGGAGTTTTTTGTAAATGATTGTTGTGCGCCAGCAGAATTATCCTTACATCCGGATTCGCTCGAACCATTCCATCCACCACGCCCGCCATATACGAGTCACGTACGGAAGTATCTCCCTCAAGAGAGGTACCATCGAAGAAAGCTTTCATTACACGCAAGGTTTCCAACGTATACTCTATCGACTCTATTCGATCAGAGGCTTTTCGGAAAAAATCGCTGTTGACGTGATTTTTCAGGACAGGGGCAAGCGACGCCAAACGGAGCTTCAATCTGGTTACCCCTGAGATAGCTTTCTCCTGCTGAGCCGTTTCCAACTCCCCCCATTTTGCCGATGAAATAACCGCCGACTGGCCATCAATGGACGTCAACAACTGAGTCAGCGCATCAACGTGGGGTTTCATGAGGTGGTCGATGACCTGGATAATTTCGGCCAATTGCGCTAGGTCGTCCCTTGGATTCAAGGTGTTGGGTAAATCGATTCCGACTAACTGCAGTTTTCTTCCTGATTCGCGTAGATATGATTTAACCCAAATCAGCACTGAGCCATACAAAGAAAAGGTCAGGGTATCCGAAAATCGCTCAAGTTCATGAGCACCGGCTGTTGAGTTGAGCCATTCAGATAGCCGGGATGCCTGAATCGCCCCACATTCCAAACCAATCGCATTAAGCATGCTTCCTCCACAATGGAGAGGCCCAGTTACAGGACGTTGCATAACTGCCAGCCGCGACCATTGAGGTCGCGGCATTTCTCTCATGACCGCTTTTGGCGCAATCCGAGCGATCTACTCGGCAGCTGTCGGCCCTTGGGGTCTTGTTTAGGGAACTGGCTCAGATGTTCGTGAGTGATCTTCCAGACATTCGCTTCTCTACGAAGGATAGTTGTTCCTCGCCCACCGCCTTCCAGAGCGCTACCATTTAAAATTGCCCTCCACCGGAAGTGATAGGTGCATCCGGCACAATCTTTCGACTGGGCAACCCACTCCAGGTTTTCTAACCAATAATTTTCAAGAGGAAATTTTTTCCAGGTTTCCTCAAAGGCTTGCCGTATCTGCTTCAGTCCACAAAATGATCCGTCATTGAACCAGAATATCGCATTTGGTGAAATTAACGGCACCAACTGATCGAAGTCGTGCATATTAATCAGTTTGCTCGACTTCACGCGGGATCCAGAACCAGGCGACATAGAGGGCCCGTAGGAAGAGAATCGTCAGCGCCGTTCCCACGACGATGCCGCCCATCATTGCGTAGGCACGATTGCCAGCATGAACTGGCAAAGCGCCGAAGTGCTTGCCAGCCTGGACACGTTTAACCTGACCGAGAGGTACGGTTGCGATGCGGAGATCATATTTGTTAATTAACGCGCTTGCTTAATTAACAATGGCCACGGGATTCTACTCGGAATCCCTTCAAGGCGAGGGGCGAAAATCGGCCCCAGGCGGCGAGTGGGCTAAGCAATTTGTGGCATCCGCGACGCGAATAAAGACCAGTGCGGTCATCGGCTACAGTCGGTTCCATGCGCCATGATGGCACTGCCGGCAGGCGACGTTAATCGATGATCTCGGCACCTTCTGCGTTCAGACGCGCCAGGCCCTCCTTCATTTCCCGCAGCCGCTGGGCCGTGTGTGCTTGCCACTTCGTCACTTCAGCAATTACGCGCAATGGATCGCGGGAGCGATAAGACAGGGTCGGGTTACCCGGGAACTTCTTATCCGTCAGGTTCGGATCCTCCTCGATGGCGCCGGTCGGTTCGACGACATAAATTCGTTCCGTTCCGCTGCCACCCGCCAATTCGGCGCCCCAGATCGCCGCATCGAGCGTGCCTGTAAAATACACCCACGACAGGGATTTCGCGTCTGTGAAATTCGATCGATAACCGACGGCGATCAGATCACCGGGTGCAAGAGCGGCTTTGGTTCCATGGAAGAACGACTGGGCAAACATGGTTGCGGTAGCAGACATAGAGTCCCCCTTGATGTTAAGCGCTTCTGTTCACAGTGTCGCGGGGCCCGTATTTTCGGCGGGGCGCACCCTGGATACATAGTCGTTGATAGGGTGCGGGCGAGCATCCCGCATGCCATGCGTCGGATCAGGGCGAGCCAAAGTGCCGTTGAAGATAGTCGACACCGAACGAAACGATATCCCGCGCTTCGAACAAGTAGCAGTGCGCCTGACCGACCAAGCCCTCCCGATGGCGTCGCAGCTCCACATAGGCATTGGTAATTGTCTCGACGGCGTCCGGCTCTCCTTCGATAGCGAAACAATCGAGAATGCCGTTGGAGTCGAAATCCTCGGCGCGTTTCCATCTCACTCCGCCGTCCTCGCTGCGGATCGGCATTTCGTAGCTCACGCGTCGCTTGTTCGGGATGCGGGCAATGGCCTCGGCGTAGTGCAGGACGGTAACGGAATCGAGCGGGGCTCCGAGCAACAGAACCTTTCCGGCACGCTCGACGAAACGCTCCAGCGGCGATCCAGGTCCGAAAGCCTGCCCAAGTTCGTGAGGCCGCGTCAGAGTGCCGGCCAGAGGCCCTACCGCGACCATCGAGGCATCCGGGTGCGCGCTGCGCCGGGCGCCGGGTGTCTGGAGGAGGAACCGGTTGAGCAGGCCGAAGCCGCGATACGTGCCTGATATGGCTGGATCGAACGGCGGCCATCGGTGGCGCAGTTCCGCATCCATCCGTGCGCCATTGAGCGTTTCTTCGTAAGGCGACCGGTCCCACGAGGCGTATCCCATCAAGCTTCCAGTGGGGCCGACGGCATCGAGCAGGGCAGACACTATCGATGCTGCGCCTCCATCGACGGGGCCGATCGCCTTCAGCGATGCGTGAACCATGACGAGAGCGCCGGATTGGACACCCAGCCGTGAAAGGTCCGCCGCAATTGTTTCCCTTGTGTTCATTCCGCTGCCATCCTCTATATCCTGCATTCCCCAAGTGGCGTGTCGTTTGAGGTGAAGATAGCCTGTATCCGAGCGCTAGACAAGGATTTTCTGCCGCAAGCGGCACCTGCGGTCGCGCAGACTGCTGGATCTGGACGGATCAGACCGCGAAGCCGCTGTTTCCTTGCCCAGGGGCGGCGTTTTTCAGCGCAGCGGACAGATCTGTCCAGCCGCTTTCGTTCAGTTTGAGCGTGGATCGCGATCATGCGCATAGCGGTGGCGCTCGCAATCGGCGGATAGCGGCGAGGATGGCGCGTACCATCGTGCCGGTGACAGCGACCTCGGCCAGCTGGAAGGTGATGGTGCGGGCGTGACGGACCACACGTGCCCCGATCTTGATCAGCTTCAGTTGCAGGCTGGTCAACGACCAGTCGGCCATGGCCTCGGGCAGCTCGATGCAGCGCAAGAAGGTGGCCAGGTTGTACGCCAGGGCGTGCAGTTGCAGCCGCACCTCATTGTCGCGGAACTTCCGGCACGACAGCCGCGTCCAGCGAAAGGCGTATTTGCCCTCTTTGATGTGCTGCTCGGCGGTGCCGCGCTGGTTGTAGAACCGCACCACCCAGTCCGGCTCCATCGGCAGGTTGGTGACGATGAAGCCGACACGCGGGAACAGTTCGCCCGGATGCCATTCGATCTTGGCGATCACCCGGCGTTCCTTGTCCCAGGACGCCGCCTGATACTCGAATTCCTCGAAGAACCGCTTGACCTTGGTCAGTGACGGCCGCCCGACAGGGCGCGTTAGCCGATGCGCGATCTTGTCCTTGAGGACCGCGTTTGCGGGCAGCCGGATGGCGTAGAAGAACCGCGCTTCTTCCAATCGCTCATAGATCGCCGGGATCGCGTAGGCAGCATCGGCCCGGAAGAACCTGCCACCAAGGTCGCGCTCCGCGTAGCGCGCAATTACGGGGTCGAGAACATCACGCCAGCCATCGGCGCTGTGGACGTTGCCATGGCGCAGGGCGCAGCGTTCCAGCATCCCGAACTGGTTGAACAGAAAGTTGGGGTGATAGCAGCTACAGTCGAAATGGCCATTCCAGGCGGACCCTTCCTGGTCGCCATGGGTCGGGCTGACCGAGCTGTCCATGTCCAGAACGATGTACTTCAGCCCGTTACGGTCATGGAACCGGTCGATCCATTGCCCGTTCAGGTCGGCCAGCGCGGCACGGTTCCCGGCCAGAGCCAGCGTCTCGGTCTCGAACCGTCCCATCTGCGATGCCGAGGCCGCTTGTGCATCGACCGCTCTGCCGCCGACAACTTGGCGCATGACCGGATCGCAGGCGAGACGGTTGGCGTCGTTGACATCCTCGTATCCGGCCAGCCGCCCAAAGACTGATTGCCGGAACAGGCCGTCGAGCCGATGGACCGTGTTCTTGCCAGAGCGAGTATCGCGCAGCGCCGCTGACGCCAAATCGGACAACCCGAGCGCGTCATCAAGCTCGCGCATCACCAGAAGGCCGCCGTCGGAACTGAGCTGCGTGCCGCGAAATTCCAGCCGCACGCGAGGGTCGAAATCCACCCGATCTGCCCGTTGCAAGCCCGCACCCTCTGGGTGATCCATGAAACGCGCCCCTCGCAGCCTTCAACACCATGTTTTATATAGGAAATATAATGGTCAGGACAGCGAAATCAGCGCCTTACTTGGGAAATGTGGGTTAAAATCATGCCTCTCGACAAAATAGCGAATAAGACTAGCTCTAGCCAGTGAGAACTCCGCGACAAAGTGAGCACCCTCGCCAATGCCGACAATTCGGGCGCCCTCAACTACGGGATTAAGAATCTCAAACTCATTGAACTCCAGCTTTTGAGGCTGTAAAAGTGTTCTGGTCGTTCTCCATGTCATTTTTTTATCCTTTTGCGTTTATTGCTGAAATCGTCATACTTTCGCTTCGCCAATAACCAGGCTCACAGAGCATAACGCCCCAGTTAACCGACATCAACGTGCGCAGCACGTTGATGTCCGGTTGAACGCCCGGTTAGGCTGACGACAGATGCGAAGGCAGATGAGAACACGCCGAGATACCAGTTGGTAGAGATGGTGCAGCCATTCATGACCACTTCCCCTTGATTTTGAAGCTTTGAACAGTGCGCAGGCTTTCGAACGCCTGGCGTGTTTGGACCATGTACACCGCAGGGCCGTCAGGTGTGAGGATGTTTTTTTCTTGAACGAACCCGGCCTTCTCGTAGCAGCGAATGGCGCGATGGTTGCTAGGAGATGGATCGGTTTGGATTTTCGTTACGGCCGGGTCGCTAAACAGGAGTTCAACGAGCGAGCGTACGAGCTTTGTACCCAACCCCTTGTTTAACTGTGATGGATTAGCCAAAGACTGGTCAATCCCGCGGACCCCTGGATCAGTTTCGTCTTCCCACCATCCATCGCCACTTCCAAGTGCGATGTAGGATTGGGCGTAGCCGATGGGTTCGTCATCTAGCATTGCGATGTAAGGCACTACAGCTTGCTTTGCCAGAACTTCGGGCGAATAGTGTTCTAAGACTTCGTCAAGAGTTGGGCGTTCATCCTCGCCGCCCCACCACTCGACTATGTGGGGGCGGTTCAGCCAAGCATGGAGCATTGGCAGATCGTTCTCGGCCATGACTCGTAGAACTATTGCGGCATTGTTGGCGGACATGAGATGTTGATTCCGTGCGGGCCTAACTTTGTTTTAGGGCGACTGCCCTGCTGCGTAACATCGTTGCTGCTCCATAACATCAAACATCGACCCACGG
>NZ_PQGD01000053.1 GCF_002915575.1 Superficieibacter electus
AACAAAATCATACTTTTTATGACGAATATCACCTGTTTATAAATAACTTTGTATTGTGATTTAATTCACATTAAGCCATCAGTGGGATATGACAACGGTTATAAACCAGGAGTGGAATATCAATTATCATCATGTAACTGCCAAATTTCTGGGGTTATTGTATATGGCCGCGCAACGTGAGACAAAATGGAATGTTATCCTCTGGGGATTATTCTTTCTCTTCTACTATTATAACTGGTCTTCCTGTTTTTTATTTCTGCCAATGTGGTTGACTCGCATGGTTGGGCTGGATAAAACGCATATTGGTATGGTTTTTTCTTCCTTCGCGGTTGCCGCTATTTGTCTGCAACCGCTGCTGGGCTGGATAACTGACAAGCTGGGTCCTAAAAAATACCTGCTGTGGCTGATTGTTATTCTGATGGTCTTTTTTGCACCCTTCTTTATTTATATCTACACACCGCTGCTGAAAAACCACTTTTACATTGGGCTGGTATCGGGGGGATTATATTTAGGGTTTATCTTCCATGCAGGGTATGGCGCGGTAGAGGCCTTTGTGGAAAAGGTCAGCCGTAACCGGGGATTCGAATACGGGCGCTCCCGACTGTTTGGCTGCTTTGGTTCAGCGATCTGCGCTACGGTTTCCGGGATTTTGTACGGCTTTGATCCCTCATGGATTTACTGGATTGGTTCAGCGCTGGCGTTGTTTCTGGTCGTCATTTTGCTCATCGCCCGCTCGGAACCGCTTCCGGGGATCAAGCCCGAGCAGATCCGCCAGCAAAAGGTCAGCGTGCTGGAACTCTTTAAAATCCGCCAGTTCTGGTATTTCACGATTTATGTATTAGGTGTGGCCTGTATTTATGATGTGTTTGACCAGCAGTTTATTAACTTCTTCACTCGCTTTTTTGAACACCAGGAACAGGCTGCGCGGGCGTTCGGTTACATCACAACCGCTGGTAATCTTGGTGATGCAGCGGTCATGTTTTTTATTCCTGTGTTGATTAATAAATATATTGGTAGCAAGAATGCATTGTTGATAACCGGTACGATCATGAGTATCAGAATTATAGGGTCATCCTTTGCTACCGGGCCGATTGAAGTGCTCTTCTTACGGATGCTGCATAATTTTGAAGTGCCTTTCCTGCTGATTGGTATTTTCAAATATATCACTGATGTCTTTGATACTCGTCTGTCTGGGACCATCTATCTGGTGGGCGTGATGTTTATTAAGCAGTCTGCTGCCATTGTTCTCTCGACGGTGGCTGGGCATTTATACGATACGATTGGATTTCATAACACCTATTTAATTCTTGGCAGCATTACCGCCGGATTCACATTACTTTCAGCTTTTTTGCTCACTTCAACCCCGCGTCTGAAAACCGTATGTCAGTCCGCGACGCTTTAACGGAGAGAAAACATGAGACCAAATATCCTGGTATTTTTTACCGATCAGCAACGCTGGGACACGGTGGGCTGTTATAACCCTTCGGTCAGCACTACGCCTGTGTTAGATCAGCTTGCCCGTGAGGGGGTTAAATTTGAAAATGCCTTCACCGTCCAGCCAGTTTGTGGCCCGGCGCGATCCTGCCTGCAAACCGGGCGCTACCCGACACAAAATGGTTGTTACCGCAATAATATCGCGTTGCGCGAGGATGAAGTAACGATAGCGAAACTGTTCAATCAGGCCAACTATGACACCGCTTATATTGGGAAATGGCATCTGGCGGATCTGGATGAAAAACCTGTGCCAGAGGCGCTTCGCGGTGGCTGGCAACACTGGCTGGCGGCAGATGCGCTGGAACATACGTCGCACCCTTACGGCGGTCACTTTTTTGATAATGATAACCAGCCGGTGCAGTTCGACGGCTACCGGGTAGATGACCAGACCACTTTCGCGCTCGATTATCTGAAAAAACGCCCGCAGGAGAATCCCTTCCTGTTGTTTATCTCTTATCTGGAGCCGCATTTTCAGAACGATATGGCGCGCTTTGTCGCTCCGGATGGTTACGCCGAGCGTTACCGGGATGCTGCTGTGCCAGCAGATTTGGCAAATCGTCCCGGCGATTGGCCACAAAACCTTCCTGATTATTACGGTATGTGCAAAAACCTTGATGAGAACCTCGGGCGGATTGTCGATTACCTGAAGGCCAGCGGTGAGTATGACAATACGATCATTCTCTTCTTTAGCGATCACGGTTGCCATTTTCGAACCCGCAATGACGAGTACAAACGTTCGTGCCATGAATCCAGTATTCGTATCCCCTGCGTGGTGCGTGGCGGACCGTTCAGCGGTGGCTTAACGGTAGAGCAACTGGTGACGCTGCTCGATATTCCGGTCACGATGCTAAGTGCAGCAGACATTACTGTGCCGGAGGCGATGGTGGGCCGGGATTTGCAAAAGGCGCTCAATGCCGATGACTGGGACAATGAGGTGCTGATTCAGATTAGTGAGTCTGAAGTTGGCCGGGCGCTGCGTACCACGCGCTGGAAGTATGAGATTGTGGCACCCGAGATTGATCCGTGGAATAAGTCTGGTGCCAGTACTTACAGGGAGAGTCAGCTTTACGATCTGTTAAATGATCCATGGGAGCGCCAGAACCTGATCGCCAGCCCGGAGCATGCCCGGACGCGTGAATGGTTACGTCAGGCGATCAGCCGCAAAATGGCGGCGATTGGTGAAGCACGGCCAATAATTATTCCTGTGGAGTAATGAATGACCGCATGGATGATTGCCGCACTCTGCGGCTGCGGTATGGCAACCAGTCTGCTCTCAGCGCTGTTCGGCGTTGGGGGCAGTATCTTTCTCATACCGCGCCTGCTACTGGAACATTACCGCAGGCGATGCAGTACGGTTACGTCAATATGGCTATTGTGGCTGTGACCTTTCTCTTCACGCTGATGTTCCAGCCGGTGAGTATGAGGCTGCGCACTCTGCTGCCGGAATGCTGGCTGCGACGTATGTTCTCCGGAATATTGCTGATGATAGCCACGCTGATACTGGTGACACTATGAAACACGCTTTTCATCTGATGGCGAAGCCTGCAGGCTGGCGCTGTAATCTGGCCTGTGATTACTGTTTTTATCTGGCAAAAGGACAGGGGGTATTGCGTGATACCTGCGGGCTGAGGCATATGTCCGATAAGGTGCTGGAAACGTATATTCGTCAGTACATCGAGGTATCGCCTGGCCCGGAGGTGAATTTTACCTGGCAGGGCGGCGAACCTACGCTGGCCGGGCTGGATTTTTATCGCCGGGTTGTAGCGCTCCAGCAGCGCTATGTCGGGGATAAACGTATCACCAACAGCCTCCAGACAAATGGAGTTCTGATTAACGACGAATGGGCGGCATTTCTGGCACAGCACCAGTTTCTGGTCGGGTTATCGCTGGATGGCCCGGCGCATCTGCATAACCATTACCGCAGGACGGGCAGCGGTAAGCCTGTGTTTGAACAGGTGATGGCGGCGCTGGATAACCTGAAACGCCATCGTGTGGACGTCAATATCCTGACCGTGGTGAACAACGTGACGGCACAAGCTCCACTGGAAATTTACCGTTTTCTGACCCGCGAAGTGGGGGCTGAGTTTATCCAGTTTATTCCGGTGGTGGAGTATGACGCGCAGCGTGGGTTGTTGCCCTGGTCAGTGACGGGAGAGGATTACGGGCGATTTATTATCGCTATCTTCGATGAGTGGGTACGGCATGATGTTGGACGAATATTCGTTCAGCTTTTTGATAATACGCTGGCGGCCTGGCTGGGCGAACGCCCGGCCTTATGTGTGATGCAGCCCACCTGTGGACGCGGGCTGGTGGTTGAGCAGAACGGCGATATTTACAGTTGCGACCACTATGTTGATGCGGAACATCGGTTGGGTAATCTGCTACAGCAGCCAATAGAAAAGCTGGTATCTGGTAAAGCGCAACGTCATTTTGGCCAACAAAAGGCGCAGCTACCGGACATCTGCCACCGTTGCCCGTGGCGCTTTGCCTGTCAGGGAGGGTGTCCAAAACATCGCTTACACGACCGGTTGAATCATCTTTGTGCGGGATATCGTCTGATGTTCGGTCATATGGATCCCTGGATGCGTTTTATGGCACAACAGATCCGTTCACAGCAATCACCCGCCCGCGTGATGGCTGTGGCGGATGATATTGCTGCTTATACCAGTAATTCTGCCAGCTTTTCCGGGTAACGAACGAGCAGGCGGCGCTGCGCGCCATCCAGGATCCCCGCCTGCTTTAACTCTTTACTAAAACGTAACGCTGTTTCGGTCTCGCACCCGGCGAACTCTGCCACCTCATGCCATGCCCATTCATAATCCGGATATCGCTGCGTTAAATACCACAGGCTGCTCAGTACGCGATGTCGTGCAGAATGGCGGGCAATCCATGCGAGTCGGTGCTCTGCATCGGCAAGGCTGGCAGCAACTTGTTGAATTAACGCTTCAATAAACACCGGGTGATCAAGTTTAAATGTTTGGTTATCGTGGGGGATGATGTGATTCACGGTCGCGTTTTGTAAAACTCGCGCACAGCAGTGATGCTGCGAATTACCAAAAAGGCTAATAAAACCGAACCATTGCCCTGCCTGGTAGACTCTGACGAGTGTATCCTTTCCGCAATCAAGTGTGTGATAAAGACCCAGTACGCCGGAGTTCAGAAACCATAGACCGCACACAGGCTGGCCCTGGGTATAGAGCGGTTCCCCTTTCCGTTTTGCAGCTTGTATCACTAATGCAGACGCTGCGAAATCTGACGGCTGGAAGGGTAGCAGATCGGCAGTGTTGTGCGGGCCAGAAATAAAAGGATATTCCTGTGTTGTCATAAATCCTCCCTGTTATTTGTCGAGTGATGATAACGGATTGGTATTATGATAACTGATACGGAGTCGTTGTTCCTGGTAATATCAGACACTTTTGTGTACTTGTTCTGGCCGGGCACTTTCCAGACTGCGATGCACTGCCACGCAAATCCGGCTCACTGCCAGCCCGTCCTCAGCGGTGACCGGGTAGGGCGCTTTATGCCTAACTGCCCGCACAAAATCATTGATAGGGTCGATACCAAAAACGCTGGCGACACCGTTGCGGTAGTTGACGAAATAGCTGTTGGGCGTGAGCGTCATGCCCGGCGTGATGATTTCCAGTCCCCGGTGCTGGGAGGTGCTGCGGATATAGGTTGCCTCGCAGAGGATATCGATGCGCCCGACGTTGTCCTTCGGAAAGCCTTCCGGCAGCACCCATGAGTTTTCCACCACCCACGAACTGCCGTCGGCCATCGTCAGCAGGCTCTGCACGCTGTCGAATGTGTCGAGGCCGCATTCGACCATCAGTCGCTTCTGCCCGGCGGCATACACCGACACCACTTTCAGGCCGGAGAGATGGCGCACCAGGTCAAAGCAGTGTGAGCCGAGGAACCACACCGGGGAACTTGCGCTCGCCCAGTTCAGCCACTCTGTCGGCACGCTGATTACGTCATCCGTGGTGAGGATGGATTCGGCGTGGTACGGGTCCGGTGTTGCCACCGAGACCACGTCGATGGCTTCCTCCTGCAGCAGGGCATCCAGCCGGGTATAGCCCATAACACCATATGCCATGGCGAGGTCGTCACAGCGTTCTGTATCGGTGTCGCAGATGGCAACCAGCATCGTGTCCGGGTTATGGTGGTACGCATTCATATGGTGTTTGCCGTAGAGCATCTCTGGGCGGATCTCGGTAACAGGTGTATTGCCCAGAGAAGGGAAGACGTGCATCTCCAGCGAGCGCCAGACATCTTTGGCGTGATCTTCGCTAAGATCGCTGGTCCGTTTCTTCTCTTTAAGCTACTGTTCCGCAACTTTTTCCAGCGTGTATTCATTCTGGATGCGTTTTTCTTCGGCTATTCCAGCTAAGTGTTGACGGGGATCGATGCCCTGCCA
>NZ_PQGD01000054.1 GCF_002915575.1 Superficieibacter electus
TTGAATGGGTTCATGTGCAGCTCCATCAGCAAAAGGGGATGATAAGTTTATCACCACCGACTATTTGCAACAGTGCCATTTCTTTTCTCATTCCTTCAACACTAAAAGCTCCTTTAAAAAGGTTGCAGGGGGCGCATGATGGAAATAAGTTTTCTATAGCATGCAGTTCAGGGTGCATAACCTTACCCGTACTTCGGGCAACATGAGTTACGCCGCTGCCGACAGGGGCTCTCACCAGTTCAAAGTCGCGTCGAACAGGCTCAACATGATCGGCATGCCACCCTTTTTCAGGAAGCTTGCAACCACAATAGGCACAACGCCCCCCAAATTTCATTCGCAGCTCAGCTCGCTGTATTTTAGAGATCTTATTTTTAGGTTTTGAGAACCTACCATCAGGTGATTCAGCTTTGGATAACTTTGCTGAGGGCTCAGGTAATTCAACTAAATTCCCGTTGATATTTATCACCTTGACCATATCATTTTCCGCCTTTACTAAGCTCACGGGCACAGGAACTGGCTTAAGTAACCGCTAAAGATAACAGCCACTGACTGCATCTACCCAGACCTTCTGTTTATACTCAATAGGCCACCCCTCTTTATCTGCCCGGATGACGCAATCATTTACCGTGGTGCGTGACCGGATACGAACATCAAGCGGAAGCGAATCGTTATCCACACGAGCCTGTGCCTCATTTAAAATGCGTAAAAACATCTCTTTGGTCATTCAGATACCCCCTCAACTTTGCGAATTTTGATCAGATGAGGGCGACTCAGTTTACAAAGTTGTTCTGTCGCTTCATCAATCGAATTGAACCGATGAGCCTCTTCGATATTTAAAGTCCAGTATTTCGCTTTCCCTTCTCCCAGATCGGACTCAAAATAATTTCGCTTTACATCCATTTTTTTAGGCCTGCCATTTATCTTGACGACATTATGTCTGTCATCAAAAAGAAATTCGTCCCCCTCAAAAGTGATTAATACAAATGGCCCCTCAGGCTTGGAAGTCCGGGAACTTTCCATTTTCAAAGTCATACTTCAGCCTCTCGATAGAACTCATGAAACGTCAAATTAAAATGGACTCACACCACACTGATTCAGTATTCCTCCTGAACCCCATTAGGCTCTGTTGTGATTTCATATTTAATTCCGCCAGGTGCTCCCACAGCGTCCGCGACCGACTCACACAGCAGCGAGAGATCGTTGAGGGTCATTGGGTGTTCAATGTCCAGCGTGAAGAGTTTCCCGGCTTGCTTGGCGGCTGTCTTGTCAGCATGTTCGGCATTAAAAAGGTATACGGTGTGTTTTTCCTGAGCGGGTGTATTTTGATTTTGCATTGATGATCCTTTTGTTTAGTTCCCCGATTCCGGGGGTGAGTGAATTAATTTAAATTTATATTCGTCTGGTTTAATTAGAACGTTTCCACGCTATGCGTAAACAGGTAATGCAAGGGCTGTATCAACAGGATTAAAGTTACTTTTCTGGATGCAGCAACGCTTGGACATGATGTCCACATTACATCACGATCAAAGCTAAGTTTTTTTTGTATAACCCCTCCATTTTCGTGTGTTTCGCGTTTCAGACGCTTATACGACCTGCTTGACCATCCTCATCAGAAGGCGGTTTAACAGTCCTTTCGCTGTCGGGCGATTGCTATCGACATAGTAAAAACCTGTTTTGGTCGTACCGTGAGCACTGCTCAGCACCCTCAGTTCCCAGATAACGTCACGGATAACGCCGCCATTTTCTGGCTTAAGGCATTCAGATAAATGGCGCATGAAACGAGCTCTTACGGCACGGTAATAGCGGAACTCCTCTGGCTGGTTAGTATTTTCTTTCACCCGGAGTCGCTGGTTACACAGAGTTAGAACTGCATCCATCATTCCCGCCTTCAGCTTCGCCTGGATCGCACCTTGTTGCTGTTCCCTCTCACCTTCGAGTAACGTTAAAATTCTTTCTCCGAGTGCCGTCTTGTTGTGTACGTGCAACTGAACACAGGCAGCTACGCATGCCCAGAATCTGAACTTTTTTATCTGTCCACGCAATTTCCGGGCTACAACCTGACGGTATGCAGAATCACTGAGTATTTTAAAACGCCGACTGGCAACCAGCTCTGGAAGCGACACTCTGTCGCCTATCCCCAGGCGGGAAAAGGTTTGTCCCCGCTGTGCGAGACGATGATAGACAGCGCCCTTGCCTTTTGAAATTCGGACCGCGCCATAACGAAGAAGATACTGAGCAGCAGTCGTTGGAGTAAACTCACCGTCAGCGATGCGCTGGCGTAACCCGTCGTATTCATGCCAGATAATCCAGGACGCCGTATCTTCTTCAACAGTCAGCTCATCCTCTTCCTCGAATGCCACGACGACAGAACTGCTCTCTCCGGTCTTTAGGCTACGTGAAGCCCTGGGGTCAGCCTGCCCGTCAAAATAGGTCATCAGCGGCAACGTATCAGTCAGTCCATCATAAGCTGTACCGAACCGGCCTCCGGGCAGTTTCATCCAGAGTGGAGCTGGCATTGGTGTACGGGGCACAGGCTGCATGTCAGGCTCATCCTCAAGAAGGTCCAGATCGGCCTCTTCCCAGACCCTGCGATAGATCTCAATTGCCCGAAACGGGCGAGGGTTGAAACAGTGCAACGACCAGAGGAAATCAACGTGGATCACGTTTGCTTCCTGTACAAGCCGAAATTGTGGCTCAGCCATACGACGGTTATAAGCCGTATCGTCAACCTCGCCGGAAAGTAGCTTTCTGCGATGCTCTGCCGCACGTCTTGCTTCAACATAATCAAGGCTGCAACAGGCATGAAAAAGACGTTCAGTCAGGGACGAAGAAAAGATATTGGGTTGAAGACGCACATATCCGCCTTCGAACACTTTACGACCGATATAATCCCGCAGGCTCCAGTCGTACTGGATCTTAGAAAGAAATCGCTGAAGACGACTCAGGCCAGCCTGATAACCGTATTTCTCCGGGTCAGTTCGAAGGAGCGTTTCCATTGAATGGTCAACCCCTACTGCTGTGCAAAATGAGCACCCTATAATTCTGATCATTTAGAAATTTTTTTGCGTTTAAAATCAATGAATTGAAAGATTTCATTTTTCTAAGTCTGATAAAACAGATGAAAACCCAACTGACTATACTCATAAAACTCAATCTTTGCGCTGCTGTACGATACCAGTAATTACAGGTGCCGAGTTTAACATCATGAAAAGTAGCCCAATAATGAATGACGCAACGCCAGCTGCGGTGCCTAACTTCTGACTGAACACCATTGAAACAAAGTACATATTTGGGATAAAAACGGACATAGCAATCACGAAAAGTAACTTATTCAGATAATTATTTATTCGGGTCTTAACCTCAACTCTATCATAAAAAGCCATCGAAACGTAAGCAGTTATCAGTGAATAAAAAGACCATGTCATATAGTTAACCGATTCATTAAATGCCTCTCGCAAAAGCAAAGCACTTTCTGTCATTCCCTACCTCATTAAATCAATAGAAAATAAATCTGAATAATTTATTTTTAAAAGAAAAGAGGCTTTGTTGAATAAATCAGATTTCGGGTAAGTCTCCCCCGTAGCGGGTTGTGTTTTCAGGCAATACGCACGCTTTCAGGCATACCTGCTTTCGTCATTTTGTTCAGCGCTCGTACCAGGGCCATAGCCTCCGCAACCTGACCATCGTAGTCACGCAGCGTCAGTGAACCCCCGAACAGCTGTTTTACCCGGTACATCGCCGTTTCCGCTATCGAGCGACGGTTGTAATCTGTTGTCCATTTCCACCGCGCATTACTCCCGGTCATTCGCTGATTAGCCACTGCACGGTTACGGTCTGCATATTCACCGGGCCAGTAACCCGCACCTTTTCGGGGAGGGATAAGCGCGCTGATTTTCTTATGCCGCAGTTCATCGTGACATAGCCGGGTATCGTAAGCGCCATCGGCGGCGGCTGACCTGATTTTCCGGTGGGTTTGCCGGATTAACCCGGGGAAGGCCTCTGAGTCCGTAACGTTGTTCAGCGACAGGTCAGCGCAGATGATTTCATGTGTTTTACTGTCAACGGCGAGATGCAGCTTACGCCAGATACGGCGGCGTTCCTGGCCATGCTTTTTGACTTTCCACTCGCCTTCACCGAAGACCTTCAGCCCGGTGGAATCAATTACCAGGTGTGCGATTTCACCCCGGGTGGGCGTTTTGAAACTGACATTAACCGACTTTGCCCGCCTGCTGACACAGCTGTAATCCGGGCAGCGTAGCGGAACGTTCATCAGAGAAAAAATGGAATCAATAAAGCCCTGCGCAGCGCGCAGGGTCAGCCTGAATACGCGTTTAATGACCAGCACAGTCGTGATGGCAAGGTCAGAATAGCGCTGAGGTCTGCCTCGTGAAGAAGGCGCTGCCGACTCATACCAGGCCTGAATAGCTTCATCATCCAGCCAGAAAGTTATGGAGCCACGGTTGATGAGGGCTTTATTGTAGGTGGGCCAGTTGGTGATTTTGAACTTTTGCTTTGCCACGGAACGGTCTGCGCTGTCGGGAAGATGCGTGATCTGATCCTTCAACTCAGCAAAAGTTCGATTTATTCAACAAAGCCGCGGTGATGCTTACGGTATGGTGGTTATCAAGTTTTATCCTGATTAGCACCCTTAATGGCTATTTCGATAATCAGGA
>NZ_PQGD01000055.1 GCF_002915575.1 Superficieibacter electus
TTGAATGGGTTCATGTGCAGCTCCATCAGCAAAAGGGGATGATAAGTTTATCACCACCGACTATTTGCAACAGTGCCAACGCCGGGTTATTCTTATTTGTCGCTTCTTTACTCGCCTTTATCGGCCTTCACTCAAGGATGTATTGTGGTTATGCGTTATATTCGCCTGTGTATTATCTCCCTGTTAGCCACCCTGCCGCTGGCGGTACACGCCAGCCCGCAGCCGCTTGAGCAAATTAAACAAAGCGAAAGCCAGCTGTCGGGCCGCGTAGGCATGATAGAAATGGATCTGGCCAGCGGCCGCACGCTGACCGCCTGGCGCGCCGATGAACGCTTTCCCATGATGAGCACCTTTAAAGTAGTGCTCTGCGGCGCAGTGCTGGCGCGGGTGGATGCCGGTGACGAACAGCTGGAGCGAAAGATCCACTATCGCCAGCAGGATCTGGTGGACTACTCGCCGGTCAGCGAAAAACACCTTGCCGACGGCATGACGGTCGGCGAACTCTGCGCCGCCGCCATTACCATGAGCGATAACAGCGCCGCCAATCTGCTGCTGGCCACCGTCGGCGGCCCCGCAGGATTGACTGCCTTTTTGCGCCAGATCGGCGACAACGTCACCCGCCTTGACCGCTGGGAAACGGAACTGAATGAGGCGCTTCCCGGCGACGCCCGCGACACCACTACCCCGGCCAGCATGGCCGCGACCCTGCGCAAGCTGCTGACCAGCCAGCGTCTGAGCGCCCGTTCGCAACGGCAGCTGCTGCAGTGGATGGTGGACGATCGGGTCGCCGGACCGTTGATCCGCTCCGTGCTGCCGGCGGGCTGGTTTATCGCCGATAAGACCGGAGCTAGCAAGCGGGGTGCGCGCGGGATTGTCGCCCTGCTTGGCCCGAATAACAAAGCAGAGCGCATTGTGGTGATTTATCTGCGGGATACGCCGGCGAGCATGGCCGAGCGAAATCAGCAACTCGCCGGGATCGGCGCGGCGCTGATCGAGCACTGGCAACGCTAAGCCGGCGGTGGCCGCGCGCGTTATCCGGCCCGCAGCACCTCGCAGGCGTGCCGGGCGATATGACTGGCGGCGGCATCGGAAAGATGCCGGTCGGTAATGATGGTGGTGAACCGGGTCAAAGGTAACGCCATAAACGTGGCCACCTGATTGTATTTCGAACTGTCGCACAGCAGGATGCTTCTCGCGCTGACCTGGCTGACGGTCTCCTTGACGGTAACCTTGTTCTCATCAGGGGTGAATATCCCGCGACTGTCCCAGCCGCTGGCGGAGATAAAGGCCGTATCGATAGCCAGGTGGCGTAACGTACGCGCCGCCGATTCGCCCACGCAGGAGCGGTTCTCCCGGCACAGAGTGCCGCCGGTGTGGATCACGCCGCACTGGCTGGCATCGATCAGCAGCTGGGTTATCTCAAAATCATTGGTGACCACCTGGAGATCGTTCCGGTCGAGGATCGCCCGCGCCAGCGCCAGGGTGGTAGTCCCGGCATCCAGATAGATGCAACTGTTTTTAGCGATATGACTCGCCGCCAGCGCGCCGATCGCCTGTTTCTCCTCACTCTGCAGCGTGCTTTTCACCAGATGACTGGGTTCCGCGGCCAGCCGGCTGACGGCGCGTACGCCGCCCGAGACGCTGACCAGCAGCCCCTGCTCCTCCAGTTTACTGACGTCCCGACGGATGGTCATATGGGACACGCCGAGGATCTCCGTCAGCTCGTTAATGCTTACCGCCCCACGCTGCTCCACCAGGGCTAAAATACGCTGATGTCGTTCTATTGGAATCACCGCTCTCCCCTTACCATTTTTTCACACCAGGCGTCACCACCCAGGCTACGGCCCTGGCGACACCCGGTGTTGTTATCGCGCTTTGCCGCTGTTTTTTACGCTATTTTAGGGCAAGAATCGCCGCTGTGCAGCCTCTTTCCGCCTGTGAATTTTTTATATTCATGTGGGTTATTCGTGATAACTCTCACATAAATTCACATGATAACGCTTTATTCTATCATTAAATCACATTAATTAACTAATGTTCACAAGGAGACCAGCATGGCTGCACACACTAACGTCTGCGTGATTGGACTGGGTTCAATGGGCATGGGCGCCGCCCGCGCCTGCCTGCAGGCGGGCCTGAACACCTGGGGCGTTGACATCAATCCCGACAACTGTCGCGCACTGCTGGCGGCGGGCGCCAAAGGCGCGGGCCCCCGCGCGGTGCCGTTCGCCGCGGAACTGGATGCAGTTGTGCTGCTGGTGGTCAATGCCGCCCAGGTGCGGGGGATCCTGTTCGGCGAGAGCGGCCTCGCCGCCCATCTGAAGCCGGGCACCGTCGTGATGGTGTCGTCCACCATCGCCTCCGCCGATGCTCAGGCCATTGCCGAGGCGCTGGCGGAGTACCAGCTATTGATGCTCGACGCGCCGGTATCGGGCGGCGCCGTGAAAGCGGCCGCCGGCGACATGACGGTGATGGCCTCCGGGAGCGATGCCGCCTTTGCCCGACTCGCGCCGGTGCTGGACGCCGTGGCCGGCAAAGTCTACCGCATCGGGAGCGACATTGGTCTTGGCTCGACGGTAAAAATTATCCATCAGCTGCTGGCCGGGGTGCACATCGCCGTTGCCGCCGAAGCGATGGCGCTTGCCGCCCGCGCCGGGATCCCACTGGAGACGATGTATGACGTGGTCACCCACGCGGCGGGTAATTCCTGGATGTTTGAGAATCGCATGCAGCACGTCCTGGATGGCGATTACTCGCCAAAATCCGCTGTCGATATTTTTGTCAAAGATCTCGGGCTGGTGAATGACACTGCCCGGGCGCTGACCTTCCCGCTGCCGCTCGCTACCACCGCGCTGAATATGTTCACCTCCGCCAGTAATGCCGGATTCGGTCGGGAAGATGACAGCGCGGTGATCAAGATTTTCAACGGCATCACCCTGCCGGGCCATAAACAGTGAGGAGAGACAACATGCAGCTTGGTGTCATTGCCGATGACTTCACCGGCGCCACGGATATTGCCAGCTTCCTCGTGCGCAACGGCATGCCGACGGTGCAACTGAATGGCGTGCCGACCCGCGATATTCCGCTGACCAGCGAGGCGGTGGTCATCAGCCTGAAAACCCGCTCCTGCCCGGCGGAAATGGCCGTCAGCCAGTCGCTGGCGGCCCTGCGCTGGCTGCAGGCCCAGGGCTGTCAGCAGTTTTATTTCAAGTACTGTTCCACTTTCGACAGCACCGCGCAGGGCAACATTGGCCCGGTGCTGGATGCCCTGCTGGCCGAGCTGGGTGAGACGCGGACGGTGATTTCCCCGGCGCTGCCGGTTAACGGCCGCACGGTCTATCAGGGATATCTGTTCGTCGGCGAGCAACTGCTGAATGAGTCCGGGATGCGCCACCATCCGGTGACGCCGATGGAGGATGCGCACCTGGGCCGCTTAATTGAGCGCCAAGGGCGCGGAAAAGCCGCGCTGATTGCCTGGCCGATTGTCGCCCGGTCGCCGCCGCGCTGGCGGCAGTCAACGATCCGGCGGTGCGCTATGTGGTGCTCGACGCCCTCAGCGAACAGGATCTGCTCACCCAGGGCGTGGCGCTGCGGGAGATGAAGCTGGTCTCCGGCGGTTCCGGCCTCGCCATCGGCCTCGCCCGCGACTGGGCGCAGCGCCATGGCGCCAGGGGGGAAAGCGCTCAGGCCGGCATGCCGCTGGCCGGTCCGGCGGTGGTGCTCTCGGGCTCCTGCTCGGTGATGACCAACAGCCAGGTGGCGGCCTATCGTCAACAGGCCCCCGCCCGCGCCGTCGACTTAAGCGCCTGCTTTACCGATCTGGAGAGCTACGTCAGGACGCTGACTGACTGGGTGGACGCGCAGCGCGATGCGCCGCTGGCGCCGATGATCTATGCCACCACCGAGCCGCAAACGCTGCAGCGGATCCAGGCGCAGTATGGCGACAAGGCCAGCAGCGAACGGGTGGAACAGCTGTTTGCCGCTCTTGCCGCCGCCCTGAAGGCGAACGGATTTACCCGCTTTATTGTGGCCGGAGGGGAAACGTCGAGCATTGTGGCGCAGACCCTGGGGGTTGAGGCGTTCCATATTGGGCCGACCATCTCCCCTGGCGTGCCCTGGGTGCGTGACACCCGCCAGCCGCTCTCCCTGGCGCTGAAGTCAGGTAACTTCGGCGATATCCAGTTCTTTGCCCGTGCCCAGCAGGAGTTTCGTCATGACTGAGCAACAACTGCGAGAGGAAATGGTGCAGATTGGCGCCTCGTTGTTTAGCCGCGGCTATGCCACCGGCTCCGCTGGCAATCTGTCGCTGCTGCTGCCGGACGGCAACCTGCTGGCGACGCCGACCGGCGCCTGCCTCGGCGAACTGCAGGCTCAGCGGTTGTCGGTGGTGACGCTGCAAGGGGAATGGATCTCCGGCGACAAACCGTCGAAAGAGGTCACTTTTCACCGGGCGGTCTATTTGCACAACCCGGCCTGCAAGGCGATCGTCCACTTGCACAGCCACTATCTGACCGCGCTCTCCTGCCTGCAGGGGCTCGGGCACTGTTGCAAAGTTAGCGATGAGGCAGCCTTTTGTCTTATTCAAAGGCCTTACATTTCAAAAACTCTGCTTACC
>NZ_PQGD01000056.1 GCF_002915575.1 Superficieibacter electus
TTTGTCCGAAGACATTTAAGAATCCATGTCACTTTGAGTGCCCACACAGATTGTCTGATAAATTGTTAAAGAGCAGTGCCGCTTCGCTTTTCGCTGCGGCGCGGGGTGTGCATATTACGCTTTCCCGCTTCAGAGTCAAGCATTAATTTTGCTTTTCTCTGCCGAAGCTCCCGGAGGTGCTTCGCTGACGGGCCGGTGTGTTTGCCGTTGTGCCGTGTCAGTGGAGGCGCATTATAGGGAGTTATTCCGTGCTGACAAGCATAAATTTAAAATAATTTACCAAGCGCACGCTTTTTCACCAATCTGCTGCTTGTTACGCCACATAATGCTTCAAATGCTGTTTTTACCGCCGACTTCAGCCACAAATGGCATACTTGAAAGCGTGAAAAAGATTAAGGAACAGCATTTATGAAATTAAGTGCACAGCAGCTGGCGGCTCAAAAGAACCTTTCATATGTGCTGGCAGAGAAATTGGCGCAGAAGATTTTACAGGGTGTCTATGCACCAGAAAGCATCCTGCCTGGTGAAATAGAGCTGGGCGAGCAATACGGCGTAAGCCGAACTGCGGTACGGGAGGCAGTAAAAACACTGACGGCAAAAGGTATGGTGTTACCCCGTCCGCGTATAGGCACGCGCGTGATGCCTCAGAGTGACTGGAACTTCCTTGATAAGGAATTACTTTCATGGTGGATGACAGAAGACAACTTCCAGGATGTCGTGCAGCATTTCCTTGTTATGCGCAGTAGTCTGGAGCCTCAGGCATGCTTACTGGCGGCAACTCAGGGCAGCGCTGAACAAAAAGCACAGTTGAATACTCTAATGGAGGAGATGCTCTATCTGAAGCAGAACTTTCAACGCGATCGCTGGATAGATGTGGATATGGCCTGGCATGAACTCATCTATAAAATGAGCGGCAATCCCTTCCTGACCTCTTTCGCAACATTGTTTCAGTCGGTCTACCATATTTACTTTACTTCTATTACGCATAATGAAGTTATCAAACTTGAATCGCATCAGGCTATTGTTGACGCTATTCAGGACAGCGATGGTCATCGGGCGCAGCTTGCCTGTCAGGCGCTATTAATTGCGCCGAACCGCTCGCCAAAAACGAAGGAGTAAGCATGACCAGGAAAAAAGGAATTAGCATGGCCGGTTTGCCGTGGATTGCGGCAATGGCCTTTTTTATGCAGGCGCTGGATGCCACCATACTCAACACCGCTCTCCCCGCCATTGCGCAAAGCCTTGATCGCTCCCCGTTAGCCATGCAATCGGCCATAATTAGTTATACGTTAACGGTCGCTATGCTTATCCCGGTCAGCGGCTGGCTGGCGGATCGTTTCGGTACCCGCCAGATTTTTATGACGGCGGTCAGCTTGTTTACGCTCGGCTCCCTGGCCTGCGCGCTTTCAGGCTCTCTCACCGCGCTGGTTATCTTCCGCATCATTCAGGGCATTGGCGGCGCGATGATGATGCCAGTGGCGCGCCTGGCATTATTACGGGCTTATCCGCGCAGCGAACTTCTGCCGGTACTCAATTTTGTGACGATGCCCGGCCTGGTCGGTCCGATACTCGGTCCTCTGCTCGGTGGCGTGCTGGTTACCTGGGCAAGCTGGCACTGGATCTTCCTGATTAATATTCCGATCGGCATCGCGGGGCTGTTTTATGCGCGTAAATATATGCCGAATTTCACCACGCCCCGGCGCAGCTTTGATATGAGCGGCTTTCTTCTTTTTGGCCTGGGGCTGGTACTGTTCTCCAGCGGCATGGAGTTATTTGGTGAGAAAATTGTGGCAACGTGGATTGCGCTGACCATTATCGCCCTGAGTATCCTTTTATTGCTGAGTTATATACGCCATGCCCGCCGTCATCCGAATCCGCTTATTGCCCTGCCGATATTTAAAACGCGGACCTTCTCCGTTGGCATCGCCGGCAACCTCGCAACGCGGCTGGGTTCAGGCTGCGTTCCATTTCTGATGCCGCTGATGTTGCAGGTCGGCTTTGGTTATCCGGCGCTGATTGCCGGATGCATGATGGCTCCCACAGCGATAGGCTCCATTCTGGCGAAGTCGATGGTGACGCAGGTACTTCGGCGGCTGGGCTATCGTCGTACGCTGGTTGGCATTACCGTGTTTATCGGGCTGATGATTGCGCAATTTTCGCTGCAGTCTCCCGCGTACCCCATTTGGCTGATGCTTCTCCCACTATTTATTCTGGGAATGGCCATGTCGACCCAGTTTACGTCGATGAATACGATTACGCTGGCCGACCTGACCGATGAAAACGCCAGCAGCGGTAACAGCATGCTGGCTGTGACCCAGCAGCTATCGATCAGTCTGGGCGTCGCTATCAGCGCGGCGGTACTTCGCTTTTACGAAGGGTTTGATAACGCCAATACGGTGGAGCAGTTCCACTATACCTTTATTACGATGGGCGCAATCACGATACTTTCCGCTGCCGTATTTATGCTGCTACGACCAAAAGACGGACGAAATCTGATAAAAGAACGTCATTAATTTCGCGTAGAGCCACGAACCACCAGCTCCGGTGTAAGCTGAACTCGCTGCTGTT
Organism: Superficieibacter electus; assembly: GCF_002915575.1. GTDB lineage: Bacteria > Pseudomonadota > Gammaproteobacteria > Enterobacterales > Enterobacteriaceae > Superficieibacter > Superficieibacter electus. The sequence continues at coordinate 2,569 of NZ_PQGD01000056.1, forward strand.
GCTGATCGGGCTGCGCCATACGATGAATAAGCACGTCAATGGCCAGCTCGCCCAGTTCATCTTTTGGCTGATGGATCGTGGTCAGCGGCGGCGTCATATAGCGCGCCAGCTCAATATCGTCATATCCCACAATAGCCATGTCTTCAGGAATATGTTTGCCCGCCTGGTAAAGTGCCTGGTAGGCTCCTACGGCCATAGCATCATTCCCGGCAAATACCGCTTCAGGCGGAACCGGATGCGCGAGCAACTGCTGCATTGCGGTAAAACCGCCGCCAAATTCAAAATTACCGGTAATTTCGTATCCTTCCGGGATCGCAAGCCCGGCCCGGCGCATGGCTTTCCGGTATCCCTCAAGACGCAGGCGAGCTGGCGTTTTATCCAGCGGTCCGGTCAAACAACCAATCCGGGTGTAACCACGGTCAATTAAATGCTGCGTCGCTACATCGCCCCCCAGCAGAGAGTTATCCTGAATCAGATCGCTGTCACCATCGAAGGGTGCCCAGTCCATCATCACCGTAGGAACGGAGGGATAACGCTGCATAATCTCCTGCGAAGGCTGATGAGTTTCGGTACACAGTAGCAGCAGACCATCGACGCGTTTTTGCATCAGCGTTTCAAGGTTCTGATTCATCCGTTGCTCATCACCCTCAGTATTACATAGCACCAGGCTATAGCCACGTTCAAAACAGCTACGCTCAACCCCGCGTACCAGCTCGGAATAAAAAGGATTGGTACTGGCGGTAATGAGCATCCCGATGGTACGGGTTTGGTTTAATTTCAGGCTTCGCGCCAGTGCAGAGGGCGCATAGTTGAGGGTTTTGATCGCGGCAGTCACTTTGTCAGTAATAGCTTCACTGACAAAGCGATCTTTATTAATAACATGAGACACCGTTGAGGTGGAAACGCCCGCCAGGCGGGCAACATCCTTCATGGTAGCCAATCTTTACTCCTGCTGATGCAAAAACTGGTCGATCTCTTCCCGCCATGGCACAGACGGCTGCGCGCCTTTACGTGTAACGGCAATCGCCGCCGCCGCGTGCGCAAAACGAATCGCCTCTGCCAGCGGTTTTTGTTCCAGCAGCGCCGTGATCAGCGCGCCGTTAAAGGTGTCTCCTGCTGCGATGGTATCAACCGCGTTGACTCTGAAGCCCGGAACGCGCTGGCCTTTGCCTTCCACACTGGCCCAGACGCCACGGCTGCCCAGCGTAATAATGACCGTTTTGATGCCTTTATCATGTAACGCCTGTGCCGCTTTCGCTGCGTCGTCATCATTTTCAACGCGAATACCGGTCAGCTTTTCTGCTTCGGTTTCGTTTGGCGTAATAATATCCACCAGCGCCAGCAGTTCATCCGGTAACTCGCGGGCGGGCGCGGGATTAAGCGCAACGGTAGTCTGATGCTGATGGGCAATTTTTGCCGCCGCCAGAACGCTTTCAATCGGTGACTCAAGCTGCATCAGCAGGGCTGACGCCTGAGCAATTCTCTCCCGCTGAGCCTCCACCAGTGCAGGAGAGAGCGCAGCATTGGCTCCCGCATGAATCCCGATCACATTCTCGCCTTCGCCATTCACGAAGATTAGCGCCACACCAGTACACTCGCCCGCAATGGTGCTGACAGGTTCAACATCTATATTATCGCTCACCAGCTGCGCGCGAATGCGCTCTCCGGTGTCATCATCGCCGGTACAGGCGATAAATGCGATCCTGGCACCGCTACGTCCGGCTGCTACCGCCTGATTTGCCCCTTTACCGCCAAACGCGACCTGATACTGATTGCCGGTAACCGTTTCGCCGGGGGCGGGAAAGGCAGTGAGATTAAGAATGTGATCGGCATTAATGCTGCCAAGAACAACGAGATTGCCTGCGTTTTTCATGTCCGGAATGTCCCTTGAAGTGGGGGGGCGGGGGGCGGGGGGGGGGGGGGGGGGGGGGGTGTTTATTATTATGTTTTATTTAAAATATAAAAATAAAAAAGAAAATAATAGAGAGGATGAAA
>NZ_PQGD01000057.1 GCF_002915575.1 Superficieibacter electus
CCGGGTGTGTAAGCGCAGCGATGCGTTGAGCTAACCGGTACTAATGAACCGTGAGGCTTAACCTTACAACGCCGAAGGTGTTTTGGCGGTTTGAGAGAAAGATTTTCAGCCTGATACAGATTATATCGACAGGTCAGAGGACGTGTTGATAACAGAATTTGCCTGGCGGCACTAGCGCGGTGGTCCCACCTGACCCCATGCCGAACTCAGAAGTGAAACGCCGTAGCGCCGATGGTAGTGTGGGGTCTCCCCATGCGAGAGTAGGGAACTGCCAGGCATCAAATAAGTGAAAAGCCCGTCCGTCAGGATGGGCTTTTTGCGTTTTTATAGTAAAAAATCTATACGTCATCCCTCTTCTATAACCACAAGCCATCTTCCTGCAGATGCGGTAAACTAGCCGTGATTTTGCATCAGGATAGCGTTTATGAACCACTCCCTCAAACCCTGGAATACCTTTGGCATCGATCAGGCCGCAAACGACATTGTCTGCGCTGAAAATGAACAACAACTCGTAAGCGCATGGCAGAAAGCAACGCAACAACAGTCCCCTGTACTGATATTGGGCGAGGGTAGTAACGTCCTGTTTCTTACTGCTTTCAGCGGTACAGTGATCGTCAATCGTATTAAAGGTATTAACATCACCGAGCGACAGGAGGCGTGGCATATCCATGTTGGGGCGGGAGAGAACTGGCATCATCTGGTGCAATATACCTTACAGCAGGGCATGCCCGGCCTGGAAAACCTGGCGATGATCCCGGGCTGCGTTGGTTCTTCGCCAATCCAGAACATTGGCGCTTATGGTGTCGAATTACAACGCGTCTGCGATTACGTGGATTGCATTGAGCTGGCGACCGGCCACGCCTTACGCCTCGCTGCTCCGCAATGCCGTTTTGGCTACCGCGACAGTATTTTTAAACATGAATACCAGCATCATTATGCTATCGTCGCGGTGGGTTTACGCCTGCCAAAAGTATGGCAGCCCGTTTTAACCTATGGTGACCTGACCCGACTTGATCCTGCAACAGTAACACCTCAACAGGTCTATGATGCTGTGTGCCATATGCGCACGACTAAATTGCCCGATCCTAAAGTAAACGGTAACGCCGGGAGCTTCTTTAAAAATCCAGTCATCAGCGTTGCGCAAGCACAAACATTGCTGGCTACCTTTCCGGATGCGCCGCATTATCCTCAGGCGGATGGTTCCATTAAACTTGCTGCAGGCTGGCTTATCGATAAATGTCAGCTGAAAGGAATGCGTATGGGCGGGGCGGCGGTTCATCAACAGCAAGCTCTGGTTCTGATTAACACCGGTAATGCGCTCAGCGAGGATGTTGTTCATCTCGCGCAGCGAGTACGCCATCTTGTCGGGGAAAAATTTAACGTATGGCTTGAGCCTGAGGTGCGCTTTATTGGCAGCCATGGCGAAGTCAGCGCCGTGGAGACTATCGCGTGAAAGACAATACTGTTCCGTTAACGCTAATCTCTATTTTATCCGATGGAGACTTTCACTCTGGCGAGCAGCTTGGTGAAAGGCTGGGGATGAGCCGTGCAGCAATCAATAAGCATATCCAGACACTGCGTGACTGGGGAGTAGATGTTTTTACTGTGCCTGGCAAAGGCTATAGCCTCCCCGAACCCATCCAGTTATTGAATGAACAACTGATCCGCCGCCAGATTGATTATGGTTCAGTGACGGTGCTACCGGTTATTGATTCCACTAATCAATATCTTCTCGATCGCCTCAGCGAGTTGCAATCGGGTGATGCCTGCATTGCCGAATATCAACAGGCAGGCCGCGGACGCCGCGGACGTAAATGGTTTTCACCGTTTGGCGCAAATCTTTATCTTTCAATGTACTGGCGACTTGAACAAGGTCCGGCTGCCGCCATAGGTCTGAGCCTGGTGATCGGTATTGTGATGGCTGAAGTTCTTCATGAGCTGGGCGCAGACAAGGTGCGTGTGAAATGGCCAAACGATCTCTATCTTCAGGATCGTAAACTGGCAGGTATTTTGGTTGAGCTAACCGGGAAAACGGGCGATGCAGCACAAATAGTCATCGGTGCTGGCATCAATATGGCAATGCGTCGGGTCGAAGAGAATGTGATAAACCAGGGCTGGATCAATCTGCAGGAAGCGGGGATCACCATCGATCGCAATGCGCTTGCTGTTCGCTTAATTAAAGAGCTAAGAACCGCTTTGCAACTGTTTGAACTGGAAGGGCTGACACCTTATCTTTCTCGCTGGGAAAAATTAGATAACTTTATTCACCGCCAGGTAAAACTTATTATTGGTGACAGAGAAATTGTGGGCATTTCTCGGGGAATAAATGCGCAGGGTGCGCTCTTGCTGGAACAAAACGGTGAAATTAAACCGTGGATGGGCGGCGAGATTTCTCTGCGGAGCGCTGAATAAAAAAGGGAGCAAACGCTCCCTTACACTATTTACGCAGGCGTACCTGTCTCACTGCATGATTAGCGCTTTTTGTCATAATAAGGCTGGCGCGCTCACGGGTAGGCAGGATATTTTCTTTAAGATTCAATCCGTTAATCTCTTTCCATAATGAAGTGGCTACATTAACCGCTTCTTCTTCTGATAACTTCGCATAGTTATGGAAATAAGAATCGGGATCGGTAAACGCCCCTTCGCGGAATTTCAGGAAACGGTTAATATACCAGGTCTGTAATAACTCTTCCGGCGCATCAACATAAATAGAAAAATCAACGAAGTCAGACACAAATACATGATGCGGATCGTGCGGGTAGTCCATGCCGCTTTGCAATACATTTAACCCTTCGAGGATCAATATATCCGGTTGAGAGACATTTTTATCGCCATCAGGGATCACATCATAGATAAGATGCGAATAAACCGGGGCAGTAGCATTCGGCACTCCTGATTTGATATCCGAAACAAACTTAACCAGTCGGTGCATATCATAAGACTGAGGAAAGCCTTTCTTTTTCATTATCCCCCGGTCTTTCAACACCTGATTCGGATGCAAAAAGCCATCAGTAGTAATTAGCTCCACGCGCCGGTGTTCCGGCCAACGGCTTAGCAGCGCCTGCAACACGCGTGCGGTAGTACTTTTCCCTACCGCTACACTACCGGCAATACTGATAACGTAGGGAATGCGTTGTCCATTGGTTCCAAGAAATTGTTCAAGTACGGCCTGGCGGCGCAGGTTGGAACTAATATAAAAATTGAGCAATCGCGACAGTGGCAGATAAATCTCTGCAACTTCTTCCAGAGAAAGGTCCTCGTTAATGCCTTTCAGGCGGGCGATTTCCCCCTCGGTCAGCGTCATTGGGACTGAATCACGAAGAGCTGCCCACTGGCGGCGGTCGAATTCCATGTAGGGCGTCATTAACGCGTGTTCTTTTTTGCTCATAAACATGTTTCTCGCTGCCCTCCAGTCCTCTGGATGATGAGGGAACGAAGGCGCGGCACATTTCAGTTAATTTTCACAATGGGCAGGAGGTTAACACCAGATGAAAGGGAAGATAAGAAAAAATCGTCTCAAGCCGTTCAATCTCCGGTATGAAAACCGGCTGGAGCATCATCAGCAAGCCTGACGGCCAATGCCACCCGGATGATAAAAAGACGAAATAATGCTCTGTGATGAGCGAATTTACACCATATTTGCCCACTTGCGCACAAAATGTGAGCGATAGAACAATTTATGCAATTTTTTAGTTGCATGCAGCCTCAGGTCTACCTAGAATGCGCGCTACTTGATGCCGACTTAGCTCAGTAGGTAGAGCAACTGACTTGTAATCAGTAGGTCACCAGTTCGATTCCGGTAGTCGGCACCATCAAGCCCGGTGGGGTTCCCGAGCGGCCAAAGGGAGCAGACTGTAAATCTGCCGTCACAGACTTCGAAGGTTCGAATCCTTCCCCCACCACCATTTCTGGCAATGCGTAGCGTTGCTTGAGTTGGTTCAGTAAAATGAGCCAGCTTAAACAGAAAGAACTGGGTAGCCGAGTTTCAGGATGCGGGCATCGTATAATGGCTATTACCTCAGCCTTCCAAGCTGATGATGCGGGTTCGATTCCCGCTGCCCGCTCCAGACGTGCTGATATGGCTCAGTTGGTAGAGCGCACCCTTGGTAAGGGTGAGGTCCCCAGTTCGACTCTGGGTATCAGCACCACTTCTTTATCTCTCCTCCCCTGTTTTCCTTCTGTTATTCATTCAACAAGTCGGGCATGTTGCCTGGTTGATGTGGTGATATCACCGATTTATCCGTGTCTTAGAGGGACAATCGATGTCTAAAGAAAAGTTTGAACGTACAAAACCGCACGTTAACGTCGGTACTATCGGCCACGTTGACCATGGTAAAACAACGCTGACCGCTGCAATCACTACCGTACTGGCTAAAAC
>NZ_PQGD01000058.1 GCF_002915575.1 Superficieibacter electus
ACAATATGGTGAGGTGTCCGAGTGGCTGAAGGAGCACGCCTGGAAAGTGTGTATACGGCAACGTATCGGGGGTTCGAATCCCCCCCTCACCGCCATATTCAAGAAAGAGCCTGTACGCAAGTACGGGCTTTTTGCTTAGATATCCTCCGTACAGGGGGGATGAGAACCCCCGACCGGGGTTCGACAACTGGCGCAGCCAGTTGGACAGATGACGAGCCTGCGAGGAGTCTGCCCGAAGGGCGAGCGCAGCGAGTCAATCCCCCCCTCACCGCCATATTCAAGAAAGAGCCTGTACGCAAGTACGGGCTTTTTGCTTATAGATATCCTCCGTACAGTGGGGATGAGAACACCAGACCGGGTGGGGTAAACGCTTTAGCGTGCTCGCAGTTACCCTTTTCTTTATTCCCGAATTCATCCCCGAGACTATAGATAACAAGACTACTATTTTATGTCCGCTAAGAACGTTTTATGAGTTCAGCGAGGAAACACAAACGCTTATGCTCAATTATATAGATGCCATTAAGGCGGAGGTTAATCAGCCATGGAAATCAGTAAAATAACGCCATAATCAATGAGGATTATGACTACTACCTTTGAGATCGCATTTTCTGAATTAACGTCAATAAAGCTTTCTGAAGGGCAGTACAACGCATTGAGCACCTCCGACTGGCAACCCCAATGTGCTTAATCAGCCCGCGCCATATAACGGGTGAATGTGCTCACCCAAACTGAACATCAATATCATCGGGTCGGCTAAAAGGCCGGATGACCATATCGACTTACAGCAATGCTTAATGCTTAACCAGACGATTGATAAAGCGCAAAATCTTCTTGACCGTTTCAGCGCAACTCCCTATAGTAGCGCCCCGTTGCCCCCGCAAGGTCTGGCAGCAATACAATATGGTGAGGTGTCCGAGTGGCTGAAGGAGCACGCCTGGAAAGTGTGTATACGGCAACGTATCGGGGGTTCGAATCCCCCCCTCACCGCCATATTCAAGTTAAGAGCCTGTACGCAAGTACGGGCTTTTTGCTTATAGATATCCTCCGTACAGGGGGGATGAGAACCCCCGACCGGGTGTTCGCCCCACTCTCTGTCATATCTCATACAAAATCAATTGCTTACGGCGTAAAAATGGTTTAATCCTGCATAAAATGTTGCATAAAGAAGTTCATGTAAAAAAGCTTTTCGTATCTGAACCTCTTGTTTTAACGGTGCTTTCCTCAATATAGCTTTTTAAAATCATCAACTGACAGTTTCATCATTCAACATGAAAATATGTTCAATCTCACCATTCGAACCAACATCTGCCCGGTCTAGCCCATCAGTCACAATGCATCAACACTGACACTGCTGCATATTAATTATCCGGGTGTATATACAGGCGGCGCTAAATGAGGACGTGTTTCATGTGCCACTGAATTCGTCTGTCATTCTAGTACAGTCCGGCAACCGTGCGCCTCAATCTTTGATGCAGCAGGAAATGAGCCGGTATTACACTGTCGCTGCGTTTTTTGGGATACTTACAAATGCGCACAGAGCAGGCTCCAATACCCGCAATGGCTACTCTTCCAGAACCCTGTTCAGTGATGACGGTGAGATAGAAATTCAGTCCCCACGAGACCATGAAAGCACCTTCGAACCTTAGCTGATAAAGAATAACCAGACACGTATTGCGCATATGGGCAGTCAGATCCTGTCACTTTATGCAAAGGGCATGATCACCCGCGAAATTGTCGCCACCTTCAAAGAGATGTACGATGTCGACGTCTCACCCACACTGATATCTAAAGTCACTGATGCGGTTAAAGAACAGGTGGCTAAGTGTTACGCCCTTTATATTACTAACTCGTGTGCCTGCGACACACCGTAATCTTCCCTGACCAGTCCAATGAACAACATATACAGAACAGAATTGCAAGCTCGAGTTTGAACTGATAAAATCAAAATAATATCTACGATATCATATATCAAGGAATAGGCTCTGCTGCTTCAACTAGCCACTGCGATAATGCTTCTGGAGGATTTAGACGCATTGCTCGTAGTGTATTCCTATAATCAGGTGGCATAACCTCCACATTAATAATAATGTTATTCCTACTATCCCCAGCACCAAAAACCCCCTCCTCATCCAGATGTTTCATGGCTGTCTCCATAATTTTTAATCGTATATTAAATTCGACGTCCCAATCAGATTTCGAAACCTTATAATCCATTTTAGGTCGAAGAGAAAACAATCTATTTACGTGTTCAAAATAATCAATTCCAAAATTAAAATAAGGAGATTCTGCATATGACCATCTTATAAATTTAGCATCACCTTCGTTATAGTTGTTTTCAATCAAATAACGCACTAACGCTTCATGTGACCAAGCAGCAATACTTGGAGAAAGAGCTTCTCCAGTTGTAATCAAAGAACAATAATAAAAGTGCTCCTCATTTTTTAATAACTCACAGAAGGCTATATTTGCAGCTTTTTCAACTTCAATTAATAATTCCTCTTCTGAAACGAAGCTCATAAAACCATCCTCAAAGTTATTTTATCTAAAGATCACAAATTAAGTTCGTATTTAAGGTGGTGCGAATACAGCGGCCTGTGACATCGTACTCATAGCGCAGTGTGCGCCCGGTAAAGTCGGTTTCCGCGATTAGCTGCCCGGCTTTAGTAAGTCAGCCAGTAACATTCACCTTCGGCATTGGTGATTTCAGTCAGGCGAGTGAGTTTGTCGTAACGGCACATCAGTCGCTCGCCATCAGAGTGAACGGTTGAGGGCTATCTGGCGAATATTGTCTTCATAATATTTATGATGATGAAGTTTCTGTTATTTTTGAGTATGCAACTCCTTTGAATTTTTCTTTTTTCATTTTGACAACTAATTCATCAGAAAGCATCAAGTAAGATAAATATTCAGAACACCTTGCAATACTGAAATCACCCGGAGGGTTTTTAATGAAAGAAACTTTTTTAAATCCCATAATGGCTTTTTCAGTGTTGGGTATATATTCGCAAATTGAATTCCGCAAATTAATTAATGGTAGTTTGGTTATCACATTCAATATATAAAAATCCTTTAACAATCCATCATTTGCATGGATATCCACTTTATAAAATTCAACGTTATTATTTGAATGCGCTTCAAGAAAAATCTTTAACCGTTCATTGATTACTGGTATGAGTGAATTGTTGGGCAGGCAATCATATTTATTTAAAATGTTTAAGTCTGCCTTGTAATTAATGACGGGGTGAATATTCATTTTTTCAACATGAATGCTTCTATTAAATAAAAAATAACTTACGATATCATATTGATAACCCCCAATATGTTTGTTTGGGTATTGTTCTGGTATGCTCCACATATACATATCTGTTCTCCTTAAGGCAATAATACAGTCCATGGACGTCTATTTTTATTCAGTGCCCTATCTCCTGATTTTAAAGCTGCTCTTTCATCAGCAACGATCTTATCAAATGCTTCGCGATATACTTTTACAGTCCATCCATTTTTTTACTAAAACTAAGTGCTTCATCCATTTTATGAGCTAGATTTTAACTCACTTTTCCCCAGTGTTTCCCTTTATGCATAGAACGAGTTGCATGTAGATTTCCTTTTATCGGTAAGAAAATTTTATTTTGCATTTTTGTAGGTCGAAGCCTGCTGCTTGCAGCAGAGGGTAATTATTGGTCAACGCATTCTTACCACGGATGATATGGTGCTACTGGAATCCCTTTTTCTTCAGATCATTAGCCCGTTTGCAACTCAGGCCAAATGGATCTATCCAGTTACGGATCAACTCACGCTAATAGTCATATATGAGCATCAAACTACCAGATCCGTTCGCACACTCCCTATACCACCACGTCATAGTTTATACGCTACCGCCATGC
>NZ_PQGD01000059.1 GCF_002915575.1 Superficieibacter electus
GTCACATTGTTCAGCGACAGGTCTGCACAGATGATTTCATGTGTGTTGCTGTCAACTGCCAGATGCAACTTTCGCCATATACGACGGCGTTCCTGGCCATGCTTTTTGACTTTCCACTCGCCTTCACCGAAGACCTTCAGCCCGGTGGAATCAATTACCAGGTGTGCGATTTCACCCCGGGTGGGCGTTTTGAAACTGACATTAACCGACTTTGCCCGCCTGCTGACACAGCTGTAATCCGGGCAGCGTAGCGGAACGTTCATCAGATAAAAAATGGAATCAATAAAGCCCTGCGCAGCGCGCAGGGTCAGCCTGAATACGCGTTTAATGACCAGCACAGTCGTGATGGCAAGGTCAGAATAGCGCTGAGGTCTGCCTCGTGAAGAAGGTGTTGCTGACTCATACCAGGCCTGAATAGCTTCATCATCCAGCCAGAAAGTTATGGAGCCACGGTTGATGAGGGCTTTATTGTAGGTGGGCCAGTTGGTGATTTTGAACTTTTGCTTTGCCACGGAACGGTCTGCGTTGTCGGGAAGATGCGTGATCTGATCCTTCAACTCAGCAAAAGTTCGATTTATTCAACAAAGCCCGTATAATGCAGTAATTTCCTGGCCAATCATGTGAGAAGCCCAGTCAGTTGGGACACCTGCGCTCAACATTCCATTCAGGGCCATCGTCGCAGCCCACATGATGTTAGCTCTGGCGTCGTAGTTCTGTGGATTTTTAAGGGCTACTGGGCCTTCTTCTTTCAGCGTGCTCAGCAGTCCTTCCGCCAGGCGATCCTGCACCTTAGCGTTAACCGGGTAAGTAATGTATTGCTCAAGAACGTGGACAAAGGCATCAACAACCCCGTTTGCGGTTTGTTGTTCAGGCAGCGTGTAGGTCATTTCCGGTTCGAGCACTGAAAATTTCGGCATAACGTAAGGGGAGGTGAAAAAGAGTTTATCCTGGGTGGTCACCCGATTAATCACCGCCGTGTTATTCATCTCTGAACCCGTGGCCGCCAGGGTCAGCACGCATCCAAAAGGGAGAGCTTGTTTCACCACGCCGCCATAACTCTTGACGATCTCCCATGGATCATTTTCGTAGAGGGCTGCGGCGGCAATAAATTTAGTCCCGTCGATCACTGAACCGCCGCCCACGGCCAGAAGAAAATCAATTTTTTCTGTTCTGACAATCTCAACGGCTTTCATCAGGGTTTCATAATGAGGGTTTGCTTCTACACCGCCAAACTCATAAACCAGGGTGTTTGTCAGGGACTCTTTTACGCGTTTCAATATACCGTGTTTTATAACGCTGCCCCCGCCATAGACAATCATGACCTTTTTACCCTGCGGGACTTCTTGTGCTAACGCAGAAATTTGATCGCGACCAAAAAGAATTTTTACCGGATTATGATAGATAAAATCTTGCATAATGATTACCTCATTTTCAGAATTAAAAGCCGTCACTACAACGAGGACATATTCACGTCGTGGAATATAAAGTACCATTTTGAATTTTATTTATTAATCAACATAAATTTCACTTACTTGTGAAATTTATTTGATAATTAATGACAGACTGGTACGCTGACGTCTCCAGTAGGGACCGAGGAGGAGGAATCGTGTGGATGAATTAAAGGTTTTTTTAACAGTGGCCAGGCTGAAAAGCTTTACCAAAGCCGCAGCTGAAATAGGTGTGACACCCTCAGCCATCAGCCACACGGTGAAATCTCTTGAGGAAAGGCTTGGGATCCGCCTGCTGGCCAGAACCACCCGCAGTATCTCCACTACGGAAGCAGGTGAAAGGCTCATTAACGAAGTTGGCCCGTTAATGGAACAGGTTGATGATGCTATTAGTCGGTTGAGTGAGCTTAGGGAAAAACCCACTGGCGTCATACGCCTCACGGCGGCAGATGATGTTATCCAGTATTTGATCCGTCCTGTATTACCGGACTTTCTGAGTCGCTACCCAGATATTCAGATTGAAATCGGCATTGACTATGGATTTACAGATATTGTTGATCAGCGTTTTGATGCCGGGATTCGTCCGGGCGATGTTCTGAATAATGATATGATTGCCGCAAAAATAAGCCAGAACTGGCGCCAGCTTGTTGTTGCTGCACCAGATTATTTTAAGCGTTATGCTAAGCCCAGGAAGCCGCAGGATCTTTTGAACCACAACTGCATTAACGTCCGCTATTCTGATACGAGTGGATTGTACGCCTGGGAATTCGAGAAAGATGCTCAGAAATTCAGTCTGAAAGTCAAAGGGCAATATATTGCGAACAGCACGATTCATCAGCTCGATGCAGCATTAGACGGGCTGGGGATTGCCTATATTCCCGAGTATGTTGCAGATGGATATATCAAAAGCGGCAAGCTGATTGCTGTTCTGACCGAGTGGTGTCCATATTTTGACGGCTACCATATTTATTATCCTCACCGCCGACAGGATTCTCCTGCGTTTATGGCTTTTCTGCAACTTTTGCGCGACAGGTACAATAATGGAATAAGATAAATTTATGAGTAAAGGATTATGTCCACGATAAGCACCTGGGTCGATTCCTGGGAGGCGGCCATGAGGGTAGGGAAGCGCCGTCCCGTCAAGTCAGCGTAATGCTCTGCCAGTGTTACAACCAATTAACCAATTCTGATTAGAAAAACTCATCGAGCATCAAATGAAACTGCAATTTATTCATATCAGGATTATCAATACCATATTTTTGAAAAAGCCGTTTCTGTAATGAAGGAGAAAACTCACCGAGGCAGTTCCATAGGATGGCAAGATCCTGGTATCGGTCTGCGATTCCGACTCGTCCAACATCAATACAACCTATTAATTTCCCCTCGTCAAAAATAAGGTTATCAAGTGAGAAATCACCATGAGTGACGACTGAATCCGGTGAGAATGGCAAAAGCTTATGCATTTCTTTCCAGACTTGTTCAACAGGCCAGCCATTACGCTCGTCATCAAAATCACTCGCATCAACCAAACCGTTATTCATTCGTGATTGCGCCTGAGCGAGACGAAATACGCGATCGCTGTTAAAAGGACAATTACAAACAGGAATCGAATGCAACCGGCGCAGGAACGCTGCCAGCGCATCAACAATATTTTCACCTGAATCAGGATATTCTTCTAATACCTGGAATGCTGTTTTCCCGGGGATCGCAGTGGTGAGTAACCATGCATCATCAGGAGTACGGATAAAATGCTTGATGGTCGGAAGAGGCATAAATGCCGTCAGCCAGTTTAGTCTGACCATCTCATCTGTAACATCATTGGCAACGCTACCTTTGCCATGTTTCAGAAACAACTCTGGCGCATCGGGCTTCCCATACAATCGATAGATTGTCGCACCTGATTGCCCGACATTATCGCGAGCCCATCTATACCCATATAAATCAACATCCAGGTTGGAATTTAATCGCGGCCTCGAGCAAGACGTTTCCCGTTGAATATGGCTCATAACACCCCTTGTATTACTGTTTATGTAAGCAGACAGTTTTATTGTTCATGATGATATATTTTTATCTTGTGCAATGTAACATCAGAGATTTTGAGACACAACGTGGCTTTGTTGAATAAATCAGATTTCGGGTAAGTCTCCCCCGTAGCGGGTTGTGTTTTCAGGCAATACGCACGCTTTC
>NZ_PQGD01000005.1 GCF_002915575.1 Superficieibacter electus
GTGACGGTGGAAGGGAAGCAGGAGCAGAGCACGACGGGAGACCATATCAGCCGGGTCGGGGGGACGCACAGCCTGGAAGTGAAGGGGGACCTGGCGCGGAAGGTGAGCGGGGCGCTGGGGATAAAGGTGGATGGCGACATCGTACTGGAGAGCAGCAGTCAGATAAGCCTGAAGGTGGGGGCATCGTTCGTGGTCATTCAGGCGGGCGGCGTGGATATAGTGGGGCCGAAAATAAACCTGAACGGCGGGGGCAGTGCGGGGACACCGGTGAGCGTGATGCAGCCGGGCGTGCTGAAAGCGCTGGAAGATGATAACAATAATACAGAATCTGATAATAATACAGAGCCTGATAACAATACGATCCCTGAACAGTACAATAATGAAGATGGAGATGCGCCAGCCAAATCGGTGTGCAAGGAATGCCTGAAAAAGGCGCAGGAAGCCGCCGCCGCTTTCGCGCCGCGTGGATAAAGAAGAGGTAATGGAAATGGCATCCCCACAAATAACGAATCATTCCGTCTGGCTGGAGCAGGCCGAAGCACGTTGTTCTGCTACCGGGCTGGATTATATCGACATACTGGTGGAGCAGGCTGGAATCGAACAGTCTCTGGAGCACTCATTGCGTCAGTTGTCACCCGCCGCCCGCTGGTTTGCCCTGTTTGATGGGACACCAGAAGCGGAATCGATAGAGTATTCCCCGATGGTGATTCGCCTGCATTTCACACTGCGCGGGCATCATGCGTGGCTGGAACAACTGATGGCGTTTTTTGCTGGTACACCACGTCTCACTTTACTTATATCCCCTCTCGATTTCGATTTGCTGAGTCATCATCTTCAGGCGCTGTCACAGGTTCAGTGGGAAGAACAGACAGGGCTACTCCGTTACTACGATAATCGGGTTTTTCCTGCGCTGTTCACGCATGTACTAACCGATCAACAGCAGGCGGCATTTACGGATATTGTATTGTACTGGGGCTGGAAAGATCGTGATGGTGAAATCGTCTGGAAAACCGGGACATTTTCACCTGAACACAGGTTTGCTGATGAACCTGAAACGATCTGTGTTGACGATGAGCAGGTTGGATTGATGGGGTGCATCAGCGATGCAGAGGCATTGATGAAGGAAAAAACGATCCGGGAAATGAGTCTGGAAAACTATTTTGCGCGTTGCCTGGAGACTGCCGTGAGAGCCAGTGATGTGGGATATTTCGGTCCGTTGCGGGATTTTAAGGAATAATGCGATGGAAATGAACCAATACATCAGGGGACTCATCGGTATATTTTTGATTGCCATGCAGATTACCCGGTCAAAATATCGTTAAATATGAAGGAGTCTGCATCATGTCAGATGAATTAAGGAGCCAGGGTGAGAATGCGGAAATAAAAATTTTTATATACTGAATTATTCTGGATAAATAATAAATGGTTGTTATTTGTTTAATGCTCATTTTGGAATGTTTAAAACCCAATGCGGCGTTAAATTTTACAATTTTATGTTTAATTATTACTAAATTCGGAAATAAAAATTTGAATTATCGTTATCATGATTTTCCCCTGATTAAGGAGTTGTTTGAATATGAACAAAATTATAGCAAGCTGTTTGTTGCTGGTTTCATCGGTGATTTCGGGATGTTCACTGGCAAAAGGTGATGATGGTTATACTGCCGGGGATCTCCGCGCGATTAATCACGTTAAAGGTATAGGCATTAATGGTTTCTCAGTAAATGGCTATCACGTACCCGGTTTAGGGGGGGGGTACTGTTGTATTATGTTGCCAGAAAAATGGATGCCTGATTTGAAAGCACATATTGAGTGGGAGGTAGACCCTGACCCGTATGCAATTTTGCCTGAATTAGGAACAGATGAATATAGAAAAGCGTATGCAAAGTATAAAACAAATTATCAGCACTACTCCGCAACGGTTGATATTCCTCAGTATGGAGAGGAACGTTGTGGTTTAACCGTTCATTTCTTGCCATGTCATCAGGTTAAAGTGACGACTGTCTGTGATGGCTATGGTACTCCTGATTATCCAGTTAAAGAGCCACGAAATATGAAGGAACCTGAAATATGTCCAGTGAAATAAGCCTGGCAGCACCCTGTTTTGCACCGCCAGAGTTCCCTGAAGGTGGACGGTTATCATTATCTGAAGCACAGGTAAACGCAAATTATAATAAACAGATCAGAGAGGAAGAGAACTTTAAGACTTCGCTTAGCGAACAGAATAGAATCAGACTGGGCTTTACGTGTAGCAAGAGTCTGCATATTAGCCTTTTTTTCGATGGAACGAATAATAATGAATATCATGATACCATCCTGGCGACTCCACCTCACCCAACTAATATAGCTAAACTTTATCATGCGACATACCATGATGCGGATGACGATGGATACTTTTGTTACTATATTCCGGGTGTGGGCACTCCTTTTCCAAAGATTGGAGAAATGGATTACAGCAGTAGTGGTCTGGCACTTGCTACTGGTGGTGAAGATCGGATTAATTGGGGGTTACTACGTTTGGTTGATGCCCTGAGCTATACCATTGATCCAAAGCATAAGCGCCTCAAGGACAGTGTTGCAAAAGAGCTTGTATCTGACATGCGTGCTCACTGGCCAATCACGGGTGAGGTGAATCGCCGTAATGCCATTAATCCGTATCTTAAAAAATTACAGGGGCAACTTAGGCAGGCCCAACCGCATCTTCTTAAGGTGAAGTTATTTATTTACGGTTTTTCCCGTGGTGCTGCGGAAGCGCGGACTTTTGTAAACTGGCTGACTCAGTTACCCGATCCCGGAACGCCCGGAACGCAAAGTAAAGGACAGCAACTGATGCTTGCCGGGTTACCCGTAAGTATCGAATTTTTAGGTCTGCTGGATACTGTTGCTTCTGTTGGTGTTGCTCACATTGCACCTGGCGCAGCCGGGCACATGGGATGGGCTGACGGTACTCAGCAACTACCTGATGCTGTCATGTATCCTGATTTGATTAAATGCTGTTATCATTTCGTCGCTGCGCATGAACAGCGGCTGTGTTTTCCACTGGACTCAATTCGTCGGCCAGACGGTAACTACCCGCCAAATACACGGGAGGTTATTTACCCGGGAATGCATTCTGATGTTGGTGGTGGCTATCCTCCAGGCGATCAGGGAAAATCTTGTGAGGGTACTGATGAAATTCTTTCTCAAATTGTTCTGCATGATATGTATCTCGTGGCCTTTGAAGCCGGAGCGCCATTATCCGTCCAGCCATCACGTGTCACGGAATTAATTAAAGATAAATCACCATCAAGGGTGATGGAGAGAAAGATAAGAGATGAGTTTGATTTTAGTGTGAAACTAGTAAATCGCTTCAACATCTGGCGACAAACCCTGCTAAACAGTACCCTGCAAGGCACTGAGGAAGATAAGGATAAAAAGGAAGGTTATAATCCCTACCAGCTTGCACAGGTACTTGAAGGGGCTATTATTGAACAAATGGGTTGGATCACTGCCTGGCGTATTGGTCGTTATGCTCATGGTAGTTTTATCGTACAAGATTTTTATAAAAAAGCCCCTCAACTGAATGAGTCTGAACTTGGTAAGGAGGCTGATAAACGTGAGGAAGACATGGAACGTATCGAAGCTGAGCGGGCAAAAATTCTGAAAGAAGGTAAGCCCCTGGATGAGCATAATCAGGGGATTCCAATTCTCGATCCAACTAATTCTAAGTATCAGTTACGGGAGGCCGCGCGTGAATTTAAGAGCGATTATTTCGGGTGGTTTCGTGATATTAACGGCAGCTTTTCGGAGAGAACCACACAAATTTTTCTTGATGTCATTCCTCACTATCCGGTATATCTGATTAATAGTGATGATGAAGCTGCTGAATATCAGGAAATGAGGAAGGATGGGGATTATCTCTATTCGCAATTTTTCACCGACAAGCTGGGATCAGGAATTCGTACACAGCCTCGCGCCGAGCTACTGGCCCTCTATGACGATCAAATACATGACTCCCGTGCCTGGTTTATGCAAAGTGATGTTGGTGGGCGTGAACCCTGGGGCGGTTATTTCCGTTACCGCATGATCTATTGTGGTGATAAAGCCAATAAAAAGGTGCAACTGATTTCGGCACAAGGCAAAGTAATTAACGCAGAATCCACATCCCGCCGGGTTGTGTATCTCGTTGAACCGAAAACCGCTGACAGAGGCGAAATCCATAAGGTTCGGGATCTGGAGACAGGAAAGACGCAGATACTGAGCGTAAATACGCAATAAGAGTCTGTTTACGAACAAAGCTGCGTGATGTTATAAACCCGACAGATGCAGAGTGGACGGAGACAGATATGGGTGGGTTCTTACGGTCTGCTAACCAAATTATTTTTTTATTAAAAGAAATACCCTATCTATTTTGCAGGCGTATTTTTTATTTATTATTGTGAGCGTTGTTATTCGAAAATATGTTAACTTTTACAGTTGAATATCCGGCTTTTACTGTGTTTGGAACGGTTTTAAATTATTGTTATCATGATGTCTTTCTGAATTATCGGTGTCGATATGATAAATGTCCTATATTGCAACCATTAATGTGTTATCGAAAGAGTTGTACTTCACGCTGATAACGTAAATCGAAAGCTTTATTTATATAGCGAAATTGGAATAATCTATGACAGAACATCCAGTTGAAATAGTTTATAAATCATTGACCAGCATTCTTTCTCCTTATATGAATGCACCAGAGTGCGTACAGGGAATATGTTCATGCTGTAAGCGTCCTGCGGCAGAGTTTGGTTATCAGGGGGTATCATATTAAAAATAGTTATGGACAGATGGTAATGCATTGTCCTCAGTGTCAGAGTTTTTTTGTACCAGCGCCTGATATTTTAGGTATTGAAAATTTGAAGAAACCGAAAACCAGTCAGAAATTTGGGATGTGGTCAGGGGTTAGGGCATTAATCGCTGTTCATAATCTCAGTGCAACATTGCTTGCGCCTCCGGGAGTAATAAGTAAGTTACCTGCGGCATTCCCTGAAAAAATAAAGCTGGTCACTTTAACAACCGGCCAGCATATGGATTACCTTTTTAACACTGCTCTCCAGTATCCACTTATCTACATCAGGGACTTTGGCCGTAAGACATATGAACTGGTACGGTCGTTACGTGTGAGTTACAGTGATAATGCAGTTTATGCATGTAGTGATACCCTTATGACCAGGATGAATGAAGTGACTTTCAGAATTAATCTGAATCAGGCCAGAATGTTGTATGAACAGATGAGAAATACCGATCCAGGTAAAAATAATATTTTCATTCGCACGACGGAGCTTCTTGCCGCCGTACGCATATCTCCGGCGAAAGCATCAGATGAGTTCAGAAAAAATAATATAGTGCATCTTGTTCATTTACTGCCTGCTGCTTCTCTGTTCAACAGGATGCTTGCCCGTTTGCCATGAGGATATATCGGAATTGGCATATCCAGAATCAAAAAAGAACCTGCGCTGATCCAGTTTAACACTTTTGTGGCGCGTAATATTGGGCAATACGTCACGCAGTAGGAGAGCGTGCTAGTGACTCGGCAACCATTGTTTGTTTTATCAGTGAGTCAGTTCACGAATTTGACAGACATCCGTTCCGCCACTTATTAATAATCCTGAGTATTTACTCAGGGCTTTTTTTATATTTTTTCATCAAGAACTTATAGTATTCTCTACTCATTCCATTCGCTAAGAAAATCAATAAACGCCCTGATCCTGGCGCTAACCGCCCGGTCGCTGTAATACACCGCATTAAGCGGCATTTCAACAGGAACACGCTCTTCTGCCAGTAGTTCTATCAGATCTCCCCGCTCGATCTCTTTATCAACCATATAGTCGGATAAACACGCGATGCCATTGCCGCTTAAACAAAGTTGCTTAAGTGTTTCACCGCTATTAGACGATAGCCCACATACAATCTCGTAGAGCTGGGCATCGCAGCAGTAAACGGGCCACGTGTTGAGCGATGCGGGCTCGGTAAAACCCAGACATACATGCTGTTTAAGATCGTCAACCGTCTGCGGTTTTCCATAGCGCTCAATATAATCCGGTGAGGCAATAATTTTGCGATAGCTGGTCATTAAATGCCGGGCGCGCAGGCTGGAATCGGTCAGGACGCCAGCACGGATCGCGACATCTACTTTGCGTTCAATCAAATTGATAAAGGTTTCTGACGACACCAGTGAAAGGGTGATATCCGGATAACGCTCGCGAAACGGTTTAATCATCGGCATCAAATAATGGAGTAGCACGGGAGTGGCGGCATCTACACGCAGTAATCCCCGAGGCGAAAAACGCGTCTCAATAATTTCATTCTCAGCCGCCGTCATTTCCTGTAAAACAACCTGCACACGTCTGAAGTAGCGCTCTCCCTCTTCAGTGAGGCTAAGCTGGCGCGTTGTACGGTTTAACAGGCTGACGCCAAGTTTTGCTTCCAGCTTTTTAACCGTCCGGCTAATTGCTGAATTTGCCAGGTTAAGTTGTTCTGCTGCACGGCTAAAGCTTCCGCTCTCAACAACAGCCACAAAGGTGGCGATTTCATCAGACGTTGCTTTCATTTTTGCCTCAAACGCAAAGCTAAACGGCTATTTTAACCAACTTTGTTATTTAAACAGTACCTCTTTCTGTGGGCTATCAACATGGCGTCATGCATTCTGACGAATCTTTTGTTTACCAAACTCATTAACCTTTCTTTCGGTTAGCGTTGAAAGTATGCGCTAAAATCCCTATAACAATAGGAGTTGTTCGTTTTGCGAACCGGGTCTGTAATTGAGGTGTAATGCCAAAAGTGCGAAAAAATACTTATGCAATGCGTTATGTCGCCGGGCAGCCTGCGGAGCGAATTTTGCCGCCGGGATCGTTTGCGAGTATCGGCCAGGCATTGCCCGCAGGCGCACCGCTGAGTGGCGAAGAGAAGATCCGAATTTTAGTGTGGAACATCTTTAAGCAGCAGCGCGCAGAATGGCTGTCTGTTCTGCAAAATTTTGGTAAAGATGCTCACCTTGTATTACTTCAGGAAGCTCAAACGACGCCTGAACTGATCCGGTTTGCGACCTCTAACTATCTCGCCGCCGATCAGGTCCCGGCATTTGTGCTGCCTCAGCACCCGTCAGGG
Source organism: Superficieibacter electus (assembly GCF_002915575.1). GTDB lineage: Bacteria > Pseudomonadota > Gammaproteobacteria > Enterobacterales > Enterobacteriaceae > Superficieibacter > Superficieibacter electus. Next base: position 7,129 of record NZ_PQGD01000005.1, read on the forward strand.
GTGATGACCCTTTCCGCTGCGCATCCAGTCTATTGCTGCCCTTTACGCGAGCGTGAGCCGTTATTAAGATTGTCGAAATCCGCGCTTGTTACGGTATACCCCTTACCGGATGGCAGATTACTGATGGTCGTAAACGTCCATGCCGTCAATTTTAGCCTTGGCGTTGATGTCTACAGTAAACAACTGCTGCCGATTGGCGATCAAATTGCCCACCATAGCGGACCGGTGATCATGGCCGGAGATTTTAATGCCTGGAGCCGCCAACGGATGAACGCGCTTTATCGGTTTTCCCGGGAAATGTCTCTGCGACAGGTTCGATTTACCGACGACCAGCGCCGCCGTGCCTTTGGCCGACCTCTGGATTTCGTTTTTTATCGCGGTTTGAACGTCGAAGAAGCCTCAGTACTGGTCACCCGCGCTTCCGATCACAATCCGCTACTCGTCGAATTCACGCCCGGCAAGCCTGATAAATAAGGATGTCAGGTCTGCCGCTGGGCAGGCCTGAAAATGGTGCTGCCCTTTACTTCTCACTCAAAAAAGGACGCATCATGACAGCCACTACACATCACGACCATATTGATAAACAATTCAGCTCCCAGGCTGGAGCCTACCTGACCAGCGCCGTCCATGCCTCCGGGCGTGACCTGCAACGCCTCACAGAGCGTCTGGCTACGCTCCCGCATGCGGTGGTACTGGATCTTGGCTGCGGGGCAGGGCATGCCAGTTTTGCTGCGGCCAGCCAGGTTGCCAATGTCACCGCCTGTGATTTATCTGCCAGTATGCTGGACGTTGTTGCCAGGGCCGCTAAGGAAAAAGGGCTGAATAATATTACGACTCAACAGGGCTATGCAGAGCAATTACCTTTTAATAATGAACACTTTGACGTAGTGATAAGCCGCTATTCTGCCCATCACTGGCATGACGTGGGGCTGGCGCTGCGGGAAGCTAAACGGGTATTAAAACCCGGCGGCATAATGATTATTATGGATGTTATGTCCCCCGGTCATCCGGTGCGGGATATCTGGTTACAAACCGTCGAAGCGCTGCGCGATACCTCTCACGTCAGAAACTATTCCAGTGGGGAATGGCTGGCACTCGCCAGTGAGGCCGGGTTTATTATTGATAAACTGACAACCGACCGGCTGCCTCTCGAATTCTCCTCCTGGATTGCACGTATGCGCACTCCCCAACCGTTGAGCGAGGCCATCCAGCTGTATCAGGAAAGTGCATCGCAGGAGGTGAGGGATTATTTTGAATTACAGGATGACGGCTCATTTACCAGTGACACCATCATGTTTGAAGCCCACAAAGCGGCATAAATAAAAAAGGCACCGGGGGAAACGGTGCCTTTTACTCGTCTGTTATCAGGAATCTGGCGTGGTGCTATTTTTAACGAATAGCGTTAACCGATCGCCTGGCTGAAGATTGTCCGTATCGCTATTCCAGCGCATCACATCTTTAATGTTGACGCCGTGATGTCTGGCGATGCTGGCAAGTGAATCACCTTTACGCACGCGATAGGTAATGCTGTCGTCGTTACTGGCCAGACGCTGTGCGCTACTACCTGCACCCACCGTCAGATTTTGACCAATTTTAAGACCTGCACCGCGCAGATTATTCCACTGCTGCAAATCTTTTGCCGTCACGCCCAGGCGAGAGGCAATGCCTGAAAGCGTGTCACCAGAGCGCACTTTATAGCTGCGACTGGTCAATGGCGTATTGTCAGCCAGTAGACCCGGCTGCACAGCCGCGATTTCACCGGAAGCCAACGACTCACGTAGCTGTCTGGCATGCTTCTGCGGCACCATCACATACTGAGGACCGCTGGCACCGAGGGTAGACCCTTTAACGCCAGCATTAAACGTCTTCAGCTTGGACACTGAGATTCCAGCCATATCAGCCAGTTGCGCCATCTCGACCGGATTATTCAGGCGTACACGCGCCAGCGCACGACTTTCATCTGCGCCCGGCAGGACAACACCATACCGTTTGCTGTTCTTGAGGATATCACTCAGGGCCAGCATTTTAGGCACGTAAATCTTCGTTTCCTGTGGCAATGAGAGCGACCAAAAGTCCGTGGGTAAACCGCGAGCTTTATTCGCTTTGATTGCCTTCATGACCCGACCTTCACCGCTGTTATAGGCTGCAACGGTTAACAACCAGTCGCCGTCAAACATGCGATTAAGACGCTGCATCATATCCAGAGCGGCCGTCGTTGAGGCCACAACGTCACGACGCGCATCATAGTTGCGTGTCTGTTTCAAACCGTAATTGCGCCCGGTGCTCGGTATGATCTGCCAGATGCCGGCGGCATTGGCACCAGACGTTGCGTGCGGGTTAAAAGCGCTCTCCACTATGGGTAGTAATACTAGTTCCATTGGCATGTTACGTTTCTTAACTTGCCCGGCTATCCAGTACATATACGGCTCTGCCCGTAAAGTTACATCGTGGAGATAGCTCTTGTTTCGTAAATACTTCTGTTTCTGATCGCGAATCCGGCTGTTTTCCGGAATTCCCATCTTTAGCTCGTCGCCGATAAAAGCCCACAAGTCCTGATCCTGTCCGGTGAATGTTCCATCGTCCATCCAACGTGCTTGACTGGTAAACTTACCTGCTTCCCCTTGACTAGCCGCAGAAAGGCTCTGTGCGTGCTGTGTAACGTTGCCATCATGCTGAGACGCCTGGCAACCCACAAGCAGGACAGAGGCGAGTAATATCGCTTTTGCCTTCATGTGTGTGTCAATAGTTGCTTAAAAGACGACCGATCATAAAGGTGAAGCCGGCAAAACACAAGTCTGAATGTCAGAAATTATCTTTCTTTGCCCTCAACCAGGCAAAACGCTGCTCAGGTTGTTGCAAAGTTGTTTCTTCAGAAATTATTTTAATTAAATCAATGTCATCAGTTCGTAAAAATAAATTTATCTGGCGCTCATTTTTCAGAATAACCGGAAGTGTCATCTGTTTTTTTGCACGTAACTCCTTAACTTTAAGGTAATAATCATTTATGAACGAATCGTGCGGAAGGATGCTTTTGGCAAACTCCATATTTGATAAAGTATACTCATGCGCGCAACAAATAACCGTATCAGCGGGTAATGCATTAATCTTTTGTAAAGATTCATACATTTGTGAGGGAGTGCCTTCAAAGAGACGTCCGCAGCCACCAGAAAACAGTGTGTCGCCACAAAAAAGATAAGGGTAACTAAAGAAACAAACGTGACCAGCGGTGTGTCCCGGGGTAGCAATAATAGTAAATTCGTGGCCCAAAACAGAAAGTTTATCCCCCTCATGGACGACCTGAGTGGCTCCCTTGTTTAGCGTCTCTTCTGGCCCATAAACCACAATATCCGGGTAATGGCGGACGATTTCTTTTACACCACCCGTGTGATCGTTATGATGATGGGTCAGGAAAATCGCCGCAGGCAGCCACTTATTTTTTGACAGAAAGTCCAGAACCGGGCCTGCTTCGCCGGGATCAACCACGATACAGCGGTTGTCATCGTCATTTAATGTCCAGATGTAGTTATCCTGAAACGCGGGAATACTGTTAAGATTCATAAATACCTCATAAAGCGAAGCGGGAGAGTGTGATGAAACCGGCAAGGATTTCCCAGACAGCGCCATCCCCCCATCGCTGGAGTGAACTGCCGAGGGGAAACTACTATCGCGAGGCTCTGGAGCATCAGCTCAAACCGTGGCTGGCGAAAATGTACGGGTTCCATTTACTTAAAGTGGGCAATTTAAGCGCAGAAATCAACACTGACGCCTGCGCCATCTCTCACCAGGTAAATGTTTCCTTAAGCGGCGAACCCATGCAGGTAAAAGCCAATCCATTACATTTGCCGTTTGCCGAAAAATCGGTTGATGCCTGCCTGCTGGCACACACGCTTCCCTGGTGCCAGGACCCTCACCAACTGCTTCGTGAAGCCGATCGCGTATTAATCGACGATGGCTGGCTTATCATTACCGGCTTTAACCCGTTGAGCCTGATGGGGTTACGCAAACTGGTACCCTTTATGCGAAAAAGGCCGCCCTCAAATAGCCGCATGTTCACCCTGATGCGCCAGATGGACTGGCTAACGCTGCTTAATTTTGAAGTCATGCATTATAGCCGCTGTCAGGTTTTACCGTGGACGCGGCAGGGGGGGAAGTTATTGAGCACGCACCTTCCCGCCCTGGGCTGTCTGCAAGTGATTGTGGCACGTAAACGAACTATCCCGCTTACCCTCAACCCAATGAAGCAGAGTAAAGCAAAACGGCAGATAAGGCAGGCTGTAGGCGCAACCCGGCAATATCGTAAACCCTGAAATCAGGCATCAGGCTGATAGCCAACATCTTCCTGAGTTGGATGAGATGCCGCAGCACGCGCCAGTTCATCACAGCGTTCGTTCTCGGGATGTCCGGCATGGCCTTTCACCCATTCCCAGCGAATTTGATGCTGCCCGAGCGCAGCGTCAAGCCGCTTCCAGAGATCAACATTTTTAACCGGCTTTTTCTCGGCCGTCTTCCAGCCACGTTTTTTCCAGTTATGTATCCACTGGGTAATACCCTGCCGGACATATTGGCTATCAGTGCTAAGAATCACTTCGCAATGTTCTTTCAATGCTTCCAGCGCCACGATCGCGGCCATTAGTTCCATACGATTATTGGTGGTTAACCGATAACCTTCACTAAAGGTTTTTTCACGCTGTTGATAGCGTAGAATAGCGCCATAGCCACCCGGTCCGGGATTACCGAGGCAAGATCCATCGGTGAAAACTTCTACCTTCTTCAGCATCTCTGGTAGACTTCCTGTGATTAAAAACGACAAGTCTGACACAAATGAACGATATGAGCACTGCTATTACACGACAGATCGTCCTCGATACCGAAACCACCGGTATGAACCAGATTGGCGTTCATTATGAAGGCCATAAGATCATTGAGATCGGTGCTGTTGAGGTGATCAACCGCCGTCTGACCGGTAATAACTTTCATGTGTATCTGAAACCAGACCGACTGGTCGATCCGGAAGCGTTCGGTGTTCACGGTATTGCCGATGAGTTTCTGCTTGATAAGCCAACCTTTGCGGATGTCGCGGATGAGTTCCTTAATTATATTCGCGGCGCTGAGCTGGTGATTCATAACGCCTCGTTTGATATCGGCTTTATGGATTATGAATTCAGCAAGCTAAACCGTGGCATTCCGAAAACAGACACGTTTTGCAAAGTCACTGACAGTCTGGCGCTGGCGAGGAGAATGTTCCCCGGCAAGCGTAACAGCCTTGATGCGCTGTGTTCGCGCTATGAGATAGATAACAGCAAGCGAACGCTTCACGGGGCGTTGCTCGACTCCCAAATTCTCGCCGACGTCTACCTGATGATGACCGGTGGTCAAACGTCTATTGCGTTTGCCATGGAAGGGGAGAGTAAGCAGCAGGTTGATACCGGAATTCAGCGCGGTGTTCGCGCTGCCAGTAAATTGCGGGTGATTTCTGCCAGCGATGAGGAGCAAGCCGCCCATGAATCCCGGCTGGATTTGGTGCAGAAAAAAGGCGGTAGTTGCCTCTGGCGCGTCTGAGCGCCCGGTAAACGCTGCAAAAATCGCCTTGTGGATGATTTTTGCAGCAAACGATTCAAAACCCGAGAAAAATCATTGACGATCCGCAAGGCGCACCGTACTATTCGCAACGTTCCCACGGGAACACAGCGGAGCGGTAGTTCAGTCGGTTAGAATACCTGCCTGTCACGCAGGGGGTCGCGGGTTCGAGTCCCGTCCGTTCCGCCACTATTCAGAAAGCCTGAATCAGAAATGATTCAGGCTTTTGTCATTTCAGACATTATCCTTCTTGTACTTACTCTTACCAAACAATATTTTAACAAATTAGTGCAATTTATTAACAATTGCACAATTACAGTGCGAAAAATGCACTGTAATTGTGCAGTCCTTCATCATTTCCCTCATTGTAGTTTTCTGACCTCTGGCCTTTCCGTAAAAATAAAACCCCTGTAATCATAGCCTTAACCATCAATGGCAAAAAATTCCTGAACCAATGTTTTATTGGTTCGTAAATTGCTTAGTCATTAGAGCGATAAGTAAATGCCCATACTAATAACTTATTGTTAATAAAAACAAAGTAATGATGAGAGCAGGCGAACCAATATGGAAAAAGCGTCACGGTTTCTGGCAAATTCCAGTACCGCACTTGAACAACTGCGCGGCCTAATCAACCAGCATGAGTCAACACCGGGCGTGCCGCTTCCTGCCGAGCGTGAGATGGCGGAAACGCTTGGCGTCGGGCGGCGAGAAATCCGGCGTGCGCTGGATGTGCTGGAGGAAGAAGGGCGTATCTGGCGTAAACAGGGAAAAGGCACCTTTATTGGCCCGGCCGCACCAGTTGAACCTCTCGCGCTTCAGGGACTGGTACAACAAACCAATCTGCTGGAAATCATGGAAGCTCGCCTGCAACTTGAACCCGGCCTGGCCCGTCTTGCGGCGCTGCGTGCCACCAGGGAAAACCTCGCGCTAATGCAGCGCATGCTGGAACGTATCAATAAGGTCAGCCCGGATGACCGCGATCTTAATGAATTGTGGGACAGTGCGTTTCACCGGGCTATCGCGGAGGCGGCCGGTAATCGTCTGCTACTGGGGCTGTTTGACGCAATCGACGCCGTGCGGCGCGAACCCGCCTGGCAGCATCTGCGTGAACTGGCACGTACGCCCGAGCGTGTCGATCACTATAACTCCCATCATCACACCATCATTAATGCGATCGTTCAGCGCCAGCCCAATGAGGCCGCCGCCGCGATGCGCGAACATCTGCTCTCCCTGCAAAATGCCCTGATCCAGGCCATTCATCTTGAGGACGATATCACGCTATGACGACGATCCCATTTAAGGAATCTACGCCCGTACTGCGCCTGCAAAACCTCAACGTCAAATTTGCCGGTTCGCCGGTCAGCGTACTGGATGGTATTTCCCTGACTGTTGAAGCAGGTGAAACGCTGGCGCTGGTGGGGGAATCCGGCTGCGGTAAAAGTATTACCTCGCTGGCGCTAATGGGATTGCTGCCCGCCAGCGCGCAGATTATCAGTGGCGATATGCACTTTCGTCGTCACGACCTGCGCAAACTGAGTCCCCGTGAGTATGCTGACCTGCGCGGGCGCGAGCTGGCAATGATATTTCAGGAGCCGATGACCTCGCTGAATCCGGCGTTTACGCTTGGCGATCAACTGAGCGAAGCGGTGATGCGCCACCAGAAGGTTGGACGCAAGGAAGCAATGGACATTGCCCTGCAAATCCTTGAAAAAGTGCAGATCCCGGCGGCAGAAATGCGCCTTAAAGCGTATCCGCATCAACTCTCAGGCGGCATGCGCCAGCGCGTAATGATCGCCATGGCATTGATTAACCACCCGCGACTGTTAATTGCCGATGAACCGACGACCGCGCTGGACGTGACGATTCAGGCGCAGATCCTCACCCTGCTCAACACCCTGAAAGAAGAGACCGGCACCGCCGTGCTGATGATCACCCATGACTTAGGCGTGGTCGCAGAAGTGGCGCAGCAGGTGGCGGTCATGTACGCCGGGCAGGTGGTAGAGCAGGGGAGTGTCGAGGCTATTTTTGCCGATCCACAGCACCCTTACACTGTCGGCCTGATGGGATCGATTCCCTCTCTCGGCGCGCGTAAAGGTCAGCTTTCTACCATTCCCGGTTCCGTACCGCTCCCGGAAGCGATGCCGCAGGGCTGCCGTTTTGCCACCCGCTGTCCTTTTGCGCAAACCCGCTGCCATCAGCATAAACCATCGTTACAAACGCTGGGCGTCAACCATCAGGTCGCCTGTTTCCGTGCGCCGCTGGAACAGCATATTGCGCTGGGAGAAATCGCATGACTATACCGATCCTTGAAGCCCGCGATCTGAGTAAACGTTTCCCGGGGCCGAAAAAACTGTTTGCTCCTGCGCGTTATGTCACGGCCGTGGACCGCATTTCACTGGCGGTGATGCCTGGTGAAACGTTGGCCATCGTCGGCGAGTCCGGGTCCGGTAAATCGACCCTGGGCCGGTTATTGCTGCGTCTGCTGGCCGCCAGCGAAGGGCAGGTGTTTTATCAGGGTGAAGAAATTACCCGTGCCACTGGCACTCGCCTCAATCAGCTGCGCCGCGAGCTGCAAATCATTTTTCAGGACCCTTTCGCCTCATTGAACCCGCGTATGACGGTGCAACAAATTGTCGGCGAGCCGCTGTGGCTGCACCAGAACATGAACAAAGCTGACCGCCGCTATCGGGTTATTGAGTTGCTGAAAACCGTCGGGCTGCCTGCCGCCTGGGCAGATCGTTTCCCCCATGAATTCTCCGGCGGACAACGGCAGCGCATTGGTATTGCCAGGGCGCTGGCATCCGGGCCAAAGCTGCTTCTGGGTGATGAGCCAGTCTCAGCGCTGGATGTTTCCGTTCAGGCGCAGGTGGTTAATTTGCTGGAAAGCCTTAAGCACCAACTTGGGCTGACAATGATTATTGTTGCACACGGTCTGGCGGTGATCCGCCATATGAGCGATCGCGTGGCAGTCATGTACCTCGGACAAATCGTTGAGCTTGCCACCGTTGATGAGATTTTTGACGCGCCGCTGCATCCCTACACGCAGGCGTTGATCGCCTCTGCGCCGCAAATGCAGCCGGGAGTAAAACGCGATACGCCTCTCTTACAGGGCGACCTGCCGAACCCGGCCAGCCCGCCTGACGGATGTCGCTTTCATACCCGTTGCCCCTATGTGACCGATCAATGCCGCCAGATTGAACCCATCAATCAGGTGCTGAGTGGCGGACGACAAATTGCCTGTCACCGCTGGCAGGAGCTGAACCGCGATCGCAGTGTGATCCAGGTTGCGCCACCCTCCGCCGCCTTTTTACGTCGCCGCGCACTGTTTGAGCAGGCGGCAACCCATTCCTCTCTTCCGGCAAGGAACTCATGATAATGACAATGCGTAATTCTCTTTTGACCGTACTGGGAAGTGTTATGTTGCTTGGGGCGGCGCTGCCAGCGCAGGCTGATAATGTGCTGCGAATTGGTCTGGGTGCCGATCCGGACATGCTTGACCCGCATCTGGCGCGCACCTATTACGGGCGATTTGTCTTCGCTTCACTGTGCGACCGGCTGGTGGATGTGGACGAGAACCTGAAGGTTGTTCCCGGCCTGGCGAAAGACTGGGCGTGGAGTGACGACGGTAAAACGCTGACCATGAATCTGCGCGAAGGCGTAACCTTCCACGATGGCGAGAAATTCGACGCTGCGGCAGCCAAATACAACCTTGACCGTGCGCTAACCCTGAAAGGCTCACTGCGCAAAAGTGAAATTTCCTCTATCGAGTCGGTAGAAGTCACCAGCCCGACACAAATTGCCCTGCATCTGAAAACGCCGGATGCCGCGCTGCTGATGCAGCTTACCGACCGCGCCGGGGCGATGCTGGCACCGGAGGCCGCGAAAAAACCCGATTTTGCCGCGCATCCTGTATGCTCCGGTCCGTACAAATTTGACAGCCGCGTCTCGCAGGACCGCATTGTACTGAGCCGTTTCGACAATTACTGGAACAAAAGCGCGTATCACTTCGACAAAATTATCTATCTGCCGATCCCGGATGCGTCAGTGCGGCTGGCTAACCTGCGTGCAGGCGATCTGGATCTCACCGAAGGCATCGCCGCCAGCGATGTCAAAACCGTCGAGGCGGACAGCAAACTGGCACTCGCCAAAGTGACCGGCCTTGGCTATCAGGGCATCACCTTTAACATCAATAACGGCAAGGTGCCGGCGAACGATCCGTTCAAGGATGCCCGCGTGCGTGAAGCGTTCTCGCTGGCCATCGACCGTGACGCGCTGAATCAGGTGGTATTTGAAGGATTATACACCCCCTCAAACCAGGCATTTTCCCCGGTCAGTCCCTATCACGTCAAAGTACCGGTTCCACCACGCGACGTGGAAAAAGCGCAGGCGCTGCTGAAGGCCGCCGGGGTGACGACCCCACTGAAGGTGAATCTGCTGGTGCCGAACAACCCGACATCACAGCAAGTCGGCCAGGTACTACAGGCGATGGTCGGCGAGGCTGGCTTTACGCTCAACCTGCAAATGACCGAGTTCGCCACGCTGCTCGATCGTCAGCAAAGCGGTGACTATCAGTTAAGTTTTTCCGGCTGGTCCGGTCGCCCGGACCCGGATGGCAGCATCTACAGCTTTATCAATAGTAAAGGCACCCTCAACGATGGTCGCTACAGCAATGCGCAGGTTGATGAATGGCTGGCCCAGGCGCGCCTGAGCAACGATCCGGCCGTGCGCCAGCCGTTGTATGACAAGGTCGTTAAGCAACTGCAAACCGATATGCCGATCGCTTATCTCTATTTTGAACCGCGCATTTTTGGCCTGAATAAAAAAGTGCAGGGTTTTAAACCTTACCCGGACGGCATTGTGCGCGTGGCGGGTCTGACGCTGGCGCAATAAACGGCGCAAGGAGAAACCATGCTGGAACTGATTTGCAAACGGCTACTGCTGGCCATCCCCACCTTACTGCTGGTGAGCATGATGGTGTTCGGGCTGCAAAAGCTGTTGCCCGGCGATCCGCTGATCGCCATGGCCGGAGAGGAACGTGACCCGGCTGTCATCGCCCAGCTTCGCGCAGAGCTGGATTTGGATGCGCCAATACCGGTGCAGTATTACCACTGGTTAACCCGCGCGTTGCAGGGTGATCTCGGCTCTTCTTTACGCACGCATGAGCCAGTCACGCAGCTTATTGCCAGCAAACTGCCGGTGACGATTGAGTTGTCACTGCTGGCGATGATCATCGCGCTGGTGTTCGGTATTAGCATGGGGATCATTGCGGCGGTGAATAAAAATAGCTGGGTTGATCACGGGGCAAACTTTGTGGCGATCTCGGGGATCTCGATACCGCACTTCTGGCTGGGAATTTTACTTATCCTGGTCTTCTCGGTCAATTTGCAGTGGCTACCCGCCTCGGGCTACGTTCCGTTTAGCGAAGATCCGCTGCAAAACCTGCGCACGCTGCTGCTCCCGGCATCGGTACTGGGGACGGGGCTGGCGGCCACGCTGATGCGTCATACCCGGGCTTCGATGATTGCGGTGCTGAAAGCCGATTACATCCGCACCGCGCGGGCGAAAGGGCTGCTGTCGAAAGCAGTGATCCTTAAACACGCCTTTCGCAACGCGCTGGTACCGGTGATCACGCTGACCACGCTGCTGTTTGGTGAGTTGCTTGGCGGCGCGGTACTGACCGAGCAAGTCTTCACTATTCCTGGCTTCGGCAAGATGATCGTCGATTCGGTCTTCAACCGCGACTATGCGGTGGTGCAGGGCGTGGTATTGATTGTGGCGATTGGCTTCTTGCTGCTCAACCTGCTGGCCGATGTGCTGTACGTGCTTATCAACCCGAAAATGCGAGGTTAAACATGGCGGAACTTACAACGCAAAACGTCGCGCTGACAACCCCGCGCACGCAAAATCGGGTGCTGAAGAAATTTCTCGCCAACAAAAGCGCGATGATTGGCGCGGTTGTGGTCGGCATTTTCGTGCTGATCGCTCTGCTGGCCCCGTGGATCGCGCCGTTTGATCCGGTTAAAGCTAACTTTTTGACGGTACGTAAACCGCCGTCGGAGCTTTACTGGTTCGGCACTGATGAACTCGGGCGCGATATCCTTTCACGCATTATCTGGGGGGCGCGTACCTCATTAATGGCAGGCTGCGTGTCCGTGATCATTGCGGTGGTCATCGGCGTGCCGCTGGGGCTGGTGGCGGGCTATTTCCAGGGGATCTGGGACGGCGTTATCTCGCGTTTCATTGAGGCGCTACTGGCCTGTCCATTTTTGATCATGGCGATCGCACTGGGGGCGTTTCTCGGGCCAAGCCTGAGTAATGCCATGATTGCCATCGGCCTGTCGGCAATGCCGATCTTCGCCCGGCTGACGCGCGGGCAGGTGATCGCCATTCGCAATGAAGAGTATATCGACGGTGCGCGGGCGATTGGCCTGCCGGATCGCTGGATCATCGTGAAATATGTATTGCCAAACGTGATGTCACCGATTCTGGTACAGGCCACGCTGGCCATTGCCTCGGCCATTATTGCTGAAGCCAGTCTCTCCTTTTTAGGGCTGGGCCAGCAGCCGCCTAATCCTTCATGGGGTTCCATGCTTAATACGGCGAAAGGATTTCTCGAACAGGCACCGTGGATGTCAGTTTTCCCCGGCGTCGCCATCTTCCTGGCTGTACAGGGCTTTAATCTACTCGGCGACGGGCTGCGCGACGCGCTCGATCCGCGCCACGACTAAGGAGTCATGATGACCAAAGCGCTTGATTTTTCTACCGGTTACGCGTCACGACGCCCGCCGATGATGGGCCATAATGCCGTGGCGACCTCACAGCCGCTGGCGGCGCAGGCGGGGATGCGCATGCTGCAACTCGGCGGCAACGCCGTTGATGCCGCCGTTGCTACCGCCATGGCGCTGACGGTAGTAGAGCCGACGGGCTGCGGCATCGGCAGCGACGCCTTTGCGATTATCTGGGATGGGGAGAAACTGCACGGCCTGAATGCGTCCGGACGTTCGCCTGCCAGCTGGCACGCCGATCTGTTTGCCGGTAAAACTGCCGTGCCGGAAATCGGCTGGGACGCGGTAACGGTACCGGGGGCGGTCTCCGGCTGGGTGGCGCTGGCAGAACGTTTTGGTACGCTGCCGCTCACCACGCTGGCGCAACCAGCGATTGAGTATGCGCGCAACGGCTTTCCGGTATCGCCGCTGATTGGCCATCTGTGGCAGCGTGGCTACAACAAATTGAAAGATCAGCCGGGCTTCAGCGCCTGCTTTGCCCCGCAAGGCCGCGCGCCGCGCATCGGTGAAATTTTCCGTAATCCGGCGCAGGCAAAAACCCTTGAGCTCATCGCGCAAACCAAAGGCGATGCGTTCTACCGCGGCGAGCTGGCACAGAAGATCGCCGCCTTTGCTGAGCAGCATGGCGCACACCTTTCAGCAGACGATCTGGCGAACCACCGCGCCGACTGGGTTGAACTGCTGTCGCGGGATTTTGCCGGCGGGTCAGTGCAGGAACTGCCGCCAAACGGCCAGGGGATCGCCACGTTGATTGCGCTCGGCATTCTGGAGCAATGCGACATTGGCCGCTACGATCCGGACTCTGTGCAGTCATTGCACCTTTCCATCGAAGCAATGAAGCTGGCGCTGGCGGATCTCGATCGCTATGTCGCGGAGGAATCCCATATGGAATTCGCTGCTAAAGAACTGCTTAGCGATGCCTATCTGAAATCCCGCGCTGCCCTGATTGATCCTGATAATGCCTCCGACTTTACCTACGGTTCGCCGACGCAAAGCGGAACGGTTTATGTCTCCACCGCTGACGCCAGCGGCATGATGGTGTCGTTTATTCAGTCAAACTTTATGGGCTTCGGTTCCGGCGTCGTGGTGCCAGAAACCGGCATCAGCCTGCAAAACCGGGGCTGTGGTTTTGTGCTCGACCCGAAGCATCCGAACGCGCTGGCGGGCAGCAAACGGCCGTTCCATACCATTATTCCGGGCTTTGCGATGGACGGAAACGGTAAGCCGCTGATGTCATTCGGCGTGATGGGTGGGCCAATGCAGGCGCAGGGGCATATGCAGATGGCGCTGCGCATTATGTTACACGGCCAGAACCCGCAGGCGGCCATCGATGCCCCGCGCTGGCGCGTGGTGCAGGGCAGAGAAGTCACCGTCGAAGCGACATTCAGCCGTAACGTGATTGCCGGGCTACGCGAGCGTGGGCATCACATCACCGTGGAAGATCCGTTGCAGGAATATAACTTCGGCGGTGCGCAGGTGATTTACCGGATGCCGGAAGGACACTATGTGGCGGCGACCGAAAGTCGCAAAGATGGGCAGGCATTGGTCAGCTGACCTTTACAAGCCACATCGAATGCCGCTTTTCTCCCTCTCCCTTCGGGAGAGGGCCGGGGTGAGGGGGATTTCAGCTACCGTAGGCCGGGTAAGGCGAAGCCGCCACCCGGCATTTTTTACTCACTCAAGGCTGAACGGATCAGCATCCTGCCATGCCGGGAATTTTTCCCGATACTCCTTCAGCGCCGTCAGGGATAAATCAGCATCAATACGGGTTGCCTGATGCGGCTCGGCAGTGGCGAGGATTTCCCCCTGCGGCGTGATCACCCGGCTGTCACCGCGATAGTGGTGGCCATTGCCGTCGGTGCCTACGCGGTTACAGCCCGCCACATAGGCCTGATTCTCAATCGCGCGCGCCACCAGCAAGGCCTGCCAGTGCAGCGAGCGTGGCGCAGGCCAGTTGGCAACGTACAGCGCCAGGTCGTAATCATTACGGTTGCGCGACCAGAGTGGAAAGCGCAGGTCGTAGCAAACCAGCGGCAAGATCCGCCAGCCACGCCATTCAACGATCACCCGCTCGTTACCCGCTTCATAATGACGATGTTCATCCGCCATACGGAACAGATGACGTTTATCGTAGAAATGAACGTCACCCTCAGGTTCGACCAGCAGAAAACGGTTCACGGGGCCACGTTCACTCTGAAGCGCCGCACTTCCGGCGATCAGCGCATTCGTCTGGCGGGCTTTCTCGCCCATCCACGCCACGACGTCATCCTGAGATAGTGATTGTTGAGCGGCTTCCATCGCAAAGCCGGTGGTAAACATTTCAGGGAGCACAATAATATCACGCCCGACGATCCCTTCCAGTTGACGATCGAAATGTCGCAGGTTAGCCGCGCCGTCCATCCAGACCAGCGGTTGTTGCAGTAAGGTAATTTTCAGGCCAGGCACGATCGTACTCCTCGTTTTACAGCATTCTCACACTCTAGCATGACACAAAAAATAAAAAACCCCGCCTGGGCGGGGCTGATAAGTGTGGTGACTTTATGCCGCTTCAGGCTTGCGCAACGTCACCGGCGGCTTTTTTACCGGCTTAGTTGCCAGCGCATCCGGCTCGAAATCATCCACGTTGATACTGCGTAAACGGCTTTCTTCAGCCCGGGTGAGCAGCGCTGCTTCATCCTGATCGATAAGCCCTTTGGACAGCGCATTTTTTGCCAGCTCGTCCAGACGGGTAAACGGCAGGTTCTTACCCAGCTCCTTACAAATACGCTGGTGGATCGGATCGGCTGCCATCACATCGCGCAGCGCCTCTTCCAGCAGGCCAACCGGATTATGCTCGTCCGGGGTCAGATACTGGCCGCGTCCAATGCGCGAACGGGTAGCACATGGCGTTTGCAGGATCAGGGCAACTTTATGATCCAGCTTGTCGGACGGCGCATCATGGTGACGGCCTGTCGGGAAGAGAACTGCGCCCAGCAGTCCGGCAACAACCCGATTCGGGAAGTTACGCAGCAGTTCGCCCATCGCAATCTCGGCCTGATTGAGCGCATCCTGCACGCCCCAGTGTACCAGCGGCAGATCCGCTTCGTGGCGACCTTCATCGTCATAGCGTTTCAGTACGGCTGATGCGAGATAGAGCTGGCTTAATACATCACCCAGACGCGCCGAGATACGCTCGCGACGTTTCAGGCTGCCGCCCAGTACCGCCATCGATACGTCAGACAGCAACGCCAGGTTGGCACTCAGACGGTTGATGTGCTGGTAATAACGTTTGGTGGCATCCTGCGCCGGTGACGCGCTGGTCAGCCCACGGGTCAGCCCCAGCCAGAAACTCCGTACAACGTTCGAACCGACATGGCCAATATGCTTAAACAGCAGCGTGTCAAACGCGTCTGCATCATTATTCTGCGCGGCGGCCATTTCATCCAGTACGTAAGGGTGGCAGCGGATAGCGCCCTGACCGAAGATCATCATGCTGCGGGTGAGAATATTCGCCCCTTCCACAGTAATGGCAATCGGTGCGCCCTGATAGGCCCGCGCCAGGAAGTTGCCTTCGCCGAGCATAATGCCTTTACCGCCAGTAATATCCATCGCATCAATGATGGCGCGCTGTCCACGATGAGTGCAGTGATATTTCACAATCGCAGACAGCACGGCAGGTTTCTCACCCAGCATAATTCCGTAGGTGATAAGCGATGCTGCTGCATCCATCACGTAGGCGTTACCGGCAATGCGTGCCAGCGGCTCTTCAATGCCTTCCATTTTACCGATGGAGACTTTGAACTGACGACGAATATGCGCATAGGCACCAGTCGCCATTGCCGCCGATTTCAGGCCGCCCGTCGAGTTAGAGGGCAGGGTAATACCACGTCCGACGGACAGGCACTCAACCAGCATGCGCCAGCCCTGACCGGCCATTTTCGGCCCGCCAATGATGTAATCAATCGGTACGAAAACGTCCTGACCGCGCGTTGGCCCGTTCTGGAACGGCACGTTCAGCGGGAAGTGACGACGACCAATCTCAACGCCCGGCGTCGTCGTGGGGATCAGCGCACAGGTAATGCCGGGGTTTTCTTCACCACCCAGCAGCTTATCCGGATCGGTCAATTTAAAGGCCAGGCCCAGCACGGTGGCGATAGGGGCCAGCGTAATGTAGCGCTTGTTCCAGGTCAGGCGCATTCCCAGCACCTGCTCACCCTGCCACTCGCCCATACAGACAACGCCGGTGTCAGGGATGGCACCAGCATCGGAACCCGCTTCTGGGCTGGTCAGCGCAAAGCAGGGGATTTCCTGGCCGCGTGCCAGACGCGGCAGATAATGGTTTTTCTGCTCTTCGGTACCGTAATGCTGTAACAGCTCGCCCGGCCCTAACGAGTTCGGTACGCCGACGGTAATGGCCAGAATACCGGATACGCCAGAGAGTTTTTGCAGAACGCGCGACTGCGCATAAGCGGAGAATTCCAGGCCGCCGTACTCTTTTTTGATGATCATCGCAAAGAAACGGTGCTCTTTGAGGAATGCCCACAATTCAGGCGGCAGATCGGCCAGTTCATGGGTGATGGCAAAATCATTTGCCATCCGGCAGGCTTCTTCCGTCGGACCATCAAGAAATGCCTGCTCTTCAGCGGTCAGATGCGGCTGCGGATAGCTGTGCAGTTTTTTCCAGTCCGGCGTACCGCGGAACAGATCGCCTTCCCACCAGGTCGTCCCGGCGTCAATAGCCTCTTTCTCTGTGCGCGACATGGGCGGCATCACTTTACGGAAGCTGCGGAATGCCGGAACGGAGATCATCGATTTGCGCACGGGCTTCAGGTTAAGTGGGAGCAGAAGCAGCACAACGGGCAGCAGCATCCACAGCGACCAGACGCCAGCAGCGCCGAGTGCCGCCGTCCATGCGATTAAAATCAGACTACTCAATACCAGGCTTACCCGGTGGTAGAACAGTGCGCCGATCAGCACAATGGTTGCAACAATACTCAAAATCATCATAACGAAAAGCTCCCTGGCTTGTAGGAGGTCTGACCACTTGTGATGATATGGTTGTAGTGGATGTTATTTTTTTTATCAATGTATTTACAATATAATTACAACCTCGCTCACATTGTTGCCGTTTTTCAGCGCACGGAAAATCAAAACCGCGGCCGATCGCACCGGCTTCTGCTTCCCGCTTGTGGTGCGATTGGGTACACTGCATCTTGTCATTTTTATAAAAGCTGAAGGATATCCTCATGTACCAGGATCTGATTCGTAATGAACTGAATGAAGCAGCGGAAACGCTGGCTAACTTTTTGAAAGATGAAGCCAATATTCACGCTGTCCAGCGCGCGGCGGTACTGCTGGCCGACAGCTTCAAGGCGGGCGGGAAAGTGCTCTCCTGCGGCAACGGCGGTTCTCATTGCGATGCGATGCATTTTGCGGAAGAGCTGACCGGACGCTATCGCGAAAATCGTCCTGGCTATCCGGCGATTGCGATTTCCGATGTCAGCCACATTTCCTGTGTCAGCAATGATTTTGGCTACGATTATATTTTCTCCCGTTACGTTGAAGCGGTGGGGCGTGAAGGTGACGTGCTGCTGGGGATTTCCACTTCCGGTAATTCGGCGAACGTCATTAAAGCTATCGAAGCTGCCCGTGAGAAGGGAATGAAAGTGATTACCCTGACCGGGAAAGATGGCGGTAAGATGGCGGGAACGGCGGACATCGAAATCCGCGTGCCGCATTTTGGTTATGCCGATCGCATTCAGGAGATCCACATTAAAGTGATTCATATCCTGATCCAGCTTATCGAAAAAGAAATGGTTAAAGCCTGATTTTGCGGGGCAACCCGCGCTGTTGTATGAGGTGAACTATGTGTGAATTGCTCGGGATGAGCGCGAATGTGCCAACTGATATCTGCTTTAGTTTTACCGGGCTTGTACAGCGCGGGGGAGGCACCGGGCCGCATAAAGACGGCTGGGGTATTACCTTCTACGAAGGTAAGGGCTGTCGCACATTCAAAGATCCGCAACCGAGCTTTAATTCACCGATCGCCAAACTGGTGCAGGACTACCCCATCAAGTCCTGCGCCGTTGTTGCCCATATTCGTCAGGCCAATCGGGGGCAGGTGGCGCTGGAAAACACCCATCCCTTTACCCGCGAATTGTGGGGGCGCAACTGGACTTATGCCCATAACGGGCAGATGAACGGCTATAAATCGCTGGAGACGGGAATGTTTCGTCCGGTGGGAGATACAGACAGCGAAAAGGCGTTTTGCTGGCTACTGCATAAACTTACCCAGCGTTATCCGCGCACGCCAGGCAATATGCCCGCGGTCTTTAAATACATTGCGAGTCTGGCGGCAGAGATGCAGCAGAAAGGGGTGTTTAATATGCTGCTGTCGGATGGGCGTTACGTGATGGCGTTTTGCTCGACCAATCTGTACTGGATCACCCGGCGCGCGCCGTTCGGGCTGGCAACGCTTATCGATCAGGATATGGAAATTGATTTTCAGCGGGAAACCACACCTAACGATGTGGTTTCCGTCATTGCAACCCAGCCATTAACCGGTAATGAGACCTGGCAAAAGATCATGCCAGGCGAGTGGGCGCTATTTTGCCTCGGTGAGCGAGTAGTTTGACGCCAGTTGCGGGTGCACAATCTCGTGGCTCAACGGTTTGCTGACCACGTAGCGACCGTCAACCACAGAGACCATCGGCGGCTGTTGCGTCAGCGCAAAGTAATCGTATCCCGGCTTCAGTTGTTTCCAGAAATCGCTATACGCAGAATATTTATGGCGTTGCATATTGGCATCGGTCATACGGAACGGGTAAATGCTGACCTGTACAACGGGCTGACCAAAGACTAACGCACCAGTAACAAACTGGAAGATCTCATCAATGCCGGAATCGGTCATCGCATAGCAACCGATAGATACACAGTTACCGTGTATCATCAGATACTTGCCTTCGTAGCCGTGCGCACGGTCATAAGCGTTGGGAAATCCGATATTGATGGCTTTATAAAAGCGGCTATCGGGTTTTAGCTGACTACGCTGTACGGTGTAGAACCCTTCCGGACTTTTAAAATCGCCCTGGCGCTGCTTTGGCCCCAGTCCGCCGGAATATTTGCAGATGCTGTAGCTATCAAGAAGCTGGTACTTCTCGCCCATTTTGACGTAAAGGTCGAGAGTGCGCTCTTCCTTAAAGATCTGGATATAGACTGGCGAGCCCATCAACTGCTGCTTGTACTCTTTGTTCACCGGTGCTGCTGAACCGGTCAGACCGGCAAAAGAGACACACGGCATAAGAAGCATCGCAAGAAAAAATGCGATTATGCGCATACTGCTTGTTCCTTGATAAACGTTACCACATTGCCAGAACGGCAAAAGAGACCCGAAATCAGACTTATCTGGATTAGGAGCGCTCACATTAGCACCACCGTATTTTTTCGCAAGCCTGATATGCAGCGTTTACAAATGAGTTTGCAATAAAATATCTTTTTACGGACTTTTGAACGAAACGGTAGTTGATATGACCCGTGCAAGAATAAACACGCTTCTCAATTTATTCAATGTCACTGTATACTTATCCAGTAAGTGATGAGGGCCCGGGATGCGTAAAATCATACATGTCGATATGGACTGCTTTTTCGCAGCGGTAGAGATGCGGGATAACCCGTCCCTGCGCGACATCCCGCTGGCCATCGGCGGCAGTCGCGAGCGGCGTGGCGTTATCAGTACCGCCAACTACCCGGCGCGGAAATTTGGCGTGCGTAGCGCGATGTCCACGGCAATGGCGTTGAAACTGTGCCCTCATCTAACGTTATTACCAGGGCGCTTTGAGGCCTATCGGGAAGCATCCGATCATATCCGGGAAATCTTCTCTCGCTACACCTCGTTGATTGAACCGCTGTCGCTGGACGAAGCCTATCTTGACGTTACCGACAGCGTTCATTGCCACGGCTCCGCCACTTTAATGGCCCAGCAGATCCGCAAAAATATTTATGACGAACTCAATCTCACCGCCTCCGCGGGTATCGCGCCGATTAAATTTCTCGCCAAAATTGCCTCCGACCTGAATAAACCCAATGGGCAATATGTCATTACGCCGGAGGACGTACCGAATTTTGTGAAGTCGCTGCCGCTGAGCAAAATCCCTGGCGTCGGTAAAGTGTCGGCGGCAAAGCTTGAAAATATGGGACTACGCACCTGTGAAGACGTGCAAAATAGTGACCTGGCGCTGCTGTTAAAACGCTTTGGGAAATTTGGCCGCGTTTTATGGGAGCGCAGCCAGGGCATTGATGAGCGGACGGTTAATAACGAGCGATTACGTAAGTCAGTCGGCGTTGAGCGCACGCTGGCAGAGGATATTCACGAATGGCACGACTGCGAAGCCATTATTGAACGTCTTTATCCCGAACTGGAAAGCCGGCTGGCAAAAGTCAAACCCGATCTGCTTATTGCCCGTCAGGGCATAAAACTTAAATTTAACGATTTTCAGCTAACCACCCAGGAGCACGTCTGGCCGAAGCTTAATAAGGAAGACTTAATCGCCACCGCGCGCAAAACCTGGGATGAGCGCCGGGGCGGGCGCGGCGTCCGGCTGGTGGGGCTGCATGTCACGCTGCTCGACCCGCAACTGGAACGGCAACTGGTGCTGGGTCTGTAAAGTCAGAATTCTAATATTTAATAATTATTGCATCCGTAAAATTTCAGTATTACCATACTCGCGTTTTTTCCATTCTCAATAACTGCAAAGGAGGTTCATCATGACAATTTATTCCCTGAACGCACTTTGCAGACATTTCCAGGATTAATCTTCTTCCTGTTGCCCTGGATTCGTCTGCCACTTCCTGATTTTTTAATTCATATATGGAATGGTATATGGGCAATTATATTCGTCCTTTATCTGATGCGGTATTTTCTGTCGCATCCGATGACCTGTGGATCGAAGGTTCTGCGATCCAACAATTACATACTACGGCGAAATTAGCCGGCATGACGCGCGTCGTCGGGATGCCTGATTTGCATCCGGGACGTGGCTATCCCATCGGTGCGGCATTCTTTTCCCGCGAGCGCTTTTATCCGGCGCTGGTAGGCAACGATATTGGCTGTGGCATGGCGTTGTGGCAAACCGATTTACTGACCCGCAAGTACAATGCTGATAAGACGGAAAAGCGTCTGGCTGAGCTGTCTGACGTGGCCGATGCGCAGTGGCTGGAAGACAACGCTCCTGCCACCATGCAGAATCACCCCTGGCGTTCCGCGCTGGGATCAATCGGCGGCGGTAACCATTTTGCTGAACTTCAGCAGATTGATCATATCGCCGATGCTGATACCTTTGCTCGCTCGGGTTTACAAAAAGCGCAGCTTTTACTGCTGGTGCACAGTGGCTCACGCGGCCTCGGTCAATCCATTCTGCGTCGCCACGTTGAGGCGTTCTCGCATAATGGTTTACCGGAGAACAGCGACGAGGCACGCCGCTACCTGGAAGAGCATAACGATGCGCTGGCATTTGCCCGCTGCAATCGTGAACTGATCGCGCGGCGGATACTGCAACAGATCAAAGCTGACGGTGAACCTGTGCTGGATGTGGCGCATAACTTCGTGGAGCCATGCACGGTGGCAGGTGAAGCGGGCTGGCTACATCGCAAAGGTGCCACGCCGGACGGGCAGGGGCTGGTGATCATTCCTGGTTCGCGCGGCGACTACAGCTGGCTGGTAAAACCGATTATCAGCGAAGAAAGCTTGTTTTCACTGGCGCATGGTGCGGGGCGCAAATGGATGCGCACCGAGTGTAAAGGCCGGCTATCGGCAAAATTTACTCCGCTCCAGTTAAGCCGTACGGAAATGGGCAGCCGGGTGATTTGCCGCGATCGCCAGCTGATTTATGAAGAAGCACCGCAGGCGTATAAATCGGTAGAAAGCGTGGTCGATTGCCTGCATAACGCCGGGCTGATTACGCCGGTTGCCCGCCTGCATCCGGTGCTGACGCTAAAAACCGCAGGGGAGAAAAACGCATGATTTTATTGCAACTCTCTTCTGCCCAGGGGCCGGATGAATGTTGTCTGGCGGTCAAAAAAGCGCTGGACCAGCTTATGAAAGAAGCGGCCCGGGAAAAGGTCTCGCTGGCGGTGCTCGAAACGGAGCCGGGGCGGTTAGCGGACACGCTGCGATCCGTGCTGGTCTCGCTGGAGGGCGAGGGCGCACCAGCATTAAGCGATCGCTGGTGCGGTACGATCCAGTGGATTTGCGAAAGCCCGTACCGCCCGCACCACGGGCGCAAAAACTGGTTTTTTGGCGTGGCGCAATTTACCCCTGCCGAACAATCGTTGGCAGAGGATATTCGCTTTGAAACCCTGCGTTCCTCCGGGCCGGGCGGACAGCACGTCAATAAAACCGACTCGGCGGTACGCGCCACCCACATTGCGACGGGAATTAGCGTTAAGGTGCAATCGGAGCGTAGTCAGCATGCCAATAAGCGGCTGGCCTGTTTACTGATAGCGCATAAGCTGGAGCAACGTCAGCAGCAGGAGGGCGCAGAGCTAAAGTCGCAGCGGCGGATGTTTCATCATCACATTGAGCGCGGTAATCCGGTGCGGACGTTTAAAGGAATGGCGTTTCGCGAGTAAACTGCAAACCTGCCGGAGGGCGCGTGCTTTATCAGAAGCAGCCCCCCGGCATCTGCGCTAGACATACAAATGAACACATAAAGGGAATTACGATGTTTATAGGTCATCTTCCGGCAGGGTATTTAATCACTTGTGGTTTATTTAAACCTCTTCCATTACCTAAGAATGCTGCACGCCGATGTATTCTGGCCGGGCTGACAGGTGCGATTGCGCCAGATTTTGATCTGATCTGGTGTTATCTGGTGGATCATGGTCAGCACCATCATCATTTGTATCCTACCCACTGGCCGCTAATATGGTTTTCCGCGCTTTCTTTGCTACTGCTGTGGGCAGGTCTGGTAAAGAACAAATATCCGGTATTGTTATGCGTGGTGTTTTGCGTTAACGGTATCGTGCATTTGTTGCTGGACAGTCTGGTCGGCGACATTGGCTGGCTGATGCCATTCGATAATACGCTCTTTGCGCTGGCGCACGTCCCGGCGCAGTATCACCCGTGGTGGCTTAATTTCTTTTTACACTGGTCGTTCATGCTGGAAATGGCGCTGGTTGTTGCGGCTATCTGGCTATGGCGGCGCAGGCGCAAAGCCTCGCTTATCGAAGCGCCCGTTGAATAAAGCGCCCCATAAAACGTCCGTACCTTGCGGCACGGACGTTAATCTTGATATTACTTCTGCGGAATCGCCTTCAGCAGTTCGGTCAGCAGGTGCCAGTACTGGCCCACGCTTTCGATATGCACCTGCTCATCCGGCGAGTGCGGTCCGGTAATGGTTGGTCCGATAGACACCATGTCCATGTCCGGGTACGGTTTCTTGAACAAACCGCATTCCAGGCCTGCGTGGATCACCTGGATGTTTGGCGTCTTATTAAACAGACGCTGATAGGTTTCACGCACCAGCTGCATTACTGGCGAATTCGCATCCGGCTGCCAGCCAGGGTAGCCGCCTTTCGGCTGGGTTCTGGCACCGGCCAGTTTGCCCAGCGATTCCAGCATGCTGACCACATAATCTTTGCCGCTGTCGATAAGCGAACGGATCAGGCAGTGGATTTCAACGTTGTCATCCGTCATGGTTACCACGCCAACGTTCAGCGACGTTTCTACCACGCCTTTTGCCACGTCAGAGTTGCGGATCACGCCGTTCGGCGTCGCATTCAGCAACTGCACGAAGCTGTCACGAGACTGCGCATTCAGCGCGCCTTTCTCGGCGGTGGCGGGTTCCAGCACCACGGTCAGATTTTTTTCTTTAATCGACAGTTCGTTTTTCAGGATATCCAGATAGGTTGCCACCAGCGACTTCAGCTGTTCTGTTTTATCAGCAGATACGGCAACAGTGGCAAAGGCTTCACGGGGGATAGCATTACGCAGAGTACCACCGTTAAAATCGACCAGACGCAGATCCAGTTCCGCCGCATGAGCCGCGAGGAAACGCGCCAGCAGCTTGTTGGCATTGCCCAGACCTAAATGGATATCGCCGCCGGAGTGGCCGCCTTTGAGGCCTTTCAGCGTCAGTTTAAACGTCTGGAAACCTGCCGGGATGGCTTCGCGGGTCAGCGTCAGGTTAGAGCTAAAATCAATACCGCCCGCGCAGCCCATATAGATTTCACCTTCTTCTTCGGAGTCGGTGTTAATCAGGATGTCTGCCTGCAACCAGCCCGCCTGAAGGCCGAAAGCGCCGTCCATGCCGGTTTCTTCGGTCATCGTCAGCAGCACTTCCAGCGGACCATGCACAACATTTTCGTCAGCCAGTACCGCCAGCGCGGACGCCATACCGATGCCGTTATCCGCGCCCAGCGTGGTACCGCGTGCTTTCACCCATTCGCCGTCGATGTACGGCTGGATAGGATCTTTAGCGAAGTCGTGTACCGTATCGTTGTTTTTCTGCGGCACCATATCCAGATGCGCCTGTAAAACCACCGGCTTACGATTTTCCATGCCCGCTGTCGCTGGCTTACGGATCAGGATATTGCCCACAGCATCGCGATCGACAAACAGCCCTTTCTCTTTTGCCCAGCCCATAATGTGCTGCGCGAGTTCTTCTTCATGGTGAGAAGGGTGAGGAATGGAACAAATTTTGGCAAAAATATCCCACAGCGGCTGCGGAGATAGTTGAGACAGTTCAGACACGATAAGTCTCCTTTCGACTTTCTGCAAAGGGGCTTGCAGGTCAAGGGTTAGCAAAAAAGATCACACGACAAGTCAGGCTTGCGGGATGAGCTTGAGAATACCACTTTATCCGGTTACGACCAGTATTAAGCACGTAAAAACACCCCGTGATGCCGCTTAACACTGGTTTTTAGCGTTTCAGATCTCTATAATCTCGCGCAACCTATTTCCCCCTCGAACACTTTTTAAGCCGTAAAAACAGGCTGGGACACTTCACATGAGCGAAAAATACGTCGTCACCTGGGACATGTTGCAGATTCACGCACGCAAACTGGCCACTCGCCTGATGCCGTCAGAACAGTGGAAAGGCATTATTGCCGTTAGCCGTGGGGGTCTGGTTCCTGGCGCTCTGCTGGCACGTGAACTGGGTATTCGTCATGTAGATACCGTTTGCATTTCCAGCTATGACCACGATAATCAGCGCGAGCTGAAAGTCCTCAAACGTGCCGAAGGCGATGGCGAAGGCTTTATCGTTATTGACGATCTGGTTGATACCGGTGGTACCGCAGTCGCTATCCGCGATATGTATCCAAAAGCGCATTTCGTCACTATTTTTGCCAAACCGGCTGGCCGTCCGCTGGTAGATGATTATGTGGTTGATATCCCTCAGGATACCTGGATTGAACAACCGTGGGACATGGGCGTCGTTTTCGTTCCGCCTATCTCAGGCCGTTAATTTCCCCTCTTTTCAACGCCCGGTTTACCGGGCGTTGTTCTTTTTAGCCTCTGGCGCGGTACAATAAGCCCCACTGATCACATCAAGGAGGCGGCGCACAATGACCCAGGCGAATCTCAGCGAAACCCTGTTCAAACCTCGTTTTAAACATCCTGAAACCTCGACGCTGGTGCGACGGTTTAATCAGGGTGAGACACCGCTGGTGCAATCCACGCTGGACGGTAAAAACGTCCCTCACTGGTATCGCATGGTCAATCGCCTGATGTGGATCTCGCGAGGTGTTGATGCGCGTGAAATTCTCGACGTACAGTCACGCATCGTGATGAGCACCGCCGAACGCACCGATCCTAACCTTTATGATACGGTGGTTGGCTACCGTGGCGGGAACTGGATCTTTGAATGGTCGAAACAGGCGATGCTCTGGCAGCAAAAAGCCAGCCAGGAGCAGGACGCCGCCCTTTGCGGTCGCCACTGGTTGCACGCCGCTAATCTTTATAGTATTGCGGCATATCCCCATCTGAAAGGCGATGCACTGGCTGAGCAAGCGCAGGTACTGGCCAGCCGTGCGTATGAAGAGGCGGCCCAGCGCTTGCCAGGGCAGATGCGTGAAATGGAATTTGCCATTCCCGGTGGCTCGCCGGTGACGGGCTTTTTACATATGCCGGAAGGGGAAGGGCCTTTCCCCACGATCCTGATGTGCGGCGGTCTTGATTCCCTGCAATTTGATTATTACAGCCTGTTTGAGCGCTATTTCGCACCGCTCGGCATCGCCATGCTGACGCTGGATATGCCTTCCATCGGTTTCTCCTCTAAATGGAAGCTAACGCAGGATTCCAGCCTGCTGCATCAGCAGGTCCTGAAATCCTTGCCGAACATTCCCTGGATTGATCACACCCGGGTGGCGCTTTTTGGTTTTCGTTTCGGCGCAAACGTCGCAGTGCGGCTGGCGTATCTGGAATCCCCGCGTCTTAAAGCTGTCGCCTGCCTGGGGCCAGTGGTGCATGCTTTACTCAACGATCCGCTGCGCCAGGGACGCGTACCGGAAATGTATCTTGATGTGCTGGCCAGCCGGCTTGGGATGCATGACGCCTCCGATGAGGCTTTACGCGTTGAACTCAACCGCTACTCACTCAAAACGCAGGGGCTGCTGGGTCGCCGCTGCCCGACACCCATGCTCTCTGGCTACTGGCAAAACGATCCCTTCAGCCCGGAGGAGGAGTCGCGTCTCATCGTTTCATCCTCAGCCGACGGGAAGCTCCTGCCCGTCACCTTTAGCCCGGTGTATCGCAATTTTGACAAAGCGCTAAAAGAAATTACCGCCTGGATTAATCATAGATTTGGTTAATAGATTGCTAATTTCTATTGATTTGGTAAAACAGTTGCATCACAAAAGGAGAGAGCAATGACGTTACCAAGTGGACACCCGAAAAGCAGACTGATTAAGAAATTCACAGCGCTGGGGCCTTACATCCGTGAGGAGCAATGTGAAGATACCCGCTTCTTTTTCGATTGCCTGGCAGTTTGCGTCAATGTCAAACCGGCACCTGAAAAGCGCGAGTTCTGGGGATGGTGGATGGAAATGGATGCCGAGGAAAAACGCTTTACCTACCGCTACCATTTCGGTCTGTTTGATAAAGAAGGCAAGTGGCAGCCCACTGAAATTAAAGATCCTGAAGTCAGCGAACGCCTTGAACATACCCTGCGCCAGTTCCATGAGCGAGCGCGTGAGATGTTAACAACACTTGAGCTTTCTCTGGAGCCGGCTGAGGGTTTTTCCGACAAAGCGTTGCAATAACCCGCCTGAGTACAGATTACGAAAAAAAGCCCTGTCTCGACAGGGCTTTTTCGTATGAAGCTTTAACGTTATCAGAACTGATAAGTCAGACCAACGACCACGATATCATCGCTATTAATGCCGAGTTTGTTATCGTCATCCAGCTGGTTAATTTTATATTCTGTAAATGCCGACATGTTTTTGTTGAAATAATAGGTTGCACCGACGTCAATATATTTCACGAGATCTTCATCACCCACACCTTCAATATCTTTGCCTTTAGACTGGACATAGCCCAAAGACGGACGAAGACCAAAGTCAAACTGATACTGTGCGACAGCTTCAAAGTGTTGTGCTTTATTGGCAAAACCGCCGGAGATCGGGGTCATATTTCGTGTTTCAGCATACATTGCTGCCAGATAAATATTATTAGCATCATATTTCAGACCAGTTGCCCACGCTTCCGCTTTATCGCCGTGACCGCGCGGAGCCAGCGCCAGATTCTGCTGATCGTCAGTACGATCAGAGTTGGTGTACGCACCGCTGATGGCAAAATCGCTGCCGCCGAAATCATAGGTCAGAGAGGTACCAACCCCATCGCCATTCTGTTTTTTGACGTCGCTACGACCTTCGTTTTTACCCTGATACTGGAGGGTTAAATCCAGACCGTCAATCGCCCCGAAGAAGTCGGTATTACGGTACGTAGCCAGCCCGCTGGAACGTTTGGTCATAAAGTTGTCGGTCTGACCGGAAGAGTCGCCGCCAAGTTCAGGGAACATATCGGTCCACGCTTCCACGTCGTACAGCGCGCCAAGGTTGCGACCATAATCAATGGAGCCAAACTGACTGAATTTCAGACCCGCGAAGGCCAGACGTGTTTTCTGTGAGCTGCTGTTGCCTTCTTCTTTGTTACCGGCAAATTCTGCTTCCCAGCGGCCAAAACCGGTCAACTGGTCATTAATTTGTGTTTCACCTTTAAAACCAAAACGAACGTAAGTTTGATCACCATCTTTGCTGTCGTTATCAGTGAAGTAATGCATGGCTTTTACTTTGCCATAGACATCAAGTTTATTGCTGTTCTTATTATAAACTTCAGCTGCATTGACTGCTGAGGACGCTGCAACACCCATTACCACTAATGCCAAAATGCTCTTTTTCATTTTTAACCCTGCTTCTTTGAAAGACGCGCTAATAAACATCGGGCCACTGCCCCGTTGAAAACATGAAGGGTTTTAACGTTTATGGATGAAAGATTTATGACAGTTTCAGAATATTTCTAAAATATTCACTTTAATTATGATTGTAATGAAGTTGTCACTCTCTGCCGTTACGCTTGCTGATCCTGCGCAACAAAATGTCATGGCGGATGCTGCCATAGTTGGCAAGCGGCCTTACTCCTGTTACAACGTTTGCCTGATACCAATTTCTAATATGTATACGGCAGGAAATGATGAGTGACAGCCAGACGCTGGTGGTAAAACTGGGCACCAGCGTGTTAACGGGCGGATCGCGCCGCCTGAACCGGGCCCATATTGTTGAACTGGTGCGCCAGTGCGCGCAGCTGCACGCGGCAGGGCACCGCATCGTTATCGTGACTTCTGGCGCGATCGCTGCCGGACGCGAGCATCTTGGTTATCCGGAGCTTCCGGCCACTATCGCCTCTAAGCAACTGCTGGCCGCGGTAGGGCAGAGCCGCCTGATCCAGCTCTGGGAGCAGCTTTTTTCCATTTATGGCATTCATATCGGACAAATGCTGCTGACCCGCGCCGACATGGAAGACCGCGAGCGTTTCCTTAACGCGCGCGACACTCTGCGTGCGCTGCTCGACAACAACATTGTGCCGGTCATCAATGAAAATGACGCCGTCGCGACCACCGAAATCAAAGTCGGCGACAACGATAACCTCTCTGCCCTGGCGGCCATTCTGGCTGGGGCTGATAAACTGCTACTGCTCACCGATCAGCAGGGCCTCTATACTGCCGATCCGCGCAACAACCCCGATGCTGAACTGATTGAAAATGTCTACAGCATTGATGACGCTCTGCGTGCCATTGCGGGTGACAGCGTGTCGGGGCTGGGAACCGGCGGTATGGGTACTAAACTGCAGGCGGCCGACGTTGCCTGCCGCGCAGGTATCGACACCATCATCGCTGCCGGAAGCCGCCCTGGCGTGATCGGCGATGTGATGGAGAATATTTCTGTCGGTACGCGTTTTCATGCTCAGGAATCTCCGCTGGAAAACCGCAAACGCTGGATTTTCGGTGCGCCGCCCGCAGGTGAAATTACCGTTGATGAGGGAGCCACCTCCGCCATTCTGGAACGCGGTAGCTCATTGCTTCCTAAAGGCATTAAAAGCGTGACAGGAAACTTTTCCCGTGGTGAAGTGATCCGCATCCGTAGTCTTGAGGGGCGCGATATTGCTCACGGCGTCAGCCGCTATAACAGCGACGCATTGCGCCGTATTGCCGGTCACCACTCTCAACAGATTGACGCTATTCTCGGCTATGAATATGGCCCGGTGGCGGTTCATCGCGACGATATGATCACCCGCTAAGGAGCGAAGTATGCTGGAACAAATGGGTAAGGCCGCTAAGGCAGCGTCTTACCAGCTGGCGCTGCTCGGCAGTAAAGAGAAAAACCGCGTTCTGGAAAAAATTGCTGATTACCTGGAAGCGGAAGCGCCGCAAATTCTGACGGCTAACGAGCAGGATCTGCTGGAAGCGCGCCGTAATGGTCTCAGTGACGCGATGCTCGATCGTCTGGCGCTGAACCCGGCGCGGCTCAGTGCAATAGCCAACGATGTTCGCCAGGTTTGCCAGCTGGCCGATCCGGTGGGTCAGGTTATTGATGGCGGACTGCTGGACAGCGGTCTGCGTCTTGAACGTCGTCGCGTGCCATTGGGCGTCATCGGCGTTATTTATGAAGCGCGTCCGAACGTCACCGTTGATGTCGCCTCTCTGTGCCTGAAAACCGGTAACGCCGCTATCCTGCGCGGCGGTAAAGAGACGTGGCGCACCAATGCCGCCACGGTGAAGGTGATTCAGCAGGCGCTGGAAGAGTGTGGTTTGCCTGCCGGTGCCGTGCAGGCGATTGAAAGCCCGGATCGTGCGCTGGTTAATGAGATGCTGCGCATGGACAAGTATATCGACATGCTGATCCCGCGCGGTGGCGCTGGATTGCACAAACTGTGTCGTGAGCAGTCCACTATTCCGGTGATCACTGGCGGCATTGGCGTGTGCCATATTTTTGTTGATGATTCCGCAGAGATTTTCCCGGCTCTCGACATTCTCGTTAATGCCAAAACCCAACGCCCGAGCACCTGTAATACGGTTGAAACAGTGCTGGTGCATCAGGAGATTGCAGAACGCTTTTTGCCCGCGCTCAGCCAGAGAATGGCAATATGTGGGGTCACGTTACACGGTGATGAAATCGTAATGCAGGTGCTCAAAGGCCCGGCTAAACTTGTTCCACTGAAATCAGAAGAGCTGGACAACGAGTTTTTATCTCTGGATCTCAATGTTGTCGTAGTAGTTGATATTGATGATGCCATCGCCCATATCCGCCAGCACGGCACGCAGCACTCTGACGCCATCCTCACGCGCACGCTGCGTAATGCCGATCGTTTCGTTAACGAAGTCGATTCCTCTGCCGTGTACGTTAATGCCTCCACTCGCTTCACCGACGGCGGCCAGTTTGGCCTCGGGGCCGAAGTCGCGGTCAGCACGCAAAAACTGCACGCGCGCGGCCCGATGGGACTCGAAGCCCTGACTACCTACAAGTGGATTGGCTACGGCGACGATACCATTCGTGCTTAAATGCAGCCGGGTGACGCAAAAATAGTCGGTTGATTCATATGACTATTGACGCATCGCCCGGTTAGTTTTAACCTTCTACACCGTGATTTGCCGCTGGCAGGTCATTCCCTCCTCAGGGCCGATATAGCTCAGTTGGTAGAGCAGCGCATTCGTAATGCGAAGGTCGTAGGTTCGACTCCTATTATCGGCACCACAGAATTCAATGAGTTACAGATACGCTGGCTCCCTTTCACTGCATACTTATTTTCCATTATATAGCTAAGTATCAGCTGCCGACGTTTAAATCGCAGGCTTGCTACCGTTTATGGGCGGATATTTTTCCCTTCTGCAAACCGGTTTTCGCCGCGAATACCAGCACCACAATCAGGCTTATGGACAGCATTACAATATTGACCAGTAAACCCATGCCAAAATCGTCGGTAAGATCTTTGACATAACCCATTGCCGTAGGGCCAAAAAAGCCGCCAAGATTACCGATAGAGTTGATAACGGCGATGCCGCCTGCCGCCGCCGAGCCTACCATAAATAAAGGGGGAAGCGTCCAGAACACAGGTAATACCGCAAACAGACCTGTTGAAGCCATCGTCAGCCCGATAACATTCAATAATGCGCCTTTGCTGAAGGCGGTAATCGTAATACCGGCAATGGCCAGCAGTAGCGGCGCAACGATATGAAATACGCGCTCATTGCGACGATCCGAGCGTTTACCCCACCAGAGCAACGCGATGACGGCACCGATATAAGGGATCACGGAAAGGAAGCCGGTAGCAACAAATGAAAAGCCTGCATTTTTAATCAGCTGGGGAAGCCAGAAGTTGACCGTAGCATTGGTCATTGAAATACCGAGGAAAATAAGCGCCAGGCTGAGCACCAGCGGATGAAAAAAGATACGCGATACTTCAATGCTGGATTTACGCTTACGCTGGCTTAAATCATCATCCAGCGCGTTGCGTGCGGCCCGTTTTTCCTCTGACGTCAGCCAGCTGACATCTTCCACTTTTTCCGGCAGGCGTAATAAAACAATAACGCCGAGAATAATGGCCGGGAAGGCTTCAATAATGAAAAGCCACTGCCATCCTTCAAGCCCGCTATGCGCTCCGCCCGCCAGAATTAAACCTGATACCGGCCCACCAATAATGGTTGCCAGCGGGTTGGAGAGCAGAAGAAAGCCGACAATCTGTGCGCGGCGTTTGTCAGGGAACCACTGCGTCAGATAATACAATATTCCCGGATAGAAACCGGCTTCAGCCGCCCCAAGCAGAAAACGCAGTGCCAGAAAAGATTTTGCATCCCATACAAAGGCTGTGCAGGCCGATAACAGACCCCATGTGATCATAATACGGGCGATCCAGCGTCGGGCACCTACTCTGGCTAACATCAGATTGCTGGGTACTTCAAATATAAAATAACTAATAAAAAAGATACCGCTTCCGAGACCAAAGGCAGTTGCGGATAAACCAATATCTTCACGCATGGTCAAGGCGGCGAATCCGACATTAACCCGATCAAGAAACGCAGCGAAATAGCACAAGATTAAAAATGGCAATAATCGCCACGCAATTTTGGTGAATGTTTTTTGCGTTTCTTCATTGTCCGTCTGTAATTTGTCCATAGGCTTAAGAGAGGTTTCCTGTGACATAATGTTCTACCTTTTTATTGTATTAGCCGAAACCGACAACCTGTCCCGGATCGGACGAGGTGGCCAGCGGAGGAAAGTGAATACCGCGTTGACCGGACAGCCCTCTATTAACGGGCGTCACAAATTCAGGTGCCTCGCAGCCGACAAATTCACCGTTTTTAATCCACGCCAAATCGCTGCCGTACAGTTCATGCAGCAAGGCTTCTTGCAGGCGTGTACTCACTTCTTGTAATGCTTTCTGTGGGTAAAGATCGTGCTGCTCGCCAGGATCGTTGAGTAAGTCAAACAGCTGGAAGTGGTTTCCTGCCGGGTACCAGAGCAGTTTATAACGCCCGTCGGTCAACATTCGGCTTGCCAGCGGCCCTTCAAGGCTCTCACCATAGAAGGTGCTGCGTTGCTGCTCGCCAATTACAGGAAGACCGTCGCAACTCTCCGGCACGTCGATATCACACAGTGTCAGCAGGGTTGGCATAATATCCTGTAACCCCACCAGGCGATTATCTACGCTGCCGGGTTGAATACGCGTTGAGTTTGCTCTGTCCACGACAATCATCGGCACTTGCGCGGAGCCCTGATAAAAATAGCGTTTGGCATACATGCCGTGATCGCCAAGCATATCGCCGTGGTCACTGGTAAAGACAATGATGGTGTCATCCAGAATGCCTTCTTCGCGCAGCGAACCGATCAGCAGGCGGATCTGGTGATCGATATGGGTACACTGCGCATAAAACGCGCGACGCATATCGTTGTATTGCTCTGGCGGCAAAGGCGGTTTGAGGTGTTGATTAATGGCAAGTGCATAAGGAAGATCCTTCGCCTGTGACCATTCACTCTGACGAGGACCGTCAATATTACGCTGGCGATACCGGTCGAAGTAGGCGCTGAGCGGGACAATCGGTGGATGCGGTTGAGTATAAGAAACATACCAGAATCCCGGGCGGCCCGGATCGCGGCGGCGGATATTTTTCGCAGCCGTCTGGGTGATCCAGTTGGTCATATGCAGCTTTTCGTCCAGATGCCATGTCCGCCAGCTGTATTCGTTGTTACTCATACCATGCATAAACTGCTGACCGGCACAGCCATTTTCCGCCAGGAAAATTTCATAATCGTCCACTCCTCCCAGATGGCTACGACCTTCCTCGGCAATAAAAGCTTCTTCGAAACCAATACGGTCGCGTGTGGGATAAACATGCAGTTTGCCGGTTGCAGACGTCTGATAACCGGCGCGGGTAAATACGCCCGCCAGCGTAGGCATATCCGGCATTGGCAGGGCAGGCTGGAAAATCCGATCGCCATGCTTTCTGGAGGTGGAGCCAGTCATAATTGTTCTGCGCGCGGGGATACAAATTGGGCAGGGAGACCAGGTGTTTGGAAAGCTGACTCCGGATCGCGCCAGGTTATCAATAGTGGGCGTTTCAATAAATGGATTGCCTGCAAAACCGAACAAATGCCCTGGCCACTGATCTACGGTGATAAACAGTACATGGGGACGTTTGGCTGGCGCGCTCGACATCTGTTGGGTGTTCTCACTCATTTTTATACTCTTTCAATAGGTTATGGATTTCATTACCGGCAACGAAAAAGTTTTCCCTGGTGAATCGTTGCCATTAAAAAGAATATGTAATAAAAAATGAGCTACAAATTAGATTTGCTAATTATTCATCATTTAATTACATCCAGGTCACAGTTATGGATCAAAAAAATTTAACGTCATTTGTGGTGCTGGCTGAAGAGCTGCAATTCAGCCGGGCAGCCATCCGATTGCACATTACGCAGTCGGCGCTGAGCCAGCAAATTGCCCGTCTCGAAAAAGAACTGGGAGTGGCGCTTTTTGAACGTACCCGGCGCAGCGTGCGGTTGTCTGAGTGCGGACATGTTTTTTTACCGGAAGCCCAGAAAGTGATCGCTGATATGACCAGGGCAGCAGAAACCGCCCGCCGCGCCGCGCGGGGACAGGTTGGAAAAATCGCCGTCGCATATGTTGATGCCGCTCCATTTAGCTTACTTTCGCCAGTGGTGATGCAATTTCGTAAATCCTTCCCTGATGTTGAAATGGTGCTGCATGAAATGACATCAGCCGAGCAATTTGATGCGCTGCGAAACGATCGTATTGATATTGGTTTATTACGGCCAATTTATGAGATGGACTGGATGCGCGCGCTGACCATACTCCAGGAACCCTATGTCGTGGCGATGCATAAAGAACACGAACTGGCTGCGCAAGATGAGGTTCATATTCGGGCGCTGATTCAGGAAAAATTTCTTTTTACCTCAAAAGAGAAAGCAAAGTATATCTACAGTAACTGGGACGCTATCTTTGCCCGCCACGGTATGTCGCCAATAGTGGTTCAGGAGGTCAATCAACTGCATGCCATGCTGAGCCTCGTTGGCGCTGGCATGGGGCTGGCCTTTTTGCCGCTATCGGTAGCGCAAAACAATAATCATGGCGTGGTCTACCGTCCCATAACAGGCATTGATTCCCCTCATGCTCTGTTAAATGTTGCCTGGCGCGATGGCCGAAATAACACGCTGGTGAGTCATTTTGTCCATACCGCCAGGCAAGTTAGCGCCAGGATAAAACGGGAAAAGGAATTACTAACGGCGCGATAAGCATGCGTGCTCCCCATGTCTTCCGATGGGCATTCATTTGCGTAATAGTAGATCTTCTTGTCTGCCGATATTCTCATTGTTAAGCGTCATAACACCGACTGAAGGCGCGTTTGTACTACTCTGAAACCCATGTGGTATCGCATACCCGCAGCTCTTCGCATTTTCTAAACTAACGCCTCAGATTATGCTGTTTTGTTTGTCGCGCCTGAAAAGGTATACCTGGCGGGGAATCCATTATCCTGGCAGGCAGACATGAGCACACATACCCGCATTCGCAAATTTAATACCAAAGAAACCTACCCCAATCAGTCGCTGGATAACGATCTTTGTCAGGCCGTTCGTGCAGGCAATACCGTTTATGTCCGTGGTCAGATTGGCACCGACTTTGACGGCAACCTGGTGGGGCTTGGCGATCCGGCGGCCCAGGCAGAGCAGGCGATGAAGAACGTTAAACAACTGCTGGAAGAGGCGGGCAGCGATCTGTCGCATATCGTTAAAACTACCACCTATATCATCGACCCCCGCTACCGCGAGCCGGTTTATCAGGTCGTTGGCAAATGGCTGAAAGGTGTGTTTCCGATCTCCACCGGGCTGGTGATTTCCGGGCTGGGGCAGCCGCAGTGGCTGATGGAAATTGATGTGATCGCCGTGATCCCGGACGGATGGCAGCCGCCAGCAGGAGGATAAATCATGACATTATCGATTATCGGACGTTGTGCGCACACCGGGCAGATGGGGATTGCAATTAGTTCTTCCAGTATTGCGGTAGGCGCGCGTTGTCCCTGGCTGCGCAGCGAGGTTGGCGCGGTATCCACCCAAAACATCACCTTACCGGCGCTGGGGCCGCGTATTCTCGATCGCCTGCAACAGGGCGAGCGTGCCGAAACCGCGCTGAAGGGCGGGCTGGAGACGGATGACTATTCCATGTACCGGCAGGTCACCGTAATGACGACCGACGGCCAGACCGCGTTCTACAGTGGCGAAAAGACGCTGGGCATCCACAACGCGCTGTCCGGGGAAAACTGCGTGGCGGCGGGCAATATGCTGGCGAGTCCGCAGGTTATTACCGAGATGGTGAACGCTTTCGAGCAGCATTCAGGGCATCTTGCTGACAGGCTTATTGCCGCGATGCAGGCCGGGCTTGGAGCTGGCGGAGAAGCTGGCCCACTGCATTCGGTGGCGCTGTCGATTGTGGATGCTCCCGTCTGGCCGATTGTCGATCTACGCGTTGACTGGACTGACGGCGATCCCATTGATGAACTCCACCAGCTCTGGCAAGCCTATAAACCGCAGATGCAGGACTATATAACACGAGCGCTCGATCCTCGCAGCGCGCCGGGTTACGGCGTACCGGGCGATGAATAACGGCAAGAGAGAGCTGACGATGACCAGTCGCGAACTGCTGGAACAACTGGTGGCGTTTGATACCACCAGCCGCGAATCTAACCTGGCGCTGATTGAGTTTGTTAAGGGCTATTTAGCCGGACTTGGCGTCAACTGCGAGATTATTCACAACGACGAGCGCAGCAAAGCCAATCTCTATGCACGGCTTGGCCCGGCAGGGAACGGCGGTGTTATGCTCTCCGGCCACAGCGATGTGGTGCCGGTCGACGGGCAAAACTGGAGCATGCCCCCTTTTACGCTGACCGGGCGAGACGGCAAACTGTACGGCCGCGGCACGGCGGACATGAAAGGCTTTATCGCCTGCGTACTGGCGGCGGTGCCGCATTTTCTGGCGCAGCCGCTGACGCAACCGTTACACCTGGCGATTTCGTATGACGAGGAAGTGGGATGCCTTGGCGTACGTACCTTACTGGACGCGCTGTCCCGTCTCCCGGAAAAGCCCGCTATCTGCCTGATTGGTGAACCCACTGAATTAAAGCCGGTGATTGGCCACAAGGGCAAGCTTGCCATACGCTGTGAAGTGCAGGGCGCGGCCTGCCATTCAGCCTATGCGCCGCAGGGCGTGAATGCTATTGAATATGCCGCGAAGCTTATCCACCATCTTACCCTAATGGGGCAACGGCTGGCTGCGCCACAACGTCAGGATGCGCGTTTTGACCCGCCCTTCACCACGGTGCAAACCGGCGTGATCCAGGGGGGACGGGCGCTGAATATCGTGCCTGCCGAGTGTCAGTTTGACTTCGAAGTGCGCACCCTGCCGCAGGATGACGCGCAGGAGGTGGCCCGGGCGCTGGAACGCTACGCACAGCGCGAACTACTGCCGCAGATGCACGCCGTCAATCGCGATACCACGATCCGCTTTTCTCCCATTAGCGGTTATCCCGGCCTGGACACCGCGCCACACAGCGCCGCTGCGCAACTGCTTGCGCATCTTACGGGCTCTGACGCCTTCAGCACCGTCGCCTTCGGGACAGAAGGTGGATTATTTCATCAGGCAGGCATCCCCAGCGTGATATGTGGGCCGGGCAGTATGGTGCAGGGCCACAAACCCGATGAGTTCATTACTGTCGAACAGTTGGATGCCTGCGATGGCCTTTTGCGCCGACTTGCTGCCTGGATGTGTCAAAAAGCATGAAACGATCGCAACAGAAATTACCGGAGGGCGCGCCCCGGGCCGACCTCCGCCCGCACGGCTTCACCTTTTCGCTCTGCTTTACCTTTTCCAAACGCCAGCTTCAGGAAGCACTAACCGCGTGATGTGCCCTTACACCGTATGCTGGTGACACGCATTTGATAGCCCGTCTCTGGAGATCCCATGGTAAGTGCAGAAGTCACTACATTCCCGCAGCCCGAAACGCTGCATCCGGTCGTGAACAACGCGAACGTTGCCGTACGGCTTGACGGCGTATTGAAACGCTTTGGCGACGCCATCGCCTTACACAAAATTTCCCTGACGATTGCGGAAGGGGAGTTTATTACCCTGCTCGGCCCCTCAGGCTGCGGCAAGACCACGCTGCTGAATCTGATGGCGGGTTTCGCTGAAGCGGACGGCGGCGAGATCTTCATTGATGGCGATCTGGTGACGGATATCCCGCCCTGGCAGCGTGAAATCGGCATTGTATTTCAGAACTACGCCCTGTTCCCGCATATGACGGTCGAGAAAAATGTGGGCTACGGGCTGCGGATGCGCGGCGTGCCAAAGGCCGAAATCGCCGAACGCGTTGAGCAGGCGCTGGCGCTGGTGAAGCTTGCTGGTTACGGCCACCGCAAGCCACGCGAACTGTCGGGTGGTCAGCAACAGCGCGTGGCGCTGGCGCGTGCGCTGGTGATCCGGCCCAAAGTGCTGCTGCTGGATGAACCCTTCTCCGCGCTGGATAAAAACCTGCGCTTGTCGATGCAGGTTGAGTTGAAAGCCATCCAGCGCAAGCTTGGCGTCACTACCGTGTTCGTAACCCACGATCAGGGGGAAGCGCTCAGCATGAGCGATCGCGTCGTGGTGATGTCGGCAGGCCATGTCCGGCAGATCGGTACGCCGGATGCCATTTATCGTCATCCGCAGGACCCGTTTGTCGCGGGCTTTGTGGGCGATGTGAACATCCTGCCAGGGCGCTACGCCGGACGCGACGGCGCGGCGATACTGGAATTGGGCGGCAATGTGCTGCGTCTGCCGGCGGAACGCGTACAGGCCATGCCTGGCGAGCGGCTTGACGTCTACGTGCGTCCGGAAAATATTCAGTTAGCACCGCTTAATCCGCACTCGCTGCTCAGCGCCACGGTGATCGCCCATGTTTTTCAGGGGGATCATGTCGATGTGCATCTTGATGTTCCTGCGCTTGGCAGCGCCTCGCTGTTTGCCCGCCAGTCCGGCCTGCATTCGCTGGCGCGTTGGCCCGTCGGCAGCCTGGTCGGCGTCAAAGTGGATGACGAAGGCGTGTGCGCGTTTAGCGCCGCGAAACAGGAGTAAGCGCCGATGATACCTGAAATGATGAATGCGATTATTGCGCGCCAGCCGGGCGGCGCTGAAGTGTTAGAACTTGTGCAGCGCAAGGTGCCGCAGCCTGGTGCGGGTGAGGTACTGATCCGCGTTGCCAGCGCCGGTGTGAACCGTCCCGACATCCTGCAACGCAACGGTATGCCTTTGCCGCCGGGAATCACCGATGTGCTGGGGCTGGAAGTGTCCGGCACCGTGGCGGCGCTGGGCGCGGGGGTTGACTCTCCTGCGCTGGGCACCCCGGTAATGGCACTGCTCAACGGCGGTGGTTATGCCGACTACTGCGTGGCACGCGCCGATCTCTGTTTAACCGTGCCGGAAACTCTGCCGCTCGCGCAGGCGGCGGGCGTGCCGGAAGCGGCATTTACCGTGTGGCATAACCTGTTTGAACTGGGGCGTTTGCAGCCGGGCGAAACCGTCCTGATCCACGGTGCGGCCAGCGGCGTCGGAACCTTTGCCATTCAATGCGCGCAGGCGTGTGGGGCGCGGGTGGTGGCGACGGCGGGCGGCTCAGAGAAGGTGGTGGCGTTGCGCCAGCTCGGCGTCTGGCGCGCCATCAACCGTCACAGCGAAGATTTTGTTGCAGTGATTGCTGACGAAACCCAGGGACGCGGCGTGGATGTGGTGCTGGATAACGTCGGGGGCGATTACGTGGCGCGTAACCTGAGCGTATTAGCGCCGGGAGGGCGGCATGTCAGTCTTTCCTTTATGCAGGGGGCGAAGATTGAACTCGATCTGCAACTGGTGATGCGCAAGGGACTAAGCCTGACCTCTTCTACCCTACGTCCGAAAAGCGCAA
This sequence comes from Superficieibacter electus, assembly GCF_002915575.1. Taxonomy (GTDB): domain Bacteria; phylum Pseudomonadota; class Gammaproteobacteria; order Enterobacterales; family Enterobacteriaceae; genus Superficieibacter; species Superficieibacter electus. The sequence goes on from NZ_PQGD01000005.1 coordinate 47,465, forward strand.
GCGAGAAAACGCGACTGGCGCAGTGCATCAACAAACATCTTTTGCCGCTGATCGCCGCCGGTAAAATCGCGCCGATCCTCTACCAAACGCTACCGTTAGCGCAAGCCGCAGATGCGCATCGTCTCCTGGAAGCCAACGCCAACATCGGCAAAGTGCTGCTACAGGTGGCGTCATGATGCCGCTCTTTTTTGCTTCCACCTCCGCGTATGTGCGCAAAGTCATGGTCTGCGCGACCGTGCTCGGGCTGGCTGATGAAATCGAGCGGCTGGATTCCGCCGCCCATCCAGTTGTGCGCGACGAACGTATCGCCGCGTTTAATCCGCTGGCAAAAGTACCGGCGCTGCGCACCGAAAGCGGCATCTGTCTTTACGACAGCCGGGTGATTTGCGAATACCTCAACGCGCGTGCGCAGGGTGATTTATTCCCGCAACAGGGAGAGGCGCGCTGGCAAAGTCTGGCACGGCAGGCGCTGGGCGATGGGGTAATTGATGCGGCTCTGCTGGCGCGTTACGAGTTCAGCACCCGTCCGCCTGAAAAGCAGTGGCCGGACTGGGCGGACGCGCAACTGAAAAAAGTCGCCGCTGCGCTGGCGGACATTGAACGCCAGGTCAGCGATTTTAGCCATCGGCCCAATGATATCGGCCTCATTGCCATCGGCTGTGCGCTCGGCTATCTCGACTTCCGCTTTGCCGAACTCGACTGGCGCGCCAGCCATCCGCTGACTGCCGCCTGGTTCGCCGTCTTCGATGCGCATCCGGCCATGGTCGCGACCCGTCCACACGTTTAATCAGGAGGATGTATGTCACAGCAGATCTATTTTCTCAATGGGCCGAACGCCAATTTATACGGGCTGGATAAAAACGGTACCTACGGCAGCGACAGTTTCGCCAGCATTGGCGAGCGCTGTCGGCAACGCGCTGAATCGCACGGGATGATGTTGCAGTTTCGCCAGAGCAATCACGAAGGCGTACTGGTCGACTGGCTCCAGGAAGCACGTCAGAATGCAGCGGGGGTAATCATCAACGCAGCGGGCCTGACCTACAGTTCAGTGCCTATTCTTGATGCATTGCTGATGTTTGATGGTCCAATCATTGAAACGCATATGAGCAACATCTGGAAACGCGAGCCGTTTCGTCATCACTCTATGGTATCGAAAGCCGCAACCGGGGTGATCGCCGGGCTGGGCGTGATCGGCTACGAACTGGCGATCGATGCGGTGGTCAACCTGCTGGAAAGCCGCGCCGTATGAGTACATTAGTGTTTTACAGCGAATTCGACAGTTTCGACGAATGGTCAGCCTTACTTGCACCGCATCTGCCTGGCGTGACGATTTGCCGCGCCGAAACGGTGCAAAATCCTGATGACGTGCACTATGCGCTGGCATGGAAACCGCCACAGGGTTTCTTTGCGCCTTACCGGCATCTCAAACTACTGGTGAATCTTGGTGCGGGCGTCGATTCACTGGTAGGGCGCGACGATCTGCCGGATATCCCGATTATTCGCCTGTCCGATCCGGATATGGCCCGGATGATGGCCAGTTATGTACTGTTTGCCGTGCTGCGTTACGCGCGGGATATCCCGGCCTTTGAGCGCGCGCAGCGTGAACAGCGCTGGCATTATCTGCATCCACGTGCGACTTCCAGCATCCGTGTCGGGGTGCTGGGACTGGGAGAACTGGGTTCGTATGCGGCGCGGGAACTGGCGCGGCAGGGCTTTGACGTGCGCGGCTGGTCGCGTTCGCAAAAAGACATAGCCGGTATTCGCTGTACCAGCGGACAGGGATCGTTGGATGATTTTCTCAGCCAGAGCGACATTCTGGTGGTGATGCTGCCGCTCACGCCGCAGACGAGCGGCTTGCTCAGCGCAGAGCGGCTGGCGCACCTCCCACCGGGTGCCGCGTTCATTAATGTGTCGCGTGGGGCGATTGTCGATCAGGCGGCGCTGACGGCGGCGTTGCGTTCAGGGCAGATTGCTGAAGCGACGCTGGACGTCTTTGACCGCGAACCGCTGCCGCCGCACGATCCGCTGTGGCAGATGGACAACGTACTGATCACCCCACATCTGGCATCGGTAGCCCTGCCGGCCAGTGCCGCACAGCAGGTCGCTGAAAACATCCGGCGCGCCGCACGCGGTGAATCCGTCACCAACCAGGTATTTCCGGCGCGAGGCTATTAACATGCGTCTGCGTTACGCCACCCGCACGACCTGCGGATCGAAATAGCTCGGTGCGGCCATGCCGGGAATATACTGGTCGGAGATAAACATGCGGCAGCGCTCGGCGAAGGCGTTTACCACCATCGAGTGCTGCGTATGGGCCACGGTCGCGTAACCGAGCTGCATTGGCCGGTTGACGCCCGCCAGCCGCACGCGGATCAGACGTTTGCCATCCTGCGACAAATGCGCTTTCGGGCGCACGTTGGCAATGCCGAACCCCACGCCGTTTGCCACCATCGCCCGCACCACTTCCATATTGCCGGAACGCATCACCACATTCGGCGTGACGCCCGCCTCGCTAAACAGCCCAAGAAAATACTCCCGGCTCCACGGCATATCCAGCAACACCATCGGCATTGCCGCCAGCTCCTGAATTGACACCGCCGGGTGCGTCGCCAGCGGGTGATGTTCCCCCACCATCACATACGGCGGCAGCTGCGCCAGCGAGGTAAAGGCGATATCACTGGCCGGGACTAAATCGTAGGTCAGGGCGATGTCGATATCGGCGGTGCGCAACTGTTTCAGCAACTGTTCATGATTGCCTTCCACCAGCGTAATGCGCACGCCGGGAAACGCGCGGCCATAGCCGAACACCAGTTCAGGCGTCAGCATCGGGGCCAGCGTATCCAGGCAGCCCACGCGCAGCGGGCCGCGCACATTGTTCATCGATTCCGAGGCAATAGTATAAAGGTTCAACATCTGCTCCAGAATGAGCTTTGCCTCTTTCAGAACCTGATGACCGATGGCGGTCAGCGATACGCCCTGAGCGTGATGACGTACAAAAAGCTGCACGCCCAGTTCAGATTCAATATGGGTGATGGCAGCAGAAATCGACGGCGAGGAAACATGGATACGTTCCGCTGCGCCAATAATGCTGCCCGCCTCGCCGGAGGCGACAAAATATTCCAGCTGACGCTGGGTAATGCGACTGAGCATGCAGGTTCTCCTGAGATCGCTGACGCAATCATGTCGCGCCAGTCATTCTAATAGTGCAGATAAACCTGCATTTATCATGCCAAAAGCCAAATAACAGCATAATCCCCTGCCAGGAGTGCGGTTACTCTTCGCGCGCGCCTCACTACGGGTTTAGAAAATCCGTTGCAAAGCCGCGCTTTTTTAGCATCAGAAATCCTGATGCAAGGACGAGGAAAAGGCTGTTTTACGCCATCACCTGACCACGGCATTATCGATTTCACACCAGGGAACACCGTTTGCACCGTCCGGGCGCGCCGGGTTTCAGATTGCTACAACAGCCATTTCATACATGGGGATGAGAATATGTTGCGTAAGATTTGTGCCTTAACGTTGTTGACTACCAGCGTACTGAGCGCCGGAAATGCGATGGCGGCTGACAAGCTGATTGTCAGCACCTGGGGCGGCGGTTTTAAAGATCTGATTGATGAGACCATTGCCAAAGAGTTCACCAAAGAAACCGGCGTAGAAGTGCAGTTTGTCACCGGCGGCACCATCGATCGTCTCAACAAAGCGAAGCTGGCAGGCGGCTCACCTGAAACCGACGTGACCTTTACCACGGCGCATGTGGGCTATCTGTATGCTAACTCTGGCCTGTTTGAAAAACTCGATATGAGCAAACTGCCGAATGCCGCGAATCTGGTGCAGCAGGCCAAAGTCAGCCCCTATCACCTCGGCGTATGGGGCTACGTTTACACTATCGGCTATCGTCCGGACCTGGTGCCAAAAGGCACGACCTTTGAGAGCTGGAACGATCTGTGGAAGCCGGAGCTGAAAGGGACGCTGGCGCTGCCGGACTGGGACCCGAGCCATATCATCGCGGTTTCCGCCAAACTCTCCGGCAGCGATGCGGCACACTGGCAGCAGGGGCAGGCGAAGATGAAAGCGCTGATCCCGAATATCAAATCCTTCTATACCGACGATGCTAACAGCCAGCAACTGATCTCCACAGGCGAAACGCCGGTACAGGTCATGCTATCGATGAACGCTTACAACATGATGGCCGAAGGGGTAGACGTCAAACTGGTGATACCGAAAGAGGGCGCGATTTTGGGCGTTGATACCCTCGGGATCAACAAAGGCACTAAGCACGCCGATCTTGCGTATAAGTTTATGAATATCGCCCTGAAGCCTGAAATTCAGGAGCAGGTGGCGAAGATTTATCACGGTAGTCCAACGGTCACCAACGCCCATATCGATCCTGAACTGGCGAAACTGCCGGGTATGCTGACCACGCCTGAGCAGTGGAACGCCACCATCAATACCGATCCGCAACTGCGTGCCGAGAAAACCGCGGAGTGGCGTCAGTGGTTCTCTGAAAACATCATGTCTCATTGATCTTCCGGGCGGCTTGCGGGTCGCCCTGGTTCTACCGGCAACTTCTTATTCAGGCAGCAACGTCTATGACGAGAAAACCGACATTTTTACCCTGGTTCATTGTTCCCGCCATCCTGACCGCCACTGGACTGGTTGTCGCGATGTTCGCAGTCATGCAGTTTAGCGTGCGCGCCTATGTTCCCGGCTCGCTCGACGTAGGCGGATTGACGCTGGCGAACTTCGCTGGACTGTTCAAAAGCATCTACGCCGATGCTTTTATTAACACGGTCATGCTGAGCGCCAAAACCGCTATCTTTGGCCTGTTGATGAGCTACCCACTGGCGTATGCGCTGGTGCGTACCCGCACGACGTGGATCAAATCCACGATTTTGATCATCGCCATTACGCCATTGTTTCTCGGTGAAGTGGTGCGCACCTATTCATGGATTATCGTGCTGGGTAACAGCGGCTTTCTGAACAGTTTGCTGCTGGCAACCGGCATCATCTCAACGCCGGTTCAATTTATGTTTACCCAGACCGGTGTGGTGCTGGCGCTGGTACACGTCACCATGCCAATCATGGTACTGATGCTGGCGACCGCCTTGTCGCACATCAACCCGGATTATGAGAAAGCCGCCGCCAGCCTTGGCGCAGGCCCGGTTCGCACCTTGCTGACCGTGACGATCCCGCTGTCCATTCCCGGCATTATCGCCAGTCTGACGACTGCTTTTGCCTGGACCTTTAGCGCTTTCGCCACGCCGCAACTGATTGGCGGCGGGCGCGTCAGCACCGTAGCAACCATGGTTTATCAACTGGGTTTCTCGTCGATGAACTTCCCGTTTGCCGCCGCGCTGAGCATCGCCGGGTTGATCCTGACCGTTTTGCTGCTGCTGGCGCTGAAACGTATGACCCGATTCCTGAACGCGATGGGGGAGCACTGATATGACCCGTTCGATGAGCGATAAACTGACGACGCTGGCGGGCCGCCTGCTGGTCGCCGCTATTCTGATCTTTGTGATGCTGCCGACGATTGTGGTATTTATCTCCTCGTTCAGCAGTACCTCCGTGCTGTTCTTTCCGCCGAAAGGCTGGTCGCTGCGCTGGTTTGAGCGGGCGGTAAGTTACGATGATTTTCGCCACGGTTTCTTTTCCGGGCTGATTGTCACTGCCTGGGCATCGTCGCTGGCGGTGATCATCGGTGCCACGCTGGCGATTGCCATTGAACGCTATTCCTTCCCGTGTAAACAGGTGCTGGAAGGCATTCTGCTGTCGCCGCTGTTTATCCCGCACTTCACTATTGGTCTGGGGCTGCTGATGCTGGTGTCGCAGCTCAACCTCGGGCGCGGTTATCCGCTGGTGATTTTCTGCCACATCGTGCTGGTACTGCCGTTTGTGCTGCGCAGCGTGTATGTGTCGCTAAAAAACCTTGAACAGCGTATTGAACTGGCGGCGGCAAGCCTCGGTGCCTCGCCACTGCGCGTAGTATGGACCATCACCGTGCCGCTAATTTTACCGGGCCTGTTTGGCGGCTGGCTGTTTGCCGCGATCCTCTCCTTTAATGAATTTACCGCCTCGTTGTTTATTACGACCCAGGCAACACAGACCTTACCGGTAGCGATGTATAACTACGTGCGTGAATTTGCCGATCCGACGCTGGCAGCCTTGTCGGTTATCTATATTGCTGTTACCGCAACAATGTTAGTGATTGCCAATAAATTTTTAGGTCTCGGTAAAATATTAAATGTCGAAGCCAGACATTAATAACTAGTGCATCAATGTATTTTGCATTTAATAAGCCTGATTATCATTAATACGCCACCTGATGAAAATAGTGCGGCGCTTATATTTAGGGGTTCAACATGTCAGTAGAAAAAATAAATACCGTTATTGTCGGCGCAGGTCAGGCCGGTATTGCCATGAGTGAACATCTGGCGCTGATGGGCGTGCCCCATGTTGTCCTGGAGCGCAGCCGTATTGCGGAGCGCTGGCGCTCTGAACGCTGGGATTCACTGGTGGCAAATGGCCCAGCCTGGCACGACCGTTTTCCGTCGCTGAAATTTGACAATATTTCTCAGGAAGCCTTCCCGCCAAAAGAACGCATGGCGCAGTATTTCGAAGACTATGCAAAAATGCTTAATGCGCCGGTACGCACCGGCGTTGAGGTGCAGCAGGTGACACGTCTGGCAGGGCGCAGCGGGTTCAAAGTCGTCACTTCTGCCGGTGAATTTGAAGCCGATAATGTGGTGGCCGCGACCGGCCCGTTCCAGAAACCGTCATTTCCGCAGATCGTGCCGCCAGACGCCGGGGTGCAACAGATCCACTCTTCTGTCTACAAAAATCCCCAGCAGTTGCCCGCAGGCGGCGTGCTGGTGGTAGGGGCGGGCGCGTCGGGGACGCAAATAGCCGAAGAGCTGCGTAAATCGGGCCGGGAGGTGTATCTGTCGGTGGGCGAACATTATCGTCCGCCGCGCGCTTACCGCAACCGTGATTATTGCTGGTGGCTTGGCGCGCTCGGTCTGTGGGATGAGGTGAAAATTAAGCCGAAGAAAGAGCACGTGGCCTTTGCAGTGAGCGGTTATGAAGGGGGGAAAACCGTGGATTTCCGCCGCCTGGCGCATATGGGCATTACGCTGGTCGGCATCACCAAAAGCTGGGATAACGGTGTGCTGAGCTTTGCCGACGGGCTGGCTGAAAATATCGCTGCGGGCGATAAAGCTTACTTTGACGTGCTGCGCGATGCGGATGCTTACATTGAACGCAACGGGCTGGATTTGCCGCCGGAGCCTCAGGCGTGGGAGCTATTGCCGGACCCTGAATGTCTGCGCAATCCGCTGATGCGACTAGATATCGCCGCGGCAGGTATTACCACTATTATCTGGGCGACCGGTTTTAAATTTGATTTTAGCTGGTTACAGGTTGATGCTTTCGACGAAAAAGGTCTGCCGTTCCATAAGCGCGGTATTTCCGCTGAACGCGGTATTTATTTTCTCGGCCTGCCAAATCTTGTCAATCGTGCATCATCCTTTATTTATGGCGTATGGCATGATGCGAAATATATTGCCGATCATATTGTTTTGCAGAACGCCTATACCGATTACCTGAAGCCCTGATTTTTCATTACCGGCATGGCTAAATCATCGTTATTGTGCCCTCTGTTACTGGATAACTGATATGACCATTACCTGTATTGAAGAGTTACGGCAACTGGCGCGTAAGCGGGTGCCAAAAATGTTTTATGACTATGTGGATGCCGGCTCCTGGAGCGAATATAGCTATCGCGCTAATGAAGCCGATTTACGTCGCCTTGAATTCCGCCAGCGCGTGGCGGTGGATATTACCGCGCGCAGTACGGCTAGCGTGATGGCGGGACAACACGTGACGATGCCCGTGGCGATCGCGCCCACCGGATTAACCGGCATGATCCATCCAGACGGTGAAATCCTTGCGGCTCGTGCGGCGAAAAAATTCGGCATCCCCTTTACGCTTTCTACCATGAGTATTTGTTCGCTTGAAACCGTGGCGCAGGCGACGGATTATCATCCGTTCTGGTTCCAGCTCTACGTCATGCGCGATCGTCAGTTTGTCGCCAGTCTTATCGATCGCGCGAAAGCCGCGAACTGTAAAGCGCTGGTCGTGACGATGGATCTCCAGGTATTTGGTCAACGCCATAAAGACATCAAAAACGGCCTGTCGACGCCGCCAAAAATGACGCTGCGTAATCTGCTTAACATTGCCACTAAACCGCGCTGGTGCCGCACTATGCTCGCCACCCGGCATCGTAACTTTGGCAATATTATTGGGCATGCCAGCGGTGTTGATAATATCAATGCCATGGTGGAGTGGACAGCGCAGCAATTTGATCCTGGCCTCTCCTGGCAGGATATCGAGTGGATTAAACGGCGCTGGGGCGGTACGTTGATCGTTAAGGGCATTATGGATGTGGAAGATGCGCGTCTGGCAGTCGCGGCAGGTGCGGATGCGCTGATTGTCTCCAATCATGGCGGGCGTCAGCTGGATGGCGTGTCGTCATCCATTACTCTGTTGCCGGAGATTGTCGCGGCAGTCGGCAGGCAAATTGAAGTTCATTTCGATGGCGGTATTCGTTGTGGGCAGGATGTACTGAAGGCAATTGCGCTGGGGGCGAAGGGAACCTATATCGGGCGCAGCATTTTGTATGGACTGGGGGCGCTGGGCGAGGAAGGCGTGACCCTGGCGCTCAATATCATCCGTAATGAATTCGATTTATCGATGGCATTTTGTGGCAGGACCAGCGTTGCTTCGGTTGACGCAGGTATCCTGCGTCGCAGCCCGACAATGTTTAACGGCGTGATTTGACCCGGCAGTGAAACACTGCCGGGCCTGACTCATTTTAAACCGGTAGCACTGACAGCCGGTTCAGCCCATCCCATGAGCAGCATCCCCTTTCATGATTTGCCTGTCTGACGAGGCCGTGAGGTTTTCGCTCTTTTCTGTTTATCTGTCGGGGACAGACTTGTCATATAACGAGTAAACACCGCGTCCATTTTCCCGTGTATTCTGTCCGTTATTGCCCCACCAAAGAAAATTCCACAATGTTGCGCTACGCTTTGCAGACACCATCTGGAAAGCAGAGTACGCGGTTATGCGGCTTTGAACACAATGTTGTCCCGGCCAGTACAGCAGACGCTGTGATGCGCTAAACGTGTCCTCCAGTAACCTGTCGATAAGTAAGTAGCCGCAGAAATGAATGTAGATTACGAACAAGAGATGCAGGCGTTGCGCGTTGCGTTGCAACAACGTCTGGAGCAGTTATTACCCGTCGGCAATCAGCAGGATCGGGTCGGTGAGGCGATGCGAGAAGGCACACTGGCGGCGGGAAAGCGAATACGCCCACTTTTGCTGCTGCTCACCGCTAAAGATTTAGGGTGTGATCCTGATAAGCCCGGCCTTCTCGATCTGGCGTGTGCGGTGGAAATGATCCATGCCGCTTCATTGATGCTGGATGATATTCCTTGCATGGATAATGCCATGCAGCGTCGCGGAATGCCCACGATCCATCGGCAGTATGGTGAAAGCGTCGCTATCCTTGCGGCAATCGGGCTGCTTAGCCGGGCCTTCGGCGTGGTGGCAGAAGCGCAGTCGCTGCCGCACGCGTTTAAAACGCAGGTGGTCACCGAGCTTTCCACTGCGGTAGGGATGCAGGGCCTGGTCCAGGGGCAATATCGCGATCTTGTGGAAGGGCGTCAGGCGCGTAGTGCCGAAGCCATTTTATTGACCAACGACCTCAAAACCAGCCGTTTATTTGATGCTACGTTACAAATGGCGGCGATCGTTGCCGATGCGTCTGTGCACGCACGTCAGCGTCTGCGCTGCTTTGCGCAGGACCTGGGGCTGGTTTTTCAACTGATGGACGATTTAAGTGATGGGGTGAGCGGCACCGGTAAAGATATTAATCAGGATAGCGGCAAATCAACGCTGGTAGAAATGCTGGGCGTTGATGCCGTACATCAGCGGCTATGCGAACATTTACGCAGCGCCGATGAACATCTGGCAATCGCCTGCAACCAGGGTCAGTCTACACGGCGGTTTATGCGGGTCTGGTTTGATAAACAAAAGACGATGTTTGGTCTGGACTGGTCTTTACCGGAGTGCTGATGAAGGATTTGATTCAACGTAAAAACGATCATCTGGACATTGTTTTAAACCCGACGGCACAGGTGAAAAAATGCTCGACGGGGTTTGAGCGGTGGCGCTTTGACCATTGCGCGATGCCCGAAATGTGTCTGGATGACATTGATCTTCGCAGCTCACTGTTTGGCAAAACGCTCAATGCACCGTTGCTTATCGGATCGATGACCGGCGGAGCCAGCAGGGCAGCGGCGATCAACCGTCACCTGGCAGAAGCGGCGCAACTCCTGGGGCTGGCGATGGGGGTGGGATCGCAGCGGGTAGCACTGGAAAGCGACATTAATAGCGGGCTGACCCGCGAGCTACGCCAGTTCGCACCAGACATTGTACTACTGGCAAATCTGGGCGCGGCGCAGATTGCCTCTCGTAAAGGTCTCGACTATGCCCGCCGGGCGGTTGACATGATTGATGCCGACGCGCTGATCATACACCTCAATCCGTTACAGGAAGCTTTACAACGTAACGGTGACCGGGACTGGTGTGGCGTGCTTAATGCGATTGAGCGCACCGTAAAAGCCCTGCCGGTCCCGATTATCATCAAAGAAGTCGGGGCCGGATTGTCTGTTCCGGTTGCGCGTCAACTGATGCAAGCCGGTGTCGCCATGCTGGATGTTGCCGGCGCTGGCGGCACCAGTTGGGCGGCCGTAGAGGGGGAGCGCGCGAAGACGCTGCACGACCGTGCGGTGGCGATGGCTTTCTCTGACTGGGGCATTCCTACAGCGCAGGCGCTGCTTGCGCTGCATCAGGCACTACCGCAGGCGCAACTCATCGCCTCAGGCGGGATTGCGGACGGTATTGATGTGGCAAAAGCGCTACGCCTGGGAGCCAGCCTGGTAAGTCAGGCGGCAGGTGTGCTGACAAGCGCAACATCTTCTGTTGAATCTGTTGTTGAACACTTTCAGATTATTATCGATCAGCTACGTATCGCCTGCTTTTGCACTGGCAGCGGCAGCGTGGAACAGCTTCGTCAGGCAACGATGGTGCACGTGTAATGGGCCATTTTGCGGTCGTGGCCCCACCTTTTTATAGTCATGTCCGGGCGCTGGAGGCGTTAGCCCAGCAGATGATAGCGCGCGGGCACCGCATTACCTTTATTCATCAGGCGGACGCCTGCGCATTACTGCGCGACGAACGCATTGCGTTTTACACCGTGGGTCAACAGAGTCACCCTCCAGGAAGTCTGGCGCGCACGTTAGCACTGGCTGCCCGGCCCGCAGGTGCAGGTATTTTTCATCTGATTAACGATCTGGCGCAAACGACCTCAATGCTGTGCCGCGAGCTTCCCGCGGCGCTGGAGAACATCGGCGCTGATGGGGTGATTGCCGATGAGATGGAAGCCGCCGGGGGACTGGTCGCGGACAGCCTGGGTATGCCGTTTGTCTCCGTCGCCTGTGCGCTGCCCGTCAACCGTGATGAAACCATTCCCCTGCCCGTGATGCCGTTTAACTATGCCAGCGATGCGCGCAGCAAAAAAATCTATCGCTCCAGCAGGCGGGTATATGATCTCCTCATGCGTCAGCATAATAACGTCATTACGCGCTATGCCGCCGCCTTTGGGCTGGGTGAACGCCGCGGATTACACGACTGTCTCTCATCGCTGGCGCAAATTAGCCAGACAATTGCGGGTTTTGATTTTCCTCGCCAGTTACCCGCGTGTTTTCATGCGGTGGGGCCGCTACGTTCCCCTGAGCAAATGATTTCCATGCCTGTGGACGTGCAGGACGGTAAGCCGCTGGTCTTCGCGTCACTTGGCACACTACAGGGTCATCGCTACCGCTTATTTCGTACCATCGCCCGCGCGTGTCGTCAACGTGGCGTGCGGTTACTGATTGCCCACTGCGGCGGGCTGAGCCCGGGGCGGATCGCGCGACTGAATGACGAAGGGACCAGCACCGTCGACTTCACGGATCAGCCTGCAATACTACGTCAGGCGCAGGCCGTGATCACGCACGGCGGGCTGAACACCGTAATGGATGCGATAGCCAGTGTGACGCCAGTGCTTGCCATTCCGCTCGGGTTTGACCAGCCGGGCGTGGCTGCGCGCGTAGTGTACAGCGGGATCGGTCGCCGCGCTTCACGCTACGCCAGTCACCCTACGCTCTGCGGACATCTCGATGAGTTACTGAATAACCCGATCTACCGTCAGCGACTGACTGCCATGCAGCCCGCGTTGCATCAGGCGGGTGGTGCGCTGCGGGCCGCGCAAATCGTCGAGCAGGCCCTGACCACCCGGCAGCCAGTGCTGACAGGGAGGGTGCAATGCAGCAACAGTGGGATCTGATCCTCGTCGGCGGTGGGCTGGCAAACGGGTTAATTGCCCTGCGGCTGCGCCAGCTACGGCCTGAATTACGGCTGCTCATGCTGGAGGCGGGCGCGCAGCCTGGCGGCAACCATACCTGGTCGTTTCATCAGCAGGATCTCTCGCCTGAACAGCATCGCTGGCTGGCCCCGCTGGTCGCCTACCGTTGGTCGGGCTATGACGTCCGTTTTCCGGCGCTCAACCGCACCCTGCCCGGTGACTACGTTAGCGTGACGTCAGAGCGTTTTGCCGACGTCATCACCGACGCGCTGGGCGAGCAGCTATTGACCGGGGTTTCTGCGCTCAGCCTGACGCCGGAAACGGTCACGCTGGACGACGGGCGAACGTTTGCCGCGACGGCGGTGATCGACGGCCGTGGTTATCGTCCTGGTAAGCACCTGGTCGCCGGCTGTCAGGCTTTTTTAGGCCAGCAGTGGCAGCTCAGCCAGCCGCACGGTCTGACGCGCCCTATTTTAATGGATGCAACAGTCGATCAGAGCGCGGGTTATCGGTTTGTCTACACGCTGCCTGTCTCACCCACTGAACTGTTAATTGAAGATACCCATTATATCGATCGCGCCAGCCTGGATACCGCCCGGGCTGCGACACATATTCAGCATTACGCCCAGCGGCAGGGATGGCGGCTGGCGCAACTGGTGCGGGAAGAGCAGGGTAATTTGCCCATTACGCTTGCCGGAGATATCCGTGCGTTCTGGCATGCGCATACGGCACAGCCCTGTAGCGGTCTGCGGGCAGGGCTGTTTCATGCCACAACCGGCTATTCCCTGCCGCAGGCGGCCCAGCTTGCCGAGCGCATTGCCGGACAACCGGATCTCAGCGCCACCGCGTTATTTCATTTGATTGAGCAGACGGCGCGTTACCAGTGGCGCAGACAGCGTTTTTTTCGCCTGCTCAACCGCATGCTGTTTCTCGCCGGGCGACCTGACCGGCGCTGGCAGGTCATGCAGCGTTTCTACCGCTTAGACGATGGGCTCATCGCCCGATTTTACGCCGGCCAGCTCAGGCTGGCTGACATGGCGCGTATCCTGACGGGAAAACCACCGGTACCGGTGGGGGAAGCCGTGCGGGCCGCGCTCAAACTTTCTTCCCGGCTGCGAGCGTTCCACGATGAGTAAAACAGTAGTCATTGGTGCTGGTTTCGGCGGTCTCGCCCTGGCCATTCGTCTTCAGGCCAGCGGCGTCCCCGTGCTGCTACTTGAACAGCGCGATAAGCCGGGCGGGCGCGCCTATGTTTATCAGGACGAGGGATTTACATTTGACGCTGGCCCCACGGTGATCACCGATCCGAGTGCGATTGAAGCGCTTTTTACGCTTGCCGGCAAGCGTATGGCAGATTATGTCGACCTGCTGCCGGTTACACCGTTTTATCGCCTGTGCTGGGAAACCGGCGAGGTGTTTGATTATGATAACCATCAGGAGCGGCTGGAAGCGCAGATACGACGTTTTAACCCTGAAGATGTCGAAGGCTACCGCCGTTTTCATGCTTATTCGCGTGCCGTTTTTGAAGAAGGATATCTTAAGCTCGGGGCGGTACCGTTTTTATCGTTTCGCGATATGCTGCGCGCCGGGCCTAAACTGGCACAGCTACAGGCCTGGCGTAGCGTTTACGGTATGGTGTCGAAATTCATCAAGAATGAACAACTGCGCCAGGCGTTTTCGTTTCATACCCTGCTGGTGGGCGGCAACCCGTTTGCGACCTCGTCAATTTATTCACTCATTCATGCGCTGGAGCGGGAATGGGGCGTCTGGTTTGCCCGTGGCGGCACTGGCGCGCTGGTCGAGGGGCTGGTCAGACTGTTTCAGGATCTGGGCGGCACGCTGGAGCTGAACGCGCAAGTCACCCGTCTGGAGGTGGACGGTTCACGGATAAAGGCTGTTGAGCTTGAGGATGGCCGACGCATCGAAACCCTGGCGGTCGCCTCTAACGCCGATGTGGTGCATACCTATGAAAAATGGTTGGGGCACCACCCCGTTGGCGCGGCGCGGACAAGGTCTTTGAAACGTAAACGTATGAGCAACTCGCTGTTTGTGCTCTATTTTGGCCTGAACCACCATCACAGCCAACTGGCGCATCACACTGTCTGTTTTGGTCCGCGCTACAAAGAATTAATTGAGGATATTTTTACTAAAGAGACGCTGGCGGAAGACTTTTCCCTTTATCTGCATGCGCCTTGTGTGACCGATCCGTCCCTTGCGCCGCCGGGATGCGGCAGCTATTACGTACTGGCTCCCGTGCCGCATTTGGGCACGGCTAATCTCGACTGGACAGTTGAAGGGCCGCGCCTGCGCGATCGTATTTTTGCCTACCTTGAACAGCATTATATGCCGGGCCTGCGTGAGCAACTGGTTACACAGCGCATGTTTACGCCCTTTGATTTTCGCGACCAGCTTGGCGCGCATCTGGGGTCGGCGTTTTCGGTTGAGCCGATCCTGCAACAGAGTGCCTGGTTCCGTCCGCATAACCGCGACAGCCACATCCCAAACCTTTATCTTGTCGGGGCGGGTACGCATCCCGGCGCAGGTATCCCCGGCGTTATTGGTTCGGCGAAAGCAACGGCTGGTCTGATGCTGGAGGCACTGTTATGAGCAACAGTAACCTGATGGACCATGCGACTGAAACCATGGCAGCAGGCTCAAAAAGTTTTGCCACCGCCGCGAAACTGTTTGATGCCTCTACCCGTCGTAGCGCACTCATGCTCTATGCATGGTGCCGCTATTGCGATGATGTGATTGATGGTCAGACGCTGGGGTTTGCATCCCATGAACAGGATGGCGTTAGCGCATCACAGCGGCTGAATATGCTGGAAACGCAGACGCAGCGCGCGTTTTCCGGCGCGCCGATGAGCGAGCCTGCGTTTGCCGCTTTTCAGGAGGTGGCCATCCGTCATGCAATCCCGCCGCGGCTGGCTTTTGATCATCTGGAAGGGTTTGCGATGGATGTGCGGGAAACCCGCTATGACACGCTGGCGGATACCCTGCGCTATTGCTATCACGTGGCGGGCGTGGTCGGGCTGATGATGGCGCGGGTGATGGGCGTGCGCGATGAGGCAGTGCTGGACCGGGCCTGTGATTTAGGGCTGGCGTTTCAGTTGACCAATATTGCCCGCGACATTGTGGAAGATGCGCAAGCAGGGCGCTGTTATCTCCCGGCCGACTGGCTGGCGGCTGAGGGTATTGATCCCGACCAGCCTGGCGCTCCTGAGCAGCGTGAAAAGCTGGCCCGCGTGGCGCAGCGGCTCGTTGCAGAGGCCGAGCCTTATTACGCCTCCGCCCGGGCGGGACTCGCCGGGCTGCCGTTGCGCTCAGCCTGGGCCATTGCTTCAGCGCACGGGGTCTATCGTGAAATTGGCGTTAAAGTGAGGGCGGCAGGCGCTCGTGCCTGGGACACCCGGCAGGGCACTTCACGGCCGGAAAAGCTGGCACTGCTGCTGAAAGGCGCTGGCATGGTAGTCAGTTCTCGCGTGGCGTCTTCACCGCCGCGTCCGGCTGGTCTGTGGCAGCGTCCCGCGCGGTAAGCGCCTCGTCATGCATTTTTTGTTTGCGGCGGCGCAGCGTCGCCTGTAATTTTTCAACCGGCGGCGCATAAAGAAATCCGAACGACACACAGTCTTCTTTACCCCGCACCGCATGATGCAGGCGATGCGCCATATACAGCCGTTTCAGGTAACCCCGGCGCGGGACATAGCGAAACGGCCAGCGCTGATGTACCAGGCCGTCATGCACCATAAAGTAAAGCGCGCCGTACAGCGTCATCCCTGCGCCGATCCACTGTAACGGCCAGACACCGCCGGTGCCCACGGCAATCAGTACAATCGCCAGCACGGCAAATACCACGGCATATAAATCGTTAACTTCAAACCAGCCGGTGCGCGGCTCATGATGAGAAAGATGCCACCCCCAACCCCAGCCGTGCATAATATATTTATGCGCCAGCGTGGCGATGATTTCCATCGCCGCAACGGTTGCCAGCACGATTAAAATGTTCCACAGCACGAGCATCGGCATTCCTCTTAAAGCCATTCCCAACGACATGCGTAATAGTAGCTGTCTTTGTGGAAAACGTGACTTATTGCCTGTTGTTGCGGCTAACAATGCTGGTCTGACAGGTTATGATAACGACAACGTTTTCCGTTAATTCCTTAACAAGCGAGCCCTATGAACAGTACCGTTTACGATGCTTTTCGCTGTCTGAATCTGCTGGCCACCGGCTCCCGCCCCTACGGCATCCGGGAAATTGGCCGGATGCTGGATCTGGACCCGGCGAAGGTCACTCGCCTGATGCAAACCCTGCTGGTGCTGGAAATGGTGCAGCAAAATGCTAAACGCAAATACAGCCTCGGGATGGGCATACACCGTCTTTCTGCCAGCGCAATTCATAACTCGGCGTTTTACACCGCGGTACTGGAGATGCTGGAAGAAACCGGAAGTCATTCAGTGTCTATCGTGATCGGTGTGTTAAGCGGTAAGGAAGTGGTGTATTTACTGCATACGCGCGGCGGAAAAAGCATTGCCCGCGCGATTGGTAATTACGAATCTTTCCCGGTACGGGATTCGGTGATTGGTATTAAATTGCTCTCTACCATGAGTGATGAAGAAATTATTGAACGCCTCGGCATCCATGACTACCGTCTGCTGAAAAAAGATATTGATGAGGCCAGACATCATCAGGTCTTTGGCAAAGCGTATGGCCCTGATGATTATCGGCTGGCCTGTATTATTCCAGGAATGCAGGCGGCCATTGCACTGTCCAATATTCAGGGCGACCGGTTGAATATCGAGAGTCTGCGCCAGTTTTTAGTCTCTGCCGCCCGCAAAATCAGCGGGGAATCCTTCCCCGTCGTTCAGTAATGCCGCACAGCGCGCTGCGGTAACAGAAACGTGCTGGCCGGGGCGATAAAGCGATGAGCCAATCCCGACACTGTCATAATGACGTAAGTAGACTGCCGCATTACCACTATTCACCCCGCCTACTGCAGAGAACAGGGCCGGGGCAGAGAGCGGACCTTTTATTAACTGCGGAAAGTCTGGTGGCAGCGCGGCGGCGGGAAAGATTTTGAGGACGTCGACACCCAGTTCACAGGCGGTGAAAATTTCACTGGCGGTAAAGACGCCCGCGCAAACGCGCAGACCGCGACGCTGAGCGGCATCGACCACGCGCGGGTCAAGATTCGGCGTCAGAATAAAGGTCGCGCCTGCCGCAGCGCAGGTATCTACGTGCGCGGGTGTTAACACGGTTCCTGCGCCGGATTGCACGCTGTCGCCAAAGGCGGAGCGCACGCGTTGCAGGCTGATCGCCCAGTCGGGGGAGTTGGTGGTAATTTCCACCGTGGTGATGCCATGATCCCGCAGGCAGGCGACCTGCTCCACGCACTCCTGCGGCGTGATGCCCCGTAAAATCGCCACGATGCGTTCAGTGGTCATGGCGAAATACCTCATTGAGTCCGGCCACCAGCGCGGTTTCCGCCTCAAGCGTCATGCAGGCGAGATTGAGCGCCTCACAAGCCTTGCGATAGTGGCTCAGTAGCTCAGGGCTGCCAATAAAGCACACCGGGGCGTTACGTGGATGGCCTGTCAGAATTTCATGCCCAATGAGCAAGCCGGAAAGCCACGAACCGGCAGCAGAGGATTCCAGTTCGCCGAGAATATACCGGCCACGGCAGCGGAACAATTCGCTGACCAGGGCTTTCTCCTGACGGGCGATGGCCTGCGCCGTCGCCACGCCGTCGAGAAAAGCGGCGGGGGAGGCCATCTGCGCGGGCAGGCCTTTACCCACCACCGAATGATTCAGCACCAGGTGATAAAGTTCGCCGGTCATCAGCGTTTGCAGACTGTCAACGCGCTGCTGCTGGCGATCTACCGTCATCCATTTGCTGTGGGTGCCGACGGCGGCGAAGGTGGTGCTGTCACTCAGGGTAAGCGCGCCTGCCAGTTGCATCTCCTCGCCCCGGCAAATTTCGTTATTTCTGCGATCGCAGATGCCGGGGCGCAGCGTCAGCGGGTTGGGCAGAATGCCTTCCAGCGGCTGGCCTTTGCCGGTTAATGCCCGAAAGCTGAGCGGCAGCTCCTGGTATCCGGCGTCGGCGATGCCGATATTGCTGCCGATCATGCCGCACAGCAGCACGGGTAAATGTTCATCCCACGCCTCGCCAAGCCGAAGTAATTGCTCACGCAGGATCGCCGGAAGGCGTTCACGCTGGCACTTGCCCACGCCGCAGGTGTCCTGCACGATGCGGGTAACCTCACCATCGCGCACGCGCATGGCGCGAAAATTGCTGGTTCCCCAGTCAACGGCGATGTAATTCATCGGCTCCCCTCCAGCGCCGCCAGCGGCAGGGTATTGGTCAGATCGCGCAACTCTTCCCGCGTCACCTCGTCAATGCGTTTTGCTGGTTCGCGCACCACGTCGGTGGTAAATATCCCGGCCTGATGCAGCACCGTTTTATGCACTGCCACGCCGATGCCGGGCTGAACGCCGTAGCGCAGAAAGGGCAGATAGCGATAAAACAACGCCTGAGCCTCACGGCGATCGCGCTGCCAGGTGCGTAATAGGGCGTTAATGACATCAGGAAATTCACAGGCAGGCATGGTGCCGATAATACCCCGACGTAACTCTTCATACAGGAATCCGGCATTGAGGCCACCAAACAGGCCGACGCTGTCGCCGAGCGCCTTTTTCAGGGCGGTGATTTTTAGCGTGGTCGGCGGTTGTTCAACTTTAATGTATTTGATGGACGGAAAATCCTGGCACAATTTTACCAGCGTGGGGACGGGCAGAGTGACGCCGGTCATCAGCGGTGCATCCTGGATCATAATGTCGATATCGCAGGCATGACAGATATCGCGCCAGAAATGATAAATTTCTTCCGGCCCGGGTTTGACCACCGACGGCGGGTTAACCATCGCCACCTGCGCGCCCCAGCGCCGGACGCGCTGAATATCGTCAATCGCCACCGCAGAAGAGGCTCCACCTGCCGCGGCGACCAGCGGCAAATCGCCGGTCAGACGCTTCACGCAGGCAAACAGCGCCTCTTTCTCATCACCGGTCAGGGCATAGCCTTCGGAGGCATTGCCAAACAGTGCCAGCCCGTCCACGCCCTGAGCGAGCAAAAATGTCACCAGTCGTTCCATTGAGGCGAAATCCACGTCGCCATTGTCATCAAATGCCGTTGCCAGAATGGGCACATTACCTTTTAACATGTTGTCTCCATTAGCGATTCGCGAACGCGATCTTCGTTTATATCGATCCCCAGCCCGGCCGTCTGCGGCAGCTGATAATGTCCCTGCTCGCAGACCAGTGGCGTGTTAAGCAACTGATTGGCGATGGCAAAAACCGGCGGCTGGTACTCCAGCATAAAAAGATTGGGAATGGCGGCCGCCACGTGGATCGAGGCGGCGATGCACGGGCCTAATCCCACGCTCAAATGCGGCGCGACCTGTAAATTCCACGTTTCCGCCAGCGCGGCAATATGCATCAGCTCGCTGATACCGGTACGGCCCACGTCTGGCTGGAGGATGTCGGCAGCGCGCTGTTCAATACACGGCCTAACCTGGTAGCGGGTGCGCTCCGTTTCACCGAGGGCGACGGGAACCGGGCTTTTGGCGCGCAGCTCGCGGTGCCCGGCAATATCTTCCGGCAGCAGCGGCGCTTCGAGGAAGCCCAGCCCGAGCGGATGTAGCGCGTTGGCCAGATCCGCTGCCTGAGCGACGCTGTAATTCCAGTGGGCGTCGAGAAATATGTCCGCCTCCTCACCCAGCGTCTCGCGGATGGCGCGGACGTTGATAATGTCCTCTTTTACGCCATAGCCCAGCGCCAGTTTCACCGCTGTAAAGCCTTTTTCCTGCCAGCGTTTTGCCAGCGCGCAGCGGGCGGCGAGGTCGGGTTCCGGCAGGCCAGACACATAGCATGGAACGTTGTTGCGGTACGCGCCGCCCAACAATTGATATACCGGCTGATTGAGGATTTTGCCTTTGAGATCCCACAACGCGATATCCACTGCCGCAAGGGCGTCAATGTGATACCCGGTAATGTGTCCGCGATCGCGCATGGCGTCATACATCCTCGAATTCAGCACCGCGCTGGAGAAGGGCGACTGCCCCTTCAGAAGCGGCGCGAACAGGTGGGTAATTAATTCAGCAATTACCTGCGGTACTACTGGTGCCAGCGCTTCCCCCCAGCCAACATGACCCTCGTCGGTGGTGATTTTGACAAGGCAGGTTTCCATCTTGCGCGAATAAACGCAGCGGTATTCAGGACGGTAGTAATAGTCCGTTTTTTCTTCATTCGTCTTGCCGCCCAAATACACCTGTTCTGGTGTGATCCTGAGAGGAAAGCATTCAACATGGCTGATTTTCATCACAACTCCCGGTCACGTTAATCAAGAATTTTTCCGGCGGTTTCTTTAGCGAACCACACGGCAATGAAAGAGATGAGCGCGGTGATCATCACGTACCACGCCGGAGAGAGAGGATCGCCACTCCAGGAAATCAGGCTTGCTGAGGCCAACGGCGTGACGCCACCAAATACCGCGACCGTCAGGTTATAGGCAATCGCAATGCCGCCGTAGCGGATCGCGGTCGGGAATAGTTCGACCATCGCCGCGCCGCACCCACCGTTAAACATGGCAACGAAAACGCCGAGCATACTCATGGCGGCAATGGCGTTAACCACCGAGCCCTGGCTCATCACCAGCATCGCCGGCCAGGTCAGAAGAATAAACCCGCCGCAGCCCATCAGCATCAGCGGGCGTCGTCCCCAGCGGTCAGAAAGATAGCCGGTGAGCGGCATGCAGATCGCCACGCTCAGCAATCCCAGGGTAGTAATGAGATAAGAATCGGTCCGGCTGTAGTGCAGATGTGTGGACAAATAGCCCGGCATAAAGGATTGCAGCACCCAACTGCTTACCGCTTTGACCACCACAAAACCGGTACAGAACAGCAGCGCGCGCATGGAGGTCGAGAGCGTTTTGCGCAGCGGCGATTTTTCCAGTTTGCCGCTGGCTTTCAGCTTATGAAATTCTGCTGAGTCTTCCATATTGCGCCGCATATACAATCCACCAAGGCCCAGTGGAGCCGCCAGCAGGAACGGTATTCGCCAGCCCCAGTCGTTCATCGCCGCTTCTCCCAGCATATGCGTCAGGAAAAGCACCAGCCCGGAACCGCAGACAAACGCCATAAAACTGAAGTTCTCGCTCCAGCAGGTC
Organism: Superficieibacter electus; assembly: GCF_002915575.1. Lineage (GTDB taxonomy): Bacteria > Pseudomonadota > Gammaproteobacteria > Enterobacterales > Enterobacteriaceae > Superficieibacter > Superficieibacter electus. The sequence continues at coordinate 69,155 of NZ_PQGD01000005.1, forward strand.
AAAGTGGCCCGCCGCTTCGGCGAGGCGCTTTCTGCCAGATAGGTGATCACGCCCGAGCTTTCGCCGCCCGCGGCGAAACCCTGTACCAGGCGTGTCAGCACCAGCAGGATGGGCGCGAGAATACCGACCTGCTGCCAGGTGGGCAGAATGCCCATGACGAAGGTGGAGATCGAGGTAATGACGATCACGGTCACCAGCACTTTGCGCCGTCCCAGCCGGTCGCCCATCGAGCCGAAGAACAGTCCGCCCAGCGGACGCATCAGGAAGCCTGAGCCAAAGACGGCGAAGGATTTTAATAACGCCACCGCCGGATCGCTGCTGACGAAAAAGTTACTGGCGATGATGGCGGCCAGCGTGCCGTAAAGGCCGAAGTCGAACCATTCAATAAAATGGCCGACGCCCGCTGACATCATGATCTTTGCGGTGCGTCTGGCCGGGACCTTCTGCTGCCCGGCAGCATCGTCTCCGGCGTAGTGAATGCCTGTTTGTTGCATGTTACCTCCCGGTAAGCAGGGTAGCCGTCGGTGTGATGTTTGTTGTTATCAGTACGCTGAGTGTAGGGATTGCTTTCATGCTGGCGAATGCGGTGGCGGGTTGCGTGAGGCTTATCAAAGATTGGCGGGTTAAAATGCTTCATATAGTGAAACATTCACCCGATAGATTGTTTTTACCCACAAGTGGTAACAATTATTGCGTCATTTTGCGTTATGTTATATTGTAACAATAAATATCAACATTACCTCGAGGGGTCTATTTTGGCGGTTCATTATAAAACTCTGGCGATTACACTTGGCGCGCTGCTGTTCAGCGGCCAGGCACTCTCCCATGCACACCATTCACACGGTAAACCATTAAGTGAAATGGAGCAGAAAGCGGCAGAAGGCGTTTTTGATGATAAAGACGTGAAAGATCGCAACTTGTCCGACTGGGAAGGCGTGTGGCAGTCGGTCTATCCGCTGCTGGTGAGCGGCGAACTGGACCCGGTTTTTAAAAAGAAAGCGGAGAAAGACAAGAGCAAGAGCGTTGATGAGATCAAAGAGTATTACCGCAAGGGCTATAAGACTGATGTACAGACCATCGGTATTGAAAACGGTGTGATGGAATTTCACGTCGGCGACAACGTTAGCTCCTGCAAGTACGACTATGCCGGGCATAAGATCCTGACCTATACCTCCGGTAAGAAAGGCGTGCGTTATCTGTTTGAGTGTAAAGATACCAACAGTGGTGCGCCAAAGTACGTTCAGTTCAGCGATCATACGATCGCACCGCGCCAGTCGGCTCACTATCATATCTTTATGGGCAATACCTCTCAGGAGGCCTTGCTGAAAGAGATGGATAACTGGCCGACATACTACCCGTACCAGTTAACCAATGAGCAGGTGGTTGACGAGATGCTGCACCACTAATATCGAAAACCCTGTGCCTGTGGGCACAGGGTTAGCGCTCGTAGCTATCATTATTGTCGCATGTCGCCGTGGGCGCGCTGACCTGTACATGGTTAAATACCAGGGAGTTAACGCCCGAAATTTTACCAAACTCAGTCGCGGCAATGGTAATGGATGACAGCGTGAGCGCCTCAATGGGCCGCTGCGGATAACCCTCAATAAAGAACGCACGTGAGAAAACTGCCTCGTCTGAACGGCAGGCGGAAATATGCTCCAGCGTCAGACGTGATACCCGCGTTAAACCTGCCTCGCCGTCAACGCCCTGCGCCAGTTTCTGCCAGTGCCGCGGTTTGTCCGCCAGATGACCTTTGTCACCGTAGCTGTATTGAGGAAACCAGTTTAGCTGGATCATCACCGGGAAAGTGACGTCGGTGAGCGTCAGGTGACGCACCGTAATATCGCGGATAAACCCGCCACGATTGCGCGCCGATTTTATCCGAAAGCCGACGCCAGTACCGTTAAAGCGATTATGTTCAATCAGCACCCGCTCAATGCCGCCGGAAGTTTCGCTACCCAGCGTAATACCGGAGCCTTTATTAAGCTGGCAGTGGCGAATGATAATATCGCGCGCGACAATACCGCGCTCCGCAGCTTCTTTGCCCCGACCGGCTTTTATACAGATATTGTCATCATTGCAGGACACTACGCACTTTTCCACCCGCACCTGCTCGCACGAATCAATATCAATACCGTCGGTGCTGGGACCGGCAGAATTGGCAATCTGTACGCCGGTCACGGCAATATGCGACGAATAACACAGGTGGAGATTCCAGAATCCGGATTCGCGGCTGGTTATCTCGTTAATGGTAATATTTTTACTGTGATAAACCACGATATTGCGCGGCCGCTGGCAGTCATAATCCACTACCCAGCGCAGCCCCCGGGCGCTGTAGTCTGCCAGCATACCGCTTTGCTGGTCCGCACCCCAGAAGCGATGCCACCAGACAGTACCCTGCCCATCAATTGTCCCGGGGCCGTAAATTTGCACATCCTGGCAGTGATTGACGTTAATTATTCCGGCAGGCCAGATCATATCAATGCCAGCAACGCGGGTTTCAATCAATGGATAATCAATGAGTTGCTGACTACCCAACAGTACTGCGCCTTGCGAAAGATAAAGTGATAATCCGCTCTTGAGAAATAAAGCACCGGTTAAAAAACGACCGGCAGGAATAACGAGCGTATCGCCGGGTTGCGCCTCTTCTATCATGCGCTGAATGAGATCGGTGACGGGATACTGCCCGTCAGAAAACGTGCTGCTGTTATCAAGCGTAAACTGCGCCATACGCGTCCTGTGAGCCGATAAATAAATACCGTTTTAGCGAATTACTGGCGAAAAAACCTTTATCTGATGGACATGGATAGGGAAAGACTGGCAAAAAATCGTTGGCGCAGGCAGCGTGAGCCATCCGCCTGAGAGGGAGTAGTCCGGCAAAAAAAGGACCACCCTGAGGCAGTCCCTGTAGAAACGTTATGCGTAAATTATTTACGTGCGAGCAGGAAGCCCAGCACCACGCCAACGGCACCCGCAATAGCCAGTCCGCCCAGTGGGTTAGACGAAACCTGGTCACGAACAGTATCTGCCGCGTCACGTACCGCATAGCCTGCCTGCGATGCGTATTTGCGCGTCGCACCTTTAATAGTGTCATCGTGGCTATCCGTTGCGCGACCAAATACTTCCTGAGCTTTACCCGCGGCTTCATTTACTTTGTTTTCTGCTTTCTCAAACATGTCAGGCTCCTTAGGTACGTGTGTAATGTAAGTATAGGTGCCCTTCAGACGCCGTGTGGCAAGTCCGGAAAATTCTCATCGCCTCGTTTATTGCAGGGGAAGGGATGCTCCCGGCGCATTGCATGGTTGCCAGCGTTTTGCCAGCAGGCCCAGTCCGCTGCACAGCAGGTAATACACCACGCCAGTGAAGATAAAAATCGCGGTGGGGTAGATTTGCACCCGATTATTAACCTGTCCTGCCACAGTGGTCAGTTCCGGCACGTTGACGATAAATGCCAGCGAGGTATCTTTCAGCAGGCTGATAAAAATGCCGACCAGCGAAGGCTGAACGTTGTGTAATACCTGCGGCAATAAAATCAGTCTTAATGTCTGGCCCGGCGTAAAACCCTGCGTTTGCGCCGCCTCATACTGCCCGGCCGGCAGCGCCTCCAGCCCGGCAAGTACCGAGTGCATCACCGAGGCGGCGGTAAACCATGCCAGTGCCAGCGTGACGGTTAATGCGCCAGGCAAGTCGCTACCCGTCAGCATCGGCAGCAGATACCACAGCCAGAATATGACGAAAATCAGCGGAATGCCGCGAATCAACTCGGCCCATAAGAACAGTACTCGCCGCACCACTCCCGGATAACGCCAGGCGGCACAGGCCAGCGCGATACCGCCTGGCAGGGCGAGCAACCCAGCGCCCAGCGCCATCAGCAGGGTCAGTACCACGCCGCCAGGCTGGCCGTCAGCCAGTCGCCCCCACAGCAAATAATCGAGGTTATCCGTAATTACGGTAATGTTTGCCAGCATCAGGCATTCCTTCTTTTTACTGCCGCGCGCGCATGCTTTGGCCCAAGACGGACAAAGATCGCCCCGGCAACCAACCCGGTCACCAGATACAGCACCGTACCGACGGCAAAGGCTTCCAGCGCGTGAGCGTTATAGCTTTCAATCTGCCGCACCTGATAGGTCAGCTCGGCAAAGCCAATTCCGCTTGCCAGCGAAGAGAGTTTCATCAGGTTCAGGTATTGTCCGATAATGGGCTGCCAGGCATTAGCCAGCCCTTGCGGCAGCAGGATCAGCCGGAAAAGTCGCCACGTGGAAAACCCCTGCGCCAGCGCCGCTTCACGCTGGCCGCTGGCTACCGCGCGCAGGCCAGATTCGATCTCTTCAATCAAAAACGCGGAGGTAAACACCCCCAGCCCCCATGCAGAACAGATAAACTCTGGTGTCAGCCACCAGACGTCGCCCGGCAGAATTGACCAGCGATGATCGGCATTGATGACGTCGCGAAACGCCAGCGGCAACAGATTCCAGGCGGCGAAATACCAGAACAAGAGTTGCACCAGCAGTGGCGTATTACGAAACAACGAAACCCACGCAGCCACCAGTGCGCGACCAATGCGTCCACCCGCCAGCCGCAGGGCCAGAAAAAGAATCGCTAATAATGTCGCCAGCAGGATGCCAGCCACCGTCACCCATAACGTGGTAAGAAAACCGGAAATGATCCACTGCAGAGGCTGCCCGGTCAGTACCCCCTGCCAGTCCAGTAGTTGAGTCACTCCGGGCGCTCCTGATGCAGCGGATCGAGCACTTTTTGCAGGAAGCGCCGCGCGCGAGGATGGCGTGGCCGGGTAAAGAATTCTGCGGGTGGGGCGACCTCACAAATTTCACCGCCATCAATAAACACGACCCGGTCGGCAATCTCCCTGGCAAACTGCATTTCATGGGTGACGACAATCATGGTAATGCCACTGTGCGCGAGGCTTTTCATGACGTACAGCACTTCGCCTATCATCTCCGGGTCCAGCGCTGATGTCGGTTCATCAAACAGAATAATTTGTGGCGAAGAGGCGAGGGCGCGGGCGATGGCCACGCGCTGTTGCTGGCCACCGGAAAGCTGTGAGGGCATATGCTGCGCTTTATCCGCCAGTCCGACCTGATGCAGCAGTTCCAGCGCGCGCGTGCTGGCCTCGGCTTTCTTCCAGCCGTGGACCGCCTCCAGCGCCAGGGTGATGTTCTGTACCGCGTTAAGATGGGCATACAGATTAAATTGCTGGAACACAAACCCTACCCGGCTGCGAAGCTGGCGCAGCGCGCGCCCCTGTAGCTGACGCGTGGATTTGTTGTCGATCAGAATATCGCCGCCGCTTAATGACTCGAGCTGATTGATCAGACGGATCAGCGTGGATTTCCCGGAGCCGGAAGGGCCGAGGATCGCCACCACTTCGCCGGGATTGATCGTTAAATTAATACCGTTTAATACGCGATGATCGCCAAAGGCTTTCACCACATCGCGAAATTCAACGCTGGCATTTTCCAGACGCGAAAAATCCGCAGACCCGGCTGCGGATTGGGAACGTAAACCTGACAACATATTACTTTGCTTCGATAGTAAAAGAACGTGGCTGTGGCGTTTTGGTGGAAGGACCAAACCAGGTGTCGTAAATTTTGGCGGCCTCGCCGTTTTTCTCCAGATTGACCAGCTCATCGTTCACCGCTTTCAGCAGCGCCGTTTCGCCTTTTTTCACCCCTACGCCGATCTCTTCTTTACTCAGCAGATCCGGCAGGATCTTAAACTTCGCTTTGTCTGGTGCTTCGGCCAGCAGGCCCGCAAGGATGGTACTGTCCTGAGTAATTGCCTGAACGTTGCCATTACGCAGGGCGGTCAGCGCCAGCGGAATGTCGTCATACGCCAGCACGCGAGCCTGCGGGTAACGCTGGTGCAGCGCTTGTTCGCCGGTAGTGCCTTTTACTGCGCCGATACGTGCGCGGCTGTACTCGTCCAGTTTATCCGGCGATGTTGCCGGGACCAGGAATTGCTGTCCGGTGACAAAGTACGGCGTCGAGAAATCCACCACCTGCGCGCGTTCCGGGGTAATCGTGATATCGGCGACAATCAAATCCGCTTTGCCGGATTGCAGCAACGGAATCCGGTTCGCCGGGTTGGTCGCCACCAGTTCAAGCTTCACGCCAAGCGATTTTGCCAGCGCTTTGGCAAAGTCCACGTCATAGCCTACGATCTCATGGCTTTTCGGGTCCACTGAACCAAATGGTGGATTTGCGTCAAAGGTGGCCACTTTGACCACGCCTGCGGCTTTGATATCTGCCAGTTGATCGGCATGCGCGGCTGTGCCCAGTGTCAGCAGCCCGATGGTCAGCGCCAGTGTTTTAAATGTGTGTAGTTGATGTGCCATAGATTCCTCTGCCTGCCCTGTTTTTGTTTTGTAGCGCTACGCTCCCACAATGTTTCACCGCCGACAAAGAAGAAAAAGTTCTTATCTATATCAGAAAAACTATAAGTAAAAGCGTTGTTATCAACAGGTAAATTGAATGAGTGATTTATTGCGTCAGCGCCTGGCGCAGATCGGCGATCAAATCCTGCGGGTCTTCAATACCTACAGACAGGCGAATCAGTTGCGGCGTAATGCCGTTAGCCAGCCGTTGCTCAAGGGGGATTGAGGCATGGGTCATACTGAAAGGCTGGCTGACCAGGCTTTCCACACCGCCCAGGCTTTCGGCCAGAGTAAAAAGCTTAAGTTTCTTGATAATGGCTGCCGCGAGCTGTTCATCGCCTTTCACCACAATGGAGATCATCCCACCTGCCTGTGACATCTGCCTGCGTGCCAGTGCGAAATGCGGATGCGATTCCAGACCCGGATACCAGACTTTTTCAATCTGGGGCTGCTGCTCAAGCCAGCGGGCCAGCGTTAGCGCATTGCTGCTATGACGCTCAATACGCAGCGCCAGCGTGCGGATGCCACGCAGCGTCAGGAAGCTACTGAACGGATCGAGCACGCCGCCGATGGCGTTTTGCAGGTAGCCGAGCTGTTTGGCCAGTTCAGGATTATCGCCAACCACTACCAGTCCGGCGACCACATCGGAATGGCCGTTGAGATATTTGGTTGCAGAATGGACCACGATATCAAAACCCTGCTCCAGCGGACGTTGTAGAATCGGTGAGGCAAAAGTATTGTCCGCCACGCTAATCAGATGATGGCGTTTGGCGATGGCGGCAATCGCTTCCAGATCGGCCAGTTTCAGCAGGGGATTGGTCGGCGTTTCCACCCAGATCATTCGGGTTTCCGGGCGGATCGCGGCTTCGATCGCCTGCAGATCGTCTGGTTTCACCCAGCTTACCTGCAATCCTGCGCTGCGGCGGCGCACGTTTTCGATCAGGCGATATGTGCCGCCGTAGACATCGTCCACCGCCACAATGTGACTCTCTTTATCAAGCAGTTCGAGTACGGTCGCGATACCCGCCAGCCCGGAGGCAAAGGCATAGCCGCGGCTACCGCCTTCCAGCTCGGCAATAGAAGCCTCCAGCGCGTCGCGGGTTGGGTTGCCGCTGCGCGAGTATTCGTAGCCGGTATGCTGCCCGGGCGCAGGCTGAGCAAAGGTTGAAGTGGCATAAATCGGCGGCATGACCGCACCATGCTGGTCATTAAATGCGCCGCTGTGAACACTCAGTGTGGCAAGGTTTTTCATATCAGATCCCTATTACGACAGGCGATTACGCCAGGTAGTTAAGACATCGCTACGGGTCACCAGACCCATAAAACGATGGTTATCGACAACAATTGCGACCAGACCGCGATCGAAAATAGACTTCAGGGCACTTTCCGGCGCATGGCGATCGATGATTTCAACCTCGCGGGTCATTGCTTCCTGCACTGGCAGGGCAAAACGCTTTCTGTCGCCTTCGACATGACTGATTAAATCCCATTCATCAATAATTCCGACCACCGCGTTGTTATCCAGTACCGGAAGCTGGGAGATATCGTACAGACGCATACGGGCAAGAACGGTAGCCAGCGTATCGTCCGGCGTGGCGGTGACGGTGGCACCTTCATCGTGGCGCAGGGCGATAAAATCGCTAAGATCGCCTACCTGTGGACGAGAGAGGAGCCCCTGCTGGCGCATCCAGTCGTCATTGAACATTTTGGAGAGATATTTATTGCCGCTATCACAGGCAAAAGTTACAACGCGCTTTGGCGTAGCTTGAGACTGACAATAGCGCAGCGCAGCGGTCAGCAGCGTACCGGTAGAGGAGCCGGCCAGTACGCCCTCTATTTTGAGTAAGTCGCGAACAGTGGTAAACGCTTCGCCATCGGTTACCCGCCACGCCTGCTTAACTCCCTCCAGATGAGAGAGTGGGGGAATAAAATCCTCACCAATGCCTTCGACCAGCCAGGAGCCAGCGTCCTTATAACGACCATTTTCTACCTGATCGGCAAGAATAGACCCGGCCGGGTCAGCCAGCACAAATTCCGTGTGCGGAGAATGTTCGGCGAACCACGCCTGAAGCCCGCCGAGGGTACCACCGGAACCCACGCCGACTACGATGGCGTCAATACGCCCGTCAAGCTGATCATACAGTTCCGGCGCGGTAGTGGTGGCATGGGCCAGCGGATTGGCAGCATTGTTAAACTGATCGATATAAAACGCGCCAGGAGTATCATCCGCCAGCTGGCGGGCGTAATCCTGGTAATAGGCCGGGTGCCCTTTACCGACATCAGAACGGGTGAGCAAAACCTGTGCGCCCAGCGCGCGCAGATGAAAGATTTTTTCGCGGCTCATTTTGTCCGGGACCACCAGTACCAGCGAATAACCTTTCTGCGCAGCAATCAGTGCCAGACCGAGGCCGGTGTTGCCTGCGGTCGCTTCGATAATGGTGCCGCCGGGTTTAAGTAGGCCTTTTCTCTCCGCTTCGGCAACCATCGACAACGCCACGCGATCTTTAATGGAGCCGCCGGGGTTCTGATTTTCCAGCTTTAGAAACAGTTCGCATGGTCCGCTATCCAGCTTATGTAGCTGGAGTAGGGGCGTATTACCGATTAAATCGGTGACAGAATGAAAAACGGTCATTGTATTCCACCAGAGACTATGAACATGGCGGAATAGTAGATGCGTCAAAAACCTCGGCTAAAGAATTATTCTCTGTGTTTTATGCACAAAAGTAATATAAACAACGCTTTAGCCATCAGGAAGCAAAGCCGTGTGGGAGTGTTTACGGATGGATGGCTAACCACAACGGAAGAATGCGCTTCGCAGCAGCATCCGTTTCTTCGTCTACGCAGATGTTATTCAGGACGCGCATATGCTTTGCCGAATTCTCTCTTAGCCAGCGGAGCCGTAGAAATCGTGCTATAGCGTTTTTTGTTATAACTAATATCAATCAGTTTGTTTAAAACATAATTTACACTGATTACTATCATATGGACGTCCATACTGCTAAACTGCCGTTCGCATCACAACTACGCAACAGATAAGAAGCATCGGGTAACCTTATAAGATGATTTTACTCAGGAATATTTCGAAGATTTTTGATCACGGTAAGACGCCCGTCGTCGCTGTGGACAGCGTGGATTTAACCATCGAACAAGGGCAGATTTACGGCATTATTGGTTACAGTGGCGCGGGGAAAAGTACGCTAATCCGCCTGCTCAACGGGCTGGAAAAACCCACTTCGGGGAGTGTGACCATTAATGGTCATGAGATCTCCTCAGCGAAAGGCGAGGCTTTGCGTCAGGCGCGCCTGAAGATCAGCATGGTGTTCCAGCACTTTAATTTGCTGTGGTCGCGCACCGTGCGGGAAAACATTGCTTTTTCGATGCAAATTGCTGGTGCACCTAAAGCGCAAATTCGAGCCCGCGTTGCGGAACTGATCGAACTGGTCGGGCTTACTGGCCGGGAAGAGGCTTATCCTTCTCAGCTCAGCGGCGGGCAAAAGCAGCGTGTCGGCATCGCCCGTGCGCTGGCCAATAGCCCGGATGTGCTGCTGTGTGATGAAGCCACGTCGGCGCTGGACCCGCAGACCACCGACCAGATCCTCGATCTGCTGCTGGATATTAACCGCCGTTTTAAGCTGACCATTGTGCTGATCACCCACGAAATGCATGTGGTCAGAAAAATTTGTGACCGCGTGGCGGTGATGGAAAACGGCAAAGTGGTGGAAGAGGGCGAAGTGCTGGACGTCTTTACCCGCCCGCAACAGCCGATCACCCGCCAGTTTGTGCGTCAGGTAAGCCAGTATAAAGAAGAGGAAGCCTTTAACCCGGATTTGACCCGCGATCTGGACGGCGCAGTGATCAAACTCACTTTTACTGGCTTAAACACCCATCAGCCGGTCGTTGGCGAACTGACGCTGCGCTATGGCCTGCCGTTTAATATTCTGCACGGCAAAATGTCGCAGACCGCCCACGGCGTTTTTGGGCAATTATGGCTTCACGTTATTGCAAACCAGGGTCAACTGAACAATATCCTCGCGGATTTGCGCAACGGCGGTATTGAATGCGAGGTGATTAAACATGCTTGATCAACTGTTACCCCATCTGAAATGGGAACAACTGTGGGCGGCAACCCAGGAAACGCTGTATATGACGGCGCTCTCCGGGATCGCGACCTTTGTGTTGGGGATTATTCTTGGGCTGGCACTGTTTCTGACCGCCCGCGGCGGGCTGTTTCAGAACCGGATTCTGTATAGCGTGATTTCCATTATCGTGAACGTGTTCCGCTCCATTCCGTTCATTATCTTAATCGTTCTGCTGATCCCGTTTACCAAAACGATCGTGGGCACCATTCTCGGTGCCAATGCGGCGCTGCCGGCACTGATTGTGGGCGCGGCTCCGTTTTACGCGCGGCTGGTCGAGATAGCCCTGCGGGAAGTGGATAAAGGCGTTATTGAAGCTACCCGCTCAATGGGCGCGCGACTGAGCACGTTGATTTTTCGGGTTTTACTGCCGGAGTCCTCTCCTGCACTGGTGTCAGGCATTACGGTGACACTGATTGCGCTGGTCAGCTACAGCGCGATGGCAGGCGTGATTGGCGCAGGCGGATTAGGGAATCTTGCTTATCTGGAAGGATTCCAGCGCAACCATAGCGACGTCACGCTGGTGGCGACGGTGACTATTTTGATCGTCGTCTTCATCATCCAGTTCTGCGGCGACGTTATTACCTCTCTGTTAGACAAACGCTAATAATTACGGAAACCAACATCATGACAAAAACACTGACACTGATCGCCGCAGCAACCTTAAGTGCCATGAGTTTCGCCTCCTGGGCGGATATCCTCACCGTCGGCGCATCCAACGTGCCGCATGCAGAAATTCTGGAGCAGGCTAAACCGATCCTCGCGAAAGAGGGTATCGATCTGGAAATCAAACCGTTCCAGGACTACATTCTGCCAAACACTGCGCTGGCCAGCGGCGACATTGATGCTAACTACTTCCAGCACATTCCTTATCTGAATAGCGTGCTGAAAGACCATGCGGGTGATAAGACGTTTGATTTCGTCAGCGCTGGCGCGATCCACATTGAGCCTATCGGTATCTACTCTAAAAAATACAAATCGCTGAAAGACCTGCCGCAGGGCGCAAAAGTCATCATGCGTGATGCAGTGTCTGAAGAAGGGCGTATTCTGTCTATTTTCGAAAAAGAAGGTGTGATCAAACTGAAGCCGGGCGTGGATAAAGTTAACGCGCGCATCAGCGACATCGTAGAAAACCCGAAAAAATTGCAGTTCCAGCCGAACGTAGAAGCCGCGCTGCTGCCGCAGATGTATAACAATGACGAAGGCGATGCGGTAGTGATTAACGCTAACTACGCCATCGACGCCGGTCTGGACCCGGTTCACGATCCTATTGCAGTAGAAAGCGGTGAGAACAACCCGTATGCCAACATCATTACCGTACACCGCGGCGACGAGAAGAAAAAAGATATCGTTGAGTTGGTGAAGGTACTGCACTCAAAAGAGATTCAGGACTGGATACGTACCAAATATAAAGGTGCGGTGATCCCGGTTAATAACTGATTGCGCGACGCCATCCGCTGTAAAAGCGGATGGCGGTTTATCAGCGTTCACGTAAGGCAACGCTTCCCACCTGCATGACTTATTCCTTTTCCGCCCGCCTGCTGTAGGCTTGTGCAAGCGAAGCGCCGCCAGGCAAGGTCACCCACCGGCGTGACTTATCCCTTTTCCGTCCACCAGCTGTAGGCCTGTGCAAGCGAAGCGCCGCCAGGCAAGGCACTCCGGCGTTACAATATTTTCTTTTCTGCCAAATCCAGCGCGAAATAGCTGAAAATCAAATCCGCACCGGCTCGTTTGATCGCCCCCAGACTTTCCAGCACTACTTTCTGCTCGTCGATGGCACCCGCCTGCGCCGCAAACTTAATCATCGCGTATTCGCCGCTGACCTGATAAGCACCCAGAGGTAAATCGGTGCGCTCGCGGATATCGCGCAAAATATCCAGATAGGCCCCTGCGGGTTTAACCATCAGACAATCTGCGCCCTGAGATTCGTCGAGCAGCGACTCGCGAATCGCCTCCCGACGGTTCATCGGATTCATCTGGTAAGTTTTACGGTCGCCTTTCAATGCGGTTCCGGCGGCTTCACGGAACGGGCCATAAAAAGAAGACGCGAATTTGGTGGAATAGGACATGATCGCGGTATCAAAGAACCCGGCGGCATCCAGCGCCTGACGAATGGCCTGAACCTGGCCGTCCATTGCCGCGGACGGGGCAATAAAGTCTGCACCTGCAGCAGCTGCTACCACCGCCTGCTTGCCAAGATTAGCAAGGGTGGCGTCGTTATCCACGCCGTGCTCGCAAAGTACGCCGCAGTGACCGTGCGAGGTATATTCGCAAAAACAGGTGTCAGACATCACAATCATTTCCGGCACTGCCTGTTTGCAGATGCGCGACATGCGTGCCACCAGCCCATCTTCTTTCCAGGCATCACTGCCGGTCGCGTCGGTGTGGTGGGAAATCCCAAAGGTCATTACCGAGCGAATACCCGCATTAGCGATACGTTCAATTTCGCGTGCCAGGTGTTTCTCGGGAATGCGCATCACGCCCGGCATCGCCTCAATGGCTTTGTACTCATCAAGTTCTTCTTCAACAAAGATCGGCAACACCAGGTCGTTCAAACTTAGTGTTGTCTCTTCAAACATGGCGCGCAACGCCGGAGACTTGCGCAGGCGACGGGGGCGAGTGATTAAATCGGTCATGATATGCCTGATGTTTGTGAAATATAATGTTATTGTACCTGAATTATCACTATTGTGTTTTACTAAAGTTGCGATTAACTGCAAAAGGGGGGTTATCAGACATAAATATAGCAGTAAAAACCTTTTTACATATTTATGGTGAATGTTGATTCCTATTTAGATGATATTTTTATATAAATAATTTGATGACAGTGCAGGAGCGATTTCCCGGAGTTTTGATACCACCAGTGGCAATGAGAAATCTCTCTCTTTGGCGTGATCAATAGTCGCTTTCCTATTATTTGGTTTATGAATAGCAATCATTTATTTATGTCGATTATGATTAACGGCTTAATTATAACGTTGTTCAAGTTATTGTTTTTAAAGTATTTTATTAATGACTTTAGAAAATCTTAAAGGGTTATTTAATGATTTTAAAATATTAAATGTCTGTTTTCGGACTTTTGGCAAAGATTAATTGAACCTTCTACCGCTAAAACCGCATAATTCGGGCTGCAATGTAACATTACTGATTTTGATTGCATTAATAATTGATGGACCAACTAGATTACGTCCCTGAGGAGGGATGACAAATGCAAACCTGGAAAAAGAAACTGGTAGTATCTCAATTAGCATTGGCCTGCACTTTGGCGATCGCTTCTCAGGCAAATGCGGCGACTTATGATACCTGGGGGTATCACGATAATCCTACGACCGAGCTTGACTGGTCCAATATGGATGCCATGGGTTCTGATGGTAACTATGTTACCTATGATGGCTTTGTTTATTACAACAATGCGAGTGGCGATTTTGATCAGAACTTTAACGGTGATACCGTTAACGGCACAATCTCTACCTATTACCTGAACCACGATTATACTGATGGTACAAATGGTAATGCCAATGAGCTGAATATCGCTAATTCAGTGATTCATGGCTCAATCACTTCAATGTTACCTATGGGGACTAGCAGTGATGGTTCTTGGGTTTATCAGTATTCCGAGTACAATACCGACAACACTAATAGAGTAATTGATCAGAACTGGCATGATGGCGATGTGTTCACTTTGAACATTTCTAACTCTATCGTTGATGATGATTATGAAGGGTTGTACTTCACTGATACCTATCAAGACGGTGATGTCACAAAAACAAAATATGAAACATTCTATACCACAGCTGGTGAAGGTTACCAGTATGCAGAATTGTTTGAGAATGGCGGAGTTGGTATTGGCCTTGCAGTGAACCTTGATGTAGAAAGCAACATCAATGTTTCAAATAATTCTCATATTGCTGGCATTAGTCTGGCTCAGGGCAATACTACTAACGACGCCTATACAACTGAATCTCATTCCTGGGATAATAACATTAATGTTGTTGATTCCACTGTGACTTCTGGTTCAGTATCATGGGATGAAAATGGCAGCGCAGAATATCATTTTGGTAATTCTGATGAGCCAAGTGATTATAGTGGCGATAATCATAATCCGAATGATATTGCATTATCATTCATCGATAGTAGCGCTTCTGATTATCGCATGGTAAACACTGCAACATTCACCAATTCCGAATTGCTGGGTGACGTTTACTTCCAGAGTACCTGGAATAATAATTTCTACCCTGAAAAACATTTAGTAGACGGCACTACGGATACCTGGACCAATGGTGGCTGGGCTGATGATGACCAGAACGTTGATCATCTAACCTTGACGCTGAACCATAGCAAATGGGTAGGTGCGGCATACGCTAATACTAAGGAGTTAACATCTAATAACATCGTTGATGTTGCTCCCAACAGTTTAGACCCTGATGCAGAATATGATTATAATCGTGATGCATGGGGTCGTATCAACAACGCTGAAACCTTCCAGAGTGGTATCTTTGACGTTGTGCTGAACAACGGTTCAGAGTGGGACACCACCAAAGATTCGCTGATTGATACCTTGGCAATCAACAGCGGTTCTCAGGTCAATGTTGCAGATACTTCTACACTGACCTCTGATAGCATTGTACTGAAAGACGGTTCTGCAATGAATATCAGTGAAGGTGGTGCCGTAAGCACGGATAACCTGACCATTGATTCTTATAGTACTGTAACACTGTCTGATGAAGTTTCTGCTTCATGGAGTGGAAATCAGGAAGCTCTGTATGCCAACCATATCACCGTAACCAACGGTGGCGTACTGGATGTTCAGACAAGCAATACCGGCGCTTCAAGCGTCTTTGATACTGACACTCTGAATCTGACCAGTGGCGACGTTGCTCATAGCAGTGATTATGTTAACTCAGGTGTATTCAACATCCATAGCAATGACTATGTGCTGAACGCTGACTTGGTCAACAATCGTACTAACGATAAAACTCAGGCTAACTACGGTTACGGTACTATCGCGATGAACTCCGATGGCCACCTGACGGTAAATGGTAACGGTAATCTGACAACAGATTATGCAGATGAAGTTGATGGTACCGATGACGTTTATAGCGATGCTAACGACAACGTTGTAGCCGCAACCGGTAACTACAAAGTTCGTATCGACGACGCCACCGGTGCTGGCTCTATCGCTGACTACAAAGGTAAAGAAATCATCTATGTTGATGATATCAACACCAATGCTACCTTCAGCGCTGCTAACAAAGCTGACCTGGGTGCTTACACCTATCAGGCACAGCAACAGGGCAACACCGTTGTTCTGCAGCAGATGGAACTGACCGACTATGCGAACATGGCTCTGAGCATTCCTTCTGCAAACACCAACATCTGGAACCTGCAACAGGATACTCTGTCTACCCGTCTGACCAGCGCTCGTCATGGCTTTGACGACAACGGTGGCGCATGGGTGAGCTACTTCGGTGGTAGCTTCAGTGCTGACAACGACACGATCAACTACGATCAAGACGTTAACGGCATCATGGTCGGTATTGATACCAAAATTGATGGTAACAACGCTAAGTGGATCGTTGGTGCGGCAGCTGCCCTTGCTAAAGGCGATATGAGCGACCGTACGGGTCAGGTAGATCAGGACAGCCAGTCTGCCTACATCTACTCTTCAGCTCGCTTCGCAAACGACATCTTTGTTGATGGCAACCTGAGCTACAGCCGTTTCGACAACGACCTGACTGCTAACATGAGCAACGGTGCGTATGTTGATGGTAACACCACTGCTGATGCATGGGGCTTTGGCCTGAAACTGGGTTATGACTGGAAAGTTAACGACGCTGGTTACGTAACTCCGTACGCTAGCATCAATGGCCTGTTCCAGTCTGGTGACAGCTATCGTCTGAGCAACGACGCTAACGTCGGTGGTCAGGATTACGACAGCCTGCGTTATGAAGCGGGTGTGGATGCCGGTTATACCTTCAACTACGGTGACCAGGCGATGACGCCGTACTTCAAACTGGCTTACGTATACGACGACTCTGATAACGATTCCGACTTCAATGGTGATAACATTGATAACGGCGTTAAAGGTTCTGCGGTACGTGTTGGTGTGGGCAGCCAGTTCAGCTTCACCAAAAACTTCAGTGCTAACACCGGTGTTACCTATGTTGGCGGCGGCGATGTTGACCAGGATTGGGCAGCAAGCGCTGGTGTTAAATACACCTGGTAATCCCGAAGTAAGGGGAGGCAACTCCCCTGTTTTAACTTTTGTCTCAATGCCTGTCATGGATATGACGGGCATTTTTCGCAAGGAAGGCTTAGAAATGACAACCCCATGTAAACCGCTTAACGAATTTAGTGTGCTTGATAAACACCTGTCTTTACACGGCACTCGTTTCACATGTCACGAAGGTGAACCATTTCCTTTTTCTGACGAGCAAACACACAACTATACGATTGTTTTTCAAAGGGGAATTATTTCGTTAAGCCGTAAATACAACGATATTTTGCTGGGCTTTGCCAGCGCACCTTTCATTGTTGGCCTGTCGGCTGACGCGATCGAAAACGCCAGTGATTATGTCCTGCAAGCGGAAAGCGAATGCAGCGGCTATTACTTGCCTGCATCAGAAACGCTCTCGATTCTGGAAAAAGAAGGGATATGGCGAGAAGCCTTTTACTGGCTCACCTGGCAACACCGGATGCTGGAAAAGCGCGATATGCACCTTGTCGGCACCAGTAACTATAACCAGATCCGCTCGACACTGTTAACCATGGCGCAATGGGATGAGACTTTGCGCTCGCGGATAGGGGTCATCAACTACATCCAACGACGTACCCGCGTCTCCCGCTCCGTCATTGCTGAGGTACTTTCAGCCCTGCGTCGCGGAAGCTACATACAAATGCATAAAGGCAAACTGGTCAATGTTAACCGCCTGCCTTATGACTATTAACGGTTAAGAAGCGGGCACAATTAGCGGCTTGTTACCGCTCAGCTCGCTTATCAGATCGTTTATGCCATCGCTCATATTCACAAACCGGGTCAGCGGTGAGCGAGTAACGACCACAAACGCACCAATATTATGCTGAGGGATCATTGCCATATAGGTGATGAATCCGCCACCGCCACCTGTTTTCTGGATAATCCCCGGTCTGCCGTCTTTGGGGGCCATATATACCCAACCCAGCCCCAGTGCATCGGCTTTGCCCGGCACATCCATACCCGTCACCCGCGTAAGCTGGCTGCGCTGATAAATCAGCGTCTGCATTCTGTCTGCCTGACTATTACGGGTATAAAAATCGGATGAGAGGAACTGTTGCATCCAGCGCATCATATCGTCGGGCGTTGAATAGACGCCACCACTGCCAATCGCCGCCAGAGTGTTATTACACGGGCTGGCACCTTTCTCCGCCACCATCAGACGCTTACACTGGTCCGGCGACGGAGTGAAAGTCGTGTCTTTCATGCCAAGTGGGCGGGTGATCTGCTGTTCAAAAAGCTGTGCGTAAGGTTTTCCCGCGGCATTTGCCAGCGCGTCGGCCAGCAAATCAAACCCCAGGTTAGAGTAGGATGCCTGTGAGCCGGGTGCCGTTTTTAGCGTGGCGGTGGAAAGCCAGCTCCAGCGCTGTTCCCGGGTGGGCCAGACAAATACCGGACGATGTGCCGCGCCGCCAGGCTGCTCACGGGGCAGTGCGCTGGTATGCGTCGCCAGATTAACCAGCGTTATCGGGGTGCCCTTATAGCCAGGCACCCTGGCACCCGGCGGCGCATATTTACTGAGTGGATCGTTGAGTTTCACTACCCCCTGATCGAGCAGCTTGACCAGCATCTCACTGGTCATCAGCTTGCTCAGTGAGGCGATACGGATCACGGAGTCCAGCTGTGGGCGGACATTGTTGCCCGGACGCGTTTCACCAAAACTGCGAAACACCCGCTGATTGCCATCAATCACCACCAGCGCCATTCCCGTTGCGCCGCTGCCATAGAAAATATGATTAGCGTAACGGTCGACAATATCGGAGGCAAAAACAGGATCAGGAGAGGTCTGCGCGGCATGGGCGACCGGCAACGTGGCCGCATACAGCGCGGCTAACAGGAAAAGGCAACGTTTCAACGAGAAGATCCATCAATAAATTAAAAACTATGCCTATTTATACTACTTAATTCGCCGTTGCAAAGCCTCTTTCGGACGGACCGGGAAAGGAAAAAAATGACCCGCAGAAAAATAGCGCATTTTTTTATAAAGAGAGCCGTGCCTGCGGCAAAAACGCCAGTCAGGCGCGCATGTCAGTTGTAACCCGTCGATACAATTCCTCACGATTCGTCAGAGAACTAAGCCTTACGCTTCAGGTCTCATTCTGCGGCCGCTGAGCCGCCGTTTTTACCGTGATTCATATCCCTTGAACCACGCTCGAAAGATCCATTCGGGAGCATACATGTTCAAATCTTTTTTCCCAAAACCGGGGCCGTTTTTTCTCTCGGCATTTTTTTGGGCACTGGCTGCCGTGCTTTTCTGGCAAACCGCAGGCGGGGCCTGGCTGCTGCGTTTCTTTTCTGCCTCCGGCGATGCACCGATTAGCGCCGCGCGATTCTGGTCTCCCGGCTATCTGGTATTTTATGCCTTCTATGCTCTCTGCGTCGGGCTTTTTGCCCTGTTCTGGCGGTATTACAGCCCGCATCGCTGGCAGCGCTGGTCTATTTGGGGAACGGCGCTGATTATCTTCGTCACCTGGTTTTTAGTCGAGGTAGGTGTAGCCGTTAATGCCTGGTACGGGCCTTTTTACGATCTGATCCAGAAAGCGCTGAGCAAGCCGAATTCGGTCAATATCGAACAGTTCTATCACGGCATTCTGACCTTTCTTGGCATCGCCCTTATCGCGGTAGTGATTGGCGTACTGAACAATTTCTTTATTAGCCACTATGTCTTCCGCTGGCGTACAGCGATGAACGAATACTATACGCACCACTGGCCGCAACTGAGACATATTGAAGGTGCGGCTCAGCGTGTACAGGAGGATACGATGCGTTTTTCATCCACGCTTGAAGATATGGGCGTTAGTTTTTTAAATGCCATCGTGACATTAATTGCGTTTTTACCCGTACTCGTGACATTGTCAGCACACGTGCCTGAACTGCCGGTAATTGGACATCTGCACTATGGACTGGTGATCGCGGGCATTGCGTGGGCGCTTTTAGGTACCGTTCTGCTGGCGGTAGTAGGGATTAAACTGCCGGGGCTTGAGTTTAAAAACCAGCGTGTAGAGGCCGCCTATCGTAAAGAGCTGGTATATGGTGAAGACGACCCGACACGCGCCACGCCGCCAACGCTTCGTGAGTTGTTCACCGCGGTGCGGCAAAACTACTTTCGTCTCTATTTTCACTATATGTATTTCAACATTGCACGCATTTTGTATCTGCAGGTGGACAATGTTTTCGGTTTGTTCCTGCTGTTTCCGTCCATCGTTACCGGTACAGTAACGCTGGGTCTGATGCGTCAGATCCTGGATGTCTTTGGTCAGGTACGTGAATCCTTTCAGTATCTCATCACGTCATGGCCTACTCTGGTAGAGCTAATGTCGATTTATAAGCGCCTGCGCAGCTTTGAACGCGAACTGGATCAACCAGCAGTGGGGGAGGCTGTTAATACCTATTTTTAACCACAGGGAAGCCTGAATCATGACCGCACCTTACTCCCGCTCTGCTGCGATAACCCTCCTGGCTGCACTGATTCTGGCTGGCTGTAGCACAGAAAAAACGCCGCTGAAAAAAGGCGAGAAGGCCATTGATGTCGAGAGCCTGGTGCGCAAGAAAATGCCGGCCAGTGTAAAGAATCGTGACGAATGGGCACAAATCATTGCCCGTACGTTTGAAAGCCAAAAACTGGCCCCGACGGAGGAAAATGTCTGCTCGGTGCTGGCCGTGGCGCAGCAGGAATCAAATTATCAGGCCGATCCTGCCGTGCCTGGCCTGAATAAAATAGCCTGGCAAGAGATCGAACGTCGGGCGGCGAAAGTGCATATCCCGGCGTTATTGGTGCATACCGCACTGAAGATAAAATCCCCTAACGGCAAGAGCTACAGCGATAGACTGGATGCGGTTAAGACCGAAAAGCAGCTCAGCGCTATCTTCGATGATTTAATCGATACCGTACCGCTTGGCCAGCAGCTTTTTGGCTCGTTCAATCCTGTGCATACCGGCGGGCCTATGCAGGTCAGTATTGCCTTTGCCCAGCAACATACGCGTGGTTATCCATGGAAAATGGAAGGCACCGTGCGTCAGGAGGTCTTTACCCTGCGTGGTGGCTTGTGGTTTGGCACATATCACCTGTTAAATTATCCCGCCAGTTATTCCGGGCCACTTTACCGTTTCGCCGACTTTAATGCTGGCTGGTACGCCAGCCGTAACGCCGCGTTCCAGAATGCAGTCAGCAAAGCCAGTGGGGTGAAGCTGGCGCTTGACGGAGATTTGATCCGTTACAACAGCCGTGAAGCGGGAACAACGGAGCTGGCGGTAAGAAAACTGGCGGGGCAACTTAAGATGAGTGATAGCGAAATCCGCAGTCAGCTGGAACAAGGGGATTCACTCTCGTTCGAGAAAACCGATCTTTATAGTGACGTATTTAAACTGGCGGAAAGAAAAAGCGGGAAAACCTTGCCGAAGGCGTTGTTACCTGGCATTCAACTGGAAAGCCCGAAGATCACGCGCAATCTCACGACAGCCTGGTTCGCGAAACGCGTTGACGATCGACGGGCTAAATGTATGGCGCAAAATTAAACATAATGACGCCACCGCAACAACAGCGCCACAACGCCCAGAATCATGCACCCTACAAGGAAAGGTACCAGCCCAAAAAGAGTACCTACCGCCAGGCCCATTTCGACATGCGGCCGTCCGGTATCCTGTATTTGCATTAGTTGCTCATAAACTCCCGGTGCATGCACAACAAGATTAAGGATTTGTGCGCCCACCCAAAAGCAAAGCAATACGAAAAGCGCGTAAGCAATATTCCCTGGAGTGGACCGATCTTTCTTTTTCCCACGCAACATGGGTTTGGAAAAGGTGAATTCTGTCATACTAACCTCCCGGACCTATTCTTTCAGACTTCATGCCCGTACTGATGCTTAGTTTGACAGGTCATTGCCGTTGTCAATATCAGATTCATGGTAAATTCAGCGCTGGAATTCTCCTGGTTTCATAAGTTAGTGTTATGTCACAAATTGGTAACTTAAATTTAACCTATGTCGCTTTTCAGAATTTCCGCATCCACCACAGACGCCCGAATGAAAATATGCGAGGATGCGTTTTTCTTCTGTCGGAGTTGTCATGAAGCTGCCTGTAAAAATCCGTCGTGACTGGCACTATTACGCGTTTGCGATTGGCCTGATCTTTATTTTGAATGGTGTGGTGGGTCTGCTGGGATTTGAGGCAAAGGGCTGGCAATCTTATGCCGTTGGCCTGGTCACCTGGGTGATAAGCTTTTGGCTCGCCGGATTGATTATTCGCCGCCGCCCGCAGGAAGAGGCGGCGGAAAAACAAGAGTGAGCCTGGGTCGGCGTACCGGGCTGAAGTATCAATAAGGCTGATGTCTGCCCGTATGTCACATTGTCGTTTTTAACTGGCTACTGGCGCGATGACGCTCCAGCGCCAGTTCAATCAGGCGGGTGATCAGCGCAGAATAGCCGACGCCGCTCGCCTGCCATAATTTGGGATACATACTGATATTGGTAAAGCCAGGCAGGGTGTTGATTTCGTTAATAACCACCTTATTGTCCTGCGTCAGGAAAACATCCACCCGAGCCATGCCGCTACATCCCAGCGTTTGATATGCCTGCACGGCGACGGCGCGGATGTGGTCATTCACTGTGGCATCTATGGCCGCAGGAACCACAACCTGCGCGCCGGCATCGTCAATATATTTGGTATCGTACGCGTAAAACTCGCTATTAAGTACGATTTCACCGCAGGTACTGGCCTCGGGATAATCATTTCCCAGAATGGCACATTCGATTTCGCGCCCGTTAATGCCTTGTTCGACAATGACTTTATGATCGAACTCAAATGCCAGCGCCACAGCCTGCTGATATTGTTCTTCATTAACCACTTTGCTGACGCCAACCGACGATCCCTGATTTGCGGGCTTCACAAACAGCGGCAATCCAAAGCGAGCTTCAATGTCGGCAAAGGTCATAGTATGACGATTGCCCCGGGTTAAGGTGACAAACGGCGCAACGGCAAGCCCGGCATCACGCAACAGGCGCTTAGTAATGTCTTTATCCATACAGGCGGCTGAACTCAGTACGTCTGAGCCGACAAAAGGCAAATTGGCTATACGCAGCAAACCCTGCAATGAGCCATCTTCTCCCAGCGTGCCGTGCACAATCGGGAAGATCACGTCAATGCGGGGGGATACCTGCCCATTGCCGGCATCAATAAATTGTTCCGTCAGTTTACCGGGAATATGCGCAAGGGTAGTCGGGGAGGGAGCCAGCGCAATATGTGCCGGATCGTGAGCGTTAAGCAGGTAGTGGTTCTCATCGTTGATATGCCAGCCGCCTTGCTTATCAATTCCCAAAAGCACCACCTCAAAGCGCGATTTATCAATCGCTTCAACGATATTCTTCGCCGATTGCAATGAGACTTCATGCTCTGCCGATTTGCCACCAAAAACGATACCTACCCGTAACTTAGCCATCTTAACGCTGATCCCTGGTAAACCTGAAAACCATAACATATCACGTCAAAATGGTGCCTTCTGCCATAATCTTATGTAAATCGACAAAGGAGGTGCAGTGAAAGGAAAAGGCTTGCTCATTTTTGCATTACTTGCCGCTGGTGCCTGGTGGGGATACCACTCTTTGCCCTCGTGGTATAATCCCTTTGCCCCTCTTCAGCTTACTGACCCGCCTGGGCGTATCACGCAGTTTAAATTGCGGCGTCTTACTGACGAGGCGTGCCGGTCATTGTTAGCGCAGGCGAATGCGCGCCGGCTAATTAGTAGCCAGGCCGTCGCGGACAGCGCCGGTACTTGCCCATTATATAACGTTGTCAGAGTGCGCGATTTTGGCGATATCAAGTTAAGCAGCAGTTTTCTCGCCAGTTGCCCGCTGGCGCTGAGCAGTGCACTGTTTGTCGAACAGCAGGCGAAGCCGCTTGCGCAGCAGCTTATCGGTAGCCCGCTACGGCAGATCGATCATTTTGGCAGTTATGCCTGTCGTAATATTTATCATCGCGAAAACGCCCGTCTGAGTGAGCATGCTACCGCAGAGGCGCTGGATGTAAGTGGCTTCCGATTTGCGAATGGTAAAAGGGTAACGGTATTGAAAGGCTGGCCCAATGCGCAAACACAACCTTTTTTACGTGCTCTTCTTTCCAGCAGCTGTCTTTATTATGGCAACGGTTTGGGACCAGAATATAATGCCGCCCATGCCAATCATTTTCATCTGGGTATGCGTGGCTATGGTTTATGCCGTTGAGCAGGCGCATAAACTTTAGCAAAACGCACCTCTGGCTCCGACCACAACAGACATTATTGTTAAACTATCGGTTGGTGAGTAAAAACTTAATTACGATATACGCTTATGGAATCCTGGAAGGTTAATCTTATTTCTGTCTGGTTCGGCTGTTTTTTTACCGGGCTGGCAATCAGTCAAATTTTGCCCTTCCTGCCGCTTTATGTCTCACAGTTAGGCGTCACCTCGCACGAGGCACTCTCATTATGGTCTGGTTTGACCTTCAGCGTCACTTTTCTGGTGTCAGCCATTGTCTCACCTATGTGGGGAAGTCTTGCCGACCGTAAAGGACGCAAACTGATGCTGCTGCGCGCATCGCTGGGAATGGCCATTGCCATTTTACTGCAGGCCTTTGCCACGAATGTCTGGCAGCTTTTTTTTCTGCGCGCGGTAATGGGCCTGACGTCCGGTTATATTCCTAATGCCATGGCGCTGGTCGCGTCTCAGGTACCGCGTGAACGCAGCGGCTGGGCATTGAGTACGCTGTCAACGGCGCAAATCAGTGGGGTGATTGGCGGGCCGCTACTCGGCGGTTTTCTGGCGGATCACGTCGGCCTGCGTGCGGTTTTCTTTATTACTGCCGTCTTGCTTACCGTGAGTTTTCTGGTGACGCTTTTTCTGATTAAAGAAGGTGTCAGGCCAACGGTTAATAAAGCCGACAGGTTAAGCGGGAAAGCGGTCTTTGCCACGCTGCCTTATCCGGGACTGGTGATAAGCCTCTTTGTCACGACCATGGTGATTCAGCTCTGCAATGGCTCCATCGGGCCAATTCTGGCGCTGTTTATTAAATCCATGAGTCCTGATAGCAATAATATTGCCTTTCTCAGCGGCATGATCGCCGCAGTGCCCGGCGTGTCTGCCCTGGTCTCCGCGCCCAGACTGGGCAAGCTTGGCGATCGTATTGGCACCGCCCGCATCCTGATTGCCACGTTAGGCTGTGCAGTAGTGATGTTTTTTGCGATGTCGTTTGTTACCTCGCCATTTCAACTGGGGGTTCTGCGATTTATGCTCGGTTTTGCCGATGGCGCAATGCTGCCAGCAGTGCAAACACTGCTGTTAAAATATTGCAGCGATCAGGTCACCGGGCGTATTTTTGGCTATAACCAGTCGTTTATGTACCTGGGAAATGTGGCTGGGCCGTTAATGGGGGCTTCTGTATCCGCTATCGCCGGATTCCGTTGGGTGTTTATTGCCACAGCAATTGTGGTATTGATTAATCTCTGGCAACTGCTCGTAATGCTGCGCCGTAGCCGTCAGAGAGAAGCACGCGTTTAATTTTAATGTGGCTTAAATATACTGCATTGTTAATTAAACCTAAGAATAAAAAGTTGAATAATAAAATGTGGATAGTGCTTTTTATCGGGGCTGTGAGGTATTCCAGCAGGCTGCGCAAAGTGCGGTTGCTGGCTTGAAATAACCTGCATTCTCATGTATTTATTAGCACTGCGTAATGGCAGGTTTAACCGGATTCTTAAGGATGTCGCGTTATGAAAAATCTTATTGCGGAATTGCTGGTCAAACTGGGGGAAAAGGAAGAAGAGTCAAAGGAATTGGTGGCGCAGATTGAAGCGCTGGAAATTGTTGTTACTTCGCTGGTCCGCCATATGGCGCAAGACGATCAACAAAAACTTATCCAGAGTATTGAGGCGGCAATGGACGGTGCCAGCCCTGATTCACCGGTTCCCGACGGCGACAGCGAGCTTTTGAGGGCTTATATAAAAAAGCTGTTAAGGCATCCCAGGTCGTAATCCGGATATAGACAAAACGATGACGCTGTCATCGTTTTGTCATTTCAGCGTTATACCCTTTTTTTATTTATGTTATCCGCAAACAATATCAGTGGGCATCCCACTGTTAACGTCTTCTTTTTCCTGAACACATGTCCCGACAACAAAATTTGCATTGCCGGCTGGTTTTTTTAGCACCACCGACCAGACTTAGGGTGAGTATCTTACTGAAGGACGACATAATGAAAATAATATTTCTGGTTACCCTGGTCTTTGGCATGGTTATCCTTTCAACGGTAGGCGCAGCGGAAAAGACGCTAACGCCTCAACAACAGCGGATGGCAACCTGTAATCAACAGGCGACGGCGAAAACGCTGAAAGGCGACGAGCGTAAAAGTTTTATGCGCGAGTGCCTGAAAAGCGCAAACGCAAAAGATGAAAAAGGGCTAACGCCACAGCAACTTAAAATGCGTGATTGCAGCTCTCAGGCCACGCAGCAGTCGCTGAAGGGTGAAGATCGCAGCAAGTTTATGAGTGGCTGCCTGAAAAAACAGGCGTGAAGTTAACAGGTGAGGCAGAGGCCTCACCTGCAATGTATCAGGCGCGGCTAAGCTGTTCTGATTTGGCCATACAACTTACCATCGCTTCGATCACGGCTGCGCGGAAACCGCGCTCTTCCAGCACACGCACCGCTTCAATGGTGGTCCCGCCTGGCGAGCACACCATATCTTTCAGTTCACCAGGATGCTTACCGGTTTCCAGCACCATTTTTGCCGATCCCATCACCGCCTGGGCAGCAAATTTGTACGCCTGCGCGCGCGGCATTCCCCCCTGGACCGCCGCATCAGCCATTGCCTCGATAAACATAAATACATAGGCCGGGGCCGAGCCGCTCACCCCGACCACCGGATGAATAATGGATTCGGCAACGACTTCAGCTTCACCGAAGCTGCGGAAAATCGCCAGTGCTTCCTGGATTTCTGCGTCGCTGACCAGGGCATTTGCCGTCAGCGAGGTCATCCCGGCATTAACCAGTGACGGCGTATTTGGCATGGCGCGAATAATTTTGCGATCGTGGCCCAACGCGCCAGCCAGTTGTGCCAGCGTCACGCCTGCAGCGATGGAAATCACAACTGAATCTTTATTAAAGCTGGAAGCGATATCATTAAGCGTTTTAACCGTGATGGCAGGTTTTACCGCACTGAAAACGATATCCGTAGCCTGTGCGACTTCCTGAGCGCTTTTTGCACCGTTAACACCGTACTCCTCGTGCAGTGCGGCGACTTTATCCGGCGAGGGGGTATAGACCCACACTTTTTCTGGCTGTACCTGGCCGCTGGCGATAAGACCTCCGAGGATCGCTTTACCCATATTCCCGCAGCCGATAAATCCAATTTTTTTTTCCATCACCTTTCTCCGCGTGTAATTTATCTGGGCGATAAGCTTAACGCGGATTATTCTTCAGGGCTAAAGCTTCCTGCGCGTTGTCTGCAGGTTGCCATGACAAGAAAGCAATCAGGAGTGAGAATGGCCATTTGGGTTGATGCGGACGCTTGTCCGAAAGTGATAAAAGAAATCTTGTTTCGTGCCGCCGAACGCACGCAGACCACGCTCACGTTGGTAGCCAACCAGACGCTGCGTACGCCACCCTCCCGCGTCATTCGTACCCTGCGTGTCGAAAGTGGTTTTGATGTAGCAGATAACGAAATTGTTCGCCTTTGTGCGACGGGCGATTTAGTGATCACCGCTGATATTCCTCTGGCCGCTGAAGTTCTGGCAAAAGGCGCGGCAGCATTAAACCCGCGCGGTGAGCGTTACACGGAGGCGACGATCCGTGAACGATTGACGATGCGTGATTTTATGGACACCCTGCGCGCCAGTGGTATTCAAACCGGCGGGCCCGATAGTCTGTCCCAACGCGATCGCCAGCATTTTGCCGCTGAGCTGGATAAATGGCTGCTTCAGAGAACAAAATAACAGTAAGAGGCAATAAGTGTGCAATAATATCTTTACACCTTTGCTACCATCAGTCACACGCGCCCCACCGTTCTCTGCGGAGCAGGCACACATTGTAACTAAAAATTTACATATTTTTTCGTACTAGTTTGATAGTATGTTGTTCTTTAATGCAACTTTTCATTGCCTCGCAGTATCCGGGAGAATTCCATTTTATGACGCAACCCGTTTTCTTCATTGGCCCACGCGGCTGCGGTAAAACCACCGTTGGTCAGGCGTTGGCACAAGAGCAAAACTGGCATTTTGTTGATACCGATCACTGGCTTCAGGAACGGGCGCAAATGAACGTCGCAGAGATTGTGGCGAAAGAGGGGTGGGAGGGATTCCGTGCGCGTGAAACGCAGGCGCTGCAAGCGGTGTCGGCTACTTCAACAGTCGTCGCTACGGGCGGCGGCATGGTGCTGGCAGAAGCCAATCGTCGTTTCATGCGTGAGGCGGGGCTGGTCATCTATCTACGCGCACCCGCCGGAGTACTTGCCGCGCGTCTTGATGCTTTCCCGCAAGCGGGACAGCGGCCGGCATTAACGGCTAAACCCCCTGAAGAAGAGATCCGTGAAGTGCTGGCGGAACGCGAGCCTCTGTACTGTGAGACCGCACATTATATCGTCGATGCCGCGCAACCTCTTGAGCGCATCATTGCCGACGTCCAGGCGGCGCTAAGCCAGCCCGCATCGGGCGCGCTACGTCTATACTCATAGTTCTGCTGACGAATAATGAGGAATATCTATGCCAACGAACCCACCCTATCCGCGTAAAGCCCGCATCGTCGCGGTTGAAAAAGGGGCCGATCATCCGAAAGTGACCTGGTATCAACTGCGGGCCGATCATCCTGAACCAGATGCCTTGATCAGTGAGCACAATACTGAACAGGAAGCGCTGGACGCCAAACGGCGCTATGAAGACCCGGATAAAACCTGAATCAGGTAGACGGCGAAGCCTGAATATATTCCTAAAGCGCGATTAACCCATCAGGAATCACATTTTTCACCTGTTGAAAATGTTAACAAAAGATTAGTATCAAATTTATTGGTATATTCCAGAATTATTCTGGAACTTACATGCACTTTAAACGCTCATCTGCGGCTTCGTCGTTGAGCGTTTATCCATCGCATTACGCGTGCAGCAGGGCTGTATAGGTTTGTAGTAAAGGTAGTGAATAAGGTGAAAGACATGAGTGCGACTCTGGCGATGTTAACGATTGGCGTAGTTCCCATTCGTGAAGTATTGCCGCTCCTGACCGAACATATCAGGGAAGACCAAATCACCCATATCAGCCTGCTGGGCAAAATGTCGCGTGAAGATGTTATGGAAGATTATGCCGTTGAGCCGGGAGACGACGTACTCCTGACCATGCTCAGCGATCTGCAACCCGCTGAAGTGTCGCGTTCGAAGGTTGAGCGCGATCTCCAGGCGGTCATCGATGTCCTCGATACGCAGGGCTATGATGTCATCATCCTGATGAGTACCGCACAAATTATCGGTATGAAAGCGCAAAATACAATCCTGTTAGAGCCGCTGCGGATTATCCCGCCGCTGGTCGCCTCTATTGTGGACGGACATCAGGTTGGCGTTATTGTACCGATGGAAGAGCTGATTGCCGCGCAAAAAATAAAATGGCAGGTGCTGGAAAACCCGCCCTTGTATGCGCTGGCACATCCGCTCTATTCCTCTGAGGAAGAGCTGGTCGCGGCGGGACGTGAACTTATTGAGCGTGGAGCAGATGTTTTAATGCTCGACTGCCTGGGATTTTATCAACACCACCGCGATCTCCTGCAAAAAGCGCTGGACGTACCGGTGCTCCTTTCCAATGTTTTGATTGCCCGACTGGCATCAGAACTGTTGGTGTGAATGTTAAATTTGCGTGACAGAAGCGAAGTTTGCCCCCTATAGTGGTTCATCATCAATCGCTTAAAAGGGGTGGCTATGCTCAAGAGTAACGAATACTTTTCCGGGAAAGTGAAATCTATTGGTTTTACCAGCAGCAGTACGGGCCGGGCCAGCGTCGGCGTGATGGCCGAAGGAGAATATACGTTTGGTACTGCTGAGCCGGAAGAGATGACGGTAGTAAGCGGCGCATTAAACGTGCTTCTGCCCGGTGAAACGCAATGGAAAGTCTACACTGCCGGGCAATTGTTTAACGTGCCTGGACACAGCGAATTTCATTTACAGGTGGCAGAACCGACATCCTACCTGTGTCGTTACCTGTAATGCAGACTCCCCCTTATTGCGGGGGGAGATGCGATTAACGCTGGGCTTCGCCGCCTAACCCTTCCACGAGATTTTTTATCAGCGCGGCCAGTTCGCCGGTCATCAGCGTAAAGTCAGCGTCAAAGCGCTGAGCGACGTTCTCACGTTCTATGTCATCATTCTGATCGCGCAGCTCATCAGCAAATTTCAGTCGTTTGAGCGAGCCGTCATCACAGATCATAAACTGAATCCGCTGTTGCCAGTCGAGTGCCAGTTTAGTGACCACTTTGCCTGCTTCGATATGCACGGCAATCTCATCACTCACCAAATCCTGTTTTTTGGCCCGGATCACGCCGCCATCTTCCAGCATCGCTTTCAGCTCGGCTTCATCCAGCAGTTGAAAACCCTGTGCCACGGTGCCGGAGCGGACCCATTCGGTCAGCGTCAGCTCGATCGGATTTTCCAGCGTCAGCGGGACGACTGGCAACGAGCCAAGGCTTTTACGCAGCAGCGCCAGCGTATCTTCTGCTTTTTTTGCACTGGCGCAGTCCACCATGATCAGCTCATTAACGGTGTCGATCCACATCATCGTCTGGTTAAAACGGCTGAATGCACGCGGCAGCAATGAATGCAGGACTTCATCCTTCAGGGAGTCTTTTTCCGTTTTTTTCAGCTTGCGGCCCTGATCAGCTTCTAGCTTCAAGATTTTGGCTTCCAGCGCCTGTTTGATCACCGGCGACGGCAGGATCTTCTCTTCTTTGCGCGCGCAGATAATGATCTGACCGTTTGCTTCGTGGGTAAATGCATCGCTCTGTGAACTCATCGGCGGCACCCAGCCGGTTTTGGCCATATCCTGGCTCCCGCAAGGGGTAAAAGCCAGTTCGGCTAGTTGCTTTTCCATCTCTTCGACGCGTAGCGAAATGTCGCGGCTAAGACGGTAAACCATTAAATTTTTGAACCACAGCATGATAATTTCCACGGCGTTATCGTTAAACCCAGCCGGCATGATAACGAATTGTCGTCTGAGTTGCATTGCTAATCCGGACCGGTGGTTTTACGCTTTCGGTATTGAAACTTATTGAGGATAAAAGTATGCGGATAGGGATTGATTTAGGGGGAACCAAAACCGAGGTAATCGCGCTGGGTGATGACGGCCAGCAGCTGTACCGTCATCGTCTGCCGACCCCTGCCAATGATTACGCACAGACGATAGAAACTATTGCAACGCTGGTGGCGCTGGCAGAGAAAAATACCGGCGAGCAGGGTAGCGTGGGCATCGGCATTCCAGGCTCGATTTCGCCCTTTAGTCGGGTGGTGAAAAACGCCAACTCCACCTGGCTTAATGGGCAGCCCTTTGATAAAGATCTGAGCGCGCGGCTTGAGCGCGATGTGCGGATTGCCAATGATGCTAACTGCCTGGCCGTTTCCGAAGCGGTGGACGGGGCGGCAGCCGGGGCGCAAACCGTCTTTGCAGTGATTGTCGGGACCGGCTGCGGGGCGGGTGTTGCGTTAAATGGGCGTGCCCATATCGGTGGCAACGGTACAGCTGGCGAGTGGGGGCATAATCCTCTGCCATGGATGGACGACGACGAATTGCGCTACCGGGCTGAGGTTCCCTGTTATTGCGGAAAACAGGGCTGTATTGAAACCTTTATTTCCGGTACCGGCTTTGCCACCGATTACCAGCGCTTAAGCGGCCGCTCGTTAAAAGGCAATGAGATCATGCGCCTCGTGGATGAACAGGACCCGCTGGCAGAGCTGGCACTCGGTCGTTATGAATTACGGCTGGCAAAATCGCTGAGTCACGTTATCAACGTTCTCGATCCGGACGTTATCGTGCTGGGTGGCGGGATGAGCAATGTCGACAGGCTGTATAAAACGGTACCGCAACTGATTAAAAATTGGGTATTTGGTGGTGAGTGTGAAACGCCCGTCCGCAAGGCCGCACACGGCGATTCCAGCGGCGTGCGTGGTGCCGCCTGGCTTTGGCCGCAGGGTTAACCGCCGCGGGAATCGTTTTGCTCTCTGCCTGTGATGCCGGGTGGCGCTGCGCTTACCCGGCCTACCCACAGCGTCGTGTCCACCCCGTCCCCCAGCGCCGCCGGGCAGACGTTCATCACAATAACCCGCGTCTTACCATCCCGTCGGCCCGTGCAAGCGCCAGCGCCGCCGGGCAAAAGTTCTCCACGATAACCCGCGTCTTACCATCCCGCAGTCCCATGCAAGCGCCAGCGCCGCCGGGCAAAAGTTCGCCACGATAACCCGCGTCTTACCACCCCGTAGGCCCGTGCAAGCGCCAGCGCCGCCGGGCAGGTGTAATCTGCCGTATCAACGCCCCGCACCCGGCGTGACGCTAATCATTATTGCTCTACGGCGAAGCGTTTATCGAGCTTGCTATACCCCAGTCCGTTGACTTTTTTTACTTTAATCTGCACCGGTATCCGTTCTTTCATTGCCTCGACGTGGCTGATAACGCCAATGGTTTTGCCGGTCGCATTTAAGGCATCCAGTGCGTCCAGCGCGGCATCCAGCGTTTCACTGTCCAGCGTGCCGAATCCTTCATCGAGAAAGAGAGAATCAATGCGCGTCTTATGACTCACCAGGTCTGATAATGCCAGTGCCAGCGCGAGGCTGACCAGAAAGCTTTCACCGCCGGAAAGGGTACGTGTGTCGCGTACTGCATCCGCCTGCCAGGTATCAACCACCTCCAGCTCCAGCGCCTCGCTGACCTTGCGTTTGAGCAGATAACGGCCATGAAGACGGTTAAGCTGTTTATTGGCCAGCCAGACAAGGTTATCAAGCGTAAGCCCTTGCGCGAATTTACGGAATTTATCCCCTTCGCGCGAGCCTATCAGGCCATTAAGCAAACTCCAGTCATCCACTTCACGTGCCGCCTGCGCCATCTTTTGCATCAGTGCCTGCTGGTGCTGACGGTTATCTGCATCCTGTTTTAACTGCTGGCGAATTTCACCCTGACGCGATCCCAACTCGCGCAGCCGCTGGTGGAGCTGTTCCAGCGCCTGGCGTGTTTGTTCGCTACTTTGCTCAGATGAGAGATCCTGCGGTCTCTGCTGTTGATGTAGTTTGCGCTGTTGCTGCGCTTGTTCAGCCAGGGTCTGGCTTTGCTGTAACTGGCTTTCCAGAGTTTGCTTCAGGGATTCCAGCCGGCGACGCGCAGGTTCATCAAGTAAGGCGGCCAGAAACGCCTGACGATCGGCAAACTGGCTGGCGCTGAGCGCCGCATCAAATTGCGCCTGGGCCTCCTGCCAGCGCGATGTCTCAAGCTTCTCCTGCTGTTGCAGCGTCTGCCACTGGCTCTCCAGTTTTACGCAGTCATCGTGAGTACTGCGCCAGCCCTCCAGCGATACCGGCGTGACGACTTCTGACGTTGCTGTTGCAGGTAATGTGTCCAGTAAAGGAACGAGTTGCGCCAGAGCGTCCTGAAGTGACGCCAGCTCTGCCTGGCGCATTTGCCATGCTCCGGCTTCTTCTTCGCGGGCCGCCAGCCAGGCGGCTTCTTCACCTTCCTCAGGCCAGACGAGCGTCAACGCCTGCAGGGCCTTAGTCAGGGTGGCACGCTGATCGAAAAGTTGTTGCCGGAACTCTTCGATCAGCTGGTTCAGCTCTGCAATCTGTCTCTCCAGACGCTGTCGCTGGCTGAGCAGATGAAGCTGTTCTTCATAGCGATCCTGCTCATCCTGCCAGGGGGAAATATCATCCTGGGGTTGTAGGGTGATGTGCAGTGCCTGGCCAATCGTCTGCCATTCACGGGTAAGCGCTTGCTCCTCCCGGGTCAGCGTCTGGAGCTCGTTTTCGTCGCGCTGGTGCTGACGTTGCAGTGCCTCTGCCTGGCCGCGAAGTTTACCTCCCTCATCGGCCATTGCTCTGACTTCTTTTTCCAGCGCATCGCGCCGCGCCTGATTAATGCTGGGTTCGAGAGTGCGGTATTGTTCGACCGCAGGATGCGTAGTGGAGCCGCAGAGTGGGCAGGGTTGCCCGGATTGCAATAGCACCCGATGGCTTTCCAGGTCTTTTATGCGCACTTCCTGCTGACAGATCGTCTGTACATCCAGGTACTGCTGATTTTTCTCTTTATAGCGCAGGCGCAGACGAACAATGGTTTCATTTAGCGCGGTTTGTTCTGTCTGCGTCGCCTGAACCGCCCCGCGAAGTTGATGCACACGCTGGCGTAAGTCCGCGAGCCGGATATGCAATGCGCTCAGCCGTTGGCGATGCGGGCGCTGCTGTGAGTGGCGTACCAGCGCCTCACCGACTTCAGTTGGCGTCAGGGCGATAGTGACGGTCGCAAGCGCCGCCAGTTCGCGCTGATAGACGCCCAGCTGCTGCTCCCTTTGTCGCAGTTGGGCGTTATCGCGGGTTTGCTGGGTAAAGGCATGTCGCCAGCCCGCCAGTTCGTTATTCCATACTCCGTAACGTTCGTGCTCCTGAAGCCAGTCGGTCAACGTTTTCTGCGTGGTTAGCAGGGCGGTATGCTGATGCTCAGCGCTGGCGCGCAGCTGGTCGCGTCGGGTTAACGCGTTTTGTAAGCGAGTATTTACTTCCTGTGTCTGTCGCTGCGTTTGCTCGACTGCGCTTATCGTATCCTGACAGCGGTTCCACAGCGGACGCAGTTGCTCAGCCGGCTGGGCCAGCATCAGTGCCGCCAGTTGGGGTTGTGCCTGCGTCAGCGCCTGCTGCGCCTGGGCGAGTGCGGTTTGCGAACGCTGATATTCCGCCTCCAGTTCCTGCTCGCGAACTTGCCAGTTAAGATGATGTTGCGTCTGCGTTTGCAGGCGTAAATGCTGTTGCTCCTGGTCAGTAAGTACCTGCAAACCTTGTTCAAGTTGCTGTAACTGCTCCGCACTCAGCAGGGAAACGCCTGCCGCCTGGGCCTGCAAGGTATCCAGTTCGCTGCGGGCGACTTTGTGCTTTTCAAATACCATCGCTGAGATGTGGCCGTAGATCTCCGTGCCGGTAAGTTCTTCCAGCAGTTCAGCACGTTCTTTCGGTTTTGCATTCAAAAAGGCGGCAAACTGCCCCTGAGAAAGTAGCATTGAGCGGGTAAACCGCCCGTAGTCCAGCCCGGTCAGGGCGGCGGTCAGTTCCAGCTTATCTTTCACTTTATCGGCGAGGATCTTGCCGTCGACACAGCGAGCCAGTTCGACACGCGGAGCCTGAAGATTACCATCCGGCTGATTACGCGCGCGGTTCTGGCTCCAGAAAGCGCGGTATGCTTCGCCTTTAACCTCAAACTCGACTTCGGCCAGACAGTCGGCGGTATCGCGGGTCATTAAATCATTCTGTGATTGTGACAGGGTGCTGAGGCGCGGCGTTTCGTGATACAGCGCCAGGCAGATCGCATCCAGCAAGGTCGTTTTACCCGCGCCGGTAGGCCCGGTGATGGCAAACAGTCCGTTACTGGCGAAAGGTTCTGCTGTGAAGTCGATTTTCCATTCGCCTTTCAGGGAGTTGAGGTTTTTCAGGCGCAGGCTGATAATTTTCATGCGTTATCCTCCCCGGACAGGGTTTCCAGCGTTTGACCGAAAAGAGTAAATAGCCGTTTTTGCTGCGTCTCGTCGAAATCTTCCTGAGCCAGCCGGCGTTCGAATACGTCTTCGACGCTAAGCTCATTTAGTGTTTCACGGACCTCGCCTTCCAGCACCCGCT
Source organism: Superficieibacter electus (assembly GCF_002915575.1). GTDB lineage: Bacteria > Pseudomonadota > Gammaproteobacteria > Enterobacterales > Enterobacteriaceae > Superficieibacter > Superficieibacter electus. The sequence continues at coordinate 104,785 of NZ_PQGD01000005.1, forward strand.
GCCGGTGCTCGCGGCTGCGTCGGACTAAAAGCACCTCCACCGGCAAATCTTCGGTCAGGGCCTGAATGCGGCGCTGAATGTCATGCAGGTATTCACCACTGGTGATTTCAATGTCCAGCCACACTTTTGGCGTCGCTGGCGCATCACGCCACTGCATCACGTGTTCACTGATGCTGGCAAAATCCCCTTTGATCACCGCCAGTGGTTGCGTGACAGGGACCTCAAGCGGTGTTACCTCAGCAAGTTTTCCGTTCTCAAACGTGACTAAATTGATGCTTTTCTTTTTACCCGTTTCATCAAAACTAAGGGCAACAGGCGAGCCGCAATAGCGGATATGTTCGCTGCCGTTAATTTTTTGCGCCCGGTGAATATGGCCCAGCGCGATGTAATCCGCAGGCGGGAAGTTTTGCGCCGGGAAGGCATCCAGCGTACCGATATAGATGTCGCGTACGGCATCGCTTTTACTGGCCCCGACGGTGGTCAGGTGCCCGCTGGCAATAATCGGCAGCGGCTCGTCGCCGCGCAGTTCGCAGGCCATCTGATACTGTTGTTGATAATAGTCGGTAATGGCAGTCAGCAGGCGCTGTTGTTTCTGGCTACCGGATTGTCCGGCCTGGCTAAGCACCATATCGCGCGGGCGCAGGAATGGCACCGGGCAAAATACCGCTCCCGGTGTACCGTCACGCTGCAGCAAAAGATGGGGGGCGCTGCCCGCGCTGGCAATAACGGTCGTATTCAGAAAAGCCAGAATCTCGCGTGATTCGTTGAGGGTGGCGACCGAATCATGGTTGCCAGCCAGTACCACCAGATGGCAGCCAGTCTGCTGTAAATCGACCACAAAGCGGTAATATAATTCGCGGGCGTAGCTTGGCGGTGAGCCGGTATCAAAAATGTCGCCTGCCACGATAATAACATCGACCTTCTGCGTCTGGGCGGTGTCCAGAAGCCAGTCAAGAAAAGCGTTATGCTCGGCGGCACGGCTTTTACTGTAGAAATTCTGGCCGAGATGCCAGTCTGAGGTATGAATGATGCGCATGTCGGTTCCGTGGCAAAAAAGCGTAAAGCGGATTATACCCTCTGAAGCAGGCAGGGCGAAGCTACGCTGTCACATCGTGTTTACGCGATCGTCACACGATTATCTTTTTCATAAATCTGTCATAAATCTGACGCATAATGACGTCGCTATCCATAATGATGATAAACAGGGTAAAAAATGGCGAGACGTATTCTGGTCGTGGAAGATGAAGCTCCAATCCGTGAAATGGTGTGCTTTGTTCTCGAACAAAACGGCTTTCAGCCTGTAGAAGCGGAAGATTATGACAGTGCGGTGAATCAGCTCAACGAACCCTGGCCTGACCTGATTCTGCTGGACTGGATGCTTCCCGGCGGTTCCGGCATTCAGTTTATTAAACATATTAAACGTGAAGCATTAACCCGCGAAATTCCGGTGGTCATGCTGACCGCCCGTGGCGAAGAAGAAGATCGCGTTCGTGGGCTTGAAACCGGCGCGGATGATTACATCACCAAACCGTTCTCGCCGAAGGAACTGGTAGCGCGTATTAAAGCGGTGATGCGCCGTATCTCGCCGATGGCGGTTGATGAGGTCATTGAGATGCAGGGATTGAGCCTCGATCCTTCGTCGCATCGCGTCATGACCGGCGAAAGTCCACTGGATATGGGGCCGACGGAATTTAAGCTGCTGCACTTTTTTATGACCCATCCGGAACGTGTCTATAGTCGCGAGCAACTGCTAAACCATGTCTGGGGAACTAACGTCTACGTTGAGGACAGAACGGTGGATGTACATATCCGCCGCCTGCGCAAAGCACTGGAGCAGAGCGGACACGATCGCATGGTGCAAACCGTTCGCGGCACGGGTTATCGATTCTCGACCCGTTTCTGATATCTGACAGGAGTGTGACGCGTGCTGGAACGTCTGTCATGGAAAAGGCTGGTTTTTGAACTGATTATCTGCTGTTTGCCCGCGCTGATTTTGGGGGCAATATTTGGCTATCTGCCGTGGTTTTTACTGGTGGCGGTAACCGGGTTACTGATCTGGCATTTCCTTAATTTACTGCGGCTTTCCTGGTGGTTGTGGGTGGATCGCAGCATGACCCCGCCGCCAGGACACGGGAGCTGGGAGCCGCTGCTTTATGGACTGCATCAAATGCAGTTGCGTAATAAAAAGCGTCGGCGTGAGCTGGGCAATCTGATCAAACGCTTTCGCAGCGGAGCAGAGTCTTTGCCGGATGCGGTGGTACTGACCACGGAAGAGGGCACCATATTCTGGTGTAACGGCCTGGCCCAGCAGGTGCTGGGACTGCGCTGGCCGGACGATAACGGACAAAACATTCTAAACCTGCTGCGCTACCCTGAATTTACCCTCTATCTGAAGAATCGTGATTTCAGCAGGCCGCTGAATCTGGTTCTGAATAATGGCCGTCATCTTGAATTTCGCGTCATGCCTTACAGTGAGAATCAGCGCCTGATGGTGGCGCGCGATACTACTCAAATGCACCAGCTGGAGGGCGCGAGACGCAATTTCTTTGCCAACGTCAGCCATGAACTGCGCACGCCGTTAACCGTGTTGCAGGGTTATCTGGAGATGATGCAGGAGCAGACGCTGGAGGGTGCACCGCGTGAGAAAGCGCTGCATACCATGCGTGAGCAAACGCAGCGTATGGAATCGCTGGTCAAACAGTTACTTACGCTTTCAAAAATAGAGGCGGCACCCGCGCTGGCGCTTAACGAAAAAATTGATGTGCCAATGATGTTACGGGTGGTGGAGCGGGAGGCGCAAACCCTCAGCCACGATCGGCATACGCTGCATTTTACCGTAGATGATGCGCTGAAAGTGTTGGGTAATGAAGAACAGTTACGCAGCGCTATTTCCAACCTTGTGTACAACGCGGTAAGCCATACCCCGGCTGGCACCACCATTACGGTAAGCTGGCAGCGGGCTGCGCATGGTGCGCTATTTACCATTGAAGATGACGGTCCGGGGATCGCAGCCGAGCACATTCCGCGTCTGACAGAGCGTTTTTATCGTGTCGATAAGGCGCGATCCCGGCAGACCGGAGGGAGTGGCCTGGGGCTGGCCATCGTGAAACACGCGCTGAATCATCACGACAGCCGGCTGAATATAGAGAGCAAGCCGGGAGAGGGCACCCGGTTTAGCTTTCTACTTCCGGAAAGATTCATTGCCAGAAATTAACACCTTAACCGTACCCGTAAGCGTAACTTTCCACAGACCAGCGCAAGCTGGTTTGTTTACTTTGCACTCCAGCGAAACGAGCACCACATCCTCGTGCCTGCTGCTTTTTTGTTCGAATGATCGGCCATGTGTTTTTCTTATATATAGTTCGTCATGCTGCCTGTCTTTTATGAATTAGTATAATCATCTGGTTTTACGATCCCACCTTGCTTTAAAACGTTATAAGCGTTTAAATTGCGCCCCAGAGGCTGTCAGACTCACTGCCTTTGCGTGATAAATCGAAAAACTATACTTCATCACGTCAGTTGGGGAGCATATCCCGCTGGAAAGATATGCAATTGCTGCTTTATCGTTCCGCATGGAAAGCAACAATTCATTTACAACACCACATCCACAGGCAGTAAATATTTATGACCCATCAGTTAAAATCTCGCGACATTATGGCTCTGGGCTTTATGACCTTTGCGCTGTTTGTCGGCGCAGGCAATATCATTTTTCCACCAATGGTCGGTTTACAGGCCGGCGAACATGTCTGGACGGCGGCGATTGGCTTTTTGATCACGGCGGTTGGCCTGCCTGTGCTGACGGTAGTGGCGCTGGCGAAAGTTGGCGGTGGCATTGACAGTCTCAGTACCCCGATGGGTAAAACGGCGGGCGTGCTACTGGCGACGGTGTGTTATCTGGCGGTCGGCCCGCTGTTTGCCACCCCACGTACTGCGACCGTGTCCTTTGAGGTCGGGATTGCCCCGCTCACCGGTGACGGCGCGATGCCGACGTTAATTTACAGCCTCGTCTATTTTGCACTGGTGATTGTCGTTTCGCTCTATCCCGGCAAACTGCTGGATACGGTAGGTAACTTTCTCGCGCCGATGAAAATTATCGCCCTGACTGTGCTTTCCGTCGCGGCGCTGGTCTGGCCGGCCGGTCCGATTAGCCATGCGATTGAGGCTTACCAGACGGCTTCGTTCTCTAATGGTTTCGTGAATGGTTATTTGACGATGGATACCCTGGGAGCGATGGTTTTCGGGATTGTTATTGTCAATGCCGCCCGTTCTCGCGGTGTGACCGAAGCACGCCTGTTGACCCGCTACACTGTCTGGGCGGGGCTGATGGCCGGTATTGGCCTGACGCTACTGTATCTGGCGCTGTTCCGTCTGGGGTCTGACAGCGCGACGCTGGTCGATCAGTCTGCCAACGGTGCCGCTATCCTGCATGCGTATGTTCAGCACACCTTCGGCGGGGCGGGTAGCTTAATGCTGGCGGCGCTGATTTTCCTCGCCTGCCTGGTAACCGCGGTGGGCCTGACCTGTGCGTGTGCGGAATTCTTTGCGCAATATCTGCCGCTCTCATATCGCACGCTGGTCTTTATCCTCGGCGGTTTCTCTATGGCGGTCTCCAACCTGGGGCTGAGCCAGCTGATTCAAATCTCGGTGCCGGTATTAACCGCCATCTATCCGCCGTGTATCGCACTCGTTGTGTTAAGCTTTACCCGCTCATGGTGGCATAATTCGTCGCGCGTGATTGCGCCCGCCATGTTTATCAGCCTGATTTTTGGTATCCTTGACGGCATTAAAGCCTCAGCGCTGAGCCATATCCTTCCTGACTGGACCGGGCGTTTACCGCTGTCCGAGCAGGGGCTGGCCTGGCTGATGCCAACGGCAGTAATGATTGTTCTGGCCGTTATCTACGATCGCATTGTTGGACGTCAGGTAACTTCCAGCGCGCATTAATCACTGCGCGGCGGTTCGTTTAACCACGAAGCTCAGGGCTTCGTGGTTTTTTATTTTTTTGTGTTGAATGGCATTTGAAACGATGGAAAGTACTAACAAGCTGAAGCGGGGCCTGAGCACCCGTCACATTCGCTTTATGGCACTCGGGTCGGCAATTGGCACCGGCCTTTTTTATGGCTCGGCAGATGCTATAAAAATGGCCGGTCCCAGCGTTCTGCTGGCTTATATTATTGGCGGCGTCGCCGCGTATATCATTATGCGTGCGTTGGGGGAGATGTCGGTTCATAACCCGTCTGCCAGTTCATTTTCACGCTATGCTCAGGATAACCTCGGCCCGCTGGCGGGCTATATCACCGGCTGGACCTACTGTTTCGAAATCCTCATCGTCGCCATTGCTGACGTTACGGCATTCGGCATTTATATGGGGGTCTGGTTCCCGCACGTGCCGCACTGGATTTGGGTGCTGAGCGTGGTGATGATCATCTGTGCAATCAACCTGATGAGCGTAAAGGTATTTGGCGAGCTGGAGTTCTGGTTCTCCTTCTTTAAAGTTGCCACAATTATCATCATGATCGTCGCAGGCGTGGGCATCATTATCTGGGGCATCGGCAACGGCGGCCAGCCGACCGGCATCCATAATTTGTGGAGCAACGGCGGCTTCTTCAGCAACGGCTGGCTGGGGATGGTCATGTCATTGCAGATGGTGATGTTCGCCTACGGTGGTATTGAAATCATCGGGATCACTGCCGGTGAAGCGAAAGACCCGGAAAAATCCATTCCCCGGGCGATCAACTCCGTGCCGATGCGTATTCTGGTGTTTTACGTCGGCACGCTGTTTGTCATCATGTCTATTTATCCGTGGAACCTGGTCGGCACCAACGGCAGCCCCTTTGTGCTGACGTTTCAGCATCTGGGCATCACCTTTGCGGCCAGCATCCTGAACTTTGTCGTGCTGACCGCGTCGCTCTCCGCGATTAACAGCGATGTATTCGGCGTTGGCCGTATGCTGCACGGCATGGCGGAGCAGGGTAGCGCACCGAAGTTCTTCGCCAAAACCTCACGGCGCGGTATTCCGTGGGTGACGGTGGTGGTAATGACGTTTGCGCTGCTGCTGGCGGTCTATCTTAACTACATCATTCCGGAGAACGTCTTCCTGGTGATTGCCTCGCTGGCGACGTTCGCGACGGTATGGGTGTGGATTATGATCCTGCTGTCGCAGGTCGCCTTCCGTCGTCGCCTGTCGCCGCAAGAGATAAAAGCACTGAAGTTTAAAGTGCCTGGTGGGGTGGTCACAACGATTATCGGCCTGATTTTCCTCGTCTTTATTATCGCACTGATCGGCTATCATCCGGATACCCGTATTTCGCTGTACGTCGGCTTCGGCTGGATAGTACTGCTACTGATTGGCTGGATGTTTAAACGCCGCGCGAAAGCGTGATGGCTTGCTGTTTTAGCCATCCGTAAACCTGCCAGACGCGGTGACGCTTTGTAGGCCGGGCAAGGCGCAGCCGCCGCCCGGCATTACATCGCGTAACGCCGCAGTCTTTACGCTGGCGTGATCATGCTGCCATGCTGGAAATAATGCACCAGATTAGTGATGGTCAAATCGGCCATCGCCTGGCGGGTTTCGGCGGTATTGCTGCCGATATGCGGCAGTAACACCACGTTATCGAGGGCGCACAGCGCAGCGGGGATCTGCGGCTCCTGCTCGAAAACGTCCAGTCCGGCACCGCGCAGTTTACCTTCTTGCAGCAACGTTACCAGTGCGTCCGTGTCCAGCACGCTACCGCGCGCAATATTAATCACAATCCCTTCCGGCCCCAGCGCCTCTAACACCTCACGGTTGATAATATGCTGTGTGGCTTCGCCGCCAGGCAACGTCAGTACCAGAAAATCCACCGCCTTCGCCAGCTCAATTAACGCGTCATGATGCTGCCAGTCGGCCTGACCGTTCTTGCGTCGGCTAAAGTAATGAATCGGCATATTGAACGCCGTCGCACGCTTTGCAACCTCATGCCCGATACTCCCCATCCCGACAATTCCGCAGCGTTTGCCGCTCATTTTCCACGCGCCGGGAAACGCCTCCAGCTGCCATTTTCCGGCACGCGCAAAGCGGTCAGCGAGGCAAATCTTACGCGTCACGGCCAGCATCAGCGCCAGAGCGGTATCGGCGACGCATTCATTCAGCACATCTGGTGTATTACTCACGTGAATATGGCGCTCGCGCAGCAACGGCAGGTTGAGCGCATCGAGACCGACGCCAAAGCTGCTGACGGCTTCCAGCGCAGGGAGCTTATTGACCAACGCTGTGCTAATTCCCTTCGCTGCCCGAACCAGCGCCCCGCGAATGCGGCCGCCGTGCGCATTCAGGAATGCGTCGCCCTCCTGAAGCCAGAATTTATGCACGGCAAAATGGCATTCAAGTGTGTCGATCATCGGCTGAGGGATTTCAGAAACCACCAGAATCTCGGGTTTACTGCTCATGGCGTATCCTTTTATGCTCCACGGTAGTCCCCAGTATAAAAATTGTCTTATTCTGAAACGTCGTGCATCGGCACGAATTTGCGCCGGTAAATTCTGCGCCCCCGTCGTCCTCCCCGGAAAAAAAATGAAAAGAGGAGGGGAGGCCGCGCTCCCTGTGTCATGGTGACGTGTTTTTATGCAAAGAGGACTAACGATGTTAACTGCCTGGCATCTTCCCGTTGCGCCGTTTATCGCGCAGCGACAGGATCGGCTCACGGTGACGCTGTGGCTGCGCGGCGAAAACTTACCCGCCCGCGTTGTACTGCGTACCGAGCTGGATAACGAAGAAATTTCCCTCTCCATGCGTCGTTCTGCTCGTGCTCCCCAGCCGGGAGTAGTAGCCTGGCGCGCGGATATCAATCTGAATGAGGGGCAACCGCGCCGCCGCTACAGCTTTAAGCTGCTGTGGGAGGATCGGCAACTGTGGTTCACGCCACAGGGGTTCAGCCGTTTTCCGCCAGCGAAGCTGGAACGTTTTGCCCTGGATTTGCCGGATAACGGCCCGGACTGGGTGGCGGATCAGGTCTTTTACCAGATTTTTCCCGATCGCTTTGCGCGCGGGAAACGCCAACCGATCCATCAGGATAATGTCTATTATCATCATGCCGCCGGGCGGGAGATTGTGCTGCGTGAATGGGATGAGCCGGTTACCGCAGAAGCGGGAGGATCAACCTTTTACGGCGGCGATCTTGATGGTATCAGCGACAAGTTGCCATACCTGAAAACGCTGGGCGTCACCGCGCTGTATCTGAACCCGATCTTTTCCGCGCCCAGCGTGCATAAATACGATACCGAAGATTATCGCCAGGTCGATCCGCAGTTCGGCGGCAACGGCGCGCTGCTGCGTTTGCGGCAGAATACGCTGGAACAGGGGATGCGGTTGATCCTTGATGGCGTATTTAATCATAGCGGCGATTCGCATGCCTGGTTTGATCGCCATAACCGGGGTACTGGTGGAGCCTGCCATAATCCTGAGTCTCCCTGGCGCGACTGGTACAGCTTTTCTGCGGACGGGCATGCGCTGGACTGGTTAGGTTACGCCAGCCTGCCGAAACTGGATTTTCAGTCACAGACGCTGGTTGATGAAATTTACGCGGGTGAAGACAGTATCGTGCGCCACTGGCTGAAAGCACCATGGCATATGGATGGCTGGCGGCTGGATGTGGTGCATATGCTCGGTGAGAACGGTGGCGCACGTAATAATCTGCATCACGTTTCCGGTATTACCCGGGCGGCGAAAGCAGCGCGTCCTGACGCGTATGTCTTCGGCGAGCACTTTGCCGATGCCCGTCAGTGGCTGCAAATGGATGCTGAAGACGCGGCGATGAACTACATGGGCTTTACCAAACCACTGTGGGCATTTCTGGCGAATACCGATCTCTCGTACGATCCACAAAATATTGACGCCCGCACCTGTGTCGCCTGGATGGATAATTACCGGGCGTCGCTTTCCCACCAGCAGCAATTGCGGATGTTTAACCAGCTTGATAGCCACGATACGTCGCGCTTTAAGACATTATTAGGTAAGGATGTGGCGCGCCTGCCGCTGGCGGTGGTCTGGCTGTTTACCTGGCCTGGCGTGCCGTGTATTTATTACGGCGATGAAGTCGGGCTGGACGGCGCGAACGATCCTTTCTGCCGCAAGCCGTTCCCGTGGGATAAACGTCAACAGGACACTGAACTGCTGGCGCTTTATCAGCGGATGGCAAAACTACGTCATCGCAGCCAGGCACTGCGTCACGGCGGCTGTCAGGTGATTTATGCCGAAGATAATGTGGTGGTATTTGTTCGTGTGCTAAAGCAGCAGCGTGTGCTGGTGGCGATTAACCGGGGCGAGTCCTGTGAAGTGGTGGTCGGTGATCCGCCGTTACTCCACGTTAAAGCATGGCACCTGAAAGAGGGGAAAGGGACGTTTGAGAAAGAGGTACTGACGCTGCCTGCGGTTTCTGCGTCGGTGTGGATGGGGAACTAACGCGTTTTATCACCTTGCCGGGTAGCGGTCGCGCGTTATCCGGTCACCCTATCAGTTGATAATGTCTTTGAAATACATCACAAATCAAGACATTTCAGGCGGCAAAAAACGACGCATGATTGGCTATTTTTTGCTGGCGACAAGGTTCGCTAAAAAGCTCACCGTATCGGCAATATCCCTTTTAATTGCGTAATACGGAGCAAAAAATGTCAGACTTGCAGGAGTGGCAAAAACTTGCCAACAAGGAACTCAGCCGACGGGAAAAAACCGTTGAGTCGCTGGAAAGACAGACGGCGGAAGGGATCAATATCAAGCCGCTGTATACCGAAGCCGATCTCGAGAATCTGGAAGTGACCGGTACGCTTCCCGGCCTGCCGCCTTATGTACGCGGGCCGCGCGCCACCATGTATACCGCGCAGCCGTGGACCATCCGCCAGTACGCCGGTTTCTCTACCGCCAAAGAGTCTAACGCCTTTTACCGCCGCAACCTCGCCGCCGGGCAAAAAGGGTTGTCTGTTGCCTTCGATCTCGCCACCCACCGTGGCTACGATTCCGATAACCCACGCGTGGCCGGCGACGTCGGCAAAGCGGGCGTGGCGATCGATACCGTTGAAGATATGAAGGTGCTCTTCGATCAGATCCCGCTGGATAAGATGTCGGTTTCGATGACCATGAACGGCGCGGTGCTGCCGGTGATGGCATTTTATATCGTTGCCGCCGAAGAACAGGGGGTGACGCCGGAACAGCTTACCGGGACGATTCAGAATGATATTCTGAAAGAGTACCTGTGCCGCAATACCTACATTTACCCGCCGAAGCCTTCCATGCGCATTATTGCCGACATCATCGCGTGGTGTTCAGGCAATATGCCGCGCTTTAATACCATCAGCATCAGCGGCTATCACATGGGCGAAGCGGGTGCTAACTGCGTACAGCAGGTGGCATTTACGCTGGCCGACGGCATTGAGTACATCAAGGCTGCACTGTCTGCCGGACTGAAAATTGATGACTTCGCCCCGCGGCTGTCGTTCTTCTTCGGCATCGGCATGGATCTGTTTATGAATGTCGCGATGCTGCGCGCCGCGCGTTATCTGTGGAGCGAAGCAGTAAGCGGCTTTGGGGCGACCAATCCCAAGTCGCTTGCCCTGCGCACCCACTGCCAGACCTCCGGCTGGAGCCTGACCGAGCAGGACCCGTACAACAACGTCATTCGCACCACCATTGAAGCGCTCGGTGCCACGCTTGGCGGTACCCAGTCTCTGCATACCAACGCCTTTGATGAAGCGCTTGGCCTGCCCACTGACTTCTCGGCACGCATCGCCCGTAACACCCAAATCATCATTCAGGAAGAGTCAGAGATCTGCCGCACGGTCGATCCGCTGGCTGGCTCCTATTACGTGGAATCGTTAACCGATCAAATCGTCAAGGAGGCACGTAAGATCATCGGGCAAATTGATGAGGCTGGCGGGATGGCGAAAGCGATCGAAGCGGGACTGCCGAAACGAATGATTGAAGAAGCGTCCGCCCGTGAACAGTCGCTTATCGATCAGGGCAAGCGCGTTATCGTCGGCGTGAACAAGTACAAGTTGGAGAAAGAAGACGAAACCGCAGTGCTGGAAATTGACAACGTGAAGGTGCGCAACGAACAGATCGCCTCGCTGGAGCGTATCCGCGCCACTCGCGATGACAGCGCCGTGAAAGCCGCGCTGCAAGCGCTGACCCACGCCGCGCAGCATAATGAAAATTTGCTGGCCGCCGCCGTCAACGCCGCCCGCGTACGCGCCACGCTTGGCGAGATTTCGGATGCGCTGGAAGCAGCATTTGACCGTTACCTGGTACCAAGCCAGTGCGTCACCGGAGTCATTGCGCAAAGCTACCATCAGTCCGATAAATCAGCCAATGAGTTTGACGCTATTGTGGCGCAAACCAAACAGTTCCTGACGGAACACGGTCGCCGTCCACGTATCCTGATCGCCAAAATGGGCCAGGACGGCCACGATCGCGGAGCCAAAGTGATCGCCAGCGCCTATTCCGATCTCGGTTTCGATGTCGATCTGAGTCCCATGTTCTCGACCCCGGAAGAGATCGCCCGTCTGGCGGTGGAAAACGATGTCCACGTGGTCGGCGCATCGTCGCTGGCGGCGGGGCATAAAACGCTGATCCCGGAACTGGTAGATGCGCTGAAAAAATGGGGACGCGAAGATATCTGCGTCATTGCTGGCGGCGTTATCCCGCCGCAGGATTACGCCTTCCTGCATGAGCGGGGCGTCGCAGCGATCTACGGCCCCGGCACGCCAATGCTGGAAAGCGTACGTGATGTGCTGATGCGGATTAGCCAGCATCATGATTAACGAAGCCACGCTGGCAGACACCGTGCGGCGGTTACGTTTGGGCGAGCGGGCCACGCTCGCCCAGGCCATGACGCTGGTAGAAAGTCGGCTTTCACGTCACCAGGCGCTAAGCACACAGTTGCTGGATGCCATTATGCCGTTTAGCGGCAACGCGCTGCGTCTGGGGATCACCGGTACGCCGGGGGCCGGAAAAAGCACCTTTCTGGAAGCCTTTGGCATGTTATTGATCCGCCAGGGCTTAAAGGTGGCAGTAATTGCCGTCGATCCCAGCAGCCCGGTCAGCGGCGGTAGCATTCTTGGTGATAAAACCCGGATGATCGAACTGGCACGATCGGATGCGGCCTTTATTCGTCCGGTGCCTTCCAGCGGCCACCTGGGCGGCGCATGTCTGCGTGCGCGTGAACTCATTCTGCTATGCGAAGCGGCAGGTTTCGACGTGGTCATCGTTGAAACCGTCGGCGTGGGGCAGTCGGAAACGGAAGTCGCCCGGATGGTGGACTGTTTTGTGTCACTGCAAATTGCAGGCGGCGGCGACGATTTACAGGGGATTAAAAAAGGCATCATGGAGATGGCGGATCTGATCGTCATTAACAAGGATGACGGTGAAAACCATACCCATGTTGCCATCGCCCGTCATATGTATGAGAGCGCACTGCATATTTTGCGCCGCAAGTATCAAGAGTGGCAGCCGCAGGTTCTGAGCTGTAGCGCGCTGGAAAAACGCGGCATCGAGGCCGTCTGGCACGCTATCTGCAACTTCAGAACGGTGCTTACCGCCAGCGGCCGACTCCAACAGGTGCGCCAGCAGCAGTCGGTGGACTGGCTACAAAAACAGACTGAAGAAGAGGCGCTGCGCCTTCTGTTTGCCCGCGCCGATTTTGAGCGTTTCTATCAGCAGACACAACAGGCGGTTAAAAACCACAGCCTCTCGCCGCGCACCGGCCTGCGCCAGATCAGCGAATTTATCCAGAATCATTACTTTGAACAAAGAGATTAATATGTCTTATCAATACGTTAACGTTGTCGTCATTCATAAAGTAGCCGTTATTGAATTTAACTACGCCCGCAAACTCAACGCGCTCAGTAAGGTGTTTATCGACGATCTGATGCAGGCGCTCAGCGATCTCAATCGCCCGGAAATTCGCTGCATTATTCTGCGCGCGCCCAGCGGCGCGAAAGTATTCTCTGCCGGGCATGACATTCATGAACTCCCCACCGGTCGGCGCGATCCGCTCTCGTATGACGATCCGCTGCGCCAGATCACCCGTATGATCCAGAAGTATCCCAAACCGGTGATCTCGATGGTCGAAGGCAGCGTCTGGGGCGGCGCGTTTGAGATGATCATGAGTTCCGATCTGATCATCGCCGCCAGCACGTCCACCTTCTCGATGACCCCTGTCAACCTTGGCGTGCCGTATAACCTGGTCGGCATTCACAACCTGACCCGCGACGCCGGTTTCCATATTGTCAAAGAACTGATTTTCACCGCCTCGCCGATTACCGCCCAGCGCGCGCTGGCGGTCGGTATTCTTAACCATGTGGTAGACGTCGAAGAGCTGGAAGATTTCACGTTGCAGATGGCCCACCACATCTCCGAAAAAGCGCCGCTGGCGATAGCGGTCATCAAGGAAGAACTGCGGGTGCTCGGCGAAGCGCACACCATGAATTCCGATGAGTTCGAGCGCATCCAGGGGATGCGCCGCGCGGTTTACGATAGCGAGGATTACCAGGAAGGCATGAGCGCGTTTATGGAAAAACGGAAACCTAACTTCGTCGGCCATTAATGACGCCGACTCAAGGAGTGCACAATGAAACGGATGAGCGCCGATGAAGCTGCGCAGATGATTCAGCATGACCAGATGGTGGCGTTCAGCGGGTTCACGCCCGCCGGTTCGCCTAAAGCGCTGCCAGCGGTGATCGCCCGCCGCGCCAGCGAACTGCATCAGGCACAGAAGCCTTTCCAGATACGATTACTGACCGGAGCGTCAATCAGCGCCGCTGCCGATGATGCGCTGGCAGAAGCCGACGCCATCTCGTGGCGTGCGCCTTATCAGACCGCTGCCGGCCTGCGGCAAAAAATCAATCAGGGAAAGGTGAAGTTTGTCGACCTGCACCTGAGCGAAGTGGCGCAGATGGTCAACTACGGTTTCTTTGGCGATATTGACGTGGCGGTGATTGAAGCCTCGGCGATTACGCATGACGGGCGGGTCTGGCTCACCAGCGGGATCGGCAATGCGCCGACCTGGCTGCAACGGGCCAAAAAAGTGATCATCGAACTGAATCACTACCATAACCCGCGCGTTGCCGAGCTGGCGGATATCGTGATCCCCGGCGCGCCGCCGCGGCGCAACAGCGTTCCTGTCTTTCATGCTATGGATCGGGTAGGCACTCGCTATGTGCAGATCGATCCCAGCAAAATTGTCGCCGTGGTGGATACCGAACTGCCCGACGCCGGAAATGTGCTCGATAAAAATAATCCCACCTGTCAGCAAATTGCCGATAACGTGGTGACGTTCCTGCTCGACGAGATGGCGCACGGGCGCATCCCGCCTGAATTTCTGCCGCTGCAAAGCGGCGTGGGCAACATCAACAATGCGGTGATGGCGCGGCTGGGTGAAAATCCGGATATTCCGTCGTTTATGATGTATTCGGAAGTATTGCAGGAGTCGGTGGTTCATCTGCTGGAAACGGGGAAAATCACCGGCGTCAGTGCTTCCAGCCTGACCGTATCCGCCGATTCATTGCGCAAAATCTACGACAATATGGATTTCTTCGCCAGCCGCATCGTGCTGCGCCCGCAGGAGATTTCCAATAACCCGGAAATTATCCGGCGTCTGGGCGTTATCGCCCTGAACGTGGGGCTGGAATTTGATATTTACGGCCACGCCAACTCGACGCACGTCGCCGGGGTGAATCTGATGAACGGCATCGGCGGCAGCGGCGATTTTGAGCGTAATGCCTATCTCTCCATCTTTATGGCACCGTCCATTGCCAAAGACGGGAAGATTTCGACCATCGTGCCGATGTGCAGCCATGTCGACCACAGCGAGCACAGCGTAAAAGTGATCATTACCGAGCAGGGTATCGCCGATCTGCGCGGGTTATCACCGCTACAGCGGGCTCACGCGATTATCGATAACTGCGCGCATCCGCTATATCGGGACTATTTGCATCGCTATCTGGCGAATGCTTCCGGCGGACACATTCATCACGATCTCAGCCATGCTTTTGATCTACACCGCAACCTGATCGAGCACGGTTCAATGCTCGGCTAGTCAGCCATACCGTCACGATCTTCAGTAATATGCTGAAGCATCGTGGCGGTATATCGATGATTTTTCAGCGAATAGAGATACTCCTGCATATACATCGGATTACCGGGAGCGTCAAAATACTTCAGCTTCGCCGGGTTCACCAGGCGCCAGGCAAAGTAAGGAATAACCGTCAAAAATTGTCCTCGCTCCACGGCGCTGATTTTGGCCATAAAGCTGTAGGGACGATAGATAATCGTTGGATTTATCCCGCAGGGGCGCATCCAGGCGTCCAGCATTGCTTCAAAATTGGCCCGGTTCTGGAAGCGCATTTGTAGCCAGGGCAGTTCACGCAACAGATCCTGCGGCAGTCTCTCTTCATAGCGACGGGAAACCAGAAACCCCAGACGCAGCGGCGACAGTTCGCTGATGGTCAGATTTTCCAGCTTCTGCACGCGAGCTGAAACATGCTGAGGGGAGATAATAAAATCAAGCTGGCGATCGAACAGGTTATCAATCACTCCGTTCTCGCTGAACTCGACGGCCTGGGTGGTGACACCATCATATTTATCGCCGAGGCTGATAAGCTGATCGAAAATAATCGTCGGATACGTGTTGTCGATGCCAATAACGATGTTGCGCGAGCGGTGCGCGGCGTGGTGAATGTCGTTATCGATGGCCGATAAGCGCTGATAAATAGGAAACAGCTTCTGATATAACTCCTGTCCGGCTTTATTCAGACTGATGCTGTTATCTTTGCGGGTAAACAGCGTATAGCCTATTTGATCTTCCAGCGCCGCAATACTTTTGCCGAAGGGGGATGCGGTCATGTGTATTTTCTCTGCGGCTCTGGCAATATTGTTAGTCTGCGCCAGCAGGATGAAATTACGCATCTTTTTTGAAATAAAAATATCCATAGCTACCTCATATCAATCGCTATGGCATATCCTCATGTGGCGAAAAAAAACACTGGATGTGGCGTCTCACTTTTACAGTTACTCACAGAATAGCAGCATCGGGAATAGAATAATCTGAAGGAATCATAACTCCTGCCGCTTTGCCTGCGCCATCATCCGCGGGTAAAACTGCCAGAACAGCGTTTCCAGCTTCTCATAATGCGCATCCAGATCGTGCCAGGAATCGCGTAGTGCATCAAGCCGTGGGCGGCGGCTGGCCATGCCGTTCAGTACGTTTTGAATAAACGCCATATCGCGATAGCGCTCCAGCCAGCGTTCGGACCAAAGATACTGATTGAGATTAACAAAACGCGGCGGCGAGTCGGGCAGTATCATGCCGATCTGCGCCTCGGCGTAGTTTATAAATTCCGCCAGCGGCAGATCGGGTGACACTTTTTCCCAGTGGCGGGAGAGAAAATGATCCCACATTACGTCCAGGGTAATCGGAGAAACCCGGCGCGTTTGAGGACGAAACCACTCCCGCGCGAGTTTCACTTCCGGCAGATTATCGGTCATCACATCAATACGCCGATGCATAAAAATACCGTCCACGACCGCCTGCGGATAAAGTGATTGCGGATTACCGCGCACGAAATCTGCCAGTAAATTTCCAGACAGCGAACTGTCAGCGAGGTGGGCGAGGTGCAGGTGAGCAAGAAAATTCATGGTTTGTTGCTATCTCCGGCAGGGTAAAGGTTGCAGGGAAAACGCCCCGGCACTAGACTACCCGCT
The DNA here is from genome assembly GCF_002915575.1 of Superficieibacter electus. Taxonomy (GTDB): domain Bacteria; phylum Pseudomonadota; class Gammaproteobacteria; order Enterobacterales; family Enterobacteriaceae; genus Superficieibacter; species Superficieibacter electus. The sequence continues at coordinate 121,514 of NZ_PQGD01000005.1, forward strand.
TCTTTATTTGTCCTGGTTACTGTCATGCGCCTTGCCGATTTTTCCTTTGAACTCCCCGAATCCCTGATTGCTCATTATCCGCAGCCTGAGCGCAGCGCATGTCGCTTATTATCGCTGGACGGGCCGACAGGAGCGCTGACGCATGGTACTTTCACCGATTTGCTCGACAAGCTCAACCCTGGCGATCTTCTGGTCTTTAACAACACGCGGGTGATCCCGGCACGGTTGTTTGGCCGTAAAGCCAGCGGCGGCAAGATTGAAGTACTGGTTGAGCGCATGCTGGATGATAAACGTATTCTGGCACATATTCGCGCCTCAAAAGCGCCGAAGCCCGGCGCGGAGCTGCTGCTCGGTGACGACGAAAGCATTCAGGCCACAATGACTGCCCGTCACGATGCGCTGTTTGAAGTTGAGTTTCACGATGAGCGGCCGGTGCTGGATATCCTCAACGCCATCGGCCACATGCCGCTGCCGCCGTATATCGACCGACCGGATGAAGACGCCGACCGCGAACTGTATCAGACCGTCTACAGCCAGAAGCCGGGTGCGGTCGCCGCGCCAACTGCCGGTCTGCATTTTGATGAGCCGCTGCTTGAGCGCCTGCGCAGTAAAGGCATTGAGATGGCCTTTGTCACCCTACACGTGGGAGCCGGGACGTTCCAGCCGGTGCGGGTCGAGAGCATCGAAGATCACATCATGCACTCTGAATATGCCGAAGTGCCGCAGGAGGTGGTCGATGCGGTGCTGGCGGCGAAAGCGCGCGGTAACCGGGTGATTGCGGTGGGGACGACCTCGGTACGCTCGCTGGAAAGCGCGGCGCAGGCGGCAAAAAACGACCTGATTGAACCGTTCTTTGGTGATACGCAAATCTTCATTTACCCGGGGTATCACTACAAGGTCATTGATGCGCTGGTCACTAACTTCCATCTGCCGGAATCCACGCTGATCATGCTGGTCTCGGCATTTGCGGGTTATAAACACACCATGAACGCGTATCAGCAGGCGGTTAACGCCGAATATCGCTTTTTTAGTTATGGCGATGCCATGTATATCACGTACAATCCGTCGGCGATTAATGAACGTGTCGGGGAATAATGCCGCGACATAAGCTTTTCACGTCGGACTGTTTTTCCGGCGTACTGGAGAAAAAATGAAATTCGAACTGGATACCACCGACGGACGCGCTCGCCGTGGCCGCCTGGTGTTTGATCGTGGCGTAGTGGAAACGCCTGCGTTTATGCCGGTGGGCACCTACGGCACCGTCAAAGGCATGACGCCGGAAGAAGTTGAAGCGACCGGCGCGCAAATCATTCTCGGTAATACGTTCCACTTGTGGCTGCGCCCGGGCCAGGAAATCATGAAGCTGCACGGCGATCTGCACGATTTTATGCAGTGGAAAGGACCCATCCTGACCGATTCCGGCGGCTTCCAGGTTTTCAGCCTTGGTGATATCCGTAAGATCACCGAGCAGGGCGTGCATTTCCGCAATCCGATCAACGGCGATCCGATCTTCCTCGATCCGGAAAAATCGATGGAAATCCAGTTCGATCTCGGCTCTGACATCGTGATGATTTTCGATGAGTGTACGCCGTATCCGGCGGACTGGGACTATGCAAAGCGCTCGATGGAAATGTCGTTACGCTGGGCGAAACGCAGCCGCGACCGTTTTGACAGTCTTGGCAACAAAAACGCGCTGTTCGGCATCATTCAGGGCAGCGTTTACGAAGATTTACGCGATATCTCGGTCAAAGGTCTGGTGGAGATTGGCTTTGATGGCTACGCTGTCGGCGGACTGGCGGTAGGGGAGCCGAAAGCCGATATGCACCGGATTCTGGAGCATGTTTGCCCGCAGATCCCGGCCGATAAACCACGCTACCTGATGGGCGTCGGCAAACCGGAAGATCTGGTTGAAGGCGTGCGTCGTGGTATCGATATGTTTGACTGCGTAATGCCAACGCGTAATGCCCGCAACGGCCACCTGTTTGTGACTGAGGGCGTGGTGAAAATCCGTAACGCGAAGTATAAAAGCGATACTGGTCCGCTTGATGCTGAGTGTGATTGCTACACCTGTCGCAATTATTCACGTGCCTACTTGCATCATCTTGACCGTTGTAACGAAATACTGGGCGCGCGTCTCAATACCATTCATAACCTGCGCTACTATCAGCGTTTAATGGCTGGTTTACGCAAGGCTATTGAAGAGGGTAAATTAGAGAGCTTCGTCACCGATTTTTACCAGCGTCAGGGGCGACCCGTACCACCTGTAAACGTTGATTAATTTTAATAATGAGGGAATTTGAATGAGCTTTTTTATTTCTGATGCGATAGCAGCACCAGGCGGCGCTGGTCAGAGCAGCCCGATGTCTTTGATTCTGATGCTGGTGGTTTTTGGTCTGATTTTTTACTTCATGATCTTACGCCCTCAGCAGAAGCGGACCAAAGAACACAAAAACCTGATGAGCTCGATTGCCAAAGGTGATGAAGTGTTAACGAACGGTGGTCTGGTGGGTCGCGTCACGAAAGTGGCAGACAGCGGCTATATTGCCATCGCGCTGAACGACACCACGGAAGTGGTTATCAAACGTGATTTCGTAGCTGCCGTTCTGCCGAAAGGCACGATGAAGGCGCTGTAATTTTTTGATTTCCCAAAGGGAACTGCCGTGTTAAACCGTTATCCTTTGTGGAAGTACATTATGCTGGTCGTCGTGATTGTCGTCGGCCTGCTTTACGCACTTCCCAACCTGTATGGTGAGGATCCGGCTGTTCAGATCACTGGCGTGCGCGGCGGCGTCGCCAGTGAAGAAACGCTGATCCAGATCCAGAATACATTACAAAAAGATAAAATTACCGCGAAGTCTATGGTGCTGGAAGAGGGCGCTATCTTAGTACGCTTTGACTCCACGGATACCCAACTGCGTGCCCGTGAAGCGCTGGTTGACGTGCTAAGCGATAAATACGTCGTGGCGCTTAACCTTGCTCCGGCCACCCCGCGCTGGCTGGCGGCCATCAAAGCTGAGCCGATGAAGCTGGGTCTCGACCTGCGTGGCGGCGTTCACTTCCTGATGGAAGTGGATATGGACACGGCGCTGGGTAAACTTCAGGAACAGAATATTGACGGCCTGCGCAGCGATTTGCGCGAAAAAGGCATTCCGTATACTACCGTTCGCAAAGAAAATAACTACGGCCTGAGCATTACTTTCCGTGATGCATCTGCCCGTGATGAAGCCGTTTCTTATCTGAGCAAACGTCATCAGGACCTGGTGATTTCCAGCCAGAGCAGCAATGCGCTGCGTGCCGTGATGACCGATGCGCGGTTGAGCGAAGCCCGTGAATACGCGGTCCAGCAGAACATCAATATTCTGCGTAACCGTGTTAACCAACTGGGCGTTGCAGAGCCAGTCGTTCAGCGTCAGGGTGCCGACCGGATCGTCGTAGAGCTACCGGGGATTCAGGATACCGCACGCGCGAAAGAAATTCTTGGCGCGACCGCAACGCTGGAATTCCGTCTGGTCAATACCAACGTCGATCAGGCTGCTGCCGCATCTGGCCGCATACCGGGTGATTCCGAAGTGAAGCAAATGCGTGAAGGCCAGCCGGTCGTGCTGTTCAAGCGTGTGATCCTCACCGGTGACCATATCACTGACTCCACCTCAAATCAGGATGAGTACAACCAGCCGCAGGTTAATATCTCGCTTGACAGCGCTGGCGGTAACATCATGTCTAACTTCACCAAGGACAATATCGGTAAACCGATGGCGACCCTGTTTGTGGAGTATAAAGACAGCGGTAAGAAAGATGCTAACGGTCGCTCGGTACTGGTGAAGCAGGAAGAGGTGATTAACGTTGCCAATATCCAGTCTCGTCTGGGTAACAGCTTCCGTATTACCGGTATTAACAACCCGAATGAAGCCCGTCAGTTGTCATTACTGCTGCGTGCCGGTGCGTTGATTGCGCCGATTCAGATTGTGGAAGAACGTACCATCGGCCCAACCCTGGGGATGCAGAACATTAAGCAGGGTCTGGAAGCGTGTCTGGCAGGTTTGGCCGTCTCCATTCTGTTTATGATCGTCTTCTATAAGAAGTTTGGCCTGATTGCGACCAGCGCACTGGTGGCGAACCTGGTGTTGATTGTCGGGATTATGTCGCTCCTGCCGGGGGCAACGTTGAGTATGCCAGGCATCGCGGGGATCGTCTTAACCCTTGCGGTGGCGGTTGACGCCAACGTACTGATTAACGAACGTATCAAAGAAGAATTGAGCAACGGGCGTACAGTTCAGCAGGCGATCAACGAAGGCTATGCGGGCGCGTTTAGTTCCATCTTCGATGCGAACATCACCACGCTGATTAAAGTGCTGATCCTGTACGCTGTCGGTACCGGGGCAATTAAAGGGTTCGCGATCACTACCGGTATTGGTGTGGCGACGTCGATGTTTACCGCGATTGTCGGTACGCGTGCCATCGTAAACCTGTTGTATGGCGGCAAACGCGTCAACAAGCTGTCAATCTGAGGAGTGCGATGTGGCACAGGAATATACTGTTGAACAACTGAACCACGGCCGTAAAGTCTATGACTTTATGCGCTGGGACTACTGGGCTTTCGGCATTTCAGGGCTATTGCTGGTGGCGGCCATTGTCATTATGGGCGTGCGCGGCTTTAACTGGGGTCTCGACTTCACCGGTGGTACCGTTATTGAAATCACGCTGGAAAAACCGGCTGATATGGACGTGATGCGCGAAGCGCTGCAAAAAGCGGGTTTTGAAGAACCGCAGTTGCAGAACTTCGGCAGCAGCCACGACATCATGGTACGTATGCCACCAACCGAAGGTGAAAGTGGTGGTCAGGTACTGGGCAGCAAAGTACTGAGTGTGATTAACGAGTCCACGAGCCAGAATGCGGCCGTTAAGCGTATTGAGTTCGTTGGCCCAAGCGTGGGTGCCGATCTGGCGCAAACCGGCGCGATGGCGCTGATGGTGGCGTTAATCTCCATCCTCGTGTACGTCGGTTTCCGCTTCGAATGGCGACTGGCGGCAGGCGTGGTTATCTCGCTGGCGCACGACGTGATTATCACGCTCGGGATTTTGTCGTTGTTCCATATCGAAATTGACCTGACGATCGTGGCATCATTGATGTCGGTCATCGGTTACTCGCTGAACGACAGCATCGTGGTATCAGACCGTATTCGTGAAAACTTCCGCAAAATTCGTCGCGGGACGCCTTACGAAATCTTTAACGTGTCGCTGACCCAGACGCTGCACCGTACCTTGATTACCTCAGGGACAACGTTAGTGGTTATCCTGATGCTGTACCTCTTCGGTGGTCCGGTACTGGAAGGCTTCTCGCTGACAATGCTGATCGGTGTTTCAATTGGTACCGCGTCGTCCATCTATGTTGCTTCAGCGCTGGCGCTGAAACTCGGTATGAAGCGCGAGCATATGCTCCAGCAGAAAGTCGAGAAAGAAGGGGCGGATCAGCCGTCCATTCTGCCGTAAGCAGAACACAAACTGGTATTACGCTCTGAATCCTGGCCAGCTGGCCAGGATTTTTATAGCTGGACTCGTATAGCGTGACAATGCTCCAGGGATCAGTCTTGCTATTACCAACCTTTCTGCACTTTATGTGTGATGATTAGAGTAATATTAGGATAGATGTTTTATGAACAGGGAATTGGTTCGATTTAACCCTCATGGATGTCGTAATAGTATTGGTGATTCAATTATTGTTGACTACGATCTGGCTTCGTTTACCGGGCTGATAAAAAATTTTACTCAGTTTCTGAAAAAATATTACAAAGTATATAGAATTTATCCTCGTGTTGTTACATTACCCTGCATTTCTATTGCTATCGCACTGGTCATGGCGTGTATTAGTTCAGTATTCCCTCTCGTTAGCTGGATTAAAATCCTGAGCGCTATATCTTATGTTGCGGTAATGGTCTTTGTCGCAGCAACCATAGGGATTCAGGTTAACCTTTGGATATGGCTTTTTGGATTTCGTGAAATGGCCCGGGCACTTTACCGGGCAGATTTCAGCCAGCCAGCCCGTTACACTTTTTATCAGGAAGGTATAGTTTTTACCGATCCCTGGCAGTATGGTGCCTTATCCTGGGATGATTTTTATATTATTCAACGAACGGATGAATTCCTTGCATTTATCTTTTGTCCTAAAAATACGCCAAAAGGAAAAATTACAGCAGGGTATTTACCGATTTTGATACCAGCAAAAGCATTGGATAAACATGCTGAGCTATTTATTTTTTTAGCGGAAAATGCGGGCGTTGATTTTGATTTTATTTATAAAGATAATTCAACCCATCAGAGAAAATGAGCGTACCAAAGCTTGATTTCATCGATCATGTGCGCAGGCTTAACTTTTTCTCCTCCAGATTGACAATGATCGACTCCATCTGACTTCCGGTTGAGGAGAGTCTCACTGCCTGATGCGTGGGTAAGACCGGTAATGAGGGGGTGCTTACGCCCCTCATCCCGCTGAAAACCGCTTAAATCCTCAGTCCGTCAGTCATTACTACCGGCTCAATCGTCTCCCCGCTAAAGATCAGCTTATCCAGACACAGCATCCGGTGTCCCGCCTCATTATCGCCAGGGATACGTCGGTGATAGGCGATCAGCCATTGGTCTTCATCGTTGAGCGCAATACAGCTATGATGCCCCGGCCCGTCGGCGATCGGCTGCGCGGTCAGTAGGGTGGTACGCGGGCCAGCGAAGACAAATGGCGAGTCGCTGGCAGTCGTCACGGCGCGATAGCTACCGTTGGTCCAGTTGCCCTCCGACCACATAAAATGATACCGGCCCCGGCGCTTGATCATGCAGGGAGCCTCGACGTAGCCGGGAATATCGATCTCGCGAAATACGGTCCCATCCTCGAAAGGGATAAACCCGTCCATGTCAGGGTTCATCTGAGCAACATTGCAGTGTCCCCAGCCGCCGTAATAAAGGTATATTTTACCGTCATCATCGGCAAACAGGTGGGCATCTATGGGCTGCGCGTCGTTAATAAAGCGGTCAATCAGCGGCTTTTTGAGTAGTGCCCGAAATGGACCCGCAGGCGAGTCTGCGACGGCAATTTCCAGCCCGCCGACCTGGTCGTTATCCTGAATGTCATTCGAGGCAAAAATCAGATAGTACCTGTTATTGGCGGCAACAATCGTCGGTGCCCAGACCGCACGCCAGATCCATGGGAAGTCAGCCATCTCAACGATCCCGGCATGTTTCTCCCAGTGCACTAAATCCGGGGAAGAAAATGCGTCGATATTCAGTTGCTGCTTATAGTCGGTGAAAGAGCGGGTAACGTAGATCCAGTACTGACCTGCATAAAAACGGATTTCCGGGTCGGCGTACCAGCCCTCGATCAGCGGATTTTTCACAGTGATTGTCATGATCATTCCTTTTGATGAATCAAATCGTTAAGTCTGAGGCCACAATAATCCAGCGCCAGTTCGCAGAACATGGCGTTGGCCCAGGAGAACCACGGGCGGGTATAACGGGAGGGATCGCTGGGATCGAACGATTCGTGCATCATGCCGGTGTTGTCGTCGGTGTCGATCAGCATCTTAATCATGGCGAGCTTTTCCGCCGGATCGTCAGTGGTCAGGCCCTGCACCGCCAGCGCAATCGGCCAAATATAACCGGTCGGCGTATGCGGGCTGCCGACGCCCTGCGCGTACTTCCCGGTGCGGTAAAATGGATTGTCTGTACTTAAGATAAAGCGTCGGGTGTTCAGGTAGCGCGGATCGTCTTTTGCCAGCGCGCCCAGCAGCGGCAGTGACAAAAGTGATGGGACATTAGCGTCGTCCATCAACAGCACATTGCCGAGACCGTCCGTTTCATAGCAGTACATTTCGCCATAATCAGGATGCCGGACCACGGCATGCGCCTCAATTCCGGCACGGATTGTCGCTCGTAGCGCGACAGCATTACAGCGCATTGCATTATCATGCAGAACATCGCGGGCAATATCTTCCAGGTAACCCAGTGCCACGGTGGCGAAAAAATTCGCAGGGACCAGATAACCCCAGGTACAGGCATCGTCGCTTGGGCGAAAACCCGACCAGGTCATTCCGGTGTAGCTTACCGGCGCGCCTTTGCCGTTACAAGGAAGCGTATCCGTAGGCGCAGGGGGGTTAGGACGCTGGAAATGATAGGCAGAGCGTTGCCCGTGATGCTGCTCGGTTTCCCACAGCTCCAGGATCAGACGGCTGGCCTGGATAAACGTTTGATCAAAATGCGTGGTAATGCCGGTGATTTTCCAGAACAGCCAGGCAAGCTGAAGCGGATAGCAGAGGGAGTCAATTTCGTATTTGCGCTCCCAGATTTGCGCGTGCATCGCCGTTAGATCGCTTTGATGACCTGAACCGTCAGGATGGCGATTAAACGCGTTAGCGTAGGGATCAAGCGTAATAAAATGCATCTGCTGGCTGATCACGCCAGCAATCAACGTCTGTAACTCGCGGTGTTGCTGACAAAAAAGCAAATAAGGACGTATCTGGCAGGCGGAGTCCCGCAACCACATAGCAGGGATATCGCCGGTGATAATAAAAACGCCGTTATCGCTTTTTTGCACGGTGGTATCCAGCGTATTAGCCAGGCCACGCTCAAGGATTTCGGCGATTTTTACATTTCCGGTACAGCGTAAGGCCTGCGCTTTGCTGATAGCAATAAATTCACGATCTTGTACATTCATAGGTTCAGCGGTTCTCGTGATAAATAGCCTTACCCGCTGCAAAGCGGGTAAGGGATTTACGCTGACAGGCGAGGGCACGCCTGTTCATTACTGTCGAAAAGATGGCAGCAGCGTGCCGGGATATGCAGTCTGACCGTACTGTAGCGTTGATATTGATGATAGCCGTTGAGCTTTGCCGTCAAATCATCCTCAAGATACAGGCAAGTGGCATCGCCGAGTTGCTCGATAAAATGGATTGGCCGTTCAAGGGTATTGTCGCCTGCCTCCGACGTCAGCGTGATATGCTCCGGACGTATTCCAAGCGTGACGTTTTCACCAACGGATAAATATTTGCCGTCTACCTGCACGCTGAGTATTTCTTTATCAGAAAGTTTGACATCTACGTGATCGGAATGAATTTCTGCTACCTGTGCTGCTAAAAAATTCATTCGTGGTGAGCCAATAAAGCTGGCGGTAAATTTATTGCGCGGATGCTCATACAACTCCATAGGTGAGCCAATTTGCGCCACACTCCCGTATTTATTGACGTTCTCGCCGCTATTAAGCAGTACGATTTTGTCTGCCAGCGTCATGGCCTCGACCTGATCGTGGGTAACATAAATCGTCGCGACATTTTCAAATTCACGATGCAACCGGCCAATCTCAAGGCGCATTTGCGCGCGCAGACCGGCGTCAAGGTTAGACAGCGGTTCATCAAACAGAAATGCGCCGGGTTTGCGAACAATAGCGCGCCCGATGGCCACGCGTTGTCGCTGTCCGCCAGAGAGGGCGGCCGGGCGACGAGTAAGCAGATCTTCCAGCTGGAGGGATTTGGCCGCGGCAGCGACCTGGACTTTAATCTCCTCGTCAGGCATCCTGGCCATCTTTAAGGCAAACCCCATATTTTCCTCAACCGTCATATGGGGATAGAGCGCATAGTTCTGAAAAACCATCGCAATGCCCCTCTCGGAAGAGGGGACATCGGTCATGCGTTTTTCATCAATATACAGTTCACCTGCGGAGATCTCCTCCAGCCCGGCGATCATCCGTAGCAGGGTGGATTTACCGCAGCCAGACGGGCCAACGATGACGCAAAATTCGCCCTGGTTAATGGTCAGGTTGATATCGTTAATCACAATCTGTTTCGCCGAATACGCTTTGTAGACGGACGCTAATCGTATTGTTGCCATGGCATCACCTTTTAATGTGCTTCCGCCTGCTTCTGGCGTCCGTCAACCCATGGAAACTCTGCGATACGAATACGTGCACAGCCATAGGGGACCAGCGTGATGGTTGATGGGCATGACATTGCGTCATAAGCCGGACTGTTAGGCACCGGGCCTGCCGAATTATCGACGACCTTCCAGGTAGGTAACCGTCGTGCGCTCGCCCGTAATGTTAGCGGGGCGCTGGCCAGCGCAAACGGCTGTTCACCGGAAGGTTGATAGTGGATCTCACGAACTTCCGCGCCAGTTTCCGGCTGCACGTCCAGCGCATAATTCCAGGTGGAACGTGCACGTACCTCCCAGTCACCGGTCAACGCGCCGCCGGGAATTTTTTCCCAGATTTCACCGGGCGTGAGTGCCATCAGTAACGGACCGTAATACAGACTGACCGCATTGTGCTGACGGGGTTCGACGGCGACCTGGCGCTCAAATGTCACACTGAGGTTATCACCGGTGTGCCATTGCCGGGTAACGGGCAGATAGCCGCAGGTACTGACGTTAGGAAGCGTATTTCCATTAAGCGTAATACGTGTGCCGCGACTCCATGACGGAATGCGTAACCATAACGTTTTTTCCCCTTCTGGCGCAGAATGCACCGTAAAGATCAGATCGCCATTAAACGGATAATCGGTATCCAGCGACACCTTCCAGTCACCCGATTCAACACGTGCCGGGGCGTACATCATGCAGGCTAAATCTTTTTCACCGGCACGCATAAACAGACTGTTGCAGAATTTTGGCCAGCCCTGATGATAGTTTGCGGTACAGCAACCGAAGTTTGGCTCCAGGCCGAAGGTATTGCATTCATCGCCGCTATACGTCCAGTTACGCTGGGCAACGCTGGCGGCAATTTGATTTGGCTGTTGATGATACTGGTGCGCCATCATATCCGCCGTGATCCCGGCAGGGAGGGCGTTAAACGCAATACGCTCAAGACGTTCGGCAAACTGCGCGTCGCCGTAAATGCGCAGTAAATTTTCCAGCGAATACATTAGCTCAACGATGGCGCATAACTCCACGCCTTGTTCCGGAGCGTTGCCTGCCAGCCATTCATCGCCGGAGAACATGCCCTGTGCCTGGCCGTGATGGCGATCCAGCTCGCTAAAACAGCGCTGAATTTCTGTCAGTCGTTCACGCCGTTGATGAACATCATCATGCATGGCCGAGTATTTCATGCCCATCGCCACGTTGACGACGTGGGTGAGGTGTGAAAAGTAATTCACCGGACCCGTCGGCAAATGATGAAGAATAAAGTCCGGCCAGTGGTTACCCTGCTCCAGTAAAAGTCTGGCAAGTTTCGGCAAGGTGTCATCATCGGGTAACTGCTTCCATGCCCATAAAACGGTCAGAACGTTATCAGCAGCGCGAGCCTTGCCCCAGTCGCTCAGCGGGCGCTCAGGTAAATGGCGGAGCTGATAATGAAAATAGCGCTGCATAAAAGGTAACACGCGTGGATCGCTGGTGGCGTCGGCATATTGCATTAGCACTTTTAACGCGACCATGCGCGGCCACCAGTCACTGTTGTGCTGCGGTCCGAACCAGCCTTCGGCGTCCTGGCTGTTAAGCATCCATTCAATCCACTTCTGCGTTTTTTTAATCAATTTGTCATCATGCAGGCAGTACGCCAGCGGCAGCATACCGTCTAAATAATAAGGGCCGCGCTCCCAGCTTTCGCCGCTGCCGCCTAACCAGCCGCTGTTTGGGCCAACATCAGGCCATACTTCCTCCAGTTGACCAGAAAGTCCCTGCGCCTGAAGTGTTAACTGGCGCTTCAGCCACCCGAGAGGCTGAATATTTCCTGGATTGATAAACGACAGCGTTCCAGGAATGGCTGATACGGTATTTAGCTTCATGCTCGTTCTCCATGAAATAACAGATAAGTAATGGATCAGCCTTTCGTTGCGCCGCTGGTTAATCCACTGACATAATGCTTTTGTAGAAACAGGAAAATGATGATGCAGGGCAGCATTGTAAATGTCGTGCTGGCCTGCAACAGGCCCCAGTTAACGGTGCCATACTGTCCGGAACTGGTGGTAAACAACAAAATAGGCATGGTGTAATTTTCGGAGTCAGTCATAAATACCAACGCCACCAGAAATTCATTCCATGCAGCAATGAAGGTTGTCACTATAACGGTGACAATACCGGGGGATACCATTGTCGGCATCACCCGGAAAAGGATTTTTAGCGGTGAGCAACCGTCAAGCTGCGCCGCTTCATCTATCTCCCGCGGAATGCTATCAAACGTGTTTCTCATCATAAAAACACTGAACGGTAACTGAAACGTAATATAAACCAGCACCAGTCCAATGATGTTATTTTGTAAGCCCATTTTCGTGATGATAATAAATAATGGCGTTAAAATAGGCTGAAAAGGGATCATCATTGTTAATAAGACGATGACAAAAAAGAGGTTCTTTCCGCGAAAGTTGAAGCGTGAGAAACCATAGCCTGCCAGCGTAGACAATATTACCGTGCCGACGACCGTGAGCAATGATATCACACCGGAAAGCATGATTGCCCGGGTCATGCTGTTATTGGATAGCAATAGCTCACTGAAATTATTAATAGTGAAAATCGATGGCCACCATGTTGGTGGCGTCATGACTAAATCGCTGGAGATTTTTAATGATGAAATAAATACGCAGGCCAATGGATAAAGAAAACCGATGACCAGTATGCCATTGATTGCGTAAAAGAGAATTTCGGTGATTCTACTTCTCTTCCGATTGAATTGTAAAACAACATCGTTGCTCATGGTTACGCCCGTCCTTGTTTATCGCGTAAGAACCAGATTTGCAGGATGCTAATCACCATCAATATAAACAATTGAACAATTGATAGCGCGGCACCATAACCCATTCGGCCATACATAAATGAATTATTGTAAATATGAAAGACGCTGGTGATCGTTTTATCCATCGGGCCGCCATTGGTAATGATGTAAAACTGATCGAACGCCAGTAGCGAGCCGGAAACAGAGAGGATTAGCGTTAACATAAAGGTTCGTCGCATTAACGGCAGCGTGATATAGCGCAACCGTCGCCAGCCCGTTGCACCATCCACCTGGGCCGCATGGTAAATATCTTTATCGATGCCCTGTAGTCCAACCAGCAACAGGATCATGTTAAAGCCTGCGGTTTTCCATAGCACCATGGCAATAACAACAAAGAAGCTGGCATTAAAGCTATCCTGATAAATGACCGGTGAGTCGAATAATCCCAGCGATACCCCAAGGTGATTTAACAAGCCATAGCGCGGGTCGAGTAGCCAGCGCCACATAATACTGGCGGCACCAAAACCAATGACGGTTGGCAAAAAATACACGCTGCGAAAAAATGCGACACCCGGTTTCTTATTGTCTTTAACCAGTGACGCCATTATCATTGACAGAATAAAGATTAACGGCGTGATGATAATGGCATAAACAAAGGTGAATTTTAAAGCATGCCAGAAAATACCATCATCAATAATGTTGAGGTAATTTTGCAGACCGATAAATTTGGCTTTACCAAATAGGGGCCATTTATAAAAAGACATCCAGGCCGTCATGATTAGTGGTGTAATAAAAAACAGCCCTACCACCATCAGAACTGGCAGGATGAAGAGAAAGCCTAAATATCCCCTGGCGTTACTTTTACGAAACGTTTGTTCTGATAACGCAGCGCTTTTTTTCTGTAGCCACTGTTGAAAAAGCTGGGGCTGATATTCTTCCATCTGTGTAGACATTGTCAACGCCTCGCCGTGCAGGCACTCTGCCAGTAAAAGATGAATGGCAGAGTGCCTCACTTCATAAAGATTCAACTATAAATCACTGTTCCGATCTTTTTAAAATTTGTTTAATTTTCTGGTCGGCTGTTTTCAGCGCATTATCCACATCACCTTCAAAAACTGATTTTTGAATCAATGTCAGCAACGGGCTATTTTGCGCGTTAATCGTTTCGTTATAGGGAATTAAATAGGGAACGTGGCCTTTGGCCAGCGCTTTGCTTGCCAGAAGGTATTTTGCGTCTTTTTGGCTGTAAGGATTTTCGCTGACATCCTGCCGTGTAGGAATAAAGCCATTTTTTGCCAGCACTTCGATCTGCGTTTCTTTTGATAGGGTCCAGTTGATAAAATCAATGGCCTCTTTCTCATGCTTGCTGCCTACCGGAATAGCAAACGCATCGCCGCCAGAAAAGGACGCCCAGTCGCCCTTTTTCTCGCCAGGGAAATACGCAACGCCATAATCAATATCAGGATAGTTATCTCTGAAGACTTTAAAGGTGAAGGCACCTGAGCCAACCATGCCAATTTTTCCGGAGGCGAATGAGTCATTCAGTGCTGAGTCGGCACGTGAGAGGGGGGAGATTAATCCGTCTTTATACTTGTTATGGAAGAAGGTCAGCGTTTTTTTGTTCTGCGCCGAGTCAACGACGGACGTTTTGCCATCAGCTGAAACCAGATCCCCACCGCTGGCCCACAAATAGGGAACAAAGGTAAATGCCAGACAGCCCGAGCATCCGCCAGGCAGGGCAAAACCATAATATCCCTCGCCAACTTTTGTAATTTTTTCCGCGTCGTCACGCAGTTCCTGTAGCGTCTCTGGCGGCCTTTCCGGGTCCAATCCGGCCTGACGGAACAGTTTCTTATTGTAATAGAGGAAGGAGGATTCAGCGGCAAACGGTACGCCATAAATATGTCCTTCATAGCTGCCAATAGCTTTTAAGGTATCGCTAAACTGGCTTATATAATCCATCTTGCCAACTTTGTCGGTCAGATCGACGAGCTGTTCTGAGCGATTAAGTTCGGGAAAATAAACGATATCCAGGGCGACCAGATCGGGTGGATTACCGGCGGCGATGGAGGAGCTTAATTTAGACATGAGCGAGGAATTAGGAACAATGTTCAGACGGACGTTGACCTTGTCCTGCGCTTTATTGTACTCATTGACAATAACTTCCAGGGAGGCCTGGTCGCTACGTCCCCAGAAGGTAATTGTTTCTTTTGCCTGCGCAATACCATTAAACGAAGCAGAGATGATACACGCAGCAACGGCTGTGTGGACAAATTTAGAAATCATAAAAACCCCTAATTTGTTACGCTTGAGAATATCGACAGCTTGATTCTCCTGGTTGTAAGTAGCAGGGAACCATCACTTTGCCCCTGCGGTCCTGACCATCAATTTTTTCTATTAAACATTCACCGGCAATGCGGCCTAATTCATTTAACTGAAAATCAATACTGCTTAACGTTGGGCGGCATAGCTCCGTAATAACCTGCCAGTTATCGAAACTGACCACCGCAACGTCTTTGGGAACGGATTTATGCTGTTCATATAAGGCCTGAAGTACGCCGTGGCCGATCAGATCATTGCCGGTAATCACCCCGTCAATGTCGATGCCCTGAGACAAGAGCAGTCGCATAGCATCGTAGCCATGCGCAGAACTCCAGCTACCATACTGTTCCGCAAAACAAGGCATGTTCTGCGCTTCCATCACTTCCCGACATCCGGCGCTACGCTGTTGCACCGCTAAAAAATGTTCAGGACCGGTGATGTGCACGATATTTTTGCAGCCCTGCTCGATTAAGTGCTGACACGCCAGCTTACCCGCGCCGCGATCGTCTGGTAATACACACATTGCATTGTCGTCATCAACAGCGGTATAGGCATACACCACGGGTGTATTATCTTTTAACCGTAGCGGCTCACGCTTATCGGTTTTCGCGGCGGTAACAATAATACCGTCAACATGTTTTGCTAACAGAGAATCAATATGCCGTTTAAACTCTTGCGGTGAGCCGCTGGCGTTACATAAGAAAACGGATATCTGTGCTTCTGCCAGCGCATTTTCTATGCCTTTTAAAATAGGCAGGCTGAAACGACCATAGCCGTCGCTGGATAATAAACCGATGGTATAGGTTTTTTTCTGATGCAGAGAGCGGGCCAGTTCGCTGGGCCGATAATCCATTTCATTAATGACACGCTTAATTTTATCTTTGGTCTGTTGGCTAATGGACCCGGTCCCATTCATAACTTTGGAGACGGTACTTATACTAACATTCGCGGCGTTGGCAATGTCTCTAATAGTAATACGTGTTTTGTTATCAGCTTTTTTCACCACGTTATTGCCTCTGCCTGACTGTGATAGCCGAGATTATAAAAAAAGGAAAACGTTTTCCTATTCTGTTTTAAACAGAGTGAGAAAACGATCACAAATATTCTTGCGGAATGATTAATAACGTGATGCGAATTGCATTAATACAATTAAAAATATATTTTGAGGGTTAATGATAAATCGCGAAATATATTTCGCATGAATGTGTGTCGGTTATTTTTAGATTTTTTTTAATTTAATATTGATGGCTTCAATCATTCAATACGATATGGAGACGCATTTATGACAATTATACGGTAAGCCGACAATATCGCCGACTTACTGTAGAGAGCAGAAGGATTAGAAGTTATACCCTGCGACCAGATACCAGCCAAAGCCGTTAGATTTGATCGGCTCTGCCTGCCATACCGGCTGGTCGCCATCGTTCCACTGGCCACCGTTATGGAAGTAACGCGCCACTACTGAGTAGTGCCAGTGATCGTAGTTCAGTGCCAGGACATGGCTGGAGGCAATCGAGTTGCTGGTGCGGTACTGATCGTCGCCCAGGTCTGAACCCCAGTCAAAGTTGGTGAAACCGATATAGCTCAGGTGGCCGCCCCAGACATCGGTAATCGGCACAAAATATTTCACTTTGAAGCGGTAGCCATCCCACTCGTTTTCGTTTGACGCACCGTAGTTCTGCCACTGATATTTGGCATACACGTTCAGCGACAGACCAATCGGCAGACCGGTTTCAACGTCGGTACCCAGACCCATATACCAGGTGCTCTGGCGACCGGATTCATTGCGGCCCATATCGTAGATATAGTTGTTGGCAAAGTACCACTCTTTAAACGGCCCAAAGCTCAGATCCGAGTTGGTCAGCTTATCAATGGAAAAACGCGGTTCGATTTCAGTAAACAGCGGCGAACCGTGGTTCCAGATGCCGCGTGAATCGCCGTCACCGCCGAAGAAGCGTGGCGCATCCACGTAGCCGTAAAAATCAAACCAGTCTTTTTTGGCGAACGCTTCATATTCCAGATAGGTGTCGTTACGTAACGCCGGGCCAAAGCGGGTGTGATAGCTGCCGACCACGTTGACGCTCTGATGCCACCAGTCAGAAAGGAACTGCGGTTTTTCCGCTTCAGCTGCCTGGGCGGTAAAGCCAGAAGAGAGCGCCAGCACTGCGCCTGCTGCAAGAATTGTATGTTTCATAGTTATGCCACTGTTTAAAAAAATCCCTCGCGGGAATGAAAAAAGATGACTGCGCGTTGCTAAATGTTTCATATTTTCTGTGGTGCCTATTATAAGAATCATTGCTCACAAAAATATGTGTTGTTTCACATTCCTGTCACACGCGTAATCGATTGCGTTCACGTTTGCGTACTTTAACGACGGCGATTGTACTGATGGGCGGACTTATTGCCAATCTTTAACGGATTTTAATAAGTATGAGTGATGGTAACGAGGGGAGGGCAACAGAAAAGGGGATGGTGGGATGAAGCAGTGACGCGGGTCAGGATGCCCATCGCAATCTGACTGAACCAGGCAGCCCAATCCGGCGCGTCCGGATTGGGGGAGGCATTCGCTCAGACACTAAGGTTAAGGCTGTTGCGCGGGCTGAATATCATGGATTCGAATGAAACCTAATTGCTCAGGCGTGATGCCATTAAGCTGTAGCGGAATGTCGACATCGCTGGGGGCCAGGCTGCTGGCCGGGGCATTGATGAGCTGGTTCTGGACGTTAACCTCCTGGTAATCCTGCGTGGTGCCCTGGATTT
This sequence comes from Superficieibacter electus, assembly GCF_002915575.1. GTDB lineage: Bacteria > Pseudomonadota > Gammaproteobacteria > Enterobacterales > Enterobacteriaceae > Superficieibacter > Superficieibacter electus. The sequence goes on from NZ_PQGD01000005.1 coordinate 139,275, forward strand.
GTCCCCATTCAACGGTACCGCTAAATGCCGGTAACGGATCATTTGATTCTCCCTGAATGCGCAGTGTTAACCGCGTGCCGTCGGCATTGGGTGCGATATTTGCCAGCGACATGCGCAGCATACCGATCTGACTGTTTAGTCGGGCAGGGGTATTTGCCCCCGGCAATAAATAGACACCGCTGGCAGATTTCTTATTCAGGGCATTCTGCTGGGTGATTTTTACCGTTTCCTGATTTAACTGCGTCATCTCTTTATTGAGCGTGCTGACGCTCTGATGTAGCTGGCGAACTTCACTTTGCGGGGCACAGGCGGTCAGAGCAAACAGGCTTCCCAGCGCGAAAACCTTTAAATAACGTCTTGTCATAACGGCGGTTCCTTCAAAAAGGCGATTATTGTCATTATGGTAGAGGATAACGACGCATCTGCCATCGATCCATAGTCTCAAAAAGCTCTTCCTTTGTAGTCCTGCCAGTTCAGGGTAAACTATAGGTCATATTAACCACTCGTCAGGACGCGATATGCACTGCCCATTCTGTTTAGCCGTAGATACCAAAGTCATCGATTCCCGTCTGGTGGGTGAAGGGTCTTCCGTGCGCCGTCGGCGACAGTGCCTGGTGTGTAATGAGCGTTTTACCACCTTTGAAGTGGCGGAACTGGTTATGCCGCGCGTGGTAAAAAGTAACGACGTGCGTGAACCTTTTAATGAAGACAAGTTGCGCAATGGCATCCTGCGGGCGCTGGAAAAACGTCCGGTGAGCGCTGATGACGTTGAAATGGCGCTCAATCACATCAAATCGCAGTTACGGGCAACGGGTGAACGTGAAGTGCCGAGTAAGATGATTGGCAATCTGGTGATGGAACAACTCAAAAAACTCGATAAAGTCGCTTATATCCGTTTTGCCTCTGTTTATCGCAGCTTTGAAGACATTAAAGAGTTCGGCGAAGAGATCGCCCGCTTACAGGATTAACCTCATGCAGGATGAAGTATTTATGGCGCGAGCGCTGAAGCTGGCGCAGCGCGGTCGTTTTACGACTCATCCCAACCCTAACGTGGGTTGTGTCATTGTGAAAGAGGGCCGGATTGTCGGCGAGGGCTACCATCGTCGCGCTGGCGAGCCGCATGCAGAAGTTCATGCGCTGAGAATGGCTGGTGAGCATGCCCGCGGTGCAACCGCCTATGTCACCCTGGAGCCGTGTAGCCATCACGGTCGCACGCCGCCGTGCTGCGAAGCACTGATCGCCGCAGGCGTAACGCGCGTAGTGGCCGCCATGCAGGACCCTAACCCACAGGTTGCCGGACGCGGGCTGTATCGCCTGAAACAGGAAGGCATTGAGGTCAGTCACGGGCTGATGATGAACGAAGCCGAGGCGTTAAATAAAGGCTTCCTCAAGCGGATGCGCACCGGTTTCCCTTACTTGCAGCTTAAGTTGGGGGCATCGCTTGACGGGCGTACCGCGATGGCCAGTGGCGAGAGTCAGTGGATCACCTCGCCGCAAGCGCGACGCGATGTACAGCGCCTGCGCGCGCAAAGTCACGCTATCCTCACCAGCAGCGCGACGGTGCTGGCGGACGATCCGCAGCTAAACGTGCGCTGGGACGAACTGTCATCGGCTACCCAGGCGTTATATCCCCAGGACGCATTGCGCCAGCCGATCCGGATTGTGGTGGACAGCCAGAATCGGGTGACGCCAGCGCATCGTATCGTGCAGCAGGCGGGAGAAACCTGGTTTGCCCGCACGCAGGACGACACGCGTGAATGGCCTGAGGGCGTCAGATCGTTAAAAATTCCTGCCCATAACGGCCATGTGGATCTGGTTGTGCTGCTGATGCAACTGGGCCGTGAGCAGATTAACAGCGTCTGGGTGGAAGCGGGTGCAACGCTTGCCGGCGCGTTGCTTCAGGCAGGGCTGGTCGATGAGCTGGTGGTTTATCTTGCGCCGAAACTGCTGGGCAATGATGCTCGTGGCCTGTGCGTTTTGCCGGGCCTCGAACAGCTTTCGGCGGCACCTCAATTTAAATTCAATGAGATACGTCAGGTTGGTCCGGATATTTGTCTGCATCTGACCAACCTGTAGCGCCTGCGGTAAAAGAGAAGCAGCGCCCGAATTATTATGATAAAATCCGCCCCCCTGCGGGGCCAAATGAACCCATAGGAAGAGTATGAACATTATTGAAGCTAACGTTGCTGCCCCGGACGCTCGCGTCGCCATCACCATTGCGCGTTTTAACAATTTCATCAACGACAGTCTGCTCGACGGCGCGGTTGACGCCCTCAAGCGTATTGGTCAGGTGAAAGACGAAAACATCACCGTTGTCTGGGTCCCTGGTGCCTATGAGCTGCCGCTGGCGGCAGGCGCGCTGGCGAAAACCGGCAAATATGATGCGGTCGTGGCGCTTGGCACGGTGATCCGTGGCGGTACTGCCCACTTTGAATATGTGGCGGGTGGCGCAAGCAACGGTCTGGCACATGTCGCTCAGGAGAGCGAAATCCCGGTTGCGTTTGGCGTTCTCACCACTGAAAGTATTGAACAAGCCATCGAACGCGCGGGGACCAAAGCGGGTAATAAAGGTGCAGAAGCTGCACTGACCGCGCTCGAAATGATTAATGTATTGAAAGCCATCAAGGCCTGATTTTTGTAAGGGGAATTCCGTGAAACCTGCTGCTCGTCGCCGCGCCCGTGAGTGTGCCGTCCAGGCGCTTTACTCCTGGCAGTTGTCCCAGAACGACATCGCTGATGTTGAATACCAGTTCCTGGCGGAACAGGATGTCAAAGATGTCGACATCGTGTATTTCCGCGAACTGCTCTCCGGGGTGGCGACTAACAGCGCATATCTCGACGGCCTGATGAAGCCGTACCTGTCCCGCCTGCTTGAAGAGCTGGGTCAGGTTGAGAAAGCCGTACTGCGTATCGCGCTGTTCGAGCTGTCTAAACGTGATGATGTGCCGTATAAAGTTGCCATCAACGAAGCCATCGAACTGGCAAAAACCTTTGGTGCCGAAGACAGCCATAAATTCGTAAACGGCGTGCTGGATAAAGCAGCCCCGGCGATCCGTCCCCGCAAAAAGTAATCTCCAGGCCGGAAGGGCAGGGCGGTCTCGCTCTGCCGCCGGCCTTTTTATTTGTTACAGCTGAGGCATAACGTATGGCATGTGGCGAATTCTCCCTGATTGCCCGTTATTTTGACCGCGTAAGAAGTTCCCGTCTGGATGTAGAGACCGGTATTGGCGACGACTGCGCGCTGCTTAATATTCCTGAAAAACAGACCCTGGCAATCAGCACCGACACTCTGGTCAGCGGCATTCATTTTCTTCCTGATATTGATCCTGCCGATCTGGCGTATAAAGCGCTGGCCGTGAACGTCAGCGATCTGGCGGCAATGGGAGCCGATCCCGCGTGGTTAACGCTGGCATTGACCCTGCCGGAGGTTAATGAATCGTGGCTGGCAGCGTTCAGTGACAGTCTGTTTGAGCAGCTTAATTATTACGATATGCAGCTTATTGGCGGTGATACGACTCGTGGTCCGCTGTCAATGACTCTGGGTATCCACGGCTACGTGCCGCTGGGCCGCGCTCTTAAACGTTCTGGCGCAAAGCCGGGCGACTGGATTTACGTCACCGGTACGCCAGGCGATAGCGCGGCCGGGCTGGCAATTTTACAGGACCGGCTGCAGGTTGATGACGAGGCTGATGCCGCGTATCTGGTGAAACGGCATTTACGCCCGACGCCACGCGTGCTTCACGGTCAGGCGTTGCGCGATCGCGCCAGTTCGGCTATCGATCTGTCTGATGGGCTGATTTCCGATCTGGGCCATATTCTGAAGGCCAGCGGCTGCGGTGCGCGTCTCGATCTCAATGCGTTTCCTTTTTCCGCGCCGATTCTCCGCCATGTCGAGCCCGAGCAGGCATTACGCTGGGCGCTGGGCGGCGGGGAAGATTATGAACTTTGCTTCACTGTGCCGGAGCTTAATCGCGGCGCACTGGACGTGGCGCTGAAGCATCTGGGCGCGACCTTTACCTGCATTGGACAGGTGGTGCCGGAAAGCGAGGGCGTTCAGTTTTTACGCGATGGCCAACCGGTTGTTTTTGACTGGAAAGGGTACGATCATTTCGCGTAATGCGCATTGTTAATCGGCGACAATATATTTAATATCAATGCATTATGCTTCGCCTTGCCCGGCCTACAAATACGCAAATCAAAGCGTTACACATACTCTGTAGGCCCGGTAAGCGCAGCGCCACCGGGCAGAACCACAGCGGGAGCTTTAGCGTAGTTTTGCCGGGTGGCGGCTTCGCCTTACCCGGCCTACGAAAAACCATTAACATCAATAAGTTATGCGTAATCTGTAGGCCTGTGCAAGCGAAGCGCCGCCAGGCATCGTTCCACGGTATAACGTTTGTCAGCAGTCTGCTCCTGCTCCGCAGGATGATTATTTAAACCCCACCACCGGATGCTGCTGATACGGCGTTTCAAGCTCGGCGATCTGTTCGGGGGTCAGCGTCAGATCCACCGCCTGTAACAGTTCATCAAGCTGCTCCTGCCGTGAGCTGCCGATAATCGGTGCGGCAATGCCGGGTTTGCTGAGCAGCCACGCCAGCGCTACCTGCGCCCGCGTCGCGCCGGTTTCTTCTGCGACGCCGGTCAGACGTTCAGCGATCTGCGCGTCATTATCTTCCGTAGTGTTATACAGCGTGCTGCCAAATTCATCAGAGACCGAGCGGGCGGTGGTTTCGCCCCACGGGCGGGTCAGACGACCGCGCGCCAGCGGACTCCATGGGATCACTGCCACCCCTTGCTGATAGCACAGCGGCAGCATCTCGCGTTCCTCTTCACGGTAAATAAGATTGTAGTGATCCTGCATGGTGACGAACGGTGCCCAGCCGTGTTGTTTTTGCAGCGCCAGCGCGTCAGCGAACTGCGCGGCATGCATGGAAGAAGCGCCGATGTAGCGTGCCTTACCGGCTTTGACGACATCGTTAAGCGCTTCCAGCGTCTCTTCAATAGGCGTGTTGTAATCCCAACGGTGGATTTGCAGTAAATCAACGTAATCCATATTCAGACGGCGCAGGCTGTCATCTATCGAGCGCAGGATCTGCGCGCGGGACAGGCCTTCTGCCAGATCGCCAACCTGGTGATACACTTTGGTGGCGACCACCACCTCTTCACGGCGCGCAAAATCACGCAGCGCACGACCAACGATCTCTTCGCTACTGCCGTCAGAATAGCTGTTCGCCGTGTCGAAAAAGTTAATGCCGCCTTCCAGCGCACGTTGAATAATTGGACGGCTACTCTCTTCCGGCAAAGTCCAGGCATGCTTGCCGCGATCCGGTTCGCCGAAGGTCATACAGCCGAGGCAAAGGCGGGAAACCCTGAGGTCTGTTTTTCCTAACATGTTGTATTGCATGGTTCCACTCCTGCTATAAGGGTACGATTAAGCATAGCAGGAGTGGGGGGAGGAGTTATGCGAGCCAGTGGCGGATTTTCGTTTCAATTCCTGTCGCATCCAGGCCAATTGCCGCGCGGGCTTCTTCCTGCGTGCCCTGCGGGATAAAGAAATCCGGCAGGCCGAGGTTCAGCACTGGCACCACTTTGCGTTGCGCCATCAGAACTTCATTTACGCCGCTACCTGCACCACCCATGATCGCATTCTCTTCCAGCGTCACCAGTACGTCATGTTGTTCTGCCAGTTGCAGGATCAGCGATTCATCAAGCGGCTTCACAAAACGCATATCCACCAGCGTCGCGTTTAGCGACTCGGCGACCTGTGCGGCGTCCGCCAGCAGCGTACCAAAATTCAGAATAGCCACTTTCTCGCCCTGGCGTTTTACCACGCCCTTACCGATCGGCAGCATCTGAAGCGGCTCCAGTGCTGCGCCAGTACCTGAACCGCGCGGATAACGAACCGCACTTGGCCCGTCATTATAGTGGTAGCCGGTATGCAGCATCTGCCGGCATTCGTTTTCATCGCTCGGCGTCATAATCAGCATATCGGGAATGCAGCGCAGGAACGAGAGATCGAATGCGCCCTGATGAGTCTGACCGTCAGCGCCGACAATCCCTGCGCGATCGATGGCGAACAGTACCGGCAATTTCTGAATGGCGACATCGTGGATCACCTGATCGTAAGCACGCTGCAAGAACGTCGAGTAGATCGCGACGATCGGTTTATAGCCGCCAATCGCCAGCCCGGCGGCAAAGGTAACCGCGTGCTGCTCAGCAATGGCGACGTCAAAATAGCGGTCGGGGAATTTGCGTGAGAACTCAACCATGCCGGAGCCTTCACGCATCGCTGGCGTAACTGCCATCAGCTTGTCGTCCATGGCGGCAGTTTCACATAACCAGTCACCAAATATTTTTGAGTACGAGGGCAATCCGCCGCTGCTTTTCGGCAATACGCCGCTGGTATGATCGAACTTCGGCACCGCATGGAAGGTAATCGGATCTTTTTCGGCTGGCTCATAGCCACGGCCTTTTTTGGTCATAATGTGCAGGAACTGCGGGCCTTTCAGGCCGCGCATATTCTTCAGCGTACTCACCAGACTCAGTACGTCGTGACCATCAACCGGGCCGATATAATTAAAGCCCAGCTCTTCAAACAGCGTGCCCGGCACCACCATACCTTTAATATGTTCTTCGGTGCGCTTGAGCAGTTCTTTGATCGGCGGCACGCCGGAGAAGACTTTCTTGCCACCTTCACGCAGCGAGGAATAGAGCTTGCCGGAGAGAATTTTCGCCAGATGGTTATTTAGCGCGCCGACGTTTTCCGAAATCGACATTTCATTGTCGTTAAGGATTACCAGCATATCCGGGCGGATATCACCCGCGTGGTTCATCGCTTCAAACGCCATGCCAGCGGTGATCGCGCCGTCGCCGATTACGCAAACCGTGCGCCGCTGTTTATCTTCTTTTTCTGCCGCAATCGCAATACCAATCCCGGCGCTGATTGAGGTGGAAGAGTGACCAACGCTCAATACGTCATATTCACTTTCACCGCGCCACGGGAAAGGATGAAGCCCATCCTTCTGGCGGATGGTGTCGATCTTATCACGACGGCCGGTCAGGATTTTATGCGGGTAGGCCTGGTGGCCCACGTCCCAGATTAACTGGTCGAACGGCGTGTTATAGACATAGTGCAGCGCTACGGTAAGTTCAACCGTGCCAAGCCCGGAGGCGAAGTGACCGCTGGAACGGCTCACGCTGTCGAGCAGGTAGCGACGCAGCTCATCGCACAGCTTCGGCAGGCTCTCTTTCGGCAAAAGGCGTAACTCCTGGGTGGAGTCGACCAGCGCCAGGGTCGGGTATTTGGCTATATCAAAACTCATAGAGACTCATCGCGGTGTTTTGTTTATTTATCACGCTGGATTATATAATTCGCCAGTGCTTCCAGTGCGGAGATATCAAGAGACTGTGCGGCCAGCTGACTGAGAGACTGGCGGGCGTCGTCAATCAGATCCCGGGCTTTATTGCGGGCTTGCTCAAGGCCCAAAAGTGCGGGGTAGGTACTTTTGCCAAGCTGCTGATCGGCACCCTGGCGTTTCCCTAATGTCGCAGTATCGCCCACCACGTCCAGAATGTCATCCTGAACCTGGAAGGCCAGACCGATAGATTCTGCATATGTATCAAGAATGGGCAGTGCGTCACGTCCTCGCTCGCCGGCGCTGAGCGCACCCAGGCGAACAGCGGCCCGGATCAACGCGCCGGTTTTGTGACGATGGATACGTTCAAGCGCCGCCAGATCGACGTGCTGACCTTCTGCTTCGAGGTCCAGCGCTTGTCCGCCGCACATGCCCGCGACGCCGCTGGCCTGTGCCAGCTCCGCGACCATCGCCAGACGATCGCGGTCGCTGACGTCCGGCATCGGTGCGCTGCTCAGAATCGAAAACGCCAGCGTTTGTAAGGCATCGCCCGCGAGGATCGCGCTCGCTTCACCAAATTTAATATGGCAGGTCGGCTGACCGCGACGCAGATCGTCATCATCCATCGCTGGCAGATCGTCATGGATTAGCGAATAGGCGTGAATACACTCAATCGCGGCGGCCGGTGCGTCCAGCGTCTGCGGGCTGATATTAAACATCTCACCGGTGGCGTACACCAGAAAAGGCCGCAGGCGTTTACCACCTAACAATGCACCATAGTGCATCGCCTCGACCAGCGGAGTGTTCTGAAACGGCTGTGGCTCGATAAACCGGCGCAGCGCGCCGTTCGCCCGCTCAACGCAAACTTGCAGCTGTTGGATGAAATCCATTTACTCGGCGTCCGGGGTGAAAGGGGTAAGCGGAGCATCTTCGCTGTCTGCCAGCAGGATTTGCACCCGCTGCTCAGCCTGTTGCAGCTTTTTCTGACCCTGACGCGCCAGCTGTACGCCCTGTTCGAATTCATTGAGCGCCTGCTCCAGCGGCAGATCTCCGCTTTCCAGACGAGTGACGATTTGCTCCAGTTCGCTCAGCGCGCTTTCAAAACTGGCAGGTGCTTCGTTTTTCTTTGGCATAGTAAATGTCTGACTCTCAGTAATTTCAGCTCAGGGTTTATGGTAACGGACCCGGAGTGATTAGCAAATAACGCGCAATGGTAAGGGCAGATGCGCAGAATGACCGCGATGGTGGTATACTGGCGCGCCTGGATGCAGCCGCAGGTATGGGCTGCTGTACTATTTTCCACTACAAGTCGCTTAAGACTTGCCAAAGAACCATTGCCGCCATGAAGTTTATCATTAAATTGTTCCCGGAAATCACTATCAAAAGCCAATCTGTGCGTTTGCGCTTTACTAAAATTTTAACCGGTAACATTCGTAACGTTTTGAAGTCCTGGAAAGACGATCTTGCCATCGTTCGTCACTGGGATCATATTGAAGTTCGTGCTAAAGACGAAAACCATAGTCCTGCGATCCGCGATGCGCTGACCCGTATCCCGGGTATTCATCATGTGCTGGAAGTCGAGGATGTTCCCTTTACTTCAGTACATGACATCTTTGAAAAAGCCCTGGCGCTGTATCGCGAGCGGCTGGAAGGCAAAACCTTCTGCGTGCGCGTTAAGCGCCGTGGCACCCATGAGTTTAGCTCTATTGAGGTCGAACGCTACGTCGGCGGCGGTCTGAATCAGCATATTGAATCCGTGCGGGTGAAGCTGACAAAGCCAGACGTCACCGTGAATCTCGAAATCGAAAACGATCGCCTGCTGCTGGTGAACAACCGCATAGAGGGGATCGGCGGTTATCCGATTGGTACGCAGGAAGACGTGATGTCGCTGATCTCCGGCGGTTTCGACTCCGGGGTTTCCAGCTATATGCTGATGCGTCGCGGTTGCCGTGTCCACTACTGCTTCTTCAACCTCGGCGGTGCGGCGCATGAAATCGGCGTACGTCAGGTGGCGCATTATCTGTGGAACCGCTTCGGCAGCTCACATCGCGTGCGTTTTGTGGCGATTAACTTTGAGCCGGTAGTGGGTGAAATCCTCGAAAAAGTCGATGACGGCCAGATGGGCGTAGTACTCAAGCGTATGATGATCCGCGCCGCCTCTAAAGTTGCAGAACGCTATGGCGTGCAGGCGCTGGTCACGGGTGAGGCGCTCGGCCAGGTTTCCAGCCAGACGCTGACCAACCTGCGTTTAATCGACAATGTCTCCGATACGCTGATCCTGCGTCCGCTGATTTCACACGATAAAGAGCACATCATCGATCTGGCGCGTAAAATCGGTACCGAAGACTTTGCCCGCACCATGCCGGAATACTGCGGCGTGATCTCGAAAAGCCCGACCGTGAAAGCGGTGAAAGCGAAAATCGAGGAGGAAGAAGCGCATTTTGACTTCAGTATCCTTGACCGGGTAGTTGAGGAAGCCAGCAACGTCGACATTCGCGATATCGCGGCCCAGACGGAGCAGGAGGTTGTGGAGGTTGAGACTGTCAGCGGCTTCAGCCCAAATGATGTGATTCTGGATATCCGTTCTGTGGATGAGCAGGACGATAAGCCGCTGAAAGTAGAAGGGATCGACGTGGTTTGTTTACCGTTCTACAAGCTGAGCACTAAATTCGGCGATCTTGATCAGAGCAAAACCTGGCTGCTGTGGTGCGAGCGCGGTGTAATGAGCCGGTTGCAGGCGCTGTACCTGCGCGAGCAGGGCTTTAAGAATGTGAAGGTGTATCGGCCATAACAAAATATTCCCGGATAGGATCACTATCCGGGAAGTTATCCCTTACCATGAGTAAAACAGGGCATCAACTGTTACTGAAATCATTATGTGTGGCCGTATCCTGCATAATAAATAGCGACAATACTCATGTTCTTATGCTTGGTTAATTTACGTTAGTTATTCTTGAAAGGCAGACGGTATCTCCCTGCGCCCAGAAACATGATGCAAAGCGCGCCAAGGAAAAAGAGCGCTTCATTTTCCAGACCCCAGGCACCCACTTTGGTAATGCTGAAAATTTTATCCGTCCCCACTAATAGTGTGGCGACAAGGATATTAAAGGCATAGATAAGGGCGGCCGGACGGGTAAACCACCCTACAATGATTAGTAGAGGGGCGATAATCTCCCCAATGAATACCCCATAAGCAATGAAGCCGGGTAGCCCCTTGGATTCAAGGATGCTGGAAATCCAGTCCACACCGTGGTTGACCTTAGCGATACCATGGAAGATCACTAATACCCCGAACGTTAATCTTAGTAATAGCCGTCCAAAATCAGGGTGATCGGTAAAACGTGTAAAAGCATCATTAAATTTATTTAACATCGTTTGTTCTCTGTTTATTTTTTTATTTCGGTCAGCGTACCTTTGCGACGAGAAGCTGAACCATCGGGAAGAAAGATATTAGTGTATGCAACACCATGGCGAAAATCATCAACGTGTACTACGTGTTGGCCAGCTCGACGTGACCAGTAGATCATATACACGTCATTGCTGATGGGCGTTACGCTAATCGGTACAGTGGCGGTATTTTTACCATCCGGAGATGTAAAGCGCATTTCCCTGGATGAGGTAAAATCAAGGCGAAATTTTTGATCGCCAAAATCCACGTTGTAAGATTTTCCTGTGGGAGAAAATTCATTATCAGTCGCCTGAGGAACCTCATGTAATTTGTCTTCCTGAGCCAGTGCCTGGCTTGTACTCCCAATAATGACCGTTATTATTAGTGTGATAAGTTTTTTGCTCAGCATGTTATGTCCTTTTTTGCCATGTCTATGCCATATTTTGACGTTGCCGCCAGAGACTTTGCTATTTTGAGTTCCCAGGTATCAAATATGCACGTCATAATTCGAGTTAAGAACCCGATCAGATTTATACACATGATCCTTTAGCTATTGAAGAAGGCACTCTGAGGTCACTACGTTTCCTCAAGGTAACCTGACTGGTGAGGTACGTTATGAATGAAAAGCAATTGCCCTGGAACATTTACGACGATCGTTACCCTACCCGTGATGTGCTGGCGAGGCTGGCGGACAAATGGGCTTTGCTGGTGCTTGGACGACTGGAGAATGGACCGATGCGTTTTAACCATCTGCGGCGCGATATTCGTGGGATTTCACAGAAGGTACTGACGCAGACATTACGCAAGCTGGAAAGAGACGGCTTAATATCGCGGCAGATTTTTGCCACTGTGCCGGTCACGGTAGAATATAACCTGACATCGTTGGGAAGGACACTGACCGATACTGTTACGGTGCTTGCCCATTGGGTGGAAAGGAACATGGATGCTGTGCAGGCGGCTCAGGCAGCTTATGATGCGGCTAACACAGCGTAAAACTCCTGCAATGCTGCCGTCATCAGCATAGAGTCTGACGACGACAAAAAAAGATAAATGTGCTGACTCAGGGTCTGGATGCCGTACCATCGGGGGTTCGGGCCAGTGTCCAGGAAGGAATACCGCCTTCACACGGGTATTTTGCCGCTTCTGCTTCGTTAATATCCATACCCAGTCCCGGTTTATCATTAACATAAGCATAACCGCGTTCAATTTCAGGACAACCAGAGAAAACGTCGCGAAGCGCGTCGTTCATCGGGGTGTATTCCTGAATGCCAAAGTTGGAAGAGCTTAAGTCAAGATGCATATTGGCGCAAACGCCAACCGGAGAGATATCACCCGGCCCATGCCATGCAGTACGAACGCCATTCAGCTCGCTGTATACAGCTAATTTTTTTGCCGGTGTAATGCCGCCTATGGTGCTGACATGGCAACGGATATAGTCGATAAGTTTATTGTCGATCAATGGCTTCCATTCGTTAATATTTACGAACAATTCTCCCATTGAGACCGGCGTGGAAGACTGCTGGCGCAGCATATTCAGCCAGCCAATATTTTCTGGCGCAACCGGATCTTCAAGATAAAAAAGCTGATACTCCTCAAGTGCCTTAGCAAGGTGAATGGCGGTTACAGGCGTGACACGTTCATGTACATCGTGAATAAACTCAATACCGAAACCCAGTTTATTACGCAAATGTTCGAACAAACGAGGTACGCTTTTGGCATACGCATCAGGATCGAAATATATACCCGCCGTTTGATGACGTGGAGAGCGTTTAGGCTGGATATTTTTCGCCTTTGCAAGCTGAGTGGCGATCAGCTTTAAATCATCCGTCCCTGCTCCGCCATACATACCCATTTGGCAGCGCACATGCTGATAACCTTCTTCCATACGGGCACGAATATTGTCTTCTACCTCAAATTCATCGCTCCCATCGGTATGACAATAAAGAGGGATTGCATCACGGCATTTCCCCCCCAGCAGTTCGTAAACGGGCATGCCCGCTCTTTTACCTTTGATATCCCATAGCGCCATATCAATACCAGAAAGGGCGTTATTCATAATTGGTCCATTGCGCCAGTAACCACTTACAGCAGCGGACTGCCAGATATCTTCAATACGGGTAGGATCTTTGCCCAGTAAAAAAGGGGCCATGTAATCATCAATGGCGCTCTTCACAGCAAAAATGCGTTGTGTAAAAGTCGCACACCCCAGCCCATACAGACCCGGTTCATTGGTTTCAACTTTTACCACGGCCAAATCAATACCGCCAGGGGCGGTCAGGATTGTTTTCACATTAGTGATTTTGAGGCTACTCACGTTAACTCCTTAATAAGAAAACCAACCGGATGCAGAGAGAGAAATACTCTAAATTTGTAAGTCGTCCTACAACTTAGTTGAGTTATATCATGCTTTTTACAGGGTATGGATGTACAAATCTCGTTTTGTGACGACGATCATAAAATGCATTTGTGATAAAATTAATATCATATATATCAATAAATTGAGTTATATTGCGAAACAATTTATAGGCCGTTTCGTGATCCGTATTGCAAAAATTATCGTTGATGGTTGATTTTAGGTAAACAAAAACTCACTCTCAAATAAGGTAGTCGTCATACAAATTTATCAGGAGAAAAACATGACCACCTTATTTGATTTAACCGGGAAGACTGCACTGGTGACAGGATCCGCTCGTGGACTGGGCTTTTCTTACGCTGAGGGATTGGCAGCAGCGGGCGCACAGGTCGTTCTGAATGACATTCGGGATACCTTGCTTGAAGAATCGGTGGCAAAACTGACAGCCAAAGGGTATCGCGCTCACGGTGTGGCTTTTGATGTTACTGATGAAAATGCTATTGAAGCCGCGTTCGCCTCACTTGATGAACAAAATATCGCTGTTGATATTCTTATAAACAATGCTGGTATTCAGTATCGTAAACCCATGGTTGAACTTGAATTGGCAAACTGGCAAAAAGTGATTGATACTAATTTGACCAGCGCGTTTCTTGTTTCACGCGCGGCGGCGAAGCGGATGATTGCGCGTAATACAGGTGGAAAGATTATTAATATCGGCTCATTAACCAGCCAGGCTGCCAGACCGACTGTTGCACCTTACACCGCAGCGAAAGGTGGGATTAAAATGCTGACCTGCTCTATGGCAGCAGAATGGGCACAGTTTAATATTCAGACTAATGCCATTGGTCCCGGTTACATATTAACAGATATGAACACCGCGCTAATTGAAGATAAACAGTTTGACAGCTGGGTGAAAAATAGTAATCCGTCACAGCGCTGGGGACATCCTGATGAACTCATTGGCACAGCAGTATTTTTGTCCTCCAAAGCCTCGAACTATATCAATGGCCAAATAATCTACGTTGATGGCGGCTGGCTGGCAGTCCTGTAATCATTTCCTTATTGCCATAACATTAGTTATGGCAATCTTAACCTGGAATATCCGTTATGATGCAAAGCACACAACTATCTCTGGCACCTATACGCTGGCGCAAACTAATACCTTTGGCTTTTATTACTTACAGTCTCGCCTATCTGGATCGTGCTAATTATGGGTTTGGCGCAGCGTCTGGCCTGGCTGAAGACCTGAACATTACGCCCGGTATTTCTTCTCTTCTTGGGGCGCTGTTTTTCCTGGGCTACTTCTTTTTTCAGGTGCCGGGCGGAATTTATGCCGAAAAGCGCAGTGCCAAAAAACTTATTTTCTGGAGCTTGATTCTGTGGGGTATTCTCGCGACGGCAACAGGGATGGTCCATGATGTCAAATTTCTTGCCGTTATTCGTTTCCTACTCGGAGTGGCTGAAAGTGTGGTAATGCCTGCGATGCTGGTCTTTTTAAGCCACTGGTTCACGAAAAAAGAACGCTCGAAAGCCAATACTTTCCTTTTTCTTGGCAACCCTATTACGGTGTTATGGATGTCGGTGATATCGGGTTATCTCGTTGATGCTTTCGGTTGGCGCGGGATGTTCATTATCGAAGGTGTTCCGGCAATTATTTGGGCGGCAATATGGTGGTTTATCTTCGTCGATCGTCCAGTCGATGCAAAATGGTTAACCGCTCAGGAAAAGGTTGATATTGAAAAGGCGTTGGCTGAAGAACAAACAAATATTAAAGAAATTAAAAACTATGCTGAGGCCTTCCGTTCTGGAAAAGTATTGTCACTATCCTTTATACACTTTTTCTGGAACATTGGGATGTACGGTTTTATTATGTGGTTGCCTTCTATTCTTAAAACTGCTTCCGGATTGGGTATTGTAGCTACAGGTTGGTTATCAGCAGCACCGTATTTATTAGCCGTGCCGTTAATGTTAACTGCATCGTGGTACTCTGATAAGTTTTTGAATCGTAAAATAATTGTTTTACTATTTCTCAGTCTCGGTGCTGTTTGCTTTATTGGGTCGTTTACTATTGGTGCTTCCAATTTCTGGCTTTCCTATATATTGTTAATGATTGCTGGTGGAGCAATGTATACTCCCTACGGCCCGTTCTTTGCCGCTATCCCAGAAATGATTTCGCGAAACGTAATGGCAGGCGCAATGGCATTTATTGTTAGCTTTGGTGCGCTGGGATCGTTTGTGGGTTCCTGGATTGTCGGCTATCTGAATGGACTCACTGGAGGGCCAGGGGCATCATATATTTTTATGGGTGGCTCGCTTATTCTGGCAGTGTTATTAACATTCATTACTCCGTTTAATAGTAAAGTTCCAAATGGGTCTGGTAAGCTTAACAACCTGCTCGCTAAGTAATGTTTTTCTTTGTAATTGCATTCGGCAGTAATAGCACACTCTTAAAACAGCAGGGCGTTTTATCTATTAAAGTAAGCTCGCATGCTGAATTTTTGATTTAAATAATAAAACGGCAATACAAATTTTTAGTTATATAAATAATTGAATTGAAAAGGGTATTGCCGTTAAAAATAGGTGTGATTATGAAAGCTACAAAGTCAAGACTATTTATTCTTACATTGCTTTTTATTGTAACCGCAATTAATTATATGGATCGTGCTAATCTAGCTGTCGCTGGTACACATATTCAGGAAGACTTTTCTTTGACGCCGACTCAGCTGGGTTTACTGTTTTCTATGTTTACCTGGGCCTATGCTGCGAGCCAGATCCCAGTCGGTTACGTGCTTGATCGTATAGGTTCGAGAATTTTATACGGCGGAGCAATTATTCTGTGGAGTATTTTTACTTTTATGATGGGGTTTGCTTCGCATCACTTATTTGCGACAGCAACGGCGTCTTTTGTTATGCTACTCGCTTGTCGCGCTTTAATTGGCGTTGCAGAGGCTCCCTCTTTTCCGTCAAATACTAAAATTATTGCCACCTGGTTTCCGGACCACGAAAGGGCACGCGCAACGGCAATCTACTCGAGTGCACAATATATTGGTCTGGCGCTCCTGACACCGGCCCTTTCATTCATTGTAGCCAATTACGGCTGGGAGATGTCATTTTATCTTTCCGGCGGTGCTGGAATTTTGTTTGGTATATATTGGCTGATTTACTATCGTGATCCGCAACACAGTACGTCCGTTAACCAATCTGAACTGGATTATATTAAGGCAGGTGGTGGGTATGGTTCAGCCAATCAGTCCTCTGTTAATACTAAAATTAGCTGGCATGACATCCGTTTTATGATGAGTAAAAAAACGATTTGGGGATTGTTTATTACGCAATTTGCCTGCTCCTCAACACTCTATTTCTTTTTGACCTGGTTTATTGTTTATCTTGAAAAAGGGTTGCACCTGTCAATTTCTAAAGCCGGTGTTGGCGCAATGTTGCCCTATATTATGGCGATGTTGGGTGTTCTCTGTGGCGGTACCTTGAGTGACATGTTGCTTAAAAAAGGAAAATCCAGAACCTTTGCCAGAAAGTTACCGGTGATGTGCGGGTTATGTGTGACGATGGTTATCGCGCTGGTTAATTTTTTTGAAGATCAGCCAGTTGTTGCAATTATTATTCTCTCCATTTCCTTTTTTGCTAATGCATTTTCAAATCTGGGATGGGTGGTCTGGAGTGATGTTATTCCGCGAAATTTTTTGGGTACCATGGGCGGTATTCTGAATATTTGTGGGAATCTATCAGGTATTGTCAGCCCAATTGTTATTGGTTTGATTCTCCAGCGTACTCAGAATTTTCAGTATGCCATGTGGTATATCGCAGGCGTCGCTGGGCTAGGGCTTCTGGCCTATATCTTTTTGGTCGGGAAAATAGAGGTCATCCTGCCTGAGAAGGAGAAACAGCAATATTCCAGCGAAAATACTATTAATCCGGCACCCGTAAACAAATAATGAGGTCATCATGAACGGCAAAAAAATTACCTGTAATGCTTGCATGGCACATGCAGAAAAAGATGTACGCTTTGAATCACGCGATATTGAATATGACACAACCCATGTACTGGTTAAAGTCACCTGTGGCGGCATCTGCGGTTCCGATATTCATTATTACCAACATGGGCGTGCAGGGTTGTCTGTTCTTAAACATCCTATGGTGATAGGCCATGAGTTTGTCGGTGTAGTTAGTGAGGCACCAGAGGAAAGTAGCCTGAAGAGTGGGCAGACCGTGGCAGTGAATCCTTCATGCCCGTGTAACCATTGTGAGCAGTGCCTTTCTGGAAAGCAGAATCTATGCAGTACGATGCGCTTTATGGGGAGTGCGCAGTTTGTGCCGCACATTAACGGTGGATTCTCCGATTATGTTGCGGTAAAGCCAGTGCAGTGCATTCCTTATGACAGCCGCATTCCTGCAAACATTATGGCGTTTTCTGAACCCTTAGCGGTAGCCATTCATGCTGTCAATGTGGGTGGCCCACTGACGGGAAAAAAGGTTCTGGTAATTGGTGCGGGTCCTATCGGATGCCTAATCCTTGCTGCTGCCAGAAGTTCCGGCGCGTCAGAACTGGTTGCCTCCGATCTAAGCGCTCGCTCCCGGGAACTTGCACAGCAAATGGGGGCAACGTCGACCATCGATGCGCGTGAAGAGGTGCAAGCGAGATGCTATAAGCAGAACAAGGGCTATTTTGACGTGGTTTTTGAGGCTTCTGGTGCAGCCGCCGCTATCACCTCCACCGTCGATTTTACCCGCCCCGCAGGCGTCATTGTTCAGGTTGGGATGGGGGCTGGCTCGGTTGATTGGCCGATGTCGACTATGCTCGTTAAAGAGATTAGCCTGCGAGGATCTTTCCGGTTTGTCGACGAGTTTGCGGTTGCGGTCCGGTGGCTGGAGGATGGCCGAATCGATCCGCGCCCTTTAATTAGTGCAACGTTTCCTCCCGCCCAGATTGAGCAGGCACTACTCACCGCAACCGATAAAAATGTATCTGCAAAAGTCCTTGTCAACTTTGGCTGATGACCATAAAGCGCCTTCGCGGCGCTTTGTTCTTAAAAGCGAAGTGATATACAATGGACGGCTAAATGCCACCACTCAGGATGCCAAACTTGAGTATAAAATCCATTCAGAAACAGAATGTTGTAAATGAAATTTATGCTCAGATCAGCGCCAAATTACTGGACGGTAGTTGGGCACCTGGCAGTCGGCTTCCCTCTGAGGCTGAGCTAACAACATCATTCAATGTAAGCCGCGTAAGTGTGAGAAGTGCCGTCCAGCGTTTCAGAGATCTTGGCATAGTGGTAACGCGGCAGGGCAGCGGCAGCTACGTTAGCGAAAGCTTTACACCACAAATGTTGAGCAATGATCCCCGGCCCATCATGCATCTCAGCCGTGAGGAGTTTCATGATATGATGATTTTTCGTCAGACCGTTGAGTTTAAATGCGTGGAACTGGCGGTGACCCATGCCACTGAGGAAGACATCAATCGGCTGGAACAGGCGCTGAACAACATGCTTATTAACAAAAGCGATTATAAAAAGTATTCTGAAGCCGACTACGAATTTCACCTTGCCATCGTCAGAGCATCGCACAATAGTGTCTTTTATAATGTGATGAGTTCTATTAAAGATATCTATTATTATTATCTTGAAGAGTTAAACCGTGCGCTGGGTATTACGCTCGAAAGCGTTGAAGCCCATATCAAAGTGTACATGTCGATTAAGAAAAGGGATGCCATCACCGCAGTGAAAGTGCTGAACGAGGCGATGTCAGAAAATATTGATGCTATCGAAAAAATAAAATCGACGGCGGAAGATAAGATTAATCCCTGATCTTTTATGTGTTGTGCCAGTTTCGACGTTTTACCCGAAAAATCAGAAAAGCAGCCCGGCAAGGTGGTGCCGGGCATTAGCTACTCGTAATAATTATAAATCCCAGCGGCTATCACCAACTGTGAGGCCACCTCATGCGCTTTTTCGCGCCCGACCAGCAGATCGATAATCTTCAGGCCGAAATCAATAGACGTGCCTGGTCCCTGGCTGGTTAACAGCTTGACGCGCGCGTCCCATACTACGCGTCGGTCCTGCCATTGCGCTTCGGGAATTTTATCCTTTAACGCCGGGAAGCCGGTCATATTGCCGATGGGGAAAATCTCATGCGGCATCAGTACCGTGGCCGCCGCCGCGCAAATTGCGGCGACAATGCGCCCGGAACGGTGAAATTGCTTCACGGTTTCCACCAGCAGCGGACTGTCGCGAAAACACTCTGCGCCTTTATTGCCGCCGGGCAGAATAATAACGTCGTAATCACCGTCGGCCACTTCCACCAGCGGCGCGTCAGCGAGAATTTTCACCCCGCGTGAGCAGGCGATCGTCAGCTCGCCATTGCTGGCGACGCTGGCAACCGTGACGTTAATACCGCCGCGAACCAGCAGGTCGATAGTGGTAACGGCTTCAATTTCTTCACTACCAGGGGCGAGGCATATCAGTGCCGATGCGCTCATATTCACTCTCCTTTCGTTTTACCTGTTCAAACAGGCGGGTATTTTCCGGGACGCTAATGCCGTGCGCGCGGGCGCGTTTTAACAGATAGCCCGTAATGTAATCAATCTCCGTATGACGTTGACTGCGGATATCCTGCAACATAGAGGAGATATTATCCGCGGTGCTGTCAATGACCTGATAAACATAGTAAAGCAGATTTTCCAGCGAGGTATGAAAGCCCTCGCGCTCCATAACGGCGGCAATCTCCTGACATAGCGATTCAATCACCTCCGGATGGCTACGCAGCTCGCCGTTGCGGCAGTTCCATAGCGCAGTGAGTGGGTTGATGACGCAGTTAACTGCCAGTTTTCCCCACAGCGCTGAGTAGATGTTATTATGCCAGGCGACGTCGGGGAGTACTTTTTGCAGAATGTCTGCAAGTTTACTGTAATCCTTGGGGTAGCTACGCGCAGGGCCAATATGGGTAATCCCGTTAGCCACGTGCACAATGACATTGCCATCATGCCGCGCAGCCTGTGTCGTCGCAGAGACTAACAGCGGTTGTTTCAGGTTACGCAGTTCATCTACAGCACCCATGCCGTTATGGATGAGCAGGATAGGGGATGTTTCAGGAAGTATTGCCGCCAGCGCGCGTACGGCGTCAGACACCTGCCAGGCTTTTAGCGTGACCAGCAGCAAATCGCTTTGCGCGAGAAAATCGGGATCGTTGGCGATCAGGGATTCGTTAACGATTGAACCATCCAGCTCAACCAGATTAACGCTGCAATACGGTTGCGGCACCCGTAACCAGCCCTGCACGTCATGCCCACGTTTACGTAACGCAGTCAGCCATAATTGTCCCAGTGCACCGCATCCGAGTACGGTAATTTTCATTCATCCTCCTCACCTGCCATAAGTCCAGTATAGCGTTTTCAGCTATGCTTTCTGCTCAGAACAAGTTGAGTTATGCCGTGTGGCGGGTATTATGCATCGCAAACAAAACTAAGGGAGAGGAAAAGATGCCATCTTTCGATATTGTCTCTGAAGTTGATCTTCAGGAAGCACGTAACGCGGTAGATAATGCCAGCCGCGAAGTTGAGTCACGCTTTGATTTTCGCAACGTTGAGGCCACATTTGAGCTGAACGATGCGAATAAGACAATCAAGGTGCTGAGCGAATCTGATTTCCAGGTCAATCAGCTACTGGATATTCTGCGGGCCAAGCTACTCAAACGCGGTATTGAAGGGACGTCGCTCGACGTGCCGGAAACGTTCGTTCACAGCGGTAAAACCTGGTTCGTCGAAGCGAAGCTGAAGCAGGGCATTGAAAGCGCGATCCAGAAAAAAATCGTTAAGCTGATTAAAGACAGCAAGCTGAAAGTGCAGGCGCAGATCCAGGGCGAGGAAATTCGTATTACCGGAAAATCCCGCGACGATTTGCAGTCCGTCATGGCGCTGGTGCGCGGCGGCGATCTGGGGCAACCGTTCCAGTTTAAGAACTTCCGCGATTAATTTTTTAGTTACCAGGGACGGTAAAATCCAATGGGTAAACGTCTGGCAGCCTGGCTTGGGTCAGGCGTTTTGCTTGCAGCCATCTTCCTGATGGGCCTCAGCTATTATATTGGCAGTAAACTCATTGCGCCGCATCCGGTCGTAATGCCAGCACATCCTGAGCTACCTTTTGAAAACGTGACGTTATCAACAGCCACTCAAGCGCCTGTCTATGGCTGGTGGCTGCAAAAATCGTCTGATGCTCCCGCCGTTTTGCTTCTTCACAGTGTGCGTAGTAGCCGCCTGGAAATGATCCCCCGCGCGAAGGCGCTATACGATCGCGGCTATTCCGTATTGCTGATTGATTTACCGTCGCACGGTGAAAGTCCAGGCAATGCGATTACCTTTGGTTTTCGTGAAGCTGCGGGTGTGAATAGTGCATGGCATTGGTTATATCAACGTGTGCCCGGCAGCAAAATTGGCGTCATTGGCATCTCTCAGGGGGGCGCAGCGCTTTTAATGAGCGATGTGCGGGGTAAATTTGATGCTGTGGTCCTGGAAATGGTGTATCCCACATTACAACAGGCGGTACATAACCGGGTGGCGATACGTACTGGCGATGCGCTGGCGTCGGTTATCACACCGCTTTTGACTCTGCAACTTAAGCCCCGGCTGGGTTTTTCTGCCGATGCGTTGCGTCCTGTGGACCATATCAATCAGCTCGGTGCGCCGCTATTGATTGTTGCGGGGGCTGACGATCGACATACTCCGCTAATAGAGTTACAACAGATGCTGGCGCGTGCCCACCCGCCGAAATCAATTTGGGTGTTACCGGGCGTTCATCATCAGGATACGTTTGCTCACGATCCTGATGCCTGGAAAAGGCACGTCATTGACTTTTTAGACCATACACTGCGCGGCAATCTGAAGCATCAGCACTAAACAGGCTTTGCCCGCATAAGTTGCTCAATCTCAAAGCGGTTCGTCACTTTACTGTCGATTTTGACGTAAGCTGAATGTTCTTCTTTCACCACCAGCACTTCACTAACGCCTTCTTTGACCAGCAAACGTTCTTTCAATGTTTCATCAGCCGCAACCTCCGGTGGGATTTCTACCCTCAGGCTGCTGACATACGGCGGTTCTTTCATGGTGCTGGCGACCAGTAGCCAGAAGGTAGCGAGTAACGCACCAGCAAGAAACACCGTCTGCGAGTCAAAGAAACCATCCACCCAGCCGCCCAGCGATCCACCGATGGCCACGCCGATAAACTGGCTGGTGGAGTAAACGCCCATTGCCGTACCCTTATAGCCCGCCGGGGACTCTTTGCTGATTAGCGACGGCAGCAGCGCTTCCATTAAATTAAACGCGAGGAAGAAAAGCTGAACGCCCGCGATAATCTCCCAGAAGTGCGGACCTGCGCCCCACAGCACGATTTCGGCAATCAGCAGGACCGCGACGCACACCAGGAATACTCGCTTCATCCGCCGTTTCACTTCGGCATAAATAATAAACGGTACCACGGACACAAATGAGATCAGCATGGTGACCAGGTAAACCTTCCAGTGCTCCGCCGCCGGAAAACCTGCTTCCTCCATCTGGCCGGGGAGGGCGACGAAGGACGACATCAGCAGGATATGCAGGCACATAATGCCGAAGTTGAGCTTTAGCAGCCCAGGCTCCATCAGCACTTTGCTGAAACAACCTTTGACCATCCCGGATTCGCGATTCAGCACGTGACTGGTGCTATTGGGCACCACCCACAATGTCAACGCGATACCGACCGAGGCGAGAATGGCAATCATCCAGAACAGCGCATTCAGCCCGAGCTTATGGGTGATCACCGGCCCCAGTACCATGGCAATGGCAAAGGTAACGCCAAAGCTGACGCCAATAAATGCCATCGCTTTGGTGCGGTTCTGTTCGCGGGTTAAATCAGAAAGCAGCGCCATCACCGCCGCGGCAATCGCGCCGGAGCCTTGCAGGGCGCGCCCAAGAATAATGCCCCAGATGGACGTGGAGAGCGCGGCAATGATGCTGCCGACAATAAAAATCGCCAGCCCGCCAACGATTAAGGGCTTACGGCCAATACGGTCGGAAAGCAGACCAAAAGGGATCTGAAAGACGGCCTGCGCCAGCCCGTAGATGCCAATCGCCAGACCAATCAGGGCTTCGCTTGCGCCCTGCAGGGCCATGCCGTAAGTGGTCAGAACCGGCAGGACCATAAACATGCCGAGCATACGCAGGGAGAAAACGGTCCCCAAACCCCAGGTGGCGCGTAATTCGCCCGGCGTCATTTTATAATCGTTCATTACTACCTCAATGTCAGAGCCGGACATAGTGTAATACGTGAATGAGAACAGGTAAATAAATGGTTAATTAATAAATATTACATTAAGTTAATGTAAAGCATTTGTGATTCTTAAATATGCTGCTGGAGGAATAGTGCTTTTTGATAAGGCGTTATTCAAAAATATTTTAGTGAGGCTTTATGTTGTCAGTTTGTTATTAATAAATGATGAGTTGCCCTTTAGTAAGAACGTTAACAGGTTTCCCAGATTGACTTTGATAAAGTGACGCCCATTCATTAAACGCTTTATTTTAGCGATCATATCTTTCTTTACGCTCCTGCCATTTTATTTCTTATCAAACACTTAGCAGAAAAATAATGATGACTGTCACATTATTTAATCAACTGCCTTGTCAGTTTTTTGGGGCGGGATTAATTTGCTAACTCGAGTTAGCAATGGGTTTTAGGGCGTCTTTTCTGACGACCTCGGTGAAAAATACGTAATTTTTATCTGCCAATGGACGGAGGCGATGGATATGTCAGTAGAAAAAATCGGTTTTATGCAGGATTTATGTCGGGTGAAAAAGGCAGCCAGCGGGCGGGTATCAAGCTGGGATCAAAGTGGCCGTAATCAGGATTACTGGATGATACCGGCGGGTGAAACGGTCAGGCTGGCTGATATAAGCGGTAGCGGTTGTATAACGCATATCTGGATGACCCAATTTTGTCGGCGTATTAAAGGGCCTGGTCTCATTGATCCTACATTAGGGCAATATGTTGCGCCCATTAATGAAATCAATAACGCGCTGGGCGTCAGTTGGGAAGAGCATGATGAAGCCTATTACCGTAAAGTACTGCTGAAATTTTATTGGGATAACCAGACGGAACCTTCTGTCATTGTTCCGCTGGGCGATTTTTTCTGTATAGGGCATTCGATCCCGGCCAGCTTTACATCGCTCCCTTTTATGGTCTCCTGTCGCCCTGAGGAAAACTATAAGCCCGGCGCAACGGCGGCCTGTAATTGCTATCTGCCGATGCCGTTCAATGAGCGGGCAATTATTGAAGTGGAAAATCAGAACGATATTCCTTACGGGCAATATTTTAATATTGATTTTGAGTTTTATCCGGAAAAACACGCTGCCGATGTGGCTTATTTTCACGCATGGTGGAAACGTGAAAACCCCTGCAAAGGCTGGGCACCTGAGTTACAGGTTAATAGTCCGGAAGTGAATATTGCTAACGAAACTGGCGATAATAATTATGTCCTTCTCGATATTGACGGTGAAGGACACTATATCGGCTGTAACCTTTCCGTCCGTCATCGCCAGTCTACGTGGTGGGGAGAAGGGGACGAAATGATATTCATTGATGACGATCCTGCCTGGCCACCAACCATTCACGGTACCGGCACCGAGGATTATTTTAATCATGCATGGGGAATGCAGAATACGTCTGCGCCTTTTATTGGTTCCTGTTTGCATGATTCTCACATTGCGGGTTTCCAGACCAGCTATCGTTTTCACATTACCGATCCGGTGCATTTTAAGAAACGTATTCGGGTGACGATGGAGCATGGCCATGCTAATCATCTGGCAGATGACTGGGCTTCCACGGTGTACTGGTATCAAAAATTGCCTTCCCCGTCGCTCACCATGCAACCTGTCGGGGAGCGTATCCCTGCTAAGCCTGGTGAACCTTTCGCACCACTGGAAAACATCTCTTTAAGCCCGCAGATGCTGGAACGTAAAGAAAATGCTCGCCAACGTTTAAATGTCTGGCAGGAAAAAAGACAGGCAGAGGTAGATAAAAAAATTATCGCAACATATACCAAGTCGGAAAAAAATAAAATCGTCAGTCCTTTTAGTCATAAATAACTATTAAGGCATACGTGCCAACATTTAACGGCCAGCGATTAATTCGCTGGCAGATACGTATGCCTGTATCAATCTCCTCCTGATTACGGGAATAAGCATTATGAGCTTACGTTTATCGGTTCTCGAAAAGAGCGCGTATGGCGCTGGCGATATGGCGCTGACAATATCCATTATTTCAGCGTCTATCCTGATTTATGCTTTTTTGGTTCAGGTCGTTGGTTTAACCCCAGTCGATGCTGGTTGGATTTTAATGATTGTCAGGACAATTGATGCGGTATCCGATCCATTAATGGGGATTTTAACCAGCAAATTTCGCACGCGGCTGGGACGTTACCGGCATTGGTTAATCATTGGTGCATTACCTTTCGGTATTTCATTATGGCTACTGTTTACCACCTTCGGCCAGACCTACGGTGAGAAAATGGCATGGTCTACCGGGGTTTATATATTTAACAGTCTTTCTTTTACCGTACTGGCGATTCCGTATATTTCGTTGATCGGCGTTATAACACCCGATCCGCAAGAGCGTCTTAATGCTAACGCTTTCCGCTTTCCGATGGCAAAAGTCGCCACGCTGATCGTCTCAACGCTGGTGCCGTGGTGGGTGACACAGGGCAATGATCCACGTAACAGTTATGCTATTGCTTTTTCAGTGGTTGGTGCGATAAGCGTTGTCATAATGCTTTTTTGCGCCTTCAACGTGAAAGAACGTGTTATCAAGACCGAGGCTGCTGAACCGCTGGCGCGCCAAATCAAAGGGCTTTTAAAAAACGATCAATGGCAGGTTATCAGCCTTGCGATGATCGTCCTGTTTATTGGATTTCTGGTTAATGGCAGCGTGGCGATTTTATATGCCAAAGAATTTGCCGGTGCCAGCGATGGGATCGGGATTGCCCTGTTTATGAGTATGGGATCGGTCGGGGGAATTATTGGACCGCTGGTATCAACCTGGCTTACCCGCTTTTATTGCAAAGTCAAAGTGTTCCGCTATTCCATGTATGCGTCAGCACTGGTATCCGTTCTTGCCTGGTGGATGGTCGGGCAGGGTAATATTTATGGCGCGACGATCTTCTATTTGCTCTGTTCAATCGTATCGCAAATTAATACGCCAATCCTTTGGTCTTCTATAACCGAGGCATCTGAGTATGGATTATGCAAAACCGGAATTGATGCTTCCGGCCTGGCGATTGGCATGATCTCATTTTGTCAGAAGTTGGGCATGGGAATTGCCGGACCTGTTACTGGCTATCTGCTGGCATGGGTTGGCTATACTGCTTCAGGCGCGCAGAATACGCAGGCCATTGCCGGGCTGTCATGGATAATGCTGCTGGTGCCAGCGGTTTTCTATCTTCTGACAGGGATCATCATGCGCTACTATGTGATCAATAATGACTACTACTCGCAAATGATGCGTGCAGGTAAGATCCCAATGCCTGAACAGACAACGCGTAAAGCCGAAGTGAAATAATCGATAGTAAACCGGCGTGACACGTCCTGCCACGCCGGAATACGTCAGCCGTGGCGTTTACGAATAATCGGTTTCATCGGGACTTTTATCGTTTCACATCCCGGTCGGTCATCAAGCGCTTGTTGCATCAGTTCAAAGGCGTTTTCTGCCCAGCGATCTTCATCCTGCTGCATCGACCAGACGTTGTTTGCCAGAAAGCCCAGCATGGGGTGCTCATCGAAAGTAGCAATATTTATATCGGCCGGAATAAAACCAAATTGTTGCCGCAGCGCTTCAATCGCGCCTTCCAGAACAGGTAAAGATGAGGCGATGAACGCATGCGGCTTGCCGTGATCTTTTAATAGCTGATTCATCAACAAGTACCCTCCATCATGGGAGTTTCCCGAACCCGTCAGTACCCAATTATTGGCGACTACATTGTGCTTTTTCAGCGCGTTCTGATAACCCTCAATACGCTCACGAATACTCGGTAACTGAGGATCGCCGACCAAAAACCACAACGGCAACTGCCCTGCGTTCAGTATGCAGTCAGCGAGCATTTCGCCGCCAGCATAGTTATGGCTCTCAACCAGCGGTGTCGTGGTGGCACTAAAATCGCGGTCGAGCAGGACCACCGGTTTTTTGACGAGGCGCAGGTGGTGCTGTTGGTTCTCAAGCGTAGCGGGGACGATAAATAACCCATCAACATTACGGGCGACAAGCGACTTAACCAGTTTGTTTTCGTACTCCACGTCATCGTAGGTACACGTAATCATTAATTGATAGCCAGAACGACGGCAGCGTAGCTCCAGCTTTTCTGCCAGCGTGGCAAAAAAGACGTTTGAAATGTTAGGGACAATTAACCCCAGCGTATCTGTTTTGTTCAGTTTCAGGCTACGGGCGGAATGATTAAGAATGTAGCCATAGCTCTCAACGTGAGCATTGATTCGCGCTTGTGTTTTAGCGCTGATGCGATATTGCTCCGCTTTTCCGCTAAGCACTAACCGAACGGTGGTTACGGATAAGTTCAAGTCATTGGCAATCTGTTCAACTGTTTTGGCCATCTCTGCCGGTCTCTATCTCATTCATTATCGTAAAAAATTTAACCCTTATCCGCTCAGTATACCCTTTATCGGCACGTACTGTGCTCAGAGAGTGGGATGTGATATTGCTCACAACGTTGAGCCGAAACTGTTGTGTTCTCAGCGTCCTAATTTATATGCTAACTCGAGTTAGCATGGGTTTTATTGCTGGGATTACGGATGTTAAGGAGCAATGATGGAAAATAAAAAGGTATTGCCGCGAGTGGGTATTCGCCCGGTTATTGATGGACGGCGAATGGGTATTCGCGAATCGCTTGAAGAACAGACAATGGCGATGGCGCACGCGGCGGCCAATCTGATCGCGCAGAAACTGCGCCATGCTTGTGGAAGTGCGATTGAATGTGTCATCGCCGATACCTGCATAGCGGGACTGACAGAGGCAGCCGCTTGTGAGGAAAAATTCGCGGCGCAACGTGTCGGATTAACCCTGACGGTGACCCCGTGCTGGTGTTACGGTAGCGAAACCATTGATATGGAGCCGCAACGGCCGAAGGCAATTTGGGGATTCAACGGTACAGAGCGTCCGGGTGCCGTTTATCTGGCCGCCGCGCTTGCTGCGCACAATCAGAAAGGGCTGCCCGCTTTTGCTATCTATGGGCAGGACGTTCAGGATGCAGATGATGACGTCATTCCGGCGGATGTGGAGGAGAAAATCCTGCGTTTTGTTCGTGCCGGGTTGACGGTAGCAACGTTGAAAGGGAAAAGCTATCTCTCACTGGGCGGCGTCTCAATGGGAATAGCGGGTTCGATCGTCGATCACGCATTTTTTGAATCCTGGCTGGGAATGAAGGTGCAGGCAGTGGATATGACGGAATTGCGACGTCGTATTGATCATAAAATTTATGATTCGCAGGAGCTGGAACTGGCGCTGGCCTGGGCGCAAAAATACTTCCATTTTGGCGAAGATAAAAATACCCCGGCGCTGCGTTTCAGCGCAGAGCAACATCAGCATGTATTGCGTGAGAGTTTACTGATTGCAATATGTATCCGCGACATGATGCAGGGCAACAGCACGCTTGCCGGGATTGGTCGTGAAGAAGAAGCGCTGGGTTACAACGCTATCGCTGCGGGCTTTCAGGGGCAGCGTCACTGGAGCGATCAATATCCTAATGCCGATATGGCGGAGGCATTACTCAACAGTTCCTTTGACTGGAACGGCGTGCGACAGCCGACTATTCTGGCAACGGAAAATGACAGTCTTAACGGTGTGACGATGCTTTTTGGCCATCTGCTGACAGGAACAGCGCAGATCTTTGCTGATGTCAGAACCTACTGGTCACCAGCAGCCGTCGAGCGTGTGACCGGGCACATATTGTCCGGACATGCTTCACAGGGGATTATTCATTTAATTAATTCTGGATCGGCCGCACTGGATGGTTCAGGACAACAGACCTCGTTTTCCGGCCAGCCGACCATCAAACCGCACTGGGAGGTGACGCAGCAGGAGGCCGACGCCTGCCTTAATGCGACCACCTGGTTTCCGGGATTGCGCGAATATTTCCGTGGCGGCGGCTATTCCTCCCGTTTTCTGAGCCGTGGCGGTATTCCCTTTACTATGACCCGAATTAACTTGATTGCAGGTCTGGGGCCGGTGTTACAAATTGCCGAAGGCTGGAGCGTGGAATTACCACCAGAAGTGCATGACACCCTTGATCAGCGTACCGATCCGGGCTGGCCAACCACCTGGTTTGCGCCAAGACTGACAGGGCAGGGGGCTTTCCGGGACGTCTATTCGGTCATGGCGAACTGGGGAGCAAATCATGGTGTGCTAACCGCAGGTCACGTTGGCGCGGACTTTGTGACCCTGGCATCAATGCTACGTATCCCGGTTTGCATGCATAATCTCGAAGACACCGACATCTACCGTCCTTCTGCCTGGGCGGCGCATGGTATGGACGGTGAAGGGCAGGATTATCGGGCCTGTCAGAATTATGGCCCCTTATACAAGCGTTAAAAAATGGAGTTTCGCTATGCTTAAAAACATCTCGCCATTACTCTCGCCGACGCTTTTAAAAACGCTCGCGGAGATGGGACATGGTGATGAAATCCTGTTAGCAGATGCGCACTTTCCCGCTCACTCACTCGGCGCAAGGGTTATCCGGGCTGACGGATTGTCGGTGAGTCAGCTGCTGGGGGCGATGATGCCGTTAATCGATCTGGATGATCGCGTTGAACCGTTGGTGATGATGGCGTTTGATGCCGGCTGGGTGGATGAGGGGCACGTACAGTTGCGATACAGCGAGGTGCTTTATCCATTCTGTGATGAGGTCCGCATTACGCGAATCGATCGTGAGGCTTTTTATGCCCGGGCGCGTCAGGCTTACGCTATCGTCCTTACGGGGGAGACCGCAGCGTACGGAAATCTGATTTTGAGAAAGGGAGTGACGCTATAAAGTAAAAAGGCATAGCTTGCGCTATGCCTTCAGGCTGCTGGCAAACGTTATACTGTGGAATGATGCCTGGCGGCGCTTCGCTTGCACAGGCCTACGGGTTACGCCTGACGTATTGATATTTTTGACGGTAGGCCGGGTAAGGCGAAGCCGCCACCCGGCATAGTTGTTTCACAGAATAACGTTTGTTAGCCATAAAAAAATCCGCCGAAGCGGATTTTTTTATGTTCATCCTGTCTTACCAGACGTAAGCCAGCAAACTGTGTGAATCCGGCACCATAAAGTCCACGGACATCATCACGCTGAGCGCGGTAATGGCGATGATGGAAAAGCCGAACAGCTTGCGCGCCCAGACTTTATCATCTTCCACTTTATAACCGCGCAGCGCCATCCCCAGCCACCAGACGCTGACCGCCGCCGCGACGATCAGATACTTATACCCGGCATAACCGCCCAGGGTCAGCATCAGCGTCGCTACCGCGAAGGCGATGATGTACAGCGTAATGTGGTTTTTGGCTACTGAAATGCCTTTCACCACCGGCAGGACCGGAATGTTCGCCGCCTGATAATCCTTAAAGCGGAAAATCGCAATGGCGTAGGAGTGAGGCATCTGCCACAGGCTGAAAATTGCCAGCAGAATAGCCGCACCGCTGTCGAACTGGTTGGCAACCGCGCAGTAGCCAATCACCGGCGGCGCTGCGCCGGAGAGAGAGCCAATCAGCGTGCCGTAAACCGAGTGACGTTTCATATACAGGCTATACACGCCCACATATACCACGAAACCCATAACCCCCAGCCAGCAGGCCAGCGGATTGGCACCGAACCACAGCAGCATAAAGCCAGCAATACCCAACAAGGTGGCGTACACCAGCGAGACTTTTGGCGAGATCAGCCCCTTGACCAGCACCCGGTTTTTCGTCCGCTCCATCTTACGATCGATGTCGCGGTCGATATAGTTGTTGAAAACACAACCAGAGGCGACCACCAGAGATACGCCAAGCAGCGTATAGATGAATAGCGGATAGTTAATGCTGCCCTTAGAGGCCAGCAGGAATCCGCCGATCACCGAGATCAGGTTGCCAAAAATGATGCCTGGTTTTGTGACTTGCAGGTATTGCTTAAACATACTCGCCGCTCTTAGTGAAGCATCATGTTGTAGTTGAGGTTCCACATAATCCAGATTGAACCCACTACCAGGATGGCGATAATAATCACGGTAAAGACAAAGGCCGTCAGGTTCCAGCGCTCCTCAGATGAGGTGTTCATGTGCAGGAAGCAGACCAGATGTACCAGAATCTGTACCACTGCGGTAACCAGAATGGTCCCGAGGATCGCACCGTGCGAGATGGCACCGCTCATCACCAGCCAGAACGGGATCACCGTCAGGATGATCGACAGGATAAATCCCGTCATGTAGGTTTTTACGCTGCCGTGGGACGCGCCGTTGTGATCGGTTGAATGACTCATTACATCGCCCCCATCAGATAAACTACAGAGAACACACAGATCCACACCACGTCGAGGAAGTGCCAGAACAGGCTCAGGCACATAATACGGGTGCGGTTCGTGCTGGTCAGCCCGCGACGGGACACCTGGAACATCAGGATCGCCATCCATACCAGGCCGGAGGTTACGTGCAGACCGTGCGTCCCGACCAGCGCAAAGAACGCTGACAGGAAGCCGCTGCGGTCAGGACCGAAACCTTCAGCAATCAGGTGATGGAATTCATAGATTTCCATTCCCACGAACCCGGCACCAAACAAGAAGGTGAGGGCAAGCCAGGTGATCACCTGGCTTTTGTTGTTTTTGTGCATGGCGATCGCCGCCATGCCGTAGGTGATGGAGCTAAACAACAGCAGGAAGGTCTCTACCAGCACGAACGGCAGTTCAAAAATGTCCTTGCCGGTCGGGCCGCCCGCGGTGCCGTTAACCAGCACCGCATAGGTTGCGAACAGGCATGAGAACAGAATGCAGTCGCTCATCAGGTAGATCCAGAAACCGAACACTTTGTTCGATCCTGCATCGTGGTGCCCATGGTCATGCGCATGGGCCGTCGTTTGATTAAAGGTGCTCGTTGCCATTATTTCAGCCCTGCCTTAGTGATTTCATCGAAATGCTGGTTTTCCAGTTTTTCGACTTCCGCTACCGGCACGTAATAATCCACGTCTTCGTCAAAGCTTTTCACAATCCAGCTAATGATCATGCCGGCGAAGCTTGCGATAGCCAGCCACCAGATATGCCAGATCATGGCGAAACCAAACAGCGTCGTGAAGGCAGCAATAATGATGCCCGCGCCGGTGTTTTTCGGCATATGAATCTCTTCATAATGCTGCGGTTTTTGGTACGCTTCGCCTTTGTCTTTCATTTCCCAGAAAGCATCACGCTCATGAACGTGCGGCACGACGGCAAAGTTATAGAACGGCGGCGGAGAAGAGGTTGACCACTCCAGCGTACGGCCACCCCACGGATCGCCCGTCAGGTCACGGTTCAGATCGCGGTCGCGGATAGAGACGTAGAACTGAATCAGCTGGCAGAGAATACCGCAGGCAATCAGCGCCGCACCGCCCGCTGCAATCATCAGCATCGGATGGAACTGCGGGTCGATTTGCTGGCTCAGACGACGGGTCATCCCCATGAAGCCCAGCACGTACAGCGGCATAAAGGCCACGAAGAAACCAATAATCCAGAACCAGAAAGCACGTTTACCCCAGGTTTCGTTCAGGGTAAAACCGAAGGCTTTCGGCCACCAGTAGGTCAGACCGGCGAAGCAGCCGAACACCACACCACCGATAATCACGTTATGGAAGTGGGCAATCAGGAACAGACTGTTATGCAGCACAAAGTCTGCGCCCGGCACTGCCAGCAGAACGCCGGTCATACCGCCCACCGAGAAGGTGACGATAAAGCCGATGGTCCACATCATTGCCGTATTGAACTGGATACGTCCCTGATACATGGTGAACAGCCAGTTGAAGATTTTCACCCCGGTCGGGATGGCGATGATCATAGTCGTAATACCAAAGAAGGCGTTAACGTTGGCACCCGCACCCATGGTGAAGAAGTGGTGCAGCCAGACGATGAACGACAGGATGGTAATACAGACGGTTGCCCACACCAGCGAGGTGTAGCCGAACAGACGTTTACGCGAGAAGGTGGCTGCGATTTCCGAGAATACCCCGAAGACCGGCAGAACCAGGATGTACACTTCCGGATGGCCCCAGGCCCAGATCAGGTTGATGTACATCATCATGTTGCCGCCCATATCGTTGGTAAAGAAATGGGTACCGATATAGCGGTCAAGAGTCAGCAACGCGACGGTGACGGTCAGGATCGGGAACGAGACGATAATCAGGATGTTCGCGCACAGCGACGCCCAGGTAAATACCGGCATTTTGAACATCGTCATGCCCGGCGCACGCATGCGCAGGATGGTGACGAAGAAGTTAATCCCGGTCAGCGTCGTCCCGATACCCGAGAGCTGTAGGCTCCAGATCCAGTAATCGACCCCCACGCTTGGACTGTACTCTATTCCCGACAACGGCGGGTACGCCAGCCAGCCGGTCTGTGCGAATTCGCCCACGCCCAGCGACAGGTTTACCAGAATGACCCCAACCACCGTGAACCAGAAGCTCAGGTTGTTCAGGAACGGGAACGCTACGTCACGCGCACCGATCTGCAACGGAACCACCAGGTTCATCAGACCGATAACGAACGGCATTGCCACGAAGAAAATCATGATCACACCGTGCGCGGTGAAGACCTGATCGTAGTGGTGGGGCGGCAGGAAGCCTGCTTCCCCGGCAGAGGCCAGCGCCTGCTGGCTACGCATCATAATGGCATCGGCAAAGCCACGCAGCAGCATAACAATCGCCACGATGACATACATGATACCGAGTCGTTTGTGGTCAACAGACGTGAGCCACTCTTTCCATAGCCAGGACCACTTACCGAAGTAAGTGATCGCGGCTAATACCGCCAGACCGCCGACGATAATGGCCGCGATCGTAACCATGATAATAGGTTCATGGTACGGCACTGCATCCAGTGTAAGTTTTCCGAACATCGTTTTCTTCCTCGGCCCCTTTAGTGAGAGGATTCCGCGTGGCTCATGTCCATGCCTTCCATACCGTCGTGTGAGGCGTGCTCACCTTCCGGCTGGGTCATGTCCATGCTCTTCCCGTGGCCCATAAATTTGTTAACAACATCTTTAAACAAATCCGGTTTCACGCTGGAGAAGTACTCCACTTTGTTATATTCGCTGGGCGCTGCGAGCTTATCGAACGTCGCCATATCGCTCATGGCGTTCGGAGACTGTTTCGCCTTCGCAACCCATTGATCGAATGCTGCACGGTCCGGTGTAGCGATAGCTTTGAACTTCATGCCAGAGAAACCTGGACCGCTATAGCTGGCGGAGATACCGTCATACGTGCCCGCTTCATTGGCGATCAGGTGCAGGTTAGTCTGCATGCCCGCCATCGCATAAATCTGGCTGCCCAGACGCGGGATAAAGAACGAGTTCATCACGGAGTTGGAGGTCACTTTGAACGCAACCGGCGTGTTCGCCGGGAAGGCGATTTCATTCACGGTAGCTATGCCCTGTTCCGGATAGATAAAGAACCATTTCCAGTCCATCGAAACGACTTCGATGGTGATGGGTTTCTCGTCGTGCGCCAGCGGCTTGCTGGGTTCGAGCGAGTGCGTGGTTTTCCATGTCAGTACGGCAAGGAACAGGATGATCAGAATCGGCACCGTCCAGACCACAGCTTCCACTTTATTGGAGTGTGACCAGTTAGGGCTATACTTCGCATCTTTATTGCTCGCTCGGTACTTCCAGGCAAAACCTACAGCCATCAAGATGGCGGGAATAACGACAATCATCATCAGGCCAAAAGCCGTCAGTATCAGTGAGCGTTGCTCCAGTCCAATCTGTCCTTTGGGGTCAAGGAGTGCAGAATCGCAGCCACTGAGTAAAAAAGTGCCTGCGAATAATGACAACCATCCCAAACTTTTATTGTATTTCCTGAGTCTCATGTAACGACCTCAATTCCACGGGATCTGGTGGCGTTTAAAGAGTATGGTCATTTTAAGGGAAGGTTACATTACTGTAAACATGAATGGAGCAGTGTCAGTTAAGTGTTACCGTCTTCTGCCGTCTATGTCACACATGTTGCGTAATGTGTCTATTTTTCGACCAGCGCAGGCACGGCGCGGGTGTTATAACGAAACCGGGCGCAAAAGGGGAGGCTGAAGGGCAATTGGTATAACCATTGCTTAAAATATACAAATAATTAACAAATGCATATCAAATAAAAGACAATTGCTGAGCGAAAAATAAAATTGCTAGCAGCTGAATCGGTTTAGGGTAAATTATTTTTTTGGAAAATTGCTAATAATTTCCAGAATTCTATAGCGCACAAAACAACAAATATTTTAAAAAATAAAAAATGAGGCAACCGTTATAATTACCTGCGGTGATTACAACGGCAAATAATACTTTCTTATTTCTGGATGAGCGGGGAATGGCGTAGCGCCAGATAATCAAGCATGCCGCCGCACGCGACGCCCGCTACCGCGATCAGTGCGCCTGCCTCCAGGAGGTACGGTGCAAAAGACAGATGGAATAGCCCTGCCGCATTGATGATGAGCGTAACCAGCCACAGGCCAAGCAACAGGCAACCCAGCATCAACAGGCGTAGTGCAAAACGATAAGCGCGGGTAAAGCGTGAGCGCGGCAGAAAGCCATCATGTTGCCGGGTATATTCCAGTGTCTGCCGACATACCAGTAACAGCAATAACCCTGGCACTGCGGCAATGACGCTGAAAAGGTAGAACGTTGACCAGCCGTGCGCCTCAACAAACCAGCCGGCAATGGGGCCCACGTAAACGCGACCAACTGCGGAAAGGGCCGAGAGCAGGGCAAACTGGGTAGCGGAGAAAGCGCGATTGCATAGCGTCATCAGCAGGGCGACAAAGGCCGCCGTCCCCATGCCGCCGCACAGGTTTTCAAAGAACACCGCCGCGCCCATGCTGATCATATTTTTATCGGTCACGGAGAGCAGCCAATAACCAGCATTAGACGCGCCCTGTAAAATGCCAAAGATGAGCAGGGCGCGGAACAGGGACAAACGCTGCATCAACATACCGCCGTAAAGTGCGCCAATAATGGTTGCCAGCAGCCCCAGCGTTTTATTCACAACACCAACATCACCAGCGTCAAAGCCCACGCCGCGGATCAGGAAGGTGGTGGTTAAACTCATGGCAAAGGCATCCCCAAGTTTATAAAGCACAATCAGCAGCAGAATAAGCCAGGCATTATTGCGGCCAAAAAAGTCACGTAAAGGTTCCGCGACGGCCTGTTCCAGCGTTTTGGGCACCGGGATGGAATCTGCGGGTTCAGGAGCCAGCAGGGTCGCAATAATGCATGGAATAAGCAGCGCTGCCATTAGCCAGTACATTCCCTGCCAGCCGAGCCAGCGGTCCGCCAGCCACAGTGCCAGTCCACCGGATACCAGCATGCCGAGGCGATAGCCGAGCACGCTGATCGCCGCACCGGTACCGCGTTCCTGCGCGGGTAATACGTCCGTTTTCCACGCGTCAAAAACGATGTCCTGCGACGCTGAACAGAAAGCAATAATCACCGCCAGTGCTGCCATCCAGCGCAACTGGCTGCCGGGATCGAGAAAACCCATCGCGGCAATCGACAGTAACAGTAACGCCTGCGTGGCCAGCAACCAGCCACGTCGGCGACCAAACAGTGGTGGCGTATAGCGGTCCATCAACGGCGACCAGAGAAACTTAAACACGTACGCCTGACCGACCAGCGAAAAAAAACCAATGGTTTTAAGATCGATATTCTCGACGGTCATCCACGCCTGAAGCGTGCCGGAAGTCAGGGCGAGCGGTAAGCCTGAGGCAAAACCCAGGATCAGCAGAATGGCAGATTTAGGCTGCCGGAAGAGGTGCAAATAGCGGCTGGACATAAAAGGTGAGTACTGACCCGGCCTGCGCCGGGTCAGTAAACAACATTAACGCGCGTTCTGTTTGACGAAATCGTGAATGCTGGTGTCCTGCGCCATATCGGAAATGGTATCCGTTAAGACGTTGTTAACCGCATCAGCGATGTTTTTATTGGATGCCTGGAATGCGCCTTCAACAGAGTAGTTAGCACGATAATTTTTCGTCATCTTACTGCCGTTCGCCGCCGTGGCGATAATTGCGATGTCAGCCTTGGTCGCGATGTTGTAACGCACATTACCCTGCGAGACGTCGGCGTAGAGCTGATTAACGATGATTTGCAGATCCACCGCGCCGTTTGGCCCGATCATATATCCCCGCGCGGTCATCTGTTTCTCCAGCACTTCCTGCAAGAGGAAGCGCAGGTCGCGGGAAGCGGTCAAAGTCACCTGCTGATTGTCACGAGTGACTTTGGACAGCGCCTGGTCAGGACGTTGATCGGCACCGTTAATGCTGACCGTCACGCCCATCAGGCTTGGGTCCTGCTGGGGAAGGGTGATTTTGGGCGAAACATCAATCGTCGTGGGTGGTGTGGCGCATCCCGCCAGCATAAACAAAGCCATTAACGGGAAAAGTAATTTTTTAAACATTTTGAGGATCTCAGCGCAGTGTGTACTTATAAGAAGAAAATTTCCGCCATCATAACATTGCTAACAATTAGGGGAAGTGCCTGGCGCATGTAAATTCACCGCGTTGTCCGTTTTCTGACCGGTCAGCAGGTTAATGGCAGATACAGTTGGCAAATCAGCCGTATCCGGCCGTTAACTTCAGCGGTTTGGCTGGAAAAAGGGGATGGAAGCTAAATTTTTGTTGTCTAAATGTAATAGAAGCGGTAAAAGCGGCTACGATTTAAAGGGATGGGCGACCCCTCAACGTTGTCGGAGGAGTAAATTCATGATGATACGCGAACAAATCGAAGATAAATTAAGGGCAGCGTTTAACCCCGTGTTCCTCGAAGTTGTGGATGAAAGCTACCGCCACAACGTACCGGCTGGTTCAGAAAGCCATTTTAAAGTGGTTCTGGTCAGCGATCGCTTTACCGGCGAACGTTTTCTTAGCCGCCATCGAATGATTTACAGCACCTTAAGCAGTGAACTGTCTTCCACTGTGCACGCGCTGGCGTTGCATACCTATACCCATAAAGAGTGGGAAGGGCTACAGGATACGATCTTTGCCTCGCCTCCCTGCCGCGGTGCGGGTAGCATCGCGTAAGAAAACGTATTTGCAACGAGCGGAGCTTTTCCAGTATGTTGCTACAGATTATGTGAAAACGGCCTGCGGGCCGTTTTGTTTTGTCTGAATTTTGCGCAAAATGCGCAGCCTTCAGACAAAATTAGCCGGGAATTGTGAAAAGTGCAGCCGCGCGCGCAATAACCGTTCTCGACTCATAAAAGTGATGCCGCTATAATGCTGCGTCTTATTTTTCGGAATGTCTTCGGGATGATTCTGACGCAGGGAATGGGTTTCTGATTCGAGAGAACATCCCGGTACTGTGAAACACAGACATGTTTCCAGGTAGAGTTGACCGAGCACTGTGATTTTTTGAGGTAACAAGATGCAAGTTTCAGTTGAAACCACTCAGGGCCTTGGCCGCCGCCTGACTATTACAATCGCTGCTGACAGCATCGAGACCGCTGTAAAAAGCGAGCTGGTCAACGTCGCGAAGAAAGTACGTATTGACGGCTTCCGTAAGGGTAAAGTACCTATGAATGTCGTTGCTCAGCGTTACGGTGCTTCCGTTCGCCAGGACGTTCTGGGCGATCTGATGAGCCGCAACTTTGTTGATGCGATCATTCAGGAAAAAATCAATCCGGCCGGTGCACCGAACTATGTTCCGGGCGAATACAAACTGGGCGAAGACTTCACCTACTCTGTAGAGTTCGAAGTGTACCCGGAAGTTGAACTGAAAGGTCTGGAAACTATCGAGGTTGAAAAACCGGTTGTTGAAGTGACCGACGCTGACGTTGACACCATGCTGGACACCCTGCGTAAGCAGCAGGCGACCTGGTCTGATAAAGACGGCGAAGTGGCAGAAGAAGATCGCGTTACTATCGACTTCACCGGTTCAGTAGACGGCGAAGAATTCGAAGGCGGTAAAGCCTCTGATTTCGTTCTGGCCCTGGGCCAGGGCCGCATGATCCCGGGCTTTGAAGACGGTATCAAAGGCCACAAAGCCGGTGATGAGTTCACCATCGACGTGACCTTCCCGGAAGAATACCACGCAGAAAACCTGAAAGGTAAAGCGGCTAAGTTCGTCATCAACCTGAAAAAAGTTGAACAGCGTGAACTGCCGGAGCTGACCGAAGAGTTCATCAAGCGTTTTGGCGTTGAGGACGGTTCTATCGATGGTCTGCGTGCTGAAGTACGTAAAAACATGGAACGCGAGCTGAAAGGTGCAGTCCGTAACCGCATCAAAACTCAGGCCATCGAAGGCCTGGTGAAAGCGAACGACATCGACGTTCCTGCTGCCCTGATCGATAGCGAAATCGACGTGCTGCGCCGTCAGGCTGCACAGCGCTTCGGCGGTAACGAAAAACAGGCGCTGGAACTGCCGCGTGAACTGTTCGAAGAGCAGGCTAAACGTCGCGTTGTTGTCGGTCTGCTGCTGGGCGAAGTCATTCGTACCAACGAGCTGAAAGCTGACGAAGAGCGCGTAAAAGGTCTGATCGAAGAGATGGCTTCTGCCTACGAAGATCCGTCAGAAGTGATCGAGTTCTACAGCAAAAACAAAGAGCTGATGGACAATATGCGTAACGTTGCCCTGGAAGAGCAGGCTGTTGAAACGGTTCTGGCCAAAGCAAGCGTGACGGAAAAAGCCACCAACTTTAGCGAACTGATGAACCAGCAGGCGTAATTTTCACCGCCTTTGGCTCTATGTTTGTACAAAAACCCGTCACCTTCTGGTGACGGGTTTTTTTTACTGTCGTTAATGCTCTGAAAGAGTGCCAAAACGCTATTTCAGTGTTAGCGTAACAGCAAAAGGTTGTTATGCTTGAAATAGGGTGATGTCGTACCCATAACGGGGAGACAGCTGTAAAGTTTCTGACTGATATACCGAAATAGCGTTAATGCTTTTAGTAAAGGTCGCCAATGAACTGGCAGCCCGAGGGATGAAGAAGTGTATAATCCGTCTACGTGGTAACCATCAGTACAGCGCTTTTTTCAATTATTATCCAGGAGACGGAAATGTCATACAGTGGCGAACGAGATAATTTTGCACCGCACATGGCCCTGGTGCCCATGGTCATTGAGCAGACTTCACGTGGTGAGCGTTCTTTTGATATTTACTCCCGTCTGCTCAAGGAACGCGTTATTTTCATGGCCGGCCAGGTCGAAGACCATATGGCTAACCTGATCGTAGCGCAGATGCTGTTTCTGGAAGCGGAAAACCCGGAAAAAGATATTTACCTGTATATTAACTCGCCGGGTGGGGTGATCACTGCCGGGATGTCAATCTATGACACCATGCAGTTCATCAAGCCAGACGTCAGCACCATCTGTATGGGGCAGGCTGCTTCGATGGGGGCCTTCCTGCTGACTGCCGGGGCGAAAGGCAAGCGTTTCTGCCTGCCGAACTCACGCGTCATGATCCACCAGCCGTTAGGCGGTTATCAGGGTCAGGCGACGGATATCGAAATTCATGCCCGCGAAATCCTGAAAGTGAAAGGCCGCATGAATGAACTTATGGCACATCACACGGGTCAATCTCTTGAGCAGATCGAACGCGACACCGAGCGCGATCGCTTCTTATCTGCGACGGAATCCGTAGAATATGGTCTGGTGGACTCTATCCTGACCCAACGTAATTGATGCCCAGGCAGTACGTGTGCCGCTATACTATAGCTATGGCGGCACAACGCTTGCGAAGCGGCTTGCGCTTAAGAATGGCACTTGCGTCGTGATGTGCGGCACAAAGAACTTAAGAAGAGGTTTTACTCATGACAGATAAACGCAAAGATGGATCGGGCAAACTGTTGTACTGCTCTTTTTGCGGCAAAAGCCAGCATGAAGTGCGTAAACTGATTGCCGGGCCGTCCGTGTATATCTGCGACGAATGTGTCGATTTATGTAACGATATCATTCGCGAAGAGATCAAAGAAGTGGCACCGCATCGCGAACGTAGCGCACTGCCGTCGCCGCATGAAATCCGTCATCATCTGGACGATTATGTCATCGGTCAGGAACAGGCGAAAAAAGTCCTGGCGGTTGCGGTTTACAACCATTACAAGCGTCTGCGCAATGGCGATACCAGCAACGGTGTAGAGCTCGGCAAAAGTAACATTTTGCTGATTGGCCCGACCGGTTCTGGTAAAACCCTGCTGGCGGAAACCCTGGCGCGCCTGCTGGATGTGCCATTCACTATGGCAGATGCGACCACCCTGACTGAAGCCGGTTACGTGGGTGAGGACGTCGAAAATATCATCCAGAAACTGCTGCAGAAATGTGACTACGACGTGCAGAAAGCTCAGCGCGGTATCGTATATATCGATGAAATCGATAAGATTTCTCGTAAGTCTGATAATCCGTCGATTACCCGTGATGTGTCCGGCGAAGGGGTACAGCAGGCGTTGCTGAAACTGATCGAAGGTACAGTGGCTGCCGTTCCGCCGCAGGGTGGACGTAAACATCCGCAGCAGGAGTTTTTGCAGGTCGATACCTCCAAAATCCTGTTCATCTGTGGCGGTGCGTTTGCCGGCCTGGATAAAGTCATCGCCCATCGTGTCGAAACCGGCTCCGGCATTGGTTTTGGCGCGACGGTAAAAGCACAATCTGATAAAGCGAGCGAAGGTGAATTACTGGCGCAGGTTGAACCGGAAGATTTGATCAAATTTGGTCTCATCCCGGAATTTATTGGCCGTCTGCCGGTGGTGGCTACCCTCAGCGAGCTGAGCGAAGAAGCGCTGATTCAGATCCTCAAAGAGCCGAAAAACGCCCTGACCAAGCAGTATCAGGCGCTGTTTAACCTCGAAGGCGTTGAACTTGAATTCCGTGACGAAGCGCTGGACGCTATCGCTAAAAAAGCGATGGCACGTAAAACCGGCGCGCGCGGTCTGCGCTCCATCGTCGAGGCTGCGCTGCTGGATACCATGTACGACCTTCCGTCTCAGGAAGAAGTTGAAAAAGTGGTTGTCGACGAGTCGGTTATTACCGAACACACTAAACCATTGCTGATTTATGGTACCTCTGAAGCCCAGCAGGCATCAGGCGAATAATTAACCAATTTATACAATCAGTTAATAAAAAAGGGGGGATTTTATCTCCCCTTTTATTTTTCCTGTCACAGAGCGTTGAATGTAGGTGAATCATCCCCATATACTGAATCACATGTTAAAGATGCATGCAGTACAGTGCTATCTGTTTACCTGGCGGACACTAAACTAAGAGAGAGCTCTATGAATCCTGAGCGTTCTGAACGCATTGAAATCCCCGTATTGCCATTGCGCGATGTGGTGGTTTATCCGCACATGGTCATACCCTTATTTGTAGGGCGGGAAAAATCTATCCGTTGCCTTGAAGCCGCTATGGATCATGATAAAAAAATCATGCTGGTGGCGCAGAAAGAAGCATCGACGGATGAGCCGGGTGTAAACGATCTTTTCACCGTCGGGACCGTGGCCTCTATTTTACAAATGCTGAAGCTGCCTGACGGCACGGTAAAAGTGCTGGTTGAAGGCTTGCAGCGTGCGCGTATTACTGCGTTAACGGACGATGGTGAGCATTTTTCCGCCAAAGCGGAGTACCTGGAATCCCCGGCGATGGACGAGCGCGAACAGGAAGTCCTGGTTCGCACCGCGATCGGTCAGTTTGAAGGCTATATCAAACTGAATAAAAAAATTCCCCCGGAAGTACTGACCTCATTAAACAGTATTGACGATCCGGCGCGCCTGGCGGACACCATCGCCGCTCATATGCCGTTAAAACTGGCGGATAAACAATCGGTGCTGGAAATGGCCGACGTTAATGAGCGCCTTGAATATCTGATGGCGATGATGGAATCAGAAATCGATCTGCTCCAGGTTGAGAAACGTATTCGCAACCGCGTTAAGAAGCAGATGGAAAAATCGCAGCGTGAGTATTATCTGAATGAGCAAATGAAAGCCATTCAGAAAGAACTCGGTGAGATGGATGACGCGCCAGATGAAAACGAAGCGCTGAAACGCAAAATCGACGCGGCGAAAATGCCGAAAGAGGCAAAAGAAAAAACCGAAGCCGAACTGCAAAAGCTGAAGATGATGTCGCCGATGTCCGCGGAGGCGACGGTGGTGCGCGGTTATATCGACTGGATGGTTCAGGTACCGTGGAATGCGCGTAGCAAGGTCAAAAAAGACCTGCGTCAGGCGCAGGAAATCCTCGACACCGATCACTACGGCCTGGAGCGCGTCAAAGACCGCATCCTCGAGTACCTCGCGGTACAAAGCCGCATGAACAAGCTGAAAGGACCGATTCTGTGCCTGGTGGGGCCGCCGGGGGTAGGTAAAACCTCTCTGGGTCAGTCCATTGCCAGAGCTACCGGGCGTAAATACATCCGTATGGCACTGGGCGGCGTGCGTG
This sequence comes from Superficieibacter electus, assembly GCF_002915575.1. Classification (GTDB taxonomy): domain Bacteria; phylum Pseudomonadota; class Gammaproteobacteria; order Enterobacterales; family Enterobacteriaceae; genus Superficieibacter; species Superficieibacter electus. The sequence goes on from NZ_PQGD01000005.1 coordinate 183,001, forward strand.
ACGAAGCTGAAATTCGTGGTCACCGCCGCACTTATATCGGTTCAATGCCGGGTAAACTTATCCAGAAAATGGCGAAAGTGGGCGTGAAAAACCCGCTGTTCCTGCTTGATGAGATCGACAAAATGTCGTCGGACATGCGTGGCGATCCGGCTTCCGCCCTGCTTGAGGTACTGGACCCTGAGCAGAACGTGGCATTTAGCGATCATTATCTGGAAGTGGATTACGATCTCAGCGACGTGATGTTCGTAGCAACGTCGAACTCCATGAATATTCCGGCTCCGCTGCTGGATCGTATGGAAGTGATCCGTCTGTCCGGTTATACCGAAGACGAAAAACTCAATATTGCCAAACAGCACCTTCTGCCGAAGCAAATTGAGCGTAACGCCTTGAAAAGCAGTGAAATTACCGTTGATGATAGCGCGATTACCGGCATCATTCGCTACTATACCCGTGAAGCGGGCGTGCGTAGCCTTGAGCGTGAAATTTCCAAACTGTGTCGCAAAGCGGTTAAACAACTGCTGCTCGACAAAACGCTCAAGCACATCACTATCAACAGTGACAACCTGAAGGATTTCCTCGGCGTCCAGCGCTTTGACTATGGTCGTGCGGACAACGAAAACCGCGTGGGCCAGGTCACTGGTCTGGCATGGACCGAAGTGGGTGGCGATCTGCTGACCATTGAGACTGCCTGCGTGCCGGGTAAAGGTAAGCTGACCTACACCGGTTCGCTGGGTGAAGTCATGCAGGAATCCATTCAGGCGGCGCTAACCGTGGTGCGTGCACGTGCTGAGAAACTTGGCATCAATAGCGACTTCCACGAAAAACGCGATATTCATGTTCACGTACCGGAAGGGGCGACACCGAAAGACGGTCCAAGCGCCGGTATCGCAATGTGTACCGCACTGGTCTCCTGCTTAACCGGCAACCCGGTACGCGCTGATGTGGCGATGACTGGTGAAATCACCCTGCGCGGGCTGGTACTGCCTATCGGTGGTCTGAAAGAGAAACTGCTGGCGGCGCATCGCGGCGGTATTAAAACGGTGCTTATTCCTTACGAGAATAAACGCGATCTGGAAGAGATCCCGGACAACGTGATTGCCGACCTTGAGATTCATCCTGTGAAGCGAATTGAGGAAGTTCTGAGTCTCGCATTGCAAAATGAACCCTCCGGAATGCAGGTTGTAAGCGCAAAATAGTGACCTTGCGCAAAGAGCGCTAATAAAAAAGGGGCTGGTGAGTGAATTCGGACTTGCCAGCCTTTTTTTGTATAGCTAATTTAGATTGCTGGTCTGACACGTCATTGGTAACTGATGTTGTAAGGGCATGTCAGTCCTGTTATAACTGCTGCGCGGTCGTACGATGAAGGACTCATGTACGATATAAATTATAAAGAGAGGAAGAGAACAGTGAATAAATCTCAACTGATAGACAAAATTGCTGCAGGGGCTGATATCTCTAAAGCTGCGGCTGGACGTGCGTTAGATGCTTTAATTGCTTCTGTTACGGAATCTCTGCAGGCCGGAGATGACGTTGCACTGGTAGGTTTTGGTACTTTTGCTGTGAAAGAGCGTGCTGCCCGTACTGGTCGCAACCCGCAAACAGGTAAAGAGATCACCATCGCTGCCGCTAAAGTCCCGGGTTTCCGCGCGGGTAAAGCGCTGAAAGACGCAGTAAACTGATCGTTTCCCGTAAGGGATGTGACACAGTATGAGGGCGCATCATTTGATGTGCCTTTTTTATTTGTGATGAGGGATTTCTGTTTTTGCTGCTGACAATGGCCCCGTTTTCTTGTCACAATACCCCTTTACGCGCAGGGTTCGTGCTATGCTGCGCGACGTATCAAGTCATCTACAGCGGAGCGTTGTTACACCATGATGGACAACCTACGTACGGCGGCTAACAGCCTCGTACTCAAGATTATTTTCGTTATCATTATTGTGTCGTTCATTTTGACCGGCGTAAGCAGCTACCTGATTGGCGGTAACAATAATTACGCCGCAAAAGTGAACGGCCAGGAAATTGGTCGTCAGCAGTTTGAAAATGCCGTGGCCAGCGAGCGTAACCAGCGCCAGCAGCAGATGGGCGATCAGTTTTCGGAACTGGCGTCTAACGAAAACTACATCAGAGATATGCGCCAGCAGGTGCTCAGCCGTCTGGTTGACGAAGCGCTCCTCGACCAGTACGCCCGCGAACTGGGGCTGGGTATTAGCGACGATCAGGTCAAAAAGGCCATTTTCTCGACTCAGGCTTTCCAGAGTAACGGTCAGTTCGACAACACTCGTTATAACGAACTGGTTAACCGCATGGGAATGACTGCCGATCAATATGCCCAGGCGCTGCGTAATCAACTGGTTACTCAGCAATTGATTAACGCCGTCGTCGGCACCGATTTTATGCTGCCGGGGGAAACCGACGAACTGGCGTCGCTGGTCTCACAGCAGCGTGTCGTCCGTGAAGCCACTATCGATGTCAATGCGCTGGTCGCCAAACAGCAGGCCAGCGATGCGGAGATTCAGGCCGCCTATGAGCAGAATAAAGGCCAGTTTGTTTCGCCTGAGCAGTTCCGCGTAAGCTACATCAAAATGGACGCGGCCTCGATGCAGCAAAACGCCTCTGACGACGAGATTCAGGCATACTACGACGAGCATCAGGATTTGTTTACCCAATCCGCACGTAACCGCTACAGCGTTATCCAGACAAAAACCGAAGCCGATGCAAAGGCGGTGCTGGACGAGCTGAATAAGGGCGCAGACTTTGCCACCGTGGCGAAAGAAAAATCCACCGATATCATCTCTGCCCGTAACGGCGGTGATATCGGCTGGTTGGATGATGCAGGTACGCTGCCAGAGCTGAAAGGCGCTGGCCTGAAAGAAAAAGGGCAGATCTCCGGGGTGATTAAATCATCCGTTGGTTTCCTGGTGGCTCGTCTTGATGACACTCAGCCTGCGAAAGTGAAACCGCTGGCAGAAGCGCGTGATGACATCGCCGCCAAAGTGAAGCAGGAAAAAGGGCTGGACGCTTACTTTGCCCTGCAACAGAAAGTCAGCGAGGCCGCCAGCAATGACAATGAATCATTGGCTGGTGCGGAACAGGCGGCTGGCATCAAAGCCGTGGAAACCGGCTGGTTTGACCGCAACAGCCTGCCCGCAGAGCTGAACTTCAAGCCAGTTTCCGACGCTATCTTCAGCGGCGCGCTGGTGGGGCAGAACGGTACGCCGGGCAGCAACTCAGACATCATCACTGTTGATGGCGATCGTGCGTTTGTTATTCGCGTGAGCGAGCACAAAGCGGAAGCTGTAAAACCGCTGGCTGAGGTGAGAGATCTGGTGGCAGAAAGCGTCAGACGTGAGAAAGCCACTCAGCAGGCGAAGCTGGATGCAGAAAAACTGCTGACCGCGCTGCAAACCGGTAAAGGTGATGAAGCAATGAAAGCTGCTGGACTGAGCTTCGGCGAGGCGAAAACGCTTAGCCGTACGGGTCAGGACCCGGTAAGTCAGGCCGCCTTTACGCTGGCACTACCAGCAAACGGTAAGCCTTCTTATGGTACCGCCAATGATATGCAGGGAAATATTGTCCTGTTGGCGCTGGATGACGTTAAAGCCGGAACCATGCCGGACGATCAGAAAAAAGCAATGGTACAGGGCATTACGCGTAACAATGCTCAGATCGCCTTTGAAGCCCTGATGAGTAACCTGCGTAAGCAAGCCAAAATCAAGTATGGCGACATTGTTGAGCAGCAACAATAACGAGGCTGCTTCCAGAATTTTGCAACTCGTTGCAATAACTAAAGGCCGCTTTCGCGGCCTTTTCCATTTTTAACATTCGCCATTTGTTTCCAGTTTTCTCTCCCGTTATCGTGACTTCGCTGTCAACAAACAAGGAGATAACAGCATGAAACGTGGAATCAAAGTGGCTCTCATTACCGTAGCACTGGCCTGTGCCGGGCTGAGCTTTCCGACGCTGGCGGCGTCGCCGGCGTCAAAAACACAGGCAGTGCAAACAACGTCCGATGCTAAGCCCACAACGCAAACTAAAGCCGTTGCTGCGGCGCAGTCCAGCGATGATGAAGGTACCAGGGTGAATATCAATACGGCATCTGCTGAAGAGCTGGCGCATGCCATGAACGGCGTGGGATTAAAAAAAGCACAAGCGATTGTCAGCTATCGTGATGAGTATGGTCCCTTTAAGTCACTTGACGATCTTCAGCAGGTACCAGGCATGGGTAGCTCGCTGGTGGAGCGTAATCTTGCGCATCTGACCCTGTAAATTTCATTCAAAGAGTTGCATGGCGGCAAATTTTTGCCAGACTAAAGAGGTCATACCAGTGGTGTGACCTCTGTCTCTATTACAACAATAAAGGTTAACGCGCTATGCAGACTCAAATTAAAGTTCGGGGTTATCACCTCGATGTTTATCAACATGTTAATAACGCCCGCTACCTGGAGTTTCTGGAAGAAGCACGCTGGGATGGGCTGGAAAGCAGCGATAGTTTTCAGTGGATGACCGCGCACCATATCGCTTTTGTCGTGGTTAATATCAATATTAATTACCGGCGTCCGGCAGTGTTGAGCGATCTTCTCACTATAACCAGCGAACTCCGGCAGCTTAACGGTAAGAGCGGAATTCTCAGCCAGGTCGTAACGCTTGAGCCAGAAGGCCAGGTTGTCGCCGACGCGTTAATCACCTTTGTGTGTATTGATTTGAAAACCCAGAAAGCACTGGCGCTGGAGGGGGAACTGCGGGAGAAACTGGAAGCGATGATGCCGGGAGAATAACGCTTGCCGTGCCAGTAATGCCCGGGGTACGACGCTTGCTCGGGTGGTGTTTTGCCCGGCGGCGCTGGCGCTTGCGCGGGCCTACGGGGGATGACGCTTGCTCGGGTGGTGTTTTACCCGGCGGCGCTGGCGCTTGCGCGGGCCTACGGGGGATGACGCTGGCTCGGGTGATGGTTTTGCCCGGCGGCGCTGGCGCGGCCTGTGGTACTTACTGCTGGAGATCACCTGTTTTGTAGGCCCGGTAAGGCGAAAGCCGCCACCGGGCAACACGGCCACGGTGCGGCTATCGTCATTCGAACACTCCGCCCGGCATTCCCTTATGCCAGCCCGGTTTTTCTCTGCATTGCTGTCCTCACCGACGTTACATTCGCCAGAAAATGGTTTAACCCATTGGCACGCAGATGACAGGCAGCACATTGCCCGCAACCATCACCTTTAATGCCGTTGTAACAGGTCAACGTCTCATTACGAACCAGATCCAGCTTGCCCCAGTAATCGGCCAGCGCCCAGGTTTCGGCTTTATCAAGCCACATTAGCGGCGTTTCAAAACGAATATCCTTTGCCATTCCCAGGCTTACCGCGTGGTTAAGCGCCTTAACAAATTCATCGCGGCAATCCGGATAGCCGGAGAAGTCGGTCTCACATACCCCGGTGATCACCGCTTCGGCCTTCACCTGATAAGCGTAAATCGCCGCCAGGGTTAAAAATAAAATATTACGTCCTGGTACGAAGGTATTCGGAATGCCATCGGCATCGGGTTTATAATCCGGCACCGGAATGCTGTCACGGGTCAGACTGCTAATCGCCAGTTCATTGAGCAACGTCACATCCAGCACTTTGTGCGCCCGGGCACCTAACTTCAGGGCCAGTTCTCGCGCGACGTCAATCTCCGCCCGATGCCGCTGGCCATAGTCGAACGTCACGCAGTGAACGTCATCATACTGATGCAGTGCCTGAATCAGACAGGTTGTGGAGTCTTGTCCTCCGCTAAAAACAACAACCGCGCGTTTCATTACTCTTCCCGCTTATTACATTAAACCGCTATGGTAACGTCTGCTGACCACGGCGACCAGCTTCTTCAGCGGATGGAGGCAGGTAGCCATGCTGAACAAAAATCAAACCAGCCCCGCGTATTAAGGCGAATACCGTTCACCCCCGGCGGGGCGCTAACCCGATAATGATAATTAAACAGCGGCGTTAAAATGCCCTGCGACATGAGCGAATCGAAAACCTGTTTGAGTGCGGCGCAACGTTGGTCATCATCCGGATGCCGTTGCGCCTCGTCCAGCGTCAGTTGCAGTCGGGAAAATTGCGCTTCACTGAGGAGCGCTGGCCACAGCGGATCGCAGCGCAGCCACTGTTCGAGAGTATACTCAGCAGACTCACCAATCAGCCTGTCACCCATGATAATGTCCGCCTTTGGCAGACTGGTGCATCCCTCCCAGTTTTTGGCATCATAAAAAACCAGTTTCAGCTCACAATCTTCTGCTGCCAGCGCGGTTTTGAGCTGTTGCGCCATGGTATGCAATTCGACAGGAAGATGGTAAAGCAGCGTTAACGCTGGCGGAAGAGGCGTATTGGTTTCCCTGGATGCCGGAGGGATCGCCCAGCCGGGTAAAAGCTCCTGGCTGGGGGTGATCAGATTTTCATCCAGCGGCAGCGTCTGCAACAGGGCGGTATGGTGAATGATATCAATCACTCGTTGTGCCTGTGCCTGGGTAAGCCGCTCGCTTTGGCGCAGAGCGAGATAACAAAAACCGAGGCTGATGCTATTGCTCACTAACCGCAGCTGGCTTAACTCTTCAGGCTCGCCAATGGCGATTTGTACCGGATGACGACAACTGGTGCCTAAATTCTGCTCAAAAAGCAGTGGGGTGATCCAGTATTCAATCGCTTTCAGCAGTGGGTGCGTTAAATGGTAGCGGTCATGGTTTTCCAGCCGTACCAGCTCCGGCCCGAAGATTTTCAGGCAAAACGGGCCGGTACCTACCGCCGGATGCTCCGGATGTGCCAGTACGCTGCAATAGCTGGCGAGGCGGTGCGCCAGCCAGTAATCCGCACGATCAAGAATAAAGGTCAGGCATTGTGCGTGTGTGATCTCAATACGGCTGATGCTGGCAAATAACCTGCGTAAGGCGGGCAAAGACAACAGCATATCCAGGCGCGCCTTTAACTGTCCGGTCGTAACGGCATCGCCATTATGCCAGTAAAGCGTTGAACGGATATAAAACTGCCAGCGCAGGCCGTCAGCGGAAATTTCCCAGTGATGGGCGAGATCGCCCTGCGGCTGCGATGAATCCTGCAAAAAGCGGGTCAGGCCGCAGAATACTTGCCCCGCCAGATGTTGTTCTGCGCGACCTGATAAAAAACCGGGATGCAGCGGTTCAAGTGGCCGGTAATAAGGTATGCGCAGGGTGGGCGTATTGTTTTGCCATTGCCCGCCCAGAAAAGGGTGTAACAGTGCCCGTAGTTCAACCGGAGCCAGTTGCGCCAGTTCAAGCGCATCGTGCTGGTGGCCCTTATTTAGTGCCTGCTCCATCATCTGATTGCGTAACATGACGGGAGAAACCAAAAATTTCAGCACACCACGCTTTCCTCTCCCCGAGCGGGCCTGCCAGTGCAGCCAGCCTGCCTCCTGCGCCTGGCGCAACAGCGTTCGCATATGTCTTTCGCTGCAAAAACAGCGGGCTGCCAGCTCGGCAATAGTGGCCTCCTGGGGCGCGCCATCGGACGGTTGCCAGAGCCGCTGATATTGGTTAAGGCGATTAAGCAGTCTCATAAAAACCCGGAACAATATTCATCAACTATTCACTATTACTTCCGTATATCCCGGTAGATACTTAAGCGCAAGACAAACGCATCATTTATCGGGATACGATCATGGTCAAACTGGCTGCATTTGATATGGATGGTACGCTACTGATGCCGGACCATCGTCTGGGAGACAAAACCCTGACTACGCTTAAACGCCTGCGCGATCGTGATATTACGCTGACGTTTGCTACCGGCCGCCATGCCCTGGAAATGCGTCATGTGATTGGCGAACTGGCACTGGAGGCGTTTCTTATCACCGGTAACGGAACGCGTATTCATTCTCTGGAAGGCGAGCTACTTCACCAGCAGGATCTGGCTCCCGATGTGGCGCAAGCGGTCCTGCACGGAAACTGGCAGACCGATGCCAGCATGCACATTTTCAATGACCGCGGCTGGTTCACGGACAAAGAGATGCCGCTCCTGCTTCAGGCGCATGCCTTCAGCGGTTTCCGCTATCAGATCCGCGATTTACAGCGGGTGCCGCTGGATGAGGTGACAAAAATCTGTTTTTGTGGCGAGCATGAAGACCTCTGCCGCCTGCAAATTCAGCTACAGGAGACACTGGGTGAGCGCGCGCACCTGTGTTTTTCTGCCCTTTATTGCCTTGAGGTATTGCCCACAGGATGCAACAAAGGTGCAGCGCTTAGCGTGTTAAGCCAGCATTTGGGCATTTCAATGCAGGATTGTATGGCCTTTGGCGACGCGATGAACGACAGCGAAATGCTTTCAAGCGTGGGGCACGGGTTGATTATGGGTAACGCCATGCCGCAGCTTATAAATGTTCTGCCCCACTTAACGGTTATTGGACACTGCCAGACGCAGGCAGTCTCCCATTTTTTGGCTCACTGGCTGGATAACCCCCATCTTCCTTATTCCCCCGAATAGTAAGATTTTTTCCAGCAAGCCAGACGTCAGTCTGGCTTTTTTTATTCTGTCAGCCGCGCAAGCTCTGCTTTCCACGGGGTCACGTCGCCGATATTTTCCTTCACCCACTGCGGGTTATAGTAGGTCTCCAGATAGCGCTCGCCGCTGTCACACAGCAAGGTGACAATCGCGCCGCAACGGCCTTGCTCACGCATTCTGGCAGCCAGTTGCAGCGCTCCCCACATGTTGGTCCCGGTAGACGCGCCGACCTTACGGCCAAGCTGCGTTTCCAGCCACTGCGCGGTGGCGACGCTGGCGGCATCGGGCACGCGCAGCATCTCGTCAACGACGTGCGGAATAAACGACGGCTCAACACGCGGGCGGCCAATGCCTTCGATTTTACTGCCGACCGTGCTGCGCAGGGTGGCATCGCGGGTTTGCCAGTAGTCCATAAACACTGAGTTTTGCGGGTCGACTACCGCCAGCCGGGTATCGTAGCCCTGAGAGCGAATATAACGACCAATGGTGGCTGACGTGCCGCCGGTTCCGGCGCTCATCACAATAAACGCAGGCACCGGATGCGGCTCGTTCTGCATCTGCCGGAAAATACTGTCGGCAATATTATTATTACCGCGCCAGTCGGTTGCGCGTTCGGCAAAGGTAAACTGATCCATGTAGTGACCGTTCAGTTCGCGGGCCAGCGTTTCAGAGGCGGCATAAATCTCGCAGGCGCTATTCACGAAGTGGCAGCGACCGCCGTAAAACTCTATTTGTTCAATCTTACGTCTGGCCGTGCAGGCGGGCATCACGGCAATGAACGGCAGCCCCAGCAGACGCGCGAAATAGGCTTCTGACACCGCTGTCGAGCCGGAAGACGCTTCGATAATCGGCGTTCCTTCAGTGATCCAGCCGTTGCACAGACCGTACAGAAACAGCGAGCGCGCCAGGCGGTGCTTCAGGCTGCCGGTCGGATGTGTGCTTTCATCTTTCAGATAAAGCGGGATGCCGCTGAAGCCCGGCAGCGTCAGGCGAATAAGATGCGTGTCGGCGGAGCGCTGGTAGTCAGCATTAATTTCGCTGATGGCATGATTGACCCAGTTGCGGTTCATGATGGTTTTCCATTTGTCATTTTGTGCCCAGCGTAGCGAAAAGCACGGAAAAAATTGTTGCTATTTAACCTTTAAATTACAATTGAAAGAGAAATTTATTCTCCGGGAGAGGGCTGTGTTAGATAAAATTGACCGTAAGCTGCTTTCGCTATTACAGCAGGACTGCACCCTGTCTTTGCAGGCGCTGGCCGATGCCGTTAATCTGACCACCACCCCCTGCTGGAAGCGACTGAAAAAGCTGGAAGACGATAAAGTGCTACTTGGCAAAGTGGCGCTGCTTGATGCGGAAAAACTCGGGCTGGGCTTAACCGCGTTCGTGCTTATTAAAACGCAGCATCACAGCAGCGAATGGTACAGCCAGCTGGTGAAAGTGGTCACCGAGCTGCCTGAAGTACTGGGCGTCTGGCGCATGGCGGGGGAGTATGACTATCTGATGCAGGTACAGGTCGCTGATATGAAACGCTACGATGAATTTTATAAACGGCTGGTCAGCCGCGTGCCAGGCTTATCTGACGTCACATCGAGCTTTGCGATGGAGCAGATCAAACATACTACGGCGCTCCCCATCGACTAATTTCCCGGCGTTGTGGTCGGGCTACTCGGGAATTCAGGATTCTATCGCGTGCGATTATTTGCTCAATTAAGTTGGTACTTCCGCCGGGAGTGGCGACGCTATCTCGGGGCGGTTGCCCTGCTCATTATCATTGCTGTTCTGCAGCTAATCCCGCCGAAAGTCGTGGGGGTGATCGTTGATGGTGTCACCCAGCAGCATTACAGCGCAACGCAAGTCCTGATGTGGTTAGGGCTGATGGCGCTGATTGCGGTGGTGGTGTATTTGCTGCGCTTTGTGTGGCGCGTGCTGTTGTTCGGCGCGTCCTATCAGCTTGCTATTGAACTGCGGGAAGATTACTACCGTCAACTGAGCCGTCAACATCCGGAGTTTTACCTGCGTCACCGTACCGGTGACTTGATTGCCCGCGCAACTAATGACGTTGACCGCGTGGTTTTTGCTGCCGGGGAAGGGGTGTTAACGCTGGTGGATTCCCTGGTGATGGGCTGCGCGGTACTGATTGTTATGTCAACGCAAATTAGCTGGCAGCTTACCTTGCTGGCGCTGGTGCCAATGCCGGTCATGGCGCTGATGATCAAACGCAACGGCGATCAGTTGCATGAGCGTTTTAAACTGGCACAGGCGGCGTTTTCGTCGCTCAACGATCGCACCCAGGAAAGCATGACCAGCATCCGCATGATCAAAGCTTTTGGTCTGGAAGATCGTCAGTCGGCGCTGTTTGCCGCCGATGCGGCGGATACCGGGGCGAAGAACCTCCGCGTTGCCCGCATTGATGCGCGTTTTGATCCCACCATCTATATCGCCATCGGTACCGCGAACCTGCTGGCGATTGGCGGCGGCAGCTGGATGGTGATTAATAACACCTTAACCCTCGGCGAGCTGACCAGTTTTATTATGTATCTCGGGCTGATGATCTGGCCGATGCTGGCGCTGGCGTGGATGTTTAATATTGTGGAGCGCGGCAGCGCGGCTTACAGTCGCATTCGCGCGATGCTTTCGGAAGCGCCGGTGGTTGACGACGGAAGTGAAACTTTGCCAGCGGAGCGCGGCACGCTGGCGGTGGCGATTGCCGAATTCCGCTGGCCGCACGCGGCGCATCCCACGCTAAACAACGTTAATTTCACGCTGAAGCCCGGAAAAATGCTGGGGATTTGCGGGCCGACCGGAGCCGGAAAAAGCACGCTACTGGCGCTCATCCAGCGTCACTTTGACGTCGACCGGGGTGAAATCCGCTACCACGATATTCCGCTTCCCCGTCTGCAAATCGACAACTGGCGCAGCCGTCTGGCTATCGTCAATCAGACGCCGTTTTTGTTTTCCGATACCGTTGCCCGCAATATTGCGCTGGGTAAACCGGATGCAACACAACAGGAAATCGAGCATGTGGCGCGTCTTGCCAGTGTGCATGATGATATTTTGCGTCTGCCGCAGGGCTATGAGACGGAAGTTGGCGAGCGCGGGGTCATGCTCTCGGGTGGGCAAAAACAGCGCCTCTCAATCGCCCGGGCGCTACTGGTTGATGCAGAAATCCTGATCCTTGATGACGCCCTGTCGGCGGTGGATGGCCGTACCGAACATCAAATCCTGCATAACCTGCGGCAGTGGGGGGAGGGGAGGACGGTGATTATCAGCGCGCATCGCTTGTCTGCCCTGACAGAGGCGGATGAAATTATCGTGATGCAACAGGGACATATTAGTCAGCGTGGAGAGCATGAACAGCTAGTCTCTCAGCCTGGATGGTACCGCGATATGTATCGCTATCAGCAGCTTGAAGCCGCACTGGATGATGAGCCGGAGGAGACCAGCCATGCGTAGTTTTGGACAGTTATGGCCCACGCTCAAACGCCTGCTGAAATATGGTTCTCCATGGCGCAAACCGCTGTCCCTGGCCGTGGGAATGCTGTGGATCGCGGCGGTAGCTGAAGTGAGTGGTCCGCTGCTGATCAGTTATTTTATCGATAACATGGTCGCAAAGCGCACCCTGCCACTGGGGCCGATTTGTGGGCTGGCGGCGGCCTATATCGGCCTTCAGTTGTTGGCGGCCGGGCTGCATTATTCACAGTCGATCCTGTTTAACCGGGCGGCGGTAGGCGTGGTTCAGCAGTTGCGTACTGACGTGATGGACGCTGCGCTGCGTCAGCCGCTCAGCGCCTTTGATACGCAGCCGGTCGGCGAGCTTATCTCGCGCGTGACCAATGATACCGAAGTCATTCGCGATCTCTACGTCACCGTCGTTGCGACGGTACTGCGCAGTGCGGCGCTGGTTGGCGCAATGCTGGTTGCCATGTTCAGCCTCGACTGGCGAATGGCGCTGGTGGCCATCACCATCTTCCCGGCAGTGATCATCGTCATGCTTATTTACCAGCGTTACAGCACGCCGATCGTCCGCCGGGTACGTGCCTGGCTTGCTGAAATCAACGATGGCTTTAATGAAGTCATCAACGGCATGAGTGTTATCCAGCAGTTCCGCCAGCAGGCCCGCTTTGGCGAGCGGATGCGCGAGGCCAGCTATGCGCATTACCAGGCGCGGATGCAAACCCTGAAGCTGGATGGCTTTTTGCTGCGTCCGCTGCTGAGCCTGTTTTCCGCGCTCGTTTTGTGCGGCCTGCTGATGCTGTTTGGTTTTACCTCGGTCGGCACCATTGAAGTCGGGGTGCTCTACGCGTTCATTAGCTATCTTGGCCGCCTGAACGAGCCACTGATTGAGCTGACCACCCAGCAGTCAATGCTCCAGCAGGCGGTGGTTGCCGGTGAGCGTGTTTTTGAGTTGATGGACCGCCCCCGTCAGGATTATGGCGGTGATGACCAGCCGCTGCGTAGCGGCACTATCGACATTGAAAATGTTTCTTTTGCCTATCACCAGGACCGGCTGGTGTTGCAGGATATTAATCTGCACGTTCCCTCGCGTAGCTTTATCGCGCTGGTCGGCCATACCGGCAGCGGTAAAAGTACCCTTGCCAGTTTGCTGATGGGCAATTATCCGTTGAGCCAGGGTGAAATACGCCTCGACGGGCGGCCGCTGGCCTCGCTTAGCCATCAAACGTTGCGTCACGGCGTGGCAATGGTTCAGCAGGACCCGGTGGTGTTGGCGGATTCATTTCTCACCAACGTCACGCTGGGGCGTAAAATCGAAGAAGCGCAGGTCTGGCAGGCGCTGGAAACGGTGCAGCTTGCAGACCTGGCGCGCGGAATGCCTGACGGCATCCACACGCAGCTGGGAGAGCAGGGCAATAATCTCTCGGTGGGGCAAAAACAGCTTCTGGCGCTGGCGCGCGTGCTGATTGACACGCCGCAGATCCTGATCCTTGACGAAGCGACCGCCAATATCGACTCCGGCACGGAACGGGCGATCCAGCTGGCGCTGGCGGCAGTGCGTCAGCAGACCACGCTGATTGTCATCGCCCACCGTCTGTCAACGATTGTGGAGGCCGATACCATCATGGTCTTGCACCGTGGGCAGGCGGTAGAGCGGGGAACGCATCAGCAGCTTCTGGCGGCGAAAGGGCGCTACTGGCAAATGTACCAGCTTCAACTTGCGAGTGAAGAACTCCAGTCCAGTGAACAGGACACCTCGCTGACTGCCTGACGCACTACTTTCAGGCAACCTGCGCATCAGGAGATTTTCTGGTGCAATACTCCCCCGCACCCTGCACCAGCATGGTGCGTTTTTTTTGTGCTGCCACAATCTGAACCCCGGTCACACTTTTCTGCTGGCGTCTTCCCGCACCTGTCACGCAAAAACCATTTCTGGCACGCCGCTTGCTTTACTTCATCCGTGTGAGCTGCGGCCAAAACTGAATTCTGACTGGAGGGGATCTATGAAGCTGGTAACAGTGGTAATTAAGCCATTTAAACTCGAGGACGTGCGTGAAGCGCTCTCTTCTATTGGTATTCAGGGGCTGACCGTGACCGAAGTGAAAGGCTTCGGGCGGCAAAAGGGGCACGCTGAACTCTATCGGGGGGCAGAGTACAGCGTTAACTTTCTGCCAAAGGTCAAGATTGATGTGGCTATCGCTGACGATCAGCTGGATGAAGTCATCGACATCATCAGTAAAGCGGCCTACACCGGAAAAATTGGCGACGGCAAGATTTTTGTCGCCGAGCTGCAACGCGTTATTCGCATTCGTACCGGCGAAGCCGACGAAGCGGCACTTTAACTCCTGGCACACAGTGATAGGGAACAAGAAAATGAAGATAGCAACGATGAAAACGGCTCTGGGTGCTGCGGCGCTGTTACCTGGCCTTGCCATGGCCGCACCGGCGGTGGCTGATAAAGCTGATAACGCGTTTATGATGATTTGTACCGCGCTGGTCCTGTTTATGACTATTCCCGGCATTGCTTTGTTTTACGGCGGCCTGATCCGCGGCAAAAACGTGCTTTCAATGCTCACGCAGGTGACGGTGACGTTCGCCCTGGTCTGCGTGCTGTGGGTGATTTACGGCTACTCGCTGGCCTTCGGCGAGGGCAACAGCTTCTTTGGTAACTTTAACTGGGCAATGCTGAAAAACATCGAGCTGACGGCGGTTATGGGCAGCTTCTATCAGTATATCCACGTTGCTTTCCAGGGATCGTTCGCCTGCATTACTGTTGGATTGATTGTTGGTGCGCTGGCGGAACGTATTCGCTTCTCCGCGGTGCTGATTTTCGTGGTGGTATGGCTGACGCTCTCCTACATCCCGATTGCACATATGGTCTGGGGCGGCGGTCTGCTTGCTACCCACGGTGCGCTGGATTTCGCGGGCGGCACGGTGGTGCATATTAACGCGGCGATTGCCGGGCTGGTAGGCGCGTATCTGATTGGCAAACGCGTGGGCTTCGGTAAAGAAGCGTTTAAACCGCACAACCTGCCGATGGTGTTCACCGGTACCGCTATTCTGTATGTCGGCTGGTTTGGCTTTAACGCCGGGTCGGCAAGCGCGGCCAACGAAATCGCGGCGCTGGCTTTCGTCAATACCGTTGTCGCCACGGCAGCAGCCATTCTGGCGTGGGTGTTCGGCGAGTGGATCACCCGCGGTAAACCTTCCCTGCTGGGTGCCTGCTCAGGCGCGATTGCCGGACTGGTTGGCGTCACGCCTGCCTGTGGTTACATCGGCGTCGGCGGCGCACTGATCGTCGGTATCGCGGCGGGTCTGGCAGGGCTGTGGGGCGTAACGATGCTCAAACGCGTACTGCGCGTTGACGATCCGTGTGATGTGTTTGGCGTCCACGGCGTGTGCGGCATCGTCGGCTGTATCCTCACCGGGATCTTTGCGGCGACCTCTCTCGGCGGCGTTGGCTATGCGGAAGGTGTGACGATGGGCCATCAGGTGCTGGTACAGCTTGAAAGCATCGCCATTACGATTGTCTGGTCAGCGGTAGTGGCTTTCATTGGCTATAAACTGGCAGATATGACCGTTGGGCTGCGCGTACCGGAAGAACAGGAGCGCGAAGGGCTGGATGTTAACAGCCACGGCGAGAATGCCTATAACGCCTGATAAACGTGCCGGGCAGGATGCCTGCCCGGCCGTCTTATTCTCGGGGGAGCTTTTTCAGGCGCTGTCAGATTAGCCGTTACTACGATTGCGCATTACCCCTTCCTGGACGGTCGACGCCACCAGCACGCCATCCTGGGTATAAAATTCGCCGCGCACAAAGCCGCGTGCGCTGGAGGCCGAGGTGCTTTCCACGCTATACAGCAGCCAGTCGTTCAGCGTAAACGGGCGATGGAACCACATGGAGTGATCGATAGTCGCCACCTGCATCCCTTTTTCCAGAAAACCGACGCCGTGCGGTTGAAGCGCCACCGGTAAAAAGTTGAAGTCAGAGGCGTAGCCCAGCAGGGACTGATGCACGCGTAAATCATCCGGCATCTGGCCATTGGCGCGCATCCACACCTGACGCGTTGGTTCTGCAACATGGCCTTTCAGTGGGTTATGGAACTCTACCGGGCGGATCTCCAGCGGTTTTTCGCTGAGAAATTTATCTTTCACCTGCGGCGGCAGTAAATGCGCCAGCGCACGGGCGATATCCGTTTCTGATTTCAGCGAATCTGGCGCAGGGGCTGGTGGCATGATTTTCTGATGCTCATAACCTGATTCCGGTGCCTGAAACGAGGCGGTCATATAAAAAATCGGCTTGCCGTTTTGCACGGCGGCCACACGGCGGGCGCTGAAGCTATTACCATCACGCAACACTTCAACGTCATAAATGATGGGTTTCTGGCTATCACCAGGTCGCAAAAAATAGCTGTGGAAAGAGTGCACCAGCCGCTCTTCCGGCACAGTTTCTTTTGCCGCATAAAGTGCCTGACCCACTACCTGACCGCCAAAGACCTGGCGCAGGCCTAAATCTTCGCTCTGGCCGCGAAAAAGCCCTTCTTCAATTTTTTCCAGATTTAATAATGTCAGCAAATTGCTTAACGCCTGACTCATAGCTTTCCTCAAGTAAATAGCGGGCTGTACGGTTCATTATAACCCAGAAAGTGAAGTGGTCCGATGCGTTCAAAAATCT
Source organism: Superficieibacter electus (assembly GCF_002915575.1). GTDB lineage: Bacteria > Pseudomonadota > Gammaproteobacteria > Enterobacterales > Enterobacteriaceae > Superficieibacter > Superficieibacter electus. The sequence goes on from NZ_PQGD01000005.1 coordinate 199,624, forward strand.
GATTAACGGCCTGATTCCAGGCAAAAATAAGTGACTTGTGCCACACTTAACCACGTTGTCTTTTAGTTAACCACTCATCTGGTGGGAATCAATCTCGCAGTGCATAGCGTATAAGGAGAACGTAATGAAAGTCGTGCACATGTTAAGTGGTATTGCCGTAGCGGTTGCTCTGGCGGCCTGTGCTGATAAAAGTGCAGATATTCAGACCCCAGCGCTCAACCCCAATACGTCTGGTGTAGCCTCAAAGTCTGTCATACAGCAGCCTAATGTTTCCGGTACCGTGTGGATTCGTCAGAAAGTGGCTTTACCGCCTGATGCGGTATTAACTGTCACTGTTTCTGATGCGTCCCAGTCTGATGCCCCATCAAAAGTGATTGCGCAGAAAGCCGTTCGTACCGAGGGTAAACAGCCTCCGTACAGCTATGTGCTGCCCTTTAACCCCTCGGATATTCAGCCGAATGCCCGCATTCTGCTGAGTGCGGCTATTACGGTTAAAGATAAACTGGTGTTTATTACTGATGGTGTGAAACCGGTTATTAATCAGGGCGGTACTAAAGTTGACCTGACCCTGGTCCCGGTACCACAGACTGCCGTACCGCTTCAGTCTGGTGGCGGTGCAGCGACGACGGTTCCGTCAACGTCGCCGACGCAAATTACCCCGTCGTCAGCTGTACCTGCTCCTACGGTCTATTAAAATCTCCGCCCTCATCGTCACCGGTGAGGGCGTTTAAAATATCCACCGATAGCGCTGCAAATCAATTTTCCCGCTTCCCGACACGTATACACCCTCCGCTAACAAGGCCTGCCGCTGACGCTGGAGATCTGGTCCGGTCAGTGAAATCGTACCGTGACGGTTAACCACCCTGTGCCATGGCAGGGTAGATCCTTCCGGCAGACGTTTGAGTACACCTCCCACCTGGCGCGCAGCACGGGAAGAGCCTGCCAGTCGGGCGACATCACCATAGGTGGTGACGTATCCCTCGGGTATGGCGGCAACGATTTGCCAGACGCGCTGCGGAAATGAATCTTCTGGGTCCATGGCCTGCTCCTGTGTATAGAAGGGGTAGCATAAGCGGACAGGCAGGCGGTGTGAAGCCTGAAAGGCGCTGTGCAATAAACCAGCATACGGTTTCCCCTGGCTTGCAATTGCCACTCGCAGCAGTGATAATGCGCCTGCGCGTTGGTTACAACGCTCTCAATGGGGGCTCTGTTGGTTCTCCCGCAACGCTACTCTGTTTACCAGGTCAGGTCCGGAAGGAAGCAGCCAGAGCAGATGACGTGTGTGCCGGGATGTAGCTGGCAGGGCCCCCACCCATTTCTGCGCTTCATTTTTTCGGCTTGCTTTGCATCCTGCCATTAGCCTCAAAATTATTCACCTTAAGGTTTTACCCAATCGATTGTAATAATCCTGAAAAGAATCTTTCATTCTTCTGTCACAAACGGCAGGCACAATAACAATGGGATTAGTTTCGGGATAGAATTTATCTGTGGAACGGACAATAAATTAACGTTGTATATTACCTACAAGGGAAGCGTTAACCATGGCCACTGTAGTCTTAAATGTAAAAATTGATGAGACGCTAAAAGAAAAACTTCGTCGGTATGCAGAAGAAAATAATGAAAATTTGAGTACAGCAACGGAGAAATTATTACTGTCGGCCTTCGAGATTACCGATGACGCGGACGTCTCGGAAGATGACATTGACAGTCAGCATACTGAAGAGGAAGTCACTCCTTTCACTCCTAAAGAAATCAAAGCATTACGAAAAATTCTGAAGAAGAGAAAATGAAACCACAAACCTCAGTAGCGCGTAACTATGCCGAAGCCTGTGAACTTTTACGTTCAGGCTATGTTAAACAGGTCCGCCTTAACTGGAATGTTGGCAGCGATGAGTTTTTTCGTATTGCCTCTGACTGGTGCGATACCGGGGCGAAAATTAAAAAAGAGGGCGGAAGTTTTATCATCGCATTGAAAGGATTCCCTATCCCCCCTCAGCAATAATGCTGTTGTCATGTTTCCGTCATTAAGGCGAAACAGCAAAACGTCATGATGACAAAAAAATGAGAAGATCGATCCACCTCATCTCGTTCATGGATGACGTTTACGGCGGGTTACGTAACCCGCCGCTATTTTATGTGCTGGCGTAACGTCAGGATACTTTCGTAAATAATGCCCTGCGCTCAATGAGAGCACCGTCGGTGCGAAACACGCCATCCCCGGTGTAGTGAAGCGTTTGCGGCCACTCCGGCTTCGGTTTTACCCGCGCGGCCACCACTTCAAAAATAAAAAAGTTGTAGCGCTCGACCATGGCGTCATCGTACAACCGGCACTCAAAATTGGCATGGCATTCGGCAATAGAAGGTGCGCTGACCCGCTCGCTGGTTTCTGCCGTCAGTGAGAAGGTCTCAAACTTATTCGTGTTGGTACCGCTACAGTTACCAATTTTCGCCACCGTATCGGCCATCGCCGCATCGGGCAGGTTAATGACGCATTCACCGCTGTTGCGAATGCGCTCAAAGCTGAGGTTACCCGCTGAAATCATGCAACCTATCAGCGAAGGCGAAAATTCGAGGATCGTATGCCAGCCAAGCGTCATGATATTATCCTGATCCTGCCAGCGGCTGCTGATGAGGACGACCGGACCCGGTTCCAGCCAGTGACGGACATCTTCCACCGGCCATTGCTGTTTTTTCATCGGCGTTATCTCCTGCTGGCCCAGGCGATAAACGAGAGCTTATCGAGGGCCTTACTGTAAAACCACCCCTGACCATATTGTACGCCATGTTCGCGAAACCAGGATTCTTGCTGCGCTGTCTCAATACCTTCCGCAACCATTTCCAGATGAAGCGTTCGGGCCATTTTAATAATATGTGGCGTCACGTTATTGTATTCGAGCGCCTCAATAAAAGACTTATCGATCTTAAGCAGGTCCGCTTCGATATTCTGCAAATAGCTGAGACTCGAAAAACCGGTGCCAAAATCATCGATATAAATAGCATGCCCCGCCTGTCGGTAGCGCGCAATGACGGGGGCGCTCATGGCAGGATCGGTAAAACTGCGTTCGGTTAGTTCCAGAGCAATTTGCGCCGGACGAAGCTGCCAGTGCGCGATATGCCGCGCTAAGCGTGCAGGCAGGGAAGGAGAAAGCAAATCGCTGGCGGCTATATTAATAGAAATATGGCAATCGGGATGCTGCTGAAGCCATGCGCCCAGATCGGTAAACACGCGATCGACAATCAATTCCGTCAGCGGTGCCATTAAACCCGTTTGTTCTGCCAGGTGGATAAAAATATCCGGCGCGAGAAATGTGCCATCGGGCTGCGGCCAGCGAGCTAAGGCTTCTGCGCCAGCCAGACGGCCATCTTCCAGGGCGATAATGGGCTGATAATAAACGATAATATCTCGGGCACGGATGGCGTCCAGCAGCCGCTGGCGCGGCGACTGGAGACGGCGCAGTATGCGCATGATGAGCCAGGCTGCCACTACACTGACAATGCCGCCAAAGGGGAGCCAGTACAGTAACTGATGCCGCCAGTCGTTATCCAGCGGCGTTAAGGACGCCCAGGTAAGGATAGCGATGTTCAGTTCAGGATAACGGCTGACGTGGTACATCGTGTTGCCATGAGAAAACGACGTCTGTCCGGTACGCGCTGCCTGCGTCCACACCTCGTTGGCAAGGGGGGCACTACTGGCAATTAATAGATTGTTTTTAACGCCAATCAACGCCACATTTATCGGCCAAGGGCCATACGGAATGACGTCAATTAAAGCATCAGGATCGATCATTATTACGTAGTGTGAGCTGCCGAGGGCCGCCATATTACGGTGGATGCCTAAATCGCTTTTTGCGGTATACCAGAAGCGGTACCCCTTTGGGGTCAGGGTGAGTGGCGCGGGAAACGTACCGCTGGTGTTCATGCCTTCAAAAGATGAACAGACTGGCTGACCTTGATTGAGATAGAGAATTTCCTGAATGTAACGCCGGCTGTAAGAAATCCGACGCATCTCCAGCAAATGCGCATCGCTACACGGTATCATCTGAAGGGTTTCCAGCTGTTGTAGCGCCTCTTCAGCCTGGGTTGCCACCTTTTCTGTGCGCAGTATGACTCTGTCAGAGAAGCGTTGCAGCTCATCAGTAAATTGCCGGCTGGCATGTTGATGTGCCATCCAGACGCTCAGGCTGACCGGCAATAGCGCGGTGAGAATAAGCACGCCGGAGATCAATACTATCAGACGCCGGGTTCGCATAGTTGCTGTTCCTGTGGAAATAAGGGCAGGCAGAAAAGATATTCTGCAAATAATAGCGCTCAATCCGCTATCATACCGTGATTTTATTTGGCGAGAGCGCAATGAAAAAAAGCGAGTTTGTTACCCAGGATCTGCTCAGCAAGATCTATCAGAATGATCCCTCTGGTCCACGTAAACTCCCGCCAGAGCGCCAGCTTGCCGAAGAGTACGGCGTATCACGATTTACGATTCGTCAGGCGCTGGAAAGACTGGTGCGCATTGGCGTCGTGCGGATCGTGCAGGGGTCGGGGATCTGGATCAACACCTCTGCCCGTAACAATCCGCTGGTGTATAACTCAATTACGGAAAAACGTTTCGACCAGATCCGTTTTCGCACCATTAGCCTGCATAAAAAGCGGCCCGACCGTGATGAGCAGCAAATTTTTGGCATTAATGAGCAGACATTTATCTGGCAGTTTTGTCGCCTGCGTTATGTGGACGAAAGCGCCGTACAAATTGAAGTCTCGCGTATGCCGGTAACGCTATTCACCGATCTGAATCAGCAGGTTATTGAGCAATCACTACAGCAATATGTGCTCAGTAAGGGCTACCAGATTTCACATTTGCTCACCAGCTATCGGGCGGTTAGCGTCAGCCGCGAGCAGGCAGCGCTGCTGGGCTGTAAAAAAGGCAGTCCGGCGATGCACATTAATAATCGTGGGATCTTAAGCGACGGCCAGGTGTTTGAAATCAGCGATATTATTGATATCAATTACACCTGCACCTACGTCATTCCCCACAATCGCGATAATCTCGCCTGGCGTCAGGGATCGTCCTGAATCATGGCGTGTGGATAGTCCCGTCTGCCAGCCGGCTTTGGGTCCATTCGTGCGGGCGGTAAACCACCGGGTAGCGCTCCGCCAGCGCATGATCAAACGTCACGCCGATCCCGGGCTGTTCCGGCGGATAAATAAACCCGTCTTTAACCTGGGGCGCGCCAGGAAAAACGGCATCGGTTGTAGCGGAACGCGCAATGAACTCCTGAATTGCCGCATTATGCAAATGAATATTCAGATGCGTATTCACCGCCACGCCGATAGGACTCATATCGCCAGGGCCGTGCCACGCCAGGCGAATACCAAATGCCTGACACAGCACTGCCAGTTTAAGCGCAGGGGTGATGCCGCCAATTTGTGAAATGTGGCAGCGGATGAAATCAATACGGCGGTTAATAATCAGATCGTGCCACTCAGCCGGATTATTAAATAGCTCGCCCATCGCCAGCGGCACGCTGCTGTGCTGGCGAACCTGATCCAGCCAGGCGCTCTGCTGCGGCGCAAGAATATCTTCAAGAAACCACGGACGGTAAGGTTCGAGCTGTTTTGCCAGTTGTACCGCCTGCTGTGGAAAGAGCCGCTCATGGACATCGTGCAAAATATTCAACGTCTCGCCGTATTTCTCCCGCAGCGCCCGGAACATGGCAACGGTGTTATGCAGGTACTCTTCCTGTGAAAAATACGCACCCGCCGTGGGGTGCTCCGGCGTATGCATCTGCGTGGGCGTGCCACCGTAAAAACCGAGCTGACAGCGAATATGTCGATATCCCTGCGCCCGTAAGCCGTCAACGGCTGCAAAAAGTTCCTCAAGCGTTTCGCCGCTGGCGTGAGTATAAGCGGCAATCGCATCGCGGGATTTACCTCCCAGCAGCTGATAGAGCGGCATATCGGCGAGCTGAGATTTGATATCCCATAACGCCATATCGACGCCGGAAATGGCGTTATTCATTACCGGGCCATTACGCCAGTAAGCGTTGACGTTCATCATTTGCCACAGGTCTTCAATATGATTCGCATCGCGACCCACCAGCAGTGGAGTGAGATACTCCTCGACCAACGTTTTCACCGCCAGCGGACGCTGCTGGAAGGTCGCGCAACCATGGCCCGTGACGCCCTTATCCGTCGTTACCCGCACGGTAACCAGGTTATGACGGTCAGGGCGGGTGACAAAACACTCGATGTTCTTAATGATGGTAGGGGTCACGGCAAATACTCCTGTACGGCGGTGAACACATTCACTTAATGCAATTTTCTGATTATCATCCCCTAAAAACTGTGGAAGGGTAAACCGTTTTTTTATTATTTATTTTGGTCAGTTATTTTTAATTTTTTTAATTGTAAACCATACCAATTTTACCTTTTAACCTCTTTTAACGGGTGTATAAGGCCAAAATGTGAACCTGCTCAAATTTTATTGGTTTGTTTTGTTGTTCTGGTTTCTCTACTCTCTGTGACAGCGATTCACTCCAACAAAGTATCCGGCAGGGGTTTTTATGGGAACGGAAGAGGCCATTACCAGTATTATTCGTCTGGTAGGGGGACAGAGCAATATTAATAATGTCTGGCATTGTATGACCCGTCTGCGTTTTGATCTGATTGACGACAATAAAGTTGATCAACAGGAGATTAAAAAATTGCCGGGCGTGCTCGGAGCGCAGATCCAAAGCGATCAGTTTCAAATCATTATTGGGCCCAAAGTGAACCACTGGTACGAACAACTGCTGGCGACGCTGGGGCAAAAACAGCAGGCGACGCCGCAGGGTAAGCAAGAGCGGAAAAGTCTGGTCTCGCTGTTTATGGATACGGTCTCCGGAGTGTTTGGTCCTATCGTTCCGGCGATTGCGGGCGCAGGCATGATCAAAGGCTTGCTGGCCGGGCTGATTGCATTACAGCTGGTGCCGGCGAAAAGCGATACCGTGATTATCATCGACCTGATCGCCAGCGGCGTATTTTACTTCCTGCCATTTTTCCTTGCCGTTTCGGCGGCGAAAATCTTTAAAACCAATGAATATCTGGCCGCCGCTGTAGCCGCCTGTCTGATGTATCCTTCGCTAATTGATGCGGCCAAAGCCCTGGCGGCGCATCAGGAGGGAGCCGCCAGTGCGTTCTGGCTGCTGGACGTGCTGCCGGTATCGGTCTTTAACTATGCCTCCAGCGTCATCCCGGTGATTTTTTCTGTGCTGGCGCTGAGTTATATCCACCGCTGGGTGGACCGCATTATGCCGGATATTCTGAAAACGGTCTTTACACCCACGCTGACCCTGTTTCTGGCCGCGTTGTCGGCGTTAGTGATCATCGGGCCGACCGGCATCTGGTTGGGTAAGGCGCTGGCCTGGGGTATTGAAGGGCTGTTTAGCGTATCGGCCAGTTTCGCCGGGCTGGTGGTCGGGGCGATACGTCCGGTGGCGATTTTGACCGGCATGCACCATGCCATGACGCCGATTGCGCTGCAAAACTTTAGCGATCGTGGTTATGACATGCTGATGCCGATGATGTTCATGGCCAATATGGCGATTGCCGGAGCTACCTTTGCCATCTGGCGGATCAGCCGCGACCGGCAGGAAAGAACGGTGACGCTATCGGCGGCTATCTCGGCGCTGCTGGGGATCACTGAACCTGCCTTGTTTGGGGTACTGACTCGCTACAAAAAAGCCTTTATGGCGGCAACGATTGCCAGTTCACTGGCATCGGCGTTTATCGCATTTTTCGGCGTGCGTCTGTACGGCTATATTTTATCCAGCATTTTTAGCCTGCCAGCCTATATTGGACCTTACTTTATCTTTGCCATTTCCGGGGTAGTCATCGCGCTGCTTCTCTCGTTCCTGCTGACGACTATTCTGCTCGGCAGACAACGTTAATCGTTTGCCGATCTATGCTTCGCGCAGAGATCGGCTTCTTTCTCCCGTAAGCCACTTGATCTTTCATCATGCCCAGGATATTTTATTGTTATGTTATAACATAAAATTTGAGGTTTATTATGAAGCCGGATATCCATCCGCATTACCGTACCGTGGTATTCCACGACACCAGCGTTGACGAATATTTCAAAGTGGGCTCGACCATCAGGACCGATCGTGAAATTGAACTGGAAGGGGTGACGTACCCTTACGTTACACTCGACGTCTCTTCCGCTTCTCACCCTTATTACACCGGGAAACAGAAAACCCTGAGTAACGAGGGCAGCGCCGCGCGTTTTCAGCAGCGCTATGGTCGTTTTATTGGCGCGAAAAGGAGCTAAATCATGCAGGTACTGAATTCCTTACGCAGCGCGAAGCAGCGCCACCCGGATTGCCAAATCGTTAAGCGCAAAGGGCGGCTGTATGTTATCTGTAAGTCCAACCCGCGCTTTAAAGCGGTGCAGGGACGTAAGAAAAGACGTTAAGCACGCAGGCTTTGCAGCGTGCGTACTTGCCTGCCGTCGGCAGTAAAGTTGTCGGCGGCAAGCCACGTGCGCAACGCGCGATCGACAAGCGACCACTCACTGTCGATAATCGAAAACCAGTCAGTATCACGATTATGTCCTTTAATGACCAGCGCCTGACGAAAACACCCTTCATACTGAAAGCCCAGCCGCTGCGCCGCCCGGCGTGAAGGCGCATTCAGGCTGTTGCATTTCCATTCGTAGCGACGATAGCCAAGTGTGTTAAAAGCGTAGTGCATCAGCAGCCACTGAGCTTCAGTGGACATGGGCGTCTGACTGAGGCGCGGTGAAAAGTGAACGTGCCCTACCTCCATAACGCCATTTTTTGCATCGATTCGCATTAACGCCAGAGACCCTACAGGCATCTCCGTTCGCCGGTCAATGACCGCAAAATGAATCGGATCGCTCAGGGAAGAAACGCTATCAACCCACTGGCGATAGGCGTCTTCACTTTCATCTGGTTCGCGCAAAAGCCAGGTCCAGCTACGGGTATCCTCAGCAGTCGCATAAGCGGCATACAGGGCATTGGCATGGCGGCATTCCAGAGGCTCCAGTCGGCAATATTGCCCTTCGAGAGTGACGCGCTGCGGCCAGGGGCGCGGTTGCCAGTCGGGTAAGGCTTTCCCTACGGGCTGACCAAATTGATTGACTTCGCTCATCATAAACTCCTTCAGTAGTCGGGAAGGCCAGCGTATGCTGAGTATGGCTCTGTCAAAAGAGCCAGTAAGTCTATTTTTCGTAGTACCACGTGAAAGAGGGCAGGATGAATATTCCGGATGATGCGTTCTATACTCTGCTGCGCCAGGCGCTTGACCGACGCAAAACACACACCCGCCAGCGGGCGTTGTATTACGCACTACGGGAGGCCATCCTGGACGGACGATTACAGCCGCACAGTCGTCTGCCGGGTTCGCGGACAGTGGCCGGGGCCCTGAAGGTATCGCGTAACACGGTCAATGCTGCCCTTGAGCAACTTGCCATAGAAGGCTATTTGACACGCAATCGGCAGGGCACAGCGGTCTCGCCTCTACCGTCTTCGCCCGTTTGCGTGACGCAGGCTTGTCCACCCGTCACGCTTGCTGCGCGTTTGCGGCACTTGCCCGCGGGTAGCCGCCGCGATTCTCCCGCGCTGTGGCTGACGCCCGGCTTGCCGGCGACCAATTACTTTCCCCTCTCCCTCTGGCGTCGTCTGCTTGATAAAGTATTGCGCACAGAAGGCAGTGTCCTGCTGGGCTATGGCGATCCGGCAGGCGAGCCCCGGTTAAGAAAGGCTATTGCCCGTCATCTGGCGCTGTCGCGCGGCATTCAGTGTGATGCCAGCCAGATTGTGATCACGGAAGGTTCTCTGGAAGGGGTTGGCTTATGTACGCACCTGCTCAGTCAGGCCGGAGAAGTAGCATGGGTGGAGGAGCCGGGTTATCCGGGGGCGAAAAGCGTGTTTATAGCTGCCGGACTGCGGGTCATTGGCGTATCCGTTGACGGGGAAGGGCTGGCTGTTAACACCCTATCACCGGACATTCCCTCGCTGATTTTTACCTCTCCATCACACCAGTATCCGCTTGGGCAGGTGATGAGCGTGTCGCGCCGTCTGGCGCTGCTGGAATTTGCTCAGCAGCAGGGCGCGTGGATTATTGAGGATGATTACGATAGCGAATTTCGCTACAGCGGCGAGCCGGTCCCGGCGATGCTCGGAATGCGTGAGAATGCTCCGGTGGTGTATCTGGGTACCTTCAGCAAAACACTTTTTCCCTCGCTACGTATTGGTTTTATGGTTCTGCCACCCGCCCTGGCTGGTGCGCTCGAGCCGGCGATTGCCTCTTTACTACGGGGAGGTCATCGTGCTGAGCAACTGGCACTGGCACACTTTATTGAAGAGGGACACTACGCCCGTCATTTAGCAGCCATGCGACGGCTGTATCGTAAACGGCAGGCTGCATTGCGCGAGGCGCTGGCAAGCGAGCTGACATTCCCTCATCAGGTTTATGGCGGCGAAGGCGGACTGCACCTGACGCTGACGCTGGAAAACGTGGATGATGTTATGCTGGCTGAGCAGGCCCGGCGCTATCATTTAGCGCCGGGCGCACTCAGCCGTTTATATCTTAAACCTGCCAACGCACTACGCGGTCTGGTCCTTGGCTACGGCAATACCTCGGCATCGCATTACCCCAATGCCATACGCACCCTTAACCGCCTGATTGCGCCGATTCAGCACGGGCGAGAGTAAAGATGTCGTAAAATGAAAGATCGCCTTTAGTGGAGAGCATATTCTGCAACTGCGCTTTATACGCGGCTTCCACGTGTGGCGACTGCAGAATATTGTTAATTAACTGTTCTGGCGCAAAGCGGGTGTTATACCACTCTCCGTTAAAACAGACGCGAAAATCCAGCACGTCAATATCTTCATAACGGTAGCGGGGATTAACGTCAAAGAAGAAGAAAGCGTTAAACAAAATAAACAATACCACCAGCAGCCACACCGAATCTGCCAGGGTTTCCGAACGCAGCATCACAACCAGCGTGGCAAACCAGGCAACATACATCCCGACAAACAGGCCGGGATGATTGCGAATAAAGCTGATACTAAAACGCGGGCGATTGTCACGTTTTTCGCGGGCATTGAGTTCATCGATGGTATGGGTTAGCAGTCGCCGTATTTCTGTCATGTTGGGCCTTTATTCTTCTATACGCGCAGGAAAACATCCCATTTTAAAATTTAATAAAGCCAACAAAAAGTAACAGATTGGTTACGAAAAAGCATAACAGTTACACGGGTATCGATTTAATCACCCGTGCCGGATTGCCTCCCACTACCACATTATCAGGGACGTCTTTTACCACCACTGCGCCAGCGCCCACGACCACATTATTACCAATGGTCACACCCGGATTAATAACTGCCCGCCCGCCGATCCAGACGTTATGCCCAATCACCACGGGTTTGCCCAGCTCAACGCCGCTATTACGTTCATCAGGGTCCAGCGGATGGGTTGCGGTATAGATATGCACCCCGGGAGCCAGCATGCAGTTGTCACCGATGTGGATAGGACAGACGTCCAGCATCACACAATCAAAATTGGCGTAAAAATTTGCGCCAAGAAAGATATTGTACCCGTAATCACAGCGAAAACTCGGTTCGATATACGCGCCGTCACCCTGTCCCAGCAGATCGCCCAGTAGCGCTTTACGTACGGCGCGCTCATCGGGAGTGGTATGGTTATATTGATAAATTAAGTGCCTGGCGCGCATACGTTCTGCCCGGAGCGTTTCATCTCCAGGGTGGTAATGTTCACCAGCAATCATTTTGCGTTTTTCTTCACTCATACGGCGCTCCTGTTAGCAGGTAGCTACCTTAGAAGGTATTTGTGCCGTTGGGAACGTTCCCCATCATACATTGTGATGTTAATCCCATTTTATGTGACCGTTGTCAATGGAAGAGAAGGGGAGCGCAACGTGTTTCACATCCTGAATAATAAATAAAGTATTAGCGAATAAATTTCCAGACGGAAGGGGGGATTTTATCGTAAAGCTTATTCATGGTCAGTTCTGCAAGACGATGATCGGCCGCTGAGTAGAATACGGCCAGCTCATTATCTGATAATTCATATTTGTTCTTTTCAATGACACGCTCAAGGGTGTCAATTGTCTGGCAGCGCCTCAAACGCATCAAATAATCAGTCTTGGTTAACGCTTTGTCAGTCATAGATGTACCTTGTTGATTGTTCTCGTTTTAGCAGGAGAGACTTGCCGGGTTCGCCTGGCTCACATTAACAAAACTGTGAAACAGTTTATTACCGGATTTACGCCACTTCTGCAAATCCTGCGTACTAATGCCATAGTTACTGAACAACATAAAAGTGTCGTCCAGATATTCATCAATCTGCATAACCAGCTTATTATCTTCGTTGTACTTAATTTTATAATTAAGCGCGAAGGTCGCTATGTGTTCGATAAGCTCATTTAACTGAAGGTTGACCGCCGAGGTGGGATCGTTCACCCAGCCATGATTGCTCTCATCGAGATTGGCAATACAATCATGATACAGGTTTTCACAGAGAAATTTAAGCTGTGCGATATCGTGTCTTTTTGGCGAGTATTCGTCCATAGCGCATCCCCTTATAAATGTTATAGACAACGGATTGCGAACACTGTTTGGGATGGATACAACTCACTTACCTGAAGCTTACGTTCATTCCTGATGCTCTAACTATAATCTACTCTAGGAAAGATTTCACCGCTCTGGAACGAAAAATTACAATTCTGACATTTTAATACTTTTCTTGCTAAGCAACGCTGCGACGACCTGTTCATTAAAAACGAATTGGTGAATCGTTTACCTGCGGTATATGTAAGATGGATGCAATAGTATTATGAAATTCTTATGTCTAAGATATTTCTTAATATTCTCGGGTAAGTATTTCCTTATTTGTCAGACATAAAGATGACGCATTTAAAGGTATGAAGATATCGAAGACATAAAAAAGGCCGCTTGCGCGGCCTTTGGTAAGCATCACATTAAGGATGCTTTACAGTATGGCTATGCTCAACATCGTCGCTCTTGCGGCTGAAGCGGCGGCGAACCACCACAAAGAACACCGGAACGAAGAAGATAGCCAGAATGGTCGCCGTTACCATCCCGCCCATTACACCGGTACCAACGGCGTTCTGCGCACCGGAGCCAGCGCCAGTGCTGAGCACCAGCGGCATAACGCCGAGGATGAACGCCAGCGACGTCATCAGGATGGGGCGCAGACGCATACGGACCGCTTCCAGCGTTGCCTCTACCAGACCTTTGCCTTCTTTTTCCATCAGGTCTTTGGCGAATTCCACGATCAATATCGCGTTCTTCGCCGACAGGCCGATGGTCGTCAGCAGACCTACCTGGAAGTAAACGTCGTTAGTCAGCCCACGGAACGTGGCGGCCAGCAACGCCCCGATGACCCCGAGCGGCACCACCAGCATGACCGAGAACGGAATAGACCAGCTTTCATACAGTGCGGCCAGACAGAGGAAGACCACAATCAACGAGATAGCGTACAGGGCAGGGGCCTGGTTACCGGACAGCCGCTCCTGATAGGACATTCCCGTCCAGTCATAACCAATACCAGTGGGTAGTTTGCCCGCCAGCTGTTCCATAAGATCCATCGCTTCACCGGTACTTTTCCCTGCAGCGGCTTCGCCAAGGATCTCCATTGACGGCAGACCGTTATAGCGTTCCAGACGCGGAGAGCCATACTCCCAATGTGTCGTCGAGAAGGCGGAGAACGGCACCATCTGCCCGTCGCTACCGCGAACGTACCAGTTATCAATATCGCTCGGCAGCATACGGTATTTCGCCTGCGACATGACGTACACTTTCTTCACGCGACCACGGTCGATGAAGTCGTTGACGTAGCTACCGCCCCAGGCCGCACCCAGTGTGGTATTGATATCGCTGATGGAAACACCCAGTGCCTGGGCTTTTTCCTGATCAATATCGATTTTAAACTGCGGCGTATCTTCCAGCCCGTTAGGACGTACACCTGCCAGCATCTCAGGATGTTTCGCCACTTCGCCCAGCAATTGGTTACGCGCCTGAGTCAGTTTCTCATGACCGAGACCGCCCTGATCGATAAGCTGGAAGTCGAAGCCGGTAGCGGTACCCAGTTCAACAATCGCCGGCAGGTTAAAGGCGAACACCATCGCATCTTTAATCTGTGAGAAGGTGCCCATCGCACGGCCGGTAATCGCGCCGACTTTGTTTTCATCACCCGGACGATCGCCCCAGTCTTTCAGTGACACGAAGGCAATACCGGTGTTCTGACCGCGGCCTGCGAAGCCAAAGCCGTTAACCGCAAATACCGACTGAACGTTGGCTTTCTCTTTATTGAGATAATAATCCGTTACCTCATCCAGCACTTTCTGCGTACGTTCCTGCGTTGCCCCTGCCGGCAGCTGCGCCATCGTCAGGAACACGCCCTGATCTTCGTCCGGCAGGAAGGAGCTTGGCAGGCGAACAAACAGGAATGCCATCCCGGCGACGATGATGATATAGAGCAGCAGATAACGACCGGTGCTGCGCAGAATATTGCCTATGCTGTCGGTATAATGGTGCGTACTCTTATCAAAGGTGCGGTTAAACCAGCCGAACAAACCTTTATGCTCGCCATGACCACCTTTCTCGATCGGTTTGAGCATCGTGGCACACAGGGCAGGGGTCAGAATTAACGCCACCAGTACGGAGAGCGCCATTGCCGAAACAATGGTAATCGAGAACTGACGGTAGATTGCCCCGGTAGAGCCGCCGAAGAATGCCATCGGAATAAATACCGCCGACAGTACCATCGCAATACCGACCAGCGCGCCCTGGATCTGGCCCATCGATTTACGCGTGGCTTCTTTGGGCGGTAGCCCCTCTTCGGCCATGACACGCTCGACGTTCTCTACCACCACGATGGCGTCATCCACCAGCAAGCCTATCGCCAGTACCATCCCGAACATCGTCAGGGTGTTGATGGAATAACCAAACGCTGCCAGCACCGCAAAAGTTCCCAGCAGTACCACCGGTACCGCAATCGTTGGGATCAACGTTGCGCGGAAGTTTTGCAGGAACATGTACATGACCAGGAACACCAGAATGATCGCTTCAACCAGCGTTTTTACCACTTCGTGAATTGAGATCTGCACGAAAGGCGTGGTGTCATACGGGTAAACAATCTTCAGCCCTGACGGGAAGAACGGCT
This sequence comes from Superficieibacter electus, assembly GCF_002915575.1. GTDB lineage: Bacteria > Pseudomonadota > Gammaproteobacteria > Enterobacterales > Enterobacteriaceae > Superficieibacter > Superficieibacter electus. Next base: position 214,828 of record NZ_PQGD01000005.1, read on the forward strand.
CCATTTTTTGCAGTTCAGCGCGGATCGCGGTAGCGGTGTCCAGCGCGTTCGCTCCGGTCGCCAGTTTGATCCCAAGACCGGATGCAGGCTGACCGTTGAACTTCGCCACAATATCGTAGTTCTCACCGCCAAGTTCAATCTGCGAAACGTCTTTCAGGCGCACCTGAGAACCGTCCGGATTCACTTTCAGCAGGATTTTACCGAACTCTTCGGTTGAGGTCAGACGGGTCTGCGCAATGATCGAGGCGTTCAACTGCTGGCCTTTCACCGGCGGCGTACCGCCTAACTGACCAGCCGCCACCTGGGCGTTCTGCGAGTTAATCGCGCTGATCACGTCAACTGGCGTCAACTGGTAATTATTCAGCTTGTTCGGGTCCATCCAGATACGCATCGCATACTGCGAACCAAACAGCTGAACGTCACCCACGCCGGACGTACGGCTGATCACGTCTTTCATGTTGGCCGCAACGTAGTCAGAAATATCTTCCTGAGTCATGGTGCCGTTGGTGTTGATAACACCGACAACCATCAGGAAGCTACTTGATGACTTCTCAACGCTTACGCCCTGCTGCTGAACTTCCTGCGGCAGTAAAGGCATTGCCAGCTGCAGTTTGTTCTGCACCTGAACCTGAGCGATATCCGCATCGGTACCTGACTCAAATGTCAGGGTGATCTGCACCGTACCGGTGGAGTCACTGTTGGAGGACATATACATCAGGTTGTCGATACCGTTCATGTTCTGTTCGACAACCTGGGTGACGGTGTCCTGCACCGTTTTTGCATCTGCGCCAGGGTAGGTGGCTGAGATCGAAATCGCTGGCGGTGCAATAGTTGGATATTGCGCCACCGGCAATTTGAGGATCGCAAGTCCCCCTGCCAGCATGATGATGATCGCGATGACCCATGCAAATATGGGGCGATCGATAAAAAACTTAGCCATGTCTTAACGGCTCCTGTTTAAGTTAAGACTTAGTTTGTTCTGACTGGGCAGCGGCAGGCGCTTGCTCTTTGTTGTCAGAAGTGACTTCCTGGGCTTTAACCTGAGCGCCCGGACGCACTTTTTGCAGACCTGTCACAATCACGCGGTCGCCGGTTTTCAAACCGTCGGTGACCAGCCATTTATCGCCAATCGCCTGTGCGGTTTTGATCTGGCGGACTTCAACTTTGTCGCCTTCACCGACCACCATGGCCGTCGCATCGCCACGTGGAGTACGGGTGACACCCTGCTGTGGAACCAGCAGCGCATTCGGGTTGGTCCCTTCTTCCAGACGGGCGCGGACAAACATGCCCGGCAGCAGGGCGTTATCCGGGTTAGGGATCACTGCGCGCAGGGTGATGGAGCCGGTGGTCTGATCAACGGTGACGTCGGAAAACTCCAGCGTCCCGCTCTGGGCATAGGCTTTGCCGTCGTTGCCGATGACTTCCACCTTCGCTTTGCCGTTTTCCTGCTTCAGGGTGCCGTTGGCCATTTCCTGACGTAAGCGCAGGAAATCATCACTCGACTGAGTAACATCGACATAAATCGGGTCCAGTTGCTGCACGGTGGCCAGCGCATCTGCCTGCCCGTTCTGCACCAGCGCCCCTTCGGTCACCGATGATTTACCGATACGGCCGCTGATCGGGGAGGTCACTTTGGTATAGGCAAGGTTGATACGTGCCGTTTCCACCGCCGCTTTGGCCGCGATAGCCGCCGCATTGGCCTGCTGGTAGTCCGCCTGCGCCGTGTCGTAGTCCTGCTTGCTGATATATTGCGTACCGATCAGTTTCTGGTAACGATTCACCGTCACCTGGGCAATTTTCGCCGCGGCTTCTGCCTTGGCTAAATCCCCTTTGGCGCTTTCATAGGACGCCTGGTAGGTGGCGGGATCAATCTGATAAAGAGAGACACCTGCTTTAACGTCGCTGCCTTCGGTAAAGTTACGTTTCAGGATGATGCCGCTGACCTGAGGGCGAACTTCCGCAATGCGATAAGCACTGGTACGGCCGGGCAACTCGGTAGTAATTTGTAGAGGTTCAGATTTGAGCGTGACGATACCGACTTCCGGCATCTGCTGTGCTCCCTGTTGTTCCTGTTTGTCGTCACATCCTGTTAGCGCTAAGCTGCCTGAAAGCATCAGAACGACCGCCAGAGGCGTAAACCCTCTGTTTTTGTTCATAAGTAAACCTCAAGTGTCCGATTTCAAATTGATCAATGGCGCTATCGCTCACCAACCCATTGCTGCGTTTCTATTATCGTCGTGCTATGGTACATACATTCATAAATGTATGTAAATCTGACCTCTGTAAATTCACCTGCTTATGGCACGAAAAACCAAACAACAAGCACTTGCCACACGCCAGCATATTCTGGATGTGGCGATGCGTCTGTTTTCTCAGCAGGGCGTTTCTGCAACCTCGCTGGCTGAAATCGCTAAATCAGCAGGGGTGACGCGCGGTGCCATTTACTGGCATTTCAAAAACAAGTCAGAACTATTTAGTGAAATATGGGAACTCTCAGAGTCCAGCATCGCCGACCTCGAGATTGAGTATCAGGCAAAATTCCCTGACGATCCACTGTCAGTGTTACGAGAAATATTAATTTATGTCCTTGAAGCCACCGTGGTGGTGGAGCGTCGACGCCTGATGATGGAGATAATCTTCCATAAATGTGAATTTGTGGGGGAAATGGCAGTGGTGCAGCAAGCGCAGCGTAGCCTGTGCCTGGAGAGCTACGATCGCATTGAGCAAGCGCTAACTCGCTGTATCGAATCAAAAATGCTGCCTGAAAACCTGCTTACCCGCCGTGCCGCGGTCCTGATGCGCTGTTATATTTCCGGTATTATGGAAAACTGGTTGTTTGCGCCGGACTCGTTTGATCTTAAAAGCGAAGCCCGTGACTTCGTTGCCATCCTGCTGGAAATGTACCAGCGTTGTCCGAGCCTCTGCGCCAGCGAACGTCAATAGCCACGATTTTTCTATGGGATGCTACTCTGCTTTCCTGAGCCGTGATATTCTTCGCCCGCGACAATCCCCGGTGGAACCGGTCTATTAATTACTCACGCTAATACTATGCTACGCAATGTAAATTCTCGAAAACCCGCCGGGCTTTTTTTGCTGGTATGGGTACTTTTCTTTGGCGTTTTTGGCACGGCTCAGGCGCTTGCGCAAGGAACGGGCGATATTAACGACCGTGCCGAAATCCAGTCTCAATTAACGACCCTGAATAAACAAAAAGACCTCTCCGCACAGGATAAACTGGTTCAGCAGGATCTGACGGAAACGCTGGATATTCTGGATAAAATTGAGCGGGTCAAAGCTGAAACCGCTCAACTGCGCCAGCGCGTCGCCATGGCACCTGAAAAAATGCGTCAGGCGGCAGAGGGGCTGAACGCATTTAACGATAAAGACAATGACGACGAGACGCGTAAAACCCTGGCGGCACTTTCTTTACGTCAGCTTGAGGCCCGCATTGCGCAAACGCTGGACGAACTCCAAACCTCCCAGAACGATCTGGCCAGCTATAACAGCCAACTGGTGTCATTACAAACGCAGCCGGAGCGGGTGCAGAACGCTATGTTTAACGCGTCGCAGCAGCTTCAGCAAATCCGCAACCATCTCAATGCATCCGGGGAAGGGGCGCTGCGTCCTTCCCAGCAAACCTTGCTGGCAGCGCAACAGGCATTACTGAATGCGCAAATCGATCAGCAACGTAAAAGCCTTGAAGGCAATACCGTTCTTCAGGATACCCTGCAAAAACAGCGCGACTACGTGACGGCAAACAGCAATCGGCTTGAGCATCAACTCCAGCTTTTACAGGAGGCGGTGAACAGCAAGCGTCTGAGTCTGACCGAAAAGGCTGCGCAGCAGGCGGTTACCCCGGATGAAACGGCTCGCATTCAGGCCAATCCGCTGGTGAAACAGGAGCTGGAGATCAATCATCAGCTCAGCGAGCGGTTAATTCAGGCTACCCAAAATGGCAACGACCTGGTCCAGCAAAATATTAAAGTCAAAAACTGGCTGGATCGTGCACTTCAGTCTGAACGTAATATCAAAGAGCAGATTGCGGTGCTTAAAGGCAGCCTGCTGTTGTCCCGCATTTTGTATCAGCAGCAACAAACATTACCCTCCGCTGACGAACTGGAGGATATGACTAACCGGATTGCGGATCTGCGCCTTGAGCAATTTGACATCAATCAGCAGCGTGATGCGCTGTTCCAGAGTGATGCCTTCGTGGCAAAACTGGAAGAGGGGCATAAAAATGAGGTGGATGCCGATGTTCATGAGGCGCTGATTCAGGTTGTAGAAATGCGACGTGAATTACTCGACCAACTGAACAAACAGCTCGGCAACCATCTGATGATGGCGATTAACCTGCAAATTAATCAGCAGCAGTTGATGAGCGTGTCGAAAAACCTGAAAGGCATCCTCACCCAGCAGATTTTTTGGGTCAACAGTAATAAACCGATGGACTGGGGGTGGCTGAAAGCCTTTCCGAAATCCGTTCAGGAACAGTTTACGTCCATGAAGATTACGGTGAACTGGGAAAAAGCCTGGCCTGCCGTGTTTATTGCTTTTTTGGCCGGACTGCCGTTACTGCTGGTAGCAGGGCTTATTCGCTGGCGTCTGCAATGGCTCAAGGCATGGCAGGCAAAGCTGGCCTCAGAAGTCGGGCAGTTACGTCATGATAGTCAGCTTCATACGCCAAAAGCGATAGTGATTGATTTAGTCCGTGCCTTACCCGTCTGCCTGATCATTCTGGCACTGGGGCTGATCCTGTTGACCATGCAACTGAGCATTAGCGACGTGCTGTGGGCATTCAGTAAAAAACTGACGATGTTCTGGCTGATCTTCGGGCTGTGCTGGAAAGTGCTGGAGAAAGACGGGGTGGCAATACGACACTTTGCTATGCCTGCGCAGCTTACCGGGCACTGGCGGCGGCAGATTGTGCGCATCAGTCTGGCGTTATTACCGCTCCATTTTTGGTCGGTAGTCTCCGAACTTTCCCCGCTGCATTTGATGGATGACGTGCTGGGGCAACTGGTGATTTTCCTTAACCTGCTGGTGATTATCATTCTGACCTGGCCGGTATTTGTCGACAGCTGGCGAGATAAAGAGTCGCGCGGCATTCGTCTGGTCACCATAACCGTGTTATCGATTGTGCCGATTGCCCTCATTGTGCTGACGGCAACTGGCTACTTTTATACTACCCTGCGCCTTGCCGGGCGCTGGATAGAAACCGTCTATCTGGTCATTGTCTGGAACCTGCTCTACCAGACGGTCCTGCGCGGGCTGAGCGTGGCGGCGCGGCGTATTGCCTGGCGGCGTGCGCTGGCCCGGCGTCAGCACATTATTAAAGAAGGTGCCGAAGGCGCGGAACCTCAGGACGCCCCTGCGATGGCGCTGGAGCAGGTCAGCCAGCAAACGTTGCGCATCACCATGCTACTGATGCTGGCCCTGTTTGCAGTGGTGTTCTGGACCATCTGGTCAGACTTAATCACCGTATTTACTTACCTGGATAGCATCACGCTGTGGCATTACAACGTCAGCGAAGCCGGGACCAGTGTGATTAAAAACGTGACGATGGGCAGCCTGCTGTTTGCACTGGTGGCGGCAATGGTCGCGTGGGCGCTGATCCGCAACCTGCCCGGCCTGCTGGAGGTGCTGGTGCTCTCCCGACTGAATATGCGCCAGGGCGCGTCTTACGCCATCACCACGGTGCTGAACTACGCTATTCTGGTGGTCGGCACCATGACCGTTTTTGGCTCGCTTGGTGTCTCCTGGGACAAACTTCAGTGGCTGGCGGCGGCGTTATCGGTCGGCCTTGGTTTTGGTTTGCAGGAGATATTCGGTAACTTCGTTTCGGGTCTGATTATCCTCTTCGAACGTCCGGTACGTATTGGCGATACGGTGACTATTGGTACATTTTCCGGCTCGGTCAGTAAAATTCGTATCCGCGCCACCACCATTACCGACTTTGATCGTAAAGAGGTCATTATTCCCAATAAAGCCTTTGTCACCGAACGGCTGATTAACTGGTCGCTTTCCGATACCGTGACGCGCGTGGTGATTAAACTCGGCGTGGCGTACGGTTCTGATCTGGATAAAGTCAAAGAAGTCTTACTCAAAGCAGCGAAAGATCACCCGAAAGTCATGCACGACCCAGAACCGTCGGTGTTCTTTACCACCTTTGGGGCCAGCACGCTTGACCATGAACTGCGGCTGTATGTACGTGAACTGCGTGATCGCAGCTATACGGTGGACGAGATTAACCGTGCCATCGACAGATTGTGTCGGGAGAACGGGATTAATATTGCCTTTAATCAGCTTGAAGTGCATCTGCATAACGAGAAGGGCGATGAGCATCTGGAAGTGAAACGCGAGGTCCAGAGCGACGATCCGATACCTGCCCTCCGGTAAGTCGATTTGTAGGCCTGTGTTTTTATCCGGCCAACGTATGGGTACTGCGCGGTTTCGTAGGCCGGGCAAGGCGCAGCCGCCGCCCGGCATCCCGCCACAACGGCCAGCCGCGAGCGTTGTGATGCCTGATGGCGCTGTCGCTTATCAGGCCTACATTTTGTCTGGCCAACGTTTAGGTACTGCGCGGTTTCGTAGGCCGGGCAAGGCGTAGCCGCCGCCCGGCATGATGCGCACATGGCATCGCAATGAACGTGACGCTACGCTTCAGCCGCGTTGATTTTATTTTCAAAATCACGCTGAACAATGGCCAGCGCTTTTAATACCGTTTCTGGTGCAATAGCATGTTCTTCCAGCAGCATAATCAAATCGACCGCCAGTTTGACCTCGTCGGGCGCATTTTCCAGTGACATTTTCTCTCCTGTCATTAGCGCGTCAGGCGCGCCAGTACCTGTTCAATTTCCGCCAGCGCATGACGACAGCGGCTAATCCTGCCATTAAAAGCCTCAACTTCCCGCGCCAGTCGCTGCTGTTCTTCAAACGAGGTTGCCTGCGCATGCTGATTAACACGCTGCGCCTTCATCTCAATCAGGCGGCGTTCGAATTCCTGATGCTGAAGACGCTTACGTTGCCATTTCGTGATGCCGGGAGAGCCATTATCCCAGGCGCGCAGCGACCAACTGGTTGTTTCCCGGGTGATGGCCTCAATTTGTGCGCTAAGGTGCTCAGCCAGCCAGGCCACCTGCGCAAGCTGCTGCTGTTCAACCGCCCGGCAAAGTTCATCATAGCCAGCCTGCGCTTCATCAACGCAGGCCTGTAATAGCGTGCTGCGGGTTTTAAATAAATGGCGATCGAAGCGGGCGCTTAGCGTGGCATAATGCGCCAGCGGTACCACGCGGGCGCGCAGTTCTTCAAGCTGTTGATGCAGAATATGCAGTAGTCGGGCAGTTTTCAGCGCATTCTCTCCTGTAATTACAACAGCTATGTTACATTAGCCGTTCAGTTACGTAACGATTCGTACTATGCGACGCACTATTTTACTCATTATTGGCTGGCTGGCGGTAGTCCTCGGCACGCTCGGCGTTTTTTTGCCGCTGCTGCCGACCACACCGTTTATCTTACTCGCAGCCTGGTGCTTTGCGCGCTCTTCGCCGCGCTTTCATCACTGGCTTTTGCACAGGTCATGGTTCGGCAGCTATTTGCGCCACTGGCAAGCCCATCGCGCCATGCCGCCGGGGGCGAAACCCAGGGCTATTATTATGATCCTGCTGACCTTCGCGCTTTCGCTATGGCTGGTAAAGATGTTATGGGTGCGTATCCTGCTGCTGGTGATATTAAGCTGCCTGCTGATTTTCATGTGGCGTATTCCGGTGGTTGATGCAAAACAACAAAAGCACTGAACGGCAATAATCGCTGTTGCATTTGTCCGGCACAGCCAGTAAATTCGACCGTTTTCGAGCACGCGCGCGCCTGGTCAAAGGTTAAACAAATGTTTCTTTTGGCCTCTTTCGGCTGCGTGGTGAGTAACACCGTATTAATCAGGCATATATCTATGACCGCAACTGCACAGCAGCTTGAATTTCTGAAAAACAGCATCAAAAGTATCCAGGATTATCCAAAACCTGGCATCCTTTTCCGCGATGTCACCAGCTTGCTGGAAGACCCCAAAGCGTATGCTCTCAGCATTGAATTGCTGGTTGAGCGCTATAAAAACGCCGGGATCACCAAAGTCGTTGGTACTGAAGCGCGTGGTTTCCTGTTCGGTGCGCCGGTCGCGCTGGGTCTGGAGGTAGGATTTGTGCCGGTACGTAAGCCGCGCAAACTGCCGCGGGAAACCATCGCAGAAAGCTATGAGCTGGAATACGGCACTGACCAACTGGAAATCCACGTTGATGCGATCCAGCCGGGCGATAAAGTGCTGGTGGTGGATGACTTACTTGCCACGGGCGGCACGATTGAAGCCACTGTTAAGCTGATCCGCCGTCTGGGTGGGGAAGTGACTGATGCGGCATTTATCATCAATCTGTTCGATCTGGGCGGCGAGCAACGTCTGGAAAAACAAGGTATTACCAGTTACAGCCTGGTACCCTTCCCGGGGCATTAATCCCCTGACGCACAACCTCGCTCAACGGGTGAGGTTGTGATAGCATTACCCCTTCATGAATCCACCTTCCAGCGTCAGAGCCAGCCAATGAGTTATCAGGTCTTAGCCCGCAAATGGCGTCCACAAACCTTTGCTGACGTCGTCGGCCAGGAACACGTGCTGACCGCCCTGGCAAACGGCTTATCGTTAGGGCGTATTCATCACGCATATCTTTTTTCCGGCACCCGTGGCGTCGGCAAAACCTCTATCGCCCGTCTGCTGGCGAAGGGGCTGAATTGCGAAACCGGCATCACTGCTACGCCATGCGGCGTGTGTGATAACTGCCGTGAAATCGAGCAGGGGCGCTTTGTCGATTTAATTGAAATTGACGCCGCTTCCCGTACTAAAGTCGAAGACACCCGCGACCTGCTGGATAACGTGCAGTACGCCCCGGCACGCGGACGTTTCAAAGTGTATCTGATCGATGAAGTCCACATGCTGTCGCGCCATAGCTTCAACGCCCTGCTGAAAACGCTGGAGGAGCCGCCGTCGCACGTGAAATTCCTGCTGGCGACCACCGATCCGCAGAAGCTCCCGGTGACGATCCTGTCGCGCTGCCTGCAATTTCATCTTAAGGCGCTCGACGTTGAGCAGATCGGCCATCAGCTCGAACACATTCTTGATGAAGAGAAGATTGTCCACGAACCGCGTGCACTTCAGCTCCTGTCGCGGGCGGCGGATGGTAGCCTGCGTGATGCGCTGAGCCTGACCGATCAGGCGATTGCCAGCGGCGACGGACAACTGACTGCCGCCGCCGTCAGTACTATGCTTGGTACTCTGGATGACGATCAGGCGCTGTCATTGATTGAAGCGCTGGTGGCAGCTAACGGCGAAAACGTAATGGCGCTGGTCAATGAAGCGGCGCTGCACGGGATTGAGTGGGACGCATTGTTGGTCGAAATGCAAAGTCTGCTGCACCGGATTGCGATGGTCCAGCTTTCGCCTTCTGCGCTGGGAGCCGATATGGCGTCCATTGAGCAGCGAATGCGTGAATTAGCCCGCACCGTGCCGCCTGCGGATATCCAGCTCTATTACCAGACGCTGCTCGTCGGTCGCAAAGAGCTACCCTATGCGCCAGACCGTCGGATGGGCGTTGAGATGACGCTACTGCGTGCGCTGGCATTCCATCCGCAGATGCCGTTGCCGGAGCCGGAAGGCGTCCAGCAGTCATTTGCGCCAGTTGCGCCGACGGCGGTCATGACGCCGACGCAGATCCCTGTACAGTCTGCGCCTGCACCAGCCGCGCCGGTTGTGCAAAATGACGCCACCAGCAGCGTTCTGGCGGCGCGCAGCCAGCTACAGCGCGCTCAGGGAGCAACCAAAACAAAAAAGAATGAACCGGCAGCCGCATCCCGCGCGCGGCCGGTGAATAACGCTGCGCTGGAAAGACTGGCTTCTGTTTCCGAACGGCTCCAGACTCGCCCGGCGCAAACTGCTCAGGAAGCGGTGCCGGTAAAGAAAGAAGCCTACCGCTGGAAAGCGACGACGCCGGTCAGCGAGGCAGTTAAAGAAGTTATCGCTACGCCGAAAGCATTAAAAAAAGCGCTGGAGCACGAAAAAACGCCGGAGCTGGCAGAAAAGCTGGCGGTAGAAGCCATGGCGCGCGATCCGTGGGCGGCCGAAGTGAAACAGCTTCAGTTACCAAAACTGGTTGAGCAGGTGGCGCTTAACGCGTGGAAGGAGCAGAGCGGTGATGCGATTTGCCTGCATTTGCGTCCCGCGCAGCGCCATTTGAATTCTGCCGGGGCGCAGCAGAAGCTGAGCGAAGCAATGAACACGTTATACGGTAAGCCGGTTGAACTGACTATCATTGAAGATGATAATCCGGCGATCCGTACGCCGCTGGAGTGGCGTCAGGCGATTTATGAAGAAAAACTCGCGCAGGCGCGCGAGGCCATTATTGCGGATAACAACATCCAGACGCTGCGTCGTTTCTTTGACGCGGATTTGGATGAAGAGAGTATCCGCCCCATTTGATCTCACGCTACGCGTAGGGTCGTTAACCTTTAATGAGAGAGAAGCCTATGTTTGGTGGTAAAGGCGGTCTGGGTAATCTGATGAAGCAGGCCCAGCAGATGCAGGAAAAAATGCAAAAAATGCAGGAAGAAATCGCCCAGATGGAAGTCACTGGCGAATCCGGTGCCGGACTGGTGAAAGTGACCATCAACGGTGCGCACAACTGCCGTCGCGTGGAAATCGATCCGAGCCTGCTGGAAGACGACAAAGAGATGCTGGAAGACCTGGTGGCTGCGGCCTTCAACGACGCAGCGCGTCGCATTGAAGAGACTCAGAAAGAGAAAATGGCCTCCGTTTCCTCCGGCATGCAGTTGCCGCCGGGTATGAAGTTGCCGTTCTGATGCAAACCAGTCCGCTGTTAACTCAGCTAATGGAAGCCCTGCGCTGCCTGCCGGGCGTCGGCCCGAAATCGGCACAGCGCATGGCGTTTACGCTGTTGCAGCGGGATCGCAGCGGCGGGATGCGCCTGGCGCAGTCGCTGACGAAGGCGATGTCGGAAATCGGCCACTGTGCCGATTGCCGCACCTTTACCGAGCAGGAAGTGTGCAATATTTGCGCCAATCCGCGTCGTCAGGAAAACGGTCAAATCTGCGTGGTGGAGAGTCCGGCGGACATCTATGCCATTGAGCAGACTGGACAGTTTTCCGGGCGCTATTTTGTGCTGATGGGCCACCTCTCGCCGCTGGACGGTATCGGCCCTGCCGATATCGGTCTCGACCGGCTGGAGCAGCGTCTGGAAAGCGAAACGCTTAAAGAAGTCATCCTCGCCACCAACCCGACGGTGGAAGGGGAGGCGACCGCTAACTATATCGCCGAACTCTGCGCGCAGTATGGCGTCGAAGCCAGCCGTATCGCCCACGGCGTGCCGGTCGGCGGCGAGCTGGAAATGGTTGATGGTACTACGCTGTCACACTCTCTGGCCGGGCGTCATAAGATTCGTTTTTAAGCAAACGGGAGCAGAAATTTTTGCTCCCGCTTGAAATTTTCCCACCGTAACCCCATCTCACCCTCATCACTTTTTTTACCTGATAAACGGTATTGTTGAGGTTGAACACGATGAAAGGACAAGAAACTCGCGGCTTTCAGTCAGAAGTAAAACAGCTTCTGCACCTGATGATCCACTCTCTCTATTCCAACAAAGAGATCTTCCTGCGTGAGCTTATCTCGAACGCCTCGGATGCGGCAGACAAGCTGCGTTTTCGCGCGTTGTCTAACCCGGATCTGTATGAAGGCGACGGCGAACTGCGCGTACGCGTCTCGTTCGATAAAGAACAACGCACCCTGACCATTGCTGATAACGGCGTGGGGATGAACCGCGACGATGTGGTCGATCATCTGGGGACCATCGCCAAATCCGGCACCAAATCGTTCCTCGAATCGATGGGGTCCGATCAGGCGAAAGACAGCCAGCTTATTGGTCAGTTCGGCGTCGGCTTCTATTCCGCGTTTATCGTAGCCGATAAAGTGACCGTGCGTACCCGTGCGGCGGGCGATGCTGCTGAGAACGGCGTGTTCTGGGAATCTGCCGGCGAAGGCGAATATACCGTCGCGGATATCAATAAAGCGGATCGCGGCACCGAAATCACGCTGCATCTGCGTGAAGGTGAAGACGAATTCCTCGATGACTGGCGCGTGCGTTCGATCATCAGCAAATACTCCGACCATATCGCCCTGCCGGTAGAGATCGAAAAATCCGAAGAGAAAGACGGCGAGACCGTGGTTTCCTGGGAGAAGATCAACAAGGCGCAGGCGCTGTGGACCCGCAATCGCGCGGAAATTAAAGACGAAGAGTACACCGAGTTTTACAAGCACATCGCCCACGATTTCACCGATCCGCTGACCTGGAGCCATAACCGGGTGGAAGGCAAGCAGGAGTACACCAGCCTGCTGTATATCCCGTCGCAGGCACCGTGGGACATGTGGAATCGCGACCATAAGCACGGCCTGAAGCTGTACGTTCAGCGCGTTTTCATTATGGACGACGCCGAACAGTTTATGCCCAACTACCTGCGCTTCGTGCGCGGCCTGATCGACTCCAGCGACCTGCCGCTCAACGTCTCTCGCGAGATCCTTCAGGACAGCACCGTCACCCGTAACCTGCGCAGCGCGCTGAGTAAACGCGTTCTGCAAATGCTGGAAAAACTGGCGAAAGACGACGCTGAAAAATACCAGACCTTCTGGAAACAGTTTGGCCTGGTATTGAAAGAAGGCCCGGCGGAAGACAACGCCAACCAGGAAGCGATTGCTAAATTACTGCGTTTTGCCTCCACGCATACCGACTCGTCTGAGCAGACGGTTGCGCTGGCTGACTACGTCTCGCGCATGAAAGAAGGGCAGGAGAAAATCTACTACATCACCGCCGACAGCTATGCGGCCGCGAAGAGCAGCCCGCACCTGGAACTGCTGCGTAAGAAAGGTATTGAAGTGCTACTCCTTTCCGATCGCATCGACGAGTGGATGATGAACTATCTGACCGAGTTCGACGGTAAATCATTCCAGTCCATTTCGAAAGCTGACGAATCGCTGGATAAACTGGCTGACGATGTTGACGAAAGCGCGAAGGAAGCAGAAAAAGCGCTGACGCCGTTCGTTGAGCGGGTGAAAACCTTACTGGGCGATCGCGTGAAAGAGGTGCGGCTGACGCATCGTCTGACCGATACGCCCGCGATTGTCACCACCGACAACGATGAAATGAGCACCCAGATGGCGAAGCTGTTTGCGGCGGCGGGCCAGGCGGTACCAGAAGTGAAATACATTTTTGAACTGAACCCGGATCACGTGCTGGTGAAACGCACGGCGGACACTCAGGATGATGAACAGTTTAAAGAGTGGGTTGAACTGCTGCTCGATCAGGCGCTGTTCGCCGAACGTGGCACCCTGGAAGATCCAAACCTGTTCATTCGCCGCATGAACCAGCTTTTAGTTTCCTGATAGCGGTAGTGTGATGCCCGGTGGCGGCCTCGCCTTACCGGGCCTGTGCATTCGTAATACGATGCTCTGGCTTTGGTGTCATCATGCCCGGTGGCGGCTGCGCTTTACCGGGGCTACGCCGGTGTACGGAGTACTCCCTCTCCCTCAGGGAGAGGGCTGGGGTGAGGGTGGTCGGTGCCGCCTGCCCGGTACGCGCAGCGCCACCGGGCATTGCGACGCCATACCGCTGCTTTTCTCTTTATTCTTCCCCATTAACCGTTTCAGCGCCGTTCCCCTTCCTTGAGCCGATAGCGTGATGGTGGTATCGTTTAGCGCTTTGTTTAAAAATGACAACCTTTGAGGGGATTTTCGTAATGCGTATTATTCTGCTTGGCGCACCAGGCGCGGGTAAAGGAACTCAGGCACAGTTCATCATGGAGAAATATGGCATTCCGCAAATCTCCACCGGTGACATGCTGCGCGCGGCCGTCAAATCCGGCAGCGAGCTGGGTAAACAGGCGAAAGACATCATGGACGCTGGCAAACTGGTGACGGACGAACTGGTCATCGCGCTGGTCAAAGAGCGTATTGCCCAGGAAGACTGCCGCAACGGCTTCCTGCTCGACGGTTTCCCGCGCACCATTCCGCAGGCTGACGCCATGAAAGACGCGGGCATCACCGTTGATTATGTGCTCGAATTTGACGTGCCGGACGAACTGATCGTCGATCGTATCATTGGCCGCCGTGTCCACGCTGCATCTGGCCGCGTCTACCACATCAAATTTAATCCGCCGAAAGTGGAAGGTAAAGATGACGTGACCGGTGAAGAGCTGACCACTCGTAAAGACGATCAGGAAGAAACCGTGCGTAAACGTCTGGTCGAGTATCATCAGATGACCGCGCCGCTGATCGGCTACTACCAGAAAGAAGCGCAGGCGGGTAATACCCAATACGCGAAAGTTGACGGCACCAAAGCGGTCAGCGACGTACGCGCCGAACTGGAAAAAATCCTCGGCTAATATGTAATAAGCCCGATAGTGCCATGCTTTCGGGCTTATTGTTTACAGCCAGAACAAGATGCTGCCTAACGTTATCCTGCAAAACGTCGCCTTTCACAGCAATTAGTTATTCTTCCTCACTTTTCCGCTACAATTATCAACAAGTTGAATCGATAAGAGGCGGTAATGCGTCAGACGAAAACCGGTATTCTGCTGGCAAACCTTGGTACTCCCGATGCACCGACGCCCGGTGCGGTTAAGCGCTATCTGCGGCAATTTCTGAGCGATAAACGTGTGGTAGATACGCCGCGTATACTGTGGTGGCCGCTGCTGCGTGGGGTCATTTTGCCGATTCGTTCGCCGCGCGTGGCGAAGCTTTATCAGTCGGTGTGGATGGAAGAAGGCTCGCCGTTGATGGTTTACAGCCGCCGACAGCAGCGCGCGCTGGCAGAACGCCTGCCCGATGTCCCGGTCGCGCTGGGAATGAGCTATGGCTCACCCTCGCTTGCCAGCGCGGTGGATGAGTTGCTGGCAAACGATGTCGATCATATCGTGGTGCTGCCGCTCTACCCGCAGTACTCCTGCTCGACGGTGGCGGCGGTGTGGGATGAACTGGGACGGCTGCTGGCCAAAAACCGCCGCGTACCCGGCGTCACCCTGATCCGTGATTACGCGGACGACAGCGCGTATATTCAGGCGCTGGCTAACAGTGTGCGCGCCTCTTTCGCCGTCCACGGCGAGCCGGATTTACTGTTATTGTCCTATCACGGCATTCCCCAGCGCTATGCGAATGAAGGGGATGATTACCCGCAGCGCTGCCGTGACACCACCCGCGAGCTGGTCTCGGCCCTGGGCCTGCCGCCTGAAAAAGTAATGATGACCTTCCAGTCCCGCTTCGGACGGGAGCCGTGGCTAACGCCTTACACCGATGAAACGCTGAAGATGCTGGGTGAGAAGGGGGTTAAACATATTCAGGTTATCTGCCCTGGCTTTGCCGCCGACTGCCTGGAGACGCTGGAAGAAATTGCGGTGCAGAACCGCGAGTTTTTCCTCGAAGCAGGTGGTGAAAAATATGAATACATTCCCGCACTTAATGATTCAGTAGATCATATCGCAATGATGGATGATATTACCCGCCCTTATCGCTAATCGCGTCGCAGGCGGCGAGTGTGCTACTATTCTCCGCCTGTTAATTGCCATCTGAATCCCGCGCATGAAATTTCCTGGTAAACGCAAGTCCAAACACTATTTTCCCGTCAACGCCCGCGATCCGCTTTTGCAGCAAATCCAGCCTGAAAGCGAAACCGGCACGTCGTGGATCGTCGGTATTGACCAGACGCTGGTAGATATCGAAGCCAAAGTGGATGATGAATTTGTGGTGCGGTATGGCCTCAGTGCCGGGCATTCGCTGGTGATTGACGATGATGTGGCGGAGGCGGTTTATCAGGAACTGATGCGCGACAATCTGATTACCCACCAATTTGCAGGCGGCACCATTGGTAACACCATGCATAACTACTCGGTGCTGGCCGATGACCGGTCGGTGCTGCTGGGCGTGATGTGCCGCAATATTGAAATCGGCGGCTATGCCTACCGCTACCTGTGTAATACCTCCAGCCGCACGGATCTCAACTACTTACAAGGTGTAGACGGGCCGATTGGACGCTGCTTTACGCTTATCAGCGACAGCGGCGAGCGCACGTTTGCCATCAGCCCCGGGCATATGAACCAGTTTCGCGCCGAAAGCGTTCCGGAAGAGGTCATTGCCGGCGCGTCCGCGCTGGTGCTGACTTCTTACCTCGTGCGCTGTAATGCAGGTGAGCCGATGCCTGATGCGACGATGAAGGCCATTGAATACGCTAAAAAGCACAACGTGCCGGTGGTGCTGACGCTGGGCACCAAATTTGTGATCGCTGATAATCCGCAATGGTGGCAGGCATTTCTTAAAGAACACGTGTCGATCCTCGCCATGAATGAGGAAGAAGCCGAAGCGCTGACCGGGCTGAGCGATCCGCTGTTGGCATCCGATAAAGCGCTGGACTGGGTGGATCTGGTGCTGTGTACGGCCGGTCCGGTTGGTCTGTATATGGCCGGTTTTACCGAAGAGGAAGCCAAACGCAAGACCCAGCATCCGCTGCTGCCGGGCGCAATTGCCGAATTTAACCAGTATGAATTTAGCCGCGCCATGCGCCATAAGGATTGTATTAACCCGCTGCGTATTTTCTCGCACATCGCGCCTTATATGGGTGGCCCTGAGAAGATCATGAACACTAACGGCGCGGGCGACGGCGCGCTGGCTGCGCTGCTGCACGATATTACCGCCAACAACTATCACCGTAACAACGTGCCAAACTCCAGTAAGCATAAATACAGCTGGCTCACCTATTCTTCGCTGGCGCAGGTCTGCAAATACGCTAACCGCGTTAGTTATCAGGTGCTTAACCAGCACTCCCCGCGCCTGACGCGCGGGCTGCCGGAACGGGAAGATAGCCTGGAAGAGTCGTACTGGGAGCGCTGATTCAGCCCGATTGCCGGTGTTATGCCCGGCGGCGCTGGCGCTTGCACGAGCCTACGTGTTGCACTCAACGACAGTACGTCGATGCTGGTCGACCTGTTTCCGGGGGCAGGCAGGGTAAGCGCAGCGCCACCTGGCATTAACGGGCAGAGTGGAGCATGCCGGATCGCCACCCGGCATGATGCATATTACTGAACGCGTTAAAACACCGTGCTATCCGACACTGTTCGTCACCGCTTCTTCCATCGGTGGTTTGCCGAGCAGCATCAGCATCGTGTTCGCAATTTCCCGCTCGCCCATCACCACCTGATTGGCTCCACGTTCGGTGATGTAATCCACTTCATCGTCATAATGCGCGCGAGCGATAATCTCGATATTCGGGCATTTTTCACGCGCCGAGGCGACAATTTCTCCCGCCTCATAGCCGTTGGGAATGGTGAGCAGCAGCCAGCGGGCGCAGTCGAGATGCGCCAGGTTGAGGATCTCTTCATTGGCCGCATTTCCCAGCACCGCCCGGATGCCGCGCTCGCGCAGTTCATCAACCCGGGTCCGGGAGGTTTCCACCACCACCAGCGGGATGCCCTGCGCCATCAGTTTCTCACCCAGCAGGCTACCGACGCGGCCAAAACCGACCAGAAGAGCATGATTGCAGATATCAACCGGGATCTGTTTTTCTTCTTCAGTCACTTCTTCCAGCGTCTGCTCTTCCAGCGTTTCGGTCTTATCGAGATAGCGCTCAAGCAGCGCGAAGAGCACCGGATTGAGCATAATCGACAGAATAGCCCCTGCCAGCACCAGGTTTTGCCCTGCCTGCGGGAGGAGATTGAGTGCCATCCCCAGGCCTGCGAGGATAAAAGCAAATTCACCAATTTGCGCGAGGCTGGTGGCGATGGTTAGTGCAGTACGCTGGGAGTGTCCGAACATACGTACCAGCAAGAGCGCCGCGACCGATTTACCAAAAATAATAATCGCCAGCGTGGCCAGCACGGCCAGCGGCTGATCGAGCAGGATCATCGGATCGAACAGCATGCCTACTGAGACAAAAAACAGTACCGCAAACGCGTCGCGCAGCGGCAGGGTATCGTGCGCCGCGCGGTGGCTCAGCTCGGATTCGTTGAGCACCATTCCGGCGAAGAAAGCCCCCAGCGCGAAGGAGACGTCAAACAGCTCTACTGCGCCAAAAGCAATACCCAGTGCCAGCGCCAGAACGGAAAGTGTAAAGAGTTCACGAGAACCGGTAGCCGCGCTGCGTGCCATGATCCATGGCACCAGACGACGGCCCACCAGCATCATAATGGCGATAAAGGCGACCACTTTGCCAATCGTAATACCCATATCCAGCGACAGCGATGCCAGGCCGACGTTGCCTTTCTCCAGCATGCCGGCTACCGCTGGCAGCAGCACCAGCGTCAGCACCATTACTAAGTCTTCGACGATAAGCCAGCCGATGGCGATTTGTCCGCGCTGGCTGTCAATCAGCTGCCGCTCTTCAAGCGCGCGCAGCAGCACCACAGTACTGGCGGTCGAAAGACACAAACCAAAAACGATACCGGTCATCAGCGACCAGTCCATCAGCGCAGCGAGTCCCATCCCCAGCAGCGTGGCGACCGCTATCTGCGCTATCGCTCCGGGAATGGCGATGGACTTTACCGCCATCAAATCCTTTAAAGAGAAATGCAGCCCCACGCCGAACATCAGCAGGATCACGCCCAGTTCCGCCAGTTCAGGAGCCAGTTTGGTATCTGCCACAAAACCTGGCGTAAACGGTCCGGCCAGGACGCCCGCTAACAAATATCCCACCAGTGGAGAAATACGTAATTTATTGGCAAGCATGCCGAGAATAAAGGCAAGCACAAGGCCGCCGACAATGGTGGTGATAAGCGGTGTGGCGTGATGCATTCCGTCTCCTTTCGTTTATGCGTGGCTCCATTTTTGGCAGGAAACCAAAAACCCGAGTAATAGTTTATGACAAAATTAATCATCATGTTGATGAATTATTGTTGAATTTTGAAAAAAAATGGGATTTGGCGCAGAAAAGGCACAGAACGGAAAAATGAGGGATACAAGCACGGGCCAGCACAGTTAACGCGCGGAAAGAGCGCGGCCAAAAAACGGTTTTGGCCGCGGGAAACTATGCCTTATGCCGATTATCAGGCAAGAATATGGTTAAGATCCCAAGAAGTGGCAGGAAAGCACAGATTTTATAAACCAAATCAATACCGTGATGGTCGGCAATCAGCCCCAGTACGGCGGCACCGAGACCCCCCATGCCGAAGGCAAAGCCAAAGAACAGGCCTGACACCATTCCTATACGGCCCGGCAAAAGCTCCTGGGCATACACCAGGATTGCCGAAAAAGCCGAGGCGAGAATAAAACCAATAATCACCGTCAGAATGCCGGTCCAGTAGAGGCTGGCCCAGGGCAAAAGCAGGGTAAAGGGCGCAACGCCAAGGATAGAGCCCCAAATCACATACTTACGGCCAATCTTATCGCCGACAGGCCCGCCAATCACCGTTCCTGCCGCAACGGCGAACAGAAACGCAAACAGATGAAGCTGAGCGTTTTGTACCGAAAGACCAAATTTATGCATCAGGTAAAAGGTGTAATAGCTGCTGATACTCGCCATATAGAAGTATTTTGAAAAAATGAGTATCAGCAGGACGCAGACGGCGAGGATAACCTTATTTCGCGGCAGCGAATTCATTACCGCAGCGGAAGTTTTCCCTTTATTTACCCGATGCTGCGCGGCATACCAGCGGCTGACCTGCGCCAGTACGATGATGGCCAGCAGGGCCGCCAGCACAAACCACGCTACGTTGCCTTTACCATAAGGGGCAATGATCGCCGCCGCCAGCAACGGTCCCAGCGAGCTGCCAAAATTGCCGCCCACCTGAAAAATAGACTGTGCCAGCCCGTGCCGGCCTCCCGAGGCCATGCGCGCCACACGCGAGGACTCCGGATGGAACACCGACGAACCGGTACCCACCAGTGCCGCTGCCAGCAGGACTGTCTCAAAGCTTCCCGCCAGTGCCAGTAATACCAGCCCGCTTAACGTAAAGCACATGCCGACAGGCAAAGACCAGGGCATTGGATGTTTGTCTGTCCAGTAGCCGACTATCGGCTGGAACAGCGATGAAGCCAGCTGAAAGGTCAGCGTAATCAGACCGATTTGCACGAAAGTGAGGGAGAATTCAGCCTGTAAAAGCGGATAAATCGCGAGGATCAGCGATTGGATCATATCATTTAATAAATGAGAGAGGCTGATTGCCCCCAGTATACCAAACGCGGTGCGGGACTTTGGCGGCGGCGCTGAGGCCCCCTGCTCAAGAGAGCGAGTTTCACTGATTGCCATAAATTTCACTTATATTGGTTCGATGCAGGGGATAAGCAGGTTAGTAATAATTATGTGGCTAAGATACCTGTCTGAAAGCGGCGAAGGAAGTCGCATTATGCAAACAAAGTTGTCTACTATTTGATTACGCGGTAATTTCGCCATTACACATTTAGTCAGGGAGAGAAATATGACGTTTTTAAAACGTGGCATTGCGCTGACCGTGCTGGCTGCCTGCACGCTGGCAAGCCTGTCGGCTCAGGCATATGAAAAAGATAAAACCTATAAAATTACCATCCTGCATACTAACGATCACCACGGGCACTTCTGGCGCAGCGAATACGGAGAATACGGTCTGGCGGCGCAAAAGACGCTGGTGGACGGCATACGTAAAGAGGTGGCAGCAGAGGGAGGCAGCGTGCTACTGCTCTCCGGTGGCGACATCAATACCGGCGTGCCGGAATCCGATTTGCAGGATGCTGAACCCGATTTTCGCGGCATGAACCTGATAGGCTATGACGCGATGGCGGTGGGCAACCACGAGTTTGATAATCCGCTGAGTGTTCTGCGCCAGCAGGAGAAGTGGGCTAAATTTCCGTTCCTCTCCGCCAATATCTACCAGAAAAGCACCGGGGAGCGGCTGTTTAAACCCTGGGCGTTGTTCAAGCGCCAGGATCTGAAAATCGCCGTCATTGGCTTAACCACCGACGATACGGCGAAAATCGGCAACCCGGAATATTTCACCGACATTGAGTTTCGCAAACCGGCAGAGGAAGCAAAACTGGTAATTCAGGAACTCAACGAGACGGAAAAGCCAGACTTTATCATCGCCGCCACCCACATGGGTCACTACGACAACGGCGAGCACGGCTCGAATGCGCCGGGTGATGTTGAAATGGCACGCAGCCTGCCCGCCGGATCGCTGGCGATGATTGTCGGCGGCCACTCCCAGGACCCGGTTTGTATGGCGTCTGAAAATAAAAAACAGGTCGACTACGTGCCGGGTACACCGTGCGCGCCAGATCGGCAGAACGGCATCTGGATAGTGCAGGCGCATGAGTGGGGTAAATACGTGGGCCGGGCGGATTTTGAATTCCGCAATGGTGAAATGAAACTGGTCAACTATCAGCTTATTCCGGTTAACCTGAAGAAAAAAGTGACCTGGGATAATGGCGAGAGCGAGCGCGTGCTCTACACGCCAGAAATCGCCGAGAACCCGCAGGTATTGTCGATGCTGACCCCTTTCCAGAATAAAGGCAAAGCACAGTTGGGCGTAAAAATTGGTAATGTGAACGGCAGGCTTGAAGGCGATCGCAGTAAAGTCCGCTTCGAGCAGACCAATCTGGGGCATCTGATCCTCGCCGCACAAATCGCCCGTACCAATGCCGATTTCGGCGTGATGAGCGGCGGCGGCATTCGTGATTCGATTGAGGCAGGTGATATTACCTATAAAAATGTGCTCAAAGTGCAGCCCTTTGGCAACGTTGTGGTATATGCCGATCTGAGCGGGCAGGAGGTCATTGATTATCTGACCGCCGTCGCGCAGATGAAACCCGATTCCGGGGCGTATCCGCAGTTTGCGAATGTCAGTTTCGTGGCGAAAGAGGGCAAGCTAAACGATCTTAAAATCAAAGGTGAACCGATCGATCCGGCGAAGAAATATCGTCTGGCAACACTCAGCTTTAACGCAACCGGCGGCGATGGTTACCCGCGTCTTGACGATAAACCCGGCTACGTGAATACCGGTTTTATTGACGCCGAAGTGCTCAAGCAGTTTATCCAGCAGAATTCTCCGCTTGATGCGAATGCTTATGCGCCAAAAGACGAGGCGCGCTGGGAATAATATTGCATGGCTAAACGCAGTCCGGCGCGAAGTTTAGCGCCGGACTGCCCGTCGATGTGGACCAAATCACTTATGAACACGGATTTACTTATCTCCCGACTGGATGAAATCGAACAACAAATAACCCTGCTCAGGCATAAGCCATGCCAGTGTGAGCGTAATCTGGAAGTAAAAATTCGTCATTTTGGCGGGGGAGAACACTATGTTCGCCAGTGCAATCAGTGTGGCAGACAGAAGGGCGGCGCGCTCAAAGCCCCCGATGCGTTGACGGAGCTTGATGGCCAGCCTGCCCGCGCATTCGATCCCGCGTTGGAGGAAGAATATAATCGCGAATTAACAATACGCCATCAAAAATTATCCCTACTTTCACGCGAAAAAATTCAGTTGCTTTCAGCGTTAAATGGGGGTGTCGACCCTCTGTATGTAGAACAAGAGAAAAAATACCGTGAGGCCTTTCAAAAGTTATCAGAACATCTGGACACCTTTATTGAATCCTTCGATATCGACAAAACCCTGCTGGCCTTGTCCCAACAACAGAGGAGAATAAAAAAGGTAAAACAAGAACATGCCGAACTAAACCCCTCGCTGTTTTCATCAGAAACAGAACTGAAAGCATGGATGGTTAACCTGTTTAAAAGTGATTTTTATATTTATCAGGAAGTTACTGGGGTTCACGTTACTGAGGGCATCAATGTCAGAATCGATTATGTTTTCTATCCCCGCGCTCATTTGGTTGAGGAAGGCTTTGAACCTGCGCCATTCGGCATCGAAGTGAAATATTTAAGCCAGGAGAAAAGTTTTGCGCATAAAGCAGGACGCAGCGTCTGGCAAGCTATTTCTTATAACGATTGTGAATTCTCGCTTAAAGACAGAAAGTTTAACCTGAAGTTTTGCCTGTTATTTTCTAATCTTTCATTCAGTAATGAAAGGGAAGTGTTAGCGTTATACAGCGACCATTCGGATGATAAAAGTATGAAGTGGGCAGGGATGCTGAACGTGGCTAATCATGCAAAAGTTGGCGTGTTGAAAATTACAGGGAAAAGAGAGAAGGTCAAGGGCTGGTCAATCAGTTTCGCCGGGGGGCTCTATTTTAGCTGCCACCTGGATAAAGACGGAAACCGTTATAAACGGGTGAATGAGAATATGGTCAATAAAGTCAGAGTGGGTAGCTTTTGATCTGAACATATTATTTCTGCTGAGTTTGTCTCTGAAATGATGGATTGCGGGATCTCAAAACGCCGCTTGAAAAGCCATACTGGATTTTATCGTTGCCACGTCGTCGCGCTTTTTTGGCGCACGACATTCGCCAGAGCGTAAAGGTTGCATTGCCGACATATCAATGATGTTGTTAACTACCACACAGAAGACGAGTGAGCCATTCCTGCGTAACGCATGTACACGGTGAGGGTATTGGGCGCACTGGTGATTAATCAAATCAGGAGAACTCAATATGTCTGACCATCCTGCAATTGCATTGTTGGGACCGGGAGCCATCGGTACAACGATTGCTGCCGTGCTGCACGAGGTTCATTGCACGCCGGTTCTTTGTGGGCGTACGGCGCATCCACGCTTGATTCTGCGCCATGATGACGGTGAAATTATCGTACCCGGCCCGGTGTTAAGCGACCCTGCCACTATTGATCACCCGGTCAATCTGGTATTTGTCGCAGTGAAAACCACTCAGGTAGCTGACAGCGCCGCCTGGCTGAACACGCTGTGCAATGAAAATACCATCGTCTGCGCGCTGCAAAATGGCGTTGAACAACAAAGCCTGCTGGAGCCTTATGTCAACGGCGCAACCGTACTGCCTTCTGTGGTATGGTTTCCGGCCCAGCGCGAGGCGGATGCGTCGGTCTGGCTGCGCGCTACACCGCGTCTGACGCTGCCAGACGTGCCGCAGGCAAGACGGGTCGCGCAGGCGCTTAGCGATACACGCTGCGCTGTGGAACTGTCGGAGGATTTTGTTTCCATTGCCTGGCGCAAGCTACTGCAAAATGCGGTCGCTGGCCTGATGGTACTGGCGAATCGTCGTGCCGGTATGTTTTCACGGGCGGATATTACCGGGTTGGCGCTGGTGTATCTGCGAGAATGTCTGGCGGTAGCGCGTGCAGAAGGCGCAGTATTAAGCGATGCTGTACCCCAGGAGATCGTCGACGGTTTTCATCGCGCTCCGGCGGATTTAGGCACGTCTATTCTCGCCGATCGTCAGGCGAATCGTCCGCTGGAGTGGGATATTCGTAACGGCGTCATTCAGCGTTGCGGTCGCTCAAAGGGCATTGCCACCCCGATTAGTGATGTGCTGGTGCCGCTGCTGGCAGCCGGGAGCGAAGGGCCCGGCTGAGACCTTAAAATCACGGCCTGAACATGAAGGCGCTCGACGATGTCTGGCTATCGCGTTTGCTTGTTTACCTCGCAGAGCGGAAATTTATCACCCGGACGTAACCCAAAGACATAGTCTGTGCAGGCATTGTGTTTTACACTGCGCGCTGCAAAAATGCAGTAGATAAACGATTAATCAGGCGGTAAGGCGATGAACGGAACGATCACAACGTGGTTTAAAGATAAAGGCTTTGGATTTATCAAAGATGAAAACGGCGAAAATCGCTATTTTCATGTGATTAAGGTCGCTAATCCTGATCTGATTAAGAAAGATGCGGCGGTGACCTTCGAGCCTGGCACCAATAATAAAGGCTTATCCGCCTATGCGGTAAAAGTGATCCCGGAAGGGAAACACCTCTACATTGCTGGCGAACGCCTTAAGCTAACGTCGATCAAGTCCTGGGTGGTGTACAGCGAAGAAGTCCCTGCCGATACCCGGATTGATAAAGACAACGCGGTGCTGTCTGTTGGTATTCTGATGAGCAGTATCAGGCCGAAAGCCGAGGCGAAGCCGGGTGAAATGCGCACCCTGAAAAAACTGGCAATCACCACATTTCAGGGTACGACGCTAATTTTCTCAGAAGATGAAATCGATATTGCTGCCACGGTAAAATTGCTGAAAGTGTGATTTTCCGCCTTCAGAACGGGCTGGCATTATGCGCGTCGATTGCGGTTTCGCTGACAGGATGAACAAAATGCAACTCACTGGCATGCAACATCAGGCGTGGGGTGAGTTCGGTTCCTGGCATCAGGCGTCCGCCGTACAGATCGCAACCCAGGATCGGGTGTCCGATTAGCTGACAATGAATGCGCAATTGATGAGTACGCCCGGTCTCCGGAATGAGTTGTACACGGGTTAACGCCAGTTGCGTCTGCGCATGATAAAAACGTTCAACAACCCGATAGCGCGAACGCGCAGGTTTGCCCTGGCGTGAGCAAATCGTCATCAGCGGAAATTGCGCCGGATCTTTGGCAATGGCCGCGTCAATTATTCCCTCATTGTTTTCCAGATGACCGCAGAGCAGAGCGCTATACACTTTCGTCACGGTTCGCTGACTAAACTGCTGGCAGAGGGAGGCGTTAATACCCTTATTGCGTGCAATCACCATCAACCCGGATGTACCAAAATCAAGGCGATGAACCAGAGTACAATCGGGAAATAGTTGCACCAGCCGATGATGCACTGAATCGATATTCCACGGATTTTTACCCGACAGGCTGAGCAGCCCACTGGGTTTATTAATCAGCAGCAGATGCTCATCCTGATAGAGGATCTCTATTTTTTCAGGGCACGGTGGGGCAATAAAAGTATCAACAATGACAGACATCTGGCTATCCGGCTGAAAAACAGGGCGGATCATAACGGATTTTCAGCAGACTGGCGAATTGTCGTTGCGGTAAAAGTGATAATAAAAACAATGGCAAATAAGACAACAATTGTCGGCGCTGGTGCACTATCGATAAAAAAGGAAAGCCACACGCCAGTGAGCGACACGGTGACAGAGATAGCCATTGCCAGAATCAGCGCAATATGAAAGCGACGCGTCAGAAGCACAGCAATCGCACCGGGAGCGATGAGCAAAGAAATAGATAAAATGATCCCTACGGCTTTTAGGGTTGCCACAATGGTGAGTGAGACCATACATAAAAGGCCGTAATGCAACCAGCTTGTGCGCAATCCGCTAACGCGCGCCTGCTGATAATCAAAACAAAACAGCAAAAAATCCCGCCATTTCGTCCCGATAAGTAACGCAATAACCCCGGCAATCGTTGCTGTCTGAATGATATCCCCGCGAGTGATCCCGAGCATATCGCCGAAAAGGATGTGATCGAGGTGAACCTCTGGCTTGAGAGCAATATAGAGAATCAGCCCGGCAGCAAACATCCCGGAAAATACGATCCCCATGACGGTATCCTGCTTAATCCGGCTGTTATCTTTCAGGTACCCTGTGGCGACAGCGCAGAATAAGCCTGCCGCGAAAGCACCCGCTGCCAGCGGCAGGCCCAGCATCCAGGCGAGGACAATGCCGGGGAAAACCGCATGGCTCATCGCATCTCCCATTAGCGCCCAGCCTTTCAGTACCAAAAATACCGACAGGAGGGCACATGGAATAGCCACCACCACCGAAATCAGCAGTGCATACTTCATAAAAGCAAACTGTAACGGTTCAAGCAAGAATGCCATCATGCTGCCTCCTTGATGGCACGACGCGTGCGTTGGCGCTGAGCCAGCAGCCCGTGTTGTGGGGCAAAGAGAAAGGCGAGTAAAAATAACAGGGTCTGTGCCACTACAATAATGCCGCCGGTTGCACCATCCAGATAATAGCTAACCCATGCGCCAACAAAACTGGTAATACTGCCGATAGCCACGGCAATCATAAGAAGACGAGGAAAACGGTCGGTCAGTAGCCAGGCTGTCGCGCCCGGTGTAACGACCAGACAGACAACCAGGAATGCGCCGACGGTTTGCAGGGCCGCCACGGTGGATACGGCTAGTAAGGTAAAGAAAAGCACTTTTAAGCGTCCCGGACGTAGCCCTATAGCACGGGCATGGTTTTCGTCAAAAAAGGTCACCATAAGATCTTTCCATTTAAAAAACAGTACGATGACAGAAACCAGGCCGATAATGGTTAGTTGCAGAATATCCGCAGGCGCAATGGCCAGGATATTGCCCAGCACGATCGTCTGAATATTTACTGACGTCGGGTTAAGCGACACCATAAATAAGCCGAGACCAAAAAAAGACGAGAAGATAAGCCCGATAATGGCATCTTCTTTCAGGCGGCTACGTTGATTGAGAAAAAGCATACTGCCTGCAGCGAGACCACCTGATAAAAACGCTCCCAGGGAGAAGGGAAGGCCAAGCATGTATGCGCCCGCTACGCCCGGTACGATGGCGTGCGACAAGGCATCGCCTATCAGCGACCAGCCTTTCAGCATTAAATAGCAGGACAAAAAGGCACAAAGCCCGCCGACCATCGCAGAAACCCACATCGCATTGCGCATGTATTCATAGCTAAAGGGTTCAAGGATCGTGTTCATAGTCTCTCCTGCCCGTCGGCTGACAGAGTGCAGGGAACCGGATCGGTCGAACCCTTCAGGAACACGCCTTTCCCCGCATTATCCAGGATGACGTGGCGTAGCACGCCGCTGAAGGCAGCTTCAAGGTTTTCCGCCGTGAACGTTGTCTCCGTCGGTCCGCTCGCCAGAACCGTGCCTTTGACCATGACGGTATAATCGCAAAACTCAGTTATGGAACCGAGGTTGTGGGTAGAAACCAGCATCGTTTTCCCCTCGGCGCGCATTTCCCGCAGCAGATCGATTATTTTCGCTTCTGTTTTGACATCCACGCCCGTAAAAGGCTCATCCAACAGGATCACTTCTCCCTGCTGGGCGATAGCACGCGCCAGAAATACGCGTTTTCTTTGACCGCCCGAAAGCTCACCAATTTGCCGATGGCGAAATGCCAGCATGTCGACGCGCGCCAGCGCCTCGGTAACATGCTGGCGATCCCGCATTTTGGGAATACGCAGCATTCCCATATGGCCATAGCGCCCCATCATGACGACGTCTTCTACGAGAACAGGAAAAGACCAGTCGACCTCTTCCGATTGAGGCACGTAGGCCACCAGATTTTTTCGCAGCGCCTGTTGCGTCGGCATCCCAAGGATGGTGATGTTTCCGGCAGCAAGGCGGACAAATCCCATGATCGCTTTGAACAGCGTCGATTTTCCGGAGCCATTTACACCTACCAGCGCGGCAATTGACCCACCTGGCAGGTGAAAAGAGGCTTCACGTAATGCCGTATGGCCATTACGCCAGGTCACGGTTACGCCGTTCACGATAATACTGGTAGCCTGCGCCATGATTTACTCCTTCATGCCATCTTGAATACCCTGCACCAGCGTGCCGGTGGTGACCTTAAGCAGATCAAGGTAAGTGGGCACCGGGCCGTTATCCGCGCTGAGAGAATCGACATACAGGACACCGCCATAATGAATACCGGTCTCGCGTGCGACCTGACGCGCAGGTTTATCGGAAACGGTACTTTCACTGAAAACGGCCGGAATATGGTTTTTCTTAACGGCATCAATCACGCTACGTACCTGCTGCGGCGTTCCCTGCTGATCGGCATTGATCGGCCACAAATAAAGCTCCTTCAGCCCGAGGTCGCGCGTCAGGTAGGAAAACGCCCCCTCACTGGTGACCATCCAGCGCTGATTTTCAGGGATCGCCTCAATTTGCTTACGTAATGGCTCAAGGGCCCCGGTGATCTTACGTTTATAAATTTCTGCATTGTGACGGTACGTTTCAGCATTGGCCGGGTCGTATTTCACCAGCGCATTGCGGATATTATCCACGTAAATCAGCGCGTTATCAGGAGACATCCAGGCATGCGGATTGGGTTTTCCTTCGTATGGCCCGGCAGTAATACCCATGGGTTCAATGCCTTCGGTAACAATAACTTCCGGCACACCTTCCAGATGCTGATAAAAGCGCTCGAACCACCGTTCCAGGTTAAGACCGTTAGCGAGGATAAGTTGCGCATTCTGCGCACGCTTTATGTCACCTGGTGTCGGCTGGTACTCATGAATTTCTGCGCCAGGTTTGGTAATAGAAGTGACTTCAGCCGCATCGCCCGCCACGTTCTTTGCCATATCGGCAATCACGGTAAACGTTGTGATAACTTTAAATTTTTCTGCCGCCGCAGCGGGCAGTGTCATGACGGTAATCAGCATTGTGCTGAACAGTAGTGTGTTTAATCCTTTCAGAGGGCGCATGACGAGAGTCTCCATTGGCGATTAAAAGATGATCAAAATTAGCCTGTGCTATTTTATATAGCACAGGCTATGTTTTATTGAAAATAATTATCATTATTATTTTATGCAAGGGGCAGGAGGGAGGGGAGGGAGAATACGGTAGAGAGGATATCAGCGCGCCCTTTCAGACCCGGGGCGCATGTTTAAAGTATGCCCGGGGTCTCACCTGTGGCTGTGCATTTCTGGCTTGCTGAGGTTTAATCGCGCCGCGCAATATCCGCAAATGTGGCCGCAAGGGTTTTCGCCAGATCGTTTGCTGTCAGCTCAATGTCTAATCCGCGTTTGCCGCCAGAGACGAAAATGGTGGCAAAATGCTGGGCGGGAGCATCAATCAGCGTCGGCAAGCGCTTTTTTTGTCCCAGCGGGCTGATGCCCCCGACCAGGTAGCCGGTGGTGCGCTGGGCGAGCTGAGGATCGGCCATTTCAACCTTTTTCGCGCCCAGCGCTTTAGCCACTTTTTTCAAATCCAGCTGACTTGCAACAGGCGTTACCGCTACCGCCAGGTTTTTGGCTTCGCCATTCACGGCGACCAGTAATGTTTTGTATACCTGTTGCGGATTCAGGCCAAGCTTACGCACCACCTCATCCCCGAAATTGGTTTCACTGGGATCGTGGTCATAGGTATGGATTTGGAAAGAAATTTTCTGTTTTTCAAGCAGTTTGACGGCAGGGGTCATGATATTTCTAAACTCTAAAGCTAACGATGCTGCAAGCTTACGCCTGAAACCATACGAAAAAATAGTATTATCTTGCTTATTGGTATTGGCAGTAAGGATGCTTTGAGCGACAATTCATCAACCGGAGTTCGCTCCGGCATAATAATAAAGATGAAATTCCTCTTTGACGGGCCAATAGCAATATTGGCCACTTTTTTAACGCATGATCTCCGGCAGGCTGCCTTCGCCATACAGATGCAGCGCCCCCACCGCCACCACATAACGTCCCGCCGGTAAACCGCAGAGAAAATCACGCCAGGCGCGGTTACGTTGATGCATCAGAACATCATACAGCCCTTCGCTGAACGTATTCGGCAGCTTAACGTCCCGGGCCGCTGGTGGGCGCTCCAGCCACCAGCTAATCATCATTTGCAATAGCCGCGCGTTGATATGCCAGTGGGTAAGCGTATCTTCCAGTAACGCCATACCATTATCAGGCAGCTCGCTGAGCAGGGCAATTTGCTGCGCTGCGCCTTCAAGTTCGACAATGCGCAGATGGTCTGCCTGCGCCGCCCTGATAAGCTGAAGATCGATACCGTACTGTGGGCGTAGTCCCAGCTGTTGCGCCTGCGTCGCCTGAAGCGCCATGGCAATTTGCCATAGTGGCTGGAGAGTAAACATCGACAGAGACAGACCCAGTTCGTCGGCCTTGTTAGTCAGTTGTTCCAGTTGGGCGTCGCTAAGACGCTCTTCCAGTGGCGGAAACGCTGGCAGATCGTGAAAGGGCGCTTCATTGCCTGACAGGTTGGCTTCAACAATCAGCGCATCGGCCTGCTGTACTTTTTGCAGCAGCCGCGCGGGAAGGGGGGACATATCCTGTGTGCCCATATGAATACTGCCGACGAGGTGAAACTCGCGCCCGTCGGGAAGTGAAATATCAATGGCAGGCCAGCTGTACGTGTTGCCGCGCAGACTGTGCCACCACGCTTTTAATCGGTTATACAGACCCATACACACTCCGCTGGCGTAAAATCCTATGCTATCGCGCAGCGTCCTGCTGCGTAAACAGGACGCACTCGCTATTCTTTCGGCGTAAACCGCAGCAGCCTGTTGGCATTACTCACCACCGTTATTGACGACAGTGCCATTGCCGCGCCGGCAACCACCGGGTTAAGCAGCGTACCGGTCAACGGCCAGAGAATGCCGGCAGCGACGGGAATGCCCAGCGAATTATAGACAAAGGCCCCCAGCAAGTTCTGTTTCATGTTACGCAGCGTGGCGCGGGAGATCGCCAGTGCGTCTGCTACCCCCATTAAGCTGTGACGCATCAGGGTGATCGCCGCGGTTTCAATTGCCACGTCGCTACCGCCGCCCATCGCGATGCCGACGTCTGCCTGTGCCAGCGCGGGCGCGTCGTTAATACCGTCGCCAATCATCGCTACCTGCCGTCCTTCGCGTTGCAATTTTTTAATCGCTTCCGCTTTGCCATCGGGCAGGACGCCTGCGATCACCTCATCAATGCCCGCTTCCCGGGCTATTGCGCGGGCGGTGGTTTCGTTATCGCCAGTCAACATAACCAGCCGATAACCTGCCTGATGTAAGCGTTGGAGTGCCGGCACGCTATCTTCACGTAGAGAATCCCGGATGGCAAAAAGCGCGGCAATCTTGCCGTCAATCGCCAGCAGCACGGGTGTTGCACCTTGTGACGCTTGCCGATCTATCTCATCATGCAGCGCGTCTGTGGCGATCCCTTGATCATCCAGCAGCGCCCGGTTGCCCAGTAGCAGAGTATGACCTTCTGCTTCGCCGCTGACGCCCAGACCGCGCAGGGTACGAAACGCTTTTACCTCTGGCAGCGTCTGAGTTTGTGCTTTGTCGAGGATCGCCCGGGCCAGCGGGTGACGTGATCCTTGCTCAAGCGCGGCCGCCAGTCGTAGTGCCTGCGCTTCATCAATACCGGCCACGGTTTTCACCGTCACGACCTCTGGTTTTCCTTCGGTGAGTGTGCCGGTTTTATCGAACACCAGCGTATCCAGATTGCTGGCGCGCTGAAGGGCATCCGCATCCCGCACCAGAACGCCGAATTCGGCCGCGCGCCCGACGCCAGCAATAATCGACATCGGCGTTGCCAGACCAAGCGCACAGGGGCAGGCGATAATCAGCACGGTAGTGGCAATCACCAGCGTATAAACAATTTGCGGCGCGGGGCCGAAGAAGTACCAGATCGCGGCGCTAAACAGCGCGATGGCAACCACCACCGGCACGAAAATAGCGGAAATCTTATCGGCCAACTGACCGATTTGCGGTTTGCTGCTCTGCGCCTGGCGTACCATGTGAATAATACGAGATAACGTGGTCTGGCTGCCTACTGCGCTGGCCTGAAACAGCACGCTGCCGTCCTGGACTACCGTCCCTGCATGCACTTCATCGCCATTGCCTTTCTGCTGCGGTACCGGCTCACCGGTTAACATGGCTTCATCCAGCCACGCCTCGCCCTGGGTAATTTTGCCGTCAACCGGCACACGATCGCCGGTGGCCAGGCGCAACGTCATGCCCGGCGTCACGTCAGCCAGCGGCAGATCCTTTTCGCCTTCATCCGTTATCACGCGGGCGGTAGGGGGAGTCAGATCGAGCAGTTTTTCCAGCGCTTTTGACGAACGCTGACGCGCCCGCGCTTCCAGCATATGGCCGAGGTTAATCAGACCAATAATCATCGCGCTGGCTTCATAATAGAGATGCCGCGCTTCCATCGGAAACCATTGCGGCCACAGGTTGACACTCATGGAGTAAAGCCAGGCGACGCCGGTACCAAGGGCAACCAGCGTGTCCATCGTGGCGGTGCGGTTAAGCAGACTTTTCCACGCGCTACGATAGAAATGACCACCAGCAAAGACCATGACTGCGAGCGTCAACACGCCGATAGCCAGCCACAGGTTACGGTTGTCATGAGTCACCATCATATTGTCGCCGATCATTCCCCAGAGCATCACCGGCACACCCACTGCCAGCGCAACCACGGCCTGCCAACGAAAGCGCTTCATAGTGGCGATGGCGGTTTGCTGCTGGCGCTCACGACGTTTGACGTCATCTTCAATGGCTTCCGCGCCATAGCCTGCTTTTTCCACCGCCTGTACTAATTCAGCGGCAGAGGCATGCCCCATGACCAGGGCAGTACGCTCCGCCAGATTGACCCGCGCCTGTGTCACGCCCGGTACGCTTTGTAGTGCTTTTTGTACCCGGGACACACAGCTGGCACAGCTCATACCGCTTAATAACAGCTGTTGACTGTCATCGCTGGTCTGTGCTGTCGGAAGCTGAGAAGAAACCGCTGTCAGTGCTTCCGACGGGATTGATGACTCCGCCAGCGGTTTAGATTTTGGGTGGGTTAACTCCGCGCCATACCCGGCCTGCTGAACAGTTTCAATCAGCGACTCGGCACTGGCGCTGCCAGTTACGTGCGCTTCGGTAATGGTGACCTCAGCCTGTTCAACATCGGGACGCTGTTCAAGGCTTTCCTTCACGCGCTTAACGCAGTGGCCGCAGGAAAGGCCGTCCAGCGTCAGGTCGATTGTGTGAGACATGGTGGAACTCCTGTATTCTGGATCGTAAAAAATAGCGATCGTAGTAGTGACTTTCGCTAACTATTGCTAAGGTTAAACCTTCCCGCAAGGGGAAGGTCAAGGGGGAATCATGAATATCAGTGATGTAGCGAAAAAAACGGGTCTCACCAGTAAGGCGATACGCTTTTACGAAGAGAAAGGGCTGGTTACACCGCCGCTGCGCAGTGAAAATGGCTATCGTAGCTACACGCAGCAGCATCTGGACGAGCTGACTCTCCTGCGCCAGGCGCGGCTGGTGGGTTTTAATCTGGAGGAGTGTGGTGAGCTGGTGGATCTGTTCAATGATCCCGCGCGTCACAGTGCCGATGTGAAGAAGCGTACCCTGGAGAAAGTGGCTGAGATAGAGCAGCACATTGTTCAGTTGCAGGAGATGCGCCAGCAGCTTTTGACGCTGGCAGAAAGTTGCCCTGGCGATGACGGGGCAGCCTGTCCCATTATTGATAACCTTGCCGGGTGTTGCCACCGTCGCGCTTAGCGCTGGCGAAAATAATCATCAACAATCTTCGTTAAATCAGGGCGATAAGCATCGTCATCTATTAAAAATTCGACAAAAAAGTCATCTACCTGCTGGCAGGGTTGTTGCGCCAGCAGGGTAAACGCCAGATGACAGTAAGTTCTCCCGCAATCGTGCTGATAGACGAAACGGGCGAACGGCATAAACTGCGTGGAGTGGGTGTAATACAGCGCCTCAAGGATCAGGGGCACGTCCTCATCTTGCAGGAGGGTTTGCCCTTCGATAATGCGCTGGATACGCTTCTCGCTTATATCCCCGGCCTCAAGGATCGTGCTGGCTGTCGCCACATCGGGAAAGACGGCAGCACAATGCGCAAATTCCTCAGGCCAGGAAAATGTGTCGTTGTGTACGGATGATGTACAGGCCTGATATTGTTCGCTGTTCAGGCGGGAGTAGTGGATAGCCTTCGGGATTCCTTTAATAAACGCCGTTGCCGACAGGGACTCGCCATTGTAAAAGGTCAGGCTTTCTTTAGTGCTTCTGCTGACTGGCGCAATCACCAGGCTTTTCAGCGGTCGCTTTTCAAGGGCGGCAGCGCTGGCCTTATGGTGACCGTCCAGCAGCGCGCAAAGATAAGCGTCGTTAAAATACCAGGCAATAGCGCGGGTGTCGGGTTTATCACGGTAATACGCCGCTCGCTCTGCATTGTAATGCGCCGGAGACTGGGTGGGTAACAGATACAGCGGCCCGGGCGTAGAGTATTGCATTTCCCGATCCATCACGCTGACCGTCGCCGGGTTCAGGCTCTTTTGCTGACTGACGTCCCAGAAAAAATGGCCGTTGCCGTCGGTAGGGTACAATTCCCGATCCTCCAGCAGATAATAGCCGGACGGCAGGAGCATGAGCAGCGGTTCAAGGTGGGAGAGGGACGTCGGCAGATCGTGAAAGGGCTGATTCCACTCCGCCATGGCGGAGAGAAATTGCGCAGCCCCTTTTCTGTCAGCACCGAACCCGGCGGAGACCATTCCCGCACAGGTCGGGCATTCATCTGGCCAGAGATTAATGAGTGGCGTGTCCTGCCACGTCAATGAGCACAGCCCCGGCCCCCATTTTTCCTGCAACAGCCCTTTACCGTGACGAACGGCAAAGATAAGACCTGCTGGCGTTGGTTTTACCGGTAGGACGACCGTTTTCTGTTGCCAGAAAGCCATTGGATTATTTATTCCTGTAACGAAAACGACGACGCTCAGACGGCAGAAGCAGACGCCCTGACGCGCAGCACAATGCCCTCGACCGCCACCACTTCGACCGGGGTTCCCGCAGGGAGATCGCTGTCAGCGCTGACCATCCACGAACTATCGCCGACACGCATATGACCGCGGCCGTTAACCAGCGCGTTATCCAGCGTGAACCGGCGGCCAATCAACTGCCTTCCTCGCTGATTAAGTTGACTGTCGGCTGGTTTTTGCTCGCGGACCCGCATTGCCAGCCAGCGCCACCACAGCCATGCGGCCAGCAGCGTCAGCAGGGCAAACATCAGACCCTGCCACTCCCAGCCCAGCGGCAGTAACCAGACCACCAGCCCGACCACCACCGCGGCAATGCCGCTCCACAGCAGGTAGCCGTTACCGCCAAGCATTTCTGCCGCCAGCAGCAGGCCGCCGAGGCTCAGCCAGAAAACATGTGGATGGGTCAGGATAAGATCAATCATGGGCGTTTGCGCTCGCTGGCGCTGTCCTTAATGAGTTCACTGATACCCGCAATGGAGCCCATCAGGCTGCTGGCATCCAGCGGCATCATCACCACTTTGCTGTTATTTGCCGAACCGATTTTTTGCAGCGCTTCGGTGTATTTCTGTGCCACGAAATAGTTCACCGCCTGAATATCCCCGGCAGCAATCGCCTCTGAGACCATCTGAGTGGCGCGGGCTTCAGCTTCCGCCGAACGTTCACGCGCTTCCGCCTGTAAAAACGCGGACTGACGTTCGCCTTCTGCCGTCAGGATCTTTGACTGTTTCTCGCCTTCGGCTTTAACGATTTGCGCCTGGCGAATCCCTTCCGCTTCGAGGATGTAAGCGCGTTTGGTACGCTCCGCTTTCATCTGGGCGTTCATCGCATCGATAAGCTCGGCGGGCGGACGCACGTCGCGGATCTCAATACGGGTGATTTTAATACCCCACGGATTAGTGGCCTCATCGACGATGTGTAGCAGGCGGGTATTGATGTTATCGCGCTGGGAGAGCATCTCATCGAGTTCCATTGAACCGAGCACGGTACGAATGTTGGTCATCGTCAGGTTGATAATCGCCAGCTCCAGGTTGCTGACTTCATACGCCGCTTTCGGCGCGTCAATGACCTGGATAAAACAGACCGCATCAATAGCGACGTTGGCGTTATCTTTGGAGATAACCTCCTGAGACGGGATATCCAGCACCTGTTCCATCATGTTGATCTTGCGACCAATACGATCCATAAACGGTACGACCAGGCTCAGACCCGGTTGCAAAGTGGTGGTGTAACGACCAAAGCGCTCCACCGTCCATTGATAACCCTGGGGAACGATTTTTACCCCGGCGAAAACCACAATGAGCGCCACCAGAATGACGACGGGAATCACAATCAACATTACTCAAACCTCCTGTTATGACTGACTCAGTCTATCCTTTATCCGCCGTCGGCCCATTGTCCGGGAACAGACTTAATACAGTAGCGAATAAAGCTTACGGCGATACTGGCTGGCAAGAGCGTCACCGGTGCCGAGTGCGGCGAGGATTTCCTGGAGCATTTTACGCGCCTGACCGTCCGCTGCCGCCAGATCTTTTTGCAGATGGCTAAAGAGTAACGCTAATGCCTCTTCATTACGACCTACCTGATGTAGCTGGAGCGCCAGCTGTGAAGCCAGCGCGGCATCGTCCGGATTATCTGTAACCTGCTGCTGTAGCTGCTGGATTTCAGGGGTATCTGCGGCCTGTTTTAGCAGTTCGATTTGCGCAACCAGCCCCTGATAGCGGGTATCCTGATCCTGAAGCGGAATGGTTTTCAGCACCGCTTCCGCGTCTTCTGAACGGTTGAGGGCAATTTGCGTTTCCGCCAGCAGCAGACCGATTTCGCTATTCTGTGCAGAAAGTTGCCAGGCCTCTTTAAGCAGTGGCAAAGCCTCTGCGTGTTTGCCTTCTTCGATAAGCGCAATCGCCTGCTGGGCTTTCAACTCTTCTTCACGCGGCAGCACTTTTTCCAGCAGGGCGCGAATGGCTTCTTCCGGCTGCGGTCCCTGGAAACCGTCTACCGGCTGGCCGTTCTGGAACAGATACACGGTTGGAATGGCCCGCAGGCCAAACTGCGAGGCAATCATCTGCTCGGCGTCGCAATCCAGCTTAGCCAGAATAAACTGCCCGTTGTACTGCGCGGCAAGGCGCTCAAGTACCGGGGTCAACTGCTCACAGTGCTGGCTGCGTTCGGACCAGAAATAGAACAGCACCGGCACGGTCATCGACTGTTCCAGCGTCTGTTGCAGGTTCGTTTCGTTGATATTGACGATATTCTGTACGGACATAGTGCACTCTCTTCAGTATTTTTTTATTACATGGGGGTCAGTACGTTAGCTTCAACTCACCCCTGCAAAATTTTATCCATCAGGCGGCCCGGCAGCAGGCGTTTCAATACATTCACCGCATAGGTCACTAAGGTCACGGGATAGCGCATTTTAGGCCGTTCGCTGGTAAAAGCATGGCGCACTTTTTCGACAACTGCCTCCGGGCCGAGAGTAAAACGTGCAGCAATGCCAGGATTTTCCACCGGCTTGTCCTGTTGGGTTTGATTAACGTTTTCCGTGAAGCGAGTTCGGATGGGGCCAGGTTCAATCAAGCTGACCTGAATCCCGCTATGCCGCAGCTCCATGCGCAGTGCGTCAGACCATGCTTCGAGAGCGTATTTGCTGGCGGCATAGGCCCCCCGGCCTGGCGTGGAGATAAGACCCATTACCGACGAGGTCATCACGATGCGCCCTTCGCCGTGCGGCGTCATGGCCGCAAGCAGGCGCATCGTAAGTTGATGCGCGCCAAAAAAGTTGGCGGAAAATTGTTGTTCAAGCTGCGCACGGCTGATTGTTGTCAGTTGCCCATAAACGCCGTAGCCCGCGTTATTAAATATGCCGTAAAGGCGGTTTTCACTCAGCGCAATAATTTCGTCGGCAGCGCGATCGACGCTTTCTGGCTTATCAAGATCAAGTGAAATTCCCGTCAGCCCCAGGCTGTTCATTCGCGCCACGTCATCCGCTTTACGACAGGCAGCAAACACCCGGAAACCCAGGCGCTGGAGTTCGAGCGCGCTTTCCAGGCCGATCCCGCTGGAACATCCTGTTATTAAGACTGATTTTTGCATAACTTTACCTGGGTATGCCCCTCTACGATTAAGACTCATGGTTTACTAAAGGTGCCAGACGTGTCGCCATCCAGTCGGCGATAAACGGCTGCGCATCGGGGTTAGGGTGAATACCATCGTCCTGCATCCACTGAGGCTTCAGATAAACCTCTTCCATAAAAAACGGAACCAGAGGAATATCAAACTCTTTAGCGAGCGCCGGATACATCGCGCCAAAGGCCTCATTATACCGACGACCGTAATTAGCGGGCAGGCGAATTTGCATTAGTAGCGGCTTTGCACCCGACTCTTTCACCGCCTGCAAAATGTTACGCAGCGTCGCTTCGGTTTGCTGTGGCGGAAAACCGCGCAGGCCATCGTTGCCGCCCAGCTCCACCAGCACCCAACGTGGTTTATGCTGAGTAAGGAGCGCGGGAAGTCGCGCCAGGCCCTGCTGCGAGGTATCGCCACTAATACTGGCATTCACCACACTGGTTTGCGGCTGCCATTTTTTATTGAGCAGCGCAGGCCAGGCACTGGTGGCAGCCATTCGGTAACCGGCGCTAAGACTGTCGCCCAGAATCAACAGCGTGTCTGCTGCGGCAGCGCGAAAGCTTAACAGAGCCAAAAACAGGAACGGCAAATGCCAGCGGAAAACATTGTTGAAGTTCATCGTCTTAAGAAGTCCGTCGGTCAGGGGGAGCATGAACTCTCCATCCTTACCGGAGTTGAGCTGCTTGTCAAACCATCGCAGACTATCGCGCTTATCGGCGAGTCAGGTTCCGGTAAGTCAACCCTGCTGGCCATTCTTGCCGGGCTGGACGACGGGAGTAGTGGCGAAGTGTCGCTGCTGGGTCAACCGCTACATAAAATGGATGAAGAGGCCCGGGCTGCCCTGCGCGCGCAGCATGTCGGCTTTGTCTTTCAGTCATTTATGTTGATCCCCACGCTTAACGCGCTGGAAAACGTTGAATTGCCAGCGCTATTGCGCGGTGAAAATAGCCGGGAGAGTCGCACACAGGCGAAGGCATTACTGGAGCAGCTTGGACTTGGCAAGCGGCTGGATCATCTCCCGGCGCAGCTTTCCGGCGGTGAACAGCAGCGCGTGGCGTTGGCCAGGGCCTTTAATGGACGTCCCGGCCTGCTGTTTGCCGACGAACCGACCGGCAATCTTGATCGCCAGACCGGGGATAAAATTGCCGATCTGCTGTTCTCTCTCAACCGCGAGTATGGCACGACATTAATTCTGGTGACGCACGATCCGCAACTGGCCGCGCGCTGCGACCGCCGACTGCGGCTGGTAAACGGCCAGTTGCAGGAGGAAGCATGATTGCCCGCTGGTTCTGGCGCGAATGGCGCTCGCCGTCGCTGCTGATTGTCTGGCTGGCGCTCAGCCTGGCGGTGGCCTGTGTGCTGGCGCTGGGCAATATCAGCGACCGGATGGAGAAGGGGCTTAGTCAGCAAAGCCGTGAGTTTATGGCCGGTGACCGGGCGCTGCGTAGTTCGCGCGAGGTATCGCCGGAATGGATCGCGCAGGCGCGCAAACTGGGCCTGAAGGTGGATGAGCAAATCACCTTCGCCACTATGACATTTGCCCGCGATACCCCGCAACTGGCTAATGTTAAGGCCGTTGGTGACCTCTATCCGATGTACGGCGAGCTGCAAACCGATCCGCCGGGGTTAAAACCCGCGGTGGGCACCGCGTTGCTGGCCCCACGCTTAATGGCGCTACTCAACCTGAAGCCCGGTGATGCCATTGACGTCGGCGACACCACGCTGCGCATTGCCGGTGAAGTCGTTCAGGAGCCGGACGCCGGATTTAATCCATTCCAGATGGCCCCACGGCTGCTGATGAACATTGCCGATGTGGCGAAAACGGGGGCGACAGGGCCGGGCAGCCGCGTGAGCTGGCGCTATAAGTTCGCTGGTACGCCGTCGCAGCTGGCGGCGTATGAAAAATGGCTGCTGCCACAGTTAAAACCCGAGCATCGCTGGTACGGTCTTGAACAGGACGAAGGTGCGCTGGGCAAATCCCTCGAACGCTCGCAACAGTTCCTTCTGCTTTCCGCACTGTTAACGCTGTTGCTGGCGGTTGCCGCCGTGGCGGTGGCAATGAGCCATTATTGCCGCAGCCGCTACGATCTGGTGGCAATCCTGAAAACCCTCGGGGCTGGCGGGGCACAGCTACGCAAGCTGATCATCGGTCAGTGGTTGCTGTTGATGCTGCTTTCCATCATCACCGGCGGCGTGCTGGGACTGGCGTTTGAGCAGGTGCTGATTATCCTGCTCAAGCCGGTGCTGCCGGTCGCGCTGCCCGCCGCCAGCCTGTGGCCGTGGCTGTGGTCCGCCGGGGCGATGACCACGATTTCATTGCTGGTGGGATTGCGCCCGTACCGGCTGCTGCTGGCGACGCAGCCGTTACGCGTGCTGCGTCGGGATGTGGTGGCTAACGTCTGGCCACTGAAAATCTATCTGCCGATTATCACGGTGGTAGTAGTCGCACTGCTGGCGTGGCTGATGGGCGGCAGTACGTTGTTATGGGCGGTGCTGGCCGGCGCACTGGTGCTGGCGTTATTGTGCGGCGTGCTGGGGTGGATGCTGCTTAATGTTCTTAAGCGTCTGACCATTAATGCGCTGCCGTTACGTCTGGCGGTTAACCGTCTGCTGCGTCAGCCGTGGGCAACCCTTAGCCAGCTGGCGGCATTTTCGCTCTCCTTTATGCTGTTGGCATTGCTGCTGGTGCTACGTGGAGATTTGCTCGATCGCTGGCAGCAGCAGTTACCACCGGAAAGCCCGAACTATTTTTTGATCAACATTG
This sequence comes from Superficieibacter electus, assembly GCF_002915575.1. Classification (GTDB taxonomy): domain Bacteria; phylum Pseudomonadota; class Gammaproteobacteria; order Enterobacterales; family Enterobacteriaceae; genus Superficieibacter; species Superficieibacter electus. The sequence goes on from NZ_PQGD01000005.1 coordinate 256,082, forward strand.
CCACTGAGCAGGTCGAGCCAGTTAAAGACTTCCTTGCTGAGCATCAGGTGCGCCCGTCGACATTTTACCCCATCGTCCGCGCCCGTCTGACGCAAATTAACGGTCAGCCGACGGAGGGGAACAAGGATGAAGCGCTTAACCGCGAGCTGAACCTGACCTGGCTGAGCCAGAAACCGGATCATAACCCGATTACCGCCGGCCACTGGCCGCCCGCCGCCGGGGAAGTCTCTATGGAGCAGGAGCTGGCGAAACGGCTGGATATTTCGCTCGGCGATAGCGTGACGTTTACCGGCGATACTCAGGATTTCACCGCCAAAGTGACCAGTCTGCGCAAGGTGGACTGGGAGAGCCTGCGTCCCAACTTCTACTTTATTTTCCCGGACGGCGCACTCGACGGACAGCCGCAGAGTTGGCTGACCAGCTTTCGCTGGGATAACGGCAACAGTTTGCTGACGGAACTTAACCGCTCGTTTCCGACTATCAGCCTGCTGGATATCGGCGCTATTTTAAAACAGGTCGGTCAGGTATTACAGCAGGTGAGCCGGGCGCTGGAGGTGATGGTCGTGCTGGTAACATTGTGTGGCGTGCTGCTCCTGATGGCGCAAATTCAGGTCGGCATGCGCCAGCGTCATCAGGAACTGGTGGTGTACCGCACCCTGGGCGCAGGCAAGCGCCTGCTGCGCACCACGCTGTGGTGTGAATTTGCCCTGTTGGGGCTGGTGGCGGGACTGGTCGCGGCTATCGGTGCCGAAACGGCGCTGGCGGTACTGCAGACCCGCGTCTTCGACTTCCCGTGGGAACCGGACTGGCGATTGTGGATCGTACTACCGTTTAGTGGGGCAGTATTACTTTCCCTCTGCGGCGGTTGGCTGGGTGTCCGGCTGCTAAAAGGCCGGGCGCTGTTTCGCCAGTTCAGCGGCTAATCATCATGATGCGTCGGTCGCCGGACCGACGCATACTGCATAATCCCTCGCCAGTCAGTGACACATTTCAAAACATCATGAAATAATTTCAATTACGCAGGCTGGCTGAGTATGCCATCTTAGAATGTCCCTGCCTTTAGCGGGTGAAAAACAACAGCGCCGCACTGCACGGCGCATGCACGGCAACACAACATTTATACCAGGAGAAAATATGGGAATGCGTCACAGCCTCCGCATAGCGACCGGAGCCTTACTGCTGGCCTGCGGTTTACAATTTGCCCACGCGAACAGCGATCCACACACCATCGTTTTTGGCGTCGCACCCGGACCTTATGGTGATATGGTAAAACAGGCGATAGCGCCGTCGCTGAAAGAGAAGGGGTATAAAGTCACCGTGCGCGAGTTCAGCGACTACGTGCAGCCGAATATGGCGCTGTCCAACGGCAGCATTGACGCCAACCTGTTCCAGCACTCGCTCTATTTCGACAAATTCACCGCCGATAAAGGACTGAAGCTAAGTAACCTTATCAGCGTGCCTACCGCCGGGATGGGGTTCTATTCGCGGAAGATTAAAAGCCTTGATGAGCTAAAAAAAGGCGATGTGATCACCCTGTCTAACGATCCGACCAACCTCGCGCGCGGCCTGCGCTTCCTGCAGTCGCTGGATTTGATCACCATCAAGCCGAATATCGATCCAACCAAAGCCTCCGAGCGCGATATTGCCACTAACCCGAAAGGGCTGGTATTCAAACCGCTGGAAGCGGCGCAACTGCCGCGTACGCTGGACGGCGTAACCGCATCGCTGGTTAACGGCAACTTCGCCGTGGCGGCCGGGCTGGATCTCTCCAGCGCCATTAAACAAGAACACCTTGACGAGAACCTGAAAAATATCATCGCCGTGCGCAGTGAAGACGCGGACAAACCGTTCGCCAAAGATATTGTCACTGTCGTGAAATCGCCGGCTTATCGTGCGGTGATCGACGATCCAAAAAATATCTACAGCGCCTTCCAGAAGCCTGAATGGATGACGGCTGAAAAGCAGTAACGGTGAGTATTTTCGAGGTCTGAGATGATTGAAATAGAAAAGGTCTGCGTCGACTTTCGCGCAGGCCGTGGACCCTCCACCCGCGCGGTGGATGAGGTCAGTTTACGTATCGCCCCCGGCGAAATCTTCGGCATCGTTGGCACCAGTGGGGCGGGCAAAAGTACGCTGTTGCGCACGCTGAATGCGCTGACGCGCCCCAGTCAGGGCTACGTTAAGATTAACGGCGTTGAGATTTCGGCGCTGGAAGGACAGGAATTGCGTAAGGCGCGTCAGCGCATCGGTATGATATTCCAGCATTTTAACCTGATGCATACCCGTACCGTCGCGCAAAACGTCGCCTTCAGCCTGAAAGCCGCTGGCTGGGAGCGCAGCAAAATTGCGCCACGCGTGGCTGAAATTCTCTCCCTGGTTGGACTGGCCGACAAAGCGAACCGTTTTCCGGTCCAGCTCAGTGGTGGCCAAAAGCAACGTGTCGGCATAGCCAGAGCGATTGCCAACCATCCGGATGTGCTGCTGTGCGATGAACCGACCTCAGCGCTGGATCTTGAAACCTCAGCCACTATCCTCGCACTGCTAAAACAGATCAGCCAGCAAATGGGGATCACCATCGTACTGATCACCCACGAGATGGATGTGATAAAAACTATCTGCGACCGCGTAGCGGTGATGTCAGGCGGCAACGTGGTGGAAGAGGGCGAGGTCTTTGACGTCTTTGCTCATCCGCAGCATCCTTTTACGCAGCAACTGGTCTCGCATACGCTTAACCTGACACTGCCGGAACGGTTGCACCAGCATCTGCCGGGGCAGTTACTAAAAATCCTGTTTATCGGCGATTCCGCCGAGCAACCGGTACTTTCCGACGTCGCCGTTAAATTTGGCGTGGCGGTAAATATTCTGCACGGCAAAATTGAGTATATCGCCGAACGTGCGCTGGGGATTCTGGTGGTGCAGCTTACTGCGCCGCATAACCCCTCAGCCGTGGAGGCGGCGGTAGCGCATATTCGTCAACGTACCGCGCAAGTGGAGGTGATCCGTGGATGACATGTTGCCTGATTTGACGCTGGCGTTTAATGAAACCTTCCAGATGCTCAGCATTTCGACGCTACTGGCCATTATCGGCGGTTTGCCGCTCGGCTTTTTAATTTTTGTTACCGACCGCCATCTGTTCTGGCAAAACCGTTTTGTCTATCTGCTCAGTTCGGTGCTGGTCAATATTATCCGTTCAGTACCGTTTGTGATCCTGCTGGTGCTCCTGCTGCCGCTCACCCAGTTCCTGCTGGGGAATACTATCGGGCCGATTGCGGCCTCCGTTCCGCTCTCGGTGGCCGCAATCGCTTTTTATGCTCGTCTGGTAGACAGCGCGCTGCGCGAGGTGGACAAAGGTATTATCGAGGCGGCAGAAGCGTTTGGTGCCAGCCCGATGCGCATCATCTGCACCGTTCTGTTGCCGGAAGCCAGCGCCGGGCTGCTGCGTGGTCTGACCATCACGCTGGTGAGCCTGATTGGGTACTCAGCAATGGCGGGTATTGTCGGCGGCGGCGGGGTAGGGGACCTGGCAATCCGTTATGGCTACTATCGCTATGAAACGGAAGTCATGATTGTCACCGTCGTAGCGCTGATTATTCTGGTGCAGATAGTCCAGATGCTCGGCGACTGGCTGGCGCAACGGGCGGATAAACGGGAACGTCATTAGGGAAGGGTGTCTGGCCTGAACAGGCGATCGGGCCAGACATTAAAATCTTTTTACAGGGCTGTTATCCGTGGTAATTCATTTATTATTTTTATTAATTTAAGCCTGAACTCCGTTTTTCTCGCTTTTAATATTCTTGCTATAAATATATTCATTTCGAATTAAATTTTTAATAATGATGTTTCCAAAAAATAATCCTTTCTTAAGAAGAGACAGGTGACAGCAGAAGAATGTCCATGCTCTGCCAGCTGGAGACAGGAAAGACGCAGAGAATAAGCGTAAGTACACAATAAGAGGCTGGTTACGAACAAAGCTGCGTGATGTCATTAAAAGAGATAGATGAGGCAGGGTGCTATGAAGATTAAAAAAATGAGCAGAAGAAAAGGATGGTAATAATGATGTTATTCCACCAGAAAACCAGAAGGTTATGAAGAGAAATCAAAAGCTTACTATGATGTTATAGCCAGAGATGAAAATGATTGTGATGGTGGGCCGATAGCTCCTGATGGTGCCCGGCTATACATAGTGCCTCCAGCCTTCGGATGCATCTTCAATGATCACGGGTATGGAGTCTTACGCCCATCATTAAGTACGAATACGGAATAGCCTGATGATTCCCTCCCTCAAGTAAAAGCGTAAAATACTAAAACGAATGAATTAATGCTTTTAATAAAATGGATTTTATATATGAGGGTGAATATCTTTTTTTATATTTTTATTATGCCAGCGCTAATTGTTTTTTATGCCCTATGGCAATATTGGCGCGTGAGTGACATAATTGATCTTGCATGGCATGCGCACAGTGCTGAAGCCGCAGGTATAATATTTCGAAGCCTATTGGCAAAAACCGGTATTATGCTGGGCGCGTTGGCTATCGTTGTGAGTGGCTTAGCTATGGGACTTTGTCATACAAGTGCAATAAGCTCTCGAAAATCACAGGACCAGTTGATAAAGATGTTTAGCCGCTGCCAGAAGCTGCTTCCCTTCATTATGGTCGCTCAGATGATCTTATGTGGCCTGGCGGTAATTAGCCTGGCATTATCTGAGTTAGTATGGGGTTTTTCACATATTAAATTAAACGGTGGTAGTGCAAAAGTATTGTTAATCATCGTATGTGGGATTGGCTCCATTTTCTGGATGCTATTAAAAAGTTTACTTTCGTTAAAAAAATGCTTTGCATTATTCCATCCCACTGATAACGAAATTCGCGGACGAAATATTACCCGGGAGCAGGCTCCAGCGCTCTGGCGGTGGATTGAGGAGCTGGCCGTGCGCGGCAATGTTGTCATTCCCGATAATATTGTGACTGGTTTTTTTGACTGTTTTTATGTCACCGCTAACGCTGTCAGAATCATTGACGGCGAACGCGTAACCGGTAACACGCTCTATTTTCCCTTAACCTATGCCTCACTTATGAGTAAAGATGAAGTGGCCGCCGTCATTGGTCATGAGTTAGGGCATTTTACCGGCAAGGATACGGAATATAGCCTGCGCTTTGCGCCTCTCTATGCAGGATTAAGAAATAACCTTGAACAGATGGCTGGCAATGCAAGAGGCGTGTCGTATACCGACAAAGTAGTATTATATCCATCGTTATATATGGGATGCTGGTTCCTCGAGAAGTTTCACGAAACGGTAAGTTACTGGAGTCGGCTCCGTGAGCATGCCGCCGATGAGGCGGGTGCCCGAACAGGAACGCCGCTGGCGTTGGCATCAGCATTATTACGTATTTCTGCACTCAGCGATATTATATGGCAACATATTACGTTGCTACTGGACAATAAAGTCCCACAGGAGAACTGGGTAGCCACGCTTTTGGAGGCCGCAAAAATCAAGGGTAGTCTGGATGTTAATGCCAGTGTAGAGAATGAAGTACAGCACCCAACGGATAGCCATCCCTTAACGCGTTTGCGCCTCGAAGCATTACACATTCCAATTGATGAGACGTTGTTATTATTGGCATCCCGCCCGGCCAGTGAGGAAGATTATCAAAGTATAATGTCCCTGTTTACTGGCTCGCAGGACATATTTGTCGCTATGACTCAGGAAATAGCGCATGAAGTTAGTGAACAAAAAGAGAAGTATTACGAAGAGCAGGCTCTTCAGGCAACGCGCAATGTAGAAAGCTTCACTTTTTATGGTGCCGGAAATACATTGTGGATGTGGAGCTGGGGCTTAGGCGTCTTATGTGTGGCGACAGCATTCATTTTTTTACTGCTGACTATTGGTTCTTTTACTGGTATCGCTATCACCGTTATTCTGGGATTATTAGCGTTCGGCTTGTTGCTCTGTTTTGGCGGCTGGACAATGTTCCGCAACAGAAACAAGGCGTTATTTTCCATCGATCGCCAGTTCCTCAGCAGTGAAGATTTGGCCGCGCCGGTCGCTTTGACCGATATCGTGACCTGCGAAGTAGCCGAAACGGCTGGTGGTGCTTTTAATATCCACTTTTACTGGCGCGACGGTGCTCCAGTACCAGCCATGGCAGAGACAAGTAGCGCTTTCAGCGATGTGGATATCTCAGCAGGAAAACAGCGAATTTCAATTTCCGTTACTGGTTATTTACGTCGGGAGGAGGGGAACAGGAAAGTAAGCATGAATGCTGCGCAAACGCAGGAATTGCTTAACGGATATTTCATCTCAGCTTATGCTCGCCAGGAGATTAATTCTGATTAACGTCACCGTCGGGGCGGCCCGTCAGCCCCGACAATACACTCACCACGCCCCCAGCCACGCCTTGACCTCTGGTCCATTCCCGCGAAACACAATCTTTTCCGCCTTTTTCTCCAGCTGATAGCGGTACATCGGGTCGTAGTATTCTTCGAGCAGCGGTACCAGCCAGGCGAAATGGGCGTCGGTACTGCCGCTTGCTTGCTGGCTGGCGAGCGCGATGTCCAGACGTGCGGTTAATTCTGCAAAGCGCTGAAGGCCAAGGCGGCGGCGGATAGCAAACAGGCCGTGGTGCAAATAGTCGCTGTAGGCCAGCCAGCCTGGCTCTTCACCATATGCACGGGTGAAGTCGTGATACATGCGGGTGAAATACTCCTCCCGTAGCCGTTCCAGGCGCAGTTCAAAAGGGTCTTCCACGACCACGACTGGCGCTTTCTGCATTCGCAGACGCAAACATTCCGGCAGATGGTTGGCACCAATCATTTCGCCTTCATCTTCAAGAACCCAACGCACGGGGTCCTGCTGCGCTTTTTTCAGCAATGCAACGGCCAGATGGTTTTCAAATGTGGCTTGTTTATGCTGCGCCTGCACGGTCCGGCCAAATGAGGAGCCACGATGATGCGCCAGACCCTCCAGATCGATCCCTCTGTCATGCTGACGCACATGCTGCGTTTTACCATTGCCGGTACAGCCGCCAACCAACACCATTGGGTACTGAACAAGTTCTTGCGTCGCCTGCATTGCTGCCTGGCGTAGCGCCTTGTACCCGCCGGGGATCAGTGGATAGTCCACGCCATTTTCATGTAGCCATTGCTGCACAATATGCGAGCGTTGCCCGCCGCGCGCGCAGCATAAATATCCCTCGGGCGCGAGCTTCACGGCGTCTATCCAGACTGCGACACGTTGTGCTCGCGTTTCACCCTGCACCAGGCGATGACCCAGCGCCAGCGCGGCTTCCGGGCCTTCGCGCTTATAGCAGGTCCCTACCGCCGCACGTTCATCATCAAACATTAAAGGCAGGTTGCGCGCAGAAGGCATAGCCCCCTGCTGGAATTCGACCGGCGCACGTACGTCAATCAAAGGGGTATCTGCGGCGAGAAGCGCACGCAGCCGGGATTCTTGCATCATGAATAAAACACCTCGAACTGGTTAGCGTGCCATTCTACGCTCCTGCGACCGCAATAATTTGATTTTTATTAGCAATCCAGCGTAGTGAGAAAGCCGCTGATTTCCGGCTGGCGCTGCTGAAATAGCCTGACGATGTCGGTGACCGCTTTACCGGAATGGTGCTTATGCCACGCAAGGCTGAGCGGGGAGGGGGGACGCATAGAGGGAATGGTTAAACTCACCAGTGCCCGCCTGTCGATCAGCGGCTGGCAGAGCGAACGGGGCAAAAAGCCGATGCCGACACCCGCAATATGCGCGGCAATCTTTGTTTCAATGTCCGGCACAATAATCTCTTTTTGTCCCGGCAGCCGCCAGGCAACGCGCTTGGTTAAGGTTCTGGCAGTATCTTCAACGTTGACTGCGGGATAGCGCCTCAGTTGTGCTTCAGTCAATATCGCCCCGGGTTGATGAAGAGGATGATCCGGTGCCATCACGAAAAGCCACTCAACGTCACCTAAAGGCTCCAGCGCGATGGTTTCTGACAGCGGCTCGGTACCCGTCACGCCAATGGCCAGCGAAAATCCATCGTGCAAAAGCGTATCCCAGACGCCCATATAAATTTGCCGCGAAAAATGAAACTGGGTGAAGCGATAACGCTGCGTCAGCCAGGCCAACAGTTGGGCAATGGCACTGGCATCATAGAGCAGGTTATTAACCACAATATTTACCTGGCGTTCGACGCCATCATTCACTTGTTGAAGTTCACCCGGTACGCTTTCCAGCCAGGCCAGCCACTCCCGCGCCTGCGTGAGCAGATGCATTCCAGCTGGCGTCAGCGTCACGCTGCGTGTGGTGCGGGTAAACAGGGCCGCACCCATATCCTCCTCCAGCAATTTAATCCGGTAACTGATTGTGGCCGTGGTTTTGCATAACCTTTCAGCGGCTTTTGAGAAACTTCCCGTTTCTGCCACACCGATAAAGGTGCGCAGCGTTTCTTGATCGAGCATGTGAAATGGCTCCGGTTGCTGAAATGTATTTGTCTATGATTTATAAGCATTTTTGCATAAATGGCAGATAGAAAATGTGGACTAAATCTTGTTTTGGAAAAATATTCCAACTTTATGGTTGATGTCGACGCCAGAAGGTTTTAGATTGCATGGCAGATAAGCCGTTAATGCCTTCAGGCAGGGTGAAAGGATTTTGGTTATAAGGAAACTATGATGAAACTTCAGGTACTCCCGCTGAGTCAGCACGCGTTCCAGGCGTATGGCGATGTTATTACGACCCGGGATCGCGATTTTTTTCACATCAATGGCGGAAAAGTTGAGCGGTATCACGATCTGGCGAAAGTTGAAATCCTGGAACAGGACCGCACTCTGATCAGCATTAACAGGGCCCAGCCAGCCGCATTGCCGATTGTGGTTACTGAACTGGAGCGTCATCCGCTGGGTACCCAGGCGTTTATTCCGATGAACGGCGAAAAGTTTGTTGTGGTAGTCGCGCTGGGCAACGATGCACCAGATCTGAGCACCTTACGCGCGTTTATTACCGACGGCCAGCAGGGCGTCAATTATCACCGTAACGTCTGGCATCATCCGCTTTTTGCCTGGCAGACGATTACCAACTTTTTGACCGTCGATCGTGGCGGTAGCGATAACTGTGATGTACTGAATATTGCCGCACACGAACTGTGCTTTGCATGAGGTAACGCGTGACGCTTCTGGACTTCTTGCTTAAGATGAGGGCATTTTTCATCGCTATGCTCAGAGTGTGAGCCGGAGTTTAGACAGGAATGACAGAAGTCAGAAGGCGGGGAAGGCCAGGTCAGGCGGAGCCTGTGGCGCAAAAGGGCGCGCAGGCGCTGGAGAGAGGGATTGCGATTTTACAATATCTGGAGAAGAGCGGAGGCAGCTCTTCAGTGAGCGATATCTCTCTTAATCTGGATCTTCCTTTGTCCACCACGTTTCGTTTGCTGAAAGTGCTGGAGAGCGCGGATTTTGTCTCCCAGGACAACCAGTTAGGCTGGTGGCATATTGGGCTTGGCGTCTTTAATGTGGGGGCGGCGTACATCCATAACCGTGATGTGTTATCGGTGGCCGGACCCTTTATGCGGCGGCTGATGCTGATGTCCGGGGAAACGGTCAATGTCGCTATCCGCAACGGTAACGAAGCGGTACTGATCGGGCAGCAGGAGTGTAAATCCATGGTCAGAATGTGCGCGCCTTTGGGCAGCCGATTACCCTTACACGCGTCCGGCGCAGGAAAAGCTTTACTCTACCCGTTATCTGAGCAGGAACTGCTTGATACGATTTTAAAGACCGGCTTACAGCGTTTTACGCCCACGACGATGGTGGATTTACCTGTTCTGCAAAAGGCGCTGGAAGAGGCAATGGAGCAAGGCTACATCATCGATCAGGAAGAGCATGTTGTCGGGCTTAACTGTATTGCTTCAGCCATTTTTGATGATGTGGGTACAGTGGTTGCCGCCATCTCCATTTCCGGACCGTCCTCAAGGCTAACGCCGGAGCGGTTCCTGAGTCAGGGAGAGCTGGTACGGGACACCGCGCGAGATATCAGCAAAGCATTAGGGCTAAAAGCGCCCCGGATGTAAGCCGAACCCGCTCGCAGGAGCGGGGCTTTTTTGGCGTAAATTTAAGTTGGAAAGTTTTTCCAAGAAAATGAGGTAGGAGAAAATGGCAAAAATGAGAGCCGTGGATGCGGCAATGTATGTTCTGGAAAAAGAGGGCGTGAACACCGCGTTTGGCGTACCGGGCGCGGCGATTAACCCTTTCTATTCCGCAATGCGTAAACACGGTGGGATTCGTCATGTGCTGGCGCGTCATGTTGAAGGCGCATCTCATATGGCGGAAGGGTATACCCGTGCAACTGCCGGAAATATCGGCGTTTGTCTGGGCACCTCTGGCCCGGCAGGTACGGATATGATCACGGCACTGTACTCTGCCTCTGCGGATTCCATTCCTATTCTCTGCATCACCGGCCAGGCACCGCGTGCCCGTCTGCATAAAGAAGATTTCCAGGCGGTTGATATTGAAGCCATCGCCAAACCCGTCAGCAAAATGGCCGTCACCGTGCGCGAGGCGGCACTGGTGCCGCGCGTGCTGCAACAGGCTTTTCACCTGATGCGCTCCGGCCGTCCAGGCCCGGTGCTGGTTGACCTGCCGTTTGACGTACAGGTTGCTGAAATCGAGTTCGATCCGGATATGTATGAGCCGTTACCGGTCTACAAACCGGCGGCAACCCGTGCGCAGGTTGAGCGTGCGCTGGACATGCTGATCGCCGCTGAACGTCCGGTGATTGTCGCGGGCGGTGGTGTGATTAACGCTGATGCGGCAGATCTGTTGCAACGTTTTGCCGAGCTGACCGGCGTACCGGTGATCCCGACGCTGATGGGCTGGGGCTGCATTCCGGACGATCATGAACTGATGGCGGGCATGGTTGGCCTGCAAACGGCGCATCGTTACGGTAACGCCACGCTGCTGGCGTCTGACATGGTATTCGGTATTGGTAACCGTTTTGCCAACCGTCATACCGGTTCGGTCGAAAAATATACCGAAGGGCGCAAAATCGTACATATCGATATTGAGCCTACGCAGATCGGTCGCGTACTGTGCCCGGATCTGGGCATCGTATCTGACGCGAAAGCAGCGCTGACGCTGCTGCTGGAAGTGGCAGAAGAGATGAAGAAAGCCGGGCGTCTGCCGTGCCGCAAGGCGTGGGTTGCCGACTGCCAGCAGCGTAAGCGCACGCTACTGCGTAAAACCCATTTCGATAACGTACCGGTGAAACCGCAGCGCGTATATGAAGAAATGAACAAGGCGTTCAGCCGCGATGTGTGCTACGTCACTACCATCGGCCTGTCACAAATCGCCGCTGCGCAAATGCTGCATGTCTTTAAAGATCGCCACTGGATCAACTGTGGTCAGGCCGGCCCGCTGGGCTGGACGATTCCTGCCGCGCTCGGCGTGTGTGTTGCCGATCCTGAACGTGAAGTGGTTGCCATTTCCGGGGACTTTGACTTCCAGTTCCTGATTGAAGAACTGGCAGTGGGCGCACAATTCAATATTCCATATATCCACGTGCTGGTTAACAACGCCTACCTGGGCCTGATCCGTCAGTCACAGCGCGCGTTTGATATGGACTACTGCGTCCAGCTGGCCTTTGAAAACATCAACTCCAGCGAAGTAAACGGCTACGGCGTCGATCACGTTAAAGTCGCGGAAGGTCTGGGCTGTAAAGCGATTCGCGTCTTTAAACCTGAAGACATTGCCCCGGCATTCGAGCAGGCAAAAGCGTTGATGGCGCAGTACCGCGTGCCGGTAGTGGTGGAAGTTATCCTTGAACGTGTGACCAATATTTCGATGGGCAGCGAACTGGATAACGTGGCGGAGTTTGAAGAAATTGCTGATAACGCTGCCGACGCACCGACTGAAACCTGTTTTATGCAATATGAGTAAGTGAGGCGAATGATGCTACGTTTTTCTGCCAACCTTTCGATGCTGTTTACAGAATATGATTTCCTTGAGCGCTTTGATAAAGCGGCGGCCTGCGGTTTCCGCGGCGTGGAATTTATGTTTCCGTATGATTACGACATCGACGTTTTAAAAAATAAACTGGCGAGCAATAATCTCGAACATACGCTGCACAATTTACCCGCCGGTGACTGGGCTGCAGGGGAGAGAGGCATTGCCTGTCTTCCCGGTCGTGAAGAAGAATTTCGCGAAGGGGTTGATGCTGCGCTGCGCTATGCGCGTGCGTTGGGCAATCGCAAAATTAACTGCCTGGTCGGTAAAACGCCTGCGGGTTACAGTGCTGAAAAAATCCACGCTACCCTGGTGGAGAACCTGCGCTATGCCGCAACCATGCTGGCGCGAGAAAATATTCTGCTGCTGATTGAGCCAATTAATCACTTTGATATGCCCGGTTTCCACCTCACCGGGACGCATCAGGCGCTGGCACTGATTGAAGACATTGGCTCTGACAATATCAAGATCCAGTATGATATTTATCATATGCAGCGTATGGAGGGTGAATTAGCCCAAACCATGCAATCTCATGCCGATAAAATAGGCCACCTGCAAATCGCGGATAATCCGCGTCGGGGTGAACCGGGTACCGGTGAGATTAATTACGAGTATCTGTTTAATGCCATTAAAACGTCAGAATACGATGGCTGGGTGGGATGTGAATATAAACCCCTGACCACCACTGAAGACGGAATAAAATGGATTAATCGTTACCTTTAATTAGTAACTGTTCAGGCAGCATTTATTTCTTCGTTTTAACGGAAGGGATAGCTGTTGCCTGAATTCGGGAAAAGCACGTTTCCAGAAAGAGGATTGTTATGAAACTGGGATTTATTGGTCTGGGTATTATGGGCACACCGATGGCCATCAACCTGGCAAAAGCAGGTCATTCACTGCACGTTACGACTATCGGTCCGGTGGCACAGGAGTTATTGACCCTGGGCGCAGTGAATGCTGAGAGTGCGCGTCAGGTCACTGAAAATTCAGATATTATCTTTATTATGGTCCCTGATACTCCGCAGGTAGAGGAAGTGCTGTTTGGCGACAACGGCTGTGCTAAAGCGGCGCTGAAAGGCAAAACCATTGTTGATATGAGTTCCATTTCCCCGATTGAAACCAAACGTTTCGCACGTCAGGTGAATGAACTGGGTGGCGACTATCTGGATGCGCCGGTGTCAGGTGGCGAGATTGGCGCGCGTGAAGGCACTTTGTCGATTATGGTTGGCGGCGAGCAGGTTGTATTTGACCGCGTTAAACCGCTATTCGAACTGATGGGCAAAAATATTACTCTGGTGGGCGGTAACGGTGACGGCCAGACGTGTAAAGTGGCGAACCAAATTATCGTTGCCCTGAATATTGAAGCCGTCTCAGAAGCGCTGGTATTTGCTTCAAAAGCCGGTGCCGATCCAGCACGTGTACGTCAGGCGCTGATGGGCGGTTTTGCTTCATCGCGTATTCTGGAAGTTCACGGTGAACGCATGATCAAACGCACGTTCAATCCGGGCTTTAAGATTGCCCTTCATCAAAAGGATCTGAATCTGGCATTACAAAGTGCCAAAGCGTTATCGTTAAGTCTGCCTAATACTGCGACCTGCCAGGAGTTATTTAATTCATGTGCAGCCAATGGCGGTAGCCAACTTGATCATTCCTCGCTCATTCAGGCGCTGGAATTAATGGCAAATCATAAAATTAGTTAATATAAAACCCGCCGCAATATGACGGCGGGAATTTACATAAGAATTATTTTTTGTTCCTCATAGCTGAACCTATAAAGCGTTATTTCGATACGTGAAAAGAGGGAATTATGGAACACCAGAGAACACTTTATAAACAACGCGGTTACAGTGAAGATTTACTACCCAAGATAGAGGAACAACGAACCTGGAAAACATTTAACTATTTTACGTTATGGATGGGATCGGTACATAACGTACCTAACTACGTTATGGTAGGTGGCTTTTTTATTCTCGGCCTGTCAACATTTAGTATTATGCTGGCAATCATTCTGAGTGCATTTTTTATTGCATTCGTAATGGTAATGAATGGTGCTGCTGGCAGTAAATATGGTGTCCCTTTCGCCATGATCCTGCGAGCTTCCTATGGTGTCCGTGGCGCTTTATTTCCGGGGTTATTGCGCGGTGGTATTGCGGCCATTATGTGGTTTGGCTTGCAATGCTATGCGGGGTCGTTAGCTTTCCTGATATTATTAGGAAAAATTTGGCCTGCATTTTTGACGTTAGGTGGTGATTTTAATCTGCTGGGATTATCGTTACCGGGACTCATTGCCTTTCTGATCTTCTGGCTCATCAATGTCGGGATTGGTTTTGGTGGCGGCAAGGTACTGAATAAATTTACCGCAGTGCTGAATCCGTGCATCTATATCGTCTTTGGTGGCATGGCTATCTGGGCAATCTCATTGGTCGGTATTGGTCCTATCCTGGACTATCTGCCTTCCGGCGTGCAGAAGTCTGAGAACAGTGGTTTTCTGTTTCTGGTGGTCATTAATGCGGTAGTTGCCGTCTGGGCGGCACCAGCGGTAAGCGCCTCCGATTTCACGCAGAACGCACGATCTTTCCGCGAGCAGGCATGGGGGCAAACGCTGGGTCTGGTCGTAGCGTATGTTCTGTTTGCCATCGCCGGGGTCTGCATTATCGCCGGGGCCAGTATCCATTATGGTATGGATACCTGGAACGTGCTGGATATTGTCCAGAAATGGGATAGCCTTTTCGCCTCATTCTTCGCCGTACTGGTGATTTTGATGACAACCATTTCCACTAACGCAACCGGTAATATTATTCCTGCGGGTTATCAAATTGCCGCTATTGCGCCAACGAAATTAACTTATAAAAATGGTGTATTAATTGCCAGTATTATTAGTCTGATTATTTGTCCATGGAAACTCATGGAAAACCAGGATAGTATTTATTTATTCCTTGATATTATCGGTGGTATGTTAGGTCCGGTTATTGGGGTAATGATGGCGCATTACTTTGTGGTCATGCGCAGTCAAATTAACCTTGATGAACTGTATACCGCAGCAGGTGATTTTAAATATTACGATAACGGCTTTAATTTGACCGCATTTTCAGTCACGCTGGTCGCCGTTGTGCTTTCACTCGGCGGGAAATTCATCCCGGTGATGGAGCCATTATCCAGAGTGTCATGGTTTGTTGGTGTTATTTTCGCTTTCGCGGCTTACGCTCTGCTGAAAAAGCGTAACGTTGCGGTAAATAATCATCCGCAAAACAATGCAATTTAACGTCTTACCAGGGATTTTTTAATTCACGGACGACCCGTAGTCAAAAACTGTATCTATACATGGAGTATTTATTATGTCTTTTGATCTGATTATTAAAAACGGCACGGTTATTTTAGAAAATGAAGCCCGGGTGGTCGATATCGCCGTTCAGGGTGGAAAAATCGCTGCTATTGGCGCGAATCTTGGCGATGCGAAGAAGGTTATGGATGCGTCTGGCCTGATCGTTTCTCCGGGAATGGTCGATGCGCATACGCATATCTCCGAACCAGGTCGTTCTCACTGGGAAGGGTATGAAACCGGAACTCGCGCAGCGGCAAAAGGCGGCATCACCACCATGATCGAAATGCCGCTCAACCAGCTTCCGGCAACGGTTGACCGCGCCAGCATTGAGCTTAAATTTGATGCGGCAAAGGGCAAACTGACCATTGATGCAGCGCAGTTGGGCGGCCTGGTGTCTTATAACCTCGATCGCCTGCACGAGCTGGATGAGGTCGGCGTTGTCGGTTTCAAATGTTTTGTCGCCACCTGTGGCGATCGCGGTATTGATAACGATTTCCGTGATGTTAACGACTGGCAGTTCTTCAAAGGTGCACAAAAACTGGCTGAGCTGGGCCAGCCGGTACTGGTGCACTGTGAAAACGCGCTGATCTGTGACGAACTGGGCGAGGAAGCCAAACGTGAAGGTCGCGTTACCGCGCACGATTATGTGGCGTCACGTCCGGTATTCACCGAAGTGGAAGCCATCCGTCGCGTACTCTACCTGGCAAAAGTCGCGGGTTGCCGCCTGCACGTTTGCCACGTCAGCAGCCCGGAAGGTGTGGCGGAAGTCACTCGTGCACGTCAGGAAGGCCAGGACGTAACCTGCGAATCCTGCCCGCACTATTTTGTTCTGGATACCGATCAGTTCGAAGCGATTGGTACCCTGGCAAAATGTTCACCGCCGATCCGCGATCTGGAAAACCAGAAAGGTCTGTGGGAAAAACTGTTTAACGGTGAAATCGACTGCCTGGTCTCCGACCACTCTCCGTGCCCACCGGATATGAAAGCAGGCAACATCATGCAGGCGTGGGGCGGTATTGCCGGTTTGCAGAGCTGCATGGACGTGATGTTTGATGAAGCGGTACAGAAGCGTGGCATGTCACTGCCGATGTTTGCCAAACTGATGGCCACCAACGCTGCCGATATTTTTGGCCTGGAAAACAAAGGCCGCATCGCCCCAGGGAAAGATGCTGACTTTGTCTTCATTCAGCCAAACAGCAGCTATGTGCTGAAAAATGAAGATCTTGAATATCGTCACAAAGTCAGCCCGTACGTTGGCCGTACCATTGGTGCGCGGATTGCTAAAACCATCCTGCGCGGCGATGTGATTTATGACATCGAACAAGGCTTTGCGGCTGCACCGAAAGGCCAGTTCATTCTTAAGAACAAACAGTAAGTTACTGTGAATCAATGCCCGTCTTATGGACGGGCATTATTTATTACTGGGGATGTTTATGCTCGCCTCTTCTGGTAGCCGTGAGGGCGTATTTTCAGGTTTTCAATGGTTTTTCTTTATCTTCTGCAACACCGTTGTGGTTCCACCCACGTTAGTTTCTGCTTTTCAATTACCCGCTGATGCGCTTTTTACCCTGACTCAATATGCATTTATTACCACCGGCGTTGCCTGTCTGGCACAGGCTTTTTTCGGCCACAGGCGCGCCATTATGGAGGGGCCTACCGGTTTATGGTGGGGGACTATCCTGACGGTCACTCTGGCAGAAGCGGCGCGAGGAACACCGATTGCCAGTATCGCGTCAAGCCTGGCGGCAGGAATTGCGCTGTCGGCCATCATCACCATTGCCATTGGCATCAGCGGCCTGGGTGGGCGGCTGGCGCGCCTGTTCAGTCCGGCGGTCATGGTGGTGTTTATGCTATTGCTGGGGGCACAGCTAACAACCATCTTTTTTAAAGGCATGCTGGGCCTGCCGTTTGGTGTGGTCAGTGGCAGCGTGACCGTGCAGATGTCACACTTTGCGCTGGCAGCGGCGGTGGCACTGCTGGTCATTGCGATGATCGTTTTTTTACCCGCCAGAACAAGCCGCTATGCGCTACTGATAGGAACCCTGGTCGGCTGGGCGTTATACCGCCTTTGCTTTCCGATTCCGCTCTCGCTGACCGGTGAGGTTCACTGGCAGTGGTTTCCGCTGGGAAGCGGCGGGGCGTTGCGTCCAGGCATTATTCTGACAGCGGTTCTGGCCGGGCTGGTCAATATTTCCAATACCTACGGCGCGATTCGCGGCACGGAATGTTTTTATTCAGCGGCACCCGCCACGCGTCAGACATGGCGGGGGAGTTTTATTATGTCGGGGCTAATTACCCTGATAACGGTGCCGCTCAGCGTTGTGCCATTTTCACCGTTTGTTTCCTCCATTGGGTTGATTACTCAAACTGGCGACAGCTCACGACGCGCGTTTGTGCTGGGCAGCGTATGTTGTCTGTTGGTCGGTATTATTGCCCCCTTAACCCAACTTTTTTGTACGCTACCGCTGCCGGTTAGCAGCGCCGTCATGCTGGTATCTTATTTACCGTTACTTTTTTCAAGCCTGTCGTTTAGCCAGCAGATTTCCTTGACCAGCCGGAATATTTACCGGCTGGCACTACCGCTATTTAGCGGAATATTTCTGATGGGGCTCTCCCCCGTCTATTTACAGGATTTACCTCTGACGCTACGCCCATTACTGAGCAATGGGCTGCTGGTGGGCATTTTACTGGCGGTCGCGATGGAAAATCTTATTCCGTGGCAGCGGCTCCCCTGATTTCATGTTAAAAGGATGCAAAATGAAAATAGTCATTGCGCCAGATTCATTTAAAGAAAGTTTAAGCGCGCAGAAGTGTGCGCTGGCAATTAAAGACGGTTTTTCTGAGGTTTTCCCCGATGCGGAATATTGTTGCTTACCCATTGCCGACGGCGGGGAAGGAACGGTAGACGCCATGGTCGCGGCAACGGGAGGTCGCCTTATTACTCTGCCAGTGACCGGCCCAATGGGGCACCCGATCAACGGATTTTACGGTCTGACGGGAGATGGGAAAACCGCCGTCATTGAAATGGCGGCGGCCAGCGGACTGATGCTGGTGGCACCTGAAGCCCGCAACCCGTTATTGGCAACCAGTTACGGCACCGGGGAGCTGATCCGCCATGCGCTGGATGCAGGCATCCGCCACATTATTCTCGGTATTGGCGGCAGCGCGACCGTTGATGGCGGGATCGGCATGGCGCAGGCGCTGGGCATTCGTTTTCTCGATGCCCATAAATGCGAACTGACTGCGGGTGGTGGCGAGCTGATCCGGATGGCCAGTATTGAAATGAGCGATCGCGATCCACGTCTTGATGAATGCCTGATTGAAGTCGCCTGCGATGTAGATAATCCACTGATTGGCCCCCGCGGTGCGGCGACGGTGTTTGGCCCGCAAAAAGGGGCGACGCCCGCGATGGTTGATACACTGGAGCGCGGACTGGTCAATTTTGCCGGGGTTGTGCAGCAACTGACCGGGCGTGATGTTTCGCAGATCCCCGGTGGCGGGGCCGCAGGTGGCATGGGCGTGGCGGCCGGTGTGTTTCTCAATGCAGTCTTAAAACCGGGTATTGAGATCGTCCTGAATGCCGTTAACCTTGATGGAGCAGTGCGTGACGCCACGTTGGTGATCACCGGCGAAGGGCGAATCGATTCACAAACGGCGGGGGGCAAAGCGCCCGTCGGCGTTGCCCAGGTGGCTAAACGCTATCATATTCCGGTAATTGGAATTGCGGGCGTGTTGGGCGATGGCGTGGAAGTGATCCATCAGCATGGTATTGACGCGGTGTTCAGTATTCTCCCGCGACTGGCTCCGTTGTCTGAGGTACTGGCTAGTGGAGAGACCAATCTTAAACAGTGCGCCCGTAATATTGCTGTTGCGGTGAAGATGGGCCATATCCTTCAGGCATAATTAATCATCTCCTGTTTGCGGCGAGTACTTTACAAGGAAAGCCGCTTTTTTACCGCTGTTATATCCCGGATAAAAAAAAGCCACGGTATTCACCGTGGCAAAATCCAACATAGCTAAACTAAACCTTTTACTCGCAAAACTGTGGGGTATTAAATTTCAACGTCGCGGTTGCAATCTTTTGAGTAGATATAGCTGAACGCTTCACCGCGCCCAACGCCATATCCAGCCTGTAAAGAGTAGGCACCCATAAAGATATAATCGCCTTTTTGCACTGGCACCCAGTTATTATCCAGATTATAAACGCCCTGGCCGGAAAGAATATAAGCGCCATGCTCCTGAACGTGGGTTTCGATATAGCCATGGCTGGCCCCAGGCGCAAATGACAGAATATGCATGTTCATATCAAAGCCCAGATCTTTTGGCAGGAAGTCCATCAGGATCACGTCTTCCATACCTTCGTAATGAATCTGCTCCAGCTGGCTGGTATTTCCGCTCACCAGGTAAGGTGCATGTCCTGCCACCGGAATATAACGGCGTTTGTACAGGAAAATCTGGCTGTCGGCGCTCTGAGCGTTAGTAAACGTCATGATAACGCCCGGCGGGCAATACAGATAACCGCCTTCGGTCAAGGCAAAAGTTTTGCCGTCGGCCTGGGCAGTGACTTTTCCGGAGATGACATAGAAAAAGGTTTCAATGCCTTCGCCGCCAAATCCCGCCTGATTACCTCCGCCCTGATGCAGAGTGACCAGATAATCAACGAAGGTGGCTCCCAGTTTTGGCGTTGACAGAATGGTCGCATCACAATTTTCAAAGCCGGGAATACTATTTTTCACCAGCCCGTCAGGCGTAAGTAGCGCATAGTTACCATGTTTAACAATGGCACGATTTGCCAGTAGATCGTTACGATAACCCGTAACGTTATTCAGATATCCCATGAGTGATCCTTAATTTTTCCAGGCCAGTTGATACAGCATGAGCGCCAGCGTTTTAACGCCTTCAGCCAAATCGTCGAGAGAAGTGCTTTCTGCCGGGTTGTGGCTTATTCCTTTTATGCTGGGCATAAAAATCATGCAGGTCGGCACGCGTGGTGCGAAAATCTGCGCATCGTGGCCAGCACCGCTGTGCATCAGGCGATAATTCAGCCGCTCTTTTTCACACAGGGCGGTAAGTTGCGCTACCAGCGTCGCATCCATTGGCACCGGCGCTTCATCCATCCACAAATCGATATCAATACCGATATTCATCTCTGCACAGATGGCGCGCATGTCCGCTTCCAGTTCCCCGGTAAAGGCGTGCAATGCCTGCTGGTCGGTATGGCGACAATCAATCGTAAAGACCGTTTTGCCCGGCACGACATTAACCGTATTCGGCTGCGGCTCTACTTTGCCAAAGGTCAGCACCAGCGGATCGCCGTGTGCGTTAGCTTTGGCGATGGATTCGCAGCAGATACGGCTAAAAGCGTGAACGGTATCGCGGCGGTAGCGCATCGGCGTGGTGCCCGCGTGGTTCGATTCGCCATTCAGCGTAATGGTATAGCGGCGCTGACCGACAATGGCATTCACCACGCCAACCGCCTGTCCGTTAGTTTCCAGCACGCAGCCCTGTTCAATATGTAATTCAACAAAGGCTTTAATATCCTGACGCGGGGTCAGCGGCGCGGCGGGGAGCGTAAAACCGCACTCGTTCATTGCCGTCACAAAGTTAATGCCGTGAGCATCGCTGATATTTTTCACGTCCGCCGGACTGGCGAGGCCAAAAATATTCTTGCTACCCCAGAACACATACGGGAAACGGCTGCCTTCTTCTTCCGCCATCGCCACCGCTTCTACCGTGCGTAGTGGCGCACCGTACGTCTCTTTTAACCAGCGCATCGCCAGCCAGGCGGCGAGTGCGCCAAATTGACCGTCCAGATTGCCGCCGTTGACCACAGTATCAATGTGCGAGCCGCTTAAAATGACCTCATCGGGAAATTGTGTTCCGGTCAGTCGACCATATAAATTTCCCACTTCATCAAAGCGCGTTTCAAAGCCACTTTCAGTCATCCGCTTTTTAAATTGCTGCTGGGTTTCCAGCCATTCGGGGGAATAAAGTAACCGGGTCATTCCTCCCGTTGGATCGGCTCCCATTGATGAAAGCCAGGGCAACGTTTCTCCGATAGCTTTTCGAAAATGATTCAACATGTAGCATTCCTGTTTCAGCCATTATTGTGCAAACGGATCTCCGGTTTCATAAGAGCGCAGATACAGCGCGTCGGAAACCAGATAGTCATAAATACTATTAACAACCTCGATACCTTCTATATCAGATTGCTTTTCATTAATGTCCAGATTTTGCCCAGGATAATATACCTGCTTAAAGCCAGGGGCCGGGCTGATGTCATTTAATTCCTGCATGGTCTGGCGTAAATGCTGACGGAATAATGCGCCAGAGCCAAAGAATTCCGGATTAATGACTACGTGAAGCTGACCTAAATTACGGCCAGTGCTTAAGTCATCATACATTGAGCTGACCTGGCGGCCAAAAGGCAAGCCAAGCAGAATGCCGGAAAGCACATCGATCATCATCATCAGGCCATACCCTTTCGGGCCAGCAGCTGGCAGCAGCGCATGTACGGCAAAAGGATCTGTTGTGGGATGACCATGGATATCCACCGCCCAGCTCTCCGGAATGCTCTCATTACGTGAACGAGCATCAAGTACTTTGCCCCACGCCTGAACCGTGGTCGCCATATCGAAGGTCAGGATCTCGCCATTTTCAGCCGGCGCACAAAAGGCGAGTGGGTTGGTACCATAGTAGATTTCCGCGCCGCCAAACGGCACAACCATCGGATCTGACTGGCAAAAAGAGAGGCCAATGAAGCCCGCTTTAGCCGCCATTTGTGTGAAGTAAGAAATGGCACCACTGTGACCCATCCGGCTGATACCCACAACCGCCACGCCATTTTCCTGTGCCATCGTGATGGCGTGCTCCATCCCCATTTTTGCGGCAACCTGACCAGCCGCGTTATCGGCATGCAGCGTGCCGGTACAGGGCCCGGATTGTTCAAAACGGAATGTGGGATTACAGTTTGTTCCCCCCTTCGAGATGCGTTCCGCATAGTATTCCACGCGTACCGCGCCATGAGAGTGAATACCTCGTGCATCAGCATAAACCAGTACATCCGCCACCGTAGCGGCGTGCTCACGTTTGAGTCCTGCTTTGCTCAACTTATTTTCAATAAGCTGATGGAGTGTTTCCCGACTGACTTTCATCTGTCTTCCTTTTTTACGACGGTGTAGAGCATGACTGCGGTAAACATACCGGGAAAATAAACTAAATATGTGATCCAGACAGGCAAATAAATATAGTTAGAATTAATTTAATAATCGTTTTAGGTTTTGTAGAGAATTTAAACTAATCACTATTTTTAAAAAACAATCATCAATTGTCAGATGACTATTCAAATCCTTTTGCCAATAAAATGAGTGTGATGTTAATCACTTTCTTACTTTTTTGAGCTGTATACCGTGAATGCACATTAACAATGCTCGTTCAATTGCAATGAGTGCAATTATTGGGGAGTCGTTATGATCCATGCCTTTATAAAAAAAGGGTGTTTTCAGGATTCAGTCAGTTTAATGATTATTTCACGTAAACTCAGTGAATCGGAAAACGTTGATGATGTATCGGTAATGATGGGAACGCCAGCGAATAAATCTCTGCTGGATACCACCGGTTTCTGGCACGCGGATTTTGCCTCTGCCACACCAAACGATATTTGTATTGCGGTCCGAACGGATAGTGACGACACAATGATTATGCAGACCATTCTTCAGCAACTGGAGGATGCGCTGAAAACGCTGGCACAGGGGACGGGCGGTGAACAGTCACTTCAGCAGGTCAGACGCTGGGAAAGTGCCTGCCAGAAGCTCAGTACGGCTAATGTTACGCTGATTTCAGTCGCCGGTGAGTATGCTGCAGAGCTGGCGCATCAGGCGCTTGATCATGACAAAAATGTCATGATCTTCTCTGATAACGTCTCGCTTGACGATGAAATAGAGCTTAAAAACCGGGCACGCGATAAGGGGCTGCTGGTGATGGGACCCGACTGCGGCACGGCGATGATTGCCGGAACCCCGCTGGCCTTCGCGAATGTCATGCCGGAAGGCTGCATCGGCATTATTGGCGCATCCGGTACCGGTATCCAGGAACTAGCCTCGCAAATTGCCCTTAATGAAGAAGGGATCACCCATGCAATTGGCCTTGGCGGGCGCGATTTGAGTGCGGAAGTTGGCGGTATTAGCGCGCTGACGGCACTGGAGATGCTGACGGCAGATGACAAAAGCCGCGTGCTGGCCTTTGTCTCCAAACCACCGGCCGGGGCGGTACGCCAGCGGATTATTACCGCCATGAAAGCGAGCGGTAAGCCTGTCGTGGCGTTGTTCCTTGGCTATCGCTCACCCGTGTCGCGTGACGAGAACGTCTGGTTTGCGACAACGCTGGATGAAGCGGCACGCCTTGCCTGCCTGCTGGCGAGGGTGGCAGATCGCCGTCAGGCTCTCCCGGAGGTTAGTGGAGGCGTTGTCCGTGGCCTGTATACCGGCGGTACGCTGGCGGCAGAAGCCGCAGGATTGCTGGCAGACTATCTGAATGCTACCACCGACGCTGCGCATCCTCACGGCATGATGCTGGATTGGGCGGGTCATCAGGTGGTGGATTTGGGCGATGATTTTTATACGGTGGGGCGTCCGCATCCGATGATTGACCCCTCGCTGCGTAATCAACTGATCGCCGATTTGGCCTTTAAACCGCAGGTGCGCGTACTGCTGCTGGATGTCGTGATCGGATTTGGCGCGACGGCCGATCCTGCGGCTTCACTGGTCGACGCATTCCAGCGCGCCTGCGCCGGGCGTGATGCAGAACAACCGCTGGTTGCCATCGCGACCGTAACCGGTACCGAGAGCGACCCGCAAAGTCGTTCACAACAAATCGCTACCCTGGAAGACGCTGGCATTGTAGTTGTCAATTCGCTCCCTGAGGCCACGTTGCTGGCCGTTGAACTCATCCGCTTGCCTCTGTGTGCGCCTGCTCGCAAACCTGCCAAATTGCTGGAAGGCGTGGCGGTGATAAACGCCGGGTTGCGCAGCTTTGCGCTTGATCTTCAGGCTGCCGGAACGCCGGTAATTCATTATCAGTGGGCACCCATCGCGGGTGGCAATAAAAAACTGGCTCGTTTATTAGAACGTTTGCAATAAGAGGTCCCTATGTATACATCAATGGCGCAAGCTAATGCCGCAGTAATTGAAAAAATTCGTTGTGCGCGTCCGCACTGGCTGGATGTAAAGCCCGCAGGTTCGCTGATTAGCGTGTTAAATCAGGGAAAAACCTTATTGCATGCGGGTCCGCCGATGCGCTGGACGGACATGACCGGCCCGATGAAAGGAGCCTGCATTGGCGCTGCCCTGTTTGAAGGCTGGGCTGACAATGAAAATGCCGCGCTGGATATGCTCGAACGAGGCGACGTCACGTTTGTTCCCTGTCATCACGTGAATGCGGTTGGGCCGATGGGCGGGATTACCTCTGCAAGCATGCCAATGCTGGTGGTGGAGAATGCGACCGACGGCAACCGGGCGTATTGCAACCTCAATGAAGGTATTGGCAAGGTAATGCGCTTTGGTGCCTATGGTGAGGATGTACAGGTGCGTTTGCGCTGGATGCGTGATGTGTTAATGCCAGTTCTGAGCGCAGCCCTGAACAAGATGGAACATGGCATCGACCTGACGGCCATGATGGGGCAGGGCATTACCATGGGCGATGAATTCCATCAGCGTAACATCGCCACCTCAGCGCTGCTGATGCGTGCCCTCGCGCCGCATATCGCGCGACTTGAGCACAATAAAGAGCAGATTGCCGAGGTGATGGATTTCCTCAGCGTGACCGATCAGTTCTTTCTCAACCTGGCGATGGCCTATTGTAAAGCAGCGATGGATGCCGGGGCACAAATCCGGGCGGGCAGTATTGTCACGGCAATGACCCGTAACGGCAATATGTTCGGCATCCGGGTAAGCGGCCTGGGCGAGCGCTGGTTTACCGCGCCTGTGAATACACCGCAGGGGTTATTTTTCACCGGTTTCACTCAGGATCAGGCCAACCCGGACATGGGCGACAGCGCCATTACTGAGACATTCGGCATCGGTGGCGCAGCCATGATCGCCGCGCCGGGCGTAACCCGCTTCGTCGGCGCGGGCGGTATGGAAGCTGCAAAATCGGTCTGCGAAGAGATGGCGGAAATTTTCCTTGAGCGCAATATGCAACTGCAAATCCCCGGCTGGGATTTCCAGGGCGCGTGCCTGGGGCTGGATATTCGTCGGGTGGTGGAAACCGGGATCACACCGCTGATTAATACCGGTATTGCCCATAAGGACGCCGGTATTGGCCAGATTGGTGCAGGCACAGTACGTGCGCCGCTGGCCTGCTTTGAGCAGGCGCTGGAAGCGCTGGCTGAGGCCATGGGCGTTAATTAAGGGCGCGTGATGAACGTTATTCAACCCATTCTTGCCAGCCAGCATGCGCCGGATTATCACCAGGCGTGGCATCTGGCGGGCGTCTGGCGACGGTCAATAAATCTGTGCAGCGCAAGCGGCGAGCTGTTGACCTTACACCGACGGGGCAGTGGGATCAGCCCCGGAGGATGGGTACTGCGTTGTCAGGATTTTGACGCGCTTCGTGAGGCGTCAGGCAGCAACGAAAAATTGCAGGCCAGCGCAGAGGGGATTCGGTCAGGAGAATTTCTTCTGCGCCAGCCACGCAAATATTGTTCTTTGCGTCTGACACCTTACGCTCAGCCGCCGCGGCTGCCTGCGCTGCTATTGATGCACGCGCAAGAGACCGGGCTGTTTGGTCGGCTGGATCACGTTATTAGCCTGCCGCTGGAGCCTGAACTGGCACAGTTTCAGCGGCGGTTTGCCGCTGCACTGGCCGGAGAGCGGGTTGACTGGCGTCCGTGGCTGGGAAAGGGGCCGGGGTTGACACCCAGTCATGACGACACGCTGACGGGAATGTTACTGGCGGGCTGGTATTTTGGCGTACTAACGGCCGCCGTTAGTCGGCAATTTTTTTGCGCCTGTGGGGATCTGTCCGGGATGACGACGTTCGTGAGCGTAAGCTACTTACGCCATGCCGCCCTGGGCTGCTTCGCTTCGCCACTGCTTCACTTTACTCACGCATTAGGCCATCGCCACCGGTGCTCTGACGCGGTGCGGACTCTGCTCGGGCTGGGGCATACATCTGGCGCTGACACGCTGCTGGGTTTCTGGCTTGGCCAACAAATTATTAAAGGATAAACCATGAAAACGCTGGTCGTTGCCCTTGGTGGCAATGCATTGTTACAGCGCGGGGAAGCGCTGACCGTGGAAAATCAGTACCGCAATATTGAAAGTGCCGTTCCGGCGCTGGCGCGTCTGGCGCGGCAGTATCGGCTGGCGATTGTGCACGGCAACGGTCCGCAGGTGGGGTTGCTGGCGCTGCAAAATCTGGCATGGAAAGAGGTCGCGCCGTATCCGCTGGACGTGCTGGTGGCAGAAAGCCAGGGCATGATCGGCTATATGCTGGCGCAGCGGCTTGGCCGGGAGCCTGATATGCCGCCGGTGACCACGGTATTAACCCGCATTCAGGTTGACAGAAACGATCCGGCCTTCCGTTCACCGGAAAAATTCATCGGCCCGGTCTACGCGCCCGAACGGCAGGACGAGCTGGAGGCGACCTATGGCTGGCAGATGAAACGGGATGGTAAATATTTGCGTCGGGTAGTTCCTTCGCCCATGCCGAAGCGTATCGAAGAGAGTCCTGCGATTGAACTGCTGCTGAAAGAAGGACATGTGGTGATTTGCAGCGGCGGTGGCGGCGTGCCGGTGGCACAAGGTGGAGAGGGCACAGAGGCGGTGATTGATAAAGATCTGGCGGCGGCATTGCTGGCAGAACAAATCAATGCTGACGGCTTACTTATTCTGACGGATGCAGATGCAGTCTATGAAAACTGGGGAACGCCGCAACAGCGGGCAATTCGTGAGGCTACGCCGGATGAACTGGCTCCGTTTGCAAAAGCGGACGGATCGATGGGACCCAAAGTCGCTGCCGTCAACGGATACGTGCAGCGCCGGGGAAAACCCGCCTGGATCGGCTCGCTAGCCCGGATTGACGATACGCTGGCGGGGCAGGCGGGGACCTGTATTCGTTTATAATTTCCAGCCATTGAGCCAATATTGCCGGGTGGCGGCTTCGCCTTACCCGGCCTACAAGATCATCAATATCAGGTAGTTAACCATATCCACAGGCCTGCGCAAGCGCAGCGCCGCCAGGCATTACGTTCACCGGTGTCACATCCGTAGGTAGGCCTGCGCAAGCGCAGCGCCGCCAGGCATTACGTTCGCCGGGATCACATCCGTACGTAGGCCTGTGCAAGCGCAGCGCCGCCAGGCATTACCTCCACCGGTATCACATCCGTACGTAGGCCTGTGCAAGCGCAGCGCCGCCAGGCATTACGCGTACCCGGCTTACGCCAGTTTCCCCTGCGCCCAGGTCAACCCGCTGGCATACTCCGGGGGGAGCAGCGGCATTAAGGCTTCCAGCGTGGCGCTCAGGCGATCCGTATCGCTGTCGGTCAAATTCAGATGCCCCACTTTACGGCCCGGACGCACCGCTTTATCGTACCAGTGCAGATGGATCAGCGGTAGTTTCAGCCAGTCGTAGTTGAGGTCGGTGCCGATCAAATTCACCATCACCGACGGGTTGTCGATCACCGGCTGTGGCAGCGGCAACCCGGTAATCGCCCGTAAATGTAGCTCAAACTGGCTAATGGAAGCCCCGTTCTGCGTCCAGTGTCCGCTGTTATGCACCCGTGGAGCCAACTCATTAATCAGCAATCCGCCTGGAGTAATAAAACACTCCATCGCCATCACGCCAACATAATTCAGCTCGTGCAGAATAGCGGAAAGCATCGTCTCAGCCTGCGCTTGCTGTTCAGCGTTGGCGCGAGGAAATGCGACGCTGGTACGCAGAATACCGTCCTGATGCAGGTTATGCGTCAGCGGATAAAATACTGTGGTGCCATCATGCCCACGTGCGCCGACCAGCGACACTTCGCCGCTGAAGTTAATTCCCTGTTCGACGATGCATTCACCATAGCCGTCGTCCGGTAGCTGCGCTGTCTCTTCTGCGCGTAAGCGCCATTGACCACGGCCATCGTAGCCGCCGACCCGGCGCTTGACGATTGCCAGATCGCCCAGACGCGCAAACACCGCAGGCCATTCATCGCGGTTGGCCAGCAACTGCCAGGGCGCGGTAGCCAGACCCAGCTTATCAAACAGCTGTTTTTGCGTCAGGCGGTCAGCAATAATCGGGAAAACGTCGCGATTCACAAACGCCGGATGTCGCGCCAGCTCGCGGGTGAGGGCGGTCTCCGGCCAGCGTTCAATTTCAGCGGTAATTACGCTTTGTGCAAACGGCACCGCTTCCGGTTCGGCGTCCAGCCCCACTGGCCAGACGGGGATGCCCAGCGGTTCACCGGCCTGACGCAGCATGCGTCCTAACTGACCATTGCCCAGCACGCATACCTGCTTCATACCGCACCCCGCGGGTCCGGGTTATCCAGTACCTCGTCAGTCTGTGCTTTGCGCCACTGGGCTAACCGCTGATGCAGCTCAGCGTCATGCTGCGCCAGAATTTGTGCCGCCAGCAGCGCGGCATTCGCCGCACCGGCGTTACCAATTGCCAGCGTACCGACCGGAATCCCGCGCGGCATCTGCACGATAGAATAAAGACTGTCAATGCCGCTTAACGCCGCACTTTGCACCGGCACGCCAAGCACAGGGACCAGCGTTTTAGCCGCGATCATCCCCGGCAGATGCGCCGCGCCGCCCGCACCTGCAATAATCACCTGATAGCCATTCGCCTCCGCGCCTTCGGCGAAGCTAAACAGTTTGTCGGGCGTGCGATGAGCGGAGACAACTTCGACATGGTGTGGAACGTTCAGGGAATCAAAAATTTCGGCGGCGAACTGCATGGTAGCCCAGTCGCTTTTGGACCCCATCACGATGGCGACACGCGCCGGGTTATTGCGGGAAGACATGCGTCTGAAAACTCCTGTGGGTGTGCTGCACACGACTGCTAAGACCATCAAGAATACCATGGAAAAACGGCAAGGAAAACGGTTGCGTGGACGAGAAAGCGCGCCAGGAAGGGGAGAATATCAGAATGGAAAATAAATCAGTTGCACATCATCGGGCGTTACCCGAACCAGCGAACCTTCGTTATGCCAGGCTCCTAATACCACGCGAAACGCAGGCTCCTCATTGGCAGTAAGCGCATGCACGGCGGGGCGGTGAGTGTGACCGTGGATCAGCCACTGGACACGATGTTTTTCCATAACGTTGACCACCGCCTGCGGATTCACATCCATAATTTCAAGCGATTTAGTGCTATTTGCTGCCTTGCTGTTGGCGCGCATTTTCGCTGCGATCTTCTGGCGTACGAACAGAGGCAATGCCAGAAACAGTTTTTGTAGCCATGGCTGGTGAACCTTTGCCCGAAATGCCAGATAGCCAGTATCATCGGTACACAGCGTATCACCGTGCATAATCAGCACCTTGCGACCATACAGGTTGAGGACTTCTTCTTCCGCCAGCAGAACCATGCCGCTTTCACGGGCGAAGCGTTTGCCAAGTAAAAAATCGCGATTGCCGTGAATGAAGTAGCAGGGCACGCCAGAATCCACCAGAGATTTTATGGCGGTAGCGATGTTACGATGCAGCGGAACAGGATCGTCATCGCCAATCCAGGCTTCGAACAAATCGCCCAGGATATAGAGCGCATCGGCCTCACGCCCTTCAGCGGCTAAAAAACGCAGAAAACCGGCGGTGATCGCCGGTTCTTCAGTAGACAAATGCAGATCTGCGATAAAGAGTGTCGCCACTAATTACTCGCTAACGTCCACGCTTTCGATAACCACGTCTTCTTTCGGTACGTCCTGGTGCATGCCGCTACGACCGGTAGAAACGCCTTTGATTTTATCAACCACGTCCAGGCCTTCAACGACTTCGGCAAACACGCAGTAGCCCCAGCCTTGCAGGCTCTCGCCGGAGAAGTTCAGGAAGTCGTTATCCGCGACGTTGATGAAGAACTGTGCGGTAGCGGAGTGCGGAGCCTGAGTACGCGCCATGGCCAGCGTGCCACGGGTGTTTTTCAGGCCGTTATTGGCTTCGTTTTTGATAGCTTCTTTGGTCTCTTTCTGACGCATGCCAGGTTCAAAACCGCCGCCCTGAATCATAAAGCCGTTGATCACACGGTGAAAAATAGTGTTGTTATAGAAACCTTCGCGGCAGTAGTCCAGGAAGTTTTTAACTGTTTCAGGCGCTTTATCATCAAAGGTTTTGATTACGATATCGCCGTGATTAGTGTGGAATGTAACCATTTTTGCATCCTGTTCCGTTATAGTGGTGCGTTGACCCGACAGCGGGCCACAGCCAGAGGCATGTTATAGCATAAGCGAGAGGTTCGATCATCCCGCAAAGTGTGCTGCTTCATGGCTAAATTATAGGTATTATACGGTCTTTACGATCCACACACGTCTACTACATGGAATCATCGATGTTAAAAATTTTTAATACTCTGACGCGCCAAAAAGAGGAATTTAAACCTATTCATGCCGGGGAAGTGGGCATGTACGTGTGTGGTATCACCGTTTACGATCTGTGTCATATCGGGCATGGCCGCACGTTTGTCGCGTTTGACGTCGTGGCTCGTTACCTGCGCTTTTTGGGTTATACGCTGAAATACGTGCGTAACATCACCGATATCGACGACAAAATCATCAAGCGTGCAAACGAGAATGGGGAAAGTTTTGTTGCGCTGGTCGATCGCATGGTGAAAGAGATGCACACCGATTTCGACGCGCTGAACATCCTGCGTCCGGACAGCGAGCCGCGAGCGACTCAGCATATTCCTGAAATCATTGAGATTGTCGAGCGCCTGATCCAGCGCGGCCACGCTTACGTAGCGGATAACGGTGACGTGATGTTCTCAGTCGAAACCGACGCAGATTACGGCAAGCTGTCGCGTCAGGATCTGGATCAGCTTCAGGCTGGTGCGCGCGTTGAAATCGCGGACGTAAAGCGCAATCCGATGGACTTCGTGCTGTGGAAAATGTCTAAGCCGGACGAGCCGAGCTGGAACTCGCCGTGGGGTGAAGGACGCCCGGGCTGGCATATTGAATGCTCGGCGATGAATTGCAAGCAACTGGGGTCGCATTTTGATATTCACGGCGGCGGCTCGGATCTGATGTTCCCGCACCATGAAAACGAAATTGCCCAGTCTACCTGCGCCCACGACGGGGAATACGTCAATTACTGGATGCACTCCGGCATGGTGATGGTCGATCGCGAGAAGATGTCTAAATCGCTGGGCAACTTCTTTACCGTGCGTGACGTGCTGAAGTATTACGACGCCGAAACCGTGCGTTACTTTCTGATGTCTGGTCATTACCGTAGCCAGCTGAATTACAGCGAAGAGAATCTCAAACAGGCGCGCTCGGCGCTGGAGCGCCTGTATACCGCGCTGCGCGGAACGGACGCATCGGTTGCCGCTGCGGGCGGCGAGGCGTTTGAAGCGCGCTTTGTTGAGGCGATGAACGACGACTTCAACACGCCGGAAGCTTATTCAGTGCTGTTTGATATGGCGCGTGATGTTAACCGCCTGAAAACGGAAGATGCGCAGGCGGCTAACGCGCTGGCCGCTCATCTGCGTAAGCTCTCTGCCGTGCTGGGCCTGCTTGAGCAGGACCCGGATGCGTTCCTGAAAAGTGGCGCACAGGCCGACGACGGCGAAGTGGCAGAGATTGAAGCGCTCATTCAACAGCGTCTCGACGCCCGCAAAGCGAAAGACTGGGCAGCGGCTGATGCGGCGCGCGATCGCCTGAATGAAATGGGCATCGTGCTGGAAGATGGCCCGCAGGGAACCACCTGGCGTCGCAAGTAATCTCTGGCGCCGCGCCGCTTTGCCCGGCGGCGCGGCGCTTGTGCGGGCCTGAGGGTTAACCGCAACCGATTGATGTATCTGTAATTTTCAGGTCGGGTAAGGCGAAGCCGCCGCCCGGCAGGTTACGCTGAAATGGTGCAAATTGCTCACCCGCTATTCCTTTTAATGGCGTAAATTTTTCCTGAGAAGTAACCCCACGGCGATGAAAAAAACGCCTGGCAGCCATACCCACAGCAGTTCTGACACGATCACCTGATGGCCGTATGGTGTGGTATAGCGTGACAGTGCGAATGGCGCGACCTTAATCACCTGCCATGGGGCGAAGAAGCGTTCATCGGACCACGGCCACAGCCAGCCGACGCCTTTACCGCCGGTGGTTATTGAATCCAGCAGGCTGTGTGATAGCAGTGATACCGTGAGAAACAGCCAGCAGCGGACCAGCCCGGCCTTAAACCAGCGTCGTCCTGCCAGCACGCACAGCAGCGGTACCACAACGGCAAAAAGCAGCGAGTGGGTAAACCCGCGGTGACCAAACACATTGCCGTAGGCAACACCGAAGTGAAAAGATAAAACGTCAGCGTCCGGCAGCATGGCCAGCACTACCCCTGCGAGCAGCAGACGCGGCGGAATAACGCGTAACCCCAGCCCAGCGCCCAGGCACAGAGGAACAGCGGCATGAGTGATAACGGTTGGCATAGACGTGTATCCAGAAACCCACATCTGGCCGTTATACGTGGCGTTAAACCGGATGTACAGGTCCGATTCCGGGCATTATCCTGAAATCTCAGGCCGACTCACGCACCACCAGTTGTCCGGAGAGCGTGACGCGCTGATTGAGCAGTTCCGGCTCGTTGATTTTGCGGATTATCAGCGTCGCGGCCTGGCGACCGGACTCTTCACTGGCAGAAGAAACATAGGTAAACGACGGTGAGGTGAGGTTCACGTGCAGCATATCCTCAAACCCCAGCAGCGCTACCTGCTGGGTAAGAAATACATCTTTACCCACCGTGCGTCCCACCTGATGAATACCGTTGATACAGCCGATGATGGCATCCGGGGAATGGCACAGCAGGGCGGTAATAGTGTTGTTGTTTTCCAGTAGATGGCGTGTGGCATTGCTGACGGCCCGGGTATCTTCGCTACAGGAAGCAATCGCCTCATCACGCCAGACCATCCCACTTTGCGTTAACGCGCTGCGAAAGCCTGACAGCCGCTGCTGGCGAATAAGATCGTTTTCTTTGCCGCCAACGTAGGCAATACTGCGATGCCCGCGCTCAATCAGATAGCGTGTGGCGAGAGTCGCCGCCTGACGATTATCGCGCATAACCAGGTTACATTCTTCATCAATCAGCGATTGCGATACCACCACCAGCGGCAGCGGACAATGACGGATTTGCGTGGGGAGTTTCGCTGAAGTGGTCTCTGAGGAAAGGTAAATAACGCCCGCCACGCCCTGTTGTTTAAACGAGAGCAAACAACGTTCCAGGTGCTCGCCTTCGTTGAGGGGCTGGCCGAGAAACACCATAAACCCTTGCTTTTCCAGTTCCTGCACGATGCTCGCCATCACTTTGATTGAATAGCTGTCGCTGAAGTCGCGCAAAATAAGGCCGATCAGATTGGAGCGATTTGCACGCAGGTTGGCTGCCGCCACGTTGTGCACGTAGCCCAGTTTCTCAATGGCAACGTGCACCTTTTCAATCGTCGCGCTGGATATTTTCCCTTTCTGACGCAGCACCAGCGAAACGGTAGAAACAGAAACGCCCGCTTCTCGTGCAACATCAATAATACTGACCTTCTTCAAGTCTGCTCCCTGAAATCAGACAACGTTGCTCGCCCCCGAGAGGACTCAGGAGGCGAGGCTATCATTATTTACCCAGCATTGACGACATCGTTTGTGCGATAAACTGCGCACGGGCACCAAAAATGATCTGTACGCCCTTATCACCAACGTACACCACGCCGCGCGCGCCAACTCCGTTAAGCCCGTCTTTATCGACCTCGTCTCCTTTGGCAACTTCCAGCCGCAGACGGGTAATACAGGCCCCGACGGAGGTAATATTATGCGCACCACCAATCAGATCGATAATCTCGCCAGCCAGCTCTTCATCGGATTTTGCACTGGCGTCAGCGGTCACTTCCGTGCGCCCCGGCGTTTTAACATCAAAACGGCGGATCACAAAGCGGAAGGTGAAGTAATAGATCAGCGCCATTGGTACCCCAACGATAATTGCATTGAGGAAGTTGGTCTGATAGCCGTTAAACGATGGCAGTATACCAAACGAAATGTAGTCAATAAGCCCGGCGGAGAACGATTTGGCGATATGTGCATGGAGCAAATACATACACATATACGACAGACCGGCCATGATGGCATTGAATACATACAGTACGGGTGCCACGAAGATAAAGGTAAATTCTACCGGCTCGGTGATGCCGGTCAAAAAGCAGGTTAAGCCCGCTGAAAAAAGAATACCGGCGGCAATTTTTTTGTTACGGGTATGCGCTTCCTGATACATCGCCAGACAGGCGGCGGGCAGAGCAAACAGCATCAGCGGGAACTCACCCTGCATGAATTTACCGGCATTCTGGTAGCTATCGCTGCTGAAAGATTTCACGCCTTCTTCCAGCATTTTAAACCAGATAGACTGATCGCCGTGGATCACCTGACCGGCCTGGGTGGTGTAATCGCCGAAGGAATACCAGAACGATGGATACCAGATATGGTGCAGGCCGAGCGGAATTAATGCGCGCTCCACGAGACCAAAAATAAACGTCGATGCCGCCTGGTTGTCGCCGTTGACCACCACAGAAAGCGCATCAATGCCCGCCTGAATATGCTGCCAGACATACGGCAGCAGCAGGCCCATGATAAACGACAAAAATGCGGTGGCGATGGCGACGAAACGCTTGCCGGAGAAGAAACCGAGGAACTCCGGCAACTGCATGGTGTGAAATTTGTTGTAGCACCATGCCGCCAGAATCCCGCAGATCAGCCCGCCGAAAACGCCCATTTGCAGCGTCGGAATGCCAACCACCATCGCGTACTTACCGCCCTGCGACGCCATTTCTGGCGTGATGGACAGCATGGTACTGATAGTAATGTTAGTGACAAAAACCGAGACCGCCGCTGACAGCGCCGCGATCCCTGACTCTGAGGCCAGTCCGACCGCCGAGCCAATAGCAAACAGCATTGGCAGGTTATCAAAAATAACCCCACCGGCGTTCATCATTAGCGGCAAATGAAACTTGTCTCCGAACGCCAGTAATAAACCAGCTGCCGGAAGCAGTGAAATTGGCAGCATTAACGCGCGACCAATCATGGATAGCTTTGAAAGCGATTTTACAAACCCTGATATCAGACTCATGCTGACTTCCCCCGATGTTGGCACAATGCGCGCCCAATCTTTTTTTATGTGAGTGTAACGTTTTAGTAGAACGTTCTACTTATCGTGTGAGATCGCATGGAAACTGGCAACTGAAATTTCATTGCCAGTCAGAGGAAATGTGAATTCTTTGAAGTTGATCAGATAATAAGCCCTTATACGTCAGGGCTTTTAAGGAAAGGTTTATGCGATGACGGTAACTTCTTGTCCGTCAAAGGCGACGGTTTGGCCAGCGACGATTTTGCAACGCTTGCGGGTTTCAACCGCGCCATCGACGGTCACTAAACCGTCTGCAATCACGATTTTTGCCTGCGCACCGCTTTCGCTCCAGCCTTCCAGCTTGAGCAGATCGCACAGCTCAACGTGCGGATGTTTCCCTAATGAAAATGTAGCCATCTTACGCGCCCTCCACGTCGTGATACTCTTCACATGCCTGTAAGGTATTTTCAATCAGCGTGGCAACGGTCATCGGACCTACGCCACCCGGAACCGGGGTAATAAACGATGCGCGTTCGGCGGCGTCTTCATACACCACATCACCCACCACTTTGCCACTCTCCAGACGGTTAATACCGACATCAATAACGATAGCGCCTTTTTTGATCCACTCGCCGGGAATAAAACCGGGTTTGCCGACGGCGACAATCAGCAGATCGGCATGTTCAACATGGTGGCGTAAATTGCGGGTGAAACGATGCGTCACCGTGGTGGTGCAGCCCGCCAGCAGCAGTTCCATACTCATAGGGCGGCCCACGATATTCGACGCGCCAATTACCACCGCATTCAGACCATAGGTATCAATGTTATAACGCTCCAGCAGCGTGACAATGCCGCGCGGCGTGCAGGGGCGCAGACGCGGCGCGCGCTGGCACAGGCGACCGACGTTATAAGGATGAAATCCATCCACGTCTTTATCCGGACGAATGCGTTCCAGCACTTTTACATTATCAATACCGGCAGGCAACGGAAGCTGGACCAGAATGCCGTCAATGGCGATGTCGTCGTTCAGTTTGTCAATAAGCTCCAGCAGCTCGGCTTCACTGGTGGTGGCAGGGAGATCGTAAGAGCGGGAAATAAAGCCGACCTCCTCACACGCTTTGCGTTTACTGCCAACATAAATCTGTGATGCCGGGTTACTGCCGACCAGCACCACGGCCAGCCCAGGTGCCCGTTTGCCTGCCGCCACGCGGGCCTTTACTTTTTCCGCGACCTCAGAGCGTACCTGCTGCGCAATCGTTTTACCGTCAATAATCTTTGCTGCCATCAGAGAGAGGATTCCATCTGTCACAATACATAAGGGGGATGGTTATATTTTGTCAGAAGCAGGGCGTGCTGTCAGTCTTCGTTTTTGATATTCGTCACTTTTTACCGGGCAGGGCGCTTATTTACCGAGCATCCGGTTGCAAAGCCATTGACTCAGCAGGCGTTGACCGTATAATTCCACGCGTTTCACCTCACCGCAAAGCCATTGCGCTTTTCAGTGCGCCCTTAGCTCAGTTGGATAGAGCAACGGCCTTCTAAGTCGTGGGTCACAGGTTCGAATCCTGTAGGGCGTACCATTTAAAATCAGCAAGTTACGCTAATTTTAACCCGGCCTGATTTTCTCCTTGTGTCATATTTGTGTCATGGTTGCCAAAAATGGCGTCGATTTTCCGTGCATGCTCGGTCAGGTGGTTGGGCGCGAGGTGCGCGTATCTCCTCACCATTTCGATCGACTCCCACCCGCCCATCTCCTGTAAAACGGAAAGGGGAACGCCAGACTGAATCAGCCAGCTTGCCCAGGTGTGCCTGAGGTCATGGAAGCGGAAATCTTCAATGCCGGCTTTTTTCAGGCCGATATTCCATGCCTGGTTATCATCAACGCGCATTTTCCTCACCGCCGGTGTAAGCGTTCCGTCTGGCCGGTGCTTTGGCTTTGTGTGAACGAAAACAAGGCGTTTACTTTTCCCAATTTGATTTCTCAAAACCCTGCATGCGGTATCATTCAGAGCGACGCCGATAGCTTTGCCCGCTTTTGCGTTCTCCGGGTTTACCCATGCAACCTTCCTTTGCATATCGACCTGTTGCCACTCCAGATCAAGAATGTTGGAGCGGCGCAGGCCGGTAGCCAGCGCGAAAATCACCACCGGCTTTATGCTTTCCGGCATGCACTCGATAAGCCTCTCAGCTTCATCTCGGGTTAACCAGCGTATGCGCTTACTGACAGGTTTCTTCGTTTTGATAACCGGTGCTGTCTTTATCCAGCCCCAGTCATTCGCCGCGGCGCGAAGTAGCGATCGCATGAAAGACAGGTGCTGGCTCTTCGTCGCCAGGCTGACAGGCTTTGCAACGTACAAGGGCGGCTCTTTCCCCTTCCTTAAAGCTGCATCCCTGCGTGATTCCCATATCTGAAGGTGCTTTCTGTTGAACATCTTCGCCACAGCATCGTGCACCTGCTCCGCTGTAATAGTGGAAGCGTCACGGCCTGAAAAGTGTCGCAGGAAGAACTCTATCTTTGTCCTGTCGTCGTCCAGTGACCGCTTGTGCTCCTTCTCCCGCAGCCATCTGATACAACACTCCTCAAATGTCCTCTTCGGCAAATCACCTATCTGGTCAACCCTCCATGCTTCAGCTTTCAGCCTGTCGTGAAGCTCCTGCGCTTGTTTCTTGTCCTCCGTACCAAGAGATCGTCTAATTCTTTTCCCTGACGGCGTAACGAAATGACAGTGCCACACGCCGCCCCTGAGGGTGATTGACATAAAACTTCTCCTTTATGTTCACCCGCGCTCGCCGTAAGAGGATCGCGCCGGGCGTGCAAATAAGCAATACAGGCCGCATCAGTTGTGCGGTATTTGTTCCCGATTTTCTGCCCGGCCAGCTGACCGGAATCAATCAGCCGGTAGATGGTGCGGGGAGACACGATCAGGAATTCCGCAGCCTGTTGCGCGGTGATTGGCTTTTCAGAAACCATTGGCTTACTCCGGACAAAAAGAAACCCGCACAAGGCGGGTATAAGGGATAGCGGGCTTTCGCACCCAATAGCCAGCTCATAACTGGCTATCAGTTGCGTCAGCCTGGAATAACCACGATGACGGTATTAACCATCGTCCCTGATGATTTAAATGCACCTTCTGGCAGTTCTTCGATATGTCCGCCGCGCTCTTCTATGAGTTGACGGAAATCAGTTGTCAGCTTGTTGCTTCGAAATGTCACAGATGAAGCCATAACCGATACCAGCAGACCGCCCGGTTTAAGGAATTTCAGCGCATGAGTTACGTGCTTAATATCTGCCTGTCGACCAAAAGGAGGATTCATAATCACCCGGTCATAAACAGGTTTCGGCTCAACAGTAAGGAAGTCAGTAGGCTCACCGATGCCTGAAAGTCGCAAATTGAGACCGTGAAGGATGTCGTTGTTCGCTGGCATCAATTCATACATATCGATCATCACATCTGCTGCTGCGCTATGAGCTGCTTTAGCAATAGCACCTTGCCCGGCACTTGGTTCAAGAACATGCATCCCATCCCGAATATCTGCCAACTGAATTACATGTCTGACAACTTCTGGAGGGCTCGGGAAGAACTCAAAATCATCCTTCGGTACTAAAACGTCACCGGTAAGAATAATTTGCTCAATGCGATCGGAGGCATCGGTATCAAAAATGTGCGCTTTGGCTTTGCGGTTCCATTTTCCTCCAGCCGCCTCCAGCACTTTGTTCGTTCTTGTGTAGAGGTTGCGATCAAGTTGACCGGTAAGGAAGAGTTGCGGGCCATTACACTCTGCTGCACTCAGCACGTTCAAAACTTCATTATCTACTCGCATTTGTTGATCTCCGGGCGTAAAAAAAGCCCTGATGGGCTGTTTGTTTAAATTTGTTATCAGTTGCGTCAATCATCTTCATCCTCGTCCCAATCATCGTCGTAATACGGCGAGGCGAGAAGAGGATTGGTTGCGGAAAGCATTTCGCCAGCCGCACCCTGCCGCTGAAGTCGGCGAAGTGCTTCGTATAACTCGAAAGCCTCAGTGCGCTCATCGCCAATATCGAGAGAGCACGCAACCTTATGAGCCTCGGTGACGAGGGTGGATAGTTGATTTCGAATATCCTGAATTGTGCTCATTTCAAAAACCCCTCTGCTTACGCTTCAACTCTGCTATTCCCTGGCACTCATGGCACATCGTGCATCCCTTTACCGCTTCCCTGCGCTTATCGCTTATCTTCTCTCCGCACTGTATACAGTGAGTGGCTGATACTGCGTTGTGGTTGATACGGTGCGAGGCGACGACCATGTCTATGCGCTGCTGAACCAGTTCGTTGGCTGCGTCAATGATTTCAGATGGCATATATTCAATCCTGAGTTTGCATGTAGGAATAAATGAAGTGAGCTGCTGCCTGCGCATTTATAGCGTTGCCGTATCCCTTCAATCTTCCAACACGGTTGCTGCTTGCCACTCTTGCCACCCCGGACTCGACTCGTCCCAGGCGTGCGGCAGCCCCATCAACCAGCGGGAATGTGCCGGGTTCAACTGGACGCCATTTGCCATCTCGACATAAGAGCCAGTCCGCATCTCGCCAAAAACCGTTAACCTCAAGGGATGATGAAGAGGGGCTTTCACATTGACCCCTGAACCCTTCAAATCTCCGCCGCACAAAACCACCGTTTTCCTGAGACTGTCCGTATTCACCGTTGCATTGTTGCCGTTTCTCGCTGATGAACCCGCCATCGGAGTAGGCCAGCCTGTCATGAATGCCTGGCGTGGAAGCTGGTCCAGTCTGTCTTTCCCTTCCCGCTGCGCAGTCATCCCCGCAGAGTCCTTCCAGTCCCGAGATGTCGGAGTTACCCATCCCGCTAACAGAACCGATCCCGGCAGTTTCAGGCATACTTTCGGCGTTCCATCTGGGTTCTTCCCGCTGTAACAATGTGTCGATCCGTTTGCATCGTTCGCTACTGGCGTCTGCCATCCAGACAGCTTCACCGCTCCGGCTAGATTCTGTAGCCCGCGCGGTGTTTCCGGTTGTGGATTCACATTGCATGTCGGCGTGGGCCACCCAGAAGGCCCGCTCTCTGATGTTCGGCGCACCGATGCCCGCAGCCGGGAACGGCACAAGCCCGAAGGCGTATTCCATTCCTTCCATGTCAGTTTGTACAAGGTCGAACCATACATTTGCGTTACCTGCTGCAACCTGTTCGCCAAAGACGTGCTGAGGTCTGCACTCGCTGATGAGGTGGAAGAAGGCTGGCCAAAGGTGCCGCTCGTCAGCAAACCCATCTCCTTTGCCTGCCGCGCTGAAAGGCTGGCACGGGCAGGAACCTGTCCAGACTGGTTTATCGTCGGGCCATCCTGCGAGGCGCAGAGAGTGTGACCAGACGCCGATACCGGCAAAGAAATGACATTGGGTAA
The DNA here is from genome assembly GCF_002915575.1 of Superficieibacter electus. Taxonomy (GTDB): domain Bacteria; phylum Pseudomonadota; class Gammaproteobacteria; order Enterobacterales; family Enterobacteriaceae; genus Superficieibacter; species Superficieibacter electus. Next base: position 297,053 of record NZ_PQGD01000005.1, read on the forward strand.
ATCCTCTGAGGTCGTCAGGTGTGACATCTTCAATGCTCCGTTCGTCGACTTCTCCCGGCGCGATGTGACCGCCGGCGATCAGGTTGCGCAGCCACTGAGCTGCATAAGGATCTATTTCGTTGTAATAAGCCGCTGGCGTCATGCTGCCTCCGTTTTCACAACGTCGATGGCGCAGCCGGGTAGCAATTCAACCGCGGCGGTAGCGCACTGGTTTCCCCAATGATCCCATCCCGGCGCCGCGCTCCGGCTGAAAAGCTCAATGCGCGGTACATCACCGTAAAGCAGTTCAAGGCGTCGGCGAACTTCCCACGGCTTTTCGCTATGCGCACCTAGCGGGCTGTAAACCACCTGCTTGATACCGGCGTTAAGACGCTCAATACCCGTTCCGCGCGTGGCAATCAGGACGTCTTCTGTGTTCGCCCTGGTGTGGTTGCCGCCGTTCATACGTGTCTCGGCGTTAAGAATATCGAGGAAGTCGTAAAAGTCGTTAACTTCACCATCTGCCAGCGCCTTGTTGATACGACCTTCAGCCAATTGGTTCAGCTTTACCCACGTGAAGCCCTTCATGGTGCGCACCGTGAATCCCCATGCTTCAGCTAGTTCTATCGCCTCTTGGTTGTGCGTGCCGGTGTACCACATCGCCAGCACCGCGTTTTCGGCGGCAAGTTCCCAAACTGGCAGGCGCTTTAATTCAATTAGCTTCATGGTTGAGTAGTGATCTGCGGCGGCACCGTTACTGATGGTATTGCCATATGACCAAGGCGGGTCAGCCATTATTAAGCTGTATTTTTGATTCGGCATCTTCTTCCCCCCATCAGAGAAACGACGCGGTTGAAATCTTCGTAGCTCTCAATATTCCGTGAATAATCAAGCATCCTTTGCGTGCCATTGGAGTAAATTCTCCCCGGGTAAATACCGCTAGAAGATCTAAACTCCATCGTCTGGATAAGCGTTCCTGGATTTTTTGTGCTGGCCAGTTCATCCGTAGACATGAAGGCTATCTTCTCTTCATCGATGACAACGAAGGCGTAGAAGTCACATTTACTAAGTGATGCTGCGCGGCCATAACCTTTCCCCGTTCTCGTTCCGAACCGGTAAACACTTTTTGATTTGCCGTAATCGCGCATTTTCAGCGTCGAGCGAACCTGTCCCTTAAGGAGCCTACCGTTGGCCTCAACAACGATGTCATATGGCAGGCCCTGGTCTGACGGAAAGCAAATAAATCCTTGTTTAGTCAGTTTAAAAATTGCGTAATATTCACCGCACTTTCCCAACTCAAGCTCGCTAACGTATCCTTCACTCATATCCCCTCCATCCTGTTAGCCATCTCTTCAGCCAGTCGCTGAGCTTTAAGCGGGTTTGTGACTATCTGACCGCCGGGCATAATCCAGCCCCGGCGTAACACTGAGTAGAGGCACTTAACTTTTCCGACAGTGATGTTGTCGTTTGGATGCTTCATTGAGCACTCTCCTTAAGCCGGTAAACCACGCCACCAATGATTCCGTTGCCCCAGGGCTCCGCGACCAGATGAGGCATGACCTGTGATAACTCCGCGGCACCGATGAAGGACTCCTGCATTTCAAGCGCAGGAGCCCACCCCTCGTAATAGGGTTCGTGGTAGTTGAGAGTTATCCCGGCTGTATGAGCCAGTGCGTTTCTGGATGTTTGCGATCGGTGGAATGCGGTGATGTGGTTACGTTGGTCTTTGCGGAGGATTGCCAAAATCTGGTCTGGCTTCATAAGCCCTCCGCTATGCTGTTTGGGTTTTCAGTTCTTTGCCGCGTGTCTTATAGGTTTCCGTTGCGCGCTCTTCATGCTCCTTCGAGCCGCCAAACTTCGCCCACGCTTCCTTGAAAGCCGCCTGTAGCTCTTTCACTGATTGAGAGAGCGTCGCCTTTTCTGCAAACTCGCGAAGCGCTTCTTCAAGAAAATCGGCTGTGTTTTCTGATGTTTCCGTTTCTGCATTGGACGAGGGACTACTCGGCATAGCCCAAGAAGGGAGAGGTGGTGGTGACCAGTAAAAGGCACCAAGTTCCTTTGTTTTTGCGTAGTTATACCCATTTAGCCTTTCTTTTGAGACTGTGGCGAAACCCTCCTCCAGAGAGTAAAGATAGCGCCCGATCCCCCACTGCACAGCGGCGCGCTTCATCGCACCAGATCGACCACCTTTAACTGCTTCCACCTGAGTGTTTTCAGCTGCATCCCATTTAGTGATCCACTCCCCGTCCACCTTGATGGATATTCCGCACTCAACGCCGCCATTGTTCGGGATGTCGCGATATTCGTTACGCCAGCCAGACTTGCCGCAAACTTCATCTAGGCGCTTCATGATCGCCCTGTTAGTGACGTAGGCCAGCACCTTTGCCCAAATATTTTCGCCACTTTTACCGGCCCGCTGGATGCGCCACTCGATATCACCAGGTAAAAATGGGTCATCTAATCTTGAAAGGTCCATACTCCCACCCTCTCTGCTTGCTGCTCCGTGCGGTGATCGGCAATCGCTTCCTGTGCGGCCAGTTCATGAGTCATCGGCTGCTCTGGTAAAAGGTCAGCCATCAACCGGATAAACGCATCGTCATCCCAGCGCTCTAACGCACTCATGCTGCACGCTCCTGTTGAGTGATGATGTAACCCTGTTCAGTAAGCCACTCAGCCACTACCGCAGCGTCGAGTTGCGACAAGACTTCCCGTGTGTCTACAGTGCCGTCCAATACAACTCCCTCAAGCTCAAGCTTCAGGTTATTGCGCTGCCCGGCGGACGTGCGCATGTCTTCGCACTCGCATTTGATGTTCATAATCGACCTCAGTAATTAATTTTCGTATGAGGGATAAGCCCGTCTTTAAGAGCGGTAAGCACTTCTATGGCCTGCTAGCGTGTAAGGCTGGTAGATGAAGTGATCGCCTTAACGATGTCAGCTCCGATCTTTTTGCGATGCTTAACATCGGCTTCGCGCTTTGCAGTTTCATCAGCGATGCGCTTCTCTTCAGCTACGCGAGCTGCTTCTTTCTGTTCCGCCTCGCGCTTAATCCGATCAGCTTCTTCACGTGCTTTACGCTTCTCTGCTGCAATGGCTTCCTGCTTCTCACGCTCTGCACGTTCAGCAGCTTCTTTCTTCTCGCCTTCTGCCTTCTGCTCAGCAGCGATGCGGTCACGCTCAGCTTGCTCTGCCTGGGCCTTTAAAACTGACTCACGGTGCGCGGACTCCTCGCGCTCACGTCGCACCCGCTCTTCGGCATCTCTTAAAGCGGCTGCCGCTGCAAGACGCTTGAGTTCTTCCTCATACTCAATTTTCTTTCTTTCTGCTTCCGCCTTTGCCTCTGCGGCGTCACGGTCAAAATCCTTGTTCATTAGCAGGGCCAATTCGTGGTCCGCTTCGAACTGAATTGCACGCTGCAATTCGATATTCTCGTTCATCACCAGCGCTTCGGCGTGCAGCGCGTTCATAGCTTCCTCGGCCTTGATGCGCTCCTGCTCGGCTTCCCATTCGGTGAGTGGGCGGCGGGTCGCATCGCGCAGCTCGTCACAGGCATCAACGAAACGCTTAATTTCTGCCTCAGCTGGCCGCACCGCCTCTTTCAGGCGTTTAAGATACTCACGCCCCGGCTTTTCGATTGCCGTCTTGCTGCGTGATACCTGAGCTGCCAGAGATGCGACACGGTCACGGCCTTTCTTCGTGGACAGGTCAGGAACTTCGTTCACTGCTTGGCGTATCTGTTCGAGGTAAGCATCAAGACCACCCGCTACATAAAGCACTGGTGCCTGATCCGGATTGATTTCGATAACAGTTAAGTCCGTTACTTCGCTCATGCTCTCTCCTGAATTTGAAGTGTGCGCGGCCCGTCCGCATTGCAGACTGGTCGGTGGAATAGGGTGGGGAGTTACTGGATTTCGCGGACTACTTCGAAATCACCGCATTGCGAATTGCCTGATGCGTCTTCACTGGTGACTGGAGCGCGCACAAGAAAAGCGCCCATATCGCCCCAATCTCGTTTCAGGGCCTTTTTAGATGGTTCTTTTTGGCCCAAAGCTTCGAATACCGTGGATCGTTCAGGGTCATATTGAACGCGGCCATCCATCACGAAATATTCAAACTTCTGCATAATCACCTCAGTGCAGTATAGGGTTGCCGTGGCCATCGAGAAGAACGTCAATCACGCAGTCGGTGATGCGCTTAATCTCACCAGCAGAGTGCAGGTATATCCATCGACGCTCCTGAATGACTGCTGAGACGCGATAGGTTCGGCCTTCATGCAGCGCCATCATCCCGGGCGTAACGCACTGGCGGATAAGAGGTGTATGTCCGTAGTGATGAATCATGCTGCGTCCTCGATAAGATGGCCCAGACCGGCTAACTGCATCTGCTGGCGGTTGAGAGTTATTTTGTTGCGGGGAGTGCCGACTTCGGTAAGCTTCCACAAATACTGGCAACCCATGCGAGACAGGGTGTACTGTTTGCCGTTGTGAGTGACTGTCATGACACCTCCGAAAAATCATCTTTAACCCACTCTGGCCGATCACCTTTTCCAAGGTAGAAATCAATGATGTCCAGCAGGCGCGGGTAGAATTTCAAAGCGCTGCGCCCGTCCATCTCGGCGATTTCGTGTTTGCTGTATTTGCGCCATTCCTCAGCCGTGTGGTTCTGGCAGCCAGCCCTGACATATTCACCACTTGTGATGCTGATGAAGTACCTCTCTCCGATGATTACGAATGTCTGATCCGGAAGGTTGGCACCGCTCAGGTCGGCATCGCTCAGGTTGGCACCGCTCAGGTTGGCATCGCTCAGGTTGGCACCGCTCAGGTCGGCACCGCTCAGGTCGGCACGTGATCCCTTTTCTCTGAATGACTCAAACCATAATTTGTGCTCTTCGAGGACTTTGGATAAATCAGCTGTGTTCATTATTTTCTCCTGCGCTTAAGCCGCGCCGCTGAACGTAAAAATACCCGCCGCGTCATACGCAGCATCAGAAGGAATAGCGGTGGATAGCCGCCGTACATGTCTTTGCCCTCTCGTAAAAGGGCAGGGAGATGTAATAAAAAACCCGCCGGAGCGGGTTATTCTTTCTGTACTGATTTCATTGATTGCCAGATAAATACGACAGTGTCGCTAAGCAAAGCATTTCTCTCATCATCGTCTTCAATGTCCTGACAAAGGCTGTCCATAACGCCTGGCAGCTGATCCCATAAAGTATCTATACCGGCCTCAATCATTTCATTGGTTGGCTGCAAATCATCACCCATACCCTTACCCTCTCTAATCAACCGTAAAAACTATTTGAGGTAACGCGCCGGGATGCTTATCCCACCGGTCTACGTCTGGCGTATGCATTTCGCGTTACCTCGGATAGCTCTCTGAATCTGGTGCCGGGATTTTTAGTCACGCCCGGCGCGTGATTTCCTTCACTTTCCACAGCCAAGGAATACCGTAGACTGGTGTTTCCACAGTCAAAAATAGGTTTTTTATGTCAGAAACTATCAGAGTCGAATTCTCTTGCCCTGATTGCGGCAGTAAATCTTTCGTATTTAGCGCCGAGCCTCACTCGATGGATAACGTCGAGTCTTGCGCCGGGTGCGGAAGAGCTATCAGCAAGGACGATATCATTGAGCACAGCAGGCAGATTGCTAAAAAACGTGCTGATGAGATGGTCAGGAATATCTTTAAGCGCTGAATCCAGTAGCGTCTGTAAGGATGATATTTGCCCCTCTAATTCGGTGGTGTCTAAACCAATAGATACCACTAGTTTTCCTACTTTCTCCATCTACACCTCTCTGTTTGATTGACCGCAGGCCACTCGACCCGCTCGATTCGTTCTGTGCGTAATGCTTGCGCCGGGCATCGCGTATCTTCTCCAGATCGCAGTTCTTCGCTGACTGGTGATACTTGCTTATGTGGCATACCGGTGTGCGTGGATCGAAGTCTCGACCGCATACCGGGCACTTGATGCTGTTCTTCATGGGCCACCTCAGCGAGCGGTGACTTGCTTGGAATTGCGATAACCAGCTGCGAAGATAGCGACTTCTGGCAAACAGGCAGATCCGGTAACTTCCTCTTTGCCGAACACCGACAACGTTGTAGCTGTCTGAATTGCCTTTTCAACTCTTCCCATGCGTTTAGGTTTGTCCTGTGACGCGTTCTGAGCAGCCTCAGCGCGACGCTTAGCCATCAGTTCGCCACGTTTCAGATAACGCCGTGTAACGCTGTTGCTTGCGATTAAATTGGTCATACATCCTCCAGTGGTTGCTTTGGTGGTGTGACGGATGGAGTCGAACCATCTTCCATCGGTGCGATGCCGATTGCAGTACGCGCAGCGTTCCGCTACATGACTAGTATTTTCACAGTCGCCTATCTGCTAGCTCGCCGTTGAGCTTCGTCACACCCCAAAGCAACTTCCTTTGGTCTCCCACAAGGGCGGGAGAAATTACCCCATCAATGTTAAAGAGCTGAGACTTCGTTCCGTGTCTCGTTGGTGCGTCCTGCTGATGGGATAAATATACAAAACGTATCCAAGCAATGCAATACAAAATGTATACGCAAATGGCGCAAATAGGGTAACAATATGTATATGAAGGGAATTTATTTTTCTTGAGATACAAAAAAGGCCGCCTAAGCGACCTTTGATTTACGGTAGGTTTGTTATCTTGGCATCAACGACGACGCCTATAATGCGGCAATTCCCATTAACTTCTATCATGGGATATTGGGGGTTGAGGGGTTTTAAAAATCTCCGGCCAGCATCAAGAACAAGCTTCTTAAACGTCGCCTCATTCTCGCTATCCAGCTTTGCTACCACCAGTTTTCCATTTTTCGCTTCAACCTCAGGGTCGACCAAGATGGCCGTTCCCTCTGGGATGCTGAGGCCTACAGGGGAGGTCATTGAATCCCCTCTGACGTCCAACCAGAAAGCGTTATCAGAGCACTCTACGTTAGTCTCATACCAGCGATCTATGGCACGCCGATGATAAGGTTCTACCGCTTCCATCCATTCACCTGCACTTACCCAACTGATCACGGGATAGCTTCCCTTTGGCTCGTTTTTTCCATGATAGCTGACATTCGTCTCGGAAGACTGGTCCCTGATGGTGCCATCAGCATTAACCTGAAAACTCCGCAGGCCAAGATATGTCATTATTTTTGCGATGTCATCAAGGCTTGGCTCCCGCCTGGCGTTTAGCCAATGGCTGACCGCACCTTTAGTAATTCCAAGATGTTCAGCCAGTGTTTCTTGTGAAACGCCTTGCCCCTTCATGAGGTCTTTAGCGAGATCATACCATTTCATATTCATGCCCCGATCATACGAACTGTATTCCTTTTTGCGAGACACAAATTGTATATTTGGCTTGCCAGCAACGAATACGAAACGTATACTCAAATCTGTTGTATGGAGGAACCTATGAACAAGCTACGAAATATTCGTGAAAAGCTTGGACTCACACAGGGAGAGCTGGCAGCTGAGCTTGGGCTTACCAAGGGTGCAATTGGTCATTATGAAAATGGCCGTCGCGACCTTAGTGCCACTCAATGTCGTCAGATCATCTCTGTTTTGAACAAGCATGGCGCGGCAGTTGGATTTGATGATTTATTCCCACCAAAAGTCGCCTAGTTGTACCGCTCTTTAACATCGCTGCACATCCTCTCCGCCCATGTGGAGATAACAAAAACGCATCATTGGATGCGCATTTAACTTATTCAACACAAGGAATTATCAATGAAGGACAAAGCAAGTTACAGCAAGCCAACACGTCAGGACGTAGATCGCGCCGAAACGGATCTGCTCATCAATTTGTCTGCGGTCACTCAGCGCGGACTGGCTGAGATGGTGGGGTGTCATGAGTCGAAGATAAGCCGGACAGACTGGCGCTTCATCGCAGCCGTCCTGTGCTCGTTTGGGATGGATTCAGATATCAGCCCTATCAGCAGAGCTTTTCACCATGCGCTTAACGCCATCACAAATGAAAAACGTCCAGCTGTTGGTAGCAGTCTGGACGCTTAATAACACTGTGTTACGCCAAGTAACGGGAGTAATTATGGCAGCAACAAATAAACAAGTAAACCTAGACGTAAGGTCTGGAGACCGATTCGAGTGCGTCTATCCGTTCATTTATGTCTCCACAGACTATCAGTCGTATGACGGAAATATTCATACCGATGAGAGATGGATTGGCGGCTGTCGGAAAACTTCCGAACCTGCTGATTGCGGATACGGGGATCAGTTTATCTACACGGCTGATGCTGAAGGTAAAAGAACCCTTGAAGTTTTGGCAGTGGCTGAAATGCCTGGGCAGTGGCAGAGAAGGGTTATTTATGCCTGCCACCTGATTGACCCAGACGGAAAGGAACGGAAGGGCAGAAAGGCTTACACGGTTACCGAAACAAGATTTATAGCGATGTCAAAAGGCTACTTCGCTGAATACGAAGTGGAGGATATCGGATGAATACCGCAGAAATATTCCAGTTCCCCGGCAACGCGCCGGGCCAGGTCAGGAGCAACAGGATGGAGAACCAGAAGTCTGGATACGTCCCGTTGTACCGGAGCGTACTCAAGCAGGCATGGTCGAAAGACGTCTACCTCAGAACCCTATGGGAGAACCTGCTTCTTAGCGCTGCCAGGAAGCCGTTTACAGCCTCGTTCAAGGGTAAGCAATGGCATCTTAGCGTCGGTCAACTGGTGGCGACAGCGGCTGATTTAGGGCTGCAACTTTGTGACCGGAAAGGTAACCCGGCCAGCAGGGATCAGGTCGAGAGAATGCTTCAGGTTTTCGTGCGGGAGGGGATGATTTCGATAGATGGTGAGAAGCAAAAAGGCAGGGTGATCACCATCACAAATTACAGTGAATATGCTCAAAAAATAGACGATTTACCCGCACATGAAGCCGCACATGAAGCCGCACATGGCGAGGCCAGTAATGGCGCGGCTTTGAAGGTGGTAGCCGCACATGGAGGCGCACATGAAGCCGCACAACATGAACAAGAAGGTAATAACAATAATATAAAAACCTCTTCGTCCGAGAATTCTGACGAATCCTCTGACAAGCCCGGAAATAAACTTCCTGTTCTGAGACCTGAAGCTGCAATTCAGAGCGGAACAAAATGGGGTAACTCAGAAGACCTCCGCTGTGCTGAATGGCTTTTCTCGGTAGTGCAGTCGATATCCTCAACAGCCAAAAAACCTAACTACGCAGCCTGGGCAAATGACATCCGCCTGATGCGTCAAAGAGACCACCGCACCCACAAAGAAATCGCGGTGCTCTTCAGGTGGGCTTGTGAAGATGCTTTCTGGAAGGGCAACGTGCTTTGCCCGGCTACGCTCCGGGAGAAATGGACTCAGCTTGATATCAAACGCAACAAGCGACCTGCGGCAAACGGCCAGGCGCGGCAAGAGATTGATTACAACAACACTGACTGGATAAGCGGGGTGCTTGATGAAAAGTTTTTCTGAAGAGCTTCAAAACTTCGATCGCGAAAACTTCCGGCGGCTGGCGCACGGCCTTCCAGAAATTCAGGACGAGAAGTCCGGCGAGGAACAAACCGCAGAGATTATCAACGCGCTCTTTGCCCAGCTTAGGGCGGCGTTCCCGGCGGCAATGAATAACTTCCGCACTCAGGAAGAGTTCAACGAGTTCCGCCGTCAGTGGCTGATGTCCTTCAAGGAAAACGGAATCAACACGATGCAGCAGGTTGCTGGCGGTATGCGTGTCTCTCGTCGTCAGGAAAAACCTTTTCTCCCGTCGCCTGGTCAGTTTGTTGCCTGGTGCAAAGCGGAGCAGGCAACAGCGGCAGGACTGCCCAACGCACATGATCTCGTCGATATGGTTTACGAATACTGCCGGAATCGCGGTCACTACCCGGATGCAGAATCTTACCCGTGGAAGTCAAACGCTCACTACTGGCTGGTCACGACGCTATACGCCAACATGCGCGCTAACTCACTCAGTGACACCGAGCTACGCCGCAAGGCCGCTGATGAGCTAAACCACATGTCCGCCAGAATCAACCGTGGCGACAAGATACCGGAACCGGTTAAGCAACTCCCCGTACTCGGTGGCAAGCCGCTGACTCGTACCCAGGGGCTGGCGAAAATCGCCGAACTGCGTGAAAAGCACGGGCTGAGAGGGCGCAAATCATGAGAGGCAAACAAGCAATTTTGCGCTATCTGACCACTCACCACACCTTCAGCCCTGCGCAGGTCGCCAGAGAGTCTGGCCTGACCGTGAACTGCATAGCCACTGTCGCGCGTGGTCTTGCACAAGAGGGCGTCCTGATTCTTGAAAGCAAGGTATGGCGCAGCGTCACCTACCGCCTTGCAACCGATGCTGAGCGCCGTAACGGTGGCTGTGATGGCATCAACACGATATTCGCTGATTGCCGCAAGAGTGACGCGATGAAGCGCGTTCTGAGCGTATACGGGAGGCTGTGATGAGAGGCAACGACTACAACCCTGACTTACACCCTAACGATCTGTGTATTCGCCAGCGGTCGAGACCGTATCCGGGCCGAGAAGAGCTACTGAGGCGTAACAGCTTCCCGTCACCTGACCAAAACAAATATCTGACAATGATTCTGAGGGCTAAGAAATGACCCAGGTAAAAATTTACACCGCATCCCCGTCTGACATGTCACCGCCGGTGGATGATAAATCGTTCTGCACTGACTTCGTGCTGGCTACTGATTACCAGGCGCTGAAGGAACAAATGGCGGCACTGGCGTCTGAGAATGAAAATCTGATGAGTTTTATAACTGACAAGCATTGGCTGGGATCAGACTGCATGCCAGAAACCCCAGCCACCGACGCTTTCATCGCAGAGCAGCAGGCTATCGGGGTGGAGAAGTTGGCATCGTTGGCTGGGAATGAGTGCAAATGCTACAAATCTGCAAATGACCGCGTTGGTTTTAGAAA